>UCII01000013.1 GCA_900472485.1 Hyphomicrobiales bacterium
TAAAATCGGAAACGCTCTAGTATTGATCCTGCTATGATAAGCGATGACCATCAACCAGAGCCAGACCATTCTTGAAGCCAGGCGTCGCGAGTTCGGCGCCTTTCTGCGCTCCCGCCGGGAAAAACTGACGCCCGCAGGCGTCGGGCTTCCGGAAGGGTTTCGGCGGCGCACGCCGGGGCTCAGGCGCGAGGAAGTGGCGCTTCTGGCCGGTGTCGGCACCACTTGGTACACTTGGCTGGAACAGGGCCGGGACGTCCGCCCCTCCGCGGAGGTTCTGTCGGCGCTGGCTGAGGCGCTGCGGCTCGATCCGGTCGAGCGGCGGCACCTCTTCACCCTCAGCGATCGGCCGTCTGTTGACGCCCCGTCGCGCGAGCCTGAGGAGGTGCCGGATGCGCTGGTGCGCATGCTTGCGAGCCTTGCCAGCCAGCCGGCCTATGTTCTCGGCAGGCGTTGGGACGTGCTCGCCTGGAATGCGGCAGCCGTCGCGCTTTTCGGCGATTATGCCTTGTTGCAGGGGGACGCGCGTAACAGCGTCCATCGGGTGTTTACCGACCCTGCCCATCGGCAGCTTCTCGTGGATTGGGAGATCGTGGCCGCGAATTCGCTGGCGATGTTTCGCGTCGACGGTGCCCGTTATGCCGGCGATCCTGATTTCGAGCGGCTGATCGCTACCTTGATGCAGGCGAGCCCCGAATTTCGCGCCTGGTGGCCGAGGCAGGATGTGCTGCGGCCGCTGACGGGTCACAAGCGTCTGCGCCATCCGGAGGGCGGCTTGATGACATTCGAATATACCGCGCTTGCCGTCATGGATCGTGCCGACATGAAGCTGGTCGTCTATACGCCGCTCGAAGAGGACGGGACGAGCGACAGGCTGAAACGGTTGTTGGGCCGCGCCGGCGCAGCCTAAATCCGGCTTTCTCCGAACCCAACCATCTTTTTTAGCCCTCCAGATCGTTCTTCAGCTGATCGAGGATGGAGAGGGCATGGCCGGCATAGGCGCTGATCCAGCGATCATGGATCTGCTTGATCGGCAAGCTGTTCAGATGGTTCCAGCGCTCGCGTCCTTCTTTCTTGGCGATCACTAGGTCTGCATCTTCAAGCACTTTCAGGTGCTGCATCACGGTGCAGCGGTCCATATCCGTGAAAGCCTCGCAGAGCGAGCCCGTCGTGCGCGGTGCATCCTTGAGCATGTCCAGGATTTCGCGCCGCCGACGATGTGCAAGGGCCTTGAAAATGAGGTCGCTATCCGATTCGTTTGACATGTTATATTTTTATAACATAATAGAGCCATTCGCAATGGAGCGATAACGACAGACAAGGATGGAGGAGATGCCATGACATTGAATGTTCGGATTTCAGGACGGATCGGCCGCAAGGTGGATGAAGTCTTCGATGCTGTCGTCAACCCGAAGAAGCTTTCGAGCTATTTCACCACTGTCGGCGGGGCGAGCGCGCCCCTGGTGGCGGGAACGACCGTCATCTGGTGGAAGAACGCCCCCGTCGAGGTCGATGAAGTGGAGACCAACAAGCGCATCGTCCTTCACTGGGAAGGCGGCACCGGCGAGGACGGCGTCCGTTACAGAACTAAAGTGGAGATGACTTTCGATGCGCTGGAGGATGGCGGCACGCTTGTCATCATCGAGGAATCGGGCTGGCACGAGGACGAGGCCGGCCGCCGCAGCACCTATCTGAACTGCGAGGGCTGGACCCAGATGCTCTGCTGCATGAAAGCCTTCGTCGAATACGGGATCAATCTGCGTGAAGGGTTCTTCCTGAGTGAAATGCGCGGCGAACCGGCGGAAGCGCCGGATCGCTGAGGTCCGGCAAACCCGTATCGACGGACGCTACCGCCCCGATCCCTTTCCTGGCTATCAGTCAGTGGCCCGGTGCCGATTGCGGCGCCGGGCCTATCTCTTTCCGGATTCAGCCACTCGGAAGTGCGGTTGATACCGTGCGATGGATATCCATCTCCCGTTGTAGTAGGCTTCGGATAATCGGAAGAAGAGCGGCGTTGATGGTGAGGGCGCTCAGGATGGGATGGGAAGATCACTTTTGTGTGTGGATAAGCTCAAAAGCCGGGTGAATGACAAAATCCTTTAAATAATAACGGATTCATAGCTGGCGGGACGGGGCCTGCGCCAAAATTGCCTAAATTTAGAATGATGGGAGCGCGCGTCATAACGGGCTTGTCGAAAGAAGTGTATACGGCAACTCGAAGACGGATCGTCGATACTGCTGAATAAATACCCGAACAGTCGGAACCGGCGAAGATCACTATAAACAGGTAGAGCATGTCGAGCCCAATCGATCTGGAAAATGCCGATGAGGAATTGGAAGAACGTGGCGGTATCGTCGGTTTGTTGAACCGCTTCCGGGCGCTGATCGTCGCTTTCCTCACCGTCGCCGTCTTCTGCATCGCCGCCTATGCGATCTACGACCTGACGACCGAGGTGCGCTATGACGACGTCGTCCACGCCCTGACGACGACGAAGATCTCCTCGGTGCTGCTGGCGCTGTTGTTTACCGGCCTGAGCTTCGCCTCCCTGATCTTCTATGACCAGAATGCGCTCGAATATATCGGCAAGCGGTTGCCGTTTCCGCATGTGGCGCTGACCTCCTTCAGCGCCTATGCGGTCGGCAACACGGCGGGTTTCGGCGCGCTCAGCGCCGGCGCGATCCGCTATCGTGCCTATACCCGGCTCGGGCTGTCGCCAGACGACATCACCCGCGTCATCGCTTTCGTAACGCTCGCCTTCGGTCTCGGCCTGGCCGCCGTCGGTGCTATCGCGCTTCTGGTCATCGCCGATGAGATCGGCCCGCTGATCGGCGTCGATGGCTTGTGGCTGCGGCTGATCGCCATCGCCATTCTTGCGGCGCTTGCCTTCGTGGTCTATGCCGGCCGCAACGGCCGCGAGGTGCGCATCGGGCCGGTCGAGGTCCGGCTGCCGGATTCGCGCACATGGTCGCGGCAGTTCCTGGTCACCGCATTCGATATCGCAGCCTCGGCCACCGTGCTCTATGTGCTGCTGCCGGAAACCTCCATCGGTTGGCCGGGCTTCTTCGCCATCTACGCCATTGCTGTCGGTCTCGGCGTGCTCAGCCATGTTCCGGCCGGCTTCGGTGTTTTCGAGACGATTATTATCGCCTGGCTCGGCAGTTCCGTGAATGAAGACGCCGTTCTGAGCTCGCTGGTTCTTTATCGCGTCATCTACAACGTCATCCCGCTTGTCATCGCGATCGCCGCGATCTCGGTGGCGGAGCTGCGCCGTTTCGTCGATCATCCGGTGGCTTCCAGCATGCGCCGCATCGGCGCCCGCGTCATGCCGCAGCTCTTGTCTGCCTTTGCGCTATTGCTCGGCATGATGCTGGTCTTCTCGAGCGTCACGCCGACGCCGGATCAGAACCTGATCGTGCTGTCCGACTATCTGCCGCTATCGCTGGTCGAAAGTGCGCATTTTCTTTCGAGCCTTCTTGGGCTGGCAATCATCGTGGCTGCGCGCGGCCTCAGCCAGCGCCTGGACGGCGCCTGGTGGGTATCGAGCTTTTCGGCGCTGCTTGCCCTGTTCCTGTCGCTGCTGAAGGCCATCGCCATCGTCGAAGCCGGATTGCTGGCCTTCTTCGTCTTCAGCCTCGTCGTCAGCCGCCGCCTATTCAAGCGGCCGGCCTCGCTGCTCAACCAGACGCTGACGGCCGGATGGCTGACGGCCATTGCCGTCATCTGCATCGGCGCGATCGTGGTGCTGTTCTTCGTCTATCGCGATGTCGGGTACAGCAATCAGCTCTGGTGGCAATTCGAATTCGCCGACGAGGCGCCGCGCGGGCTTCGCGCGGCCCTCGGCATTTCCATCCTGTCCTCGGCGATCGCGATCTTCAGCCTTCTGCGCCCGGCGACGAAGCGCCTGGAGCCCGTGACCGACGATGCGGTGACGCGTGCCGTCGAAATCGTCCGCAAGCAAGGCGTGGCCGATGCCAATCTGGTGCGTATGGGCGATAAGAACATCATGTTCTCGGAAAAGGGCGATGCCTTCATCATGTACGGCAAGCAGGGCCGCTCGTGGATCGCGCTTTTCGATCCAGTCGGTCCGCGTCAGGCGCTGCCCGATCTGATCTGGCGTTTCGTCGAGACTGCGCGCGCGGCGGGTTGCCGCTCGGTGTTCTACCAGATCTCGCCCGCACTTCTGTCCTATTGCGCCGATGCGGGCCTGCGTGCCTATAAGCTCGGTGAATTGGCCGTGGTCAATCTTGCCAATTTCGAGCTCAAGGGTGGTAAATGGGCCAATCTCAGGCAGACGGCCAGCCGCGCGGTGCGCGATGGACTAGAATTTGCCGTTATCGAACCTCAAGATATACCTGAAGTCATGGATCAGCTTGCCCATGTGTCCGATACATGGCTGGCCGATCACAATGCCAAGGAAAAGAGCTTCTCGCTTGGCGCGTTCGATCCGGACTACGTGTGCTCGCAGCCGATCGGCGTGTTGAAAAAGGATGGTAATATCGTCGCTTTTGCGAATATCCTGATGACGGAGACCAAGGAGGAGGGGTCCGTCGACCTGATGCGTTTTTCGCCCGATGCCCCGAAGGGTTCGATGGATTTCCTGTTCGTGCAGGTCCTCGAATACCTCAAAGGCCAGGGCTTTCAGCGTTTCAACCTCGGCATGGCACCGCTATCGGGCATGTCGAGACGGGAATCGGCGCCGGTTTGGGACAGGGTCGGTGGGACTGTCTTCGAGCATGGCGAGCGCTTCTATAACTTCAAAGGGCTTCGTGCCTTCAAATCCAAGTTCCATCCCGAATGGCAGCCACGCTACCTGGCTGTTTCGGGAGGTGTAAGTCCAATGATCGCGTTGATGGATGCCACATTCCTCATCGGGGGCGGACTTAAGGGGGTCGTGAGGAAATGATCTTGAAATACGCAATGTCATTGGCTTTCGCATGTATGGTGTCGATGGGCCTGCTGGTGTCGGGTCCGGCACGGGCTGAGGCCGACGATGCCAAATACGATCTGGGCATGATCCCGGCGCCGCACATCATGCGCCCACAGGGCAAGGTTTCGAACGAAGTCGTACTGATTTCCGATCTCGCCGGCTGGGGCGACAAGGAAAAGGCGGTTGCCGACAAGCTGGTCGCCAACGGTTCGCTCGTGATCGGTATCGATTATCCCTCCTTCCTGGCTTCGCTCAACAAATACGACGTCAGCCAGAATGACGGCTGCATCTATATCGTTTCCGATCTGGAATCGCTCAGCCAGCAGGTGCAGCGCTCCTTTGCCGACAGCACCTATCAATTACCTATCATCGCCGGTGTCGGCGCCGGCGGTGCCATGGCGCTGACGATCGCCGCGCAGACCCCGGATGCGACGGTTGCCGGTACGCTGGCTGTCGATCCGACCGCGGGCATCGGCCTGAAGCAGGAGCTTTGCACGCCGGCCGAGAAGAAGACCGATGGCGACATGGTGTCCTTCGGCCTGCAGGAAGGTGCCTTGCCGAACCCGATCCTCGTGACGTTCACAGCCAATGCGCCGAAGGACGGGCGCGACCACGTCGAGGATATCCAGAAGGATCATCCCGAAGTCCAAACCACGGATTCGGACAATGCAGACACCTATGCGACGCTTGAGGCATCGCTCGCCGATCTGATGAAGACGATCGACAGCTCCAAGTCGCCTCTCGGCCTGCCCCTCGATGTCATGGAAACGACGCCGACCGAGGATACGCTCGCGATCGTCTATTCCGGCGACGGCGGCTGGCGCGACATCGACAAGGAAGTCGGCAGCTATCTGCAGGATCAGGGTATTCCGGTCGTGGGCGTCGATACCCTGCATTATTTCTGGACCGAGAAGGATCCGCAGCAGACTGCGAACGACCTCGGCCGGATCATCGATTTCTACACCAAGCGCTTCAAGGTCAAGCATGTGGTGCTGGTCGGCTATTCCTTCGGCGCCGACGTGCTGCCGGCGAGCTACAATCGTCTGCCTCAGGCCGAAAAGGACAAGATCGTCCAGATGTCGCTATTGTCCTTGTCGCAGAAGGTCGACTATGTGATTTCGGTCATGGGCTGGCTAGGCGCTTCGAGCGAGGGCAAGGGCGGCGATCCCGTCAACGACCTGAAGTCGATCAATCCGAAGATGGTGCAATGCGTCTACGGCAAGGACGATGACGAGGATGTCGCATGCCCGTTGCTGAAGAGCACTGGCGCCGAAGTTATCGCCATGGATGGCGGTCACCATTTCGATGACGACTATGAGGCACTGGCGAACTACATCATCAAGGGTCTGAAGAGCCGCCTCGGCGAATAATGCTCATGGCGTGCGGCATCTCTTGCTGCCGCGCGCCCTCTCCGTCTTTCTCTACTCATTGTCTCCAGCTGATTTTTCCCGAGCGTCCTGCCCAGCATTTATTTGCTTCTTTCGACGGCTGCCGTTAGTCGGGAAGGGCATATCATGAGCGCCGCGTTTGCGCGCAGGCGCTCAACGTCTTATCCAGAAAGGTCCGCTCTTGTCCGCTGCAACGAATTCCGCCTTCTCCAAGACCTATTCCGGCTTCCTGTTCGACATGGACGGCACGATCATCAATTCGATCGCCGCTGCCGAACGTGTCTGGGGCAACTGGGCGCGCGCCCAGGGTCTTGATGTCGAGAAGTTCATGCCGACCATGCACGGCAAGCGCGGTGTCGATACGATCGGCCAGTTGAATCTGCCGGGCGTCGATCCGATTGCAGAGGCGCTGAAGATCACCGAAGCCGAGATTGCGGATGTCGGGGGTGTGATTGCGCTGCCAGGCGCCGTCGATTTCCTTGCATCGTTGCCGCCGGAGCGCTGGGCGATCGTCACCTCGTCGCCCTATCGGCTGGCGCTGGCGCGGCTGGATGCTGCCGGAATCCCGGTTCCGCGCTTTATGGTCACCGCCGAAGACGTGAAAGTGGGCAAGCCTGATCCGCAGGGCTATATCCTCGGCGCGCAGCGCCTCGGCCTCAGTCCATCGGAATGCCTGGTGTTCGAAGACGTCTTGGCCGGCGTCAAGGCGGGTGAGGCGGCCGGTGCGGATGTGGTGGTTATCACCGCGACGCATTCGCATCCGATCGAAACCGATCACACGATGCTGCGAAATTACGAAAATGTTCGCGCGCATGTGGATGGCGACGGAAAATTGTCGATCATCCGTAAGGACTGAAAGAGCGGACTGCCTTCTGCGACGACTGGATGTCGCTTTCGCGCTTTGCAACGGGCGGCCGGCTCATTATGTTTTCGTGATATCATAGATATTTGCGAAGATCCGATGAGCCTCAAAGAACTGAAAGCCCGATATCGCAGCGAGCGTCTCGCGGCGCGCGACGCTATTCCAACGGAAGATCGTATCGAAAAAGCCCTCGCCATGGCGGTGCATGGCGGACAGGCAATCGATGTCGGGCCAGGGGAGATCATCTCCGGTTTCCTGCCGATCCGCTCCGAAGTGGATATAAGGCCGTTGATGGCGCGGTTGCGGGAGCGCGGCGCGCGGCTTTGCGTGCCTGTCATTCTTGATCGCAACACCATCGTCTTTCGCGAGCTTGTCGCAGGCGCGCCCTTGGTTCCGGTCGGATTCGGAACCTTCGGACCGGGACCTGATGCGGCGGTGCTGGACCCGGACGTCATGCTCGTACCGCTTTCGGCCTTCGACAGAAGCGGCCATCGCATAGGCTACGGAGCGGGCCACTACGACCGCGCTATCGAGCGTTTGCATCAAAAAGGCTTGAATCCGCGGCTGATCGGCATTGCATTCGATTGCCAAGAAGTGCCATCAGTACCGGCTGAGCCGCATGATGTCCGTCTTGACGCGATTTTGACCGAGAGCGGACTCAATTTCGTTTCGGAAGTGATTGGATAGTGAATGCGGCTGCTTTTTCTGGGTGACATGGTTGGCAAGACGGGACGAACTGCGGTGTGGGACCGCCTGCCGGGCCTCGTATCCGACCTGAAGCTCGATTTCGTCATCGTCAACGGCGAGAATGCCGCCGGCGGCTTCGGCATTACCGAGGATATCTTCCTCGAGACGATCAACGCCGGCGCTGATGTCGTGACGACGGGCAACCATGTCTGGGACCAGAAGGAAGCCGTTATTTTCTGCGAGCGCCACGACCAGTTCCTGCGCCCCGCCAACTATCCGGTCGGCACGCCCGGCCGCGGCTCCGGCCTCTATTACGCCCGCAACGGCGCCCGCGTCCTCGTCGCCAACATCATGGGCCGCGTTTTCATGCATCCGGAGCTGGACGATCCCTTCAAGTCGGCAGAAGCCATTCTCGATGCCTGCCCGCTGAAAGAGCAGGCGGATGCCATCGTCTTCGATTTCCATGCGGAGGCGACCAGCGAAAAGCAATGCTTCGGCCATTTCGTCGATGGCCGTGCGAGCTTCGTGGTCGGCACGCATACGCATGTGCCGACTGCGGACGCACAGATTCTGAACGGCGGCACGGCCTATATGTCGGATGCCGGCATGTGCGGCGATTACGATTCCTCGCTCGGCATGGAAAAGGAAGAGCCGCTCAACCGGTTCATCTCGAAGATGCCGAAGGGACGTTTCGAGGCGGCTTCGGGGCCAGCTACCATCTGTGGCGTCGGCGTCGAGATTTCCGATGTCACGGGCCTGGCCGAAAAGATCGCACCGCTGCGGCTTGGACCGCGCCTTGCGGAGACCATTCCGGACTTCTGGCGCTGATCGCTGCACTAAAGCGCGTCGCGATCTTTCAGATTCGCTTCTCACGCTTTAGGTCTTTGATTTTGTGCATGTCGTCGTCGCAAAACCGCCTACACTTTTCGGCATCACGCTCTATAATTCATCATCGGCATATGATGACGCGATTGTGAGCAATCGTGCCTGAATGTTGCTGGACCTGTTTCGGGTCGTGCCGCATCCTTCGGCCACTATCTGGCTCGAGGGGATGGCATGTTACAGCGATTTCCTGTCTTTGCCGTGTTTTTCCTGGTGATCGTCCTTAGCTGGAGTGTGGCCGACGCCCAGCAGAGTCCGGTTCGTCCGCAGCCCAGCCAGTGCCAGGCGATTGCGCAATCCCTGCCCAAGGCAACATTCGCCAGCTTTTCTTCTCGCGGCCCGACGCTTGCCAATGACCTGGTTAATGGCGACGTGAAGATCACCTTCCTCGGCCATGCCACGCTTTTCATCGAAACGCCGGGTGGCGTTTCCATCGCCACGGATTATAGCGGCGCTTATCCGCCACCTTACACGCCTGAGGTCGTGACGATGAACAAGGCCCATCCGAGCCACTACACGCTGACGCCGGACCCGGCGATCAAATATGTGCTGCATGGATGGAGCGACGTGCCCGGAGAGCCGGCAAAGATCCGCATGACCGTCGGTGACACGGTGATCCGCAATGTCGTCACCGATATTCGCTCCTGGGGCGGTGGCATCGAAGCCAACGGCAATTCGATCTTCATCTTCGAGGTGGCGGGCCTTTGCATCGGCCATCTCGGGCACCTGCATTTCGAGCTCACCGACCAGCAGTATGCCGAGATCGGTCGGCTCGATGTCGTGATGGTGCCGGTCGACGGCGGCCTGACCATGGGAGCCGACAGCATGAGCCGTGTGGTGAAAAGGCTGCGCTCGTCGCTCATCTTGCCCATGCACCGCTGGGGGCCGCCAGTCGATCAGTTTCTCGCCCTGTTCGGTCCCGATTTCGACGTCGCCTATGCGCCGACGCCAAGCGTCACGGTATCGGTGAAGACCCTGCCGCGCAAGCCGTTGATCTATGTGCTCAAGGGGTTGTGACCATCGCGATCATCTTTGATATCTTCTCGATCGCGACCGCTCTCCATCCCCATTATCCGGCTTTTCACTTGAATGAAGGCCGCTTCGCTCTTATAAGGCGGCCATTCCCAACAAAAGACGTGAACAGGGGTGCCATGGCTGGCCATTCACAGTTTAAAAACATCATGCACCGCAAGGGTCGTCAGGACTCGGTGCGCTCGAAAATGTTCTCGAAGCTGGCGCGCGAAATCACGGTCGCTGCCAAGGCGGGCCTGCCCGATCCGGCCATGAACGCGAGCCTGCGTCTGGCGATCCAGAACGCCAAGGCGCAGTCGATGCCGAAGGACAATATCGACCGAGCCATCAAGAAGGCTTCCGGTGCCGACACCGAGAATTACGATGCGATCCGTTACGAAGGCTATGGTCCGGGTGGGACGGCGATCATCGTCGAAGCGCTGACCGACAACCGCAACCGCACGGCGTCCAACGTTCGCTCGATCTTCACCAAGGCCGGCGGCGCCCTTGGCGAAACAGGTTCGGTGTCCTTCTCCTTCGATCACGTCGGCGAAATCACCTACAAGCCTTCCGCCGGCGATGCCGACAAGGTCATGGAAGCGGCGATCGAAGCCGGTGCCGATGACGTCGAAAGCGATGAAGAAGGCCATGTGATCATCTGCGCCTTCGAATCCCTCGGCGAAGTCGCCAAGGCGCTCGAAGCGACGCTCGGCGAAGCCGAAACCGTCAAGGCGATCTGGCGCGCGCAGAACAACGTGCCCGTCGACGAAGAAAAGGCCCAGTCGCTGATGAAGCTCATCGAAAACCTTGAAGACGATGACGACGTCCAGAACGTCTATTCGAATTTCGAAGTTTCGGAAGAAGTTCTGGCCAAGCTCTCGGCTTGATTCCTTTCGATCATTCAGAAAAGCCGGCTGCAGCAATGCGGTCGGCTTTCGCGTTATGGGGCTTACGGGGCTGTCGCGCGAATAAAATTGTCGCTGAAGCTGGCGAGATCCTGTGCGGCGACATCGGAGACAGCCCAGAAGACCAGCCCGTCGGCATGCCATTCGACGAAATTATAGCCCTCCTTCTCGGCATTGGTTTTAGCCCCCGCAGCGCCCGGCCAGATGAAGAGATTGATGACATGGCCATGCCGGCGGTAGATCAGCGCCGCCACCACGCGGCCGTCGAGATAATCCACCCTGCCGCCGACCAAGGGGAAGCCTTGAGCTGCAAGATCGACCACGGGCGGGGAAAAATCGATCCTGCCGTTGAACCATGGTTTGACCGTGTGCTGGTCTGATGTCAGCACGTCGGTCAGATGGTCGGCGAGCATCGAGCGCACATGGCTTGCGAGAAGCTGATCCTCGATCGTCTGGCTCTGCTGCTGCACATTCAGCACCAGCATGAGGCTGGCGGCGAGAACGGCAAGCGAGGGCACGAAGCTCCATTCGCGCACAAGCCGCCAGACACGCTGCCACGGGCTCTCCGTTTGGCTTGCGGCCGCGGTTGCGCGCCTCATCATGGATCGCTCCAGCGCCAGTGCCGCCTGCACGCGGGCATGGACGGTATCAGGCGCCTGCCATTTGACGCCCTCGCGTGCGGAAAGACGCTTGACCATCAGGGCATTCTCCATCTCGCCGGCGCAGTCCCGGCAGGTGGCCAGATGTGCCTCGAAGCGCGCGGCATTGGCTGGGTCCAGTTCGCCGTCGATGAAGCCATGCAGCAGGTCGTTCCATTCGCCGTGATCATCGTGGTCTCCGCCGCTCATCGTGCCGCCCCTTTTCCTTCGAGGCTTCGCCAGACTTCGCCGAAATCACGGCGGGCGCGGGCAAGGCGCGACATGACGGTACCGATCGGCGCATCGATGATCTCGGCGATTTCCTTGTAAGAGAGGTCCTCGAGTTCGCGCAGGACCAGGACTTCGCGCATGGCATCGGGCAGCCTGTTGATGACCTCTCGCACCCGCTGCGTTTCCGACTTGCGGATGAAGGCCGCCTCGGGCGTGTCCTCCTCGGAGGCAGGATCAGGAGAGGGCGAGCCTTGATCCGAATCCCGTTCGTCCGTCATCGGCTGCTCATAGCGGGTCTTGCGCCGTCCCTCCTGCAGCCAGGCGTGATAGCAGTTGCGGACGATGGTGAAAGTCCAGGCGCGGGCGTCGCCGTCGCGAAAGCCGCCAAAACCGCGATAGGCACGCAGATATGCCTCCTGCACGATATCCTGCGCGGCATCGGCATCGCGGCTCAGGAAGCGCGCGAAATTATAGGCGGCGTCAAGGTGCGGGATGATCGTTTGCTGGAAGCGACGCATGCTCTCGTCGGGCGAGGCGATCGCGCGCTTTGAAGGCGCGGTATGCGACGATGGCTCTGCTGTCGCTGCGAGGATGGCGTGTTTGATCGTTTTCGGTCGAGCAAGGAAGGCGCGTAGGCGGTTTAGAAGCCGCCCCAGCTTGCCAATCGCAGTATCTTGCGGCGGGCGCCAGCTCCATGCCGGGAACTCGTCGCCGAGCGTCATCGAAGTCATAAATCGGGCGTCTGTCATCATGATCCCCGCAAAACGCCGATGCCGACTGTAAGCTTCGGATAAGGCGCTTGCAATGTTGCCTGAGAGGCTAGATCGCGCTTGCGCGGGTTTTATTCCCGGTCAGATGAAAAAATCAAAAGCGAGGGAATGCGAAATGTCCGCCATCCCATCCATGCAATCTCTCATCGCTAAAATAATCCACTGAATTTCAATGGCTTGTAAGAAATCTTCGGCTGACCGGGAATAAGCACCCATGACCGTCGATCTTCTTCCTCAGTGGACGGCCGCAATCGCTTGCGACCTCCGCCTGGCCCGAAAAGCCATAACCCTGAGGAGATGTTGCGATGTTTGATATGACCCGCCGCGCCGTTCTCGGCACGGCCGCTGCTGCGGCAGCTTTCGGGCTGTCGTCGAAGCTCGAATTCATCCCGCAAGCCTTTGCCGCCACGCCGCTGGAGCCGGCGGTTGGCTTTTACAAATACAAGGTCGGCTCCATCGAAGTCACGGCGATCTACGACGGCATCTGGCGTAAGCCGCATGATCCGGCCTTCATCAAGAATGCTTCCGTCGAAGACACCAAGGAAGCGCTCTCCAAGGCTGGTCTAACGACGGATTTCATGCCCATTCCGCTGACCGTCGTTGTTCTCGATATCGGCGGGCGCAAGATCATGATGGATGCCGGCTCGGGTGTCGGGCAATGGCAGACCAACGCTACGCACCTGCCTGCCAACATGGCGGCCGCCGGCATCGACTACAAGAAGATCGACACGATCATGATTTCGCATTTCCATCCCGACCATGTTTGGGGCCTGATGGAAAAGGGAACGAACGCAGCCGTCTTCCCGAATGCCGAGCTGATCGTCAACGCCGCCGAATACAAGTGGTGGACCGACCCCGGCCGCGTCGACAAGTTGGCGGAGGGTCGCAAGGAAGCCGGCCGGCGCATCGCCTCCGTCTTCCCGACATGGAAGAACTGGAAGCTGGCCGAGGATAATGCCGAGGTGGCGCCCGGCGTGCATATGCTGGCCGCATACGGCCATACGCCCGGCCATTCCGTCTTCCTCATCGACGGCGGCAGTGAGCAGCTAATGGTCTCGGCCGACATCATGTATGTGCCGGCGCTGCTCGCCCCCCATCCGGAATGGCAAGGCGCCTACGACCAGGATGGCCCGATGGCCGTCGCCACCCGCCGCAGGCTGATCGATCGCGTCATTGCCGACAAGATCAGGATCTGCGGCTCGCATTTCCCATTCCCGGGCTCCGGCACCTTCATCAAGGACGGCAACGCCTACGGATTCACCCCTACCATCCAGGCCTGAGCGGCCAAAAACAGGAGCAAATACCATGTTCAGACATGCCATTTTCGGGATCGCCGGCCTGTGCGCCGTCGCCATCCTTCCGGCCGCAACGGCAGGCATTGCCTTTGCCGTCGACAATATGGAATCGACCGATGCGCCGGACCTGACTTCCGTGCGTACGAAGATCGATGCGAAGGACTATGCCGGCGCGCTCACCGAGCTTCGCGATATCGCCGAGGAGCACCAGCAGGCCGATGTCTACAATCTGATGGGCTTTACCCTGCGCAAGACCGGCGACTTCAAGACGTCGCTCACCTACTACACCAAGGCGCTGGAACTACAGCCGGACCACAAGGGTGCACACGAATATCTCGGCGAACTCTATGTCGAAACCGGCGACATGCCCAAGGCCCGCGAGCAGCTGGCAGCACTCACCAAGCTCTGCCCGGCGGGATGCGAGGAGCTTGAAGATTTGACCAAGGCGATTGCCGCTAAGAGTACCAACTAAGACCTAGCTGCAACCGATCCGGCGGCATTCCATCTGATCAGGTCGTGGGGATGCCGCCGGGGATGATCGGAGCTTCGGTGAACTTATCACGGGAAGGAGAAAGACCATGGAATTCGAAGAGGAGAATGCCATTCTGGTCAACTTCGCCGATATGGCGCTGCTGTTCGGCCGCCTCCTCTTGTCGCTGCTCTTTCTGGAAGAGGGTGTCGAACTTGCCAGCAATTTCGATACTGCGTTGGAGGCCATGGCCAAGCTTGGCGTCACAGCCCCCATCGCGACCGCGACCATCGTGCTGCAGCTTGGCGCCGGCTTTGCCATTGCGTTCGGGTTAATGACCCGCCTGGCGGCATTCGGTTTGGGCCTGTTCTGCTTGTTGACGGCAATGCTCTTTCACACGAACTTCGCCAGCCACAACGAATTGCTGCATTTCGAAAAGGATCTGGCGATCGCGGGCGGTATGTTTGCCCTGATCGTCGCCGGCGCCGGCAAGCTGTCGCTCGACATGCTCATCCGGCGTCATTGGAAGACGAGGCTCGTGGCTTGAGCCCGTCGATTGTCCGGTGAGCCGCGCAAAGGGTTCGGCTCACCGGTTGAATTGTTTTTCCGAAAATCAGGATACCTTTTGGAAGCTCGGAAGCGTTGCGAACAGCTCCACGGACTTCAAGCGCGCTTCGATGTCATGGATCGGCATCGAAATGATCACTTCATCGGCCTCCGTATCCTGGATGAACTGCGAAATTTTCTTTTCGGCGGTCTCAGGCGAACCGACCACGGCATAGCGCAGCGTGTTTTCCACATTCAGCTTTTCCATCGGCGTCCAGAAATCATCCATGTCGCGGCGCGGGCGCGGGAAGGGGCCGCGCACGTTGCGGCGGAGATTGACGAATTGCTGCTGTGCTGAGGTGAAGTGATACTGCGCTTCTTCGTCCGTATCGGCCACAGCGCCCATGGCGCCGACCATGACATAGGGCTTATCGAGCGTGGCCGAAGGCGTGAAGCGCTCGCGGTAGATGGCGATAGCATCCATCAAGGCTTCTGGTGCAAAATGCGAGGCGAAGGCATAGGGCAAGCCGAGCATGGCGGCGAGGTGGGCGCTGTAGAGGCTGGAGCCGAGCAGCCAGATAGGGATATTGGCGCCATGGCCGGGAACGGCGAGGATAATTTGATTGTCGTCTGCCGGGCTGAAGAGGTGCTGCAGTTC
Organism: Hyphomicrobiales bacterium; assembly: GCA_900472485.1. Lineage (GTDB taxonomy): Bacteria > Pseudomonadota > Alphaproteobacteria > Rhizobiales > Rhizobiaceae > Rhizobium. Next base: position 15,268 of record UCII01000013.1, read on the forward strand.
GACGATGTCCTGAGGAAAACTCTGCGCGCCGGCATCTATATTGCGCCGCAGGGCCTGCGCCGTGCGCATGTCGGTGCCCGGAGCACGGCCGAGGCCGAGATCGACGCGGCCGGGAAACAGCGCTTCCAGCGTGCCGAACTGCTCGGCAATGACCAGCGGTGAGTGGTTCGGCAGCATGACACCGCCTGAACCGATGCGGATGCGCGAGGTTGCCGCGCCGACATGGCCGATGACGACTGACGTCGCGGCGCTGGCGACACCGGGCATGCCGTGATGTTCGGCGAGCCAGAATCGGTTGTAACCAAGCTCTTCCGCCTTCTGCGCCATGCGCCTCGAACTGTCGAAGGATTGGCTGATAGTGCTGCCTTCGGCAACGGGAGAAAGATCGAGGATGGAAAAGGGGACCATGGCAAGAAACCTGCGTGGTGGAAGGGAGGGTTGCTTCCACATGTAGGAGCGCTGTCCGCTCATTCCAAACCCATCGCCGCAATTTCGTCACGATGTTTTCAGCGTGGCTCCGGCAATCGCAATCTGTGCCTTGTTTTTGTTTTGTTCACATTTTGCTGGCACATGTCGGGCCTGAAAGATAGGTTGGCTTATGCAGAATACGATTCGCATCATCGGCATCGATCCGGGCCTGCGCCGCACCGGCTGGGGTATCATCGACACCCTTGGCAATTCGCTACGCTTCGTGGCGTCGGGAACCGTGACGTCGGACGGTGACATGGATTTGGCATCCCGTCTTTGCCAGCTTCATGACGGTCTTGCCGAGATCGTCCACAGCTACAAGCCGGATGAGGCTGCTGTCGAACAGACCTTCGTCAACAAGGATGCGGTGGCGACGCTGAAGCTCGGGCAGGCGCGCGGCGTCGTCATGCTGGTGCCGGCCCGCGCCGGTCTGCCGGTGTCGGAATATGCACCGAATGCGGTCAAAAAGGCAGTCATCGGCGTCGGCCACGGCGAGAAGCAGCAGATCCACGTGATGCTGAAGATCCTGATGCCCAAGGTCGAATTCAAGGGCAACGACGCCGCCGACGCGCTCGCCATCGCCATATGCCATGCTCATAACCGCGGCGCCAGCCGGCTGCGGCAGGCGGCGCTGGCGGGATAGTTTGTTCTTGACTTGTTCCCGGTGGATCGCTAGGTATTACTGAAGAGGTATTACCATGCGCGTAACGGAAAAAGGTCAGGTGACCATCCCGAAGGAAATTCGAGACAGGCTGGGCATCACCCCAGGTTCGGAGGTTGATTTCATCGCTTCCGGCGATGGCGCGATGCTCGTCAAGATCGGGGAAGCGTCGGATCCGGCCATTCGCGATTTTGACGATTGGCTCGAGCGCGTCAGGGGTACGATTGACCTTGGCGGGATGACAACGGACGAATTTATGGAGTTTCTGAGAGGGCCGCGTGACGACATCGACCCTCATTGATACCAACATTTTCATCGATATCCTCGGCCCGGCTTCAGTCCAGCGGCAATGGTCGGCCAAACTCTTGAAACAATGTGTCGGCGAAGGCGATCTCGTCATCAGTCCGGTGGTGTGGTCGGAACTCGCTGCCTCGCCTTTGAGCGAAGAGGAGTTGACGATCGCCTTATCCTGGCTCGATATGAAGCGCGAGGCCATACCTTTCGAGGCGGCGTTTCGAGCCGGAAAAGCGCATCGCCTCTATCGGCTTGCCGGAGGACAACGGGAAAGAACACTTCCGGATTTCCTGATCGGTGCCCATGCCGAATGGCGAAGGCATAGGCTGCTGACGCGCGATGCCTCGCGCTATCGCTCCTACTTTCCTTCGCTCGACCTCATCACCCCCGAAACCCATCCCTGACGGATATCATCCATGATCGGCAAGCTGAAAGGCACAATCGAAGAAATCGGGGAAGACTATGTGCTCGTGGATGTGCATGGCGTTTGCTACGTCGCCTATTGTTCCGCCCGCACACTCTCGAAGCTCGGCTCGGTCGGCGAGGCCTGCATTCTCTTCATCGAGACCTATGTTCGCGAAGACCAGATCCGGCTCTTCGGCTTCATGACGGCGCTGGAACGCGAGTGGTTCAACATCGTGCAGACGGTTCAAGGCGTGGGCGCGAAGGTGGCGTTGGCACTGCTATCGACGCTGACGCCGGCCGAGCTTGCCAATGCGATCGCCTTGCAGGATCGCGCCGCCGTCTCGCGGGCGCCGGGCGTCGGCCCGAAGGTTGCCATGCGCATCGTGACGGAACTGAAGAACAAGGCTCCGGCTTTTGCCGGTGATGCCGCAAACATCCAGCTCAAGCAGGAGTTGGGGGAAGGGGTCGCATCGGCACCCGTTGCTGACGCGGTCTCGGCGCTCACCAATCTCGGCTATTCTCGCGATCAGGCGGCCAATGCCGTTGCGGCGGCTATAAAGGCGGCGGGCGAGGATGCGGATAGCGCCAAGCTGATCCGTTTCGGCTTGAAGGAACTCTCGCGGTGAGGCTTTGCACCTTCCGTAATCCTTACTATTGTCGCAAAGTCGAGAGAGCGAGCTTCGGCGCAGGAGCCGCAAAACGCATACCGGGAATGGAACTTCTGACATGAGTGAAGCCGCACGTCTTATATCGCCGGAAAAGCGGGGCGAAGACATCGATGCGACGCTCAGGCCGCAATCGCTGGACGAATTTACCGGCCAGGCGGAAGCGCGCGCCAATCTGAAGGTCTTCATCGAGGCGGCCAAGGGGCGCGGCGAGGCGCTGGACCATGTGCTGTTTGTCGGTCCGCCCGGCCTCGGCAAGACAACGCTGGCGCAGATCATGGCGAAGGAGCTCGGCGTCAATTTCCGCTCGACCTCCGGCCCGGTCATCGCCAAGGCGGGGGATCTTGCGGCGCTGCTCACCAATCTCGAGGAGCGCGACGTGCTCTTCATCGACGAAATCCACCGTCTCAACCCGGCTGTCGAAGAAATTCTCTATCCGGCGATGGAGGATTTCCAACTCGATTTGATCATCGGCGAAGGCCCGGCGGCGCGTTCGGTGAAGATCGATCTTGCCAAGTTTACACTGGTTGCTGCCACGACTCGTCTCGGCCTGCTGACGACGCCGCTGCGCGACCGTTTCGGCATTCCGGTGCGCCTGAGTTTCTATACGGTCGAAGAACTTGAACTGATCGTCCGGCGTGGTGCGAGGCTGATGGGTCTCGGCATGACCGACGAGGGGGCGCGAGAAATCGCGCGCCGCGCCCGCGGCACGCCCCGCATTGCCGGACGACTGCTGCGCCGTGTGCGCGATTTCGCTGAGGTCGCAAAAGTCGAAGCGGTGACGCGCGAGATTGCCGACGAGGCGCTGACGCGGCTTCTCGTCGACAATGTCGGCTTCGACCAGCTCGACAAGCGCTATCTGAACATGATCGCGGTCAATTTCGGCGGCGGCCCTGTCGGCATCGAGACCATCGCCGCCGGCCTTTCCGAGCCGCGCGACGCGATCGAGGATATTATCGAGCCCTATATGATCCAGCAGGGCTTCATTCAGCGTACGCCGCGCGGCCGTGTTTTGACCGCGATCGCCTGGAAACATCTCGGCATGCAGCCGCCCAAAGATCTGGAGGCCGCGCAGTTCGGGTTGTTCCGGGAGGACGATTAATGCTTGGCCGTCGTGCCTTCCTGAAGCTTTTCGGCGGCAGCATATTCGGTTTGATGGCACTTGGCGGATATGCTCTCGGCTACGAGCCGGTCGTTCGGCTGAATGTTACCCGCTATGCGCTGACACCGCCAGGATGGGCGCCTGGGCTGAAGCTCAGGATCGTCGCGCTTGCCGATTTCCATGCCTGTGAGCCGTGGATGAATGCCGAGCGCATCGCATCGATCTGTGCCCATGCCAATGAGCTTGGTGGCGACATCATCGTGCTGCTTGGCGATTATACATCGGGAACCGACCTCATTACCAACCGTGTCGATCATCGCATCTGGGCGGCAGAGCTGGCAAAGCTGGAAGCGCCGCTTGGCATCCACGCCATCGTTGGCAACCACGACTGGTGGCATGATTCCACGGCACAGAGAACCGGCCACGGACCGACCTTCAGTCACCGGGCACTGGCAGCCGTCGGCATAGAGGTCTATTCCAACCGCGCGGCGCGTCTGGAAAAGGACGGGCAAGGCTTCTGGCTTGCCGGCGTCGAGGATCAACTCGCCTTGCGCCGGAGCATGCGCTGGAAGCGTCCCTTCACGAAGGGCCTCGACGATCTCGGTGGCACAATGGCGCAAGTGAGCGACGATGCGCCGGTGATCCTTCTCGCCCATGAGCCCGATATCTTTCCCGCTGTTCCCGAGCGTGTGTCGCTCACCCTGTCGGGACATACCCATGGCGGGCAGGTAAGAATTTTCGGCTGGTCGCCTTATTCGCCCTCGCGCTATGGCGACCGGTATGTCTATGGCCATATCGTCGAGGAGGAGCGCCATATCATCGTATCCGGCGGCCTCGGCTGCTCCATTGCGCCGGTCCGCCTCGGCGTTCCGCCTGAAATCGTCGTGATCGACGTGGGATAGGGGATCATGTCGAAACGCAAGCTCATCAGATTGAATGCCGGTTCTCAGCGCTTTCAGATGCGCGTCGCGGGGCTCGGATTTCGCGACGGCCATGTCCTGGTGCATCGCGCCGTGCATGAGACGTTCTGGACTTTTCCGGGCGGTCGGGCGGAGATCGGCGAGACCTCAGAGGAGACGTTACGGCGGGAAATGGTTGAGGAGCTTGGCGTCGAGGTTACGGTCGGGCGCCTGCTCTGGTCGGTCGAGAATTTCTTCCATTACGAAGAAATGGACTGGCATGAGCTGGGCCTCTATTACCTGATGGAAATTCCAGCCGGCTTTCCTTTCGATCCCGCGAAAATCGTGCATCGTATCCAGGATGGCGATGATGAGCTGGAGTTCAAATGGGTGCGGGCGACGCGCCAGGCGCTGGTGGCGCTCGATATCCCACCTTATTTCATCGCCGAGGAAATCGAAAACCTGCCGCCAACGTCCCGTCATCTCGTCTGGCGGGATGGTGATCTCGACAAGGCTTGAGGAGGAGGCTTATGTCCGCTTTCGATCCCGTTCGCAGCTTTCGCAAGCTCGCCTATAACAATGCCTTGGCGAATGTCCGGCTCCATCGGGCCTGTGCGGCTTTGCGGCCCGGCGAGTTCGAGGCCGAACGTGTCAGCTTCTTTCCGTCGATCAAGGCAACCCTCAATCATATCCTGACGGTCGACTGGTTCTATGTCGACGCGCTTGAAGGCGGCGCTCTGGGCCTCAAAGCTTTTGACATCGAGGAGCCCTATGATCGGCTGGACGAGCTGAGACTGGAACAGGCCGATGTCGATCGCAGGCTGGTCGCGTTCTGCGAGGCGCTAACGCCGGAGACCGCGATGCGGATCATCGATATCCAACGCGAGGGCCGCATCCAGCGGGAGAGGGCAGACGATGTGCTGAACCATCTGTTCCAGCATCAGACGCATCACCGCGGGCAGGTGCATGCCATGCTGGCCGGAACCAGCGTCGCGCCGCCGCAGCTCGACGAGTTCATCGTTTCCGACGATGCGCGCTTCAGGGACGCGGAATTGATGGCGCTCGATTGGGACGAGACAAAGCTGATGCGCTGATACCCGCCTTTGGGTACGCCGATTTAGCCAGTGTCTCTATCGTTTGCTTGAGCAGGGCCTTTCCGCCAGCTTGCCATCCATGCGCACGGATTTTCGCCGTATCCATGACAGAGACCGCGCCGAGCTCCGCAGGCTGCGGCAACGCGTGCGGACAGCCTGTCGCGCTCTGGAGGTGACTAAGGACCTCGTGTGTGTCGGTCAGAATATCCGACAGATTGAAGGCTTCACCATCTATCCGGCCGGCTTCCGTTTCCAGCAGAAGACGAACCGCACGACCGACGTCCCGGCCGTGAATTTCGGTTCCGGCGCGCGACCGAACTGGCTTGCCGCTTAGATAGTCGTCGAAGAGATCGTCCCATTTATTGGGGCGAAGATGGCCATAAACGCCCGTCGACCTGAGGCTCGCTGTGGCAAAGCCCAGCGTGGACAGAGAGAACAGCGCGTGCTCGGCATCACGTTTGATTTCGCCATAGAGCGTGTTCGGCTTCGGCGTGCTCCCCTCGGTCAGCTCCTCTCCGGCAATGCCATCGCCATAGACGGCGCGCGAGGAAAGAAAGATGCAGCGCCGGATGCCAGCCTTTCTGGCCGTCTCGAAAAGCTTCACCGTGCCGTCGAGGTTGAGGCGGCGAAAGCCTTCCGGATCATCCCCTTCGCCGCCGCGATATTTGCCGGCGGCATGGCTGAACGCGGCGTGCACGAAGAAATAGGCATCGTCGAAAGCACCGCTCTGATTTCCTGTTGGATCAAGGCTCAAGGGGACAAAAGAGACGGGCTGCGAAAAGAGGCCCGATGGAGGCGGATTGCGCCCGCCGATCGCAATCTTGTATCCGGCTGATAGCAGCTCTTCGGCGATGTATCGGCCGACGAGGCCTGTTCCGCCCGAGATGAGGACCTTCATGCCGCAACTCTCGGGTTTGCAAGCGCGGCGATGTCGGGCATGTTTCCGCCGGTATGGAAGCTGCGCCAAAGGTCGATCAGCGGTTTCAACTGTTCCGCCTTGGGATGGTTTTCCTCCCAAGGTTTTTCATACTGGTAGTGCAGGATCGAGATGCTGTTCCAATCCCAGAGCGCGGGCATGCTGAACCAGACATATTGCAGCATGTTCATGAAGATCGGCAGGCCGTGCCAATCTGGGAAGAAGGTCTCGAGAAAGGTCTGGTCCGTGCGCCGCCAGAAGACGTCGGGACGGTCGAGGCTCTCCAGCATATGCCGGAAGGTCGCAAGCGACGGCTTGGCGACGAAGACGCCCGAATTCAGCCGGTGGAAATCGGCAAGGCTTTCATAGACGTTCGGGGCGGCCGAAAATTCCGGATAGTCGAAGAGCCTGTCGACGTTTCTCAACACGAGCGCGTCCGCATCGATGAAGACGCAGGTGTCGTATTCGATCAGCTGCCAGAGTCGCAGCTTGCAGAAATTATCGAGCGGCGTGTGGAAGGAGGGCTTGCGTCCCTTGGTGAATGGGGCGGCGGCGTGAAGATTGCCGCGGGCATGCCGCTCGTTGAAGGCATCCGACAAAGGCAGGTGCTCGACTTCGACCAGCCGGCAATCGAGCGCTGACAGCGGGGCAAGGTCGTTCTCATTGACCCCCGCTGTGTGGAGTACGACGATGTCGGCTTTCGTGCCGCTGCGCACGATCGAGCGCGCCAGCGCCAGCGCACCCATGGCATAATCGGCATTCGTGACGAGCGTCACGAATGCCTGCCCGGCACGAGGGCGGCTGTGAGGCCGCAAGCCTTGCAGCATTTCGCTTCCAAGCATCATGACACGGACTTCAGCCTCTTGCCCTCGGGATCATGGTTGACTGTCGCGGCGAGATCCTTGGTCCAGGCCGAGACGGCTGGGACGCGCGACCGATCGACGCGGTAGGCATATTTCCTGGCGACATCGACGATTTCGCCGAGGAGCCCGGCTTCGAGCGTGATCGGCGCCAGCCCGAGATCGAGGAACTTGTCGTTCTTGACGATCAGCTCGTTCTCCGGAGCTTCCTTGCGCGGATTGGGCAGGCGCACCACCTCAGCGCCGCTCATCTTGGCGATCATCTCGGCGAGATCGCGCACGCGATGTGTTTCCGTCATCTGATTGAAGATTTCGACGCGCGCGCCGCGTGCCGGCGGGTTCTTCAGTGCCAGCTCGATGCAGCGGACCGAATCCTGGATATGGATGAAGGCGCGGGTCTGGCCGCCGGTGCCGTGTACGGTCAGGGGATAGCCGATCGCCGCCTGGATGAGGAAGCGGTTGAGCACTGTGCCATAGTCGCCGTCATAATCGAAACGGTTGATCAGCTGCTCATGCCGGCGTGTTTGCTCGGTATGCGTGCCCCAGACGATGCCCTGATGCAGGTCGGTGATCCTCAGCCCATCGTTCTTGGCGTAGAATTGAAAGAGCAGCTGATCGAGGCATTTCGTCATGTGGTAGATCGAGCCGGGATTGGCGGGGTAGAGGATTTCCTGGCTGACGGTACGGCCGTCCGTCGTATCGATGCCAACGGGCAGGTAGCCCTCTGGAATCGCTGCGCCGATCGTCGAATAGCCGTAGACGCCCATGGTGCCGAGATGCACGAGGTGGGCGTCGAGATTGAGGTCTACCAGCGCGTTCAGGAGATTATGTGTGGCGTTGACGTTGTTGTTGACCGTGTAGTTCTTGTGGCGGTCGCTTTTCATCGAATAGGGGGCGGCGCGCTGCTCTGCAAAATGCACGATCGCGTCGGGGCGATGCTCGGCCAGCCACTTCTTCAGGAGCTCATAATCCTTGGCGAGATCGATCAGATTGAAATGGATACGACGGCCGGTCTCGGCGTGCCAGATGCGGGTGCGTTCCTGAATCGAATCCATCGGCGTCAATGATTGCACGCCAAGTTCGGTATCGATCCATCGGCGGGAAAGATTATCGAGGATGTGGATCTCATGTCCGGCGTCGGAGAGATGAAGCGAGGTTGGCCAACCGATGAATCCGTCGCCGCCCATAACCGCTATTTTCATGAGATTTTTCCTTCTGCGCCGATCCGCGATCCGGCACCATTCCGGATAGTCGGAGTTTATGACAATTGTTCAAAGCTTGCTTGATGGCAGAACTTCGGCCAAAGAGATGCCGGACACTCAAGGAGATGCGGCAACGATGAACAGCCCCTTTCTGATAGCTGGGGAACTGGAAGCCGGAAGCCACCGGCTGGTGCAGCGAGTCTACTATGAGGATACGGATTTTTCCGGGCTCGTCTATCACGCGCGCTATCTGCATTTTCTCGAGCGGGGACGCACCGACTATCTGCGTTGTCTCGGAGTGGAACAGCGCGAACTCTTGAATTCCGATGAAGAGGGGCTGGTTTTCGTCGTCCATCGCATGGAGATCGACTTCAAGGGGCCGGCGCGCATGGATGACGTGCTGACGATCCGCACAGTTACCGAAAAGGCTGGCGGCGCCAAGATGGTGCTGTCCCAGGAGATCCGGCGCGACGATATGCTGCTGATCGCTGCGAAGGTCATCATTGCCGTGATCAATGCCAAGGGGCGCCCCCGCCGCCTGCCAGAAAAGCTCGCAGCACAGATGCTGACCGCATCGGAAAGTGCCGGTTGAGCCAAGTTCCCCTCGCTCTCCTTGACTGACGGTTTCGTCGAGGCGACGGTGACTGGCAACAGGCAGCTTGCAATAACTTGAGTTTTATGTGAAGGAATTCGCCGCGCAAGCTTTGTCTGCGTTTGCCGCCGGTTTCGTCCGGTCAGTTCTTCCCTGGAGCTAGAATAACCTTCGCTGCCGTTAAATCCTTCATGTTTCGACGCTAACATTCTTTTAACCATAATAGTGTCTTACTGGTTATGTCGGAGTTTGTGCGGTGCACGCCTTCCTTTGACCAAATTTGACGGCAAGAAGGCAGTTGTAAGCTTGGAAGGCTTGACCAGGGCGTTCAGCGGCGGCTGCCAAACAATTCTTGTGAGATCACTTTTAGCCGCCCGGTCTAGCGCCGGGCGTTTGGATTCGGGGATTTTGGATCAATGGAACAAGTAGCATTGGCAGCGGCCACCACACCGGACATCACGCTCTGGTCGCTCTTCATGCAGGCGGGCCTGGTGGTCAAGCTCGTCATGATCGGCCTGCTGGCGGCGTCCGTATGGACCTGGGCGATCGTCATCGACAAATATCTGAGCTACGCTCGGGCACGGCGGCAGTTCGATCACTTCGAGCAGGTCTTCTGGTCCGGCCAGTCGCTCGAAGAGCTGTACCGGACGCTTTCGGAGCGTAACAATACCGGCCTCAGCGCCATCTTCGTCGCAGCCATGCGCGAATGGAAGAAGTCTTTCGAGCGCGGTGCCCGTTCGCCGATCGGCCTGCAGATGCGTATCGACCGCGCCATGGACGTGACGCTGGCGCGTGAATCGGAACATCTGGTCGCCCGCCTGGGTTCGCTTGCCACCATCGGTTCGGCCGGCCCGTTCATCGGTCTCTTCGGTACCGTCGTCGGCATCATGACCTCTTTCCAGGCGATCGCCGGTTCGAAGTCGACCAACCTTGCCGTCGTTGCGCCGGGTATCGCCGAAGCGCTGCTCGCGACCGCCATCGGTCTGGTCGCCGCTATTCCCGCGGTTATCGCCTACAACAAGTTCTCGGCCGATGCCGGCAAGCTCTCGGGTCGCATGGAAGGTTTCGCGGATGAATTCTCCGCCATCCTTTCGCGCCAGATCGATGAAAAGCTGCAGCCGCGCCAGGCAGCGCAGTAAGTAGCGGACAGAACCGGAGTAATTCAAATGGCAATGTCTGTTGGAGGCAAGGGTGGTGGCGGTGGCCGCCGAGGCGGTCGTCGCGGCGGCGGCCGGGGTGGCCCGATCGCCGATATCAACGTGACACCGCTGGTCGACGTCATGCTCGTGCTGCTGATCATCTTCATGGTGGCGGCGCCGATGATGACGTCGGGCGTGCCGATCGACCTGCCGCAAACGCAGGCCGGCGCACTGAACGCCCAGACCCAGCCGATCACCATCTCGATCAAGGCTGATGGCCAGGTGTTCCTGCAGGAAACGCAGATCGACGTCGCCGAAATCGCCGCGAAGCTGCAGGCGATCGCGACCACGGGCTACAACGAACGCATTTTCGTGCGTGGCGACGGCAAGGCGCCTTACGGCGTGATTGCCGACGTCATGTCGCGTATCCAGGAAGCCGGTTACAAGAATATCGGCCTGGTTACGCAGCAGATAACGGATCACTGACGAACCGACATGAAGCGCAGTCTCGCCACTTCTGCTGTCATTCACATCCTGGTGCTGATCGGCGCCATGGTGACGCTGAGTGCGCCAGCGCCGCTTGAGACGCCGGAAAGCACGGCAATGGATGTCGATATCGTGACGGCGGATCAGCTGCAGCAGGGCGAGAAGAAGGCGCCGGTCACAGACCACGCCGCGCGCAAGCCGACGACCAAGCAGGATCAGGTCGCCAACGCCCAGAATACCGGCGAGAACAAGGTGGATATCAAGAACCCGGTCGTGCCGACGCAACGGCCGGAGAGCGAGACTGCGGCCCTGGCGCCGAAGAAGGTGGATGCGCCCGTTCCGCAGGACGATCCGAGGCCGAACGACGTCAAGACGATCGAGCAGAAGGAAACGGAAGCCGCCCCCAAGGAGGTGGCCGCCATTCCGCAGCAAAAACCTGACGTGACGCCGACCCCGAAGCCGGATCCCACGCCGCCGACCCCGAAGGCCGACGCAACGCCGACCCCGCCGACGCCGCAGCCGACGGAACAAGCCGAAATTCAGCTGCCAAACAACGTCCCCGTGCCGGATGTGAAGCCGCAGCCGACGCCGCCGAAGGCTGCCGAGCAGAAGCCGGAGGTTAAGCCGACGCCGAAGCCGGACGTGAAGGTCGCCGACGCCAAGCCGACGGACAAGACGACGACGCAAAGCACGAGCAAGAATACCTCGGCCGACGATGGCAAGAAGGACGCCGACAAGAAGCGCCAGACTCCAAAGGCCTCCAGCAAGGGCCTCGACGATGGTCTCGCCGATCAGATCAACGATCTCCTCAACAACACCTCATCGAAAGGCGGCGCGAAGCGCTCATCGCAGCAGGCTTCCGCAGGTGCTGATACCCAGGTCGCTTCGCTTGGCGGCAAGAAGTCGCTTGGCGCCGGCAAGCTCAGCCAGAGCCAACAGGACGGCCTGCGCGATCTGATCCAGAAATACTGGAACCTCCCGCCTGGTCTTGAAGGCGCCGGCGACGTGCGAATCAAGGTGCACTTCAAGCTCGACAAATCCGGGCAGATCGTCGGTCAGCCGGAAGCGACGACCAACGGTGGACCGGCTTCGACACAAGGTGCCATGCAATCTGCCGCTGTACGCGCGGTCCTTCGCGCACAATCGGAGTTTATGACGATTCTTCCGGCGGACAAATATGAGGACTGGCAGGAAGTCGTCGTCAATTTCAGCGCAGCGGATCTGGGGATGTGATGCGGGGAGTGCGGCGTTTGACAAATCACTGTCCCCGTCTCGGCATGAGCTTGCTTGTGGCCTTGGGGATGATGTTAGCTGGTTCCGTGTCGGTGCAGGCTGCAAGCGCTAAGCAGCAGCCTGGAAGCTCAGCTGGGGACCGCCTCCGCGAGGACGTCGCGAAGTATTGGAACTTTCCTCCGGGGCTCGATAGATCGAAGCATGTCCGCGTCCGGGTGCATCTCAAGCTCAGCCGAAGCGGAGAAATCGTGGGCGAACCAAAGGTTACCGTAACCGGTGGTCCCAAGGCCACGCAGCAAGCCATCGCGGTAAGCGCGATGCGAGCCGTACTTCGGGCTGCTCCATTCAAGAATCTGCCAACAGATCAATATGACGACTGGAAAGAAGTCACCCTCAACTTCGAACCGGCTCTCTGACGAATAATGCTGAAAGGCTTGGCACATATGATCAGAAAATCCTTCGTCCGCCTCCTGCTGGTGCTAGCAGGCCTGATAGCTGTGGCATCCACTCCGGCCTATGCCGTGGTCGAGCTCAACATCAACAAGGGCAACGTCCAGCCCATGCCGATCGCTATCACCGACCTTCTGTCGAATGATACGCTCGGCCCGCAGATCTCGAGCGTGATCGCGGCCGATCTGCAGCGCTCCGGATTGTTCGCTCCGATCAACAAGCAGGCCTTCATCGAGAAGATCACCAATCCGGATTCGACCCCGCGCTTCCAGGACTGGACCTCGATCAACGCGCAGGCTCTCGTGACTGGCCGCGTGACGCAGGAAGGCGGCCGCCTTCGCGCCGAATTCCGCCTCTGGGATACGTTCGGCAACAGCCAGATGATCGGCCAGCAGTTCTTCGCTCAGCCGGATAACTGGCGCCGTGTCGCGCACATCATCGCCGATGCGATCTATCAGAAGATCACCGGCGAAAAGGGCTATTTCGATACCCGCGTCGTTTTCGTCGCCGAAAGCGGCCCGAAGACGGCCCGCAAGACTCAGCTCGGCATCATGGACCAGGACGGCGCCAACGCGCGCATGCTGACCGACGGCAGCGACCTGGTACTGACGCCGCGCTTCTCGCCCAACCGCCAGGAAGTGACTTACATGTCCTTCGCCAACCAGCAGCCGCGCGTCTATCTGCTGCAGCTGCAGACGGGCCAGCGCGAACTGGTCGGCAACTTCCCCGGCATGACCTTCTCGCCACGCTTCTCGCCGGACGGGCAGCGCGTGATCATGAGCCTGCAGCAGGAAGGCAACGCCAATATCTATACGATGGACCTGCGTTCGCGCACCACGACGCGCCTGACGTCTACGGCCGCGATCGATACCTCGCCGTCTTACTCGCCTGATGGTACGCAGGTTGCCTTCGAAAGCGACCGTGGCGGCCAGCCGCAGATCTACATCATGAATGCCGACGGTTCAAATCAGCGCCGCATCTCCTTCGGTAATGGCTCCTATTCCACGCCGGTCTGGTCGCCACGTGGCGATCTGATCGCCTTCACCAAACGGGCCGGCGGCAACTTTTCCATCGGCGTCATGAAGCCGGATGGTTCCGGCGAACGAATCCTGACCTCGGGCTCTTACAGTGAGGGACCGACCTGGGCGCCGAACGGCCGCGTCATCATGTTCTTCCGTGCCCCGTCCGGCGCAAGCGGCCCGCAAATTTATTCGATCGACCTTACCGGCTATAACGAACAGAAGATCCCGACCCCGGGCTTTGCTTCGGACCCTGCATGGTCGCCGCTTCTCGAGTAATGAAAGGCTCGCCACTTTATCGCCGCAAAGTCCTGTGACTGGACCGTTTCGCGACAATTTTAGGACATCATTAACCATACTTGTTGGAATCGGATTAACCTACCCCGGTTACAGTCTGGCAACCCTGATAGAGACTTATAGGAGAGACCGGCCATGAGCCGTACCGCAACCCAGGCCGCTGGCCACATGCAAAACCTCGCACGCAACCCGATCATGATCGCGCTTTTCGTTGGCCTTTCTCTGGCCGGCTGCGCTTCCAAGAAGGGTCTGCCGAACGATGCCAACGGTCTTGGCCTGAACGGTGCAGGCAATGCTACCCCGGGCTCGCCGCAGGACTTCACGGTCAATGTCGGCGATCGCGTTTTCTTCGTTGTTGATAGTTCTTCCATCAGCTCCGAGGCTGCCCAGACGCTCGATCGTCAGGCCCAGTGGCTCGCTCGCTATCCGAACTACTCCATCACGGTCGAAGGTCACGCCGACGAGACCGGTACTCGCGAGTACAACCTTGCTCTTGGCGCACGCCGCGCTGCAGCTGCAAAAAGTTACCTCGCTTCGCGCGGTGTTCCCGCGAACCGCATGAAGACGATTTCCTACGGCAAGGAGCGTCCGGTCGCTACCTGCGACAACGAATCCTGCTGGTCGCAGAACCGTCGCGCCGTCACCGTGCTCAACGGCGCCGGCTCCTGATAAGCGAACAAAGACCGATCGAAATGCAAAAGGCGGCTTCTTGGCCGCCTTTACTTTTTTGACCACACTTTGGCCGAACTCCGTTGCTTTTTGAGAGTAATTGTAAAAATCTCCTGTTCGAGCCCTCCGGCCCGAAGAATCAATAGGACAGGAAGATCCATATGAAAAAACTTGTCGTGGCGAGCATGCTTTGTCTCGCTGCCGTCATGGGTAGCGAACGCGATGCTTCTGCCTTGTCGTTGTTCGGAATCCATTTCGGGGGCCGCGAGGCTTCTGCGCAATCGGCTTCCGGCAATTCCCAAAGACAAGCACAATACGGCCAGGCACCGGTCATCAACGTTCAGAACAGCGACGCCGAAGTTCGCCTGCAACAGCTTGAGGACCAGATGCGCCAGCTGAATGGCCGTGTCGAGGAAATGAGCTATCAGCTGCTGCAGATGCAGGAGACGATCCGCAAGACGCAGGAAGACAACGAATTCCGCTTCCAGCAGCTTGAAAAGCGCGGTGGCGGCGGTGCTGCCGCGCCCGCTGCCGGCGGTACGATGAAGAAGAGCGAAGCCGATGTGCCCGCGCAGACTGGCGGCGGTCAGCAGGACGATATTGCCGGCGTTATCACCGATTCGCAGAACGGCAGCGCCGCTCCGCGCGGCGCCGGCGGTGGCAAGCCGCCGAGCCAGCTTGGCTCCATCCAGTTCGATCAGGGCGGCGACCAGATCGGTTCCTCGATGACGGGAGCCAACAATGGTTCGGGTGCGCCGCCAAGTGCGGGCTCCGGCTCGCAGACGGCTTCGCTCGGCAGCGAGAACGACCAATACAAGGCTGCTTACGGCCATGTTCTGTCCGGCGACTATAGCGTCGCCGAACAGGAGTTCCGCCAGTATCTTAACAGCTATCCGAGCAGCTCTCGGTCTGCGGATGCGAATTTCTGGCTCGGTGAAGCGCTTTATTCGCAAGGCAAGTATAACGAGGCTGCCAAGACCTTTCTGAATGCGCATCAGAAATATAGCACGTCAGAAAAGGCGCCCGAAATGCTGCTGAAACTCGGGATGTCGCTTGCGGCGCTCGACAACAAGGATACGGCCTGCGCCACGCTTCGCGAAGTGAACAAGCGTTATCCCAAGGCCTCCAAGGCTGTGACTGGCAAGGTTGCCAGCGAAGAGAAGCGGCTTGCCTGCTGATTGCCATGCCCATTGACGCTGTGACCGGCGGCGCCACAGTCCTGATGCCCGAAGCCGCCGCGGCGGAATTTCTTCAATCTCTTTCGAAGCCTGCTCACATTCTGGTCGCCGTTTCCGGCGGCAGCGATTCCACCGGGCTTCTGATTGCCCTTGCCGAGCGGCTGAAATCCCATCCTCGCAAAGATATTACTCTGAGTGCTGCGACCATCGATCATGGTCTGCGCGCCGCAGCAGCAGATGAAGCGCGCGAGGTCGCCGCACTCTGCGCCTCGCGCGGCATTTCCCATTTCGTCCGCCGCTGGGAGGGCGAGAAGCCTCCGACCGGCATTATGGCCGCAGCGCGTGAGGCGCGCTACGCACTGCTCGCAGACTTGGCCTCCGACGTTTCGGCTGATGTGATCGTAACAGCCCACACGCTTGATGATCAGCGCGAGACGATGGCCATGCGTAGCATGCGCCGCGGGCAGGGCGGCCATGGCACAGGCATTGCCGATGCGGTCTTGTTCGATCGGCGCATCTGGATCGTCAGGCCGTTTCTCGCCTGCCGGCGCGCAGATATCAGGGTCTTTCTCAAGGCGCATGGCGTATCCTGGTTCGACGACCCGAGCAATGAGGATATAAAATACGAGCGTGTGCGTACGCGCAGAGATCTCCAAGCAGAGCCGATGGCGAACGTGCCTGTGGATGGCGCCGCCGATCGCGCCGCTCTTTCCGGGAGGGCGGCTGCATGGCTCGATGATTGGGTCACAATTCATGCACAGGCGTTTTGTGTCATCGACCGAGCCGGACTTTCGGCGGATCGGGCTGCTGTCGCCTATGCGCTACCTCATCTTGCTGCCATCTTCGGCGGTAGGGCGTTTGCGCCCGGACGTATGCAAATGGAGCGCGTTCTCGAATTTGTGAACGGTGCCAGCCCCGGTCGACGCACGGCCGGCGGCGTGGTCTTCGATCTCAGGCGCGACGGACTCTATCTTATGCGGGAAAGCCGCAATATCGCGCCGCTGTCGCTGTTGCCGGGTGCGAAAGGCATTTGGGACGATCGTTTCGAGGTCAGCAATTCGGGCAAGGCCCCGGTTCGCGTCATCGCTGCAGGCACGGAAAATATGACGATTTTTCCGGCGACTATGCCGAAAGGCGTGGTGCTGCGCGCTCGGGCGGCGATGCCGCTCGCGGTGACGGAAGGGGAGGCAAAGGCGGCAGCGGTGACGGTCGTGCCATATCTTGCGCCCTTCGACCGCTTTTTGACACGATTCGACCTCACATTCGCCAATCGCCTTTCCGCGGCTTTTGGCCGCGAAGCCTATATGCGGCTGCCGCTTTCGGTCCTATAGACGGAAAAAACATGCGGCGATGCGGTTTGCCTTGGCAAGGGCTTGGCGCAACCCTATGTTAGGGATCAAGTAATGCCGTCGCTTAAGCGGCGGAAGTTTCAGTGCTGGGGAGTTCGATGAACCCTAATTTTCGTAATTTCGCTCTGTGGGCAATCATAGCTCTACTGTTGATTGCCCTGTTCAGCATGTTTCAGAACGCGCCGGCACAAACAGGCTCCAGGGAAATACCGTATTCGCAGTTCCTTCGGGAAGTTGATTCCGGCCGCGTTCGTGACGTGACTGTCACGGGCAACCGCGTCGTCGGCAGCTATGTCGAAAACGGCACGCCCTTCCAGACCTATGCTCCGGTCGTGGATGACAGCCTGCTTGAACGTCTGCAAAGCAAGAACGTCAACATCGTCGGCCGTCCGGAATCGGATGGTTCCTCGAGCTTCCTGAGCTATCTCGGCACACTTCTGCCGATGCTCCTGATCCTCGGCGTCTGGCTGTTCTTCATGCGTCAGATGCAGGGCGGCTCGCGCGGCGCCATGGGCTTCGGCAAGTCGAAGGCCAAGCTTCTGACGGAAGCGCATGGCCGCGTTACCTTCGATGACGTCGCCGGTGTCGACGAAGCCAAGCAGGACTTGGAAGAAATCGTCGAATTCCTGCGTGATCCGCAGAAGTTCCAGCGTCTTGGCGGTCGTATCCCGCGCGGCGTTCTGCTCGTCGGACCTCCCGGTACCGGTAAGACGCTTCTGGCGCGCGCCATCGCCGGCGAAGCCAATGTGCCGTTCTTCACCATTTCCGGTTCCGACTTCGTCGAAATGTTCGTCGGTGTCGGTGCAAGCCGTGTTCGTGACATGTTCGAGCAGGCGAAGAAGAATGCACCTTGCATTATCTTCATCGACGAAATCGACGCCGTCGGCCGCCATCGTGGTGCCGGTCTTGGCGGCGGTAACGATGAGCGCGAACAGACGCTCAACCAGCTGCTGGTCGAGATGGACGGCTTCGAGGCCAATGAAGGCATCATCCTGATCGCGGCGACCAACCGTCCCGATGTTCTCGATCCCGCGCTGCTGCGTCCAGGCCGTTTCGACCGTCAGGTCGTGGTGCCGAACCCGGATATCGTCGGCCGCGAGCGCATCCTCAAGGTTCACGCCCGCAACGTGCCGCTGGCTCCCAATGTCGATCTGAAGACGCTTGCACGCGGTACGCCCGGTTTCTCCGGTGCCGACCTCATGAACCTCGTCAACGAAGCCGCCCTCATGGCCGCCCGCCGCAACAAGCGACTGGTGACGATGCAGGAATTCGAGGACGCCAAGGACAAGATCATGATGGGCGCCGAGCGCCGCTCTTCGGCCATGACCGAAGCGGAAAAGAAGCTCACCGCATATCACGAAGCCGGTCACGCCATTACGGCGCTCAACGTCGCCGTTGCCGATCCGCTGCACAAGGCGACCATCATTCCGCGCGGCCGTGCTCTCGGCATGGTCATGCAGCTCCCCGAGGGCGACCGCTACTCGATGAGCTACAAGTGGATGGTCTCGCGCCTTTGCATCATGATGGGCGGCCGTGTTGCCGAGGAACTGACCTTCGGCAAGGAGAACATCACGTCAGGCGCATCCTCCGATATCGAGCAGGCCACCAAGCTTGCCCGTGCGATGGTCACGCAATGGGGCTTCTCCGACGAACTCGGCCAGGTCGCCTATGGTGAGAACCAGCAGGAGGTTTTCCTGGGCCACTCGGTATCGCAATCGAAGAATGTCTCCGAGGCGACAGCTCAGAAGATCGATAATGAGGTTCGCCGTCTGATCGACGAAGCCTATCGTCAGGCCAAGGACATCCTTACCTCCAAGCACGACGAGTTCGTTGCGCTGGCGGAAGGCCTGCTCGAATACGAGACGTTGACCGGCGAGGAAATCAAGGCGCTGATCCGTGGCGAGAAGCCAGCACGCGACCTTGGTGACGATACGCCGCCGAGCCGTGGTTCGGCCGTGCCGAAGACCGGCGCCAAGAAGGACGGTTCACTCGGCGCCAAGGGCGATGAACCCGAAGGCGGTTTCGAGCCGCAGCCGCGCTAAGGGCGCGAGGCGTTCAAATCTCGGTTGAGAGGCCAGCCACCTGTTTCAGGTGACTGGCCTTTTGTTTAGCAAATGACAGGAGGAGGTAACGCTTCTGATGTTGATCGCCGCCTGTGGCAACCAGCGGGTGGGGCAAAGTAATGCGGACGCAGTAGGCTGTGAATTGGACTATTGTCGGTCTCGACCTGGTGCAGTTTTTTAGTGCTTATTAATGGTAACGCGTTGTAATAGGCGTTCTCGGTAATTTAAGTGCCGATTTTTACAATCTGTGGCATGAGCCACAAGCATCGATGTTCGCAGTGTCGCTTGCATTGGAGCGGCGATATCGATGCCGCTGCAGTCCCGGTGAGGATGCGGCAACGACAGGAGTGCATATGAAACGTCGTTATTTCGGAACTGACGGAATTCGCGGTCAATCCAATATTTATCCGATGACGCCGGATCTTGCCATGCGCGTAGGTATCGCTGCCGGCACGATTTTCCATCGAGGCACCCATCGTCATCGCGTCGTTATCGGCAAGGACACGCGCCTTTCCGGCTATATGCTGGAAAATGCCATGGTGGCGGGATTTACCGCGGCTGGTGTCGATGCCTTCGTTCTCGGCCCTATCCCAACGCCGGCTGTCGCCATGCTGACGCGCTCGCTGCGCGCCGATATCGGCGTGATGATCTCTGCCTCGCACAATCCCTATGAGGATAACGGCATTAAGCTTTTCGGCCCGGATGGCTACAAGCTCTCCGACGATCTGGAAATGAGAATCGAGGACATGCTCGATAAGGACATGTCGGAGCATCTTGCCAAGTCGGAGAATATCGGCCGCGCCAAGCGTATCGACGGCGTGCATGACCGCTATATCGAACATGCCAAGCGCACGCTGCCGCGCGATGTGACGCTGCAGGGACTGCGCATCGCCATCGACTGCGCCAATGGCGCCGCCTACAAGGTCGCTCCGGCAGCCCTTTGGGAACTCGGCGCCGAGGTCGTGACCATCGGCAACGAGCCGAACGGCATGAACATCAACCTGAATTGCGGTTCCACCAGCCCCGTCGCTCTGCAGAAGAAGGTGGACGAAGTCCGCGCCGATATCGGTATCGCGTTGGACGGGGATGCCGACCGTGTCATCATCGTCGATGAGACCGGCACGATCATCGATGGCGACCAGCTGATGGCGGTCATTGCCGAAAGCTGGGCCGAGAGCCAAACGCTGCGCGGCAATGGTATCGTCGCAACCGTGATGTCCAATCTCGGCCTCGAGCGCTTCCTGGACGATCGTGGCATGTCGCTTGCCCGCACGGCCGTCGGTGACCGCTATGTCGTCGAGCATATGCGCCAGCACAATTACAATGTCGGTGGCGAGCAGTCCGGCCATATCGTATTGTCCGACTATGGCACGACAGGCGACGGTCTTGTGGCTGCACTGCAGATCCTTGCTGCGGTGAAGCGCACGGGCAAGCCGGTCAGCGAAGTCTGTCGCCGTTTCGAACCGGTACCGCAGTTACTGCGCAATGTCCGCATTTCCGGCGGCAAGCCGCTGGAGGATATTCAGGTGCGCCAGGCGATCGCCGATGCGGAAAGCGAGCTTTCCCGCAACGGTCGTCTGGTGATCCGCCCGTCCGGAACCGAGCCCTTGATCCGCGTCATGGCGGAAGGCGACGATCGCGGTCAGATCGAGCGCATCGTCGGCGGACTGATCGACGTGATCTCAAGCGTGCGTTCGGCGGCCTGAGCAAACGAAAGAAGTAATTCCGGAATAATACTATGGCCGCCTCGACAAGGCGGCCATAGTATTTTCAGTTTCGGCACGATGGTCAGCCTACTGGAACATTTCTCCGGGATAGGCGCCCCAAAGCTTGTCCTGCCTGACATAGCCTCTGGCGGAGTGCTCTCGGACCGAAACACGGCACCATGTTCCGGTGCAGGATTGCAACGAGACCAGTACGCGCGGCTGCAGCTCCGCGATTGCACTAGCGGCGGGATTGGGATCGGCGCGCAGCATGACATTCTTCGTCAGCCATGGAGCGATTACGGCCGTCCGTGCTCCGGAGAGCAGGGCGCTGTGCATCCAGCCGGTCACTCCGGTATCATCGCGAACCTGTCGCCAATGGCCGTATTCGTCGATGATTTCCAAGGGAAGGCCCGGCTTCATATAGATCCATTTCGTGGCATAGATCGTCGAGGGCCCGACGCGCATGCGTGCCTTATGGGCTCGGAGC
This sequence comes from Hyphomicrobiales bacterium, assembly GCA_900472485.1. GTDB lineage: Bacteria > Pseudomonadota > Alphaproteobacteria > Rhizobiales > Rhizobiaceae > Rhizobium. The sequence continues at coordinate 36,502 of UCII01000013.1, forward strand.
GAAACGTAGCGGGGGATCGGCAAGCCCGTCTCGCGCCCCTTGTTCCAAGCCGTGGCAGTGGCCATGGCTGCTGCCGGCTTGGCCGGCATCGCGCCTGCCAGTGTGACGGAGCTCAGGAAGAAAAGAGCAAAGCCCAGGCTGGCCCATATTGTTCGACGGTAAGTCAGCGACTTCCTCCTGAGTTATCTCCCGGCCGAAGCACTGTAATGGTTTGTTTCTTGCCAATTGGTTTAGAGGGTCGGGCCTCGGTTTGTGCCCAGGCACAGCGCTCCTGTGAGGAAATAAAGGAAGTGGGTAGTCGTATCCCATTCTCTTTATTTGAAAATCAACGTTCTCTAATATATAAAATAAAGTATAATTCTGAATAAACAGGGTAAATATTCGTAGTTAATCAGGTTTTAACTCCTTTTCATCATTATCCCTGTCATGTCTTTTCAATTGGCAAGCATTTGCTGTGCCAAGGGCAAGAAATTTGGAGCCAAAGTCATGATGAAAACCCTGATGGGAGCGCTTGCCACTTTGCTTGTTGGCACGTCGGCCTTTTCTGCTGATCTCTATACACCGGAACCGGTTCAACCGGCGCCGGAAGTGACCGTCGCCCAATCCAGCGGCTGGTATCTGCGCGGCGATGTCGGTTATGCCTTCACGAACCTGCGCGGCGCGAACTACTTCCAAGGCTCCAATTCCAGCCTGGTCGATTTCGATCGCGCGAAGCTGGACGGCAATGTCACGCTCGGCGGCGGTGTCGGTTACCAGATCAACAATTACCTGCGCACGGACTTGACGCTCGACTATCTCTTCAAGTCCGACTTCAAGGGCTCCACGAAGGGCGATTGCGGTGCCTGCGGCCCGGGCTTTACTCCGACTGCGGCGACCTCTCGCGATCTCGCTTCGCTGACGGCCTATAGCTTGCTTGCCAACGCTTATGTCGATCTCGGCACTTACGGCATCTTTACCCCCTACGTCGGCGGTGGTCTCGGCGGCACCTATGTCAAGTGGAGCAATCTGAAGAACACGTCGTGCTCGGACGCCAACCCGGATTCCTGCGACGGGTCGGTCACGCATAACGGCCGCGGCAGCTGGCGCTTCACCTATGCGCTGATGGCCGGTACGTCCATCGACCTGAGCTGCAATCTCAAGGCCGACGTCGGCTATCGCTACCGTCACATTCAGGGCGGCGACATGTTTGGTTACAACGAGAATGGCGGCCCTGGCTACGACAAGGGTCTGAACCTGCACGAAGCCCGCATCGGTGCCCGCTACACCTTCGGCGGCTGCCAGACCGCAAGCTACATGCCGCCGGCCGATATCCCGGTCCAGCCGTCGGTCTACAAGTAAGCAATATCCATTCCGCGTTATTGGAAAGCCGCCTGGTTTCTTCCGGGCGGCTTTTTCTTTTTCCCCTTCCGTTAAGTAATTCCCTGCTGCTTTAAAGCTTCATTAACCATGAATTCCCTATGGTTAATGAAATGAGAATGGCCGCTTTTCCGCATGGGATCCTCTTTTAAGGAAATCACGAGGAAGCACAGGCCAGCCGATTCGACGCGCGAGCGTCGGCCCGAGGATGGAAGGCGAGGGGTAATGATCCGTTTTGAGGCTTTGGCGCTGGCCGCGGCGATGGCGAGCGCATCGGCAGGCATTGCCTTTGCGGCAGATGCGACGCCGCCGGAGATCAAAATGCCCGAAGTCAGCGTCCAGGATGCCAAGGGCTGGTATGTTCGCGGCGATGTCGGTTATGCGGTCAACGCCAGCCGCACCGACACGAGGTTTCGAGCCTATGATCCGGCCGGCGGCGACTACAGTTCGAATAGCTTTGATTCGACCCGCTTCGGCGGCGATTTTTCCGGTAGCCTCGGCGTAGGCTATCAGTTCAACGATCTGTTCCGCGCGGATGTGACGGGCGATTTCTTCACCGGCGACTTCAATGGCCGCATTTCAAGCGATTCGCCTTGTTCCGGCGGGGTCGGCGGCGCGGGATGCTCCACGAAGGCCCGTTCCTCCTTCAGGGCCGGCAGCCTGATGGTCAACGGCTACGTTGATCTCGGCACGCTGGCTGGCTTCACGCCTTATGTCGGTGCAGGGCTCGGGGCGACTCGGGTCTCCTGGAGCAGCGTCAATGCCACCGGTTCCTGTGTCGATGGCACGTCCAGCTGTGGCGGTGCTGCTTCGATCAGTGCGCGCTACCCCGGCGACAGCGACTGGCGCCTCACCTATGCCCTGATGGCGGGTGTTGCCTATGAGGTCGCCCCGAACGTCAAGGTCGATCTCGGCTATCGCTTCTCCCATATCGCCGGCGGCGACATGTTTGGCGATTCTGCTGCCAGCGCCACCGCAGGCCGCGACGGGGCATTGTCGCGCCACGAAATTCGCGTCGGCCTGCGGATCACCACATGGTAGGCTCGTCGTCTATGGCGTCGTCAGCACATAGGCGATGCGCCGAAAGAAATCCAAGGTTCGAAAAATGTGCGCTGGAAAACGCCGCAGGGCAGAAGATTTGGCCGCTCGATAATCGCGGCGCCAGCCGATCATGGTCGTTCTCTGCAGCCGGCTGAAACCGGCAATATTCGCGCGCGTGCTGACGATGGATATATGCATGTCCCAGCCGCGCTCGACGGCCACATCCCAGGGCAGCGACATTACCGACAGCGATTTCACGATCTTCTCGGCGCCGCGGCGCGTGACGAGATAGCAGGCGGTGGAACCCTGGGGGCCGAACAGGCAACGCCCGACGATATCTCCTTTGAGGCTGCGCGCGATGGCGCGAAAGCCGTTCCAACGGTGATTGACAAGCTTGATGAGATCGGCGGCCGGCGCGGCTTCCCTGGCTGCCGCGGCACGTGCCAGAAACTCGGCATCCAAGGCGACATCGTCTTCGATGATGATCGCCATTTCGCCGTCATCTGCCAGAAACTGGCGCAGCGCCATCAAGTGGCTGCGGTAGCAGCCGTATTCGCCGGGCAGAATGGTCCGGCCATGTCGGCGCTGGAAACGAACATGGTCGACATCGATCCATTCGTCGCGCGGGACGAGCGCGCCATCGACGCCATCGATGCGTTCGAATCGGAAGCCGAATTCATCGCTTTGCCGCTGGATCTCCGCCAGCCGCTCTGCCGCGCGATCGATATTGATCAAATAGACCGGCATGGCCTGTACGGGCATCAAAGGGTTTTCGGCGAGTGCAGTTAGCGACATCGGGCACACTTGTTATTTCTATCGGCGCAAAATTGGCGCGCGCACTGTCTTATATGATTGCGCGTCTGCACGGAATCCAGCTTTTATGGAGCCAAATTTGGCTTATTTCCATTGCGCGTAACTTGCACGTCATCACACTTTCTGCACGACTTCGTGAGGGAGCGTCATCCGCAATTTTTGCTATTGCGCTTGCGGTCGGCTTCCAATATATCCGGCGGCGGGACACTCCTCCCCAACGAGGAGCTTTCTATCTGAGAGGATAGCATCATGACTAAGCTCGCCAAGCCGGACATCCGTCCGAATAATACCCATTTCTCTTCTGGTCCATGCTCGAAGCGTCCCGGTTGGACGCTTAACGCCCTTTCCGACGCGGCTCTAGGCCGTTCGCACCGCGCGAAGGTCGGTAAGGCCAAGCTGAAGCAGGCCATTGATCTCACTCGCGAAATTCTGGAAGTGCCAGCGGATTACCGAATCGGTATCGTTCCTGCTTCCGACACCGGCGCCGTCGAAATGGCGCTCTGGTCGCTGCTCGGCGAACGCGGTGTCGACATGCTCGCCTGGGAAAGCTTTGGTGCCGGCTGGGTCACCGACGTCCTCAAGCAGCTGAAGCTCAAGGACGTCCGCAAGCTCGAAGCCACCTATGGCGAGCTGCCCGATCTTTCCGCTGTCGATTTCGACCGCGACGTGGTCTTCACCTGGAACGGCACCACCTCGGGTGTTCGCGTTCCGAACGGCGATTTCATCCCGGCCGACCGCAAGGGCCTGACGATCTGCGATGCCACCTCGGCCGCATTCGCTCAGAACCTCGATTTTGCCAAGCTCGATGTCGTCACCTTCTCCTGGCAGAAGGTTCTGGGCGGCGAGGGCGCACACGGCGTTATCATCCTGTCGCCGCGCGCTGTCGAGCGTCTGACGACCTATCAGCCGGCCTGGCCGCTGCCGAAGATCTTCCGCATGACCAGCGGCGGCAAGCTGATCGAAGGCATCTTCACCGGTGAGACGATCAATACGCCTTCGATGCTCTGCGTCGAAGACTATATCGATGCTCTCCTCTGGGCGAAGAAACTCGGTGGCCTGAAGGCGCTGATCGGCCGTGCCGATGCCAACGCCAAGATTATTCACGACTTCGTTGCCGCCAACGACTGGATCGCCAATCTCGCCGTCAAGGCGGAGACGGCATCCAACACCTCAGTCTGCCTGAAGATCGTCGATAAGGATGTCGTCGCTCTCGATGCCGATGGTCAGGCGAATTTTGCCAAGGGCCTGGTTGCGCTCCTCGAAAAGGAAGGCGTCGCCTATGATGTCGGCCATTACCGCGACGCGCCCTCGGGTCTGCGCATCTGGGCCGGCGCGACGATCGAAGCTTCCGACATGCAGAAGCTGATGCCCTGGCTCGCCTGGGCTTTCGAAACGCAGAAGGCGACGCTCTCCCAGGCTGCTGCCTGAGGTTTGAAGCGTTTATGGCTCCGCCCCGACAGGCGGAGCCCAGCATTCCGAAATTCTCGTTGTTTTCATGCAATTCCAACCGGAAAACTGTTTCGCATTTTTCGTGGAATTGCTTGTCTTAGCTGACCCTTTTCAGGAGGCCTCCATGGCACCTCGCGTTCTCGTATCCGACGAACTGTCGGAAACCGCCGTCCAGATCTTCCGCGATCGCGGCGTCGAAGTCGATTTCCAGCCGCAGCTTGGCAAGGACAAGGACAGGCTGTTTGAAATCATCGGCAATTACGATGGTCTTGCCATCCGTTCGGCCACCAAGGTGACGGAGAAGATCATCGAAGCGGCCAAGAATCTCAAGGTCGTCGGCCGCGCCGGTATCGGGGTCGACAATGTCGATATTCCCGCCGCCTCGCGCCGCGGTATCATCGTCATGAACACGCCGTTCGGCAATTCGATCACGACGGCCGAACACGCGATTGCGCTGATGTTCGCCGTTGCCCGCCAGCTTCCGGCCGCTGATGCCTCGACGCAGGCCGGCAAGTGGGAAAAATCGAAGTTCATGGGTGTCGAAATCACCGGCAAGACGCTCGGCATTATCGGCGCCGGCAATATCGGCTCCATCGTCATTGCCCGCGCCCTCGGCCTGAAGATGCACGTCCTTGCCTATGACCCCTTCCTCTCGAAGGAGCGCGCCGAGGAAATGGGCGTCACCAAAGTCGAGCTCGACGAGCTCTTCGCCGGCGCCGACTTTATCACGCTGCACGTGCCGTTGACCGACAAGACCCGCAATATCATCGACGCCTCTGCGATCGCCAAGATGAAGCAGGGCGTGCGCATCATCAACTGCGCCCGCGGCGGCCTCGTCGATGAAGCGGCCCTTGCTGCGGCCATCAAGTCTGGCCATGTCGCCGGTGCTGCCTTCGACGTCTTCGAAGTCGAGCCCGCCAAGGAAAGCCCGCTATTCGGCCTGCCGAACGTCGTCTGCACGCCGCATCTCGGTGCCTCCACGACGGAAGCGCAGGAAAACGTTGCCCTTCAGGTCGCGGAGCAGATGGCCGACTACCTCGTCAAGGGCGCTGTCTCCAACGCCATCAACATGCCCTCGATCACGGCTGAAGAAGCGCCGATCCTCAAGCCGTTCATCAAGCTTGCCGATGTTCTCGGCGCCTTCGTCGGCCAGGTCACGGACGATCCGATCAAGGAAATCGAGATCCTCTATGACGGCGTCACCGCCAACATGAACACCAAGGCGCTGACGAGCGCGTTGCTTGCCGGCCTGATCCGCAATCAGGTTGCCGACGTCAACATGGTTTCGGCGCCGATCATGATCAAGGAAAAGGGCGTCGTGCTCGCCGAGGTCAAGCGCGACAAGACCGGCGTCTATGACGGCTATATCAAGCTGACCGTCACGACTGACAGCATGACGCGCTCCGTTGCCGGCACCGTCTTTTCGGATGGCAAGCCGCGCTTCATCCAGATCAAGGGCATCAATCTCGATGCGGATGTCGGCAACCATATGGTCTATATCGCCAATACCGACGTCCCCGGCATGATCGGCTTCATCGGCACGACGCTTGGCTCTGCCGGCGTCAATATCGCCAATTTCCAGCTCGGCCGTGACAAGCAGGGCGGCGATGCCATCGCGCTTCTCTATGTCGACGGTCCGATCAGTGATGAGGTGCTCGGCAAGCTGACGGCGCATCAGGCGATCCGTCAGGCAAAGCCGCTGGTGTTCAACGTCGACTGAGCCTGTCCGCCCTGAAGAAGGGCGGCAGCCACAGAGTTCGCTCCCAAGAGCCAATCCGAAAGCCCGGCGCGACGTGAGTTGCGCCGGGCTTTCTTCATGGTTGTGAGGGTTGTGGATAAGCGCGGCCCGCAGGCTATCGGGAGCCGCGAAAGGCGCCTATCTCTATGTCATGGAGGCTTTACGGAAGAACATTTTCGGGGAAGGAATGGGCACGCCGATCGAGTGGCTGGCAAAGCCGGTCTCGGTGGCGATCGTGCTCTTTGCACGGGCCATCACCGCCGTTCGGGCGATCTGGCCGGAGAGCGGCATACAAACCCGCCGATGCGTCTATTTCGCCAATCATTCCAGCCATGGCGATTTCATCCTGATCTGGACTGTCCTGCCGCCACGATTGCGCCGACGCGTGCGCCCGGTGGCGGGCGCGGATTATTGGCTGAAATCGCCGCTGAACAGCTTCGTCGGTAGAGATGTTTTCAACGCCGTGCTGATCGAGCGGGATCGCGAGGCACGCAAGGAAGATCCGGTCACGCAGATGACGCAGGCGCTCGATGCCGGCTCCTCGCTGATCCTGTTTCCAGAGGGCACCCGTAATCTTACCGAGCAACCGCTGCAGCCTTTCAAGAGCGGGCTTTTCCATCTTGCGCAGGCTCGCCCCGATATCGATCTCGTGCCCGTCTGGATCGACAACCTCAATCGCGTCATGCCCAAGGGCGAATTCGTACCCATTCCGCTGATCTGCACCGTCACTTTCGGCGAGGCGTTGCATATCGGCGAGACCGAGGAGAAGGCGGAGTTCCTGGCGCGAGCCGAAGCGGCGCTGCTGGCGCTGGCGCCCAAGCGGGCGGGAGACTGAGCATGGGCGCGGCAAGTGCCGATCTGATCCACCTCGTTCTTGGCATTTTCGGCGTCCTGATCGTCGCCTCGGTCATCGGCTACGTGCTGGAACAGCGCCTTTCGCCGGACGGATCGAATGCCGCGATTGAGAACCTGAATGCGCGCATCAAGGCCTGGTGGGTGATGGTGGTGCTGATCGGCATCGCCTTCATTGCAGGGCGTGCCGGCGTCATCCTGCTTTTCGCCTTCTGCTCCTTTGCGGCGCTGCGCGAATTCATGACGCTGATCAACACGAAGCGGGCGGACCACTGGGCGCTTGCCGCGGCCTTCTTCGTGGCACTGCCGGTGCAATATTACCTGCTCTGGGCCGAGCAATACGGCATCTATTCGATTTTCATCCCCGTCTACGCCTTCCTCTTCATGCCGATCATCGCGGTGCTGCGCGGCGACACGGAGCGGTTTCTGGTGCGTATCGCCGAGGTGCAATGGGCGCTGATGATCTGCGTCTTCTGCGCCTCGCACGTGCCGGCGCTGCTGACGCTGCATATTCCCGGTTATGAGGGCCGCAACGTGCTGCTGATCGCCTTCCTGGTGATCGTCGTTCAGCTCAGCGACGTCCTGCAATATGTCTGGGGCAAGCTTTTCGGGAAAACGAAGATCGCACCACGGCTGTCGCCATCGAAGACGGTGGAGGGTTTCGTCGGCGGCGTCATCAGCGCTTCTCTGATCGGCGCGGCGCTCTGGTGGGTGACGCCGTTCACGCCGCTGCAGGCCGGGCTTCTCGCCTTCGTCATCACGATCATGGGTTTCTTCGGCGGGCTCGTGATGTCAGCGATCAAGCGGGATCGCGGCGTCAAGGATTGGGGCCATCTCATCGAGGGCCATGGCGGGCTGATCGACCGTCTGGACTCGGTCGTCTTTTCCGCGCCGATCTTCTTCCATCTCGTGCGCTACTGGTGGTCGCTGTCATGACAGGAAAGCTGAAAGCGCTTGCCGGCAGCAGCATCGTGCATGTGCTTTTCGCCTTCCTCGCCATGGGCGGCTGGGCTTTCTTCGCCAACCGCGTGCACCCGATGCCGCGGCCGCTGATCGCGGGCTGCGTGCAGGGCGTGCTTTCGGGCTGCCTGACGCTGTTCCTGAAATCAGTGGTCGAAGCTTTATCGCGGCGGTTCGCCGGCTCTACCCGGCTTTGGGCGCCGCCGCTGATCGCCTGCCTCGGTTCGGCAACGATCCTGGTCGCCATCCATGCGCTGAGCGGCACACCGGAGATCCTGAAGACCATTGCCGTGCCGCTGCTGGTCTCTTCTAGCTATGCGGCGATCTACAATTATTCGATTTCAGCCAAGGCTGCGAAATCATGAGAGGTGAGGGGCCATGACAGGCGAGGGCCAGGCAGGCAAGGGAACCGGTGATCGACGGCCGCTGGCGAGCCGCAACACGCGATGGGCGCAGGCACTGGCGCGGCGCATGACAGCGCTTTCGGTAACGCCGAACCAGATCTCGCAGGCAAGCATGGTCATGGCAGCACTGGCGGGGGCTTCGTTCTGGCTCTCCGGCGTCGCTGGCGGCGTGGGGGCGCGGGTGATCTTGCTGATCCTTGCCGCCTTGTTCTGCCAGCTGCGCCTGCTCTGCAACCTGCTTGATGGCATGGTGGCAGTCGAAGGCGGCAAGGGTGAAGCCGATGGGCCGTTCTGGAACGAATTTCCGGACCGCGTCGCCGATATCCTCATTTTTGCCGGCATCGGCTATGGCATCGCAGCACCGGGGCTTGGCTGGGCTGCTGCCGCCCTTGCTGTGCTGACGGCCTATGTTCGCGAACTCGGACGGGCTACGGGCAATCCGAGCGATTTCGGTGGCCCGATGGCCAAGCAGCATCGCATGGCGGTTGCGACGGCAGGGGCTTTGCTCTCGCTTGTCGAGGCGCTCTGGAGCGGCGGCAACTGGATTTTGACGATCGCGCTCTGGATCGTCGCTATTGGCTCGGCGGCCACGGTATTGAGGCGCGGCCGCAATCTGATCCGGCATTTGAAGGCAAAGGGATGATTAGCGATTTCGCCCACCCCTTGCATGGGTTGGCAATCCTTTCTATATCCGACCACAATTGAGGCTGGCCGCAAAGAGCGGCTAAAGGCCCCGCGTGATGAAAATTCGCCGCTTTTGCATGGCATCCGGCGGCAGGAAGCATGATCCCGAAAAGTGTACAGCGGTTTTTGGATCAGATCATGCGAAATGAAATCGTGAGAGCGTGACGACATTTCGAAGAAAGGTCATCCCGCTACGGACAGCATCGAAGATCGTTCAAGACTGGCGGCAACGACCGTGAATACACTGGATTTTGACAAGAGGCCGGAAGATACCCGCGTCGTCGTCGCCATGTCGGGCGGTGTCGACAGCTCCGTCGTTGCCGGCATTTTGAAGCGGCAGGGCTATGATGTGCTCGGCATCACGCTGCAGCTCTATGACCATGGCGCCGCGGTGCATCGCGCCGGCTCCTGTTGCGCCGGCCAGGATATCGACGATGCGCGCCGCGTCTGCGAAACGCTCGGCATCCCGCATTATGTGCTCGACTATGAAAAGCGCTTCCGCGAGACGGTGATCAATCCCTTCGCCGAAAGCTATGTGGCCGGCGAAACACCGATCCCCTGCGTTGCCTGCAACCAGACCGTCAAGTTCGCCGATCTGCTTGCGACGGCCAAGGAACTCGGCGCCGATGCGCTGGCAACCGGCCATTACATCCGCTCGCGCCCCAATCCATCGCCGGAGCATCCGCATCGCCGCGCTCTCTATCGCCCGGCCGATGCCGATCGCGATCAAAGCTATTTCCTCTTTGCCACGACGCAGGAGCAGATCGACTATCTGCGCTTTCCGCTCGGCGGCATGCCGAAGGCCGAGACCCGCGCGCTTGCCGAGGAAATGGGCCTTGTCGTCGCCAAGAAGGCCGACAGCCAAGACATCTGTTTCGTGCCGCAGGGCAAATATTCCGACGTGATTGCCAAGCTGAAGCCGAATGCGGCGCTTGCCGGCGAGATCGTGCATCTCGACGGCCGCGTGCTCGGCCAGCACGAGGGCATCCTGCATTATACGATCGGCCAGCGCCGCGGCATCGGTGTGGCCACAGGCGAGCCGCTCTACGTCGTCTATCTCGACGCCCGCTCGCGGCGCGTCATCGTCGGCCCCAAGGAAGCGCTGGAAACGCATCGCGTCTATCTGCGCGATGTCAACTGGCTGGGTGACGAACCGCTCTCGCAGGCCGCTTCCGGTGAAGGCTTTGCCTGTTTCGCCAAGGTCCGCTCCACCCGTGCACCGTCGCCTGCCGTGCTGCATGCCGATGCCAGCGGCATCTATGTCGACCTCACAGTCGGCGAAGCCGGCGTGGCTCCTGGCCAGGCTTGCGCGCTGTATTCAGCACCCGGCGACGACGCGCGCGTCTACGGCGGCGGCTTCATCGAACGCTCGGAGCGTGAGCCGATGGCGGAAGCTTCCTTGAAGGCACTGCTGGCAAGCCCGGTTGCGGCTTGAAAGATAGATAAGGTCGGTTTGTAGAAACCACTGATTTTTCCAAATCATCCGCTTGACACCAAGCCGAGCCGCACTTTATAAGCCGCTCAACCGACGAGCCAGCGCTTTTCGAGCGGGCGGTTCGTTTGACTTTTGTGCTTGGTGTTCGCATCAAGCGCGGCGTGGCGGAGTAGCTCAGTAGGTCAGAGCAGAGGAATCATAATCCTTGTGTCGGGGGTTCAAATCCCTCCTCCGCTACCATACGTCCCCTTGGCCGACCCGGACACATAGGTAACAATCCGTACTGTAGCCGGATGTAGCCGGACGCGACTTTCCGGAATTTTGACACGGACTTCCGGAATTTTCGAAACTCAAAATTATCGAGCCAAGCCACTCGTTCACAAAGCGCTGACGGTCATTCATATTGGTTTAGGTGTGGTAGAAGATACCATAGAATGTCCCCGAAGCTTGGAGCAGAGCTGCCACCGCCGCCAGCCGTGCTGCCCAGCTATTCCAGAGACTTTGCTTCTTAAGCGTTGGTATTAGGTCAATCTGCTGACCTCTTTCATTTATGCCGTAAAGAAGCGCAGGGTTTGGCAGGGCCGCCCCCGGCGGTCTCGCTGCAGGTTTTCCATCGAATACCACAGTGACAGAAGCAGACTTAATCCAAGCTATTGCCGCAAATATAGCAAATGCGGCGGACGCCACGTTGATAAGCGTCAGCACAGTCGAATTTCCCAAGGTGGTCGCCTTCATTTGTTTCAGAGTTGTAGCCGCACGCGCTGTCAGCGGCTTTCTGATCTGTCAATTGTTGCCTCATATCGGCGGATTGCCTCTGCAGCCGGTTTTAGCCAGGGCGCATTAGTCTCCAGCAGAGCTAGCTCACCTAGGTGTAGCACCGTTACTATTATTATCCCGGACAAGACGACGGCCAAAGGTTTCTTACTTCTGTTCGCAGCGTCCGACAGAACGGAGAGCCCAAAGGCCGCCGTATTTTGAAACGCGGCAATTGCTAAGTTTTCCAAGGTGCGAAGAAGCGCTAGCCCTTTGCGTCGCAAAGTTGAAAGGGGAGCAGCCATAAAGTCGGCGATAAATCTCAATGTCCTTGGAACCTCCTCTTCCACGAAGGGCTCCTGTTCGAGCTTGGCCGCCAAAATATTCATTTCCCTCGCGAAAGCATCGACCTCTTCGCGCGAAATCTCCAGCTCGGCAGCATTGTCGCTAAACTTGGCCCATTCGGGAAACTGAGCAAGATAATATCTGACTCCAGTAGTGTGCGCTCGCAGAACCTGGATTAAAACATCCGAAATCTCGGTCTCCGCACCATTGGTTGCCGCCTCGCAGGTCATGTTCAATATGCCCAGGTGGACGATGCCAGATCCGTCTGCGATCTTCTTATGAAGTGCTTCAAACGTCGATCGCAGGTGAGGATTGCTGTTTGATGCTCGCAATGTTTCAAGCAGGCGTTCGCCCTGCTCTAATAGAGCCCGTCGAGCATCATCAATTTCTCCTTCTATCGGCGCGCCTGCCGGTTGCTTGACCACGGTAAGGCGATCGCCTTCAAAGGCATATTGGAACGGTGCCACCTTTTCGTTAGGTAGCGTTACGGGCGGTACCGCGACGTACAATTCCTCCTCAACGGTCTGCCTTACGAACTGCAACACATCTTGTACCGTCTGCCGCTCGGGGGCGACAAATCCCCTCGGCAGATTGGTCGTCGCCACAAGCCCTCCGCCAAAGCCCGGCAACAGTACCTCAATGCCACGTGCTGAGCGAAAGGCGCGGGACTGCAGGATTTGGTCCAACCTAAGGTTTAAGGTCCCCAGGCTCATCAGATCATCGAGACCCATGACGAGATCGATGACCGTTGCGAAATGGGCCTGAAGTTGCCTTTTGTCAGTGGAACTTAATTGAGGAGCATCAATAATCGCAGCGCCCGCAGCGTTCAAAAGAAATATTAGAATGTCTCGCACTTGAGCCCTGAACGCCATTTTTTCTTCCCAAAAGTTAACTTGTTGGGAAACGCCGCAAGTTGTGTGGCATGACCCAGAGCAAATATTGCAGAGGGACATTAGCTCATCTTAGTGGGATCCGCGCTACCTAAAATGGAAGTGCAGATTGGTGTCTGACAACTGCTCTATAAAGCACCGGCGCTGTGCCGGTGCTTATGATCAGTCACTTGGCTCGGCCGGTGATGAGCACTTCCTTGACGTCCTTCGGTCACCCCTGTCCCTGAACCGAGTAGCTGCAATCGACCTCCTCGATCCGGAAATTCGAGAAGGTTTCAAAGACCCCTTCAACGGCATTTAAAGAGAGAATGAAGCGGCCTTTAATCCGGCCGAGAACATCGGCCATTTCCGCGAAATCCTCCCGGCTGAAGACGGCCCGGCCGTAATCGTCCTCGTTGGCCCAGTATTGCGGATCGAGATAGAAGAGTGTCCCCGGCCGATCGTATCGCTTGATAAAGAGCCGCCAGGAGAGGTTTTCGATAACGACACCCGCTAGGCGCTCGTGGATATCTTCCAGCTGGGGAGCAAGCTGCAGCATGTTAAAGCGGCCTCCGTCCATCGTGACGCCGAAGTTCTGCCCTCGGACCTTGCCGCCGAACGCGAGGCGCTGGAGGTAGAGAAACCTTGCAGCCCGCTCCAGGTCGGTCAGCGTGGCGGCAAACCTCGCTCATCCCTTCGCCCTCCAGCAGCCGGGCGACAAATCGAAGACGCTCATCCATGACCGAAGTCTTTCTCCACGGCATCCACACCTCCCGAGCAAAATCAAAAAGTGTTACCCATCTCTCCGGTACAAAACGTCACCTATCTTTCAGGTCGGGCACCCCCACCAATTCTGCACGGTTGCTCGTTGCTATGGGCGCAAAAGCTAAACCCATTCGGCATTTGAAAGCGCCAAATTCACGAGCCAGCTGCTCCAATCCCTTTGGGGCCGTCGAGTCGGGCCATGTCGTCGTCCAAGGTTCGCACTGCTGCTGCCAAAGTCGCCAGTGCCGACATCATGAGGGCATGGTCCTGGCCTTCCTGGGATTGCGACTGGGACAGAGCAAGAGCTCGATCATGAAGCTGCTGGCCGATTGTATCGAGCCTATCGATGGTGTCCTGGTTCATAGCCGTCTCCTTCACAAGCCAATTCGGCAGAGGTGCCATATGCCTGGGAATGCATGGTGCGGCTTATTTGTTCCGGGCGAACCTGATCCGCAGGGCGGCGACTGCGACCCGGGATATTGCCGACAATTCCATATCAGGTTTGGCCGGTAGCTCTTTCGATACACATGTTTTGCGAGACGGCCATAGGCACTAGCCGGCGAGGGGCGCCCTCATATAAACTCGACGCCCATGCTGTTAATTTTTCGCCAGCGCACTGCGCAGGCCAACAGCCTCTCGTCCGAAAGCTGCAGATTGAAGGCGTTGGGCGCGGCCAGAGGGTTTTCGATCTGGATCATGGCGCCGGTATCGGACAGGTTTCGGACGAGGCAATCAAAGACCGAGTGGCCGTCGTTAAATATGATTTTCGCGCCGAGAAGCGTTCGCTTTCGGATAGCTACCCGGCCTTCGGGTGAGAATGCCGTCATCGCGCTGGCTCCTTGATTTATATGTTCACTAATATGGCATGTTCTAATATCGAAGATGTTAACGGGAAGCGGCGAATTGAACGCTTTCCGTCTGTCAGAGGCAGCGAAGGGGAGTGGCGGGTATCGACAAGATGTCGGCTGGACGGAGGCGGGCCCAGGCCGGAGCATCGGCACTGCCATATCTTCGAAAGACCATCTCTCCGGCTTGATCGCAAGCGGAATATCTCAACAGAGACGGATGAAGGTGGCCACCGGCGAACAAGTCGCCGACAATTGCGTTGTATTTTCAAATGGCCATGAAAATCCACGCGACATATCTTGCAAGACGAAATCTGCTCTGGCACCGTGCTGCCATAGGGGATCGGGGTTTTCAATGAGATTGTTTTTGGCAGCGGCCACCATGCTGGTGATCGCCAATTCCGCGATGGCTGCAGACGATGCCGTGAGCAATGCGTTCCGGGTCTGCAAGATGATCGACAATACCGGCTTGTTTACCGCGCCGTGCCAGGTTTCCAGCCGGAGGTACGCCGTCATGGCGACCATAGATCTGCCGAGTGCCGATGCCAGAAAGGCCTGCGCGCAGATCACGGGCGTGGCTTCGTCGAAGGGGCTCCATTTTCCCGGAGGAGAATGGACCGTGCAGATCAAGTCACCGACCAGCGGCGATAAATCCATCGCATTTTGCAGATTGCCGAAATAAACAATCCTAAGAAAACTGCGTAGCGGCTTTCCGTCCGGAACTGCAAAAAAGGGATGGAGCGTTCTCGCGATTCAAGGAGAACCGGAGGGTTCTAACGCCGTCAGGCCGAGGCGTTCAGTTCCTCTTCGGCATAGGCAAGCTGCAGTTCCATCTGGACCGCATGCATGAAGAGGCCAGCTTGCCGCGAGATTTCGTCGTCTTCCACTCCCTGTTCGCGCAAGGCGTTGGCAAAGATTGCCATTTCCGAACGCCAGAAGCGGTTTGCCGCCTCGCCTTGTAGCTGCTGAAGGGCTGTGGCACACCGCCTGACATCACTGGTACGCCTGTCGGCAGGGAATGGTAGAAGCGACATATTCTCTCCGTCATCGGCAGGAGCGAATCGCCTGCCTCTGTTGGCAAGATCGCCGGCACTCGTTCATAAAAAGTGAATAATGTCAGAGAGATCCCACCTGTGGCGGGAAGGGAGGGGAATTTCATTGCATTACGGATATGCCTGCTTCTCGGGCAGCCTTGATCAAGGCCTCTCTCACGGCTTCGGCAGGGACGGCGCCAAGCATCGCTTCGAGGCAGATCCGTACCGCTGCGACATAGTCTTCGCCATTTGCCACCGGCCAATGTTCCAGCAGCAGCTCTGCAACCTGATGTACCGAATTGACACGGCGGGTTCCGCCGTTCTCTCCCATGACAAGCGTGACAGCTGGAAATGGTCGTAAAGTGTTTCGTTTCAAAACGCATTACCTCCGAAACGTTCATGCTTCGGTAACCCAGCAAGAAGCGTTCCGATTCCAAGGATTTTAGTATCGCTATCTAGTCGAGTACGTCGGCTTCGACGCAGGCCTCGATGAACACTTTTCTGGCGTATTCGCACAGAAACGGGTCGGTCTCGGCTTCGAGGCAGAGGCTTCTGGCCGAATCGTATTTTTCGCCTCTGATGGTTGGCCAGCGGAAAAGGAGGTGATTGTGGGCTTCCTTCGGGCTTCGGATTACTTCCGGCATGCCGTGGCCGATGCGCAGATATACAGGCTCAAGCCACCGGCTTGCGCCGGCACTAAATATCATTTTCATTTCGATGATGCTCCGACATTGCGATTGAAACTCCTGCCACGGCAAAAAGTTTCGCAATTTCCGGAAAATCCGTCCGCGCCATTCTGTGAGAGCGGGGCGGCGCTAAACAGTGTGGGCAGCCTGCACGACTTTACGGCAATCAAGCCTTGCGAAACGGCGTGCAGCAGGTCTCGAAACAGGGCAGCAATCCTACTGAACCACCGGCATCTCGAGGGGGACGCCAGCCTCCGATGCCGCAGCGACAAAGCTATTGCGGGCCTCCAGCGGCTGTCCCTGTCCCCTTTCGACGTCGGCACAGACCTGCAGAGCCATCATGAAAGCCTTGCCCTCTGCGACAGGCCATGCATTCAGCAGCATGTCCAGCGCTTCTTTCGTGTTCGCGACCGTATAGACTTTTCCGGTGCGCTTGCAGATGACCATGATGGGATAATTCCAGTCTTTCTTATTCATGGCAGGAGGCTCCGATCCGACGCCGCCGAAATTAACGTCACGGTGTGCGAAATCTCAAGTTAATTTCAGGCGATATCTGGAGCAGTTTGGAACTGTTTCAATCGTCGGAAAATCAATTCGAATGCCGGCGTGATCAACTTTCGAGTCGTAACTTTCGACGTCGTGTTTTTCATAGCAAATCATTGTGCGGAGATTACTTGCACTGAGCGATGAGATCATAAGAGACTTCTGGCACAGCGTGGCCGACGGGAGAGGGTGATGGGAAGCTTTGCCGAAATCAAGGAGCGCGCCGAGAAGCGCAAGGGCGGCGTCGACGGGTTGAAGGCGCTGATGCCCAAGGCGCCGAACCATGAGGCACTGCGTGCTCTGCCCGATGATCGGATCTTGTCGGAGATGACGCGCTACATCTTCTATGCGGGTTTCGTGCGGAACGTCATCGATTCGAAATGGGCTGGTTTCGAAGCGGCATTCTCCGGCTTCGATCCTGCTTTTCTCAATCTGGCGCCGGATGATTATTGGCATGATCTGACCTCGGACGCACGGGTCATCCGCAACGGCGCCAAGATCATGTCGGTCAGGGCCAATGCGCAATTTGTCCGCGCGATTGCCGATGAGCACGGCAGCGCCGGCCATTTCTTCGCCGATTGGCCGCTGGAGGATCAGACCGGTTTGCTTGCCCTCTTGGACAAGAAGGCGAACCGGCTCGGCGGCATGACGGGGCAATATCTCCTGCGGGCGATCGGCCGCGACAGCTTCGTCATGAGCCATGACGTTCTCGTCTGCCTCCGGCTTGCCGGCTTGCCGATTTCCGAAAGCAAGCCGACCAAGAAGGACCTGCGGTTGATCCAGGATCAGTTCAATGCCTGGCACGCAGAGACGGGCCTACCACTCACCTATCTCTCGCGCATCTGCGCCTTCTCCGTCGGAATGCCGGGAGAAGAGGACGAGGCCTGATTGATCTCATCCATCGAATGATGTTGGATCGCGTCGCGAGATTGGAGGAGCAGAATGACGAACGATAGCAGACCTTTGGCCATCAGCGCACCGGAGCCGCGCTCGCTCGAGCTTATCTTCACCGGGGATGCGCTGTCGCTCCTTCACTCGAAATACCGCCTCGTCGAGGCAGACCCGGACAATATCGCCGGACTGGGCGACGAGGTGCTCGCTGAGGCGCGCTACATCATCGGCCAGCCGCCGCTGTTGAAGGAAACGCTGGATCGCATGCCGCAACTGCGCTGTATCCTGAATGTCGAGAGCAATCTCATCAATAACATGCCTTATGAAGTGCTTTTCGAGCGCGGCATCCACGTCGTGACCACAGGCCTCGTTTTTGCCGAACCGGTCGCCGAGATCGGCCTTGGGTTTGCTCTGAGCCTGGCGCGCGGCATCGCCGATGCCGATCTCGATTTCCGCGAGGGCAGGGAACTTTGGGGCGGTGACGGCAACGGCAGCGCCCGGCTGCTTTCGGGCAGCGATATCGGCATTGTCGGCTTCGGAGATCTCGGCAAGGCGCTGAACCGCGTGCTCTCCGGCTTCCGCGCCGATATCAAAGTGTTCGATCCCTGGATGCCGCCATCGATCCTCAAGGAGCATGGCGTGCAGCCCGTTACGCTGGACGAGGTGTTGTCCAGCAGCGATTTCGTCTTCGTGGTCGCATCGGTCACCAGCGAGAACAAGGGTTTTCTCGGTGCGGAGGCTTTCGCGAAAATGCGCAAGGGAGCGGCCTTCATTCTGCTCAGCCGCGCCGACGTCGTCGATTTCGATGCGCTGATGGCAGCAGTCGCTTCCGGTCATATCGTGGCGGCAAGCGATGTCTACCCCGAAGAGCCCCTCGGCCCCGATCATCCCGTGCGCAAGCTCAAGGGCTTCCTCCGCTCGGCCCATCGTGCCGGCGCGCTCGACAGCGCCTTCAAGAAGATGGGCGACATGGTGCTGGAGGATATGGATCTGATGGACCGCGGCCTGCCGCCGATGCGCTGCAAGCGCGCCGAGCGGGAGACCGTGTCGCGCATGCGCTCGAAGCCCGTGACGCGCAACTGATCATGGTTCTCCATTCCCGGCACAGTGTTTCCCCGCGCCGGGAACAGGTTTGTCTCGACAGAGCTAGCGGCGATCGAGCTGTTTGGCCAAGCGATCGCCCAGCCATTGCATGCCCCAGACCAGGATGATCAGGATGATGACGACGGCGATCATGACGCTCGTCTCATAGCGTTGATAGCCATAGCGGATGGCAAGGTCGCCGAGACCGCCGCCGCCGATCGTACCGGCCATGGCAGAAGCGCCGATCAGTGTCACCATGGTCACAGTGAAACCGGCGACGATGCCGGGCATCGCTTCCGGTATCAGCACTTCGCGGACGATGGTCCAGCGATTGCCGCCCATGGCGCGCACGGCATCGATCAGGCCGCGATCGACATCGCGCAGCGAGACCTCGGCAACGCGAGCGTAATAGGGGATCGCTGCGATGGTCAGCGGCACGATCGCGGCCGTCGTGCCGAGCGCCGTGCCGACGATCAGACGCGTCAGCGGGATGAGGGCGATGAGCAGGATGATGAATGGCACGGCGCGGAAGCCGTCGACCAAGATGCCCAGAACGCGGTTGATCGCACTCTGTTCGGCGATGCCGCCGCGGCTGGTGACGACGAGGGCAAGGCCGAGCGGCAGGCCGATGATGAGGGAGAGAAAGCCGGAGGCGCCCGTCATCCAGATGGTTTGCCAGAAGGAGCGCCAAAGCAGGCCGAGGATTACATCAGTTGTCATAGCCTAGAACCTCCACCCGGGCGGAGCGGGCTTTCAGAAAATCGCTGACTTTAGCCGGCAAGGTTGCATCGCGCGTCGGCACCGCGACGAAGAAGCGGGCGACGGGCTGGTTCTGGATATGGTCGATGCCGCCATGGACCAGCCGGAAGGAGCGGGGAAGGGCGGCCGAAAGCTCGGCAAAGAGTGCACCCTGCGCGGCAGGGCCGGCAAGATCGACGCTCAGGATAGCCTCGGTGCCCGATGTCGGGGAAAGGCGAGCAGCAATATGGTCGGGAAGCTGCGGGCGGGCCCCGCTGAGCAGGCTGGCGGTGATGTCCTGCTGAGGATTGGCGAAAACGGTCCACACGGAACCTTCTTCGACGATCCGGCCGGCATCGATGACCGCGACACGATCGGCGATCGAGCGGATCACTTCCATCTCATGGGTGATGAGCAGGATCGTCAGGCCGAGCTTGCGATTGATGTCCTTCAACAGTGCTAGGATAGATCGGGTAGTTTCGGGGTCGAGCGCCGATGTCGCTTCGTCCGACAGGAGAATTGCAGGCCGCGCTGCGAGGGCGCGGGCAATGCCGACGCGCTGCTTCTGGCCGCCGGAAAGGGCCGCTGGATAGGCCTTCGCCTTGTCGGCAAGGCCGACGAGTTCCAACAGCTCGCGGGCACGCTGCAATCGTTCTGCCTTGGCGACGCCTTCGATCTTCAGCGGTAATGCGATGTTTTCCTCGACCGTTCTTGAGGACAGCAGATTGAAGTGCTGGAAGACCATGCCGATGCGGCGGCGCAGCGGCTGCAATTCCTTCTCCGAAAGGCGGGCGATGTCGCGGCCCTCGATGTGGATCTCGCCGCTATCGGCGCGCTCCAGCCCGTTTAGGCAGCGGATCAGTGTCGATTTGCCGGCGCCGCTGCGGCCGATGATGCCGACGATTTCGCCGCGCCGGGCGGTCAGCGTTATGCCGTCCAGCGCGGGTGTGCTGCCAAACCGGCGGCGGACATCGACCAGGCGGACGATCTCGTCGCCGGCCGTACGCTCGGGCGGCGCCTGTCCGTCAATCGATGTGGCTGGGGTGAAGGAATTCATTCTGTGTCTCTTTTTGAAAAAACGACCTTTGAGTTCGCGGAGGCCATTATACCCCCCTCTGTCCCTTTCGGGACATCTCCCCCACAAGGGGGGAGATCGTTGTGAGTATGCCGCGCGTTCTGCGAAATAAATCAGCCGGGTATCAGCAGATGCGATGTTCGTTTCTGGCAATGGCTTGCCACGAGTTTACGATCTCCACCCTTGTGGGGGAGATGTCACGAAAGTGACGGAGGGGGTATGTATTCTCCGCGAACTCCATAACCAACTATAAACTTCATCGCATCCTAACGCGAAAACATCAAAGGCGGCCCGGGCAAGATGCCCCGGCCGCCGCCGTTCAGCGCTGTCCCCCGCGCCGTCCTGATATCAATAGGCGCTCTGGCCCGTACCCTTGTAGACCTTGTCGAATTCGGCCTTGACTGTATCGTTCTGATAGGAGGCGACCAGTGTCTTGACCCAGGCTTCATTCTCGCTGCCCTGCTTGACGGCGATGAAGTTGCGGTACGGATTGTTTTCGGTCTGCTCCTGCGCGATGCGGTCTTTCGCCGAGAGCCCTGCTTTCAGTGCCCAGTCGGTGTTGACAACGGCTGCATCGAGATCATCGATCGAGCGGCCGACGATGCCGGCATCCAGCTCCTTGATGTCCACGTTTTTCGGATTTTCTGCGATGTCGGCGGTGGTGGCGAGGATGCCGGTGCCGTCCTTGAGCTTGATGATGCCTTCATGCTGCAGAACGAGAAGCGCGCGGCCTTCGTTGGACGGGTCGTTCGGCACGCCGATGGCGGCGCCCTTCGGAAGCTCGGCCACGGTCTTGTACTTCTTCGTGTAAAGGCCGATCGGCCAGATGCCCGTGTAGCCGGCAATCGCGATGTGATAGCCGTGCTGCTTGATCTGGTTGTCGAGGTAAGGCTTGTGCTGGAAGGCGTTGGCGTCGATTTCGCCGCGCTCGAGGGCTTCGTTCGGCTGAGTGTAGTCGTTGAAAACGACAGGCTCGACCTTAAGGCCCTTCTTGGCGGCTTCAGCGACCACGACACGCCAGACATCCTCGTCCTCACCGCTCATGATGCCGACCTTGATCGTCTTGTCCGCCGCGAAGGTCTGCGGTGCGGTTGCCGTCAAGCCGAAGACGGCGACAGCGGAGGCAAGGATGGCGGCAAGGCCGGCGCGGCGGGAAAGGCGCAGCGCGTCGAAACCTTTAGAAAGCTTTTCAGTCATGGGAAATCCTGTTCCAGATGATCGAGATCGTTCTCTCGTTGACATTAGGATCATTTCAGAGGCGCGCTCTGTCCGCGAAGCAGGATCATGCGTTGTGCACTGCGGTTCTGAAAAACTCTTTTCAGTGCAACGCAAAAGAGCAAACTTATTTTCTATAATTACTATAGATTACTTATGCGGCAAAATGGGCATTTGCTCAAAAATTAATCAGCTCACCGATGGATCGGGTCCTTCCAGAGGACCTCTTCCGGTTTTTCCACCGGTTCGATATCGAGATTGACCACGACTGGTTCCTGGCCTGAGCGGACCAGAACGCATTCCAGCGTTTCGTCGCGGCTGGCATTGATCTCCTGATGCGGCACATAGGGCGGCACGAAGATGAAGTCGCCGGGGCCGGCTTCGGCGACGAATTCCAGGTTCTCACCCCAGCGCATCCGAGCTCTGCCCTTGACGACATAGATGATGCTTTCGAGATCGCCGTGATGATGCGCGCCGGTCTTGGCATTGGCGTGGATGGTCACGGTTCCGGCCCATATCTTTTCAGCGCCGGCGCGGGCATGGTTGATCGCGGTCGCGCGGTTCATGCCGGGGGTCTGAGCCGTATTCGGGTCGAGGGCATTGCCCGGGATGATCTTGATGCCATGCTCGCGCCAATCGACGTGTTGGTGGCCGTGATCGTGGCCGTCCTGATGATCGTGTTCATGGTCGTCGCACATGGTCGTCCTTTCGGCGCTGGAGAGAGATTCGCATGTCTTCCACAAATGCGCTGTCATTTCACTCTACGCGAAGTCATTCAAAAATAAAGAGAATTACACAAAATTTGCAAAGAGGCTTTTCAAGTCGAGATTAATCTATAGACTTGATCAAGTTACATGACCGGTGGGAACATTTCGTGTGCGTCCCGCGTTGCGCCGGTCACAAGATGGTTTGCCGCGCCGCTCCCCTATTTAAGGCGCGCCAAACTGAAGAAGCAGCGCTTGGGTCTCGGAGGAGAGACCATCAACTTTCATATATGCGCCGGACTTCCAATTGAAAGGAGACAGACATGTCGAATGCCTTGCCGCCCCTTCATGAGGGTCATGCCCCTATCACTCTGCAGCAGCTTTTCCGCGAAGCGCTCTATGCCTTCGAGGAATGGGACAGCGAAGTAACTGAACCGATCGTGACGTTCGAGGGACGTATCCATCCCATCAGCGTCGTGTTCGAAGCCATGCGCGAATGCACCGATATCGTGCCCAACAATATCGTCTCGGCCGTGACCGAGCGGCTGACCAAGCCCTGGGAAGGTGAAGGTCCGCTCGACACGATGACCTTTTCGACCGCTGCCCGCGTCATGGGCGTTCTGGTTCGTAAGAGGCTGCTGGCTGTAAACAACGGTCTCAACGTTGCCGCCATTGCGGCAGATAGCCAGACGGCGGAAACGTCGGATCGCTAAAAGCGAAGATTGTTTATGGAAGGCCCGCCGGCATGTGCCTGCGGGCCTTTTGCGTTTCATCGGCTGCCGACATCGAATTCCGGATCGACGGGGATCTGCATCGCCGTCACGAGATGGTTGGTCTGTCCAGCCAGCCCGATAACCGCCAGCAGCTCCCCATGCTGGGCGTCAGTCATGCCCTTCGCCCTGGCGGCGGCCGTGTGCGAATGGACGCAATAGCTGCAGCCGTTGGCCGTGGAGACGGCTATGTAAATCATCTCCCGCACGAGCGGGTCGAGCGCGCCCTCCGCCGTCATGACCGCTTTCAGCCCTTCCCAGGTGCGCTTCAGCAGGGCGGGATCGTTTGCCAGGCCGCGCCAGAAATTATTGACGAAGTCGGACTTTCTCACCGCGCGAATGTCGTCGAACACCGCCTTGACCGCCGGGATTGCCTCGGCTTCCGCATCGTCGAGCAATTTGACCGTTGCCATTCTCTTCTTCCTTTCAGCAACTCTCATTATGTGGAAGCATACTGTATTTCCTGACGACATGGGCGAGTGGAGCTTCCATTATCCTCCCTCTTTTCGTTTGCAAAAATCATCCATATGTGAAAATACTATTCACATAAGAAGATTGAGGCTGACGCAGAACCGGTGACGAGGATAGTCTTCAAGCGGAGAGGCGCTTTGAGCCGGGTGAAGTCAGGGGAGCGGGAATAACAATGGCGCTGAAGAAGGACTTGCCGCTGGCCGGACTTGTCGTCGTCGACATGAGCCAGTTTCTGTCGGGTCCTTATTGCTCGCTGCGGCTGTTAGACCTCGGCGCCAGGGTGATCAAGATCGAGCGTCCCGGTGGCGGCGATCTTTCGCGCGGGCTCTATCTCAGCGACGATGAAAGCGGTGATTCGACAATCTTCCACGCGATCAATCGCTCCAAGGAAAGCTTGGCGGTCGATCTGAAAAACGAGCGCGATATGAACGCGCTGCGCAGGCTGATCTCCAAGGCCGATGTGCTCATTCAGAATTTTCGCCCCGGCGTGATCGAGCGGCTAGGGCTGGACTATAGGGCCGCAAGCAAGCTCAATCCGCGCCTCGTCTATTGCTCGATCAGCGGCTACGGCGAAGAGGGACCGTGGGTTTCGCGGCCGGGGCAGGATCTTCTCGCGCAGTCGCGCTCCGGTGTCATGTGGCTGAACGGCGACGAGGGACAGGGGCCGGTGCCTTTCGGTCTGGCGATCGGCGATATGCTGGCGGGTGCGGCTGCGGCCCAGGGCATTCTGGCGGCGCTGGTACGGCGCGGCGTGACGGGCGAGGGCGGACTGGTGGAGACCAGCCTGCTGGAAGCACTGGTCGATCTGCAGGTCGAGGTGCTGAGCGTGCACATGAACAACGGCAACAAGCTGCCGGAGCGCTCCCATGTCCGTAGTGCGCATGCCTATCTTTCCGCGCCCTATGGCGTCTACCCCGCTGGAGACGGCTATCTCGCCATCGCCATGACACCGATTTCCAAGCTTGCCGACCTGCTCGGCATGGACGAGCTTGCGCCCTATCATGATGATCCCAAAAGCTGGTTCACGGCACGCGATGAAATCAAGGCGCTGATCGCGGCGCGCATTGCCACCCGCAACGTTGACGACTGGCTTGCGATCCTCGAACCTGCTGACATCTGGTGCGCAAAAGTGCTGAACTGGCGGGAGCTTCTGGGCAGCGAAGGTTTTCGCGTTCTCGACATGCTGCAGACGGTCGGGCGCGATGATGGCGTCAGCCTGCAGACCACCCGCTCGCCCATCCGCATCGATGGGCAGCGGCCGAAATTCGAGCGTGCGGCCCCGCACGTTGGCGAGCATAATGCGGCGCTCTGGGAGGAATTCGACCTTGGCTAAAGAGGTCGAGAGGTCGCGATGGATTTAGAAGGAGTTTTCCAATGACGCGCATCACCAATCTTCGCGTTTTCGATTTGCGCTTCCCGACATCGCAGAGCCTCGACGGTTCGGATGCGATGAATCCGGATCCGGACTATTCGGCAGCCTATGTCATCCTCGAGACCGATAAGCCGGGTCTTGCCGGCCATGGCCTGACCTTCACCATTGGCCGCGGCAATGACATTTGCTGCATGGCGATCGAGGCGATGCGGCATCTGGTCGTGGGAACGGAGCTTGCGACGGTTCTGGAAAACCCAGGCAAATACTGGCGGCATCTGACCAGCGACAGCCAGCTACGCTGGATCGGCCCGGAGAAGGGCGCGATGCATCTGGCAACCGGCGCCGTCGTCAACGCCGTCTGGGATCTGCTGGCCAAGGAAGCCGGCAAGCCGGTCTGGCGGCTGGTGGCTGAGATGGACGCCGAGCAGATCGCCGATATCGTCGACTATCGTTACCTGACCGATGTGCTGACTCGCGACGACGCTGTCGCCATCCTGAAGAAGGCGGAGGCCGGCAAGGCGGACCGCATCGCCACGCTCGAGCGTGAGGGCTATGCCTGCTACACGACCTCGGCCGGCTGGCTTGGCTATGACGACGCCAAGCTGCGCCGCCTGTGCCAGGAGGCGATCGATGCCGGCTTCAACCATGTGAAGATGAAGGTCGGCCGTGATCTCGAGGACGATATCCGCCGCCTGACCATCGCCCGCGAGGTGATCGGCCCTGATCGTTACCTCATGATCGACGCCAACCAGGTCTGGGAGGTCAATCAGGCGATCGACTGGGTGAAGAAGCTCGCCTTCGCCAAACCCTTCTTCATCGAAGAACCCACAAGCCCGGACGATGTTGCCGGACACCGCAAGATCCGCCAGGCCATCGGCCCGGTGAAGGTCGCGACGGGCGAGATGTGTCAGAACCGCATCATGTTCAAGCAGTTCATCGCCGAGGGTGCGATCGACATCGTGCAGATCGATTCCTGCCGCATGGGCGGCCTCAATGAAGTGCTGGCGGTTTTGCTGATTGCCGCCAAATATGGGTTGCCGGTCTGGCCGCATGCCGGTGGCGTCGGGCTTTGCGAATATGTGCAGCACCTGTCGATGATCGATTATATCGCCGTATCCGGCACCAAGGACGGCCGCGTCATCGAATATGTCGATCACCTGCACGAGCATTTCATCGACCCCTGCATCATCCGCGACGCAGCCTATATGCCGCCGAGCCTTCCGGGCTTCTCGATTGAGATGAAGCCGGAATCGATCGCGGAATATACGTTCAGGGGTTGAGTGCAGCCGTAATTTCCTTCTCCCCTCGGGGAGAAGGTGGCCCGAAGGGTCGGATGAGGGGGTGTGTTGCTTTGAAGTCCCGAGCTTTCGTGTTCCTGGCACCTCCCCCTCATCCGCCTATCGGCACCTTCTCCCCGAGGGGAGAAGGGATTGTGCCACAATGATCTTGCCTCACATGCGGTTGCACCATGCCATTTGGCTGGCTCCTGTCGTTCATGCTTGGAAGATCCGCCTTACATGTTCTTGTCCAACCACTCTTGAACGACCGGCACGTCGGCATCGTCAAACTCATGACCGCCGGGAACGGTCGCAAGTTCGACCTTTGCGCCGCCAGCGCGCAGGCGTTCGGCGAGAAACTGGGCGTATGGGCCGTAGAGGTCCTTTTCGCCCGAGATCACCAGCACCTGGGCATCCGACATATCCGCCACCGGCGGATTTTCGAGTACGGCCATGGAGCGCAGCAGCACGGCGCGGCGGATCAGATGCGGGTGCAGCGACAGTATGGCGTTCAGCAGGTTGGCGCCGTTCGAATAGCCGATATAGACGATGCGGTCGGGATCGAGTCCGTAGGCATGGACCGCGCCGTCAATGAAGGCTGCGAAGGCCTCGGCCTCGCTGGCGATATCCGCCTGATCGAAGGACATCGGCCCATTGCGGCGAAACCAGCGCGGCGCACCTTCTTCAAGCGCCCGGCCGCGCACGGTGAGCAAGGTCGCATTGGGATCGATCTCGTGACCAAGCGGTAGCATCGTCGTTTCGTTGACGCCGGAACCGTGCAGCAGAATGAAGACATTGCCGTTCGGCTGCTCGGGCGTGAAGAAGCGATGGATGAAGGGCAGGTCGCGATAGATGACGCGCGGCTTTCCGGGCATGGAGAACTGCGGCAGGATCACGTTCAGCTTCGCCAAGAGCTTCGGACTGTCGCCGGGAGCGAAGAGGCGCGTGCCAAGCGTCGCTTCATCCTCGTCGATCAACATGCCAGGCGCATCCGTCGCGAGTTCGAACAGGATCTGGCCAGGTTCGCGGACATAGAGCGAGCGGAAATATTTGCGGTCATGCATCGTCGTCGGGCCAGAATTGATCGCCTGCAGTGCGGCGTGGACCGACTGCAATTCCGCATCATCGGCGGCGCGAAAGGCGACATGATCGACCGTACCCGTACCCGGGGCGCTCGCCCAGAAGCCGCGGGCATCTCGGATGTCGAGGATATCGCCAGGCTCCGAGACAAGCCGGCTGATCGCCCCGCTGGTAGTAAACGGCCGGTAGTCGAAATGGTCGACCAAAATAGCCTGCGTCTCCTCGGGCGTTTCGGTGAACAGCGTCGCGCCGCGGATGCGGCGGATCGCATGCTCCTGCGGAATGGCATCGCTCGTCCACGGCGCCGTTGCTTGGAGGGCATTGGTCCCGACGAGCTTGACGATGACGCCATCAGGATCCTTCAGCCTCAGGACCGGCTCGCCGAATTCCTCCGATGGGCCTTCCGGTTTGAGGCCGGCGCTCAGGGCGCGCGTCAGCCAGAAACCGATGCTTGTTGGATCGATGGCGAGCGAGATTTCGCCGATCTGGCCGACGCCGGCGCGGCCGGGCGAACCATCCTCCCAAACAAGAAAGGTAATTAACGAGCCGG
The DNA here is from genome assembly GCA_900472485.1 of Hyphomicrobiales bacterium. GTDB lineage: Bacteria > Pseudomonadota > Alphaproteobacteria > Rhizobiales > Rhizobiaceae > Rhizobium. The sequence goes on from UCII01000013.1 coordinate 64,300, forward strand.
GCGAGCCCTTGGCGTCGCCATAAAGGAGATGAAGCTGCGTGGCGTCTTCAAAGCCGCCGGTGCGCTTGACGAGGCGCAGGCCGAGGAAGCCGACGTAGAAATCGACATTCGCCTGAACCTTGCGGGTGATCAGCGTGATGTGATGGATGCCGGCGACCATGGGATGCTCCAGACTGTTACTTCGTTCTGGTCGCTATTTAGGTCGAGGTCATTGTTCAATGCAATGTGCTGCCCGTGAAGGCACTGTTCACAAAAGTCGCTATTGCAGGAGTGGACGGAAGGCGAGCATCAGCGCTCGCCAAGGTTGTCTTCCGGCGATCTGCGGCGGTGGCCGCTGATTTCCGAACCGGCTGTGCGAGAGAAGCTGGCGTTCCAGATGACAGCGAGAAGCGCAATGGCCGTGACGACGATGAAGGCGACGGAGAAGTCGATCATCTCGGCCTTCGTCTCCCCCCGCAGCTGCATCGAGCCATGCAGCGCAAGGGCGGCGACGCAGATGCCGAGAGAGAGCATCAGCTGCTGGAACGTTGAGTAGAAACTCGTCGCAATGCTCATGCGGTCGCGCTCGATCTCGTCATAGGCGATCGTGTTGTAGGCCGTAAACTGGAACGACATGAAGAAGCCGCAGAAGAACAGGATCACGAAGATGACGGGCAGCGGCCAATCCGGCTTGAAAAGCGCGCACATGCCATAGCCGAGCGTGCCGATCAGGCCGAAGACGATCAACGCCGTGCGGAAGCCGAGCGTCCGAAGGATGCGGACCTGCAGCGGCTTCATGGCCATGGAGCCGAGCGCGGTCGCGATGGCGATCTGGCCGGCGGCGGCCGCCGAAAGGCCGAAGCCGAGCTGCAGCATCAGCGGGATCAGGAAAGGATGGGCGCCCTGGCTGATGCGCGTCAGCGAACCGGCGATGACCGAGGTGCGAAATGTCGACACCTTCATCAAGGAGAAATCCATGATCGGCGAGGGATGCTTGCGGGCATGGCGCAGATAGGCGATGCCGAAGAGCAGGCCGACGGAGATGAGGAAGACAGCGAGATAGCCTTCCCCCTCCCGGCTCGACATTTCAAAGCCGAAGAGCAGCGATCCCAGCGAAATGCCCGAGAGGATAAAGCCGGAGAGATCGAAACGGCCGGTGCGCGGGCCTTTTACTTCCTCGATGAACATGGTCACCAGGATGAAGCCGATGATACCGATCGGCACATTGATATAGAAAATCCAGCGCCAGTCGAGATAGGTGACGAACAAACCGCCGACCGGTGGGCCGAGAATGGGGCCGACCAGCGCCGGGATCAACAGCCAGGACATGGCGTTGACCATGTCCTTGCGGGCGACGCTGCGCATCAGCACCAGACGACCGATCGGCAGCATCATGGCGCCGCCGAGACCTTGCAACAGCCGCGCAAGGACAAGGAAGAACAGGTTCGGCGCCTGGGCACACAAAAGTGAACCGAGAACGAAGACCGCGATGGCGGAGCGGAAGACTGTGCGCGATCCGAAGCGGTCGGCAATGGCGCCGCTGGCGGGAATGAAGATCGCCAGGCTGAGGAGGTAGGACGTCAGCGAGATACTCATGGCCGGCGCGCTGACGCCGAAGTCTCTCGCCATGGTCGGAAGGGCTGTTGCGAGCACGGTCGCGTCGAGCTGTTCCATGAACATCGCGCTTGCTACGATAAGCGCTACTACACGAAAATTCGGTGCGGCCCGCCGGGTCGGGGCGGCCTGGAATATCTGATCCGACATTGTCGGGGATCGCTCTCGATGGTGCGGTGGGGTCGTAAGACAGAACCGCAAGTCTGGTCATGGCGCGAAGGCCTATTTGAACGGCGGTTGTATACTCCTGCTTGCACGCGATTGCTATATCAGAAATCGCAAATCCCATTCATGGGATGAAAAAAATGACGCATATGCAGGGCCAAACGGCATCAAATGAACGTGAGGTGAATGAATTGGCGCGATATCGCGCCGAAATGCTCACGCTTGGTTTTTTCGCGTAAGATAATGTGCTCGTTTGGTCGGATGCCATAAGCAAAAAGACCGGTGCCAATTGGTGGTGGCACCGGTCCGAGTCGCCGTTTTCAGCAGGCGCCGAGGCGATCAATAGCCTTCGGCAAGCCCCGAGCCGGCGCGGCTATCCATGGCGCCGTTGTAGCGGGCGCCGCCGCCCTTGGCGATGTCGCTGAGGCTCTTGCCGCCGACAAGGATGCCGGCCGCCTGGCCCCAGATCGGCCAGCTATTGTCGACCTGAACCGTGTAGCCCATGCCGGTCAGAAGCTTAATCGTATCGGGCGAAAGCGCACGCGGCTCCATATAGACCTTGTCGGGCAGCCATTGGTGATGGACGCGGGGAGCGTCGATCGCTTCCTGGATGTTCATGCCGAAATCGATGACGTTGATGATCGCTTCCAGCGTGATGGTGATGATGCGCGAGCCGCCGGGGCTGCCGATCACCATGAAGGGCTTGCCGTCCTTGGTGACTATCGTCGGGCTCATGGAGGAGAGTGGCGTCTTCTTCGGCTGGATGGCATTGGCCTCGCCCTGCACCAGGCCATAAAGGTTGGGCACGCCGGGCTTAGAGGTGAAGTCGTCCATCTCGTTGTTCAAGAGGATGCCCGTGCCGGGTGCAACGACGCCGGCGCCGAAGGAGCCGTTCAGCGTATAGGTGACGGCGACAGCATTGCCGTCATTGTCGATGATCGAATAATGCGTTGTTTCGTGGCTTTCGCCGAGGCCTTTCCGCATCAGGTCCTTGGAGATGCCAGCCTTATAGGGCGAGATGCCGTCGCGGATCTTCTGGGCATAGGCCTTATCGAGCAGCTTGCTGACGGGGTTGTCGACGAAGTCGGGATCGCCGAGCGCCGAATTGCGGTCGACATAGGCATAGCGCATGGCTTCGACCATATAATGAACCGTGTCGGCCGAGGCGTAACCGGTATAGGAGAGCGGGTAGCCTTCCAGCACATTGAGGATTTCGCAGATGATGACGCCGCCGGAGGAGGGCGGCGGCGAGGAAATGATCTCATAGCCGCGATAGTTGCACTTCACGGGATCGAGTTCGCGAACCTTATATTGTTCGAAATCCTGGTTTGCGAGAATGCCGCCCTTGTCCTGGCTTGCCTTGACGATGGCGTTGGCGACCGGCCCCTTGTAGAAGCCATCCGGCCCCTGATCGGAAATGCCGGATAGAGCATTGGCGAGATCTGACTGCACCAGCTTGTCGCCCGTCGCGAAGGGCTTGCCGTCGGACTTGGTGAAGATCGCGGCGGTGGCCGGGTCGCGCGACAGCCACGCCTTGCCCTCATTCAGTTCGGCAGCATCGGCCTGGTTCAGCGTGAAGCCTTCCTTGGCATAACGAATGGCCGGCGCAATCAGATCCTGGCGGGACTTGGTGCCGTATTTCTCGCGGGCTGTCTCGAAGCCCATGACCGAGCCGGGGACGCCGACGGCGAGATAGCCATCGGTGCTGGCCCCTTTGACGATATTGCCCTTGTCATCGAGATACATGCCTTTGGTCGCCGCCAAGGGTGCGCGTTCGCGAAAATCGAGGAAGGTCGTCTTGCCGTCGCGCATGCGGATGGTCATGAAGCCACCGCCGCCGATATTGCCGGCGGTCGGGTAGACCACGGCTAGCGCATAGCCGACCGCAACGGCAGCATCGACGGCATTGCCGCCATTCTTCAGCACTTCGACGCCGACATCGGTGGCGAGGTGTTGAGCGGTGACCACCATGCCATGCTCCGCCTCGACCGGTGGCGGCGCGGCAGCTCTGGCGGTGACGGAAAAGAGAGCAAATGTGACCAGGGTTACCGACGAAATCGCCCGCTGGCGGAAGTGGCGCATGATGAATATGCCTCCCATTGTTATCTTGATGGAAAATCGCCAACGAATGACATGGCGTCGCGCGCGAAAATGGCGATATCCGCTGTCACAATTTTTTAGAGCGTGATGCCGAAAAGTGTATGCGGTTTTCGGACGACATCACGCTCTATTTCTTTGATTGTAGAGCGGATTCAGATTTTAGGTCGACCCGACCTAAAATCATCCGGCTCTAATGGAGCGATCCCGCCGCGGCCGGAAGCCGGCGCACTATGTCTTCCATGCACTACTACGGATAATTTTAGTCCTCCTTTCGCGCGGAAAATCGCTTCGCACTTGCAATATTTCTTTTATTAGTTGAGCCTATTTTAGATTGTTGCTTGTCGAGGCGAGTATTGCGTGGAGGGTAATCATGGCCGTGACGAAGCTCGAGCAATGGAAGAGCGAGCGCAGGAGTAAGACCAGGCCATTCATCGTTGGCGAGAGGACACACGTCGTCGAAATCGAATGTGACCATTGCAGCCGGCATTTCTTCCGATGGACGTCGACCGCAGCCGCCTATTGGCGCTGTGACGATTGCACTGCAATTGTTTAAGCACCCGTTTCCGGTGGTTACGCGATCAGGATGGCGCGGAAGTCATTGACGTTCGTTCCGGTCGGGCCGGGGACGAAGAGATCGCCGATGGCATTGAAAGCTGTCCACGCGTCATTGTTTGCCAGCATCTCGGCCGGCACCATTCTAGCTTTGCGCAACCGCGCCACCGTAGCCGCATCGGCAAAGGCGCCGGCATTGTCCTCGCTGCCGTCGATGCCATCGGTATCAGCGGCCATGGCGTGGATCCCGGTGTGGCCGTCGATGTCGATTGCCAGCGACAGAAGGAATTCCGAGTTTCGCCCGCCCTTGCCCTTCCCTTTCAGCGTTACAGTCGTCTCGCCGCCGGAAAGCAGTACGATCGGCTTGGTGAAGGGGCGGTTGCGATGAAGCACTTCACGGGCGATGGCGGCGTGGACATGCGCGGCTTCGCGGGCCTCGCCTTCGATGGCGTCGGAAAGGATGGCCGCTTTGATGCCGGCGGCACGCGCCACCTCGGCGGCAGCTTCCAACGAGACGCCGGCAGAGGCGATGAGATGGACTTCATTGCCGGCGAAACGAGGATCGTCGGGGCGCGGCGCATCCGCTTCAACTTTCTCGAGATGGGCAAGAACGGCCGGCGGCAGTTCGATGCGGTAGAGGCGGATGAGATCGAGCGCTTCGGCGCGCGTGCCGGCGCCCGGTACGGTCGGGCCGGAGGCCACTAGCGCTGGATCATCGCCGGGAATGTCCGAGACGACGAGCGAGACGACTTTGGCGGGATGGGCTGCTGCCGCGAGCCGGCCACCCTTGATGGTCGACAAATGCTTGCGAATGACATTCATCGCCGAGATCGGTGCGCCGGAGGCGAGGAGCGCCTTGTTGACGGCGATCTCGTCTGCAAGGCTCAGAGCGCCGGCCGGTGAAGGTAGCAGCGCCGAGCCACCGCCTGATATCAGCGCGATCACCAGATCGTCCTCCGTCAGGCCCTCGACAAGTTTCAGAAGCCGGCGGGAAGCGACGAGGCCTGCTTCGTCCGGCACGGGATGGGCGGCTTCGATGATCTCGATCCGGCGGCAGGGGACTGAAAAACCGTATCGCGTCACGACAAGGCCTTCCAGCGGGCCATTCCAGCATTGCTCCAGCGCGGCCGCCATCTGGGCAGATCCCTTGCCGGCGCCGATAACGATCGTGCGGCCCTTCGGTTTGGCCGGCAGATGCGTGCGAATGCCGGTCAAGGGATCGGCGGCACGAACCGCGGCATCGAACAGCGAGGTCAGGAAGGCGCGGGGATCGGTAACGGTCATATCGAACTGCCTGTCTGCTAGAGCGTTTGTACGCAATTCCGGACGGAAAACCGCTGCGCACTTTTCCTGAAATTACGTCTCAGAGCCTGTAACCATTTGGTGGCTTAACTGGCTGGAAGACGCAAGGGCCAGGAACTGCAATTGTGTCCCGCGGGATGAATCCCTATGTAGAGGAAAAGGGTTTCACGCTTTTATTTCAAGGATTTTCGACATGGCCGAACTGAAAGTGAAGACGAGGCAGACGGGCGCGACCGCTACGGTCGACCGCACCGGTTTTCCGCATGTGACTTCGGTGACGGGCGGTGAGATCGACATCGTCACTTCGCCGTCGCAGCCCGGTTTCAATCCGCTCGATCTGCTTTACTCGTCGCTCTCGGCTTGCTTGGTCTTGAGCGCCCGCATGGCAGCCAGTAGCCTCGGCGTGCTCGACAAGCTCACGGAAGTGACTGCTGTCGTGACAGGTGAAAAGGCGGCCGAAGGCCTCTCCCGCGTGGAGAAATTCAACATCGCTTTCACCATCAAGGGCGATTTCAGTGATGAGGTGCGTAGTGCGATCGCGCATGCGGCCGAAGATGAAATCTGCACCGTGAGCAACACGATCCGCGGCAATCCGCAGTTCGAGACGACGATTTCGGGGTGAGTTTGGTCTATCCCGCCCCTTGCGGGCGGGAAAGCAAAATCAGCATTTAGCCGCAAGGCTAAGTTCTAGATTTTGCAAGGGAGGGGGTAGGCAGGGACGCACCGGCTTTCCCAGTGCAATAGCAACAAGTAACGTACCCCCGCTCTTGCAATTTCAATGGCTTAGAATTTGCGCTATCATCCTATATATGTGTGACCTTCAATGGCGCAATTCCTAAACCAATGAAATTGCTTTCTCGCCCGCCAAGGGCGAGATGGCTCGGTGTCCGCCGTTGCTCCTCATTCTGAGGGAAACTCAAACCCTTCAAGATAAGGCCCGAGCTCAGGGTCGATATCCACCTTCACGGCATTGTTGTAAATCGCGGTTGCGATCATGATCCCCGCGAAAGCCACGAGGTTGGCAAGCGTCGGCTCGTCATAGCGGGCCTTTAGCTGCGCCCAAATCTGCTCGGGAATGGCGTTGGAATCCCTGACGATCGCCTTGCCGAATTCGATCAGCAGCGCCTCGTCGTCTGTTGGCACGATCGTTTCCGGCGTTAGGCCGGCATTGATGAGCGCGCGCCGGAAGAAGCCGACCGGGATGATCGAGCGGCATTCGAGCGCGATGGCATGGCAAAGCAGCCAGACGGCGCGATCGTCCAGTGCGGGACGCAACTCTTCCCGAAGGGGAAACCATTCGGCATAGATGCGATGCGCGACCGGCGAATGCAGCAATGTCCGCTTCATGTTTGTCATGCGGCCGCGCAATTGTATTTCGCGATCATGCTCAGCGCGCACGGCATCTGAAGCGGTCTCATAATCGATCGGCGTAATGTGGCTCATGTCATTCTCTTTTTACTGCGCTGCCGCAGCCGGTTTCGTGAAGAAGCGGTTTTCCGGACGCGGCAGGCCGAGGTGTTCGCGCAATGTCGCGCCTTCGTAGTCGCGACGGAAGATGCCGCGGCGCTGCAGCTCTGGAACGACGCGGGTGGTTACGTCAAGCAGGCCCTGCGGCAGGAAGGGGAAGACGACGTTGAAACCGTCAGAGCCTTCCTCATACAGCCATTGCTCCATCTCGTCGGCGATGCTCTCAGGCGTGCCGACGAAGGCAAGGCCGGCATAGCCGCCGAGGCGCTGGGCAAGCTGGCGCACGGTGAGCTTTTCCGATTCGGCAAGCGCGATGACGCGCTCGCGGCCACTCTTGCTGGCATTGGTTTCTGGAATCTCCGGCAGCGGGCCATCCGGATCAAACTTGGATGCATCATGTCCCAACGCGATCGATAGGGATGCAATGGCACTGTCGTAATGAACGAGGCTGTCTAGCTTTGCCCGCTTCGCCTTTGCTTCCTCGATCGTGTCGCCGACGACGATGAAGGCGGCGGGCAGGATCTTCAGATGATCCGGATTGCGGCCGATGGCGTTCATCCGTCCTTTGATATCGGCAAAGATTGACTTGCCGTCGGCAAGATTGCGGGGGGCTGCGAAGACCGCTTCGGCGGTTTCGGCGGCAAGCTGTCGGCCGGCATCCGATTGACCCGCCTGAACGATGACGGGCCAGCCCTGCAGCGGGCGGGCGATGTTGAGAGGACCGCGAACGCTCAGTTCCTCTCCCTTGTGCCCAAGGACATGCATCCGCTCAGGATCGAAGAAGATGCCGCTTTCGGCGTCGCGAATGAAGGCGTCGTCGGCAAAACTGTCCCAGAGGCCGGTGACGACATCGTAGAATTCGCGGGCACGATGGTAGCGCTCGCCGTGTTCCATGTGCTCTTCGAGACCGAAATTAAGGGCGGCATCGGGATTGGAGGTGGTGACGATGTTCCAGCCGGCGCGGCCACCGCTGATATGGTCGAGCGAGGCGAAGCGGCGGGCGATATGATAGGGCAGATCGAAGGTGGTCGACGCCGTGGCGACGAGGCCGATCCTGTCGGTGACGGCGGCGAGCGCTGAAAGCAGGGTGAAGGGCTCGAAGGAAGTGACGGTCTGGCTGCGCTTCAAAGCCTCGATCGGCATGTTGAGGACCGCTAGGTGATCAGCCATGAAGAAGGCGTCGAATTTCGCCTTTTCCAGCTCCTGCGCAAAGCTCTTGATGTGTTGGAAATTGAAATTGGCGTCCGGATAGGCGCCGGGATAACGCCAGGCACCGGTATGCAGGCTGACGGGACGCATGAAGGCCCCGAGCTTCAATTGCTTCTGTTCGGTCATGGGCTCTCTCTCGAAATCGGCAGGCCGTCATGACGTCGAAACGACAGCGCCCGCGGGATAATGCACTACGACGTAGGCGTGCCGGTCGCGCATTCAAAGAGCCGATTTCATTTATTTGATCGCTTTCGCGGAATATTCATCCGGCCGGGGTTTCAGCCACGTTCTGTCCGGCAAAAACCTTGACGAGCCAGTCTATGAAGACGCGGACCCGCGGCGAAAGCTGGCGGCTGCGCGGATAGAGCATCGAGACGGGCGTTCGAGTCGGTGGATAGTCCTCAAGGACATGCAGCAGCTCGCCCGATCGCAGGGCTTCCTCCGCGTGGTAGCGCGGGACCTGGATCAGGCCGAGACCGAGCTTGGCCGCGGCGAAATAGCTCTCAGCCGCGTTGACGGAGATGTTGGCCGACAGGGTGATTTCGCGCACAGTGCCATCGATCTGGAATTCCAGCGGCAGCAATCCGCCCGTTGCGGAAGAGCGGAAGCCGATCATACGATGCCCGTCGAGCTTCTCCGGATGGGCTGGTATGCCGAAGCGCTCGACATAGGCGGGCGCCGCAAGCGTGACCTCTTCCAGCATCGCGACGCGGCGGCCGATCATGTCGCTATCTTGCAGCGTGCCGACGCGCAGCACGCAGTCGATGCCCTCGCGGATCAGATCGACGAACCGGTCGCCCTCGGTGATCTGCAGTTCGATATCGGGATAGGTTTCGAGGAAGGAAGGCAGGTTCGGAAGAACGAAGTGCCGGGCGAGCGTGCCGTGCACGTCGACGCGCAGGACGCCCTTCGGCTTGGCACCGGCAAAGGCGCCTTCGGCATCCTCGATATCGGAGAGGATGCGCAGGCAGCGCTGATAATAGGCCTCGCCGTCGAGCGTCGGGCTAACGTGCCGCGTCGTGCGCTGCAGCAGGCGCACGCCGAGACGCGCCTCGACCTGTTTGATCGCATCCGTCACCGTCGAGCGGGGCAGGCCGGTGTCTTCGGCGGCCAGCGTGAAGCTGCGCCGTTCCACGACCCGGCAAAACACCCGCATGGCATCGAATCTGTCCATATTATTTGTTCGCTAAATTCGGATAGTGATGCCGATTATTGGCTGATTATCCGCTCCATGAAAAGGGGCATCTTCTCCTCATCGAAACGCGCTACGGCGCAAGGCAATGAAGGATGAGAGAAATGAGCAATATTTCCAACAAGGTAGCGATCGTCACCGGCGCATCCCGCGGCATCGGCGCCGCGATCGCCGAGCGTCTGGCTGAAGATGGCTTCACTGTCGTCATCAACTATTCCGGCAGCGAAGCCGCCGCCGAGGAACTCGCTCGCAAGATTGAAGAAAAGGGTGGCAAGGCGCTGACCGCGAAGGCCGATGTTTCCGATGTGGATGCCGTGCGGCGCATGTTCGACGCAGCAGAAACTGCCTTCGGCGGTGTCGATGTATTGATCAACAATGCGGGCATCATGCAGCTTGCCAAGATTGTCGAGGCCGATGACGCGCATTTCGACCGCCACATCGCCATCAACCTCAAGGGCACGTTCAACACGTTGCGCGAAGCCGGCAAACGCCTGCGTGACGGCGGGCGTATCATCAATTTCTCGACCAGCATCGTCGGCCTGAAGCTCGAAACCTACGGCGTCTATGCGGCAACCAAGGCCGGTGTCGAGGCGTTGACCGGCATCATGGCGAAGGAGCTGCGCGGCCGCTCGATCACGGTCAATGCCGTCGCGCCCGGCCCGACGGCCACCGATCTCTTCCTGAACGGCAAGAGCGACGAGCTCATCGGCCGCATGGCCAAGATGAACCCGCTGGAGCGTTTGGGCACGCCGCAGGATATCGCTGCTGCCGTTTCCTTCCTCGTCGGCCCGGATGGCGGCTGGATCAACGGCCAGACGCTGCGCGCCAATGGCGGCATGATCTGAGCCAACTTGGCGGCAGCGCAATGCCGGTCGTCCTCCACTTCATCAACAACAACAGCCAATCCTCTGAAGGAACAGGATCATGAGCAAGCAAGTCATCGTAATCACTGGCGCATCGAGCGGCTTCGGGGCTCTGACGGCACGCGCGCTCGCCAAGGCAGGCCATACAGTCTATGCAGGAATCCGCGAAACCAAAGGACGCAATGCAGCGCAGGTCGAGGCAGCGGCGGCTTTCGCCAAGGAGAACGGCGTCGATCTCAGGACTGTCGAACTCGATGTCGCCTCGGACGCCTCCGTCGAAGCCGGCATTGCCGCCGTCATCGGCGAGCAGGGCCGCATCGACACCATCATCCACAATGCCGGCCATATGTCCTTCGGCCCGGCAGAAGCCTTTACGCCCGAGCAGTTCGCCGAGCTCTACGATATCAACGTACTCAGCACCCAGCGCGTCAATCGCGCCGTGCTGCCCTACATGCGCAGGCAAGGAAAGGGACTGGTCGTCTGGGTCTCCTCATCCAGCACGCGGGGCGGCACGCCACCCTATCTCTCGCCTTACTTCGCAGCCAAGGCGGCGATGGATTCGCTTGCCGTGTCCTATGCTTCGGAGCTGACACGCTGGGGCATCGAGACCGCCATCATCGTGCCAGGTGCCTTCACGAAGGGCACCAATCACTTCGCTCATTCCGGTTCCCCAGCCGACAAGGCTCGCGCCGCCGAATATGATGACGGCCCCTATGCCGGCGTTCCCGATCAGGCGCTGAAGGGGCTTGCGTCGCTGGAGCCGGCCGACGCCGACGCTGTTTCGGTGGCGACGGCAATCGCGGATATTATCGACATGCCGTTTGGTTCGCGGCCGTTCCGTACCCATATAGATCCTTCAGAGGATGGTGCTGAGATCGTCAACGGTGTTGCCGATCGGGTTCGGGCAGAGCTTTTCCGGCGCATCGGTCTGGAAGACCTGCTGAAGCCGCATGCAAAGGCCTAAGGCCCGCGATCATCCCTCGAACGTGTCAAATCGCCGCTTCTGTGCCACAGAAGCGGCGATCTGTTGCGTGCATCAGGGCTATTTTGCGTTGTACAGCATTCCAAGCCTTGGAGTTTCGTACTAAAGCGATTCCTTCAGAGGGTCGGGAGATATCCATGGACGCGAAGGACATTGGCGAAATTGCCAGCTGGCTCATGCAGGCCGGTCTCAAGGGGATGACGGAAGTCGATATCCTCTCGGGTTTCTGCGAGCAGTGCCGTCAGCATGGCCTGAACCTCGATCGCGCCATGGCGCTGATGGACACGCTGCACCCGGTCTATGAGGGCCGTGCCTTCCGCTGGGACGGCAATCAGATCATCGAGCGCGAGTTCGAATATGGCCCGACGCAACAGGGGATCGCCTCTGAAAACTGGCAGCGTTCCGCCTTCTATCACATGCTGATGACGGGTGGAGACGAGGTGCGCCGGCGTATCGGCTTCGGCGACCCGACCGATTTCTACGGGCTCGATACGCTGCTAGCCGATGGTCACACCGACTACATCGCCATGATCCACCGTTTCGAAGAGGGCGGCACGATCGGCGAGATGGATTGCTTCTATTCCAACTTTGCCACCGCACATGAGGTCGGCTTTCCGGAGGAAGATCTGCGCGTGCTGCGCAAGCTGACGCCGGCGCTGGCTTTGGCGATCAAATGCACCGGCATGAGCCGCATCGCCCGCACTATCGCCGAAGTCTATCTCGGCGAGGACGCGGCGCGGCATGTGCTCGAAGGCAAGATTACCCGAGGCAAGACCGAGCGGATTTCGGCAGCCCTCTGGTTTTCCGATCTCGCCAATTACACCCGCATTTCGGATACGGCCGAGCCGGATGAAATCATACCGATGCTGAATGCCTATGCGGATGCGGTCATCTCCTCGATCCACGAGGCGGGCGGCAACGTGCTGAAGCTCATCGGCGATGGCACGCTGGCGATCTTCAAGGCTCGCAATTCCGCCGATGCCTGCGCCGCTGCCCTGATGGCGGAATCGCTGCTGCGCCAGCGGTTGCGCGACCTCAACTCGCAGCGGCAGATCGAAGGCCGTCCGGTCACGGACGTCTATCTCGGCCTGCATATCGGCGACGTCTTCTACGGCAATATCGGCAGTATGGACCGGCTGGATTTCACGGTCATCGGGCCGGCCGTCAACGAAGTCAGCCGTATCGCTTCGATGTGCCGATCGGCCGACCGCAACATCCTGATGTCGTCGAATTTCATCGAGGCGCTATCGGGTCAGCAAAGCAACGATCTCGTTTCCGTCGGCCGCTATGCGCTGCGCGGCGTCAAGCGGCCGCAGGAATTGTTCACGCTACTCTCTTCGGCGGCCTGATCCCTCTGCCGTGACTGCTTTCAACGGCGGCCGGCCGCAAACATCGGGCCGCCCTTGCTTGCCGGGAAGCCATAGCCATTGATCATAACGAGATCGATATCGCTTGCGCGGGCGGCGATGCCTTCCGAAAGCAGGGCGTCGCCTTCGTCCACCATGGCTTTCAGCAGGCGGCTGACGATCTCATCCGGAGTGAAGCTCCTTGATACAATGCCTTTTTCAGTGCGAGCGGCTTCGATCACGGCCGTTACCTCGAGATCAACGGTCCGTTTGCCGTTGGGATAGGCATACCAGCCGCGCCCGGTCTTCTGGCCGAAACGGCCGGCTTCGCAGAGCCGGTCGGCGATGACGACGTAGCGCTCCGCCGGATCGCGCGTCGCGGCTTGCCGCTTGCGGCGTGCCCAGGCGATTTCCAGACCTGCCATGTCGAAGACGGCAAAAGGCCCCATCGGAAAGCCGTAGGCTTCCAGTGCCGCGTCGATCTCCTGCGGCGAGGCACCGTCCTCGACCATGTATTCGGCTTCGCGGCGATAGGCGGAAAAGATGCGGTTGCCGATGAAGCCTTCGGTGACCCCCGATACGACAGGCAACTTGCCGAGCCGTTTTGCAAGGGCAAGGGCCGTCGCCAGCACATCCGGCGCCGTCTCCTTGCAATTCACCACTTCAAGCAGACGCATGATGTGCGCCGGCGAGAAGAAGTGCAGGCCGACGACGCGCTCTGGCCGCTTCGTCGCGGCCGCAATTAAGTCGGGGTCCAGATAGCTCGTATTGGTGGCAAGGATCGCGTCGGCGCGAACGATCGTATCGAGGCGCTGGAACAGCTCGGTCTTGACTGTGAGATCGTCGAAGACAGCTTCGATGACGAGATCGGCCTGCACCAGCTGCTGCATGTCGGCGGTGACGGTCAGCCGGCCTAAGCGATCTTCTCGCCCCGCCGCATCGAGGCGGCCGGATTGCGCTGCCTTGTCGAGGAGGCCGGTGATGCGCTCGCGTCCCTTTTCCGCGGCCTCGGCACTCTGCTCGACGCCGATGACCCGGTAGCCGCCATTGAGGGCGGAGACGGCAATGCCCGATCCCATCAGGCCGGTGCCGACGATGCCGATGGTTTCGATCTTGCCGGGAGCGACGGCCTCCAGTCCCTCGACTTTGCCGGCGGCGCGCTCGGCGAAAAAGACATGGCGCAACGCTGCGGCCTCTTCGCTGTCGCGAAGCTCGATGAAGGTGCGGCGTTCCTCGGCAAGACCTTCCGATAAAGAGACGGTCGTCGCCAGCCGCACGAGGCGGATGGCCTCGGCAGACGCACGCTGGCTACGTGCCTTGCGCAATGCGTCTGATGCCGCTTTGTCGATCGCATCTGCAGCTTCTGGAGGAGCCGTCAGCGATCCCGTGCGGCGCAACGATGCGGCGTTGGTCGTCTTGGCGTCGGCGATAGCTTCAGCGATCAGTTCGCCCTTGGCCACCCCGTCAACAATACCGAGCTTTAGCGCTTCGGCAGCCGATACGATGCGTGCATTGGCGATCATGTCGACGGCGGCCGCGATGCCCGTAAGCCGCGGCAGGCGCTGCGTGCCGCCGGCGCCGGGTACGATGCCGAGTTTAACTTCGGGAAGGCCAAGCTTCGCGGTCGGCGCGGCAAGGCGGCGATGGCAGGCGAGCGCCATTTCCAGACCGCCGCCAAGCGCAACACCGTTGATCGCGGCGACAACGGGTTTCGGAGAGGATTCGATGCGGGAGATGACATCAGGTAGATGCGGCTCGACCGGCGGCTTGCCCAATTCCTTGATATCGGCGCCGCCGATGAAATTGTTGCCCGCTCCGGTCAGCACGACGCCGGCGACTGCACCATCTTTCTCGGCATGCTCGAGCGCGGCCATCAGACCGCTCCTCACATCGGCGGAAAGAGCGTTGACGGGGGCATTGTCTATGGTGACGACGAGGATTCCGTCGGTCAGGGCCGCCGAAATAGTGTCCGAAAAGCGCAGTGCCGACATGAGCTGCTACTCCGTGCGATATTATTCCGGAATGACGGCTGTCGCCTGGATCTCGATCTTCGCGCGATCCTCGACGAGGGCGACGACCTGCACGGCAGCCATGGCTGGGAAGTGCCGGCCGATGATCTCGCGGTAGGCCTGGCCGATGCCCTTAAGGTTACCGAGATACTCCTGCTTGTCGGTGAAATACCAGGTCATGGACGTGATATGCTTCGGTTCGGCGCCGCCTTCGGCGAGAATGGCGACGACATTCTTCAGCGTCTGGCGCACCTGCTCGACGAAATCGTCGCTTTCGAATTCGCAGGCGGCATTCCAGCCGACTTGGCCGCCGACGAACACCATGCGGCCCGTCGCCGCCATGCCATTGGCATAGCCGATCGGCTTGGCCCAGCCCTCAGGTTGCAGGATGGTGTGCATCGGTCGTCTCCAGATGAGAGGTCAGCGCGGCGCGGATATCCTCCGGCCATTCAAGGGATGTGTGCGTATCGAGCGAGGTGGCGACGACGCGATGTTTGGCCGTCCACAGCACATGGCCATTCGCCGAGACCTGATGTTGCAGATCGAGCGAGGAGCGGCCGACACCATGGACCGACAGCAGGAATTCGAGATCGTCACCCTGCAGGCCCGGCTTGATGAAGGTCAGATCGAGCCGCACCGTGGGGACACCGATGCGGCGGTCGTCGATCAGTTTTCGCCAGGAGAAGCCGATCGAAGCGAAATAGTCTTCCAGCACCCCGACGAGGATGTTTAGATAGGATGGGAAATAGGCGATGCCTGATGGATCGCAATCTCCAAAGCGCAGGGGTCTGATGGTTCTGAACGCCACGGCCGGCCTCAGTTCGAAAAGGCGGCGATGCCGGTGATGGCGCGGCCGAGGATGAGGGCGTGGATGTCGTGCGTGCCCTCATAGGTGTTGACCACTTCGAGGTTGACGAGATGGCGGGCGATGCCGAACTCATCGGAAATGCCATTACCACCCAACATGTCACGGGCAGCGCGAGCGATATCCAGCGCCTTGCCGCAGCTGTTACGCTTGAGGATGGAGGTGAGTTCGACAGGCGGATGGCCTTCTTCCTTCATGCGGCCGAGGCGCAGGCAGCCCTGCAGGCCGAGCGTGATCTCGGTCGCCATGTCGGCAAGCTTCTTCTGGATCAGCTGGTTAGCGGCAAGGGGACGGCCGAACTGCTTGCGGTCGAGAACGTACTGGCGTGCCTTGGCGTAGCAATCTTCCGCTGCGCCGAGCGCGCCCCAGGCGATGCCGAAGCGTGCGGAGTTGAGGCAGGTGAACGGACCCTTGAGGCCGGATACGTTCGGCATCAGGTTTTCTTCGGGCACGAAGACATTATCCATCACGACTTCGCCCGTTATGGAGGCGCGCAGGCCCACCTTGCCGTGAATGGCGGGGGCGGACAGGCCCTTCCAGCCCTTTTCGAGGATGAAGCCGCGGATAAGACCGTCCTCGGTCTTGGCCCAGACGACGAAGACATCGGCGATCGGCGCGTTGGAGATCCAGGTCTTGGCGCCGGTCAGGTTATAGCCGCCATCGACCTTCTTTGCGCGAGTGACCATCGAGCCGGGATCGGAGCCATGGTTCGGCTCGGTCAGGCCGAAACAGCCGATCCATTCGCCGGTCGCGAGCTTCGGCAGATATTTCTGCTTCTGCGCTTCGGAGCCAAATGTCTCGATCGGCACCATGACGAGCGAGGACTGCACGCTCATCATCGAGCGGTAGCCACTGTCGACGCGTTCGACTTCGCGGGCGATCAGGCCATAGGCGACATAGCTGAGGCCGGCGCCGCCATATTCCGGCGAGATTGTCGGGCCGAGCAGGCCGAGCTCGCCCATTTCGCGGAAGATGGCCGGATCGGTCTTTTCATGGCGGAAGGCTTCGAGCACACGGGGCGCGAGCTTTTCCTGCGCGTAGGAATGCGCGGTATCCAGCACCATGCGTTCATCGTCGCTCAGCTGCTCCGTCAGCCGGAACGGGTCGGCCCAGTCGAAAATCTCGCGGCTCATGCTGGTATCTCCCATTATTTGGTCTTCAAAAGTTCGCGCGCGACGATGAGTTTCTGAACTTCCGTCGCACCTTCATAGATGCGAAGCGCGCGGATCTCCCGATAGAGTTTTTCCGTTATCTCGCCCGACTTCACGCCGCGTCCGCCAAAGAGCTGGACCGCGCGATCGATGACGCTTTGGGCGGTTTCCGTCGCCGTCATCTTGGCCATGGCCGCCTCGCGCGTCGTCGGCAAGTGCTGCACGTCGCGACGCCAGGCTGCCCGATAGGTGAGCAATGCCGCCGCGTCGATGCCGGTCGCCATATCGCCGAGGGCGGCCTGCGTCAACTGAAGGTCGGCCAGCGCCGCGCCAAACATCGGGCGTGACCGCGCGTGGGCAAGCGCTTCATCCAGTGCGCGGCGGGCAAAGCCGAGGCCGGCAGCGGCGACCGAGGCGCGGAAGATATCGAGCGTGCGCATGGCGATCTTGAAACCTTCACCCGGTGCGCCGAGGCGACGCGAAGCGGGAATGCGGCAATTGTCGAAGCGGATCGTTGCCAGCGGATGCGGCGCGATGACCTCGATGCGTTCGGCAATCGAGAAGCCGGGATCGTCGGCAAATACGACGAAGGCAGAGATGCCGCGGGTTCCCGGCGCTTCGCCGGTGCGCGCAAAGACGGTATAGACGTCGGCAATGCCGCCGTTGGAGATCCAGGTCTTCTCGCCGTCGAGAATATAGTGATCGCCATCGAGGCGGGCAGTGCAGCTCATGGCGGCCACGTCGGAGCCGGCGTCCTTTTCCGACAATGCGAAGGCGGCGAGCCAGTCACCCGAGCGCACCTTGGGCAGAACGGCCGAGCGCAATTCGGGCGAGCCGGAGAGGCCGATCGCACCGGTGCCGAGGCCCTGCATGGCAAAGGCAAAATCGGCAAGGCCGTCATGCCAGGCGAGCGTTTCGCGGCCGAGGCAGACCATGCGGGAATCGATGAGCGGTTCGCTGTCCGACGAACCGGTTGCGGCGGTCAGAAGCTCGGCGTCGCCCAGCGCTTTGACCAGCTTGCGGCACGCGCCATCGACATCGGCGTGATCGATCGAAGCCATGACGCCGGACTTTGCGAAGGCATCGACTTCGGCCGCGAAACGGTGATGGCGCTCTTCGAAGAAGGGCCACTCCAGATGATCGCGGGTCGGGCCGGGGAGGCTGCTTGCCGTGGACATCCCCTCAATCCCCCTGGAATTCCGGCCGACGTTTGGCGGCGAAGGCTTCGAAGGCGCGGCGGAAATCCTGCGTCGCCATGCAGATCGCCTGGGCCTGCGCCTCGGATTCGATCATCTCCTCGATACTCATCGCCCATTCCTGGTTCAGCATGGTCTTGGTCATGCCGTGTGCGAACCATGGGCCGTCGGCCAGCGAGCGGGCGAGTTTGACCGCTTCCTGCTCCAGATCGGTGTTGGGGTGCAGGCCGTTATAGAAGCCCCAGGCCTGTCCCTCAGCTGCCGTCATCGAGCGGCCTGTGAAGAGGAGTTCGGCGGCGCGACCCTGGCCGATGATGCGGGGCAGGATGCCGCAGGCGCCCATGTCCGCACCGGCAAGGCCCACGCGGGTAAAGAGGAAGGCCGTCTTGGCTTCCGGCGTCGCAAGCCTCAAATCGGAGGCCATGGCGAGGATGGCACCGGCGCCGGCGCAGATGCCGTCCACTGCCGAGATGATCGGCTGCGGGCACTTGCGCATCGCCTTGACGAGATCGCCGGTCATGCGCGTGAAGGCCAGAAGCTCGGGCATCGCCATGCGGGTCAGCGGCTCGATGATCTCGAAGACATCACCGCCGGAGGAGAAATTGCCACCGGCGCCGGTCAGCACGATGGCGCGGATATCCGATGCATAGACGAGATCGCGGAAAAGATCGCGCAGTTCGGCATAGCTATCGAAGGTCAGCGGATTCTTACGCTCAGGACGGTTGAGGCGGATGGTGGCGACGCGGCCGTCTTCGCTGACATCCCAAAGGAAGTGCTCCGGCTTGTAATCCCTATAGGGCTTCAGATGTCCCTTCATCGTCATGTCCCGATCGCTCATCCCTCAAATCTCCCCACCGGCAACCGCGATTGCCTGTCCATTGATCGATGCCGCAGCCGGCGAAGCCAGCCAGAGCACGGTATCGGCAACCTCTTCCGGCTTGACGAGACGTCCTTGCGGATTGGATTTCGTAAACTCGGCAAGCGCCTGCTCGGTCGTGCGCCCGGTCTTGGCAACGATCGTCTCGGTCGAGCGCTGGATGATCGGCGTATCGGTAAAGCCGGGGCAGACGGCATTGACCGTGATGCCGGTTTTTGCCAGTTCGAGCGCCAGCGAGCGAGTGAGGCCGACGACGCCATGCTTGGCGGCGACGTAAGCCGAGACGTAAGCGTAGCCTTTCAGGCCGGCCGTCGAGGCAATATTGATGATGCGCCCGCCCGAGCCGCGAGCTTTGAGGTCAGGCAGAACTGCTTGCGTCACGACGAAAACACCCGTCAGATCGACTGAGAGGACCTGATTCCAAGCTTCAAGACTCGTCTTCTCGAAGGGCGCGCTCGGTGCTTCGCCGGCATTGTTGACGAGAATATCGACGGGGCCGAGTTTTTCGCGTGCCTTGGCAAGACCCTGGGCAACGGCGTCGGGGCTGGTGACATCGAAGCCATCGACCACGAATGCATGAGCGCCGATTTCGGCGGCAACCGCTTCGAGCGGCTCGCGGCGGCGACCAGCTAGGCTGACACGCGCGCCTTCGGCAGCAAGTGCCGTGGCGATCGCAGAACCTATGCCGCTGCCGGCCCCGGTGACGAGGGCGTGACGGCCGGCGAGTTTGCCCGAAGTCGTCATTCGATCCTCATTTCGCCGGTGCTGCCGTGGCCGCGCGGGCGAGGTTGGTTTCATACTGAGTCTTGCCGGAAACATATTGCTTCGGCCAGGGAATGGAAGTCAGGCCGATCTTGGCGGCTTCATGCAGCGCCCACGCCGGGTCCGCCAGATGCGGGCGGGCGATGGCGCAGAGATCGGCACGGCCGGCGGCGATGATCGAATTGGCATGATCGGCTTCCGAGATCGCACCAACGGCAATCGTCGGGATGCCGATCTCGTTGCGGATCTTGTCGGAGAAGGGCGTCTGGAACAGGCGGCCGTAAACGGGCTTTTCCTGCTTGGAGACCTGGCCCGAGGAGCAGTCGATCAGGTCGGCGCCCGCCTCCTTGAACATCCGCGCGAAGATCGCCGCATCTTCCGGCGTGTTGCCGCCGTCGGTCCAATCATGGCAGGAGAGGCGAACCGAGATCGGCTTGTCCGCCGGCCAGATCGCGCGCATCGCACGGAAGATTTCCAGCGGGTATCGAGCGCGATTTTCATGGCTGCCGCCATAGTCGTCCTCGCGCAGATTGGTGAGTGGCGACAGGAAGCTCGATAGCAGATAACCGTGAGCGCAATGCAGTTCCAGCCAGTCGGCGCCGGTCTCGATGGCAAGCTCCGTCGAACGGATGAAGTCGGCCTTGACGCGCTCCATATCGACGCGATCCATGGCCTTCGGTACCTGGCTGTTCTTGAGATAGGGAATTGCTGACGCCGAGATCAGCGGCCAGTCGCCTTCGGGGAGCGGCTGGTCGATGCCTTCCCAGGCAAGCTTCGTCGCACCCTTGCGGCCGGCATGGCCGAGCTGGATGCCGACCTTGGCGGCGCTGTTCATGTGAACGAAATCGACGAGCCGTTTCCACTGCGCAGCCTGTTCCTCGTTCCACAGACCGAGGCAACCCGGCGTGATGCGCGCATCCGGGGTGACACAGGTCATTTCTGCAAAGATCAAGCCGGCACCGCCGAGGGCGCGCGAGCCGAGATGAACGATGTGGAAATCGTTCATCACCCCATTCTCAGCCGAATACATGGCCATCGGCGAGACGACGATACGGTTGACGAGCTGGACCTCGCGCAGACGATAGGGCGTGAACATCGGCGGCAGGCAGCGGTCGTTACCGACGGCAAGGCCGGATTTTTCCGCGAACCAGCGCTCATAGCCTTCAAGCCAGGTCTTGTCGCGAAGCCGCAGATTTTCGTGGCTGATGCGCTGCGAGCGGGTCAGCATCGAATACATGAATTGCGGCGGCTCGAGCGTATCGGCATAGCGGTGGCCGACGACCTCGAACCATTCCATCGCATTGCGGGCGGCATTCTGGATGCGGGCGACGTCGACGCGGCGGATTTCCTCGTAGGTCTCAAGAACGGCCGGTATCTTGTCCTTCTCATGCCCGTGGATCTGGAATTGGCGGGTGAGCTCGATGGCGTCGTCGATGGCGAGCTTGGTGCCGGAGCCGATGGCGAAATGCGCGGTATGGGCGGCGTCGCCCATCAGCACGACATGGGAATTGCCGTTGAAATGGCTCCACTTGCCGCAGATCAGGCGGTTGAAATTCAGCCAGGCGGAGCCTCGGATGTGGCGGGCATTGGTCATCAGCGAAGCACCTTCGAGCACTTCGGAGAACAGGCCTTCACAGAAGGCGATGGAGCCGTCCTGGTCCATCTTGTCGAGGCCGTGGGCAAGATAGGCCTCTTCCGTCGTCTCGACGATGAAGGTCGAGGTCTTGTCGTCGAACTTGTAGATATGCGCCTGGAACCAGCCGTGATCGGTGCGGCGGAAATCGAAGGTGAAGGCGTCGAAAAGCTTGTTGGTGCCGAGCCAGATATAGCGGTTCGGCCGGGTGATCATGTCAGGCAGGAAGACTTCCGGATAATGATTGCGGATCTTCGAATTGAGGCCGTCGGAGCCGATGATCAGATCGGCATCGGGATAATCGAGATCGGAATTGACCTCCGTTTCGAAGATCAGCTCGACACCGAGCGCCTCGCAGCGGCGCTGCAGGATGTTCAGAAGCTTCTTACGGCCGATACCGACGAAGCCGTGGCCGGAGGTGCGCTGGCGAGTGCCCTTGAACAGGACTTCGATATCGTCCCAATGGTTGAAGGCATCCTCGATTTCGGCGGCACTTTCGGGATCCCATTCCCGCATCGAAACCATGGTCGCGTCAGAGAAGACGACGCCCCAGCCGAAGGTGTCATAGGGACGATTGCGCTCGACGACGCGGATGGCATGCTCGGGATGGAGCTTCTTCATCAGAAGCGCGAAGTAAAGCCCTGCGGGGCCGCCGCCAATACAGACGATGCGCATCGCTTTCCCTCCTCCTTCGGCTGAAACCGATCTCAAAATAATTTAAGTTTAAAATATATTGTTGAGGCCATTCGTCAAGGCTTTTCCTCCCCAAATCTGCGGAAGGCTGATAGTCACGGTACTGTGCAAATCGGAAATTTCGCTTCCAAATCAATGGGAATTCAAAACTAGTTTAGGCTTAAAATTTCTTGCTTGAACATTCCGCGCTTCGGTGCGATCTTTTTCAGCAATGCCACATGCGCCGCGGGGAAACGGCGATGCTGGCGATTTTATCGATAAGAATGCGGGAGCAAGGCAATGCTGGGACCAACCGGTCATACCGATACATTCACGCGAGACAATCTGCCGCCCTTCGATGAATGGCCCGAACTGCGGATGGAGGGTTTCGACTATCCGGAATGGCTGAATGCCGGGTTCGAACTCAGCGACCGCATGGTCGAGAAGGGTTTCGCCGATCACGTGGCCCTGATCGGCAACGGACGCCGCCGCACCTACAAGGAGCTGGCGGACTGGACCAACCGCATTGCGCATGCGCTCATCGAGGATTTCGGCGTGAAGCCGGGCAACCGCGTTCTTATCCGCTCCGGCAACAATCCTGCCATGATCGCCTGCTGGCTGGCGGTGACGAAGGTCGGCGCCGTCGCGGTCAATACCATGCCGATGCTGCGGGCCGGCGAGCTTTCGAAGATTATCGACAAGGCGGAAATCTCGCTTGCGCTTTGCGATACGAGGCTGCTCGAAGAACTCGTCACCGCGGCCAAGGATAGCCGCTTCCTGAAGCAGGTGGTGGGCTTCGACGGCACCGCCAACCACGACGCGGAACTTGACCGCATCGCGCTCAACAAGCCGGTGCGCTTTGAAGCGGTCAAGACCGGGCGGGACGATGTGGCGCTGCTCGGTTTCACCTCGGGTTCGACGGGTGTGCCGAAGGCGACGATGCATTTCCATCGCGATATCCTGATCATCGCCGACGCCTATGCCAAGGAAGTCCTGCAGGTGACGCCGGATGACGTCTTTATCGGCTCGCCGCCGATCGCCTTCACCTTCGGACTCGGCGGTCTGGTCGTCTTTCCCTTGCGCTTCGGTGCATCGACGGCGCTGCTGGAAAACGCTTCGCCGAAGAACATGGTCGAGATCATCCAGGAGTACGGCGCGACCATCAGCTTCACCGCGCCGACAGCCTATCGCGCCATGCTGGCGGCGATGGAAGAGGGGGCGGATCTCTCCTCGCTTCGGGTCGCGGTTTCCGCCGGCGAGACGCTGCCGGGGCCGATCTTCGAGGAGTGGACGCGCAAGACCGGCAAACCGATCCTCGACGGCATCGGTTCGACCGAGATGCTGCATATCTTCATCTCCAATCATCTCTCCGATGCGAAACCGAATTGCACGGGAAAGCCGCTGAGGGGCTATGAGGCTCGCGTCGTCGATGACGAGATGAACGAGGTGCCGCGCGGGACCATCGGCAAACTCGTCGTTCGTGGGCCGATCGGCTGCCGCTATCTCGCCGACCAGAGGCAGGCCGATTATGTGCGGGATGGCTGGAATGTGACCGGCGACAGCTTCGTTCAGGACGATGAAAGCTATTTCCACTTCGCTGCCCGCTCCGACGACATCATTCTTTCGGCTGGCTATAATATTGCTGGGCCGGAAGTGGAGGCAGCCCTTCTTTCGCATGCCGAGGTGCTGGAATGCGCCGTGATCGGCAAGCCGGACGAGGAGCGGGGCCATATCGTGCAGGCCCATGTGGTGCTGGCACCCGGTGTCACCGGATCGGATCTGCTGGTCAAGGCGCTACAGGATCATGTGAAGGCGGTCATCGCGCCTTACAAATATCCGCGTTCGATCATCTTCGTCGAAGCTCTGCCGAAGACGGAATCGGGCAAGATACAGCGTTTCCGCCTGCGCAACTGAACGTCCGGGTGCTTATCAGGCAGCGGTTTCCTTGCTCGTCTCGCGACCGAGCCAATGCGGATCGATTTCCGGCAGGGGAATGGCGTCGAGCAGCATGCGTGTATAGGCGGAAGTCGGTGCCGTGAAGACGCGCTCGCAATCGCCTTCCTCGTCGACACGGCCATGGCGCATGACGTAAACGCGGTCGCAGACGGCACGGATGACGGAGAGATCGTGGCTGATGAAGGCCATGGACAGGCCGAGATCGCGCGAAAGCTCCTTCAGCAGATTCAAAACCTGCGCCTGGGTCGACACGTCGAGGCCGGAGACGATTTCGTCTGCGAGCACGAAATCCGGCTTCAGCAGGGCAGCACGCGCGATGCCGATGCGCTGGCGCTGGCCGCCCGAGAGTTCATGCGGATTGCGGTCGAGGCAGGCCTGCGGCAGCGTCACCCGCTCAAGGATTTCGGCGACCTGGTGCTCGGCGTCTTTCCGATCAGAAGCGAGTTTGTGGAGTAGCAACGGCTCGACGAGGATGCGGCGGATCGTGTGGCGCGGATTGAGCGAGGCCATCGGGTCCTGAAAGATCATCTGCATGCGACGGCGCAGCGGCCGCATGTCTGTAGCCGGCAGACGCGTGATGTCTCTGCCGTTGAAATGGATGCTGCCTGCCGTCACATCGACGAGCCGCAGTAGGGCGCGGCCGAGGGTCGTCTTGCCCGAGCCGCTTTCGCCGACAATGCCAACTGTTTCGCCGCGGCGGATATCGATATCGACGCCGTGCAGTACCTTGATGCCAAGGCCCGGCGGGCCGAACAAATGCCGCTTGGCACCATAGGTGACCTCGATGCCCCTAGCGGACAGGAGATTGTCGGAAACGCTCATCGGCCGCCCTCCGGAATGCCGATTTCGCGGCGCAATTGTTCGAAAACGGCCTGCGGCACCGGCGTCAGCCCGGCATTCGGCCGGTCGTAGCGCGGCCCGGCCGATATCAAGGACTTTGTGTAGATGTGCTTGGGATGCGTCAGCACGTCGCTCGTGCATCCATCTTCGATCACCTTGCCGGCGTAGAGCAGCGTCACGCTGTCGCAGATCTGGGCGACGACGCCGAGGTCGTGCGTGACGAAGATGACGGCGGTGCCATGCGCTTCCTGCAGTCCGCGGATCAGCCGCAAGATCTGCTTCTGCACGGTGACATCGAGCGCTGTGGTCGGCTCGTCGGCGACGACCAGCTTCGGCTCCAGCGCGAAAGCGGCGGCGATCAGGATGCGCTGGCGCATGCCGCCAGACAATTCATGCGGATAGGCGCGCAGCACGCGTTCTGGATCGCGGATATGCACTTCCTCAAGCAGCTTCAGCGCGCGCCGGCGTGCATCGCCTGATGACATGTGCCGTTTCAACCGCAAGCCATCGGTCAGTTGCGCCTCGATGCGCCGGCCGGGATTGAGTGCGGTTTGCGGGTCCTGCGGGATCAGCGAGATTTCGCTGCCCATGATGCCACGCAATTCGCGGGCAGAAAGCGTGAGCAGGTCGCGGCTTTCGAACAGGATCGAGCCGCTCGTGATGCGGACGCTGCGCGGCAGGATGCCGAGCAAAGCCTTGGCGATGGTCGATTTTCCGGCGCCGCTCTCGCCGACCAGCCCACGCACTTCGCCGCGCTCCAGCGTCAGGGAGACGTCGCGCAGGATCGGCGCGCCGCCGTCACGGTCGGATATGGCGCTGAGGCCGGCAATGGAGAGAAGCGGAGATGTCATCGGCGCATTACCGGATCGAGGGCGCGGCGCAGGCCGTCGCCGAGTTGATTGAAGGCAAGCACCGTCGCGAAGAGCGCGATCAGCGGCACGACCAGCACCCACCAGCCTTGATAGATCATCTGCCGCCCCTCGGCGATCATGCCGCCCCAGGTCGGCGTGTCCGATGCGACAGACAGGCCGACGAAGGACAGAATGGCTTCGACGATGACGGCGATGCCCATTTCCAGGCTGACAAGGGCGATGAGCACGGGCGTCACATTGGGCAGGATTTCGCTGAAGAGGATTCTGGCCCGCGAAAAGCCGATGGTGTGGGCTGCGGTCACATAGTCCATCCGCGCCTGTGCCTGCGTTTCCGAGCGCACGACGCGACAGAAGCGTGTCCAGTCGATGATGACGATGGCCGCGATGACCGAGTGCACGCCGGACCCGAAGACGGCCACGAGCAGGATCGACAGTAGCACCGGCGGGAAGGCCATCCAGATATCGACGAGGCGGGAGATCACCTTGTCGATCCAGCTGCCATACCAGCCGGCGAGAAGGCCGAGCAACGTGCCGATCAATGCCGCAAGTCCGGCTGCGACGAAGGCGACCGTGAGCGCGATGCGTGTACCGAAGATGGCGCGAGACAACACATCGCGGCCGAGATCGTCCGTGCCCAGCAGGAAGCCGGGATCGGACCCCTCGATCCATGCCGGCGGCAGAGTGCCGGACATCAGATCCTGCTCGAGCGGATCCTTCGGCGCAATATAAGGCGCGAAGATCGCGAGGATGAGGAGGATGAGAATGAAACCGCCGCCGAAGATCACCTTTGGCTCGGAAAGCAGCGCCCGGACGCGCTTCGCCATTCTGGAGGATGGTCGCGGCATGGCAGGCGAGGTGACTTCAGCCATGGGCGAGCCTCGGATTGAAGGCCGCGACGAGAAGGTCGACCGCCAGATTGACGAGAATGAAGAGAGCGCCGAAGACCAATACCAGGCCCTGTATCAGCGGCAGGTCGCGGTTGATCACGGCATCGATCGCCATGTTGCCTATGCCGGGATAGGCGAAAATGCGTTCGACGATGACGGTGCCGCCGATCAGGAAGGTGAATTGCACGCCGGTCAGCGCGATCGTCGGGCCGACGGCATTGCGTAGCGCCTCCTGCAGCACCAGCCGCAGCTCGGACATGCCTTTCAGCTTGGCGAGCAGAATATAGTCCTGCACCATGGCCTCGGAGAGCGCTGCCTTCAGCACGCGGGCGATGATGGCCGCTAGCGGCAGGCCGAGCGCCATGACCGGCATGACCATATGGGCGCAGATGTCCACGAAGATACCGAAGCGAAACGTTACCAGGCTCTCCATGAGGTAGAAAGGGGTAGCGAATTGTGCGTCGATGCTCGGATCGATGCGTCCGGAGAGTGGGAAAAGCGGAAAGAGAACGCCAAGGACAAGAACAAGTGCGAGAGCCCAGACGAAATCCGGAACGGCAAGGAAAAGGCCGTTGAGGCTGTCGATCAAAGGCTCGAAAATCGTACGGCGGGCAAGCGTGCCGATGATCGCGACCGCGCCGCCGAGCAGAATGGCCAGCACCAACGCGGCGAAGGCAAGCTCCAGCGTTGCCGGGAGGCGCTCGCCGAGCAGGGAGAGCACATCGCGATTCAGGGAGATCGATGTCCCGAAATCGCCTATCAGAACCGATTTCAGCCAGAGCCAGAATTGCGTGGTCAGGTTTGCATCGAGGCCGTAATGGGCGCGGAGTGCTGCGATATCGGCGGGGCTTGCGCCCGGCGAGATCATCATCGCGATCGGATCACCCGGCACGACGCGTAACAGCACGAAGACGATCACCGCCACTCCGAAGAGGGTGATTGCGGCCATGATGAGGCGGTTCAATATGGAGACTGCTATCATGCGTTATGAGTTCCGATCGCATGTGCTGCTACAAATGAAGAGGCAGAGCCCCTCATCCGCCCTCCTGAGCTTGTCGAAGGGCGGGCACCTTCTCCCCGTTTTGACGGGGAGAAGGGGAAGGAGGCACCTACAGCCTACCCCTAACGACTTGTTCACGCGAGGGAGCAGAGGTCGTCCCCTCTCCCCGCGAGCGGGGGAAGGGTTAGGGTGAGGGGCAAAGCCGCAAGAGCGATATCAAGCCTTCGACACCAGCGTTGGCTGCAGGGCGCCGGAGACGTCCGGCGTGACCTTGAGGCTCGATTTATAGACGATCGGCTGGGCATATTGCAGCAGCGGGATCACATAGCCCTGCTCGGCGATATATTTGATCGCCGCCTTCCAGCCGGCAATGCGCTTTGCTTCGTCCTTTTCCACCCAGAGCGGTCCCAGCATGTCGTCGACATCCTTGGTCTTCCAGGCAGAGTGCGGCGAGGGGCCGAACATGGCAAAGCCGGTCGAGGTCGTCGGATCGCCGATGGCGTTGCCCCAGTTGTAGAAGGCGGCCGGCCCCAGCTGGTGGGCGGCGCGCAGCTCGTAGTGCTTGGCGATTTCATAGACTTCGATTTCGGCCTCAATGCCAACCTTGCGCCACATGCCGACGATGGCCTGGATCATCTCGTAATCCTTCGGCTTGAAGCCGCGGGTCGTCTTGATGGTGAATTTCACCGGCTTTTCCGGCGAATAGCCGCTGGCCGCCAGGAGCTTCTTGGCCTGTTCCGGATCGTAAGGAGTTTCGACTGACGCGTCGTAGGCCTCGTATTCCGGCGCTTCCAGCGTCGACAGGGCGTTGCCGTAACCGCGCAGAAGCCGTTTGATGATCGCTTCCTTGTCGATCGCCATATTGGCGGCAAGGCGGACGTTCTTGTCGAGCATCGGGTCGACATTGCTGATGAAGATCATGCCAATGTCGGAGATCGGCGTGGCGACGCCTGATAGCCCTGGCTTCTTCTTTAGCCGGTCGAAATCCTCATAGGGGATTTCCAGCGTCACGTCGGATGAACCGGATTCGATTTCAGCGACACGGCTTGTGGTGTCCGGCACGAACTTGAAGATGACGGTGTCAAAGGCCGGCTTGCCGCCGAAATAGGTCGGGTTTGCCTTCAGGCGCAGATAGGAGTTGCCCTCATAGGCATCGACCATATAAGGGCCGGTGCCGATCGGCTTCTTCTCGAAGCCTTGTGCGCCCACCTTGGTATAATAATCCTTCGGCAGGACGTAGCCGGTGAGGAAGGCCATCCATTTGAAATAGGTTGGTTCGAAGCGAACGACATCGCCGATGATGCGGTTGCCTTCCACCTTGTAATTGTTCGCGGTCGACCAGATGAACTGGATCGGATTGCCGGTTTCCTGCTTCGCGGCGCGCTCCAGAGACCAGACGACGTCGTCGGGCGTAAACTTGGAGCCATCGTGCCAGGTGACACCCTCGCGGACATCCATCCAGACCTTCGTCTTGTCGTCGTTCCAGCCCCAGGCCGTCAAAAGGCCCGGCTGGAACTTCAGGTCCGGTCCCTGGCCGATATACTGGTCGAAGATCGAGCGATAGATCGCCTGGATCGTCGGGTTGACGGCGGACGGCCCGGTCGTCGGATCGAAGGATGGCAAATTGACGTTGAAGGCGATGGTTAGCATGCCGGCTTCGGCTGCTTCGACAGGCGTTCTGCCGGCTAAAATTCCAGTCATGAATGCGGCTGCGCCGAGGCTCAGGGCTTCGCGCCGAGTAAGCGTTGTCATGGTCACTCCGTTCCCCTGTTAAGCGACAGAAAAGCATGACGCCCAACTGCCGCTGGCGATTTATTGTCGGAATGTTTTAATCTTAAAATACATCTTTTGGAGCGGCAAGCGCTTTCTCTGGGGCTTTCAAAGAATCCGGCGTCTATTTTGCGTCTAAATTACATGCATGCACATATATATGCGCTACCGGCTGCCATTCGAAGTTCCTGGTCTCAGAAAATGGAAGCGCTGGCACCACCGTGGATCGGCAATCCATTCAGCTGCATCTCATATTTGTTCGTTGACAGCTCAAGGAAGTTCAAAATATGATTTTGCAAATGATTTAAAACAAGCCCACAAGGGCAAAGGGGTAACGTCATGGCCGAGCGATCGTTTGCGCGCGAGGTCGAGGATCTGAAGCTCGGGGAAGGCGACATCTTCCGCGGCGAGGGTATTCTCGCGATCACCAAGGCACTTCTGCAATCCGGCGTCTCCTATGTCGGCGGCTACCAGGGTTCGCCGATTTCCCATCTCATGGATGTATTGGCCGACGCCAAGGATGTGATGCAGGATTTGGGTGTCCACTTCGAGACATCAGCCTCGGAAGCGGCTGCGGCCGCCATGCTGTCCGCCTCCGTCATGTATCCGGTGCGCGGCGCCGTCACCTGGAAATCGACGGCGGGCACGAACGTCGCCTCCGATGCGCTTTCCAACCTGTCTTCTGGCGGGGTCACGGGCGGCGCGCTGATCATTATCGGCGAGGATTACGGCGAGGGCTCTTCGATCATGCAGGAGCGCAGCCATGCCTATGCGATGAAATCGCAGATGTGGCTGCTCAATCCACGCCCGAACCTGCCGTCGATCGCGCAGGCGGTGGAAGAGGGGTTCGAGCTTTCGGAAGTGTCGAACACGCCGGTCATGCTGCAGGTCGGTATCCGCAGCTGCCATGTGCACGGTCAGTTCGTCGCCAAGGACAATAAGCGGCCCGTCTATACACTGAAGCAGGCGCTTGAAAATCCGGTTCGTGACGTCAACCGCATCGTGCTGCCGCCGGCATCCTTCCTACACGAGAAGGAGAAGCTGGAGAAACGCTGGCCCGCTGCCGTCGATTTCATCAGGAAGCGCCAGCTCAACGAGTATTTCGGACCCTCGGAAGGCGATGTCGGCATCATCCTGCTCGGCGGCATGTATAATGGCGTGCTGCGCGCGCTGCAGCAGCTTGGGCTTGCCGATGTCTACGGCAATTCTGCCGTACCGCTTTACGTCCTAAACGTCGCCTATCCGCTGGTCGATGACCAGATCGCCGAATTCTGCGCCAACAAGAAGGCGGTGCTGATGGTGGAGGAGGGGGCGCCTGAGTATATCGAGCAATCCCTGAATACGATCCTGCGCCGCCGCGATATCCAGACCAAGGTCGCGGGCAAGGACGTGCTGCCGATGGGCGGCGAATATACAGCACCTGTGCTGATGAAGGGCATCAAGAATTTCCTCGAGGTTCACCAGCGCGTGCTGCTCGGCAACCAGCCGCCGCTACCGGATCCGACGCCGATCCTCAACGATCCGAAGATCAAGGCATTGGCCGAGGTCGTGCCGCCGCGGCCGCCCGGTTTCTGCATCGGCTGTCCGGAACGGCCGATCTTCGCCGCCATGAAGATGGTCGAGAGCGAACTCGGCCAGCATCACATATCAGGCGATATCGGCTGCCACCTCTTTTCGATCCTGCCGCCCTTCAATATCGGCAGCACGACCATGGGCTACGGGCTCGGGCCGGCCGCCGCCTCGGCCTTCAATGTCGCGGCTGACAAGCGCGTGATTTCGGTCATGGGCGATGGCGGCTTCTGGCACAACGGCCTTGCTACTTCAGTCGGCAATGCGGTCTTCAACAAGCAGGACGGCGTCATCCTCGTCGTCGACAACTATTATTCGGCGGCGACCGGCGGGCAGGACATACCGTCCTCGCGCGCGCAGAACCCGCGCCGCAAGACCAACAATTCCATCGTCAATGCGGTCAAGGGCATCGGCGCGACCTGGGTGCGCCAGATCGACCGGACTTATGATGTCGCCAAGATGCGCGACACGCTGCGCGAAGCGCTGACCTCTAGGGAGCCGGGGCCGAAGATCATCGTCGCCTCCTCGGAGTGCATGCTCAACAAGCAGCGACGCGTGAAGCCGCAATTCGCCAAGGCGGTGAAGGACGGCAAGCGTGTGGTCAAGGAGCGCTTCGGCGTGGACGAAGATGTCTGCACCGGCGATCACGCCTGCATCCGCCTTTCCGGCTGTCCTTCGCTGTCGGTCAAACATACCGACGATCCGCTGAAGGACGATCCGGTGGCGGCGATCGACAATAATTGCGTGGGCTGCGGCAATTGCGGCGAGGTCTCGGAGGCGGCGGTGCTCTGTCCCTCCTTCTACCGTGCCGATATCATCCACAATCCGACGGGCTGGGATCGCTTCGTTGCTGGTCTGCGTTCCCGCGTCATCGGTTGGCTGCAGGCGCGCCGCCGTGCCGGCCGCATCGTCTTTTCGGATTGAGAGGGCGAGATGAACGAGCATGTGAGCATGAGTGATCTCGGCGCTGCCAGACTTTCGACGGACAAACCGCTGTCGCTTGCCATCCTCGCCATGGGCGGACAGGGCGGCGGCGTCCTGGCCGACTGGATCGTCGGACTTGCCGAGGCCGAGGGCTGGATGGCGCAGACGACCTCCGTGCCCGGCGTTGCCCAGCGAACGGGCGCGACGATCTACTATATCGAGATGCTGCCGGCGAAGGATGGTCACGCGCCGATCTTTTCACTGATGCCGACGCCTGGCGATGTCGATGTCGTCATGGCCGCCGAACTGATGGAAGCCGGCCGCTCGGTGCTGCGCGGCTTGGTCACGCCGGACAAGACGTTGCTGATCGCCTCGACGCACCGTTCCTTTGCGGTTGCGGAAAAGGAAAAGCCGGGTGATGGCATCGGCAATGCCGAAGTGGTGGTCGATGCTACGGATTTCGCCGCCAAGCGCACTATCGCCTTCGATATGGAAACGATGGCCGTCAGGAACGGCAGCGTGATTTCGGCCTCCATGTTCGGTGCGCTGGCCGGTTCCGGTGCGCTGCCGTTCGGCAAGCAGGCTTTCGAGGCGATGATCCGCGCCGGCGGCAAGGGCATCGAGCCCAGCCTGAAGGCGTTCAACGCTGCCTTCGACCGCGTCAAGGAGAAGCCGCGCGATGCGGTTTCCGCAACGCTGCCGAAGCATTTCGACGCGCTGCCAGAGACGGCCGGTCATCCTGCACTCGACCGACTGGTCAATCGTCTTCGCGCCGAATTTCCCGAAATTGCGTGGCCGCTATTGTTTGCCGGTGTCAAGAAGCTGACGGATTATCAGGACCCGGCCTATGCAGACGAATATCTGAGCCGTGTTGCCGCACTTCATGCGCTTGATCGCAAGGCAAGCGGCGCAAGCAAGGATTTTGCCTTCACCGTGCAGGCGGCAAAATATGTCGCAGTCGCCATGGCCTACGACGACGTCATTCGCGTTGCCGATCTGAAGGTGCGTGGCTCACGCTTCGAGCGCGTTCGCAAGGAGGTCGGCGCCAAGGACGACCAGATCGTCTACATGACCGAATACATGCATCCGCGGATGGAGGAGGTCTGCGGCACGATGCCGAAAGGCATGGGCCTTTGGATCGAAAGCCGGCCGCGCCTGTTTGCCCGGCTCGACCGCTTCGTCAACAAGGGGCGCCGCGTTCAGACCGGGACGCTCTTCTGGTTCCTCGGCCTCTACATGGTCTCGGCGCTGCGCCGCATCCGTCGCGGCACCCTGCGACATGCACGCGAGGTGGAGCATCGAGAGGCGTGGCTGGCGGAGGCGTGCAATCTGCTGACGGTGAGTTACGATCTCGCCGTCGAAGTGCTCGGCAACCGCCGCCTCGTCAAGGGCTATTCCGATACGCATGCGCGCGGGCTTTCCAAGTTCGACCGCGTCATGTCGGCGCTACCACTGCTGCGTGATCGCGAAGACGGCGCTGCGTGGATGAAGCGGCTACGCCAGGCGGCGTTGCTGGATGAGCAAGGTATGGCGCTTGATGGAGCGTTGAAGACTGTGGAGACGCTGTGATGGTGTCGTTTCAACCACTCGCCCTCGTGGTTCGAGGCTCCGGTCCTTCGGTCCTCCGCACCTCACCATGAGGGCTAACCGTTTGCGCTAGTTACGAAATTCGCTCCGCCTCATCCTGAGGTGCATCTTGAAGCGCAGCGGAAAGATGCCTCGAAGGACGAGGCGGCCACAGACACCCCGATCTCTTCAGATCTCGTGCTTGCGGATATTGTGCAGTACCTTGTGAAGTGTCGAGATGAAGGTGCGGTATTCGGCCTCGTCGACACCGTCGAACATCTGCAGGAACAGGTCGTACATGGTCGGCCAGACCTTCTCGAAGGCGGCGCGGCCTTCCTCGGTTATGGAGACATCGCGGATGCGCATGTCTTCGGCGCGGGGCTGGCGGCGGATATAGCCCTGCTGCTCGAGGGAATCCAAGGTGCGGCTCATCGTCGATTGCTCGGTCACCGCAAAGACGGAGAGCTCGTTGATGGTGACGCTGGAGGAGACGCTGAGGACGGCAAGCGCGCGCATCTTGGCGGTCGTCATGTCGTATTCGCGCAGCTCCTCCGAAAGGTTGGCGTTCCAGCGCGCCATCAGCCGATTCATCAGATAGGGTGCGAAGTGATTGAGGCCGATTTCGCCCATGGTCGGGCGCTTTGCGTTCTCATCCCGCTTGCGCCTCAAAATGGTGCCTGAAAACCGTTCCTCCATCGACGAAACTCCTCCTCCGGAAACGTGTTACTTCAGCGATGATGCGAGCAGGAAGCCGGAGCCCCCACCAAGGCCCGCACCGGGATGCGCCGACGCGCCGATGTGGTAGAGGCCCGATATGTGGGTGCGGTGGTTAACAGATGACTTGAAAGGACGCCAGATGAAAAGCTGGTCGATGCCGCAATAGCCGCCGTAGGGATCGCCGCCGACAAGGTTCATATTCATCGCCTCCAGATCGCCAGGAGAATAGGCGCGGCGCGCGAGTTTTATGCCGGAGAAGTTCTCGATATGGCTGGATAGAAGCGCCTCGATGCGGTCGGCATAGCGCTCGCGCACCTCTTCCGTCCAGCGTCCATCGTTTGGCGTTTCGATCTCGCCGGCGGCATCGCCCTTGATATGGCGCGGCGCTTCGGGAAGCTGCAGCCAGAGGATCGACTTTCCTTCCGGTGCGCGGCTGGGATCGAGCGCGACAGGCTGCCCGACGCAGACCGTCGGTTCGGCCGGCAGAAGCCCGCGCTCACATTCGTTGGCGGCGCGCGAGACGCCGTCGAGGCCGGAGGTGAGGTGCAGCAGCGCCACCTTGCCGAGCTCGGCATTGGCCTTCCAACGCGGCGGCTCGGAAAGCGCATAGTGGATCTGCATATCGCCCTTGCCGTAGCGGTAGCTGGCAACGCCTGATTTGACCTCCGGCGGCAGCGGATCCGGCCAATCCTTCATCAGCCGCTCATAAAGCTGGTTGGGTGTGACCGAGCAGATCACGCCGGCCTTTGCTCTCAAGGTGTCGCCATTCGTAAGACGTATGCCATCGGCACTGCGATTGGCGTCCGGAATGATAGCCTCGACATCGGCACTCACGCGAATCTCGCCGCCGTTGTCGGTGATCAGCCGTTCGAAGGCCGTCAGCAGTTTTTCGGCGCCACCCTTGACGATCGGCGCGCCGCCCAATTCCAATGCAAAGCCGATCACTTTCAGCATTTCGGCGGAATAGGCGCTTTCGGGCCCGAGGCCGCAATGAAGCACCCACGGCGCCCAGAGCGCATGGATATCCTCGGATCTGTAGCTGGTTTCGAGATAGCCGCGTGCCGGCGTCAAAGCATCGCCAAACCAGGCAGCGAGCTTGCGCAAGCCACGATTCCAGCCCTGCTTGCCGATGGTCTTGAGCATCGATCCCGACCACAATGCACCGCCGAGCAGCGAAAACAGGAATGGCGCATCTGCGGCCAGCGCTTCCATCTCACGCGAGAAGGTCTGCCCATCGCCGAGCGACAGTTCATCGAAGGTGGCGATATTGCGCCGCCGGTCCTTCGAAAAGATCACATGCGAACCGTCAGGCCTGAGCACGCCCGTTGGGAGGTCGGCATGGGCGAATTCCAGGCCTCGCGCCTCAAGATCCTTGCCGATGGCGCCATAGGCCGGCGAGGTGAGGAACAGCACCATGGTCGTTGCCATGACGTCGTGGATGAAGCCGGGCTCGGTGATCTCTTCGGTGCGTAGGCAACCGCCGATGCGGTCGTTGCGTTCGAGGACAAGAGCCTTGTGGCCCTTTTTGCCGAGCATGGCGGCTGCGACGAGCGCATTTATGCCGCTGCCGACGATGATGTAGTCATGATCGCCCATTGCCGCCCCTCACTAAAGATGAATAGAAAGGAGGAGCCTGCCCCAGGCTCCCGCCTCTTCAGCCTATCATGCAATTAATGCCAGTGCGCGAACCGGCGAACCGGTGCCCTTGACGAACTTCAACGGCGCGGCGATCAGCACGGCGCCCTTGGCCGGAAGCTGGTCGAGGTTCGAGAGGCTCGCCAGACCATAGCGATTGGCCTTGTGCATGAGGTTGTGCGCCGGGAAGGGCGGGTTCATGCCACCGGCGGAGCCGGCGTCGGTGCCGATCGTTTCCGAACCCCAGCCGATAATGCCCTTGGTCAGCAGATATTCGATCGCCTCGGCCGTCGGGCCGGGAGAATGCGGGCCGTTTTCATCGGCATTCAGGAAGGTTTCCGTCGAACCGTTTCGCTTGTACCAATCGGTGCGCAGCAGCACCCAGCTGCCGGCTTCGATCGCGCCGTTCTGGGCTTCCCATTCCTTGATGCTCTCGACCGTCAGCAGATAATCGGGATTGGCGGCGGCTTCCTTGGAGCGGTCGATGACATTGACCGGCGCCACGAAATTCTGCGGCGGTATGGTGTCCGTCGTGTTGTTCGGGTTGTCCTTGCCGGTAATCCAGTGGCAGGGCGCATCGAAATGAGTGCCAGTGTGCTCGCCGAGTTCCAGCCAGTTCCATGCCCAGAAGGGCCCGTCCTGATTGTATTCGGAGATCGTATGGACCTTGACGTTCGGCGTGTTCTTGCCGAACTGCGGCGGCAGGTAGAGCACCGGTGTGTCGGGTCCGAGCGGCGCGGTGAGATCGACGACCTTGACAGAGCCCGAAAGCAGGGCCGAGGCGAGGCTGGCGAGAGTGGTAGCGGTCATATTTTGAGTTCCCCTTGTTGTCGCATGATCCCATGCAGAGAGCCTTTTTGCGGGTCTTTTGTTCAGGATCAGGCATGAAGTCGGTATCGCCCGGCGCGGGGTGCCTTTCCTCCTGGCACCGGATCCGCGCGGCGGCGGAATGAAGGGAGCCTATGTCACAATATATGATATTGCAAGCATTCCGCTCGGGTTCGCGGAGCCAATTTTGGCCTAAAATCGGCCGCCGTCATGAGTTTGTAAGTTGCTGAAATAAGACGGCATTCTTCGAGTTAATTCGATAGATCGCTACCAATAGTTGCTTTTGTTTCCTAAAGTTCGCGCCGATAGGTACTTGAAGCTTAAAACTCAAAATGTATGCATGTGATAATAATAATCACAAACCAAAAAGGGGCAGACGATGAGCTATGATGCAATCATAGTCGGGGCCGGTCACAATGGGCTGGCGGCGGCGGTGCATTTGGCCGCGAAGGGCTGGAAGGTCGCCGTCATCGAGGGAAATGCAGAGCCCGGCGGTGCCGTCAAGACCCGCGAGGTGACGCTGCCCGGTTTCCGGCATGATCTCTGTGCCATGAACCTCTCCATGTTCGCCGGCTCGGCCTTCTTCGCGCAGTATAAGAACGAACTTTTGGCCGAAGGGTTGGGCTTCGTACCTGCAGCGGATTGTTTCGCCAGCGTCTTTCGCGATAACGCCTATCTCGGTGTCAGCACCGATCTGGAAAAGACCGCGGGAGCCATCGCCGATATCTCGCCGCAGGATGCCGCAGCATGGCGCACTATGCTTTCTACGTTCGGGACGGATGCCCCGCACATTTTCGGCCTGCTCGGCTCGCCCATGCCTTCGATGGCCGCCGCCAAGGTCGTCTGGAAAGCCTGGCGCGAGAAGGGGACGGGTTGGGTCTACGACACGGTGCGCATGCTCTTTGCCTCGCCACGCGATTTTCTTGATGCCCGTTTCCAGAATACCAAACTCAAGACGATGATGGCTGCCTGGGGGCTGCATCTCGATTTTGCACCGGATGTCGCCGGCGGCGCGCTCTTTCCCTATCTCGAATCCATGGCCAATCAGGCCTTCGGCATGGTGATCGGCAAGGGCGGTGCCGATACCATCATCAAGGCCATGGCTGCCGTGCTGAAAAGCAAGGGCGGTGAATTGATGCTGGGAACGCGCGTCGACAAGATCGTCACGGCAGGCGGTAAAGCGACGGGTGTCGTGCTGGCCGATGGACGCCGCTACGAGGCGAAACGTGCCGTGATTGCCAATGTCCATCCGCAGATCCTGTTCGGCAAGCTGCTGGATCAGGATCCGGCGCGCCAAGAGTTTGACGGCAAGGTATCCCGCTTCCGGGCCGGTCCCGGCACGATGATGATCCATCTGGCGCTGTCGGGCCTTCCGGATTGGGCCGCGGGCAAGGCATTGCAGAATTTCGCCTATGTGCATATCGCGCCGGATCTCGAAATGATGTCGCGTGTCTATGCCGAGGCTATGGGCGGCCTGCTGCCCACCGAACCTGCGCTCGTGGTCGGACAACCGACGGCCATCGATCCGTCACGCGCGCCAGCCGGGCAGCATGTGCTTTGGATACAGGTGCGTGTCCTACCGGCGGAATTCCATAGTGATGCCGCCGGTCAAATCAGCGGCGCGGGCTGGGATGAGATCAAGGATGCCTATGCCGAGCGCGTTCTCGATATCGTCGAACGCTATGCGCCCGGCTTGCGCGGCAAGATATTGGGGCGCTCGGTCTTTTCGCCGGTCGATCTCGAACGCGAGAACCCGAACCTCGTCGGTGGCGACAATCTCTCCGGCAGCCATCATCTTGACCAGAATTTCCTGTTCCGCCCCGTCGCCGGCTATTCGCGATACAAGACGCCCGTGACATCGCTTTA
This sequence comes from Hyphomicrobiales bacterium, assembly GCA_900472485.1. Taxonomy (GTDB): domain Bacteria; phylum Pseudomonadota; class Alphaproteobacteria; order Rhizobiales; family Rhizobiaceae; genus Rhizobium. The sequence goes on from UCII01000013.1 coordinate 102,666, forward strand.
CATGTGCGGAGCTTCGACATGGCCGGGCGCGGGAACGGGCGCCGGCTCCGGCTTCATGTTGGGGAAAATGCTGGCAAAGTGACAGTTATGCGACTTGACGGTCAAACCTTTGACATTTCAAATATCGTCCCCTAGATCGCTTAGATTAATGATGCGGAATGATAGGCCGAGGCGACGTCATGACAGAGTCCGAGAGTGCAACCGTTGACCTGGAGATCATCGTTCAGGGAGCGCAGGAAGGCAAAAAGCTGGAGCTGCGGCTCTGGCTGCGCATGCTGTCGACCACGAAGCTGATCTCGCAGGAAATCCGCCGCCGGCTGCGCAACGAATTCGGCGCGACCTTGCCGCAATTCGACCTGATGGCGCAGCTCTATCGCGAGCGCGAGGGTTTGCGGCTTGGAGAGCTGTCGAAGCGAACCATGGTCACCAACGGCAATGTCACCGGGCTTGTCGAACGGCTGGAAGCGGATGGCCTCGTGCAGCGCGTGACGCCCGATGGCGACCGGCGGGTGACGGTCGCGAAGCTGACGGCGAAGGGCGAGACATCGTTCAGCGCCATGGCTGCGGCGCATGAAGGCTGGCTGCGTGACATGATGGCGGATGTGGAGCCTGCAATCGTCAGCGAGCTGTGGCGGGATATCGGCGCGGTGAAATCATCCGTCAGCAATCATCTTTCTGGTGCCGATTTCGACTAATCGATGCGCCGTTTGCCTGTTTCCAGCAATTCCGAACGGAAAACTGTTAATACACTTTTCCTTGAATTGCCTATCGCGCCCGCTCGTCCTTGAACTTCTTCTCAAGAATGCTGACGAGGCGGACCATCGGCCAGAGCAGGATGATATAGATCAGCGCGGCCATGATCAGCGGCGAGGGGTTGGCGTAGAAGCCTTGCGCGTTCTGTCCTTCTTTCAGTAATTCCGGCAGCGCCACGGTCGAGGCAAGCGACGTATCCTTGAACATCGACACGCAATTGCTGGTCGTCGGCGGAATGACGATACGCACCGCCTGCGGCAGCACCACCTTGTAGAGCGTGATCAGGAAGGGGATGCCAAGCGCTGCGGCCGCTTCGAACTGGCCGCGCGGCACGCTTTCTATGCCCGAGCGAAAGACTTCGGCCGAATAGGCGGCCAGCACAATGGAAAAACCGAGGATCGCCGACCACCAGGCGGAAAAGCTGATACCGACGAAGGGCAAAGCGTAATAGATCAGGATCAGCACGACCAGCATGGGCATGGCGCGCATGATGTCGATGTAGGCGATGGTCAGGAGCTGTAAAGGCTTGGGGGCATAGAGGCGGATCAGGCTGATGACGAGGCCGCCGGTTACGCCGATCAGGATGCTGACGACGCCAAGCGCGATGGTCATCCAAAGCCCGCGCAGCAGCTGCGGGAAAGCCGAGATCATGACGTCGGAATTGAGGAAGGTGTCGACGAAAGACATTGGCACTCCCGCGTGCGAAACGAAGACGAGGTTTCCTGCATCCGCGCCGGTCGTTGCGACCGGCGCAGTTCATTTCAATAATGATCTTTTGATCACGCCTTGGGGATAGGCAGTTCGGTGACGGTGGAGGAGCCTGCCGGCGGCTTGCCGCCGAACCACTTCTCGTGGATCTTTTCCAGCGTGCCGTCCTTCTTCATCGCGGTGATCGCATCGTTGATCTTGGCGACAAGCGGCGAATCCTTGGTCATCATCAGGCCGTATTGTTCACCGGTCTTGATGCGATCCTTGATGGCAAAGCCCTTGGTCTTGACGAAGAGATACTGCATGCCGGGGATGTCACTGACGACGGCATCGATGCGGCCGGCCCCGAGATCGAGGAACATATCCTGCTGCGAATTGTAGCCCTTGATGTCGGCAAAGCCTTGAGCAGCCTTGTTGTCATTGGCCCATTTTTCACCCGTCGAACCCGAAAGCACCCCGATAGTTTTGCCCTTGAGATCGGCAAGCGCCTTGATCGAGCTGCCGTCCTTCGTGGCGACGCCCATGTCGGAATCGTAATAGGGCTGCGTGAAGGACTGCGATTTCAGGCGTTCCGGCGTAATCGTGATGGACGAGATCGCCACGTCGATGCGCTTGGAGCTGGTTGCGGCAAACAGAGCCTGAAAGCCGTAGTCTGCGATATTGGTCGTCATGCCGGCGCGCTTGGCCGCTTCGTTGACGATATCGACCTCAAAGCCCTCGAAGCCGCCATTCGCGGTCTTATATTCGAAGGGCGGGTTGTTGGGATAAGAGCCTACGTTCAAGACATCGGCGGCATAGGCGAAGTGGCTTCCGCCGGCGAGGCCGACGGCGGTCGCCAGGATCAGCAGGCTGCGACGAGTAATGGGCATTTTCTTGGTCTCCCTCTGGTTATGGCTGTGGGCTTTTCCTCTCACCCACGGGGGTATTCCGTCCGCCCGACCGGCGGCCGTATCATGTCATCGCATTGACCATGCGATCGAGTGCGATGCGCATCTGTTCGGTTTCGCGGAAGGTGCACATGCGCAGGAAGGCGCGGGACGCATCGCCGAAGTGATATCCAGGCGCCAGGCCGACGCGGGCCGTTTCAAGAATGCGCTCGCACAGCGCCGTCGCATCGGGCTCGCCCTGCAGCGCGAAGAAGGCATACATGCCGCCGCGCGGCTTTTCCGGCAGGATGATGCCCGGTATCTTCGGCAGCTTCTCATAGGCGAGATCGAGCCCTGCCTTGATGCGTCCACGGATTTCTGCAACCAGCGGCTCGCCTTCGCGCAGAGCCGCCGCCGCGCCGGCCTGAACCATGGCCGAGGTGCCGCTGTTGATATACTGCGTCATCGCCCCCAGCTGGTCGGCGACGGCAGACGGGTGCGTCAGCCAGCCGACGCGCCAGCCGGTCATCGCCCACGCCTTGGAGAAGCTGTTGATCGCGATCACGCGATCGCCATCCTCGGCCACCTGCAGGATCGACGGAGCGATGTCGCCATCAAAATAGAGGCGGGCATAGACCTCGTCGGAGATGATCCAGATGCCGGTGCGGCGGCTGAAATCCAATAGGGCCTGCATTTCCTCCCGCGATGCTGTCCAACCCGTCGGGTTGGAGGGCGTCGACAGGAAGATGGCGCGGGTGCGGGCATCGCAACGGGCGAAAAGCTTGTCGAGGTCGAGACGCCAGTCGGTATCGAAATCGAGTGACATGGCGCGCGGCTCGCCGCCGATCAGGTGGATGGCGTTATGGATATTCGGCCATTGCGGGGCGACGTAGACAACATTGGTGCCGACATCGACGAGCAGTTCAAGCGCCATATAGAGCGCCTGCATGCCGCCGGGCGCGACCGTCGTGCGCTCGATCGGGATCGGGCGGCCGTGCCAATGCGTCTGGTAATCGGACAGGGCCTCGTTGAGTGTCGCCAGGCCGCGCATGTTCGGAACGTAGAAGGTTGCGCCATCGTCGAGCGTCTTCTTCGCAGCGTCGCGGATGAACTCCGGCGTCACGATATCGCCTTCGCCGAACCAGAGCGGAATGACGCCGCCGAGTTCGCGGGCGCGCTTGGCGAGCACTGCGATATTGTCGGCGCGCATGTCGCGGATCTGGGCGCGAATACCTTCGAGAGCATCGCGGCCCGTCATCACGTTCGGCAGGTTATGCTGCGGTAGAAGAGACAAGAAATTTCCCCTGGGAATTCTGCATTGGAGGGTCCAAACGGCTGCGACAACTTTCGCTTTTGCAACCCCTCAATTTCGAATGGTTATCCAAAAACAACTGCATTTCAAGGACAAATTTTAAGCTTAAAAAGTCTACCTTCCTGCTCAATTTCGCTTTGCCCTTTGAAATGGTAACGCACTGATAGAAATCAGCTTTCCTTGTTATCTGGCGCATACTTGTTTTGTTTTGCGGCATCGACGCCGGCAGCCAGACTGGCGCCCAGAAACATCGTATCGCTTGCCAGTATGAAGAAGCTGATGCCGGCTTCCGACCATGCGCCGACATCATCTGCCGAAGGTCGAAAGATACCGACCGCGCGACCGGCGGACAGAGCCGCTTGCGTGATGGTTCTGATCGCCGCGTCGAGCTTGTCTTTGCCCGCGGGCGCTATGGCGTCGATCGAAACGGAGAGATCGCCAGGACCGATGAAAATGAGATCGACGCCATCGACGGCGGCGATCTCGGCTATATTGGCAAGCCCCTCGGCCGTCTCGACCTGGATGGCGAGCACCAGCTCTTCGTTGGCCTTGGCCAGATAATCCGGGATGCGGTAGCCATAGGCGGCGGCGCGGCCGGGGCCGACGCCACGCGCACCGAGCGGCGGATAGCGGGTAGCCTTAACGGCGGCGCGCGCCTGCTCCGCTGTCGAAACGCGCGGTACGAGAACGCCCGCTGCGCCGGCATCCAGGACGGCTGCGATATCCTCAGCCGCATGGCCGGGCACGCGGACCATGCCGGGAACGCGATGGACATCGGCCGCGCGGATCAGATCCTCGATGCGCTCCCGGCTGATCTGCGAATGCTCCCAGTCGATGCAGAGGAAATCGACGCCGGAGGCTGCCGCGACTTCGATAGCAACCGGATGCGGAATGGCCGCAAACGTGCCGACGAGCAGCTTCTGCTCGATACAGTTCCGGCGGAAATCGCTCATCGGCATCCTCATATTCAGCGGTCCTCCCCACGAGGGATCGACCGAAAAGATACAGGGCAATCTGCCCTGAATTTCGGGGCAGCTTCCGTGCCGATCGACGCATCGGCACGGAGGCATTGCGGTGGCGGAGTTGTTCGGGCGCCGCCACCGCTCACAGGCACAGCTTACTTGCGCCGCGCCATGATCTCGGTCAGGACCGCGTCGAACCGGGCGATCTCTTCGACCTTGTTATAATGCACCAACGACACGCGGATGGCACCTGTTTCCATGGAAAGGCCGAGGCGCTTCATCAGGCGCGGCGCAAACATGTGGCCGTCACGCAGGCCGATGCGTTGCTTGCCCATCTCGTCGGCAAATTCCTGTGGCGTGATGCCTGGCATGTTGAAGCAGATCGTGGGAACGCGCTGCTCGAGGCGGCTCTCGTCGGAGATGCCGTAGATGGTGGCGCCGTGGCGTTTCAGCACCGCGATCATTTCGCGCGACAGCATCAATTCGTATTGGCGGATCGCGCCCATGGCGGCGGCGAGCGCCTCACGGCGGCTATGGTTGCCGTCAGGCAGGAAGCGGCGGCCGAGGCCTTCGAGATATTTGACCGCGGCATTCATACCGGCAACGTTCTCATAAGTGAAGGTGCCGACCTCGATCTTGTAGGGCGGCACGTCGGGAATGAAGTCTTCCTTGAATGTCGGCAACTTGACCAGCGCGTCGTAACGGCCCCAGAGGAAGCCCATGTGCGGCGAGAAATTCTTGTAGCCGGAGCAGACGAGATAGTCGCAGCCCCAGGCCTGCACGTCGATCAGGCCATGCGGGCCATAATGGACGCAATCGAGGAAGGTTTCGGCGCCTGCCGCCTGCGCCAGTTTGCAGACGCTAGCGACATCGACGATCGTGCCGATCGAATGCGCCGTGACGGTGCAGGCGACGAGGCGGGTCTTGTCGTTCAGCAGCGGCTTCAGGTCTTCCACATGTAGCGTGCCGTCCTCGCGCATGCGCCACCAGATGATCTTGGCGCCATCGCCTTGCAGCGCCATCCAGGTGGCGATGTTGGCGTCGTGATCCATATCGGTGACGACGATCTCGTTGCGCTCGCCGAGCAGCTTGGCAATGCCGAGGCTGACGAGGCGAATGAAAGAGGTGGCGTTCTGGCCGAAGGAGATTTCCTCCGGGCGATAGGCGTTGACCAGCATGGCGACGCTTTCGCGCGCTTCTTCCAGATTGCGGTCGACGCCCTGGCTATGCTGGTATTTCGCCATGCGCTGGACGTTGAAATCGATGAGGTGATTGGCAACCGCGTCCACCACCGTTTGCGGCACCTGCGCACCGCCCGCATTGTCGAGAAAGACGAAATCGCCAGCTTTCCGAATGGCCGGGAACATGGCGCGGATCTCGTCGACCGGGAAGCTGTTGTGGCCGGCGAATTGCGATGCGGAAGCGGCGGAGCTCATGGGGACCTCGCTCTGGATGTTGGGATTTAAGCCTCTATTTTGATCATTTGATCACAAAATACTTTAAGGTTCAACCAAATTTCTGAATCTCTTTTGCGACGCTTAGCGGCGGCCTGAGCCGGAGCCCTTGCGCGGCTCGTCCTGCGTGGCCGGGCAATAATCCTGCAGGATTTCGTGGGTGCGTCTGATATCCGCGACGACGCCGTCGCGAGCTGCGGCGAAGTCTCCCGCCTTCAACGCCTTGACGATGGCAACATGCTCGCCGGCAGGGTCAAGCTCGCCGCTGCGCATCAAAGGTTCGACGGAGGCGGAGAGCATGCGCATATAGGGGCCGAAACGCAGCCATAAGGTCTCGATCAGCTGCAGGAGTACCTCGGAGCCAGAGGCGCGGTAGATAGTGAAGTGGAACTGCTGATTCTTGGCCATCAGGTCGTAGACGTTGGCGCCGAGGCCGATCACATGCTGCTCGCCGGCGATGTGCTCCAGTGCGGCGATATCTGTCGGGGTCAGGTTCGGGATGCCAAGCTCGGCGGCGAGCCCTTCCACGGCGATGCGGGCGCGGCAGAGATCGTCCAGGCGGGCAAGCGTAACGATGGGGATGCGGGCCGAGCCGTTGGCTGCGACCTCAAGAGCATTTTCGGCCGCGAGCCGGCGTAGGGCCTCGCGCACCGGCATGTTGCTGGTTCCGAAGGTTTCGGCGAGCGAGGCGATGGTCAGCGTCTGGCCGGGATCGAAATTGCCGGCCATGAGCGCGTTTCGCAACTGCTGATAGACGCTCTCCTGGATCGTCGTTCTGGAGGACACCGGTTCCAGGGCTATGCGCACGCTTGCTTCCTCTCCGCTTCTCGGGACTCGTTCATGGTAGAACGAAGGGCGGGCGAAAGGAAAGAGCTCTCGGAGCGGGACTAGGCTTCCTCGATCTCCCAGCTTGCCTCATCGGCCGATACGGTCGTTTGATCATTCTTCGCCGGAACCTTGCGTAAGCCAAGGCCGACGCCGATGAGAGCAAGCGCGCCGCCGATCGCATGATAGGAGTGCAGTTGCTCTCCAAGCAGCGCCCAGGCAAGTGCGGCAACGACGATCGGCAGAAGATTGATCAGCAGGGAGGCGCGGCCGGCGCCGAGCTTATGGATGCCGATCATCCAGCAGAAGGGGGCGACCAGCGAGGTCGGGATCGCCGCATAGAGGATCAGCGGCAGGTTTGCCGTGGTGATCGGCGAGATATCGCCCATCAGAAAGACCGGAACCAGCAAGAGGGTGGAAAAGCCGATCTGCCAGAAAAGCTGCTGCCACATCGAAAGCGGCATCGCCCAGCGTCTCAGCATGACGCCATAGAGCGCATTCGCGAGGACCGCGATAATCATCAGGCCGTCGCCGATGTGGAAGCCGCCATTCACCAGCTGCATCGGGTTGCCCTGAGAGGTCAGATAGATGAGGCCGATCAATGAGATGGCTCCGCCTGCGATGCTTGCTGCGGTCAATTTTTCAGAGGCCAGCAGGCTTGCGAAAAACGTCGACAGCAACGGCATCAAGGCAAGCATGACGCCCATGTTGACAGCAGAAGTGGTCTTGGCTGCCTCATAGGCGAGGCTCTGATAGATCACCATGCCCAGCGCACCGAGAATTGCGAGTTTCAGCCAGTGCTCGCGTAGCAGCGCGCGGTTGCCCCATGCCGCCCGGCCAACGAAGGGCAGGAGGACGATGAAAGCGAGCAGCCAGCGATAAAAGGAAATGGAACCTGGCGAGATCACGCCCGCCGACGCCTTGGTGACGACGGTATTGCCGGACCAGATGAGCACCGTCAGCAGCGGCGCGAGCCCGGCGGCGCTGATTATGGATGCGGAGGCGTTCGGCTGGGTGCTCATGCGAATGGCCTCTCGTTGTCGTCTGACTTGGGTGAAACTGAGGAAGACGGACACGCTTCGCCATCCGAAGCCTTTGTACTCCTTGTCCGAATTCCGGTATATAACGATAACAAGACAATCAGTAGCGAAATGAGGACATGTCCAGCAGGCCTCCACGCATAAAGGGCGACCCGCCGAATCCGGTTTCCTTCCGAACGGAGAATTATAGGGCAGGCACGGTTTTTCCCAAAAAGAGCCAGCCCTGGGGCGAGCTCAATTATGCGATTACCGGAGTCTGCGAGTTCGATATCGAAGGCATGCGCTATCTCTCGCCGCCGCATTATGCCATTTGGCTGCCGCCGGATACGATGCACGGCGCCCATAATCAGCACGATCTGCGCTATGTGACCGTCTATGTCGAACGCGCTCTTTGCGCGAGCCTGCCTGACAAGCCGTCGACGCTCAGCATCAGTCCGCTGCTTAAGGCAATCCTGGCGGATTTTGCTGCACGTGATGTCACCATACCTGAAACAGCCGAAGATTTGCGGCTCGCGCAGGTTCTGGTCGACCAGATTCGCCTGGCGCCGTGGCGCGAGAGCTACTTGCCGCTTTCCGACGATCCGCTACTCGGGCCGGTACTCAGTGCCCTGCAGTCCGCTCCTGGCGACCGGCATTCCCTTGCGGAATGGGCGCGCCGGATGGGAACGACCGAGCGCACGCTCTCGCGCCGATGCCAGAATGATCTCGGCCTTTCCTTCAACGAGTGGCGGCAGAGACTGAAGCTCGTTGCTGCATTGTCGATGATCGAGGCCGGAGAGCCCGTGCACCGGATTGCAACGCAGCTGGGTTACAGTAATGCGTCGGCCTTCATTGCCATGTTCCGCCGGCTCACGGGCACAAGCCCCACACAGATGCGCTAGAGCGGCTCAGTTTTTCACGGAATCTCTGAACCGCTCTATCCCTTTGTTTTCACGCAATTCC
>UCII01000009.1 GCA_900472485.1 Hyphomicrobiales bacterium
CTCATTCCGGGACTACACACCTAGAGGCTGACGATACCGAGAGTATCGACTCTTCGCACATGCCTTTCACGGCAGCTCCAACCAATTCAAAGTTTGGTCGGCATCGTATCGGTGAGCCGCTCCAATCCATTCAAGAGGAAAACATATGCTCAATACGAATGCGTTCCATAATGTTCTGAACGTTTTGATAGCATTGTCTGCATCCATGATTGCGGTTCTTTTGGCGACAGGCTGCACGCAGCTTGCAGATGGAGCCTTGGAATGTTCGCAATCCTTTGTCGGTCCAGGCTTTGCCGCTGTCGCGGTCACGGCTTTGAGTACACTGAAAATCATCATCAATATCTTGCGTGATGGTATTGCGGGTTTGATAAAGCCACAGCCGCCTGTCGATAAATGAAATCATTTGCCTGCCGTATCCCTGATGAACAGGTGACGGCAAGCAATCGACTGTTCCAAAATTCTGATTGAGAAAAGCGATGACGTTACATGAATTTCTGGATGCTTTGGGCATCAAAGCCGGTGTCGTCATCGCTGGTCTTTCCGGCGGCATTTTACGTGGCCTCTCCAGGCGCCGATATACGACACGAGAGATCGTCGCATCGCCGATCTGCGGCGCACTTGCCGCCACCTATCTAACGGAGCCGACGCTTTTCTATCTGCGCGCTATCAACTGGCCTTTGCCACAGAAGGATGTCGCAGCCATGAATGCCACGGCTTTCGTCGTCGGCATATGCGCCATGTGGATCGCTGATCTGGTTTTTGACACTATTTCCAGATGGGTTAAGGGCGGCCGTGAAACGCCGTAGCCGCATCATGCTTTCATGTGACATAGATGGCGCATAGGAGCGGGCGGCTATGACATATTTCCGATTGATATCCGTCCAATCCAACCTAATTCTTGTTTACCTTTTACGGCGATAAGAGATGGGGCGTCTTGTGGTTGATTTGTCGGATCGTTTTGCGGTTTCAAGCTGGTCCCTGCATCGGGCGCTCGGCTCCACCTATCCCTATAGGCCCGCCGATCAAGCATATCCGACTGGTCAGCCGACATATGGGAAGGGCACGATCGAATTGATCGATCTGCCGCAACAATGCGCCGATCACGGCATTTTTCGACTTGAGATTTGCTCCTTCCATTTACCGAGCCCTCTTCCTGGCTATCTCGGTGATTTTCGGAAGGTTATGGAGGAGGCTGGCGTAAAGCTTCAGACGCTGCTCGTTGAAGATGGGGATCTCAGTAATCCTGAAACCGCCCAGCGCGATGCCGAATGGATGGCAGGATGGATTGACGTCGCTGCGGCTCTTGGGGCTGAAAACATGCGCGTGATAGCTGGAAAGACTCCCCCGACAGATTCAGCTTTGACGCTTGCGGAGATCCATTTGCGGCGGCTGGCGGAATTGACTGCCGCAGCGGGAGTGCGTCTCGTCATAGAGAATTGGTTCGACCTGTTGCCGGCACCGACGGAGGTCAATCGGATTCTTGATGCTTTGCACGGCAAAGTCGGGCTCAACGGCGATTTCGGCAATTGGGAGCGGGACGGCAAATACGAGGATCTGGCAAAGATCATGGGCCGTGCCGAACTCTGCCATGCGAAAGGGCGTTATTCAGCAGCGGGGCTCGATGCAGCGGATTACGTCCGCTGCATTAAGCTTTCCAACGCGGCTGGCTATCACGGTCCTTTCACGCTGATCTACGACTCTTCATATTATCACGACGAGTGGACCGGAATTCTCGAAGAGCGAGATTGTATCGCGAATGTTTTCAAAGAGAATGCGGCATAAACTCCCGCTGCATTTTTGATACTAAAGCTAGAGAAATTGTGCTCAGGTTTTAGATACCGAGCTGGATGCCCAGGAATACGTCAATGAAAATCGTAGTCATGCAGTGCGCCAAGCAACTGATCTTGTGTTTGATAACCCGCATTGTAGAGGTCAATGGCAAGATTGGCTGCCGACAGACCTTCCTGACTTTGTAATCTGATGCTGCGTTCGGCACACCATGCAAAAAGTGCGCCTGCGAGGACATCGACGTCATCGGGGTAAAGCGGCGCATTGACCATCATAGACATTCGCTACACCATTCATTGTTGGAGCTTGGCATCGGGTGGGTGAAGCGAACACTGCTTGGGTTTTGCAAATTTGCAACTGAGTTCATCCCGCGACGTTAACGGCAGCCTGATTTGGGACAGACCATGTGTCTTAACGTGACACAGGTCTGTTCTTGGGCACATTATTGCCGATTTTGATGTCCACCGGGCGGTGCCACGGAAGGGGTAGTCCTCGCCGCTTCATCATGTGGTGCAACAAACAAGAGAACGCCGAGCGCAATTGCCAGCGCCACTAGAAGGATAACACGAGCCTTGGCTTGGAAGGCATCATTGATGGACTGGATGCGACGCCTTAACCGCGGCCTCAATCAGCTCCTCGGCGTATAAAAGTGCCGATGCCGTATCGTCGCCGTCAAGTTTCAAGTCCTTGCATTTGCGATGCATGGCTCTGCGAATCTGGGCCAGCAACGCCGCATCGATATCGACTTCACCTTCGTCAAATACATGCGTTAGCGCAGACTGGGCGACAATTTCCAGGACCGCAACTCGCCCTTCAATTTCACCTAGGGAGGGTATCGCATTCCTCTTTACATGCTGTTTGCAATCGCGATGGGTAGTAAGCATTTCAGTCACCTCCTTCACGAAAGAAGATAACTATCGAGAAAGGAAAAAGTTCGGCCATTTCTCAAAAAAAAGCGCACCCTCGGAGTGTCCATAGCCATATTGATCTAGAGGCACGCATCCTCGGCAGCTTTGTCACTTCATAGGGCAAAGGTTGGGGTCCGATAATACATCGGCGCAGTGGGCCGAACGACGAAAATCATCATAGTAAAGCGTCCATACTGTGGTATCGGCGGCGCGATAAGGGCCGAATTTGAAGTATTGATTCTTTCCCAATCCGTGATCGGCATGTCCTATATGGCCAGTAACCGTAACGATCCATTTGTTATTGGCGAATATCTCAATATGGCCCGAGCCATCGGGGCCTGGTTTGCTGTAGATGGCAAAATCGATCCAGCCTGATGCCGGTGTCGGCAGCTTGTTGCCACGATTTATTACTTTTATGGCATCGGTGCAGCCTGTAAATTCTTGCCCATCAGATATGCCCCAGTTGTCGTCGGTGGCCACCAATGCACGCATTTGATTGGTATCGGGACGGAACCAGACCGGCGCTTGGTCATCGCTGCAGGCCTTGCCGTTACTTTCGGGCTTGTGTTTCTTGACCGGGGCAACGTAGTTGGTTTCAACGGTTGCGAAGAGTTTGCCATTATTGAGCCGCAGTGCGAGGAAGGGGCTGAAATCCCCTGTGGCGTTCGGCCCGATTTCTCGCTTCCATTGCGCGATAAGGTAGCGATGGTCGCCCGAGGGTATGGGATCGGCGAATTTTACGGCGAAACCGTACCAAACCCCCTGATCGTATGGAACGCGATACTTGGTGCGCTCCCATATTTCCGCTCTCTCGCTGCAGTTTGTTTTACCCGGTGGGCAGAATGGTCTGACGCTCAATTTCAATGCGCCCGTTCCGGAATGCTTGACTTCCGATTGAAATTCGATCGTTCCGGCCCTTTGCTCGAAGTTATCGCGGTAGTAAAGATGGCCAGATGGGGCGAAATCTATGCCGTCGAAACCATCCCGCAACACCATTTGAGACGGACTATCGGCTAAAGCCGGTGTCGCGGCACAGGTGCAGGCCAATATGGCGGGCAGTGCGTACTTTGCATTCATGTTGGACTATTCCTGTGGCGAGACATTCGTAAAGTTTATCAATGACCTGTTCGCTTCCCACAGGCAAGCGAGAGCCGCGCCACTTTCAAAGCCGGGTTGATGATCCTGTAGTCAATTCCAATCAATTTCAGGCGAATGCAGCCTGTGAATGTGATCATTGATGATACAATTTTAACCGCATGTTGGACGCTTTGCGGTTCATATCCCGCAGAATTGGGCTTTGGTTGCGGCTATCAATGCCCCGGACATGACTGTTCGTCGCTGCGACCTCATCGACGTTTGAATGTCGGTCATGACATAAACCGGCTGAAGGTCGCTGTTGGGGACCACCTTTGGCAAATGGTGAACTCGAGTTGGGCAGTCGAGAGCCGCAGCTACGACGAAAAATTGTGATCGTGACGTCGCATGCGTTTTTGCCCACGCGAGGGAGATGATTCATGTCACTGAAACGGTTTCTCGCGATATCGACTTCGTTCGTGTCGATCTCTATGCGTCGGCGGAGTGGGTCCGTGTCGGGGAGTTGACCTTCTACCCAGGTGGAGGTTTCGAGGCATTCGAGCCGGATGAATATGACTTCTCGATCGGTCAGAAGTGGCAGCTTGGCTTCGAAATAGCGAAGAGATAGGTGGACAAATCATTCTCTGCGCGTTTGATAGGCCGATCTATTTTTAAAGAAGGTTTTCCATGACGATCGATCAGGACCTTGCTCGTATCGGGCTGCAAGAGGAAACGCTGCGTTTCGATGCTTTTGACCTTTCGACCGCTTGGGTGCTCGGCAAGCTGTTGCGCGACCTCGCCAGCGAGCGCAACATGGGTGTTGCTATCGATATCACGCTTCATTCCATGCCGGTTTTCTACATAGCTTTGCCCGGTTCGACGCCTGACAATTCCAACTGGATCCGTCGGAAGCGCAATATGGTGCTGCGTTACTTTCGAAGCAGCTATGCTAGCACGTTGCGGCTGCAGCACCAGGGCAAGACGATCGAGGACAACGGGCTTTCAAGCACCGAATATGCTGCCTCTGGTGGCAGCTTTCCGATCTTCGTCAATGGTACGGGGTGTGTCGGCGCCGTCACCGTTTCTGGGCTGCCGCAGCGCGAAGACCACAATCTCGTTGTCGAAGCCTTGGCTCTCACCCTCGGCCACGAGCTTCACAATCTCAGCCTCGCATAGAGCGACGAGGCGGCGCACGTCGATGGGGCGCCGCCGCCGCTTTCAGATCTTGCCACCAGCCTCGGTGATGACTTTGGTCAAGCTTCCGGTTGCCGGGAAGAGGGGGATGAGGCATGCCTGCAGGGCGTGATAGATATCGCCCTTGCCCGGGAACAGCGTGTGAGCAGGAACGAGATCTTCCGTCAGTTCCTCATGCCAGCCGCCATTAGCACGATCGATAAAGGCGTGGCCGATTACGCTCCAGATCTTGCGGTAGCTCTCTTCGTGGAAATCGCTCGGGACGTGTTCATTCAGATAGTGAGCCGCACCGGCACCCTCGCATGCAGGCCACCAAAGCTTGTTGCGTTTTGCAGGCCCATCTTCCCAGTCGAGCGTATAGAAGAATCCATCCTGCTTGCTGTCCCAGCCAAGTGACATGGATTGGGAGAAGAGACCCTTGGCTGCTTCCGGCATCCAGTCATGACGCTTTTCTCCAAGCGCCCAGAGTTGCAGGATAAGACGCGCCCATTCCAACCAATGGCCCGGTGTCGTACCCGATGGACGGAACATCTCATTGCCGCGATAATTCTTGTCGAGCACCCAGTCGGCGTTGAAGTGTTCGGCAACGCGCCAGCCGACGGACCCGGCCGAACGCCGAATGACGAGATCGGCGATGCTTTCCGCTTTTTCGAGATATGACTTGTCGCCGGTCGCTTCGAACGCGGCCATCAGGGCTTCCGTCAGGTGCATATTGGAGTTCTGGCCGCGATAGGTGCCACCGTCGATCAAGGACCAATCCCGATTGAATTCCTCGGCAATCGCCCCGTGCTTTGCTTCCCAGAACTTAGTATTCAGAATTTCCGTGACATCTGCCAACATGCCATCGGCCAGTGGATGACCGATCGTCTTTGCGGATGAGGCAGCAAGCAGTACGAAAGCGTGGCCATAGCCCTGCTTGCTGGAATCGACGGGGCCGTCATTGTTCAGCGACCAAAAGTAGCCGCCATGCGCCGTGTCGCGATGATGATTCCATAGATAGTTCATGCCGTGGTCGACAATTTCGTTAGCGCCGGGACGACCGAGCAACGACCCGATCGAGAAGCAGTGCACCATGCGGGCGGTCGAGTGAATGCCGCGCACGGGATTTGCCTTATCCAACGGCTTGCCGGCATCGTCCATGTCATAGAAGCCACCTTTGGGATTGACGGCGCGGTACTGGAAGAAATCGAAAAGCGCGTCCGCTTGATCAAGCAGCCAACGCCGATGGTAGGCGCGCGTGCTCCAGTTTCCGAGCGCTGCGGGTTCAACCTGTATATTCATGCCGTCCTCCATGGATTCTTTTCCTGACGCCGTATAGCGCCGCTCGAAAGCGCTGTCATGGCGTTATGGATTAAACTGTGTCGTCTGCCCTTCGTTGTCCATGGTCGGATCGGCAATTAGCGCAGGTACGGTTATTTTCCTGAAACGGCGGAGAGGATGGAAGCATCGTCCTTGCTATCGAGCGGTTAAAAGCATAGATATGTTGACATAAAGATATCTTTATGTGATCTGGTTGGGGAGTCGCAATCAGACCAGAGGAGTTCGCTTATGTTTGACAATCTTTTTGGTTCGGGAACGGCGAAGCGCGACGGCAGTGAGGTGTTTGAGGCTTTGCGACAAGCGGTGAGCGAGCGGATCCTCGTGCTTGATGGCGCCATGGGCACGCAGATTCAGGGCCTTGGCTTTGACGAAGATCAGTTTCGCGGTCATCGCTTCATCGGCTGTGCCTGCCACCAGAAGGGCAACAACGACCTTCTCATTTTGACCCAGCCCGATGCGATTGAAGAGATCCATTATCGCTACGCCAAGGCGGGCGCCGATATTCTGGAGACCAACACTTTCTCGTCCACCAGCATTGCGCAGGCGGACTACCAGATGGAAGGTGCGGTCTACGATCTCAACAAGGAGGGGGCGCAAATCGTGCGCCGAGCGGCGATCCGCGCCGAGCGTGAAGATGGCAAGCGCCGCTTTGTCGCGGGCGCCATCGGTCCGACCAATCGGACCGCCTCGATCTCTCCCGATGTCAACAATCCTGGCTATCGTGCGGTCACATTTGATGATTTGCGTCTGGCCTATGGCGAGCAGATCGATGGCCTGATCGATGGCGGCGCCGATATCATCCTGGTCGAGACGATTTTCGATACGCTGAACGCCAAGGCAGCGATCTTTGCCTGCGCGGAGCGTTTCGAGGCCAAGGGTATTCAGCTGCCCATCATGATATCGGGCACCATCACCGATCTTTCGGGGCGCACGCTGTCCGGTCAAACGCCGTCAGCCTTCTGGAATTCCGTGCGCCACGCCAGCCCCTTCACGATCGGCCTCAATTGTGCGCTGGGAGCCAATGCCATGCGGCCGCATCTGCAGGAGCTTTCCGCGGCCGCGGATACCTTCATTTGCGCCTATCCGAATGCCGGTCTGCCGAACGAATTCGGTCAGTATGACGAGACGCCCGAGATGATGGCGGCCCAGGTCGAGGAGTTCGCTCGCGAAGGTCTGGTCAATATCGTTGGCGGTTGCTGCGGCTCCACGCCCGACCATATTGCAGCCATCGCTCAGGCGGTTTCGAAATATCCGCCGCGCCGAATTGCCGAACATCGGCCGTTCATGTCGCTCTCGGGGCTGGAACCGTTCGAGCTCACCAAGGATATCCCTTTCGTCAATGTCGGTGAGCGTACTAATGTCACTGGCTCGGCGAAGTTCCGCAAGCTGATCACCAATGCCGATTATACCGCAGCGCTTGCCGTCGCTCGCGACCAAGTCGAGAATGGTGCGCAGGTCATCGACATCAACATGGACGAGGGTCTGATCGATTCCGAAAAGGCGATGGTGGAGTTTCTCAACCTCATCGCCGCAGAACCGGATATTGCCCGTGTTCCGGTCATGATCGACAGTTCGAAGTTCTCGATTATCGAGGCCGGCCTGAAATGCGTTCAAGGCAAGCCGATCGTCAACTCCATCTCGCTGAAAGAAGGTGAAGAGAACTTCCTCAAGCAGGCGCGGTTGATGCGGATGTACGGCGCGGCGGTCGTCGTCATGGCCTTCGATGAGACGGGGCAGGCGGATAGCTACGAGCGCAAGGTCGAGATCTGCTCGCGTGCCTATAAGCTGTTGACGGAAGTGGCGGGCCTGTCACCGGAAGACATCATCTTCGATCCGAACATCTTCGCCGTGGCGACGGGTATCGAAGAGCACAACAATTACGGTGTCGATTTCATCGAGGCGACGCGGACGATCCGCCAGACGATGCCGTTGGTCCATATTTCCGGTGGTGTCTCGAACCTTTCCTTCTCGTTCCGCGGCAATGAACCCGTCCGCGAGGCCATGCATGCCGTATTCCTCTACCACGCCATCCAGGCGGGCATGGACATGGGCATCGTTAATGCCGGGCAGCTCGCCGTCTACGACAATATCGACCCGGAATTGCGGGACGCCTGTGAGGACGTGGTGCTCAACCGCCGTCCGGACAGCACGGAGCGCCTGCTTGAGATTGCCGAACGCTTCCGCGGTTCCGGCAGCAAGGAAGCCAAGACGCAGGATCTTTCCTGGCGTGAATGGTCGGTGGAGAAGCGGCTCGAACATGCGCTGGTCAACGGCATTACCGAATATATCGAAGCCGATACCGAGGAAGCGCGTCAGGCTGCCGAGCGGCCGCTGCATGTCATCGAAGGCCCGCTAATGGCCGGCATGAATGTTGTTGGCGACCTTTTCGGTTCGGGCAAGATGTTCCTGCCGCAGGTTGTGAAGTCCGCCCGTGTCATGAAGCAGGCCGTTGCCGTCTTGCTGCCCTACATGGAAGCCGAGAAACTTGCCAATGGTGGTGATAGCGAGCGGAAGTCCGCCGGCAAGATTCTGATGGCGACCGTCAAGGGTGACGTGCACGACATCGGCAAGAACATCGTCGGCGTGGTGCTCGCCTGCAACAATTACGAGATCATTGACCTAGGCGTCATGGTGCCGGCAACCAAGATCCTGGAGACAGCCGTAGCCGAAAAAGTCGATATTATCGGCCTCTCAGGGCTGATCACGCCGTCTCTCGACGAAATGGTGCATGTTGCTTCTGAGATGGAGCGGCAAGGCTTCGAGATCCCCTTGTTGATCGGTGGTGCCACGACGAGCCGTGTCCATACCGCGGTGAAAATCCATCCGGGCTATCACCGGGGGCAAACCGTCTATGTTACGGATGCGAGCCGCGCCGTAGGTGTCGTATCAGCACTGCTATCGCCGGATGCGCGGCAGGGCTATATCGATACCGTTCGGGCTGAGTATTCCAAGGTCGCAGCTGCCCATGCGCGCAGCGAGGCGGAGAAGGTGCGCCTGCCGATTGCAAGGGCGCGCGAGAATGCCGAGAGGGTGGATTGGTCTGATTACAAGCCGGTCAAGCCGCAGTTTTTCGGGACGAAGGTATTCGAGAATTACGATCTTGCCGAACTGGCGAAATACATCGATTGGACCCCATTCTTCCAGACCTGGGAGCTCAAGGGTCGTTTTCCGGCAATTCTCGAAGACGAAAAGCAGGGCGAGGCGGCGCGGCAGCTCTATGCCGATGCACAAGCGATGCTCGAAAAGATCATCACGGAAAACTGGTTTCGCCCGCGTTCGGTCATCGGCTTCTGGCCGGCGGGCGCGGTCGGCGACGATATCAAGCTGTTCACCGACGAAAGCCGCAATGAGGAGCTCGCCACTTTCTACACGCTACGGCAGCAACTATCGAAGCGAGACGGTCGCCCGAATGTGGCGTTGTCGGATTTTGTGGCGCCGGTTTCCAGTGGTGTCGGCGATTACGTCGGCGGCTTCGTCGTGACGGCCGGTATCGAGGAGGTGGCCATTGCCGAACGCTTCGAGCGGGCCAATGACGATTATTCGTCGATCCTCGTGAAGGCACTGGCCGACCGCTTTGCCGAAGCCTTCGCGGAGCGGATGCATGAGCGGGTGCGTCGAGAGTTCTGGGGTTATGCCGCGGATGAGAATTTCACGAGCGAGGAGCTTGTTCTCGACGCCTATGCGGGCATCCGTCCTGCACCTGGCTATCCGGCGCAGCCTGACCATACCGAGAAGGATACGCTTTTCCGCCTGCTGGATGCCGAAGCGACAACGGGCGTAAAGCTCACAGAAAGCTATGCGATGTGGCCGGGTTCTTCCGTCTCCGGCATTTATATCGCTCACCCGTCTTCCTACTATTTCGGTGTCGCCAAGATCGAGCGCGATCAGGTCGAGGATTATGCTGCCCGCAAGGGCATGCCCATGGGCGAGGTGGAGCGCTGGTTGGGTCCGGTTCTCAATTATGTGCCGGAGAAGCGTGAAGCCGTGGTCGACGACGCAGCCTGATTGCGAGTCGTTTCAAAGACTTGCAGTGCTTCGCTTGAAATTTGATCCTGTATGCAAACGCCGCTCCAGCTTACTCGGCTGGGGCGGCGTTTTTTTTGATTCCGGGATTTTTCTGTTTCGCCCAGTTGGGCTAGTTCGCGCCAATCGTCAGTTCTGCGACGAAATCATAGGCGTCGCCGCGATAGAGCGACCGGGTAAATTCGACCGCCCGACCCGAACCGAGATAAGAGATACGCTCGATTGAGAGGCCGGCCGCGCCGACCGGAACGCCGAGCAAGCCCGCATCGGCCTCTTTCATGTTGGTCGCGGATATGCGCTGCACCGCACGAACAGGGCGCACCTGGCGCTTTTCCAGTTCTGCGTACAGCGATGTGGTCACCACAGACGGATCCGGCAGGAATTCGCCGGAGACACTGGCATGCTCGATCGCCAGTGGTTGGTCGTCGGCAATGCGGAGACGGCTCAGCCGCGATACCTTGGTGTCGGCGGCAAGGCCGAGGATCATCATCTCATCCGGGGAGGGCGTGTGGATACCCTTATGCAGCCATTCGGAGCGAGCTGTCATCCCACGCCGTGCCATATCCTCGGTAAAGGATGTCAGCTGCGACAGCCGCTGCTCCACCTTTGAAACGGGTTTTGCGACGAAGGTGCCCGAGCCATGACGGCGGACGAGTATGCCTTCGGCGACGAGATCGTCGATCGCCTTGCGGACAGTGACGCGGCTAACCGCAGCAAATTCGGCAATGTCACGTTCCGGCGGCAGCGCGTCCCCGTGCTTCAGCCTTCCGACCTTCACAGCCTCCTCGAGCGTGCGGCGCAGCTTGACATAGAGCGGGCCTGTGCCGCCCACGGAAAGGCGTTCCGGCGAGAAGATTGCACTCAAATCTTCGGTCATGCCTTGTTTTCCTCTCCACCCCGCAGCAATTTTGCCGCCAGTTCTACGGCGCCGCGCAAGACATCGCCCTTGGGTTCGGCCAGAATCGTCTTGTGACGTTCGTCGAGCCAGGGACGATAAGCCTGAGCGACGCCGCCGAGAAGGCAGATCGAAGGGCATTCCGGCCAAAGCAGCGCGTCCAGGCTTTCGGTTATCGATTTGACCGCAGTTTTCACGATGTCGATGGCGACCGCGTCCTCCATTCCGGCATATTCGAAGATAATAGGTGCGTAGCGGCCAAAATCCTTGGGCTTGGAGGCGTGCGCAAATTCGACGATCCGTTCGGGATCATTGCCGTATTCGGCCATGATCGATGCCGTCAGCGCTGAGCCCGGTGTCACCCGGTCATGCGCCAGAAGCGCTCTTTCCAGCAGATCGCGGCCAAGGCGCGCGCCGCTCGCCTGATCGCCGACGACAAACCCCCAACCGCCGATGCCCCAGCTTTTGCCGCCATGGCGGGCATTGTAGACAGAGCCGGTGCCGAAGGCGCCGATAACACCATCGGCATCGCCAAGCGCGCCTTGAAGGGCGATGGTCGCATCGGTGACCACATGCGTGCTGGCAAAGGGCAAGGCGCCTTCGACCTGTTTGCCATAATTGCCGACATTGGCCCCGGCGGTTCCGATAACGGCAGGCAATTCCCGCAGCAGTTCCGGGGCGAGGTTCGCATCGATCAGGGCCTGCTTTGCCGAGGCGACGATATGAATCAGCGAGTTTTCCAGATCGGACAGGATGTTCGCCGCGCCGGCCTTGCCGGTGCCAAGCACCTGTCCCGTAGCGTCTATGACAGCCGCTCTGCAACTCGTGCCACCGCCATCGATACCAATTGCAAACTGCCCCATCATGCCTCCGGATGCCGCCTGTTCCCGCTTTCCCGTACAATACCAAAAAAATACCATTTACCAATAGGCAAAGCGGGCATTTTTGACTGTTTTTATCCCATTGAATTATCTGGATAAATTAAGGAGGCTCCATCTTTTTCCGTCCGAAAGTTAAATTCGGCTGGACAATTGGTATTTTTTTGGCCTTAATTCGAGGCAAGGGAACAGTACGAACGGACATCGGCAAAGCCGGCAGAAAAACAACAGCCGGTAAGTGGGCGGAAGGGCGCGCATCTGGTCGTTGCGCCAGGCCGTTAGGGATCAGGAGGATCCCGTTTCGACGTTCGTCATAATTTTCCCGCGTGGTTCTTGCTGCGTCTCCGTCTGGTGGCGGCGACGGCAATTGATCGGGCCGATCGGGCATAAAGCCTCTGAAGCCTTTTGCATGGAGGGGTCGGCAATATTGGCGGTCCCTATGGAGCGCTGACCGGTTCCTCGGACAGGCCAGCGGATATCAGATCGAGAACAGCGCCTAGCTACGGCGCGGAAAACAGGAGAGGGAAATGAAAACCAATGTTCTGAAAGGCTTGCTTCTTGCCTCGAGCCTGCTGACTTCTGTCAGCCTGGCACATGCGGCCGATGTGACGCTGACGGTTGAAAGCTGGCGTAACGACGACCTGCAGATCTGGCAGGAAAAGATCATCCCAGCTTTCGAAGCGAAGAATCCGGGCATCAAGATCGTCTTCTCACCGACGGCGCCGACCGAATATAACGCATCGCTGAATGCCAAGCTCGATGCCGGTTCCGCCGGCGACATCATCACCTGCCGTCCGTTCGATGCTTCGCTCGACCTCTTCAACAAGAAGCATCTTGCCGATCTGACCAAGCTTAAGGGCTTGGAAAACTTTTCGGCTGTCGCCAAGGCCGCATGGTCCACCGATGATGGCAAGTCGACCTTCTGCGTGCCCATGGCTTCAGTCATCCACGGCTTCATCTACAACAAGGACGCTTTCGACAAGCTCGGCCTGAAGGTTCCGGCGACGCGTGACGAGTTCTTCGCGGTCCTCGACAAGATCAAGGCTGACGGCACCTACATCCCGATGGCCATGGGCACGAAGGACCTCTGGGAAGCCGCAACCATGGGCTATCAGAACATCGGCCCGAACTACTGGAAGGGCGAGGAAGGCCGCAAGGCTCTCATCGCCGGCAAGGAAAAGCTGACGGACGCTCCGTGGGTCGATCCCTATAAGGAACTGGCCAAGTGGAAGCCCTACCTCGGTGACGGCTTCGAAGCGCAGGGTTATGCCGACAGCCAGAACCTCTTCACGCTTGGGAAGGCTGCGATCTATCCGGCCGGCTCGTGGGAAATTGCTCTCTTCAACACCCAGGCGCAGTTCAAGATGGGCGCCTTTCCACCGCCCGTCGCCAAAGCTGGTGACACCGCCTACATCTCCGACCATCCTGATATCGGTGTCGGCCTGAATACGAAGAGCAAGCACCAAGAAGAAGCCAAGAAGTTCCTCGACTGGGTCGCTTCCGACGAGTTTGCAACCATCTATGCCAACTCGCTGCCGGGCTTCTTCAGCCTGAACTCGCATCCGGTGAAGATGAGCGATGCGCTCGCCCAGGAATTCGTTTCCTGGCGTGACAACCACAAGTCGACCGTTCGTTCCACCTATCAGATCCTGTCGCGCGGCACGCCGAACCTGGAAAATGAGACATGGACCGAATCCGCAAACGTGATCAACGGCACGGACACTCCAGAACAGGCTGGCGAGAAGCTCCAGAAGGGCCTCGACAGCTGGTACAAGCCGGGCAAGTAAGCATTGCATGACACGGGCGAGGGGCCTTCCAGGCTCCTCGCCTTTTTCGTTATCTTGAGTAATTGGATTGGCGATCGTCTCGCCGTTACATTCGACACGCCTGATATCGCTTCCATTCGGCCGGAGAGCCGGGGGCAACGGGCGGATTTGAACCTTTGCGCTGCCGCCTCATCAAGCAGCCAAGAAAAACAGGCAGAAAGCCATGAGCGACGCCGCGACATCAGACGCCCTTGGGGTGACGCCGATCAGGCGCTCCAAGCGCTGGCACATACTCGTTTTCCTTTTCCCGGCCTTCGTTGTTTATACGGCGGTCATGATCCTGCCGCTGATCGAGACCTTGCGGCTGTCGCTTTACAATGTCGTTGATAATCAGTCCGTCTTCGTCGGCCTGAACAATTTTAAGGTTTTGTTCGGCGACGAACGCTGGTCGCATGATTTCTGGAATGCGCTGCGCAACAACCTGATCTTCTTCGCCATCCATATGTGCGTGCAGAATCCGATCGGTGTCGCTTTGGCTGCACTCCTGTCCCTGCCGAAGCTGCGTTTCGTCGCCTTCTACCGCACCGCCATCTTCCTGCCGACGCTGCTTTCCTTCGTCGTTGTCGGCTTCATCTGGAAGCTGATCCTCTCGCCGCTCTGGGGTGTTGCACCCGAGCTTCTGAATGTCATTGGTCTGAAATCGTTCTTTGCCCCGTGGCTCGGCAGGCCGAGCACGGCCCTGATTACCGTGGCCCTTATTTCGGTCTGGCAATATGTGGGCATTCCGATGATGCTGATCTATGCCGCGCTGCTCAACATCCCCGAAGAGGTGATCGAGGCGGCCGAATGTGATGGCATCACCGGCTGGAGCCAGTTCTGGAAGATCAAGCTGCCGCTGGTGCTGCCGGCGATCGGCATCATCTCGATCCTCACCTTCGTCGGCAATTTCAATGCGTTCGACCTGGTTTATACCGTACAAGGCGCACTGGCGGGGCCTGACGGCTCGACGGATATTCTCGGCACGCTGCTCTACCGCGTCTTCTTCGGCTTTCAGCTGCAGTTGGGTGACCGCTCGATGGGCGCGACGATTGCGACGGTGATGTTCCTGATCATCCTGGCCGGTGTTTCCTTCTATCTTTTCATCGTCCAGCGGCGCATCCGTCGCTACCAGTTCTGAGGAGCGCGGCCCATGTCCAAGGCACGCACGTCCACTCTTCGCACCGGCTTGGTGCATCTGGCGCTCATCGCCTATACGCTGGTTGCCATTTTTCCGGTGTTCTTGACTGTCATCAATTCGTTCAAGGATCGCGCTTCGATTTTCCGCGCACCCCTGAGCGTCCCGACGCCATCCTCCTTCAGCATGATCGGCTATGACACCGTTTTGAAGCAGGGGGACTTCCTCACCTATTTCCAGAACAGCTTTGTTGTCACGATCGTCTCGATCATCCTGACGCTGCTGTTCGGAGCGATGGCCGCATTTGCGCTGTCGGAATACCGTTTCCGTGGCAATACGGTCATGGGGCTTTACCTGGCGATCGGCATCATGATCCCGATCCGGCTCGGTACCGTCGCGATCCTGCAGGGCATGGTCGCTGCCGGCCTGGTCAACACGCTGACGGCGCTGATCCTCGTCTATACGGCGCAGGGCCTGCCGCTGGCGATCTTCATCCTGTCCGAGTTCATGCGGACGGTTTCCGACGACCTGAAGAATGCCGGCCGCATCGACGGCCTCAGCGAGTACGCCATCTTCTTCCGCCTCGTGCTGCCGCTGGTTCGCCCGGCGATGGCGACGGTCGCGGTCTTCACCATGATCCCGATCTGGAACGATCTGTGGTTCCCGCTGATCCTCGCGCCAAGCGAGGCGACCAAGACGGTGACGCTCGGATCGCAGATTTTCATCGGCCAGTTCGTGACCAACTGGAATGCGGTGTTGGCGGCGCTGACGCTTGCCATCCTGCCGATCCTCATCCTCTACGTTATCTTCTCGCGCCAACTTATTCGCGGCATTACATCTGGAGCAGTCAAGTGAGCCCATCTGAAAAGCCGATCCGCGTTCTCGTTGCCGGCCTTGGCAATATGGGCCGCAGCCATGCGCTGGCCTATCACAATAATCCGGGCTTCGAGATCGTCGGCCTCGTCAACCGCTCCAAGCGGGAGCTGCCCGAGGAGTTGCGGGGATATACGATCCATCCGGATTTCGAGACCGCATTGAAGGAGCTGAAGCCGGACCTCTGCTCCATCAATACCTATTCCGACAGCCATGCCGATTTCGCCGTCATGGCCTTCGAAGCCGGTTGTCACGTTTTCGTCGAGAAGCCGCTGGCCACGACGGTCGAAGATGCCGAGCGTGTGGTTGCGGCTGCGAAGAAAGCCGGCAAGAAGCTGACGATCGGCTACATCCTGCGCCATCATCCCTCGTGGATGCGGTTGATTGCCGAAGCGCGCAAGCTCGGCGGCCCCTATGTGTTCCGCATGAACCTCAATCAGCAATCGAGCGGCCCGACCTGGGAGACGCACAAGGCGTTGATGCAAAACACTTCGCCGATCGTCGATTGTGGTGTGCATTATGTCGACGTCATGTGCCAGATCACCGATGCCAAACCCGTCGAGGTGCGCGGTATGGGCCTGCGGCTGACGCAGGAAATCAAGCCGGACATGTATAATTACGGCCATCTACAGGTGATCTTCGAAGACGGTTCCGTCGGCTGGTACGAGGCCGCCTGGGGTCCGATGATTTCGGAGACGGCTTTCTTCGTGAAGGACGTGATGTCGCCGAACGGCTCGGTTTCGATCGCCATGGATCAGAACGCCAAGTCCGACGATATCGACATGCACACGAAAACGTCGGTCATCCGGCTGCATAGCGCTGAGACGGGACCGAACGGCCAGTTCATCCGGCCGGATCAGGATTTGCGTATGGACGGCGAACCGGGTCACCAGGAACTCTGCGACTTCGAGCAGGCCTTCATGCTGAAGGCCATCCGCGAGGATCTCGACCTCAATCGCCATATGGCCGATGCCGTTCAATCGCTGCGCATATGCCTTGCCGCCGATGAGAGCGTGCGCACCGGCAAGCCCGTTTATCTATAAGGACAAAAGACTGTGGGATCGCTTCAACTGAAATCCATCCGCAAGGCCTATGGTACGCATGACGTGCTGAAGGGCATCGACCTCGACGTGAAGGATGGCGAGTTCGTCATCTTCGTCGGTCCTTCCGGCTGCGGCAAGTCGACCCTTCTGCGCAGCATCGCCGGCCTCGAAGACGTGACCTCCGGCGCCGTGCTGATCAATGGCCAGGATGTAACCGTGACGCCGCCTGCCAAGCGCGGCATCTCGATGGTCTTCCAGTCCTATGCGCTCTATCCGCATCTGACCGTCAAGGACAATATGGGCCTGGGTCTCAAGCAGGCCGGCACTGCGAAGGCCGAGATCGACAGCCGGGTCGAGAAGGCGTCGGGCATGTTGTCGCTTGCGCCATATCTCGGACGCCGCCCGTCAGAACTTTCCGGCGGCCAGCGCCAGCGCGTTGCCATCGGCCGCGCCATCGTGCGCGAACCGGAGCTTTTCCTCTTCGACGAGCCGCTGTCGAATCTCGATGCGGCACTGCGCGTCCAGACTCGCCTGGAGATCGCGCGGCTGCATCGCAGCCTGCAGGCAACGATGATCTACGTCACCCACGATCAGGTCGAGGCGATGACGCTTGCCGACAAGATCGTCGTGCTCAATGCCGGTGCGATCGAGCAGATCGGTTCGCCGATGGAGCTTTATAACCGCCCGGCCAATACCTTCGTCGCCGGCTTCATCGGCTCGCCGCAGATGAATTTCATACCGGCCGAGCGCCTCGGCGAAAGCGGTGCCAAGACCGTCGGCATACGCCCCGAGCACATCACGCTAGCACGCGATCAGGGTACATGGGCCGCCAAAGTCATCCACGTCGAGCATCTCGGTGCGGACACGATCATCTATCTGGAGTCGGAGACTACCGGTCTTCTCACCGTTCGTCTCTTCGGTGAACACAAATACGAGCCGGACGAAATGGTTTATGCGACGCCGAATGCGAACCAGATGCATCGTTTCGATGTGAATGACAAGGCGATCCGGGCCTAAATGGACCCGCCGAGACGAACCAAGAGGTTCCGTCTCGGCTGTATTGTCATTGCTTGAGTTGCATCGTCATTCGCCTTGCGACCGCAAAGGATCGCCGGCCGTCAGAGCAGCCCGCTCAATGATTTCGGCTATTTGGACGGAAAGGGCGGGGTCGGATACGGCGCGGGCAAGCGTCAGACCACCGCTCAGCGTTGCGAGAAGAACGATGGCACGATCCTCTGCCGTTGTTTCACTAGAGTTCGTGCTCTCCGGCAGACCGGCGGCAACATCCGCGATGAGTTTTTTCAATTCTACCGTATAGACGCGGCGCGTGTCCTCATCGGCACGCATCACGTCGGGGGAAAGGCTTGGCAGCGTGCAGCTGTCACCGAGATCGCAGGTCCGTTTGTAGCCGAGATAGAAGCTGGCAAGCGCCTTCAACCAGTCTTTCGGCTGGTTTTGCCTGAGTGTCAGGATCCCTTGGCGCAACTCTTCTAATCCTTCCACGACGGCAGTGCGAAACGCTTCGCTTTTGGACTTGAAGTGTCCGTAGAAGGCGCCATTGGTAACGCCGGCCGCTTTCGTCAGCGCATCGATGCCCGCGCCGCCATAACCTTCTTTGCGAAATACCTGCCCCGCGGCCGCGACGACCCGCGTCCGGGTCTCTTCCTTATGTTCGGCGCTATAGCGCATTGCCGCCTCCATTGAGAGCGATCTCTCTTTATCTCTTGCATAGAGAGTGATCGGTATGTATCGTTAAAGAGTGATCGGTATACATCAATTGCCGTCACAGGTCCAACAAGGAGATATCCCATGCCCATTACACTCACCGTATCCGAAGGGCTGCTTTCTTCCGAAGCGCAGGCGCAAGCTTTTGCCGGATTGACGGATGCAGTCCTTGATGTTGCCGGCTTGACCGGGAATGAATTCATGACGGCTAATGTCATCGGCTCGATCAATGTGCTCCCGGCCGAACACGTACTGGCGGCCGGAAAGCCCGTTGCCGCAGCCTTCATCGAACTCAAACTGCCCGAGATCGCACTCGCGACCGCTGAAGCCAAGCGTGCTTTCATTACAAGGGCGACCGATGTTGTCGAGCAGGCGGCCGAAGGGCGGATCAAGCGTGAGCATATCTGGTCGAATATAGTCTATGCGCCGGAGGGTGCCTGGGGCATTGCGGGTCAAAGCTACAGCAATGCCGATCTTGTCGCTGCGATTGCAAGCGCCGCAGTGCCCGAGGTCGAAGCTCATCGCGCTTGAGATGAGGTAATTGGCATCAATACCGGGCGGCCGCGTGGGCCGCTCGTTCGACAACAAGAGAGGCACATGCCGAGCCGATGCGAGATTCTGCCCATATGCTTGTCATAGATGACCGAGAGAGCGCTGAGAAGATTTTTGGCCGATCGGCTGAAGGCGGCGCGGTGACGACACCGCTCGCCGTTCAGCCTTGGGGCAGCTACTACGGCAAGCTGACGGATCGGTTCGGTGGGCAATGGATGGGGGACTGCCTGCAATAGTAGCAGCCCATCATATTGAGGGTTATCGTAATTAGTCCAGTCGTCCGGACTAATTCATGCCACTGTCATGAAGCTGCGCTATCTTAAGTTCAGTCCACTCCAACAGCGAGAGCATCATGACGAACGCGGCAATGACTTATGCAACCTGGCACAAGGAACCGCAGGGCGACGCCGCCATGGCAGAATCGCATAGCCCTTATTGGCGGCATTTCATCGAGACGGTGCCGGAGCGAGATTTCTCCTCGAAGACCGTCCTGGATTTCGGCTGCAACCGCGGCGGCTTTCTGCGGCTGCTTTATGCTATGCGACCGTTCCGACGCGGTGTCGGCATCGATATCGCCTCGGAGTCGGTGGCTGCTGCTGTCGAAGCCGCAGGCAACATGCCGCTGCAGTTTCATGTAACGACCGATTTATCGCCTTTTGCCGACAGCTTCGACGTCGCCTTCAGCTATGAGGTGATTTACCTGCTGCCGCAACTGAAAGAGCATGCCGAGGGGATGTTCCGGGCCATGCGCAATGGGGGCGTCTACTACGCCGTCACGGGTTGCCACAATGAAATGCCGCTTTGGCCAAAATGGCTCGAGCTGATCGGAAACAACAGCAATGCGCCGATGCAGGATCGCTCGCCACAGGACTATATCGAAGCCTTCACTGCGGCAGGCTTCGATGTTTCCGTCAGGCGCTTCGGCTATGATGGTTTTGTGCGCGCCACCAAGGATCGGAAATATTATCCGAGCATTCTCGATGCGTTGAGCTATCCGGCCGAATACAAGCTTTTGTTCCGGCTCGAGAAGCGTATCTGATATGGAGACGATCGACCGCAAGGGCGGCAGCGCCCTCTGGCATCAGATCGGCGAGATCCTGGCGGGTGATATTGCCGCCGGGACTTTCGTGCCCGGAGAGAAATTGCCGACCGAACCCGAACTGATGCAGCGATTTGGCGTCAGCCGCTTCACCGTGCGCCAGGCGCTGGGGCACTTGGAGCAGCGTGGATTGGTCCGCGCCGAGCAGGGGCGGGGAACCTTCGTTCATAGGGGCGTGCTCGACTATACGCTGTCGAAGCGCACCCGCTTCCACAAAAATCTGATCGAGCAGGGTTTCGAGCCGGGTGGCGAGTTGCTCGTTCACGAGATCGTGCCGGCGACCGAACGCGTTGCCAGCTATCTGAAGCTGGCAGTTGGGGTAATGGTCATCCATCGTCGCGGCGTGATGACGGCCGACGACATTCCGGTCGAATTGGGTGATTCCTATTATCCAGCCGAACGTTTTCCCGATTTCGACAAGGCCAGATTGCAGCATCCGACAATCTCGGCGGCACTCGCCAGCTATGGCGTCACCGACTACGAACGCTTGTCGACGGAGATCGAGGCGCGCATGCCGACGGCCGACGAGGCCCGGATCCTGCGCCAACCGAAATCAACACCGCTGTTGGTGACGCGCAAGGTGGATATGGATGCAGCGGGTATACCGATAACCTACTCGGAATCGGTATGGCCGGCCGAACGGACCACGTTCAATCTCGATCTGCGATGACAGTGACGGAGAGCCCTTGAGGGTCTCCGTGAGCTTGAATTAGCGGTGGGAGAGGATATTGACGACCTTGCCGAAGGGATCGCGGACATAGAACCGGCGGACACCCCATGGCTCCTCCGTCAGGTCGTACAATATGCCGAAGCCCATGGAGGTGGCGCGCTGATAGAGCATGTTGACATCGTCGACTTCGATGGAAAGGTCGGGGACGAGCGTTCCCGAACCGCCCTCGCTGGCGACGCTGATCTGCGGCACTGTTGCCGCTTCGGAGGCGAAGGTCAGGATCCAGCCGTGATCCATGACGATGTCGAGGCCGAGCAGGTCCTGGTAGAAAAGACGGGCCGTGGCGGGATCGGCGGCGGGCAGGTTCGGGATGATGCGTAGGACGGTCACTGACGTTTCTCCCTTGTGATGTGGAGGCGAGCTCAAGCCGCGCCTCCACGATGCTGGTTCAGACCGTGACGGCCGGCAGCAGCTTGGCGCGCTCCGTCAGGATGTGGCGGCAGGCGCTGGCGACTTCCCGGCCCTTGATGATGAAATGTTCCTTGAAGAACTGAATGTGGGCTTCCGATTCCTGGAAGTGATGCGGGGTCAGGACTGCCGACAGGATCGGCACACCGGTATCGAGCTGGACTCGCATCATAGCGTCGAGAACCGTGTTTGCAACGAACTCATGGCGATAGATGCCACCGTCGACAACGAAAGCGGTGGCAACGATTGCGGAATAACGGCCGTTGCGGGCGAGCGTCTGAGCATGCAGCGGAATTTCCAGTGCGCCGGGCACGTCGAAGATATCGATCGGCGATGCACCTTCCGTCGTCTGCCATTCGGCAACGAAGGAGTCGACCGAGCGATCGACGATATCGGCATGCCAGCGAGCCCGAATGATCGCGACGCGGCTCGGCTGGGTAGAAATCGAAATGGTCATGAATTTTGCCTTTCAAGGGTTGTTGTCAATTATCCCTTGGGCGAACACGCATGAACGCGGCACTCCCCGTACGGAGGAGGTGCGACCCTGCTTGCTCTCTTCCATCCGGACTATACCGTCGGCTCCGGTATTTCACCGGATCTGCTGACCCTTCCGAAAGCTCGGAAGGCGCTCGCGGGCTCGGGGAAGATCCCCATACCGCCGGTGGGGAATTGCACCCCGCCCTGAGAACGCCTGGACTATAGATGTTTTCCTTCATGGAAATCAAAGAAAAACGCCGGGCTTTTGACCCGGCGCCTGCGAATAATTTTTCAAAGTTTCCCTGCGGCGCAGAGGTGCGCTCAATCCTGAATAACGAGCAGGTCGGAAGAGGCGAAGCGTAGCGTCACCTTCTCGCCAACGCTCGGAGGCATCATCCCGGGGCTGTTGAACATGTCGAAGGAAATCGTGTTGCCGGCGACATTCATACGGGTGCGGATGACCGAGCCCAGGAAATGTGCCGAGGAGACTTCACCCGTCAGCGCCGTGTCGCCCTTGGCCGATTCCGCCAGCGAACCTGCTTCCGGACGCAGGGCCAGCGATACGGTATCGCCCGGCTTATAGGCTGTCACCGACTGCTTCAGGGTCACACCCTGATCGCCGATCATGATGCGGTTGCTGTCGGGATCGACGACCTTGCCTTCGATGAGATTCAGCGTGCCGACGAAGGAGGCGACGAAGCGGGTTGCCGGTGTGTTGTAGATTTCGAAAGGCGTGCCGATCTGATCGGCGCGGCCGGCATTCATGACGACGATGCGATCGGAGATCGACAGGGCTTCTTCCTGATCGTGCGTCACGAAGACGGTGGTGATGCCAAGCTGCTGCTGGATGGCTCGGATTTCTTCGCGCAGCGAGATGCGGATCTTGGCGTCGAGGGCCGAAAGCGGCTCGTCGAGCAGGAGCACCTGCGGCTTGACGGCGATGGCGCGGGCGAGCGCCACGCGCTGCTGCTGGCCGCCGGACATCTGATAGGGATAGCGGCCGGCCAGATGATCGAGCTTGATGAGAGCCAGCATCTCCTTGACGCGCTTATCGATGTCGGGCTTTGCCATGCCGGCCACCTTGAGGCCGAAAGCGACATTGTCGTGCACCGTCATGTTCGGGAACAGCGCGTAGGCCTGGAACACCATGCCGATATTGCGCTGGTTCGGTTTTAACGCCCGCTGATCCTTGCCGTTGATCGACAGGGTGCCGGCGGTCGGCGTTTCGAAACCGGCGATCATGCGCAGGACGGTCGTCTTGCCGCAGCCCGACGGTCCAAGGAAGGAGATGAATTCTCCCTTCTCGATTTGCATATTGAAATCGTGAACGACCTGAACTTCGCCAAATGATTTCTTGATGTGGGTGAGTTCGAGAAAAGCCATGGTGAGAAGCCTTACGCCTTAATCGGAGCGGATTTTGAGAAACGGGAAACGAGCTGCAGCAAGCCCATGCTGAGCCAAGTAACGGCAAGCGCGATGATGGCCAGGGCAGAGGGCTCGTAAGCTCTATTGGCGCCCATGAGCTGCATGTAGGGCCCGAATGCCGGACGGTTGAGCAGCGATGCCATGGT
The DNA here is from genome assembly GCA_900472485.1 of Hyphomicrobiales bacterium. Classification (GTDB taxonomy): domain Bacteria; phylum Pseudomonadota; class Alphaproteobacteria; order Rhizobiales; family Rhizobiaceae; genus Rhizobium. Next base: position 23,499 of record UCII01000009.1, read on the forward strand.
GAATTCGCCCATGACGATCGCAAGGGTGATGAACGCTCCGGAAAGCACACCGCTCATGACATTTGGAAAGATGCATTTGAACATAATGGTTGTCCATTTTGCACCAAGGCTTTCGGCAGCCTCTGTCAGCGTGCCGACATCAATGGTACGCATCGCCGTATCGACCGAACGATACATATAGGGCAGCGACAATACAATGTAGGAGCAGACGAGCAGAATGTTCGTCGTCGAATTATAGCCGGTCAGCGGCAGGATCGACGACGAATTATAGAGCCGCAGATAGCCGAATACGATGACGATGGCCGGAATGACCAGCGGCATCAAGGTGATGAATTCTACGACAGGCCGAAGCTGCGGCAACCGCAACCGCACCCAATAGGCCGTGGGCACAACGAGCAACATGCCGAAGATGATGGTCAGAAGCGCCATCAACATGGAGAAGCCAAAGGCCGTAATGAAGCCGAAATCCGAAAAGACGGAGGCATAGGCGTCGAAGCTGTAAGCGTTGCGCCGCATGCGCAGCGAGAACTCCAGTGTACCGATGAGCGGCACCAGGAAGTAGATGAGGCCGATGGCAACGGCGATCCAGGCGAAGAATTTTTGCAGCTTCATTTCTGCCACCGTTCAGCGCGCATGCGCATCAAGATATAAATGACGTTCGAAATACCGGTGATGACGATCATGCCGAGCGCCAGCGCATAGCCCAGGTTGGCATTGTGCAGCACGTCGCCGCGAATCTGCGCATAGAGCACGATCGGAACGATATTCAACGAGCTGCCGGTAAGTGCAATTGCCGTCGCGATGGCGCCGAACGAATTTGCAAATAGCAGCAGCGTCGTACCTAGCAGGCTTGGCCAGAGGATCGGCAGGGCGACCATCCGCCAATATTGTCCATTGGTTGCGCCGAGAATGGAAGCCGCTTCGTGCCATTCCTTCTTCATGCCGTCGAGCGCAGGTGTAATGATCAGCACCATCAGCGGTATCTGGAAGTACATGTAGGTAATGGTCAGGCCGAAGAAGCTCAGCAGGTTGAAGCCCGTGCCGTAGAGGTTGAAGCCGAAATGAGCGAGCAATATCGTGACCAAACCCTGGCGGCCGAGCGTGGCGATGAACGAGAAGGCCAGCGGCACGCCGGCGAAATTCGATGCGACCCCCGAGAAAGTCAGGAAGGCATGACGGATCCAGGCGGGAAGTCCGCCCAGGACGAGCGCCCAAGCCAGGTAAAAGCCGATGATCGCGCCACCCAGCGCCGAAGCGACCGAGATTTTGATACTGATCCAATAGGCGCTCATGATTGTCGGCGTGAAGAGATCGCCGATATTCTTCAGCGTCAGGCTGCCGTCAGGCGTCAGAAACGCGCCTGCTATCAGATAGATCGTCGGCAAAATCAGAAACAGCAGCGCGAAGATTAGGAAGGGTGTTATTCCCAGCCAATCGACAACCACACGCTTGTTGATCATCGGAGTGGAACTGACCGTTGATGTTGTGGCGATGCTCATGATTGGCCCAATCCGCGGCGTCAGAAAAACGGAAACCTCCCCGCCGGAGCGGGGAGGTCATGTCAGGTCAAATTACTGTACGTTCGAACCGACGACAGAATCCCACTTGGTGGTGATGGCGGTCTTGCCGGCATCCTGCTCTTCGAGCGTCGGGAAGACGGCCTTTTCGTAAGCGGCGGCCGGCGGCAGCTTGTCGAGCAGTTCCTGCGGAACCTTCTTGTTCTTCGCCAGGTCGTTGAAGCGGATCGGGTGGCAATAGCCCTTCAGCCAGCCGATCTGGCCTTCATCGGAATAGAGGAACTCCATCCAGAGCTTGGCAGCGTTCGGATGCGGAGCGAAGGCCGAGATCGCCTGGACGTAAACGCCAGCGATAACGCCTGAAGCCGGAACGGTGACGTCAACCGGCGGGTTGCCGTTCAGGCTGTCGCGCCAGGAAAGACCGTTGTAGTCCCATGCGACGACGATCGGCGTTGCGCCCTGCGCCAGCGAAGCGGACTTGCCGATGACCGGAACGAAGTTGCCTGCCTTATTGAGCTTCGCGAAGTAGTCGAGACCGGCGGCGCCGACCTTGGTGGCGTCCTTTTCGCCGGCAGCGAGACCGGCGGCATAGACGGCCTGAACGGCCTGGTTCGAGGTGCGCGGGTCGCCGGCGAGCGAAACGGTGTTGGCGTATTCGGGCTTCTGCAGGTCAGCCCAGTCTTTCGGCGGGTTTTTCACGACGTCCTTGTTGGTGACGAAGGAAAGAACGCCGTAGTAGTCGCCGTACCAGTAACCTTCGGCATCCTTGGCGCTGTCCGGAATCGAATCCCAGGTGGAAACCTTGTAGGGCTGCAGCAGGCCTTCTTTCTTAGCGGTCGGGCCGAAGGAGAGACCGACGTCGATCACATCAGGAGCCTGCGGGCCGGTGTTGCCCTTGTTGGCGCGGATTGCTTCGACTTCATCGCCCGAGCCGGCATCCGGATTCAGTTCGTTGACTTCGATGCCGTATTTCGCCTTGAATGCAGCGATCAGGTCGCCATAACCGCACCAGTTGTGGGGCAGGGCGATGGTGGTCAGCGTGCCTTCCTTCTTGGCGGCAGCGATGAGATCGGCGCTCGGTTCTGCAGCGGCAATTGCCGTCGAAGCGACGAGCATCGCCGTAGAAATTGTCAGAAGACGATGAATTTTCGAGATCACTGCATTTCCTCCTTTTAGGTTTTCAGTGTCTGGCGTTGCTGTTAATGACGTTACATGAAGGTTGTGTGACGACTTCAAAGCGTTGGGTTTGCTGAAAACGCAGTCGATTTTTGCTTCTAGTCGGCAAGTATGACAGTCGCTGTATTTCACATCCTCCACGAGCCGTTATTTTCTGTTTTTATTCCCCTTCAGCTTAGCTTGCGAAACAGCTTGGTTTGTTCGAAAAGACCTTCCAGTGTCTTCATGCGCTCGCTTGTCTCGTCCCATGTCGAGCTTTGCACGGCTTCGATCAGGGCTTCGACGATGAAGAGAGTGACGACCGATGAATCCCAGGCGGACGGCGCCTCGATCTGCACGCGAAACGTGTATTTCGCGTGCTTGGCGGCGGGCGTTGCCCACTGGTCGGTGAAGACGATGATTTCGGCGCCGCGCCGGCGGGCGGCGGCGGCGAGATTGACCATTTCCTGCTCGTAACGCCTAATATCGAATATGACGAGCAGATCACCCGGATTCATGTTCAGGACATATTGTGGCCAGGTGCTTGAATTGGAAGAAAGCAGCGTCGTGTTGGGCCGGATGACCTGCATATGGGTGAAGAAATACTCGGCAAGCGCCCCTGTAATGCGCCCGCCCACGAAATAAAGGCCGCGTTTTCTTTCCGACAGCAGCGCGGCAACGCCATCGAAGGTTGCCACGTCGATATCCGACAGGGTCTGTCGCAGGTTGCCCATGATGGCGTCGGCGAAACGATTGAGGATATGCGTGCCTGGCGCGTTGGATGCCCAGCGATCGTGCTTTGTCAGCGGGTTGGAGATCGTCGCCTCGACCTCTTGATGAAGATGGGCCTGGAAGTCCGGATAGCCTTTGTATCCGAGTTTCTGCACCATGCGAGCGACCGTCGGGGTCGAAACCCGCGCATTCTCGGCGACGGTGGTAATGCTGCCCAGCCCGGAAACGGGATAATTGTCGAGCAGGCTCTTGGCGAGCTGCTTTTCGGCACGCGTCAGCGTGTCAAAGCGCGCATTGATTACGTCCGAAACTGTCTTCGACGCATTGTTCACTCGATTTTGCTCCCCGGAACGGTCTGATGCCGCTTTCCTTGCAGGATATAACAACGCTGTCACATTTCGAGTCAATGTCACAAATGAAGAAATAATTTCAGTTTCCAGTTGACAGCGACGAGAACCTGAAGAATTCTTTTCTTATAAACATTCTATTAATCGGCAGTGGGGCGTCTCCAATGCTTGCGCAGCAAGGCATTTTGACGAAGGCGGACGGCGATTGTGTTACGGTCGAAAGACCGGACGGAAGCAGTGCGGTTCTGCTCGTCTGCGAGCATGCCTCTCGCGCCCTTCCGGAGAAGTTCGGCGATCTCGGGCTTTCTGCCGAGGCGCTTTCCAGCCACATCGCCTGGGATCCGGGTGCACTCGCGGTTGCAAGAGGTATTTCCGCCGGCTTGAATGCCACCTTGGTTTTTCAACGCTTCTCTCGGCTGATTTATGATTGCAACCGGCCCCCCGAAAGCGCCGGTGCCATGCCGGAAACGAGCGAGATCTATACCATCCCCGGCAATCAGCACCTGGGCGAGGCTGATAGGAAGGCACGTACGGAAGGGCTCTACATCCCGTTTCACGATCGCATTCAGGCGCTCTTGACGGAGCGGGCAACGCGCGGACAAAAAACCGTGATCGTGACAATCCACAGCTTCACACCGGTCTATAATGGCAGACCACGGGCAGTGGAGCTTGGCATTCTGCATGATGAAGATCGTTGGTTGGCCGATCGCATGCTGGATGCGGCGGCCGAGGCTCCGCTCTATCAGACCGAACGTAACCAACCCTACGGGCCGGAAGACGGCGTCACCCATACGCTGAAGCTGCATGGGATCGCCAACGGCCTGCATAACGTGATGATCGAGGTCCGCAACGACCTCATTCAAGATGACATCGGCCAAGGGGTCATGGCCGATTATCTGACGGGGCTTCTCCAGAGCAGTCTGGAAGCCTGAGCATAAAAGAAAAAGACCCCGGGGAGCAGTTCAACTGCGATCGGGCCGCATGGCGAAATGCCAGCGGTCAATTTGACACATGGTTTTCCGCAATCCCGCGGACAATCGGGCTTTAGGGGGAATGGCATGTCTGATTATTCAGAGTTAGACAAAAAGCAGGATGTCCAGATCCTGCACTCCATGGGCTATGCCCAGGAGTTGGAACGGCGGATGAGTTCATTCTCGAATTTCGCCGTGTCCTTCTCGATCATTTGCATTCTATCCGGCGGCATCAATTCGCTCGCCCAGGCGACATCGGGTGCGGGCGGAGCCGCTATCGGCATCGGCTGGCCGGTCGGCTGCTTCATATCTCTCGTCTTCGCCGTGGCGATGGCGCAGATCAGCTCGGCCTATCCGACCGCCGGCGGTCTCTATCACTGGGGCTCGATCCTCGGCAATCGCTTCACCGGCTGGCTGACGGCCTGGTTCAACCTGCTCGGCCTCGTAACGGTCCTCGGCGCCATCAATGTCGGCACCTATTACTTCTTCGTCGGCGCCTTCGGCGGCTACTTCAACATGACCGACACCACGCTAGTGCGCATCGTGTTCCTGGTGGTCATCACAGGCCTTCAGGCACTGGTCAATCACATGGGTATCGGCTTGACAGCGAAGCTGACCGACTTTTCCGGCTATCTAATCTTCGCAACCTCGATCCTTCTGGCGGCTGTGTGCCTGATCGCTGCGCCATCCTATGATTTTGCGCGGCTCTTCACCTTCACCAATTATTCCGGCCTGGCGACGATTGCCGCCGACGGCTCGGCAACCGGCGCACCGGTCTGGCCGCAGGTTTCGACCTTCTGGGTCTTCGCGCTCGGCCTTCTGCTGCCGATCTACACGATCACCGGCTACGACGCCTCGGCCCATACATCGGAAGAGACTGTGAAGGCTGCCCATTCCGTTCCACGCGGCATGGTGTCTTCCGTTCTGTGGTCGGCGCTGTTCGGCTACATCATGCTTTGCTCATTCGTGCTGATGCTGCCGAACATGGACGATGCCGCCAAGCAGGGCTGGAACGTGTTCTTCTGGGCAATGGACGCACAGGTCAATCCCATCGTGAAGGACATCCTCTACCTGCTGATCTTCATCAGCCAGTGGCTGTGCGGTCTTGCGACGGTAACCTCGGTTTCGCGCATGATCTTCGCCTTCTCGCGTGACGGCGGTCTGCCGGGATCCAAGGCCCTGTCTCGGGTCAGCCCGAAATACCGCACGCCGGTTTCGGCGATCTGGATCGGCTCGATCCTTTCCGTCCTCTTCGTCTGGGGTTCGTCCCTGGTCTCTATCGGCGATACGCCGGTTTACACCATCGTCGTCTCGTGCACCGTCATCTTCCTGTTCTTCTCCTTCGCGATCCCGATCACGCTCGGTCTTTTCGCATGGGGTACGGCGAAGTGGGACAAGATGGGTCCTTGGAACCTCGGGGAAGGGCTGTTCAAGCTGTTTGCCGTGCTGACGATCATCGCGATGATCATCATCTTCGTCCTGGGCATTCAGCCGCCAAACGATTGGGCCGGCATCATCACCGTCGGCTTCCTTGTGCTGACCGGCATCGTCTGGTTCGGTTTCGAGCGCCGCCGTTTCAAGGGGCCGCCGATCGGCGATGCGATTGCCAAGCGCAAGGCCGAGATCGCGGCAGCGGAAGCCGCCGTCGGCGAGAAGTAAGCGAAGTCCAATCTTTGTAAGCAATGGGGTCGCAGACCTGCGGCCCTTTTCACCGGTAGCGACACGGCGGCACGCGCGCGGATTATCCGCTAGGCGGTATCGTTCGGCAGGTCGACGTTTCAATTCATTGTTCAGGCGGACCAAATTATGAGCAGCAGCTATACGTTCGACGACCTCAAGCGAGATGTGGCCGAAGGGCGCATCGATACGGTTCTGGCATGCCAGGTCGACATGCAGGGCCGGTTGATGGGCAAACGCTTCCAGGCGGAATTCTTCATTGAAAGCGCCTGGAAGGAAACGCATAGCTGCAACTATCTGCAGGCGACCGATATCGAGATGGAGACCGTCTCCGGCTACAAGTCGACGAGCTGGGAGAAGGGTTATGGCGACTATACGATGAAGCCGGATCTTGCCACGCTGCGCCGCATTCCCTGGCTGGAAGGTACGGCGCTCGTCCTTTGCGACGTGCTCGACCACCATACGCATGAGGAAGTCGCGCATTCTCCGCGCGCCATCCTCAAGAAGCAGGTGAAGCGGCTGGAGGCCATGGGCATGAAAGCCTATATGGCTTCGGAGCTTGAATTCTTCCTGTTCGACCAAAGCTATGACAGCGCACGCGAGTCCGGCTATCGCAATCTCAATCTCGTCAGCGGCTACAACGAGGATTACCACATCTTCCAGACGACGAAGGAAGAAGATGTGATGCGGGCAATCCGCAGGGGACTACAGGGCGCCGAAATCCCCGTCGAAAACTCCAAAGGCGAGGCCTCGGCGGGGCAGGAGGAAATCAACGTCCGCTACGCCGATGCCCTGACCATGGCCGACCGACATGCCATCATCAAGAATGGCTGCAAGGAGATAGCCTGGTCGAAGGGCAAGGCCATCACCTTCCTGGCGAAGTGGAGCTATAGCGCCGCCGGCAGTTCCTCTCATATTCATCAGTCGCTCTGGAGTGTAGACGGCAAGACGCCGCTATTCTTCGACAAAGAAAAAGAACACGGCATGACGCCGCTGATGAAGCACTATGTCGCGGGCCTCCTGACGCATGCCAGCGAAATCACCTATTTCCTTGCGCCCTATATCAACTCCTATAAGCGCTTCGTTGCCGGCACCTTCGCACCCACCAAGGCAATCTGGAGCACGGACAATCGCACCGCCGGTTATCGCCTGTGCGGTGCCGAGACCAAGAGCATCCGTATCGAGTGCCGCGTAGGCGGCTCGGATCTCAATCCCTATCTAGCTTTTGCTGCACTAATTGCCGCCGGCCTTGATGGCATCGAAAACAAGCTCGAACTGGAAGCGCCGTTTGTCGGCGACGCCTATGGCGCACGCGAAGTTCGCGAGATTCCGCGAACGCTGCGCGGCGCAACCGAGGCCCTGACCAATTCGAAGATGCTGCGTACCGCCTTCGGTGACGATGTCATCGATCACTATACCCGCGCTGCTGAATGGGAGCAGGAGGAGTATGATCGTCGCATCACGGATTGGGAAGTGGCGCGCGGATTCGAAAGAGCGTAAGGCTTTTCCGATCTGCCTCTTGCCCGATTTTCATTCTAGGATCGGGCAGGGGCGCCGAGATGCTTGTTGACCTGCCGTTTCTTCTTAGAGCCGGCAAAAGGTTCTGCAACATCAGGCAATCAATTGGATGATTAAGAAAACAGGAATTCGATCATGACCATGATCACATGCGTCTCCCCGGTGAACGGGGAGGTTTATGCCGAGCGTCCGGCGTTGTCGCTGGAAGCCGCCAAGGACGTCGTGGCCCGCGCCCGCAAGGCGCAGAAGGATTGGGCGCGTCGTCCGCTGGAAGATCGCGTTCAGCTCGTGCTCAAGGGCGTGGCCCGGCTCAACGAGATGGCCGAAGTAGTGGTGCCGGAGCTTGCCTGGCAGATGGGTCGCCCGATCAAGTACGGCGGCGAATATCGCGGCTTCAACGAGCGCTCCAACTATGTCGCGTCGATCGCCGCCGATGCGATGGCACCCCTGGTCGTCGAGGACAGCGCCAATTTTTCCCGCCGCATCGAGCGCGAACCGCATGGCGTCGTGTTCGTCATTGCGCCGTGGAACTATCCCTACATGACCGCGATCAACACGGTTGCGCCGGCGCTGATGGCCGGCAATACCGTCATTCTCAAGCATGCAAGCCAGACGCTGCTCGTCGGCGAGCGGCTGGTGCAGGCTTTCGTCGAGGCCGGCGTTCCCGCCGATGTCTTCCAGAATGTCTTCCTCGATCATGAAACGACTTCGGCGCTGATCGCAGCCGGAAGCTTCAACTTCGTCAATTTCACCGGCTCCGTCGAAGGCGGCCGGTCGATCGAGCGAGCGGCTGCTGGCACCTTCACCAGCCTCGGCCTCGAGCTTGGCGGCAAGGATCCGGGCTACGTCATGGAAGACGCTGATCTCGATGCAGCCGTCGATACGCTGATGGACGGAGCAACTTACAATTCCGGCCAGTGCTGCTGCGGCATCGAGCGCATCTATGTGCATGAATCGCTCTATGACGCCTTTGTCGAGAAGTCGGTCGCCTGGGTTTCGAACTACAAACTCGGCAACCCCCTCGATCCGGAGACATCGCTCGGGCCGATGGCGCATAAGCGCTTTGCCAAGGTGGTGCGTGAACAGATCGCCGAGGCGGTTGCTAAGGGCGCCAAGGTGCTGGTCGACCCGAAGCTGTTCCCGGCTGACGATGGCGGTGCCTATCTCGCGCCGCAGGTTCTCGTCAATGTCGATCATTCCATGGCCTTCATGCGCGAGGAGACCTTCGGTCCTGCCGTCGGCATCATGAAGGTGAAGAGCGACGCGGAAGCGCTGGAGCTGATGAATGACAGCCCCTACGGCCTGACGGCTTCGCTGTGGACGAAGGATGTCGAGCGTGCCTCGCGCATCGGCCGCGAGATCGAAACCGGCACCGTCTTCATGAACCGCGCCGATTATCTCGATCCGGCGCTGTGCTGGACCGGCGTGAAAGAAACCGGTCGCGGCGGCTCGCTGTCGATCATCGGCTTCCACAATCTGACGCGTCCGAAATCTTATCACCTGAAGAAAGTAACAGCATGAGCACTATCTCAGCCAATTGGAGCTATCCGAACGCCTTCAAGCTCGGCCGTGGCCGCATCAAGGAACTGGCGGACGCCTGCAAGAGCCTGGGCATGAAGAAGCCGCTCCTGATCACTGACCGGGGACTTGCCTCGATGGCGATCACGGCGACGGCACTGGATATTCTGGAAGATGCAGGTCTCGGCCGTGCTATCTTTGCTGACGTCGATCCGAACCCGAACGAGAAGAACCTCGAAGCCGGCGTGAAGGCCTTCAAGGATGGCGGCCATGATGGCGTCGTCGCCTTTGGCGGCGGTTCCGGCCTCGATCTCGGCAAATGCGTCGCCTTCATGGTCGGCCAGACGCGTCCGGTCTGGGATTTCGAAGACATCGGTGATTGGTGGACACGCGCCAGTGTCGAAGGCATTGCGCCGATCGTCGCCGTACCGACGACGGCCGGCACCGGTTCGGAAGTCGGCCGTGCCAGCGTCATCACCAATTCCGCAACGCATGTGAAGAAGATCATCTTCCATCCGAAGTTCCTGCCGGGCGTCGTCATTGCCGATCCGGAGCTGACCGTCGGAATGCCGAAGATCATTACCGCCGGCACCGGCATGGACGCTTTCGCCCACTGCCTGGAAGCCTATTCCTCACCCTTCTATCATCCGATGTCGGCCGGTATCGCGCTGGAAGGCATGCGGCTCGTGAAGGAATTCCTGCCGCGCGCCTATCGCGAGGGAACGGATCTCGAAGCCCGGGCCAACATGATGAGTGCGGCTGCCATGGGCGCCGTCGCCTTCCAGAAGGGCCTTGGCGCGATCCACGCGCTCTCGCATCCGATCGGCGCCGTTTACAACACGCATCACGGCATGACCAATGCCGTCGTCATGCCGGCCGTCCTGCGTTTCAACCGTAAGGCTATCGAGGATAAGATTGCCCGCGCCGCAGCCTATCTGGGCATCTCGGGCGGTTTTGACGGCTTCTACGACTATGTGCTGCAGCTGCGCTCGGAACTCGGCGTGCCGGAAAATCTGTCCGCCATGGGCATCGCGCCCGATCGGCTCGACGAGCTCTCCGCCATGGCGATCGAAGATCCGAGTGCCGGCGGTAATCCGGTGCCGCTTACGCTCGAAAATACCAAGGCTCTCTTCCGGGATTGCTTCTGATACTGCGCTCAGCTCGCCGATATGCGGGATGAAATTGGCAGCATATTCAGGCCAAACAAAAAAAGCCGCCGAGTGTCACCCGGCGGCTTTTTTCATTGACGCTGTGTCTGGTAATCAATCCACGAATTCGACGACGACGCCGGGCTTGACCATCTTGGCGAGTTCGGTCGCATCCCAATTCGTGAGGCGCACGCAGCCATGGCTCTGCGTCTTACCGATCCGCGAAGGATCCGGCGTGCCGTGAATGCCGTAGGTCGGCTTCGATAGAGCCATCCAGACCGTACCGACCGGGCCGTTCGGGCCTGGCGGAATATTGAGAACCTTGTCGTTCCCGGCTTGCTGGAAGTTGATCTTCGGATTGTAGGTATAGCCGGGATTGAAGGCGACGCGCTCGACCGTGACGGTGCCTGACGGCGAGGGCGTGTCGGCGGAGCCGATGCTGGCCGGGTAGGCCGCAATCAGTGTACCGTTGGCGTCATAGGCGAAAACCTGCTTGCGGCCCTTGTCCGCCAGGATCTTGGCAACCGTACCGGTCTTGCTGGGACCCGTATTGACGACCTTGATGGTGCTGCCCGGTACGGTGAAATCAACGCCGGGATTGAGCGCCTTCAGATAGCCTTCATCCATGTGAAAGCGTTCCGCGAGCATTTCCGTCGTCGAAGTATAGCCGAGGGACGGCATCTGTGCCTTAGCCGCATAGTCCTCAGGAATAGAGGCGACATACGGGCCTGCAGCGTCGGCCGCCGTGATCGTGTAATTGACGATCGGCATGCCGCCGGACATGCGAAGCTGCTCGAGGATCGCGTCGGTATTGTTCGGGTCGAGCGTCTGGCCGGTCATCTGCTGATAGGCATAGATCGCCTTAGTGACGTTTGCGCCCATGCGTCCGTCGATCGCACCCGGCGAAATGCCCTGCCGCGCGAGGAAGACCTCCAGCGCGGTGATCTCCATCTTCGACTTGCCCTTCAGCGTGATGACGGGTTCGGCCGGTGCCGGCTTGTTGACGATGTCGGGCGCGCTCTGCTGTGGATCGATCGACGCGTAGTCGTTGCCGTTCAAGTTCGTCTGGCCCTGGTTCTTGCCAGGCAAGGGCTGATTGTCGAGCGGCTGGCGCTGGATATCGCTGTCGCGCGGAATTCCGCCGGTGACCACGCCGCGATCCTGCTGGTCGTAACCATTGTTGGGTGCGCCGTCGTAATTTCCGTAGCTGTCGGAGCGATACTGACGATAGTCCTGATAGTCGCCGTTGTTGGAAAGCTGCGTGTCGCCGTACCGGCCGACATTATTGCCATAGGTATCGCGGGCTGGGGCGCGAGGATAGTAGGTGCTGGCCCTCATCTCCGTGGCGACGACATTGCCGTAGGCATCAATCAGAACCCGGCGACCGCGTCCGTCGCGTGCCATGGAATATCCGCCCCCGTAAGGATACTGATCGAGGATTCGGCCGTCGGGGGTGACGAGAACCGTGCTGCCGTTGCCGCTGCGATAGTATTGTGCCTGCGCGTCCGTGAGCGCGAGCATGGACACGGTGGCAGTCATTGCCAGGGCAAAACTCAATTTTACGAACCGGTTCACGTCTGTCGGATCCTCGGGATGGTCATTCGGCTGACACACACATGGCAATTTTGACGCCAGTATGGAGATTTAGATTATCATGCTGAATAAAATATAAAAATTTATGTGATCAAGGCTTCAAGTTAAGATTTGGTAAGCCAAATAGCTGCTTATTTCAGCCGCGCGCCATCTTGGGACAATGTTCGCGCGCAGAGCTGATCAGGGAGGACTTTAGGGATGATGGATTTTTCTGCGGCCAAGGGGCCGAAATTGACGTTGGACGAGGGCTCTGTTCTGGATATCGGCGCCTGCATCGTCGAGGGCAATAATCTCGCGCCCGGAAGTGCCGTTCCCGACGATGGCGATCCGCGTATCAGTCATTCCGTGGAAGGCTTTCTCTTCACCTGCGGGCCCGATCATATCCGCCATCCCGAGCCGATGTCCGGCGCATATGAAGGCAAGCGCTATCCGCTGCATGGCTCCTTCTCGTCCCATCCAGCCAAAATTCTCTGGACCAAATTCGAGAATGGCAATGCGGAATGCCGTGCCGATGTCGATGTCATCACGGCCGAACGCCGGACTGCCAGGCTGGAACGTCTTTGGCGGATCGATGGCGCGACGGGCGAGGTCTCGCTTGCGGACCGCATCGTCAATACCAGCACGGAGGCGATGCCGGTTTTCCTGATGTACCACATGAATATCGGCGGCAAATGGTTCGATAACGGCACGCGCCTTGCCGGACAGATGCTGGACAATGGCGGCTTTCCCTGGACCTTCGGTGAGGAAGGGGGCGATATCTTCTGTGTGCCGGCGCAGAACAAGGGCGAGGACTGGGCCGAAATCAGCCTCGGCCCTATCGCGGCCATCGGTGGCAAGACATTAAGGGTGCGTTTCGGAACGGACACGCTGCCATTCCTGCAGGTCTGGCGCAATCAGCGCGCGCCGGCGCATGTGCTCGGTATCGAGCCTGTTTCGCATCGCTGGGTCTCGCGGGCCGAGCTGGAAGAGACAGGCGAATTCAATATTCTCCAGCCCGGTGAAGCCCGCAATTTCATGCTCAATTTTGCCTTCGTTTGAGAGTGCGCCGCGGTTGACGCTCGCTCTGTCGCGGCGTAGATCAAGGCCACGATTTTAGAGAGGACATGAACCATGGATATCCGCCCGATCGACGATGAATACTCGGTATCCGGCCAGATCACCGTAGAGGATCTCGACCAGATCAAGGCCCTGGGGTTCAAGTCCATCGTCTGCCATCGCCCCGATGGCGAGAGTCCGGATCAGACGCCGTTCGGCGTCGTGGAAGCCCGCGCCAAGGAGCTCGGCCTGGAGATCACTCAGGTGCCTGTCGGCCCGATGGGTGTGACCGAAGAGGCCGTGCAGGGCATGGTCGATGCGCTGGACGAGTTTCCGAGGCCGATGCTCGGCTATTGCCGCTCCGGCGCGCGTTCGACCGCGATCTATCAGAAGACACATCACATTCGCGGCTGAACGGGTTCTTTCCCCCGGCCTTTTGATTGCAGGGCAGGCGGTGAGCTATGCCCTGTTTACCTGTCGAAGAACAACATCAGGAGAACACCATGAGCATCAAGCGTATCGACGTTGGCGCCCGCATGAGCGGCGCTGTCATCCACGGTAACACCGTCTATCTCGCCGGCCAGGTTGGCGAAGGCGAAAGCGTCACCGATCAGTGCAAGTCGGCACTCGCTGAAGTTGATCGCCTGCTCGCTGCGGCCGGCTCCAATAAATCGAAGATCCTGCAGACGCTCATCTACCTCTCCGACATCTCCTACTTCGCCGAAATGAACGCCGCCTGGGAAGCTTGGGTCGATCCGGCCAACACGCCGGCCCGTGCGACCAGCGAAGCCAAGCTCGCTGCACCGAAGTATAAGGTCGAATTCATCGTGACGGCAGCACTCGACTGAGTCGGGCCATCAGTAATTTTTAAAGGCCGGTGGGCTCGCGCTCATCGGCCTTTTGTTTGGGCGATTTCTGTCAGTGTGCGCGAGGGCGTGATAGCTTCCGGGTCGAGCGCGATCTCGATGATGGCCGGTTTGCCGCTAGCGCGCGCCCGTTCGAAGGCCGGGCCAAATTCTTCCGTCGCCTTCACCGTCTCGCCGTGGCCGCCATAGGCGCGGGCAAGCGCCGCGAAATCCGGATTGTCGAGTGCGGTGGCGCTGACCCGGCCGGGATATTCCCGCTCCTGATGCATGCGGATTGTGCCGTACATGCCGTTGTTGATGACTAAAGCGATGAGCGGCAGGTCATACTGGACGGCAGTCGCGAATTCCTGCCCATGCATCATGAAACAGCCGTCGCCAGCAAAGCAGATGACTTCGCGATCGGGAAAGAGCTGTTTCGCGGCAACCGCAGCCGGGAGGCCATATCCCATCGAGCCTGATGTCGGAGCCGCTTGCGTGTTGAAACGGCGGAAGCGATGGAAGCGATGCAGCCAGGTCGCATAATTGCCGGCGCCGTTGGTGAAGATCGCATCATCGGCCGTATTGGCTTCGATCCAATCCATGATGCGGCCCATATGGACGGCGCCGGGGCTCTTTTCCGGTGTCTTTGACCAGGCGAGATAGGCGGCGTGCATAGGTTCGGTTCGATCGGCCCAAGGCATTTCGTGCAGCGGCTCCAAATCCGCGAGAGCCGCAACGAAATCCGCCGGGCTGGCACAGATGGCCAGATCCGGCCGATAGACGCGTCCGAGCTCTGAAGGGTCGGGATGGACATGGACGAGCTGCTGGCGCGGGTAGGGAATATCGATCAGCGTATAGCCGGAGGACGGCATTTCGGAAAGACGTCCGCCGAGAAGGATCAGCAGATCCGCCTCCTTGATTTCCTTTGCCAGCGCCGGGTTGATACCGATGCCGACATCGCCGGCATAATTGGGATGCAAATGGTCGAACAGCATCTGCCGGCGGAAGGAGCAGCCGACCGGCAGTTTGAAACGCTCTGCGAATTGCCTGATGCCGGCAACGGCTTCCTCGGTCCAGCGCGTGCCGCCGAGAATGACCATCGGCCGCTCCGCCGCCGCAAGGCGCTTGTGAAAGTCAGCAAGCTGGTTGCGGCCCGGATGAGCTGCAACCGAGACATAGGGCAGCGCTTCCGGGGCCTCGACCTCATCGCGCAGCATATCCTCGGGCAGGGTCAGCACGACCGGGCCGGGACGCCCAGACGTCGCGACCGCGAAGGCGCGGGTGATGAATTCCGGAATGCGGGCGGCGTCATCGATCTCGCCGACCCATTTGGCGAATTCGGTAAAGGCGCGGCGAAATTCAACCTCCTGAAAGGCTTCGCGCTCGCGGGCATCGCGCTGGACCTGGCCGATAAATAGGATCATCGGGATCGAATCCTGCCGTGCGATATGAAGGCCGGCGGAGGCGTTTGTGGCGCCGGGGCCGCGGGTAACCATGCAGATGCCTGGTTCGCCGGTCAATCGGCCCCAGGTGTCCGCCATCATCGCCGCACCGCCCTCCTGGCGGCAGACGAGCACCTTGATATCGCTATCATGCAGGGCATCGAGCACGGCGAGAAAGCTCTCGCCCGGCACGCAGGAAATGCGCTGCACGCCATTGGCCCTCAAAGCTTCGACGATGAGTTGGCCGCCCGTTCGTTTCATGTCCTCGCCTTTCCCTCCAGTTCCGCCAATTCGGCGAGAACCTCCTCCTGATGCTCCCCAAGGCGGGGGCTCGGCCGCGTATAGGTCAATGGTGTCTCCGACAGCACGATCGGCGTGCGTACGCTCGGGATTATCGTGCCGGCACCGTCTTCAAGATCGATCCTCAAGCCGCGCGCCTTAATCTGCGGGTCGGCGAACATATCCTCGATCGTATTGATGGCGCCGGCCGGGACGGCATTGGCTTCGCATGCGTGAAGCAGCTCCGCCTTATTCCACTTCAGCGTCTCCGCCGAGACGAAGGCCCGTACCTCGTTGCGGTGAGCGACGCGAGCCTTGTTGGTCGCATAGCGCTCATCGTCCGCATGGGTCTCCATGCCGAGAATGGTGCAGAGCCGCCGGAACTGCCCATCATTGCCGACAGCGAGAATGAGATAGCCGTCGGCGGTGGGCACGACTTCATAGGGCGAGATATTGGGATGGGCGT
This sequence comes from Hyphomicrobiales bacterium, assembly GCA_900472485.1. Lineage (GTDB taxonomy): Bacteria > Pseudomonadota > Alphaproteobacteria > Rhizobiales > Rhizobiaceae > Rhizobium. The sequence continues at coordinate 39,742 of UCII01000009.1, forward strand.
TGCCGAGCCGCACCGGCGGCTTGCCCGAGATCAGATAGTTCATGTTCTGATTGGCAAGCACGGCCGATTGCACATCGAGCAGCGCCATGTCGATGAGCTGTCCTCCGCCGGTCTTCAGCGCATGGATCAGGGCGGCCTCGATCGCCGAGACGGCATAGATGCCGGTGAAGATATCGGCGATCGCGACGCCCGCCTTAACAGGCTGACCATCCGGTTCGCCCGTGATCGACATGAAGCCGGACATGCCCTGGACGATATAATCATAGCCGGCGAGGTTGGCGTAGGGGCCGGTCTGCCCGAAGCCGGTGATCGAGCAATAGACGATGCGAGGATTGATATTCTTCAGGCTTTCATAATCCAACCCGTATTTGACCAGGCCGTCGAGCTTGAAGTTCTCGATGACCACATCGGCTGTCTTCACGAGGCGGCGCACCAGCTCTTGACCTTCTTCGGTCTTGAGGTCGGCGGTGATGGAGCGCTTGCCGCGATTGGCGGAGTGATAATAGGCAGCAGAGAGATTTTCTCCATCCTTGCCTTCGACGAAGGGAGGCCCCCATTGGCGGGTGTCGTCGCCGCCGTCGGGATTTTCCACCTTGATGACATCGGCGCCGAGATCAGCCAGCATCTGCCCGGCCCAGGGGCCGGCCAGCACGCGGGCGAGTTCGATGACGCGAATACCGGACAGCGGAGGTTTCTTGGTCTTTTGTTCTGTCATGTCTGTCCGCTCTCCCGCTTAGGGCGTGAATGCTGTTTTAGATGTATCGGATACGGGCTTGGAAGCAAAGCGCCGCTCGCGCCAGAGGATGTAGAGCCCGGAGCCCATGATGATGAGGATGCCGAGCCATTTGATCGCATCCGGGAAATTGTCGAAGACGAGCCAGCCGAAGATCGTGGCGGAAACGATCTCGAAATATTGCAGCGGCGCGAGCGTCGAGGCCGGCACGGCACGGTAGGCATATACCGTGAGGATGCCCGCCGCTGCAGCAGTAACGCCAACGCCGAGCAGATAGAGCGTAGCCACCAGATCCGGAATGACCGGATCGAGGATTGTAGATCCCGTCGCCCGGCCGATGGCGAGCAGGATCAGGCTGATGCCGGTCCCCCATAAAGCGGTCTGAAACTGCATCGACCACGCATCCTCACTGTGTGAGACGACGCGCGTGATCATCACGTAAACGGCAATGCAAAGCGCGGTGACGACAGGAAGCAAGGCGATGAAGCCGACTTCTTGAAAGCTTGGCTGTATGATCAGCATCGCGCCGAAAAAGCCGACGGCACAGGCGGTATAGCGCCGCCAGCCGATGGTTTCCTTCAGGAAGATGCTGCTCAAGATGGTGAGCATCATCGGCTCGACGAAGAAGATGGCGATGGCATCGGCCACTTCCATCACCTGCAGCGTGGTCACGAACGACACCATGGACAGCGTGAGTACGGCGGCACGGATGGCATGGACGCCGCTACGCCGCCATGTCCACACGCCCCATTTCCAGCGCACCGCCATCATAGGCAGCGCAAAAAGAGCCTGGAAGATGAAACGGGCGGCGGTCACTTCACCCGGCGGAATGGTGGCTGCGGCAAGCTTGGAGAAGATGTCGATGATCGGCGAGAGGATGACGGAGAGAAACATCATCACCAAACCGAAGGTCAGCTCCGATTGCGGCAATCGCGCCGAGGAGCCGCTGGAGGTATTCATTGTGGAATTCCCATGAGAATCAGTTGTTTGCCGTTATCCTCTTGCACCAGTCGGCGAAGTTGGAAATGGCTTCTTCGGCATCGATTTCGTTGAGCGTCTCGTGCCGCATGTCGGGATAGATCTCGATGGTAATACGAGAGAAACCGGCTCTTTTCAAATGGTTTGCCAACCAGGAAATCGCTTTCGCGTTGTCCGTCGCCGGATCCTTGCCGCCGCCGACGAGATGGATCGGCATGTCGCGTCGGAGACGATCGAGATAAGTTCTTTGCGGCGCCCGGAAGGTTAACTCGAATAGGTCGAGCCAGAGAGAGACGGAGGCATCGAAGCCGCAAAGCGGATCGGCGATATATTTGTCCACCTGCTCGGGAATGCGCGAGAGCCAATCGAAATCAGTACGGCGGTTGGCGATCGATTGACCCCAGCTGCCGAAGGTCAGTTTCGGCAGCAGCCCGCTCGGGACGTCCGATCCCTTGAACATGCGCTCCGTTTTGAGGATGAGTTGGGCGGCGCGGCCCGCGAGGCCCGGGTTGAAATTGGAGTTCCAGACCGTGACGGCATCGAACTTGTCCGGATGCATGACGACGGTGTTGAGGCTGATCAAACCGCCCATGGAGTGACCGAACAGGATGATCGGCAGGCCAGGATGGATGCTTGCGGCAAACTCACGCATGGCGAGCACATCGGCGATGACCTGAGTGGCGCCATTTCTTCGCGCAAAGCGGCCGATGGGAGCATCAGGGGCCGTCGTCTCACCATGGCCGCGATGATCGTGGGCATAGACATGAAAGCCTCGGCCCGCCATCGCCCTCGCGAAGGCCTCGTATCGGCGGGAATGCTCGGCGAGACCGTGCGATATCAGCAGGATGCCGCGAGCATCGGTTACCGCCGGCAAATGATGATAGGTAAGGGTTGCGCCTGTAGGACTTTTCAGGCGCTTCGTCTCGGCGAACATCATACGCTCCTCCCCAGTTGGACGAAAGGTTATCATCCGCCCGATTGCAATGGATAGGTGGTAAAGCTCACAGAAATAAATCTTTCCGAGCGCTGCGATTCAGGATTGCGCCCGCTCGATCAAACTGCTTATTTGTTCCTATAATGTTCTAGTTGGAGGTACGAATGAAGCAGTGGCTTCGGGTGTTTATGGTTGTGCTCGTTTCGGTCGGGGCGGCGTCCAGCGCCGTTGCGCAGGAACATAGCCGCGGGCGGACGCGCTTTATCCTGGCGGCGAGCTGGGAGCCGGCATTTTGTCAGACGAACCAGAAGAAGGCGGAATGCCGCAATCAGTCGTCGGACAATCATGATGCCACGAATTTTTCTCTGCATGGCCTCTGGCCGATGCGGCAGGAATATTGCGATGTTTCCGAGGACCTGAAACAGGCGGATCGTGGCCGCGACTGGAAGGACCTGCCTGCCGTGCAGCTGTCCCAGGACGTCAAGGCGAAGCTGGATAAGGCAATGCCAGGCACTCAATCCGGCCTGGAGCGGCATGAATGGATCAAGCACGGCACCTGCACGAAGCTTAGCGCCGACCAATATTTCTCCATCGCCGCCGGTCTGATCGCCGAACTCAATACGTCCGCCGTGCGCGATCTCTTCGCGCAGAATATCGGCAAGGAGCTTGATGCCGAAAGCATCAAGGCAGCCTTTGACCAGAGCTTCGGCGAGGGCGCCAATGCCCGCATCAAGATGAGCTGCCGCCGCGTCGGCGATGTCCGAATGATTTCGGAGCTGACCATCGGTCTCTCCGAAGATGCAATCGATCCCAAGCAGGGCAGTGAGCCGCGGCTCGCCAAACTGATCCAGGGGGCCGGCAGCACCTCCTTCGGCTGTGATCGGGGTGTGGTGGACGCGGCCGGTTTCTGAGAAAATACGGCCTTTCTGACGCGGATAATGCCCTCGGACAAGGTTTCGCCGTTGCCCGAGGGCGGGGTTTCGCCTACATAGCGGCACAAATCGCAACGCTATTCGTCCGTGGAGCAACCCAAGCTATGGCACGTCAGTTCATTTATCATATGGCCGGTCTGAATAAGTCCTATGGCGCCAAGAAGATTCTCGAGAATATCCATCTCTCCTTCTACCCGGATGCCAAGATCGGTATTCTCGGCCCGAACGGTGCAGGTAAATCGACCGTGCTGCGCATCATGGCCGGCCTCGACAAGGAATATACCGGCGAAGCCTGGCTGGCCGAAGGCGCCACCATCGGCTACCTGGCGCAGGAGCCTCAGCTCGATCCCAACAAGACGGTTTTCGAAAACGTCATGGAAGGCGTTGCCAAGAAAACCGAAATCCTCAATCGCTACAACGAATTGATGATGAACTATTCCGACGAGACGGCGGAAGAGGGCGCCAAGCTCCAGGACATCATCGACAGCCAAAATCTCTGGGATCTGGAAAGCCAGGTCGAGATGGCGATGGAAGCCTTGTGCTGCCCGCCGCGCGATGCCGAAGTCACCAGCCTTTCAGGCGGTGAGCGCCGCCGTATCGCACTGTGCCGCCTGCTTCTCTCGCAGCCGGACCTGCTGCTGCTCGACGAACCGACCAACCATCTCGATGCTGAGACCATTGCCTGGCTGGAAAAACATCTGCGCGACTATCCGGGCGCCGTGATGATGATCACCCATGACCGCTACTTCCTCGACAACGTTACCGGCTGGATCCTGGAACTCGACCGCGGCCGTGGCATTCCCTATGAAGGCAACTATTCCGCCTATCTGCGGGCCAAGGCCAAGCGCATGCAGCAGGAAGCCCGCGAAGAAGCCGGCCGCCAGAAGGCGATCAGCCGCGAACAGGAATGGATCGCCTCCAGCCCCAAAGCCCGTCAGGCCAAGTCCAAGGCGCGTATCAACGCTTACGAACAGCTGGTCGATGCTGCCGAAAATCAGCGTCCTGGTGATGCGCAGATCATCATTCCGGTCAGCGAGCGTCTCGGCCAGGTGGTGATCGAGATGGAGGGCATCACCAAGGGTTTCGAAGGCCGCACGCTGATCAACGATCTGTCGATCAAGCTGCCGCCCGGCGGCATCGTTGGCATCATCGGCCCGAACGGGGCCGGCAAGACGACGCTGTTCAAGATGATCACCGGGCAGGAAAAGCCGGATTCCGGCACGGTCCGCATCGGCGAGACGGTGCATCTCAGCTATGTCGACCAGAGCCGCGACGCGCTTGACGGCAATAAGACGGTATGGGAGGAAATCTCGGGCGGCGCCGAAGTCATCAAGCTCGGCAAGTTCGACATGAATTCGCGCGCCTATTGCGGCGCCTTTAACTTCAAGGGCGGCGACCAGCAGCAGAAGGTCGGCAATCTCTCTGGCGGTCAGCGCAACCGCGTTCACCTGGCCAAGATGCTGAAGGCTGGCGGCAACGTGCTTCTGCTCGACGAACCGACCAACGACCTCGATACGGAAACGCTGGGGGCGCTGGAAAGCGCGCTCGAAAACTTCGCCGGTTGCGCCATCATCATCAGCCATGATCGCATGTTCCTCGACCGTCTGGCCACGCACATCCTGGCCTTTGAAGGCGAAGGCCATGTCGAATGGTTCGAAGGCAATTTCGAGGATTACGAGCAGGACAAGATCCGCCGCCTCGGCCCCGATGCCCTCAATCCGGGCAGCCAGGCTCATAAGCGCCTGACGCGCTAAGCTCTCGGTTGGCTCTTTGAAAACCCCGGCTTGTCCGGGGTTTTCGTTTATGTAGCAACTGCCGGCGATGTTTCGTTTTCGCCGAAAACTAACAGATTTCCGACGTCGAACTCCCATGGCTGGCCGATTGGCTCTTGCCATGAAAGGCCAAATCACATAAAGATATCTTTATATCTTGATTGGGTGTGAAATGACGGATCTGGTTAAACTCGGCTTGGATGACGTGGTAGACGTGCTGAAGGCGGTCGGCGAGCCGACCCGGCTGCGTCTTCTGGCGCTACTGGCGGCAGGCGATCTCACCGTGACCGATCTTACCGAAATTCTCGGTCAGTCGCAGCCTCGCATTTCCCGGCACCTCAAGCTGCTCGGCGAAGCCGGCCTGATCGATCGATACCAGGAGGGCGCCTGGGCTTATTTCCGCCTGAAGCAGGAAGGCAAGGCGGTGACGCTGGCCCGCAGCCTACTGCGCCATACCGCCGAAAAGGATACGGTGCTGCTGCGTGACGGAGAACGTCTCTCCTCCGTGAAGCGCGTTCGCGCCGAGCGCGCTCAGGCCTACTTCAGCCGGAATGCCGCGGAGTGGGATGAGCTGCGACGTCTCCATGTCGCGGATGAGGATGTCGACAAGGCGCTGATCGATCTTATCGGTCCGCAGCCGATCGACTCCTTCCTCGATCTCGGTACGGGCACGGGCCGGATGCTGCAGCTTCTGGCTGGGCACTATCGCCGCGCCGTCGGCATCGATGCCAGCCGTGACATGCTGGCCGTTGCCCGGGCCAATCTCGACCGGGCCAATATCACCGCTGCCTCGGTGCGGCATGGCGATATCTTCAACCTGCCGCTGGAGCAGCAGGATTTCGATCTCATTACCATCCACCAGGTGCTGCATTTCCTTGATCAGCCGGAGGTTGCCATCAATGAAGCCGCACGAATGCTGCGGCCCGGCGGCCGCCTTGTCATCATCGACCTCGCGCCGCACGGGCTGGAATATCTGCGTGACGAACATGCGCATCTGCGCCTCGGCTTCTCGCATCAGATCATTTCGGATTGGCTGAAACTGGCGGGGCTGGATGTGGAGCGCGTGCAGGATCTTCATTCGGGGAGGGAAGGCGGGCAGGCGCTGACCGTCACCATCTGGCTGGCGCGCGACCCACGATTGCTGATTGCGTCCGACCAGGGCCATCAGTCATCCCCCATTCTTGCCGGGAGAGTTTGACATGTCTTCGAGATCAGAAAGCCATAGCGACGGTATCCGCATCTCCTTCGAATTCTTTCCGCCGAAGTCGGAGGAGGCCGAGCAGCAGCTGTGGAACACCGTCGAGGAGCTCAGTGATTGGGACGCTGAGTTCGTTTCAGTGACCTATGGGGCAGGCGGTTCGACCAAGGCGCCGACGCTTTCTGCCGTGCGCAAAATGATCCATGAGACGCCGTTCACGACCGCGTCGCACCTGACCTGCGTCGGGGCAACGCGTGAGGACACGCATCGGGTGATCGATGAGTTCCTTGCTGCCGGCGTTCGCCGTTTCGTCGCGCTCCGCGGCGATCCGCCGGGTGGCGTCGGCTCGGCCTATCAGCCGCATCCGGGCGGTTATGCCAATGCCGCGGAACTGGTGCAGGCTTTGCGCGAGCGCGGCGATTTCGATATTTCCGTTTCCGCCTATCCCGAAAAGCATCCCGAAAGCCGCGATACGGCAGCCGATATCGACATGCTGAAGCGCAAGGCGGAGAATGGTGCCGACCGGGCGCTGACCCAGTTCTTCTTCGATAATGATGCCTTCGAGCGTTATCATGATCGCGTTCGCGCCGCCGGCATCAAGATTCCCGTGGTGCCGGGCATTATGCCGATCCAGAACCTGACGCAACTGAAGCGCTTCGCCGGCGCCTGTGGCACGAATATTCCGAGCTGGCTCGACGAGCGTTTCGATGGTTTGGATGAGGATGTGGAGGAGCGCGCCAAGGTCGCCGCCGATGTTGCCGCCGAGCAGATCCAGGACCTGATGCGCCGCGGCATTCACGAATTTCATCTCTATACGATGAACCGTTCGGCACTGGTTTCCGCCGTGCTTGAACGGCTGGGCCTCGAGCGTAAGGTGAATGCACGGGCCGGCGCCGCCGCCTAAAGCGTGTCGCACACGCTAATGAAAAAGCGCATGTCCGGCGGGGGCATGCGCCTTTCTAATGAAACAGAGGTTTTGTTAGCTTTTCGGAGTTTGGTCGCTTGCGAATTTCGCCGAAGCCGTCAGATGAAGAGCATCGTCACGACGAAAGCGAAGGCCGCACCGACCACTAGGACGTTGATGGATCGCGTTAATCCCATGTCTTCCTCCTCAGTCAGCCGTTAAATTTTATGTCGAAAATGTGTTGTTTGGAAAGAACATTCGATGCTGCGACGCGGTATCGAGTTCGCGACATGATTCACAAATTCGCAGCAGTGCTTTGATATTGCTTTATAAATGTCGATTTCTAACTCAATGACGGGCTGTGAATAAATATTAATATGTTGTGACTGCGGACCATCCGAATGGAGCAGGAGATCATGTTTCCCGCGTTCTGGCCCCGTGTTTCATCCACATGAAAAGCCGTCCATCGAGAACGAGCAGACCTGCGGCGATGAGCAGCATGCCGGCGATTTCGGTGGGCCCCATCCGCTCGCCGAGAAAGAGGAAGCCGAGCAATAGCGCGCTCGGCGGCACCAGCAGAGTGACGAGGGAGGTGTTGGTGGCGCCGGCGAGCTCGATGATGCGAAAATAGAGGATGTAGGCAAAAGCGGTCGACAGCAGCGCCAGGCCAAGAATGGCGGCAATTGCCGTCACCGGCGGGGCGACAAGCGTCCAAGGTTGGTCGATCACCAGCGCGACCGGCAGCATGAGGAGTGAGGAGCCTGTCAACTGGCCCGCTGCCACAACCGGCGGCGCGATGCCCTTGAAGCGTTTGGCATAAATTGCTGCGAATCCGTAGGAGATTGCCGCCAAGATCGGCAATGAGAGCGCCCAGAAGGGTACCGAGCCGCTGCTGGTAATGCTCGGTCCGAGCAACACGATCGTTCCGAGGAGGCCGGTGAGGCAGCCGACTAGCTTGGCTGATGTCAAGCGTTCGTCGGTGGTGAGCTGATTGCCGATCAACACGGTCCACATCGGCGTCGTCGCGTTCAAGATGGATGCGAGCCCGGCACCCATCTGCGTCTGGCCGCAGAAGATCAGCGTATGCGGTATCGCATTGTTGATTAAGCCCAGCAGCAGAAATTGCGGCCAATGGTGGCGCAGGGACTGATAGATATTGAGGCGACCGGCTAGATAGAGATGCAATGCCACGGCCGCCAGCGACAGACGCAGAAAGACGAGTGTGAAGGGGGGTACGTGGTGAACAGCGATACGGGCGAAGAAGAACGAACCGCCCCAGATCAATCCGAGCAACAGCAGCAAGCCCCAGGTCGAGGCGCTCATTCGATGTTCGCCATTCATGGCATCTCTCCTCTTTCGAGGCATCTAAACCGGAAGAGTGCAGGCTCTCCACCCGTTTCTTGCTATTTTGCTCACGGTGTGGGGAGAGCAGATACAAGAAAGGCGGCATTGAGCCGCCTTTTCGATCGATATATGGGAGAAATCAAAGCGCGTTGAGCAGGGCCGTCGTCGCCCACCCGTCGGCTGGCAACCCCAGGCGAAACTGTTCCTTCTGGATGGCGACACGTGTGCCGGAGCCGAGGATGCCATCGATCTTGCCGACATCATAGCCGCGGGCCACAAGCTTGGTCTGAAGTGCCTTCATGTCGACGTCATTGAGACCCGGCTCGGGATTGCCCTTGTTATAGGGTGGAGCGCCGGCAAAGCGGGTGGCGAAATAGGCGGCCGAGGTCGTGTAGATGAACGACTGGTTCCATCCGAGATAGGTATTGTAGTTCGGATAGGTTAGGAAGGCGGGCCCCTTGCGACCTTGCGGCAGGATGAGAGCGGCGGGCAGGGAGCCGAAGCTCGTGTTGCCGTCGCGCGGTGTGACGCCGAGCTTGAACCAATCGCCCGCGGTCAGCGTGCCGCCGATACCGGATTTTTCCCAGGGAAGGTTGTCCGGAACCGTCACCTCCTGCAGCCAAGGCTGGCCACGCTGGAAGCCGAGATGCTGGAGGAATCGTGCCGTCGTCAGAATGACGTCAGGAGCGCTGGTTTTCAGATTGACATGGCCGTCGCCATCGCCATCCGTGCCATAGGCGATGATATCGGGTGGCAGCATCTGCGTCTGGCCGATTTCGCCCGCCCATGCGCCCGTCGTCGTTGCGGGGTCGACATCGCCGCGCTGGACGAGCTCGATCAGCGCGATCAGGCGCGGGCGGAAGAAGTCCGGCCGGCGGCAATCGTGCGAGAGAGTGACCAGCGCGTTGCGGGTGTTGAAATTGCCCTGGACGGCGCCGAAATCGGTTTCCATCGCCCAGAAGGCGGTGATGACACCCGGAGGTACGCCATAGTCCTGTTCGGCCTTGGCGAAGACATCGGCATATTGCTTCATCTTCTGGCGGCCGATGTCGAGACGGCCCTGGCTGACGGTGCGTTGGGAGAATTCGAGGAAGGTCTGTCGGAAGACGCCCTGACTGCGGTCCATGGCGAGAACCTTCTGGTCAATCTGGGCGCCGGCGAGTGTCTTGTCGGCAGAGGCTGCATCCGCACCATCGGCAATCGCTTCAGCCTTCACGCCAGCGAGGAATGCGGCGAGATCGCCGCCGCAGGCTACTTTCGGAGTGGCGTCGCTGCTCGCGGGCGGCACTGCGGCCGGGGCCGCGCTTTGAGCCAATGCCGTACCAGTCATGGCTGAGGCGAGGAGCAACGCAAGAGCGCCGCGTCGAATGGTGTGACGATCCATGAGCGATCCTTCCTAGTGATAGAATAGGGTCGCTTTCACAGAAGATTGTGACATAAGCAAGAGAGAAATGGGCCCAGTATTAAGAATTTCCCTGCTTCTCTACTGCAGCCACCCAGTTTTGCCAGTTCTGCTCAGAACCGCCGAAAACATTGATGTCCGTCGGGCCTTTGATCCCCGGAATGACACCCGTAGACGTATATTGCCAGAAGGCCCAGTTGCGACCCGCGTAAGTCTCTTTCGGGTGCTTGGCAACGGATCGGACCCAGAAGTGATAGTCCTGGAAATAGCCGACTAGATTTTCACGATGGAAGTCGACCGAAGTATAGATGATCGGGCGCTTGCCGTAATAAGCCTGCAGGCGATCCATAAAGCGTTTGATCTCGCTGCGTACCGTTTCAGGAGCCGGTCTGGTCTTGCAGGTCGGAGAGCCGGGGTTCCATTCGACGTCGACGACGGGCGGAAGCGCCATGGCATCCTTCGGCACGTTGCGGATGAACCAATCGGCCTGCTCGTCGGCCGTCGAGCAGAAATAGAAGAAATGATAGGGCGCATGCAGAAGCCCAGCAGCGCTCGCTTCATTCCAATACTCGGTGAAGCGCGGATCGATCCGGTCCTTGCCCTCCGTCGCCTTGATGAAGACGAAGGCGACACCCGAACCCTTGACGGCTTTCCAATCGATATCGCCCTGCCACTTGGAAATATCGATGCCATGAATGGGATGGCGCTGCGGATGATCGCGGCCGAAGTCCTGGGGCTTTGTATCGGCGAATCTGGTCTTGGGAAGGGCCGCCGTCGATAAGGCATCATAGCCCGTCGTGCAGCCAGTCAAGGCAAGAGCGAGCGGCAGTAGGCATGCCAGAAGCCGGCGCATAGATATCCTGTTATGGCCCGAGTGATCTTGCTGCCCCAAGACTTGGCTTCCGTAACGTGGTCCCCGAGAATCCGAAAGAGCGGCAGACCATACCGTTGCCAGCTGGTCTTGCCACTTTATTCACCATATCAACGTAAAAAATGCGTTATCTTCAAGCAAATTCTTATGCTTGGCGTCTTCGGAACCGAATTTGCGCTGGAATCTGTCGCCGCTCAGGCGCCGTGCCGGGTCGCTACGGCCCGCCAGGCGTAACCACGGCCGATCTTTTCGGTTTTCACCGACATGCCCCGCACTGCAGCCTTCTCTTCGAGCACTGTCAGAAGATCGGCGCGGGGAGTGACGTGGAATTTCTTCAGCCAGCCTTTGAGTATGGCACGGAACCAGCCTGGCAATCCTTCCTGCTGGCCGAAATCGACGATGTGAAGCTCGCCGCCCGGTGCGACTGCATCGAGCGACGCGTCGATAGCGCTTGTCCAGTCGGGGATCATCGAGAGCGCGTAGGAGATCATCACGCGGTCGAAGCCGTCGGCGCTGAAATCGGCCGGCGAAAAGGCTGTAGCGTCGGCGACGCGAAAATCCGGCATCTCTTTCAGGCCGCGGAAATTGCCGCGTGCCGAGATCAGCATTTCCTGTGAGATATCCAGGCCATAGAGGCGGGCGGAGGGGAAGCGCCGATAGGCGAGCAGCATATTGCGGCCCGTGCCGCAGCCCACTTCCAGAAGCGAGCCGCCGACCGGAACATTCAGTTGTTCGATGGTTCGATCGCGGCCGAACAGGTAATATTTGCGGGTCAGGTCATAGATATGACGCTGATAACGGTACATGCCGTCCATCAGCTTGGCGTGGTTGTTCGCGCCGCTTTCTATGCTTGTATCCGCCTGGCTCACGCTTTTTTCCCGTAGATGTGGAAGCCGCCATAGATGGCCGAGCGATCACGAACATTGAGCTCCTGCGAACGCTCTTCGAAATAGACCCACTGGTCGCGGATCGCTGGAGAGAGGCGGCCTTCGATGATGCTCTTTTCCGCGGCGGTGCGGAAGATGACGCGGGCGCCTTCGCGCGCCGTGCGGGTGATCTCGGCCCAGAGGCCATTGAGCTGCTCGTCGGTCATCCAGTCCTGCGCATCGAGGAGGATATAGCGATCGCGCGAGGCCGCCGGCTTCGAGGCGAGAAGCTCGGTGAAATTGGCGTGATGGACGCTCACACGATCGGCATTGGCGCGGATCGCTGCGTAGTGCTCCGGCTTGAGATAGGTGGGCAGGGGGCCTTGGTGCTGGGCAGCGTAGCGCCGAGAGAATGCCTGCCAGGCAAAGTAATTGTCGCGCATGGGGAAATGACAGGCGAGCTTTTCCAAGCGGTGTTTCAGCACGGCGGAAATGGAATCGTCACCGGCCAGGCTTGCAAGCTCGTCATATTGCTGCGGCGGGATGCCGAGACCGAAAAGCGAGCTCTTGCGGCCGAGCAGCCAGCGGACGGCCGGCTTGTCGAAGATCGGAGCGATCTCCTCCTCGAAGAACTGACGCTGCTCGCGCATGGTGCGGGCTTCCGCCATCTTTTGGAGGCGAACGCCGTGCAGGCGTGCCAGTATATGAGCGGCGCCGATAAAGCGGCCGAGAAGGCCGGTCTTGTAGATATTGCGGTTGAAGACCGTGATGCGGCGGCGGCCATAGAGATCGCGACCATCCCAGTAGTTAGCCGTTGCCGCGTCGAGGCGCGGTGCGATGAACTGGTCGTAAGCCTGGCTATTGCCCGCAAAATTGGCCGTTCCGAAGAAACGCACCAGGTCGGCATGGCCGGGGAGTAGGCGGAAGGCAGCAAGCTTCAGCTTGTTCAGTGCGATGTGGTGGCGATTGAGATCGACGACATCGATGGATGCGGGATTTTGCGAGAGGTAGGCGAGCATGTTGCAGCCGCCCGAACCGATGGTGACGATGCGATGATGCGCTTCCAGCTCCATCGCCTCCATATCGATATCCGGATCTTCCCAAATCTGCGGATAGACAAGGCCGGAAAACAACATGCCGAACAAGCGCTCGGAAAGGCCTGCCTTAGACAGTGCCTTGTGCTGCAGCAGAGCGTCCTTGAGTTTCCGGTTCTTTTGGAGACCGGCATCCGGGGCGAATTCCGTCATCTGAGTCTTGTCACCAATTTGTGAAGTTCAGGGCGTGTAACCCGGTAATGCTACAGTCTGATGACGCGGGCTGTTGGCAGATCCAGCTGCAAAGCATCCTTGCACATATTTAAGGAGCCCTGATCATCATAGGTCTTTCATCTTGCTGCGTTTCCTGATTGTCTCCGCCTACCTTTCTGGAGAGTATGTGACATGCGTTTGATATCGAGAGTGATCGGGGCTCTTATTGTTTTGCTGCTGATCATTGTCGCCGGCGGAGCCGTCTGGCTCTCTCTTTATCCGCCGGAATTGCTGAAGGTCGGTGATGGCTACGCGGCAAAGATCGTCTGCTCCAATACGTTCGTGGCCAAACGGGACCCGGACAAGGTGATGGAGGAGGATGTCCAGGCTCCCGGTAATCCGGCATTGAAGCTCATTCGCGTCTATGTCGATCGAGACGAGGGCGTGGTGACGGCCCGTTTCCTGGGATTGTTCGCGCCGAACCGTGCGCTTTATCGTGGCGCCCTCGGCTGTGCGCTGGTGCCGGACGGCGATCTGCAAACGGCTCGCAGCGCCGTCTTCCTCAACAAGGTGAAGGCGCCGAAGAACGATGCGGTTTGGCCGGATGGAGATACGGTAAACCTCGGTCAGGGCGATGTGGGGAGGAAGCTTGCCGATGTCGTATCGAATCCGGATCTCGCCGGGCCGGCCATGCGCGCGATCGTCGTGGTCAAGGATGGCCGTATTGTCGCCGAAACCTATGGCGATGGCTTCAATAAGGCAACGCCGCTGATCGGCTGGTCGATGACCAAGACGGTCAACGCCGCAATCATCGGCCGACTCATGCTGGCCGGGCGCATGTCCTTCGACGATCAAAATCTTCTGCCGCAATGGAGCGCTGACTCGCGCAAGGACATCAAGCTCAGCGATCTTCTTGCTATGGAAAGCGGGCTTGCGTTCAACGAATCCTATGGCACCGTATCGGATGTAACGCGCATGCTCTATCTCGACGCGGACGTGACCAGCATAGCAGCCAACGCGCATCAGTTGGCAGCACCGGGTGAGCGTTTCAGTTATTCCAGCGGTACAGCAGCGCTGCTTTCGCGCCTTTGGATGAACCGGCTGCCCAATCTGAGCGCTGCCATTTCCTATCCGCGCGAGGCACTTTTCGGACCGCTCGGCATGTACAGTGCCGTTTTCGAGGCCGATGAGCGCGGCACCTTTGTCGGCAGCTCCTATCTCTATGCCAACGCCCGCGACTGGGCGCGCTTTGGTCTCTTTTTGCTGCAGGACGGCGTCTGGAATGGGCACCGCCTGCTGCCGGAAGGTTTTGTCGGCGCTATGCGCACGCCCACGAACGCCTCCGAGGGTGTCTACTCGCAGGTTCAGACCTGGCTTGCAGGCCCGGGCGGCTCGAATGCGCAATTCGGTCTGCCCGCGGATACATTTTGGATGACTGGTCACGACGGCCAAACGGTCGCAATCGTCCCGTCCGCCAATCTCGTCGTCGTGCGGATGGGGCTGACGCCAACCTGGGCGGATTATCGGCCGCAAATCCTACTGAAGCGGATCATGGATGTAATAAAGCCGGCCACGAACTAGGCCGGCTTTTCAGAACGATCACGATAAAATCAGTAGTTGCCGTTGGCGACGTCCGTCAGGCCCTTGCGTTTGGCGTCGTAGTAATAGCCGCGGGCATAAAGCTGGACGGCATTGGCTTCCTTGTTCTGAGCCTTGCTGTCGGCCGTCATCCATGCGCCGCGTAGATATTTGGCGGCATATTTGATGTTGGTTTCTGCGTCGAGAAGGCCGGACGCCGGGCCTTCGTAGCCCATGGACTTCGCCGTATTGTACTTGATCTGCATGAGGCCGAAATATCCGGCGCGATTATAGGCCTTCGGATTGTAACGGCTTTCGCGGTGAACGACGCGATGGATCAGGGATTCCGGAATTTCGTAAAGCTTGGCGTATTTCTGGATGAGCTTGGAAACGTAGCTCTTTTCCTCAGCCGGAACATCGGAATCGTAATTCGCAGTGTTGGTGGTGGTCATGACAGCCGGAACGACCGTCGGACCGCTACTGTCGAAATTGAAGTCGTAATGCATGCGGTTGTCCGCATAGCGCGGAACGCCGATCTGCGCGGGCGTGGCAAAGGCGACTTCAGCCTGCGGCATCGAACCAGGACGTGGCGTCGGCACGGCGACCTGAATGGCTGCGACATCCGAGGTCATCGGAATGGTCGTCTGGCTCTGAGCCACGGAGGAGGAGACCGGTGTGAGTGCGGCATCACCGGGACGCGCCGGATTGGGCATGGGGATCGCGACCACGGAAGGCACCAGGGGCACGTCGGATGCTGCATAGGCCGCTGCGGCTGACGTGCTGCCCGCGGGAGCGCCCGTTGCGGCAGCGATTGCGGCGGTTCCCTGATTGGCAGCGTTCGCTACAGGCGTGCCGAAACGTCCCGCGTCCATCTGCTGCTGGCTTGCGGCAGCAACGTTTGTCGTAGCCGGAGCAACGCGACCGGACTTTGCCATTGCTGTTTGTTGCGGCTGCCGCGGACCGATGAAATTCGGCGATACCGCAGCCACTGCGATGCCGCCTGCAGGCGCGGTTGCGCCGGTGGCGGTCAGGGTCGTATTCGGATGCGGCACGTTGGCATGTGCCGACGGGAGTTCTGCCTGAGACGTCTGCTGCTGCTGAGTGCTTGCGCACCCGGCGAGAGCGCCGCACATCACTGCCGACAAGGCAACGCTGCGCTTCAGGCTGGGAAATCCGATCG
The DNA here is from genome assembly GCA_900472485.1 of Hyphomicrobiales bacterium. Taxonomy (GTDB): domain Bacteria; phylum Pseudomonadota; class Alphaproteobacteria; order Rhizobiales; family Rhizobiaceae; genus Rhizobium. The sequence goes on from UCII01000009.1 coordinate 55,681, forward strand.
TTACCATTCTGTCACTTTCGAAAAAACCAAACCTAATTTCGATGCAATTCGGCCACAGGACCGCCAAATTCGGTCACAGGATCGATAAAATTATGAATCCCCATTAACCTATCCGTGATCACCCCGCAACCCTGCGCCGCCTCAGGCCGCCATCCGACGGTATCCGGCGGTCACTGCACCGGCTGCAATCAACAGGGTTCCGCCGGTTCTGTTAACGACGCGTTGCACGCTTGCCTTGCGGATGAAGCCACGTGCCATATCGGCGACGAACACGTAAATAAGCGAATTCAAGGCCGCCAAGGTGAGGAAAGTTGCCTCTAGAATAAGCGTTTGCTGAAGAAATGGCTTCGACATGTCGAGAAATTGCGGAACGAATGCAATGAAAAAGACGATGCTTTTCGGGTTGAGAGCCGTTACAACATATGCGTGTAAGAGAATTTTTAACGGTTTTTCCTCTGGGAGATTGTCATTGTCGCCTAGAGGACCCGTCACAATCGGGGCTCTCCAGAGCTTGATTCCGAGGAAAACGAGGTAGGCTGCGCCGATCAGCTTAAGAATCGTGAATAGTGTCGCTGATGTGGCGAGAAGAGCGCCGAGACCGGCTAGCGATGCGGTCATTGCCGTGAAATCCCCAAGCGTGACACCAGTCACCGTTGCCAGCGCCGTCTTGCGGCCGTGGCCGAGCGCATAGGATATCACCAGGAGAATGGTCGGACCCGGTATGGCCAACATGATACAGGACGCGGCGGCGAAAGCGAGCCAGGTTTCGATGGACATAGAATCCTCCTCTATTCCTCTTCCGCCGTCAGCAAAGACATTGGATTTGCGATCCGTCAATCCGCCTGATTGTCAATCAGGCGGATTGACCACCGATTAGGCCGATTGATCGCCAATCGGTCCGGTTGATCACCATTTGGTCAGGCTTGTGAGTATTTCTGCCCGATATGATCCATGACCTCGGCGAACCAGGGAGTGGAAATATCGAAGGCCTTGCCGCCCTTGATGCGCGGAAACTCGATGACGCGCAGCTTGCCGCCCTGACCTTCATCATGTCCCGTGACACCCGACACTTTATTGAGCGCATTTTCCACCGCGAGGTCGACCATGCCCTGGATCAGGCGGAGGTCCTCGCCGTTTGCGGGGGCGGAGCGTGCGAAATAACCCGACTTCTGCACCATGGAGCGTTCGGCGCCGATGATCGCAGCGAATTGTTTCTGGAACCAGCCGCCGACGTTGATCGTGTCGATCTTTACGTGGCCGAAGGCGTCGCGCTTGACGGTTTCGCCGGAGGCTTCCCGTTCGGCGACGATGGCGTCGAGGCCGGCGCCTTCCGATACGAAGAGCGTCACCTGGCCGGTCTTCTCCATGATATTGCGCAGGCGTTCGCCTTCCACCTCGATATCGAATGCCATTTCCGGCAGATAGAGGCCGTCGATACCCTTCATCTCGGCATTCATCATGAAGCCTTCGACATATTCGTTCGCGCTGCTCTTCTGGATATAGGCGCGCGCGGTTGCCGCCGTCAGCCAGCCACAGTGACGGCCCATCACTTCATGAATGACGAGCGTTTTCGGTGCGGCGGTCTGTTCGTTGCTGACATTGTCGAAGAAGTGAGCGCCGACCTCGGCCGCCGTCCAGGCGCCGAGGGACTGACGGATCGGCACGACATCGTTATCAACGGTTTTCGGCAGGCCGACGACAGTCAGATCATAGCCATTGGCGCCAAGATAGGCAGCAAGATCGGCCGCCGTCGTGTTGGTATCGTCGCCCCCGATCGTGTGAAGGATGGTGACGCCGTCGGAGGCCAGTCGCTCGGCTGCGACGCGCAGCGGGTTTTCGCCTTCCTTGACCAGGCCGCGCTTGACGCAGTCTGCGATGTTGGTGAGCTTGACGCGGCTGTTGCCGATCGGCGAGCCGCCATAGCGATGCAGCAGATAGGCGCGCTCGCGCATGGCCTGCGTCACCTCGATGCTGTCACCCAGCAGAACCCCCTGATAGCCGGAACGATAGGCTATCATGTCGAGATCAGGCGCCACATCGCTATAGCGCTGGATCAGCCCGCCAACGGCAGACGAAAGGCAGGGCGCCAATCCACCGGCAGTGAGCATTGCGACTTTCTGTTTGGCCATGGGATCCTCCTTGCAGGCAAGCTGCTTCATTTCAATGGTTGCGGTGGAATGGATGCGACAGGCAGGCAAGGGTGTAAAGTAAAGAATTTAAGAAAGCGGCGGTTTGTTTCGTCTTCAAAAGCCGGGCGAGGGCGTTCGGACGACGTTCGCATTTGCAGCATCATTACCAAATTGTGAAAAGTGTTTTCGGGCTTGCGACGAATGGACTGCTTGCAATGGCAACCATTATTTGATCAAGGTGTTCTACTGTTTAGTAGGATATCGAGACCGGCATGTCGTTCTGGGAAAAATTGCTGAATGCTATCGGTAGCACTGCCGGCAATGCCCTGTCGGCGGTGGTCGAGGCTATTCGCACCGTCTTTGAAGGCGATCCGGAAACGCGCCGTAAGGTGGCATTTTCCGTCGCTATAATCGCTCTTTCCGCCAAAATGGCGAAAGCAGACGGCGTGGTGACGGAAAACGAGGTCAATGCGTTTCGCGAGATCTTCGAATTTCCGCCTGATCAAGCGAAAAATGTCGCCCGTCTTTATAATCTGGCGCGCCAGGACGTGGCCGGCTACGAAGCCTATGCGGAGCGGCTGTCCTCCCTTTGCGAGACCTGCACGAAGAATTGCCCGGTGCTGGAAGACGTGCTCGACGGTCTTTTCCATATCGCCAAGGCCGACGGCCTGATCCATGAGAAGGAAATGGATTTCCTTCAGCATGTCGCCGAAATCTTCCATATGAGCGAGGAGCGGTTTGAGCAGATCATGGCCCGCCATGTAAACGTTGGCGGTCGCGATCCCTATAAGGTGCTCGGTGTCTCGCGCCACGACGATTTCCCGACGATCCGCCGCCGTTACCATGGCCTCGTCTACGAGAACCATCCGGATCGCCTCGTGTCGCGTGGGGTGCCGGAAGAGTTCCATGTCATCGCCAACGAGCGCATGGCGGCTCTGAATGCGGCTTATGCCGAGATCGAGAAAGAACGCCGCGCAGCATGAGTGCATTCAAGGCCGATTTCGCTCGCGCCCATGTGCAGCCTTCGCCGAATCATAGCGAGAGGCGGGATGGGCGTCGGCCTGACATCATCCTTCTGCATTATACCGGCATGGGCACGGCTGAGGGCGCTCTCGATTGGCTCTGTCGTCCGGAGAGCCAGGTGTCCAGCCATTATTTCGTCTTCGAGGATGGGAGCGTCATGCAGCTAGTCCCGGAAGAGCGTCGTGCCTGGCATGCGGGCAAGAGCTCATGGCATGGCGAGACCGATATCAATTCAGCGTCTATCGGCATCGAGATCGCCAATGCCGGCCATCCCGGCGGACTGCCTGAATTCCCTGATGCTCAGGTCGAAGCGGTGATCGAACTGTGTCGCGATTGCGGCCAACGCTGGGCAATCGCGCCCGAACGTGTGCTTGGACACTCCGATGTTGCGCCGGTGCGCAAGGTCGATCCGGGTGAGAAATTCCCCTGGGCGCGACTGGCTGCGGCCGGTGTCGGGCACTGGGTTGAGCCGGCTTCGATCACCGGCGGCCGATTCTTCCAGAAGGGTGATGTGGGACAGCCGATCGAAGCCTTGCAGTCGATGCTTTCGCTGTATGGCTATAACACTGAAATAACTGGCGAATTCTCGGAAAAACTGAAGGGCGACGTTGAAGCCTTCCAGCGCCATTTCCGGCAGGAGCGAGTGGACGGCATTGCCGACTTTTCGACGATCGATACGCTTCATCGCCTGCTCTCGGCTTTGCCCCGTTATTCGTAATTCGTTCGATCGTGTCGTTTGCATTTATAGCCGGCTATGGATGTAAAAAAGCGTAACTCCCTGCTACGCCACAGCTTTTCCCTATTATCTCCGCATTGCATTGGTCTAACGACGCTCGCTGAACGGCGGTCGCGCCGTCTGGGTTTGTGTGTCGCGCGACCGTAGACGACTAATGGGGACTGTGCATTCCGGCGGCTCTTTTTGCCTCCAGCCGGACGTGATGGCTTGCGCTATCTGTGGTCCCGCCCCTGGAGACAAAAGACTACATGAAAAATTTGATTGTTGCGGCTGTGGCATGCGTGGGCGTGCTGCTGGTGGGATATGATTGCGCCTCTGCGGGCGAGCGCCACGCAAAGCAGAAAACGGTTCCTCTCAAGATCGTCAGCCGCACCACCGGCTTTCCGGTTCCCAATGTTCCCGCCGAATTGCGCGACGCCGAGACCTCCTTCGCACGGCAAAATCGCTATTCCGCGCTGATTGCCAAATATGCAAAACAAAACGGCGTTGCAGTTGAACTCGCCACTGCCGTCATCCGGATCGAAAGCAATTTCAATCCGAAAACTCGTGGAAGTGCAGGCGAAATCGGCCTTATGCAGATCAAGCCGGCGACCGCCAAGCTGATGGGCTATACGGGTCGCGCCCAGGGGCTCTACGATCCTGAAACGAACATCAAATTCGGCATGAAATATCTCGCCATGGCGCAGGATCTTGGCGGCGGACCGACCTGCAACACCATCCTCAAATACAATGCCGGCCATGGCGCCACGCGCATGAACCCGATCTCGAAGCGCTATTGCGGCAAGGTGCTTGCACTTCTGGACTGACATTCATGCTAGCATTTCGGGTAGGGCGGAATCGCTTTCCGTGCTATCGAAATCGCGACTATGGATGAGGGTTACAGCATGGCAGCGGATTTCAGGTTCATCGTCGTTGGCCGGGGCATGATGGGGGCAGCTGCTGCCCGTCACCTGGCAAACCGAACGGGCGGGGTTGCCGTCATCGGGCCGGATGAACCTGAAGATCGCGCCAGCCATCAGGGCGTGTTCGGCAGTCATTACGACGAAGGCCGCATCACGCGCACGATCGACCCGGACACGGACTGGGCTCGTCTCGCAAACCGTTCGATCGCCCGTTATCCGGATATCGAACGGGATAGCGGCATTCAATTCTATGCCACGGTTGGCTGCCTTGTTGTCGGGCCGAAGCGGGGCGGTGAAATAGCTTATGTCGGCGATGTCGTAGAAGCGGCTAGGCGGCTCGGCGTGCAAACCGATATCCTCGATGATGCCGAACTCAAGGTGAAGTTTCCCTTCTTCTCCTTCGCATCGGGAAGCGAAGGGGTCTTCGAACCGCACGGGGCCGGCCACATCAGCCCGCGCCGGCTGGTCAAGGCACAATCCCTGTTGGCGGAAAAGGCAGGCGCGCGGGTCATCAAGCAGACGGCGCTATCGATCCGCGACGAGAGCGGCCTAGCTGTCGTGACGACTGCAGAGGGCGAGACATTCAGCGCCGAAAAGATATTGCTCGCCGCCGGCGGTTTCTCCATTGCGGAGAATCTCTTGCCGCGACCTGTTGAGATGAAGGTTTATGGTCGCACGGTCACTTTCTTCGAGGTGAGCGAGACGGAAGCCGAAGCCCTTTCCGGCATGCCGTCGCTGATATCTAAGGCAGCTGATGACGTGGACAGCATCTATATGCTGCCGCCGATCCGCTATCCCGACGGCAAATATTACATGAAAATCGGTGGCGACCCCGATGATCTGCAATTCACGACCGAGACGGAGCTGCGTGCCTGGTTCCGCACCGCCGGCCGCGACAAGGCGCGCGAGCATCTGGTGCGGATATTCCATCAGCTCGTTCCCGGCGTCAGGCGGCCACCGGCTTTCACCAATTCCTGCGCTGTCTCCTATTCGCCGACCGGCTATCCCATGATCGGTTACACATCTTCGCCGCGTGTTGCGGTTCTGACGGGCGGCTGCGGTACGGCCGCCAAGAGTTCCGATGAAATAGGCCGGCTCGGGGCGGAACTGTTGCTTACAGGTCGACTCAAGGACGAAGGCTACAGCACGGATTTCTCTGCGCATTTCCGCAACTGACATCCGCTTTTCACAAACCAGCATATTTCGGTGGCAATTGCGGGCGGTCTCGGTTAATGAGCCTGTGCCAGTTGGCCGGGCAGCCGCGCTTCATCAATGCCGAAAGGCGATGGGGTGAGGAAAGTCCGGGCTCCACGGAAACACGGTGCCGGATAACGTCCGGCGGGGGCAACCTCAGGGAAAGTGCCACAGAAAGCAAACCGCTCGATCTTCGGATCGGGTAAGGGTGAAAGGGTGGGGTAAGAGCCCACCGCGTCTCTGGCAACAGCGACGGCACGGAAAACCCCACCGGGAGCAAAACCGAATAGGGATGACACGGAGCGCGCAAGCGCTCCAGCCTGTTTCCGGGCCGGTCATCCGGGTGGGTTGCATGAGGCGTCGCGCAAGCGGCGTCCCAGATGAATGGCTGCCACGTTCCGGCCTCGGCCGGAGCCATACAGAACCCGGCTTACAGGCCAACTGGCAAATCATCGCGTCACTTCGAGCGGCGCGTCCAACGCTTCCGCCAAATAATTTTTGAAGCTGCCGAATGCCCTGAATTTCAGGGCTTCCAGGCCTCGGTGGGCGAGGGTTTTAACCTGTGAAAACAATCCGTTTCGGGACGTCTCCTGAAGCCGATCCTAACCTTTCGTTAAACTTAACGTCTTATGAATATTCAGGCTGCGGCCACGTTCGATGTGGCTTCATCCCATTGACGCCCATATGGTCCCATGGTATCCCAAAAGAACACTGCACAAGGGCAAATCAGAGCCCAATCATCGCAAAGCCATGATCGCTCCCGTTCTGGGAGTGTCGAAGGAGCGTCGGCTCTTTCGGCTTGCGAAGCTGTGTCCGATTTTGGCTGTGCCTGTAAGCGAGTAGCGGCTTGCGGGTCATGGGGGACGGGTGTTTCGCGTCATGAACCGCTTCCTGTCAAATGCGACCAATCGGATCGATTCCAAAGGGCGGGTTTCCGTGCCGGCGGCGTTTCGTTCCGTGTTGGTCGAGCGCAATATCCGGGAGTTGTATTGCTTTCAGGATTTTGTGTTTCCGGCGATCAGTATCGGTGGTCTCGATCTGCTCGATCGCTTCGAGCGGCAGATTGCGGCGGACGATCCGTTTTCGCCGGCGGCGAACCAGATGTCGCTCCTCATTCACGGGGGCGGGGTCTTTATGAAGCTCGATGCGGAAGGGCGGTTGATGGTCACGGATTTCATTCGCGACTTCACCGGAATCACAAACGAAGTGACCTTTGTCGGTCGGGCGGATCATTTTCAATTGTGGCGACCGGAGGCCTTCCTGGCCTTGCAGTCGCAGGCACGAGAGGAGCGCAGGCTGGCGGGCAGGCGCTCGGAATAGAGCGGGGAAACGGAATGGCGGCGAATTCAGGCGGAGGTTCTTCTGATGCCGGTGGCGGACCGGTTCGTCACATTCCGGTTCTTCTTCCCGAGGTGATTGAGGCGCTGGCTCCGGCGCCGGGCAAAGTCATCCTCGATGGAACGTTCGGGGCTGGTGGCTATACCTCGGCCATCCTCAAGGCCGGCGCCAATGTGATCGCGCTCGATCGCGATCCGACAGCGATTGCTGCGGGGCAGGCGCTCGTTTCCGCTCATGCCGGCCGCCTCAACCTTATTCAATCGCAGTTTTCCGAGTTGGCCGATCATGCGCCCGACGGCGGCCTCGATGGCGTCGTGCTCGATATCGGCGTTTCCTCCATGCAGCTCGACGAGGCCGAGCGAGGTTTCTCCTTCAACAAGAACGGTCCGCTCGATATGCGTATGTCGGCGAGCGGCGTATCGGCTGCCGATGTCGTCAATCGTGCCAAGCTCGCCGATCTCATTCGCATCTTTGTGTTTTTAGGTGAAGAAAAGCAGGCGCCGCGCATCGCTCATGCGATCGAGAAGCGGCGTGCGGAGGCTCCCTTCGTGACCACCCGCGATCTGGCCGGGCTGATCGAGGTCGTGACGCCGCGAAAGGCGAAGGACAAGATTCATCCAGCGACGCGGGTCTTTCAGGCCTTGCGCATCTTCGTCAATGATGAGCTCGGCGAGCTGGCTCAGGCATTGTTCGCAGCCGAGCGCGCCCTCAAGCCTGGTGGGCGCCTTGTCGTCGTAACCTTCCATTCGCTGGAAGATCGGATCGTCAAGAAGTTCTTCGCCGATCGTTCGGGTCGTGCTGCCGGATCGCGTCATATGCCGATCGTGAGCGAGCGGCCCGCCACCTTCGAACCGGTCGGCAAGTCGATGATTTCTGCTGGGGATGCTGAGGCGGAAGCTAATCCGCGCGCTCGTTCGGCCAAGTTGCGTGCGGGGGTTCGCACCTTGGCTCCGGCGGAGGCGGCAGATCTTTCGATCTTCGATCTGCCCAGTCTCGCCAGTCTTGGAAAGCTTGGGGGCTAAGATGCTGAAGACTTTTGACATCGTGCTGATCGGCGTCATGACGGCCATGGCCAGCGTGACCTATACGATCAAGCATCGTGCCGAGCTGAAGCTGGAAGAGGTTCATCGTCTCGAATCCGAAATCAAGCTTGAGAGGGATACGATCGACCTCCTCAAAGCAGACTGGGCGCTGGTTTCTCAGCCGAACCGGCTGGAACGACTGGTCAATAATTACAATAGCGAACTTCAGCTGCAACCGACGCTCTCGACGGCGATCGTTCAGCCGAGTGAATTGCCGATGTTACGCTCGCAGCTCCCGCCGCCAACGGTAACGGCCTCCAATGATCCGAAGAGCGGCAAGGCAGGCGGTGCCAAGAGCGGCGCGGCAGTCGCCTCGAGCAATGGCGATACGACGGATGCGCAGATCAGGAAGGCCATTGCCGATGTTGCCGCAGCCCCGGCGCCGCGACCGAAACCACCCGCCCTTGCCAAGCGCAAGAAGCCGGATGTCGACAACATGGCAACGGGATCGGTGAGGGAATAATGTCTTTTCTTTCTCGCATCATGGTCCTGAAGAGCAAGGCCCACTTCTCCACGGACGGCAACAACCGCCCAGGCGACGGCTTGTCCCGTTCGAGCTTCGAGGGCGTGCGCAAGCGCAAGTCCAATCAGGCAAAAAGCCGCGTCGTCCTGTTGGTCGTAAGCTTCGTCGCCGTCTACTGCGTGATCGGCGGCCGGCTTGTCCAGTTCGCCATGACATTGCCTGAGATGACGTCGAGCATTCTGCCGCCGGATCGTCTGATGGCCTCGCGTCCTGATATCGTCGACCGTAACGGCGCTCTGCTGGCAACCGACATCCGCACGGTCTCGCTGTTTGCCGAGCCGAATAAGATCATCGACGCGGACGAAGCTGTCGAGGAATTGCGCAAGGTCCTGCCGGATCTCGATACCAAATCCACCTACAAGAAGCTTTCGGCGAAGTCCTCGCACTTTGCCTGGCTGCGTCGGCAGCTGACGCCGAAGCAGCAGAACCAGATTTTGGCACTCGGCATTCCCGGCATCGGCTTCCGTCCGGAGAAGCGTCGCTTCTATCCGGGCGGTACGACCGCTCCCCACATCCTCGGCTATGTCAATATCGACAATCGCGGCGTTGCGGGCATGGAGAAATATATCGACGACCAGGGGCTCGCCGACCTCGCTGCTGCGGGTATGACCAACGATCAGCCGCTGCAGCCAGTCAAGCTTTCGATCGATCTGCGAGTGCAGGGTATTGTCCGCGACGCGGTCGTTAACGCCGTGAAGAATTTTCAGGCCAAGGGCGCAGGCGCCGCGGTGCTCGACGTTCATACGGGCGAGGTGCTGGGTATGGCCTCGGCTCCCGACTTCGATCCGAATTATCCGAACGAGGGCGCCACGGAAGGCTGGCTCAACCGCATGACGAACGGCACGTTCGAAATGGGATCGACCTTCAAGACCTTCACCATGGCGATGGCGCTGGATGATGGCAAGGTGACGTTGCGTAACGCCTTCGATGCCACCAACCCCATCCGCATCGGTGGCTTTACCATCAAGGATTTCCACGGCCAGCGTCGCGTTCTGACCGTTCCTGAAATTTTTCAGTATTCCTCGAATATCGGCACGGCCAAGATCGCCGATCTCGTCGGTATCGATGGCCATAAGGAATTCCTCACCCGTATCGGCCTGCTCACGAAGATGCAGACCGAACTGCCCGAGGTGAAAATGCCGTCGCAGCCACGCGTCTGGAAGAAGATAAACTCCATCACGATCTCCTTCGGTCACGGTGTCTCGACGACGCCGCTGCAGACAGCTGTCGCCGGTGCCGCGCTGGTTAATGGCGGCAAGCTGATCGAACCGACCTTCCTGCCGCGCACGCGCGACCAGGCCGACGCCATCGCCAAGATGGTCGTCAAGAAGAGCACCAGCGATGACGTGCGCTTCCTGCTCGAGTTCAACGGCACGAGAGGCTCAGGTCGCAATGCACGCGTTCCCGGTTACAATGTCGGCAGCAAGACCGGCACGGCCGATAAGGTCGTTAACGGCCGGTATTCCAATACGCTGAATTTCAATACCTTCATGGCCGTGTTTCCGATCGACAATCCGCAATACATCGTCATGACCTTCATCGACGAGCCGAAGAGCGGCGAGCGCGGCGGCGGAACGATTTCGGCCTTCACGGCTTTGCCGATCGCCCGTGATATCGTCGCCCGCTCGGCGCCGATTCTCGGGGTACAGCCCAGTTTTGGAAAAGATGACTCGGCCTTGCTGGCGTCTTATTAAGCGTGAAAGAATACACACGTCGATTCGCGAGGGGCGGACTGATCGAGAAGGCGAAAAGTACATTCGATGAACTTGCGGGATATTGCCGGAAACGTGTTTCCGGAACTCAACACACACATTGGCGGAGCGCTTGGCGATCTTGAGATAAGCGGGATCTCCGCCGACAGCCGTAAGGTGGCGCCAGGCATGGCCTTCGTAGCCGTTGCCGGCACGAAGGCCGACGGCGCAAGCTTTATCGCCGATGCCGTTTCGCGCGGTGCCTCCGTTATCATTGCGGGTCATGAGGCCAATGCCGGTAATGTGCCCGTCTTGCAGGTCTCCGAGCCACGCCGGTTCCTTGCTGTCGCCGCTGCACGTTTCTACGGACGGCAGCCGGAAACGATGGTGGCGGTGACGGGAACTGCGGGTAAGACTTCGGTTGCTTCCTTCACACGTCAGATCTGGGCTCATGCCGGCCATCCGGCCGCCATGATCGGCACGACGGGCGTCGTTTCGCCCAGCCGCAACGAATATGGCGCGTTGACCACACCCGATCCGGTATCGCTGCACAAGCTTCTTGGCGAATTGGCGGACGAGGGCGTCACGCATGCGGCCATGGAAGCATCCAGTCATGGCCTAGACCAATTCCGGCTTGATGGCGTGAAGCTTGCCGCTGCCGCCTTCACCAATCTCGGCCGTGATCACATGGATTATCATCCGACGATCGAGGACTACATGGCCGCCAAGATGCGGCTGTTCCGCGACCTGCTGCCGAAGGGTTTACCAGCCGTTATCTTTGCCGATGATGCCTGGTCCGCGCAGGCGATTGCCGCTGCACAGGAGGCTGGGCATGATGTCCGCACTGTCGGGCGCAAGGGTGATTTCCTGACGTTGAAGCGCGTCGAACACTTTCGCCACAAGCAGATCGCCGAGGTTCATGTCGGCGACGACATCTTTGAAGTTCATATCCCGCTTGCCGGAGATTTCCAGATTGCCAATGCGCTGGTCGCAGCTGGCCTCGCCATTTCGACAGGTGTTGCCGCACCGGTTGCCATGGCAGCGCTGGAAAGGCTCGTCGGTGCGTCCGGCCGCCTGGAGCTTGTCGGTCATACGCATGACGGTGCGCTTGCCTATGTCGACTATGCCCATAAGCCGGATGCGCTTGAAAACGTCCTGAATTCGGTGCGCCCTTTCACGACGGGCCGAGTCATCGTCGTCTTCGGTTGCGGCGGCGATCGCGATCGCGGCAAGCGTCCGATCATGGGCGAGATCGCCTGCCGTCTTGCCGATGTCGTCGTTGTCACCGACGACAATCCGCGCTCCGAGGATCCGGCGACGATCCGCGCGGAAATCATGGCGGCTGCGGCTTGCGCGACGGAGATCGGCGATCGCGCCGAAGCGATCCGCAAGGCTGTCGGTCTGCTGAAATCCGGCGACACGCTGATCGTCGCCGGTAAGGGGCATGAGGAAGGTCAGACGATCGGCGGCGTCACGCTGCCGTTCTCCGATCATGCCGAATTGCGCAAAGCATTGGAGGATTTGAAGTCTTGAGCTGGCTATGGACAACTGAGGATCTGATCGCTGCAATCTCGGGCCGCTTCGTTGGATCGCTGCCCGCTGGTATCACGGGCATTTCCATAGACAGTCGTTCCATCCAGCCAGGCGAAGCCTTTTTCGCCATCAAGGGCGATCGCGTCGACGGCCATGACTATGCCAATATCGCTATGGCGAACGGCGCCGCCTTCATCGTGATCAGTGAGGCACGGCTGCCGGCGATGGGCAGCCTGACCGTGCCGAAAGTCGTTGTGGACGACGTATTGGCGGCGCTTGCGCGGCTCGGTGTCGCCGCCCGTAAGCGCACGCAGGCGAAGATCATCGCCGTCACCGGCTCGGTCGGCAAGACGACGACCAAGGAGATGCTGCGCCGTGCGCTGACGCCTTCGGGCAAGGTGCACGCCTCCGTTGCTTCCTTCAACAATCATTGGGGCGTTCCGCTGACATTGGCCCGCATGCCGGAAGATACCGATTTCGGCGTTTTCGAGATCGGTATGAACCATCCCGAAGAGATCAGGCCGCTCGTCAAGATGGTGCAGCCGCATGTGGCGATCATCACCACGATAGCGCCGGCCCATCTCGGCAATTTCAACAGCATCACCGAGATTGCTGCCGCCAAGGCGGAGATTTTCGACGGTGTCGTGCCGGGTGGTCATGCCATCCTCAATCACGACAACGACCAGTTCGAAATGCTGGAGAAGGCTGCCATGGCAGCCGGTATCGAGCATATCCATAGCTTCGGTCAGCATGCGAAGGCGGATGTCCGCCTCGCTGAGTTCAACGCCTCGGAAGAGAATTCGACACTTTGGCTGACGATTGGCGGCGAGACCATGGAGGTGGCGCTCGGCGCACCCGGCCGCCATATCGCGGAAAATGCGCTTGCCGTGCTCGGAGCCGTCATGCTCGTGGAGGCCGATCTCGACCAGGCGGTCGATGCCCTTGCAGACCTGCAGCCGGAAAAGGGCAGGGGCCAACGTCACAAGCGCGCGATCGGCAACGGCTATTTCACGCTGATCGACGAAAGCTACAACGCCAATCCCGCATCCATGCGCGCGGCCATTGCGCTGCTGGCGACGACATCGCCGCATGCAGGGCCAGGCGGACGGTCGGGCAGGCGGATCGCCATGCTCGGCGATATGTTGGAAATGGGGGATTATGCCCAGCGCGTTCATGCCAACCTTGCCGGGCCGTTGCTGGCCGCCGGCATCGAGCATGTCTGGCTGGCGGGTCCGGAGATGGCGGCTTTGAGGGATGAGCTGCCGGAAAGTGTTCATGTCGAATATCACGAGACGACTGAGGAGCTCTCGGAATTCGCGCTCAATTCTGTCGCCCCCGGCGATGTGTTGATGGTGAAATCGTCGCTGGGAATGGGGTTCGGAAAGATCATCGCGGGCTTGCTTGACAAGTTCCCCGCATTTTCCGACACGAGCCCCCATACCCATCAGGGGCTTTAGAAAGGGCTCTTATGCTGATCTGGCTTGCCGAACTGTCGGACCATATTCATTTTTTCAGTACACACTTCAGATTCCTCAATCTGTTCAGATACATCACGTTCCGTACCGGCGGTGCCCTGTTCACGTCAGCGTTGATCGTTTTTCTCTTCGGGCCGCGAATCATCTCCTCCCTGCGTGTGCGTCAGGGCAAAGGGCAACCGATCCGCGCCGATGGTCCGCAGACACATTTCAAGAAGGCCGGCACGCCGACCATGGGCGGCCTGATGATCCTCGCCGGCATCGTCGTCTCGTCGCTGCTTTGGGCTGATCTTGCCAATGTCTATGTCGTCGCCACCCTGCTGGTAACGCTCGGCTTCGGCGCCATCGGCTTCTATGACGACTATCTCAAGGTCACCAAGCAGAGCGACAAGGGCTTTTCCGGCCGTGCGCGTTTGGGCATCGAATTCGTGATTGCCGCGATTGCCGTCTATTTCATGATGACGACGGCGCTGTCTTCCGGTCCGGCCGGTTCGACCTTCGGCTCGTCGGTCGCCTTCCCCTTCTTCAAAAGCCTGCTGCTTAATCTCGGCATGTTCTTCGTATTTTTTGGTGCTTTCGTCATTGTTGCCGCCGGCAATGCTGTCAATCTGACCGACGGTCTCGACGGGCTTGCCATCGTGCCCGTCATGATCGCTGCCGCGTCCTTCGGCGTCATCGCCTACCTCGCCGGCAACTTCGTCTTCGCCGACTATCTCGCGATCAATTTCGTGCCCGGTACGGGCGAGCTTGCCGTGGTGCTTGGCGCGGTCATCGGCGCCGGCCTCGGTTTCCTCTGGTTCAATGCGCCGCCGGCGGCCATCTTCATGGGCGATACCGGTTCGCTGGCTCTCGGCGGCATGATCGGCTCCGTTGCCGTCGCCACCAAGCACGAGATCGTCATGGCGATCATCGGCGGTCTCTTCGTGCTCGAGGCGCTTTCCGTCATCATCCAGGTCGGTTTCTTCAAGATGACGAAGCGCCGCGTGTTCCTGATGGCGCCCATCCACCATCACTTCGAAAAGAAGGGCTGGACGGAAAGCCAGGTCGTCGTGCGGTTCTGGATCGTCGCCGTCATCCTGGCGATGATCGGCCTCTCCACCCTGAAGCTGCGGTGAGGCGTCGATGATATCAGTCTCCACGCTGAACGGAAAAAAGGTCGCTCTTTTCGGCCTTGGCGGCTCAGGCTTTGCCACGGCGCGCGCTCTCGTTGCCGGCGGCGCCGACGTCACAGCCTGGGACGATAATCCGGACAGCGTGGCGAAGGCGGCTGCCGAAGGGATAGCGGTCGCCGATTTGAGAACGATCGACTGGAATGGTCTGTCGGTCTTCGTTTTGTCGCCCGGCGTGCCGCTGACGCATCCAAAGCCGCACTGGACCGTCGATCTTGCCCACGCTGCCGGCGTTGAGATTATCGGCGATGTCGAGCTTTTCGTCAGAGAGCGGCGGGCACATGCACCGGATTGCCCGTTCATCGCCATCACCGGAACAAACGGCAAATCGACGACGACTGCGCTGATCGCTCATATCCTGCAATCGAGCGGGCGTGACACGCAGCTCGGCGGCAATATCGGTACGGCGGTGCTGACGCTCGACCCACCGAAGGCGGGGCGTTTCTACGTCGTCGAATGCTCCTCCTACCAGATCGACCTGGCGCCGACGCTCAATCCTTCGGCCGGCATTCTCTTGAACCTGACGCCCGATCATCTCGACCGCCACGGCACGATGCAGCACTATGCCGACATCAAGGAGCGGCTTGTCGCGGGCAGCGATGTCGCCGTCGTCGGCATCGATGACAGCCATTCCTCGTTGATCGCCGACCGCATCGAGCGAGCTGGCGGCAAGGTCACACGAATTTCACGTCGGCACGCATTGGCGGATGGTCTCTATGCCGAGGGTAGCCGCATCCTGCAGGCATCGAACGGTGCGGCAAGCGAGATCGCCGATCTCGACGGTATTCAAACGCTGCGCGGCGGCCATAACGCACAGAATGCGGCGGCTGCAATTGCCGCTTGCCTCTCTGTTGGCGTTTCCGCGGAGGAAATTCGCGCTGGCCTGAAATCCTTCCCAGGACTCAAGCATCGCATGCAGCCTGTCGGAAGGCGCGGCCGGGTCGTCTTCGTCAACGATTCCAAGGCGACCAATGCGGATGCGGCCGCGCCTGCGCTTTCGAGCTACGAGAATATCTACTGGATCGCCGGCGGCCTGCCGAAGGAGGGTGGCATCACCAGCCTGGCGCCGCTCTTCCCGCGTATCGCCAAGGCCTATCTGATCGGTGAAGCGGCACCTGCCTTTGCGGCGACGCTCGGCGACCTGGTTCCCTATGAAATTTCCGGCACGCTGGAACGCGCCGTGGCACATGCTGCTGCAGACGCGGACAGGGATGAGCACGAGTCCGCGGCAGTAATGCTGTCACCGGCCTGCGCAAGCTTCGATCAGTATAAGAATTTCGAGGTCAGGGGCGACGCCTTCGTCAGCCATGTCGCTGCGATCGATGGCGTCACCATGCTGATCGGTTCAGCAACTGGAGGCAAATGATATGGTAAGCCGCGTTGAACGTGGGGCCTTGGCCGAGTGGTTCTGGACCATCGACCGCGTGTTTCTCGCCCTTTTCATCCTCTTGATCGGCATCGGCTTCATGCTGTCCTTCGCGGCTTCGCCGGCGGTAGCGGAGCGCATCGGGCTTGAGCCGTTCCACTTCGTCAAGCGCCACGCCCTGTTCCTCGTCCCGGCGGTCGCGGCGATGATCGGCATTTCCTTCATGACGCCCAGACAGGTGCGACGAACGGCAGTCATTCTGCTGATAGTGTCACTGGCGATGATGCTTTTTGCGCTTTTCTTCGGCATCGAGGTCAAGGGCTCGCGGCGCTGGGTCAATATCGCCGCCTTGTCGATTCAGCCTTCGGAATTCATGAAGCCGGCTTTCGTCGTCGTCTGCGCCTGGCTGTTTTCCGAACATGCGCGCCAGCCGGAGATTCCCGGCAATCTCTTCGCCATCATTCTTTTCGGCATCGTCGTCGCTTTGCTCGTCGCCCAGCCTGACCTTGGGCAGACGATCCTGACGACTGCCGTCTGGGGTGGCATGTTCTTCATGGCCGGCATGCCCTGGCTGTGGATCATCGTGCTTGGCGGTCTTGGCGCCGGCGGTTTCGTCACCGCTTATTATGTCTTCGATCACGTGGCGCAACGCGTCAACAAGTTCCTGACGGGCGAGGGTGACACGTTCCAGGTCGACACCGCCAAGGAAGCGATCGTCCACGGCAACTGGTTCGGCGTCGGTCCTGGCGAGGGCATCGTCAAGCGCATCATCCCGGACGCCCATACCGACTTCATCTTCTCGGTGGCGGCCGAAGAGTTCGGCGCCATCTTCTGCATGGTGCTCGTGCTGATCTTCGGCTTCCTCGTGCTGCGCGGCCTCTCGCATGCCTACAAGGAGAAGAACGACTTCAATCGTTTTGCCGTCGCCGGCCTGGTGCTGCAGATCGGCATCCAGTCGATCATCAACATCGGCGTGAACCTGCAGCTGCTTCCGGCCAAGGGCATGACGCTGCCGCTGATTTCCTACGGCGGTTCGTCGATGACCGCGATCTGTGTGACGGCTGGCTTCATTCTGGCACTCACGCGTCACAGGCCGGAAAAGCGCGCGCAGGATCGCACCATGTTCCGAGTGACGCACGGTTTGCCGGCGGAGTGAGCGTCTTGGGACTATCGGCCATCTGCTCCTCATATCTCCTGCCTGCTCCTCATTCTCCGGTCGCTTTTCCCGAAGCGCCGGTCTATGAGGGGGGCTTGGCCCGCGCCGATGACGCGGTCGGGGCGGCTTCCTATATTAGGGAGATGCCCCGAGTAGTGGGTATTCGCGGGAGCGAAAATCATGAGTAAAGGCATTGTCCTTCTTGCCGCCGGTGGTACCGGCGGTCACGTATTTCCGGCCGAAGCACTGGCTTATAAGCTGAAGGAGCGCGGCTATTCCGTGCACCTCGTCACCGACAGCCGTGCCGAACGCTATGCCGGCAAATTCCCGGCCGACGAAATCCATGTCGTACCCTCGGCAACGATCGGTTCGAAGAACCCGGTGAATGTCGCGCAAGCCCTCTGGACGCTGTGGACCGGCATGCGCGCAGCGCGCAAGCTGATCCAGCGCATCAAGCCCGTCTGTGTCGTCGGCTTCGGTGGCTATCCGACGGTTCCGCCGCTTCTCGCGGCGACGCGTATGGGCGTCCCGTCCATGTTGCATGAGCAGAATGCTGTCATGGGCCGCGCCAACAAGATGCTGGCGACGCGCGTGCGTGCGATTGCCGGCGGCTTCCTCACGGAAAACGGCGCATTTGCCGAGAAGACGGTGACCACGGGCAATCCCGTGCGTCCGGCCGTCATCGAGGCGGCCAAGCGTCCGTATGTGCCATCTGGTCCGGAAGATCCGTTTAACCTCGTCGTGTTCGGCGGCAGCCAGGGCGCGCAATATTTTTCGAAGGCCGTTCCGACGGCGATCAGCCTGCTTGAGGAGCCGCTGCGCAAGCGCCTGCGGATCACGCAGCAGGTGCGCCCTGAGGATATGGAGACGGTCAATAGCTGCACGAGAAAGCTTGAGATGGGCGCCGATGTCGCGCCGTTCTTCAACGACATGGCGGAGCGCATCGGTGCTGCGCATCTGGTTCTCTGCCGCTCCGGTGCCTCCACGGTTTCGGAGCTTGCCGTCATCGGGCGCCCGGCGATCCTGGTTCCTTATCCGCATGCGCTCGATCACGACCAGGCAGCCAATGCGGCTGCACTCGCGGCAACCGGTGGCGTCAAGGTCATCGTGCAGTCCGAACTGACGCCGGAGAAACTTTCCACCATCCTGCGCGGCGCCATGACCATGCCGGAAAAGCTCGCAAAGATGGCTGCATCAGCCAAGCAGGCGGGCAAGCCGGATGCGGCAAACTTGCTTGCCGACATGGTTGAGGCTATTGCCGCGGGACGTTCAATTCAGCAATTCAAGGGGGCAGGCGCATGAAGCTGCCGAAGGCAATCGGCCTTGTGCATTTTATCGGTATTGGTGGCATCGGAATGAGCGGCATTGCCGAGGTTCTGCATAACCTTGGCCATCGCGTGCAAGGTTCCGATCAGTCGGAAAGCGCCAACGTGCAGCGGCTGCGCGACAAGGGCATTCCGGTCCATATCGGTCACAAGGCTGAGAACCTCGGCGATGCAGAGGTCGTCGTTGTCTCCACAGCCATCAAGAAGAGCAATCCCGAGCTCGTCGCCGCGCGTGAAAAGCTGCTGCCGGTCGTGCGCCGTGCCGAAATGCTGGCCGAGTTGATGCGTTTCCGCAACGCCATCGCCATCGGTGGCACGCATGGCAAGACGACGACGACATCGCTCGTCGCAACGCTGCTCGAAGCCGGCGGACTTGATCCCACAGTCATCAATGGCGGCATCATCAACGCCTATGGCACCAATGCGCGCATGGGTGAGGGCGAGTGGATGGTGGTCGAGGCCGATGAATCGGATGGCACCTTCCTGAAGCTGCCGGCCGATGTCGCCGTCGTCACCAATATCGATCCCGAACATCTCGACCATTACGGCAATTTCGATGCCGTCCGCGCTGCTTTCCGGCAATTCGTCGAGAACGTGCCGTTCTACGGTTTCGGCGTCATGTGCATCGACCATCCGGAAGTGCAGTCGCTTGTCGGACGCATCGAGGACCGCAAGGTCATCACCTATGGCGAGAACCCGCAGGCAGACGTGCGTTTTTCGAATGTGCGGATCGACGGCACACGTTCGCTGTTCGATATCGAAATTCGCAGGCGCCGTACCGGCAAGGTGATCCAGATCAAGGATCTCGTCATGCCTATGCCCGGCCGCCACAATATTTCCAATGCAACGGCTGCAGTTGCTGTTGCCAACCGGCTGGGGATTTCCAGTGAGGCGATCGCCAAGGGGCTTGCATCCTTCGGCGGTGTCAAGCGCCGCTTCACGCTGACCGGCGAATGGAACGGGGTCAAGGTCTTCGACGATTACGGTCACCACCCCGTCGAAATCAAAGCTGTGCTGAAGGCCGCGCGCGAAGCCTGCAAGGGCCGCATCATCGCCGTCCACCAGCCGCACCGCTATACGCGCCTGTCGAGCCTCTTCGAGGAGTTTGCGGCCTGCTTCAATGATGCCGACAGCATCTTCCTGGCGCCGGTCTATGCCGCCGGCGAAGAGCCGATCGAGGGCGTGGATTCGCAAACGCTGGTTTCACGCATCAAAGCCAGCGGTCATCGCGACGCACGCTATCTGCCATCACAGGAAGATCTTGCCGCCATGGTTGCAGAGATTGCGCAACCAGGGGATTTTGTGGTTCTGTTGGGGGCTGGTAGCATCACGTATTGGGCAGCATCATTGCCAAAGGAATTGGAAGGCCTCTCGGGTAAGTCCGCATGAAACAGGTAGATGG
The DNA here is from genome assembly GCA_900472485.1 of Hyphomicrobiales bacterium. Classification (GTDB taxonomy): domain Bacteria; phylum Pseudomonadota; class Alphaproteobacteria; order Rhizobiales; family Rhizobiaceae; genus Rhizobium. Next base: position 75,725 of record UCII01000009.1, read on the forward strand.
GGAAAAGCTTCTGGCGTCGCTTGGCGACGGTGTAAAGGACATCAGGGGCCGGCTGACGCCGGACGCTCCGATGGATCGTGTGACGTGGTTCCGTGCTGGCGGGCTGGCGGAACTGATGTTCCAGCCGCATGACACGGACGATCTCATCGCCTTCCTGAAGATCCTGCCGGAAGATGTGCCGCTCACGGTCGTCGGCGTGGGTTCGAACATATTGGTGCGTGATGGCGGCATTCCGGGCGTTGTCCTCAGGCTTTCTGCCAAGGGTTTCGGCTCGGTCGAGCTTGCCGGCGAGAACCGCATCTTGGCCGGTGCGATCTGCCCGGACAAGCATGTCGCGGCCATGGCGATGGACAACAGCATCGGCGGTTTCCATTTCTATTACGGCATTCCGGGGAGTATCGGTGGTGCTGCGCGGATGAATGCGGGCGCCAATGGCGCCGAAACCCGTGAGCGCGTCATCGAAGTGCATGCGGTCGACCGCAAGGGCGACAAGCACGTGCTGACCAATGCCGAGATGGGGTACAGCTATCGACATTCCGATGCGTCTGAAGATCTGATCTTTACCCATGTCCTCTTCGAGGGATACCCGGAGGATCGTGCCAAGATCCGTACCGAGATGGATGCCGTGCGCGCTCACCGCGAAACGGTGCAGCCGGTACGCGAGAAGACCGGTGGCTCAACCTTCAAGAATCCGGATGGTTTCTCTGCCTGGAAGCTGATCGACGAGGCGGGTTGCCGTGGTCTGGTTATCGGTGGCGCCCAGATGTCGTCGCTGCATTGCAACTTCATGATCAACATGGAGCAGGCGACGGGCTACGATCTGGAATATCTCGGCGAGCAGGTGCGTCGCGAGGTTTTCGAAAAATCCGGCATCAAGCTGGAGTGGGAAATTAAGCGCCTCGGCCACTTCATGCCGGGCCGGGAAGTCCGCCCGTTCCAGGGCGTGACGACCGAGTAGATCCCGATTGCAATCGGTGCCGTCTTCATAAAATGATTCAAGAAAAAAGGCCGGGTTTTCACCCGGCCTTTTCAATTGGTTATGCCTGTTTTCTCACACTTCGTCATTGCCCGAGAGCAGGATGCCGATCAGCGAGAGCACTGCGGCACCGGCGAGGTAGTAGCCGACATAGACAAGGCCGTAATTGGTCGCGAGCGATGTGGCAATGTAGGGTGCCAAGGATGCGCCGACGATGCCGCCTAGATTGAACGTCATGGACGCACCGGTATAGCGCACGGTGGTCGGGAAGGGCGCCGCCAGAGCGGCGCCGATCGGGCCGTAGGTAAAGCCCATGAGGGCAAGACCGATGATCGAGCAGGCGAAAGCGCCGGCAAGGCCGGCCGTCAGCAGCGACGAGTAGAACAGGCCGAAGACGAGGATGCCGATCGTCGTCAGGATAAGAACCAGACGGCGCGAATAGCGGTCCGACAACAGGCCCGAGACCGGGATCATCAGGCCGAAGAAGACGACGCCGACGAGCTGAACGACGAGGAACTGGCCCTGGGAGTAGCCGAGGCCGGCCGGAAGCGGACCATTGCCCGGGGGGCGGGTGCCCCAGCTCAGGGTGAATGCCGTCATCAGATAGAACAGCACGAAGGTCGCCACCGCGATGATGGTGCCGAGAATCAGGCTGCGGAAGTGCGAGCGGAAGATGACTGCGATCGGAACAGAAACGCGCTCTTCCTTCTCGATGGCGCGCTGGAATTCCGGGGTTTCGGTGATCTTCAGGCGGACATAAAGACCGACAGCGACCAGCACGATGCTGATCAGGAAGGGAACGCGCCAGCCATAGTTGAGGAAATCCGTATCTGCCATGGTTTCGCGCAGGATGAGGAAGAGACCTGCCGAAAGGATGAAGCCGATGGGTGCGCCGAGCTGCGGGAACATGGCGTACCAGCTGCGTTTGCCTTCCGGCGCATTTTCCGTCGCAAGCAATACAGCGCCGCCCCATTCGCCGCCGAGTCCAAGGCCCTGGCCGAGGCGGCAGAGCGCCAGCAGAATCGGTGCGAGAACGCCGATCGACTCATAGGTCGGCAGCATGCCGATCACGACGGTCGAGAGGCCCATGGTCATCAGAGCCGCGACAAGCGTCGCCTTGCGGCCGATCCGGTCGCCGAAATGGCCGAAGATCATCGCGCCGATCGGGCGCGCGAAGAAGGCGATGGAGAAGGTCGCGAAGGATTGCAGCGTTGCCGAAGTCGGATCGCTTGCCGGGAAGAACAGCTTCGGGAAGACGATAACCGCCGCCGTTGCATAAACATAGAAATCGAAAAATTCGATCGTTGTGCCGATAAGGCTCGCGATCAGAACACGTGCCGGGGAATTCGCAACAGCATTGTTCGATGACGAGGGGGTCGGCGATAAAGGAGATATCGCGTCAGTCATGTTCCCACCAATTCAGAGGATGCTAAGGTACGCTTAGCGGATAAAAATTGTCCTTAGCGTAATTTTTGTTCAACGCAAACGCTAACTGCGCAAGAAATCAGCGGTTGCGTGCTACTATTTTGCCGTAATGTTGATTCGTGGGCAATCAGGCGGCGTTTGTTGTTGGAGAAGCGTGCTCCGGCGAGTCCTTACCGGAATCTTTTCGCCAATGGCCGATTCTCGCTTGGATTGCGGGCTGAGGAGAAGGGTTTCATGCAGAAAAAACTCATCGCTGAGTTTCTTGGGACGTTTTGGCTCGTTTTCGGCGGCTGCGGCAGTGCGATCTTCGCAGCAGCCTTTCCGAGCCTCGGTATTGGTTTTCTAGGCGTTGCTCTTGCATTCGGTCTGACTGTGCTGACCATGGCTTTTGCCGTCGGCGGTATATCAGGAGGGCACTTCAATCCGGCCGTTTCGGTCGGCCTGACGGTGGCTGGCCGCTTTCCCGGTACGCAGCTCATCCCCTATATTGTCGCGCAGGTCATCGGCGCCGTTGTCGCCGCGGCCGTGCTCTATCTGATCGCAAGCGGCAAGGCTGATTTCCAGCTCGGCGGCTTTGCGGCGAATGGTTATGGCGAACATTCGCCGGGTGGCTATTCACTGGTTTCGGCATTGGTGGCCGAGATCGTGCTGACTTTGTTTTTCCTCGTCGTGATTCTCGGGTCAACGAGCAGCAAGGTGCCGGCCGGCTTTGCGCCCATCGCCATCGGCCTAGCGCTGACGCTGATCCATCTGATCTCGATTCCGATCACCAACACGTCGGTCAACCCGGCCCGCTCGACGGGGCAGGCCTTATTCGTCGGCGGTTGGGCTCTTCAGCAGCTTTGGCTGTTCTGGGTGGCGCCCATCATCGGCGGAGCGTTGGGCGGATTGGTCTGGAAACTGGTCGACGACAGCGAGTGATTTCGGCCTTATTTCAAAGCCTGGAGCCTCGCATCGGTCCGTCGATGCGGGGCTTATTGTTTAAAAAAATCTAAATGTAGCGATTTCAAAAGTAGCAACTCCATGATTCCAATGGCAGAATTCTTTAAGTCGGTTTGATTCGAACCATTCGGCCATCGCTAGGGCGGCGGAAAGTTAACGAAAGTAAACGCTTCATTAACCTTAATGTCGTTCTAATCGACCTATTGAAAACGGGGCGAGAATCGCGGTTAGGCGAGGCCCTGCAAACGCAAAGTAGAGACCGTGGAGTCGGGGGTATTGATGGGTGGCAAGCATGTGGCTGTCCTTTTGGGCGGATTTTCCTCGGAGAGGCCTGTCAGCCTGTCCTCGGGAAAGGCATGTGCCGATGCCCTTGAGGCGGAAGGCTTCCAGGTTACCCGTGTGGATGTCGATCATGACGTCGCCAGTCGCTTGGCCGAGTTGAAGCCCGACGTGGTCTTCAATGCATTGCATGGCCCTTTCGGTGAAGACGGTACCATTCAGGGCATTCTGGAATATCTGCAGATTCCCTATACGCATTCCGGCGTGCTTGCCTCGGCTCTTGCGATGGATAAATCCCGTGCGAAGACGGTTGCTGCTGCTGCGGGCATTCCGGTTGCGAGTTCAATCGTCATGGATCGTTTCGCCATTGTCGGCGAGCACCCGATGAAGCCGCCCTATGTCGTCAAGCCGGTGCGCGAGGGGTCTAGCTTCGGTGTCGTGATCGTCAAGGAAGATCAGGCGCATCCGCCGCAGATCGTTACTTCGGCCGAATGGCGCTATGGCGACGAGGTTCTGGTCGAGCGTTATATCCACGGACGTGAGCTGACCTGCGGTGTGATGGATGGCAAGGTTCTGGGTGTTACGGAGATCGTGCCGCTCGGTCACAGCTTCTATGATTATGACGCCAAGTACGCCAAGGGTGGCTCAAAACATGTCTTGCCGGCGGAAATTTCACCGAATCTTTACCAAAACATACAAACATTATCGTTAAGGGCGCATGAAGCTATCGGCTGCCGCGGTGTTAGTCGATCTGACTTCCGTTTTGACGATCGCTTTTTCGAAGAGGGCGAACTTGTCTGGTTGGAGATCAACACCCAGCCCGGCATGACTCCTACCTCCCTGGTGCCTGAAATGGCCGCTCATGCCGGCTACTCTTTTGGTGAATTTCTCCGGTGGATGGTGGAGGACGCGTCTTGTTTGCGCTGACGGTCAAAAATATGAGGCGGTCCCGTCATCGCGTCCCGCTCGCCATCGACGACGTCGAGGATGCATTCGTCCTGCCGCGTCCGCTGCGCCGTGCTGTTCGCTTCCTGGTCAGTCTCGGTTCGGGTCGCATCAATATTCCGGCTCACACGGGTACGGTCTCGACCCTCGTTCTCCTTGCGGCGACTGGCCTTTATGGCATGTCCGTTGGCGGCCACACCCAGGCGGTCGCGGAGGCAACCACCTCTGCTGCCGGCTTTGCGATCGAGGATGTAAAAGTCTCCGGCAATGACGAGACCTCCGAAATTGAAATCCTGCAGCTGCTCGGTCTTGATGGTACGACTTCGCTCGTTGCCCTAAATGCCGATGCGGCCCGCCAGAAGATCGCCAACCTGCCCTGGGTTCAGGATGTCGAGGTTCGCAAGGTCTATCCAAAGGCCGTCGAAGTGAAGCTCAAGGAGCGCAAGGCCTATGCCATTTGGCAGCACGGTTCGGAGCTTTCGCTAATCGAGAAGGATGGCAGCGTGATTGCGCCGCTGCGTGACAACAAGTTTGCAAAGCTGCCGCTCTTCGTCGGCCGTGATGCTGAAACCGCGGCTGCCTCCATTGACGACCAATTTGCGAAGTGGCCCGAAATTCGCGGTCACGTGAAGGCTTTTGTGCGTGTCGCCGGTCGCCGCTGGGATCTCTATCTGGACAACGGCGTGATCATCAAATTGCCGGAAGACAATATTGATGACGCACTCGCGCGGCTGACCAAGCTCGACAAGGACCAAAATCTTTTGCAGCGCGATATCGCTGCCGTCGATCTTCGTATCGATGATCGTACCGCCATTGAGTTAACCCCGGATGCCGCAGTTCGTCGCCAGGCCGCAGTCGATGCAAGAAGCAAGGCTTTGAAGAAAGCAGGTCAGGATACATGAGCTTATTTGGTTCGTCCCATTTCGGCCTGCCTCGGTTGAAGCCGCTCTCTTCGAAGCGGTCGCATATCGTGTCGGTCCTCGACATCGGCTCGACGAAGGTCGTCTGCATGATCGGCCGGCTGACGCCGCGCGAGGAGAGCCAGGTTCTCCCGAACCGCACGCACAATATCGAGATCATCGGTATCGGCCATCAGCGTTCACGCGGCATCAAGACCGGTGTGATCGCCGATCTCGACGCCTTGGAAGGTGTCGTCCGGCTTGCGGTCGATGCCGCCGAGCGCATGGCGGGCCTCACGGTCGACAGCCTGATCGTCAATGTTTCGGCTGGCCGTCTCGGCAGCGATATCTACACCGCGACCATCGATCTCGGCGGTCAGGAAGTCGAAGCCAACGATCTCAAGAAGGTTCTGGCCGCGGCCTGCCAGCAGTCGGTCCGCCAGGAGCGTGCCGTCCTGCATTCGCTGGCGACCGGTTACTCCCTGGACGGCGAGCGCGGTATCCGCGATCCGCTGGCGATGTTCGGCGACGCGCTTGGTGTCGATATGCATGTGGTAACGGCCGAGCGTGCGGCACTTCGCAATCTGGAGCTCTGCATCAACCGTGCGCATCTCTCGGTCGAAGGCATGGTGGCAACACCTTATGCCAGCGGTCTTGCGGCTCTGGTCGACGATGAGGTCGAGCTTGGCTGCGCTGCGATCGACATGGGCGGCGGCACGACGACGATTTCGGTCTTTGCCGAGGGCAAGCTGGTGCACACCGATGCCGTCAGCCTTGGCGGCCACCATGTCACCACCGATCTTGCCCGTGGCCTTTCCACCCGCATCGAGGATGCGGAGCGCCTGAAGGTCGTTCATGCTTCCGCTCTCGCGAACTCTTCGGAAGAGCGTGAACTGATCTCCATCCCGCCGATCGGCGAAGACGAGCGTGATCAGCCGACACAAGTGCCGAAGGCGCTGGTGTCGCGCATCGTCAAGGCTCGCATCGAGGAAACCCTCGAGCTCATTCGCGATCGCATCCAGCGTTCGGGCTTCAGCCCGATCGTCGGCAAGCGCGTCGTCCTGACGGGTGGCGCGAGCCAGCTGACCGGTTTGCCCGATGTGGCACGCCGTGTTCTTGCCCGCAATGTCCGCATCGGTCGTCCGATGGGCGTGTCTGGTTTGCCGACGGCAGCCAAGGGTCCGGCTTTTTCGACCGCGGTCGGTCTGATGATCTATCCGCAGGTCGCAGACATGGAAACACATGCGCCGAGCAGCGGTCTGCTCTCGTCGTTTGGAGGTAACAACAGCCGGATCGGCCGCGTCGGCCAATGGCTGAAAGAGAGTTTTTGAGTGCCTGATCCCGGAGTTCATTCCGGGGCAAGCGTCAGGCAAGTGAAATCGAGTGAATTGGCCGGCGTGGCGATGCGGCCATAAAGAGAAGGAACGGGTACAATGACTATCAAGCTGCATAAGCCAGATATCACCGAGCTTAAGCCGCGAATCACCGTCTTCGGTGTCGGCGGCGGTGGCGGCAATGCCGTCAACAACATGATCACGGCAGGCTTGCAGGGCGTCGATTTCGTCGTCGCCAACACGGATGCTCAGGCGCTGACCATGACGAAGGCAGAGCGGATCATCCAGCTCGGCGTCAACGTCACGGAAGGTCTCGGCGCCGGCTCGCAGCCGGAAGTCGGCCGTGCAGCTGCCGAAGAGTGCATCGATGAAATCATCGATCACCTGAACGGTACGCACATGTGCTTCGTCACCGCCGGCATGGGCGGCGGTACGGGTACGGGTGCCGCTCCTGTCGTCGCACAGGCGGCTCGCAACAAGGGCATCCTGACTGTCGGCGTTGTGACCAAGCCGTTCCACTTCGAAGGTGGTCGCCGCATGCGTCTTGCCGAGCAGGGTATCCAGGAGCTGCAGAAGTCGGTCGACACGCTGATCGTCATTCCGAACCAGAATCTGTTCCGCATCGCCAACGACAAGACGACTTTCGCCGACGCGTTCTCGATGGCCGACCAGGTTCTCTATTCGGGCGTTGCCTGCATCACCGACCTGATGGTGAAGGAAGGTCTCATCAACCTCGACTTTGCTGACGTCCGTTCGGTCATGCGCGAAATGGGCCGCGCCATGATGGGTACCGGCGAGGCTTCCGGCCAGGGTCGTGCAATGCAGGCCGCTGAAGCCGCCATTGCCAACCCGCTGCTCGACGAAACCTCGATGAAGGGCGCACAAGGCCTGCTGATCTCGATCACCGGCGGCCGTGACCTGACCCTGTTCGAAGTCGATGAAGCTGCAACCCGCATCCGCGAAGAAGTCGATCCTGACGCCAACATCATCCTCGGCGCCACCTTCGACGAATCGCTTGAGGGCATTATCCGCGTTTCTGTCGTCGCAACGGGCATCGATCGCGCGATGAACGAGGCTTCCGACCGGGGCATGGAATTCCGCCCGGCCGCAAAGCCTGCTATGCGTCCTTCCGCGGCCGCCGCTCCGGCAGCGGCCGCAGTTCAGCCTGCCCACGTCTCGCAGGCCCAAACCGCACAGGCTGCCGCTCCGGCTCCTCGTACCGTGGATCCGGTCGCTCAGACCATTCGTGCGGCAGAAGCCGATCTCGAGCGTGAGCTGGAATTCCAGATGAGCCGGCAGGCTCAGGCGCCGCAACAGCCGGTCATGCAACAGGCCGCAGCGCCGGAAGATAACTTCCGTCCGCAGAGCCGCATCTTCGCAGCCGCTCCGGAACCTCAGCCGGTTCGTCAGGCCCCGGTTCAGCCACAGCCGCAGGCACCGGTCATGCATCAGCAGCCGGTCATCCGTCAGGCTCCCGAGCAGGTCCGCATGCCGAAGGTCGAGGATTTCCCGCCGGTCGTTAAGGCTGAAATGGAACATCGCGCCCAGCCGGCCGCTGCCCAGGCGACCGAAGAGCGCGGCCCGATGGGGCTGCTGAAGCGAATCACCAATTCGCTTGGCCGCCGCGAAGAAGATCCGGCCTTCGACGACATGATGGCTTCGACGAACAATGCCGCTCCGCAGCAGCGTCGTGCGCCGTCGCAGGAAGCAAGCCTCTACGCTCCGCGTCGCGGCAATCTCGACGATCAGGGCCGACCGGTTCCGCAGGCGCGCATGGCAAGCCATGAGGACGATCAGCTCGAGATTCCGGCCTTCCTGCGCCGCCAGTCGAACTGACCCGCAACAGGCAGCCCTTTAATAGGTTGCTAACCATATTGGAGAAATCCGGGGCCGAAAGGCTCCGGATTTTCTTATTTTATAACGATTGTCTTATTTAAAATTATCCAACGAATTCAATTGGCTGCTTTCGTAACAAAACGAAAGAAACAGTGATTTGGAATGCGATGCCCTGGCGCGTATGTAGATATCAAGCAAGCCCGCTGAATCACATTCGGTGACGAATGTATGTGAGGTGCGTGGCATAGTTAACAGACTGAACCGGCAATAAAGGGTAAGGGTCCGAAGATGACCGCCCGGCCTGGATCAGATAGACGAAGGCAGAATTACATGGCAATTGGATTGCTTGGTTTTCAGACCACCATTGCAAACCCTGTGACACTTTCCGGTATTGGCGTTCATTCCGGTGCCAACGTGTCGATCACTTTCTACCCCGCCGAAGCCGGCACCGGTGTCGTTTTCCAGCGCCTGCATGACAATGGCGATGTGACCGAACTGCGCGCCGTTTCCTCGCAGGTCGGCAATACGGATCTCTGCACGGTTCTCGGTTTTTCTCCGGCGCGCTCCGTTGCGACGGTCGAGCACGTCATGGCTGCGATCTATGCGATCGGCCTCGATAACGTCGTCGTCGAGGTGTCCGGTGCGGAAATGCCGATCATGGACGGCAGCTCCTATCCCTTCATCGAGGCGATCGAACAGGCGGGTGTCGTCTCGCTCGGTGTCAAGCGTCGCTACATCCGCGTGATCAAGCCGGTGCGGATCGAGGCCGGCGGTTCCTGGTGTGAGTTCCGGCCCTATGACGGCACGCGCTTCGAAGTCGAGATCGACTTCGAATGCCCGCTGATCGGCCGCCAGAAGTGGGAAGGCGATCTGACCGCTGAGACCTTCAAGACTGAACTGTCGCGTGCCCGTACCTTCGGCTTCATGCGCGATGTCGAACCTCTCTGGGCTTCGGGCCATGCGCTGGGTTCGTCGCTGGAAAATTCGGTCGTCATTTCGGACGATAACACCGTCATCAATGTCGAAGGCCTGCGTTATCCCAAGGACGAGTTCGTCCGCCACAAGACGCTCGATGCCGTTGGCGATCTGGCTCTGGCCGGCGCTCAGTTCATTGGTTGCTATCGCTCCTATCGCGGCGGCCATCGCATGAATGCGAATGCTCTGAAGGCATTGCTCAGCGACGCTTCGGCTTACGAGGTCGTCGAAACCTCTGCACCGCGTCAGCGCGGTCATGGTCGCGAGTTCATCGCAGTCAACGCTCCTGAATTCGCTCCCTGGTCGGCGTGATTTTTTCGGGATCGAAATGAGACAAAGCTGCCGCTCTGATGAAGGGCGGCTCTTTTTTTGGCGGCGACTCATCGGGTCTGTCTTCGCTCGCGAAGCGGCGGTATGCGGAAGGGACGGTATGAGAAATCGCTGTCAAAACAGTGATTAAAGGCTGCGGATATGCGGTCTTTGCCACAAAAATGCGTTAATGCACCATCAATGCGTTGCCCTGATGGTGTTTTTGCGGCTAGAAACGCCAGCGAGAGAGAACGCCGTCTCCGCAACGACGGCTATGGGACAGTCATCCGATGGGTTTTGCAAGGTCTGAACGCATGAATATCACAGCACGGGCTTTGCTCGTATCGCTCCTTCTGGCCGGTACCGGTGCGGTGGTGACGGGATGTAATACGAAAAAGGATATCGACATCACCAAGCTCGGTGTCGAGACCGATCCGCCGGAGATGCTCTACAATCAGGGCCTTGCCAACATCAAGGCCGGCAACATGACCGAGGCCGGCAAGAAGTTCGATGCCATCAACCAGCAGCAGCCTTTCTCCGAATGGGCGCGCAAGGCATTGGTGATGAGCACCTTCGTGAAATACCGCACAGGTCGCTATGATGAGGCGGTACAGACCGGCAATACCTATCTCAAGCAATATCCGGGCTCGGAAGATGCCGACTATGTGCAGTATCTGGTCGGTTCGTCCTATGCCAAGCAGATCGTCGACGTGACGCAGGACCAGCGTGCGGCGCAGCAGACGATCGAGGCGATGACCAAGCTCGTCAACACCTATCCGAAGTCGCAATATGTCAGCGACGCTCAGGAAAAGATCCGCTTTGCCAAGGATCAGCTTGCAGGCAAGGAAATGCAGGTCGGCCGCTATTATCTGGAGCGCAAGGATTATCTGGCTGCCATCTCCCGCTTCCGCGTGGTGGTGGAGCAGTATCCGACGACGAACCAGATCGAGGAAGCCCTGGCGAGACTCGTCGAAGCTTACTATGCGATGGGTATTGTACCCGAAGCGCAAACGGCAGCTGCCGTTCTCGGCCACAACTATCCGGACAGCCGCTGGTATAAGGATTCCTATCAGCTCCTGCAGAAGGGCGGCGTGGAGCCGAGCGAAAATTCGGGCTCCTGGATTTCCAGAGCGGGCAAGAAACTTCTTCTTGGGACGTGAGATTGAGCGCATATGCTGATCCAGCTTTCGATCCGCGATATCGTTTTGATCGAGCGGCTGGATCTTGCCTTCGAGTCCGGACTTTCGGTGTTGACCGGCGAGACGGGTGCGGGCAAATCCATCCTGCTTGACAGTCTGTCGCTGGCCCTTGGCGGGCGCGGCGATGGCGGGCTCGTGCGCCATGGCGAGGATCGCGGCCAGGTGACTGCGGTTTTCGATGTCGGTACACAGCATCCGGCGCGCAAGCTCCTGCGCGAAAATGGCATCGACGATGATGGCGATCTGATTTTCCGTCGTGTCCAATCCGCCGATGGCCGCACCAAGGCCTTCGTCAACGACCAGGCGCTCAGTGTGCAGCTCATGCGCCAGATCGGCCAGCTCCTCGTCGAAATTCACGGTCAGCATGATGACCGCGCCCTTGTGGATACCGACGCGCACCGCACCTTGCTGGACGCCTTTGCCGGCCTTGCCGAAGAGGCACAGGAGGTCGCCAAGCTGCACAAAATCTGGCGCGATACCGATCGCACCTTGAAGAAGCATCGCGAGCAGGTCGAGAAGGCTGCGCGTGAAGCGGACTATCTCCGCGCCTCCGTCGAGGAGCTGGAGAAGCTCTCGCCGCAGGATGGCGAGGAGGATGAACTGGCTGAGAAGCGCTCGCGGATGATGAAGGCCGAGCGCATTGCCGGCGATATCGCCGAGGCTTCCGAATTCCTCAATGGGAACGCATCGCCCGTGCCGCATATCGCATCGCTGGTGCGCCGATTGGAGCGCAAGAGCCACGAAGCGCCGGGTTTGCTCGAAGATACCGTGGCGCTGCTCGATGCCGCTCTCGACCAGCTGTCCAACGCACAGATGGAAGTGGAGACAGCACTCCGCAAGACGGAATATGATCCTCGCGAACTGGAGCGGGTCGAAGAGCGTCTCTTCGCGTTGCGGGGCGCCTCGCGTAAATATTCCGTGCCGGTGACGGAACTGCCGGCCCTGGCCGCACGCATGATTTCGGATCTCGCTGATCTCGATGCCGGCGCAGAGCGGCTGGCGCGTCTTGCCGCCGAGCTTTCCGCCGCCAAGACGGATTACGATGTTGCCGCGCGCAGTCTGTCAGAGAAACGTCGCCATGCCGGCGAGGCTCTTGCCTCAGCCGTCATGGCCGAATTGCCGGCCCTTAAGCTTGAGCGCGCGCGTTTCATGGTGGAGATATCAAGCGACCCAGAGGCCGGGACGGCCGATGGCATCGACGTCGTCGAATTTCACGTGCAGACGAACCCTGGTACGCGGCCAGGACCGATCACCAAGGTTGCCTCAGGCGGCGAACTGTCACGCTTCCTGCTGGCGCTGAAGGTGGCGCTCGCCGATCGCGGCTCGGCGCCGACCCTCGTCTTCGACGAAATCGACACCGGCGTCGGCGGCGCGGTGGCCGATGCCATCGGCCAGCGGCTGAAGCGCCTTTCCGATCGCGTACAGGTGCTGTCGGTCACCCACGCCCCGCAGGTCGCGGCTCGCGCTGCAACGCATCTCCTGATCTCCAAGGGACCGGTCGCGGACGGCTCGGAAAAGATTTCCACACGCGTTGCCACCATGGAACCGAAGGATCGTACCGAGGAAATCGCCCGCATGCTCGCGGGTGCTTCGGTAACCGAAGAGGCGAGGGCAGCCGCCAAGCGCTTGCTAGCCGGTAACGGGTGATCTCTCCCATGGCGACGTCCGAGGCAGATGCCGGCGACCACTTGCCCGAAGCAGACATAGCAGCAAGGTCAGCGATTATAGCGCTGACGCGCGCCTGAACTCGTCATCTGCCACCGACGTCTTGCCTCGGTTTTCGACGGTCTTGCGTCATATAGCCTTCATCGTCCCCGGTTAGGCAGGTCAGAATCCGGAGAACGTCAATGCACTCAACCGCACAGCCCAATCGCCCAAAAATCGGAGAAACCGTTATTCACTCGACGGCGAACGTAAGGGATTCGAGCATAGGCAGATGCTGCGAGATTTTAGCCGACACATCTCTGCACACGGCCGAACTGGGGGATTTTTCCTACTTGGGGCCGCGCTGCATTGTCGGTGACGCAACGATTGGAAAGTTTTGTGCCATTGCGGCGGAGGTCAGAATTGGCGCTCCCAATCACCCGATGGACCGGCCGTCCATGCATCGCTTCACCTATTGTCCGGAATATTACGCGGCGGGCGCCGTGCGGGACCACGCCTTTTTCGATCGGCGAAAGGAAGACCGCGCCGTCATCGGCAACGATGTCTGGATTGGTCATGGCGTGATCGTTTTGCCGGGCGTAAAGGTTGGAGACGGCGCCGTGCTTGCAGCGGGTGCGGTCATCACGAAAGATGTCCAACCATATACTGTCGTCGGCGGTATTCCCGCCAAATTCATTCGAGAGCGGTTTTCGCGAAGTATCGCAGGGAGACTTACGTCCATTGCCTGGTGGGATTGGCCTTTCGAAACCATCATGGAGCGGCTTGTCGATTTTCAGTCAAGCGACATAGAAGCCTTTTGCGAGCGCTGGTCTTGATCCGCGTCTGAGCAACATGCATTAGAGCTGGCATTTAGGATCGATCATATCCTCCGCCGACCCGCGGGATTTGTGCGCTTCGTTTATTCTCGCGAGAATATAGAAGCCACGCTGTCCGTCCGGCAATATCGAGCCAAAAACCCCGACCACAACGTTTTCCATATTTGAACGGGCGCCATCAACGCCGTCTGCGACGAGCTTCAGCGGGTTCAAATTCGAGAGGTCATCGGCTGCATGGAAGGTTGCCCACCAACCAGCTCGCGTCTTCAGGTCCGTAAACCGGCCGCTTTCAATTTCCGTCACATGGGCCTTCAAGAGCGCCCTAAAGCGAGGCGTCTCGCACCCCATGTGGATATGAAGTCGGTCTTGTGTGCGCCAACTGGCTGCGTTTATCGCCAGGGCAAAATTCTGTCGCGAAGCTTTCATTGCACGCGGATCGGTCGCTGACAGCTCTCTCCACGCTTCGTCAAAATAGTTCGGCGCTCCCGTGGCCAGAAGGCGTGGGTCCTCGATGCCGGGTACATCGGCGAGCGGTGCAAGAATGGTTCGCTCTTTGTCGGCCGGCTCGCGAAGAACAACGTATGAAGACAATGGCTCCTGCGACCGGACTATCTTGAGGCACGGATATGGTGAGCCTGTCAGGGTAGAGTTGACTTCGCAAGCTCTAACGACCAGCCCTAAAGCAGAGCGGCTGACGAACGAGCTCATGATCAAAACTGCAGCGATGAGAAAAATGGAGAGAACGGCAAGGCGATGCTTCATGCGTGATTTCGAATTTCTGCTGACGATCCGATCATTTCCAGAGGTCTCTCGTTCTCATAATAACTTATCTTAAATCGCCTGCGATAGGCGGGGAAGGGCCGCAGTCCAGGAATTGGGAAGAGAATTCCACCAAGGCTGTATCGAGGCCGATGTTTCCCGCATCTGTAACACCAAGAACGGCCGATCATGGCGTAAAGTTGTCGTGAACGCTACCATGATGGTTATCGGCGTTCGGTAACTGAAATGCAGATTTTCCCTTTGTTTTTCCGTGTTCCGGACCGAAAACCGCTTCCCACTTTTTACGGAAGTGCTCTAAAACATCTTCAAAATCGGGGAGTGTAGATTCATGAGCACCGAACAGAAGCCCGTCGAGAATTTGACCGAAGAGGAAGCGGCCGCGGCGCTTGCCTATCTAGCTGCGGAGATCGCGCGCAACGATGCGCTTTACCACGGCAAGGATGCGCCTGAGATTTCGGATGCGGAGTATGATGCGCTGAAGCGGCGCAATGATGCCATCGAGGCGCGGTTTCCCGCATTGATTCGCGCCGATAGCCCGTCGCGCCGGGTTGGCGCGGCACCTTCGGAGACGTTTGCGCCCGTCGTCCATGCAAGGCCGATGTTGTCACTTGACAACACGTTCTCGCAGGAGGATGTCGAGGATTTCGTCGCCAGCGTCTATCGTTTCCTCGGCCGCCTGCCGGATAATTCGATTGCCTTTACTGCCGAGCCGAAGATCGACGGCCTTTCCATGTCGATCCGCTACGAGAATGGCCGCATGGTCAGCGCCGCGACGCGCGGCGACGGCACGACCGGCGAGAATGTCACCGCCAATATCAGGACCATCCAGGAAATCCCGCAGACCTTGCCCGCAGGCGCTCCTGCCGTCGTCGAGGTGCGCGGTGAAGTCTACATGGCTAAGAGCGATTTCCTGGCGCTCAACGCGCAGATGGAGGCCGAGGGCAAGCAGACCTATGTCAATCCGCGCAACACCGCAGCCGGATCGCTGCGTCAGCTCGATGCGAAGGTGACGGCGAGCCGCAAGCTGAAATTCTTCGCCTATGCCTGGGGCGAGATGTCGGACATGCCGGCCGATACGCAATACGGCATGGTGCAGACCTTCAAATCCTGGGGCTTTCCGGTCAACCCGTTGATGGAGCGCTTGAATTCGGTTGCCGATATTCTCGCGCATTACGATCAGATAGGGCTGCAGCGGCCGGATCTCGATTATGATATTGATGGCGTCGTCTACAAGGTCGATAGCCTGGAACTGCAGGCTCGCCTTGGTTTCCGCTCGCGCTCGCCGCGCTGGGCGACCGCGCATAAATTCCCGGCGGAGCAGGCCTTCACGCGCCTGGTCGGCATCGATATCCAGGTCGGCCGCACTGGCGCGCTGACGCCGGTCGCGCGATTGGAGCCGATCACGGTCGGCGGCGTCGTCGTAACCAATGCGACCCTGCACAATGCCGACTACATCAAGGGTATCGGCAACAAGGGCGAGCCGATCCGCGATGGCCGTGATATCCGCGTCGGCGATATTGTGATCGTGCAGCGGGCTGGCGACGTTATCCCGCAGATCGTCGATGTTGTCCTGGAGAAGCGGGAGGCGTCGAGCGCGCCCTATGAATTTCCTAAGGTCTGCCCCGTCTGCGGCAGCCATGCTGTGCGCGATATCAACGAGAAGACCGGTAAGGTCGACGCTGTCACGCGTTGCACCGGCGGCTTCATCTGTCGGGCGCAGGCGACCGAGCATCTCAAGCATTTCGTTTCGCGCAATGCCTATGACATCGAGGGGCTTGGCTCGAAGCAGATCGATTTCTTTTTCGAAAGCGACGATCCGGCGCTGCAGATCAGGATCGCGCCTGATATCTTCACTTTGGAAAAGCGCCAGCAGGCATCGCTTGCGAAGCTGGAAAATATCGACGGCTTCGGCAAGGTGAGTGTTGGCAAGCTTTATGCCGCGATCAATGAGCGGCGCCAGATCGCCCTGCATCGCTTCATCTTTGCGCTTGGCATCCGCCATGTCGGCGAGACGACGGCCAAGTTGCTTGCGCGGTCCTACGGCACTTATGCCGCCTTCGAGGCAGGAATGAAGGAAGCGGCACCCCTTAGCGGTGATGCGTGGAATGACCTCAACAATATAGAGGGTATCGGTGAAGTGGTGGCGCGGGCCATCGTCGAATTCTATAAGGAGCCGCGCAATATCGAAGTTATCGCGAAGCTCCTGGAAGAAGTGCAGCCGCAGGAGGCCGAGCAGCCGGTGACTTCTGGCAGCCCCGTCGCTGGCAAGACCGTCGTCTTTACCGGCTCGCTGGAAAAATTCACCCGCGACGAGGCTAAGGCGAAGGCTGAGAGCCTGGGAGCCAAGGTTTCCGGCTCGGTGTCGAAGAAGACCGATATCGTCGTGGCCGGGCCGGGCGCCGGCTCGAAGCTCGACAAGGCGCGCGAGTTCAATGTCCAGGTCATGACCGAGGATGAGTGGCTGGATTTGATCGACTGATGATGGGGGGCGGCGGAATCGCATCCGCCGCCGCGCGATTGCTCACAATCTCAGCCGCGCCATGGTGAGCGCATCCACATATTCGCCGTTGCGGAAACCGAAGGCGCGTAGGCGACCCTCGGTTTCGAATCCGAATTTCTCGTAGAGGCCGATCGCCCGCGCGTTGTCGACATAGACGGTCAGTTCCAGCCGCTTGATCGCCAGCCAATTGTCCGCGGTATCGATAAGCGCGCCCAATAGCGCGGAGCCGATGCCGCAGCTGGTAAAGTCGTCATGCACGCCCATGCCGATATTGCCGCTGTGAATCCGCCGGCCGGCAAGGCGTTGCATGCCGGCATTGCCGACGATCTGCCCATCAAGCACGGCGACGAGCCTGACGGCGTTGGCATCATGCTTGTCCAGCCACCGTTGCGTCTCTTCGGTGCTTTGGAAAGGCAGCCGCAGCGTGCCGGCGCGAAAGCCGGGAAGATTGGCGATCGCGGCGATCCCTTCGGCATCGGATGGGCGTGCTGCGCGAATCTCGACTGAGCCAAATTTTTTTGATCGTCGCTCGTCCGGTTCTTGCTGCTCGGAATTCATGGGCTCTCCTTTGACAATGGGGAGGAGAGCAAGGAGGCTTCAACCCTGCTCGCCTCGGCAGGGTTGAGATGGATCGCGGTCAGCTCAGCGCAACACAGCTTCCACTCGCCCTGCAAAGGGAGAGATGGTGTGAAGGTGTGTCACCATGGTGCGGTTTGCGATCATGGGCGGATGATCCGACGCGATGCGGAAGTTGTCAATCGTTCCTTGCATAAATCCCTAGATGGAACCGCCGCCTCCTCACGGCGCGATGGGTTTGCGTCGCTTCACATATTACTTGACAGGCAACCATTTGGTTGCCTATAAACAAGAAAAGGCAACTAAATGGTTTCGTGTCCGTGGATGATGATGATGCGATCTTCAAGGCGCTGGCGGATGCCAGCCGGCGACAATTGCTCGACAGGCTCTATGAGCAGAACGGGCAGACATTGAATGCGCTCTGCGAAGATCTGGACATGAGCCGCCAGGCGGTCGCCAAGCATCTTGCCATTCTGGAGGAGGCCAATCTCGTCTCCTCAGAGAAGCATGGACGCGAGAAGCTGCATTTCATCAACGCGATCCCGATCAACGGCATCGCCGAACGCTGGATCAACAAGTTCGAACAGCGGCATCTGAATGCGCTTTCGGCCTTGAAGAAAGTGCTGGAGGACGGCGGCGGTTCGTGAGCTCAACAAGCAATAAAATTCAAACAAGGAGAAATGGCATGACTGGAAGCAAATTCGTCTACGTCACCTTCATCCGCACCACGCCGGAAAAGCTCTGGTCGGCGCTGACCACGCCGGAATTCATCAAGCAATACTGGTTCGATATGGTCCACGAGACCGAGTGGAAGGTTGGATCGCCGTGGAAAATGCTCTTTCCGGATGGTCGGATTGCCGATGCAGGAGAGATTGCTGAGTTCGATCCGCCACGGCGGCTCGCCATTAACTGGCGCAATGAGTGGCGCCCGGATCTGAAGGCCGAAGGCTGGTCGCGTTGCGTGATGGAACTGGAGCCGGCGGACGGTGTCGTGAAGCTAACCGTTGCCCACACGATCGAGGTTGAAAACTCCAAGCTTATCGAGGCGGTTTCCGGTGGCTGGCCGAAAATCCTGTCCAACCTCAAGTCGCTGCTGGAAACCGGAACGGTCGCAATCAGCCAGAAGTGAGATGACGCGCTGCCTGCGTGGGTTCGGACGCCGTTGCTTTGGCTGCGGCGTCCATTATGTGGATCGCTGCTGCATCGACCGTGAAGCGTTGCACGCGGAAATAGGCGGCCCATCTTGCATCGTTCATGGACCATCTTACCTTAGCCAAGCCGCTCTTGCTCCCGGCGGCTGTTGTTGGAGGATGTTCGATGCGTTCACCCAAATTCTTCGCCGCCATTGCCGCGTCTTTTCTGGTCGCGGCGCCCGTTTCTGCGTCAGCCGAGGTCATCGGCAAGGTCGGTGTGGACTGGACGGGCAATGATATACTGGTCGATGCCGTGCCGGACCCCGAAGTCTCAGGCATCACGTGCCATGTAACCTATTTCGATCGCAGCGTGATCGACCGGCTGCGCAAGGGCAACTGGTTCGAAGATCCTTCCAACAATTCCATCGCCTGCCGTCAGACCGGTCCGATCGAGATCGGTGATATCAACCTGTCTCAGAGCGGTGAGGAGGTATTTCGCGCCGGGCTATCGCTCATCTGGAAGAAGCTGGTCGTCACCCGTATTTACGACAAGAAGAACGATACGCTGGTCTATCTCATCCATTCCCGGCAGCTGACGGATGGTTCTGCCAAGATGGCCATTTCGACGATCCCCTTGTTCGGCCAGCAGGTGACCTGGAAGAACGGCAAACCGAAATGACGGTATTTTTATACCTCAAAAATAACCCGTAGAAAGATAATACCAAAAAAAGTCATACTCTTGGGTTGTCGAATTGCTTCTGGTTGCTTTCGGTTTGCACCTTTTTGATGCAATTTCGAAGGCGAACAGGGAGGCGACTCTCGCCCCTGTTCACGGCCTGCAAGACCGTGTGATTGGCTACACCCCTGCCAAAACCGGTTGTATAAAAAGCGATCGCCCTGGAGCTCGGCTGCAGGGCGATCTTCTTTTGTTGAGCTAACTTATTGAAATCAGGCTGCCTGTGCCAACTGATCCGCAATGACCGTATCGAGGTTGAGGAAGCAGACCATGGTCTTTTCCAGCGCCACGATGCCGCGGCAGAAGGCGCGCTGTGCTTCGGGGATGATTTCCGGCGCCGGCTGCAGGTCTTCGCTTTTGATCGACATCATATCAGAGACCTGTTCGACCAGCAGACCGACGAGCTTGCCGGCAATATCCGTGACGATGATTGCGGAGCGCTCCGATGGTTCCGTCATCTTCATGCCGAGACGGCAGGCCATATCGATGACCGGGATCACCGCACCGCGCAGGTTGATGAGGCCGAGCACATAGGGCGGCGTATGCGGCATCGGCGTTACCGGCGCCCAGCCGCGGATTTCGCGGATGGCCATGATGTCGATGCAGAATTCCTGATCACCAAGGTGAAAGGAGACGATTTCCAGATAGGTGCCCGATTGCTTGATGGCGTTCGTCATATTCGAGAATTTCCCGTTTGGCATCGCCGCAAGCGACGCTCGCGATTGAAAAGAGAGATCGGCTGGAGCGGCTTGGGCAGCGGCAGCGTCCGGTGCTTCGGCGAAAAATACGCCTGGCGCTCCGGCGGGCGTCATGCCCTTCTGGAATAAAGAGGCTGCCGCGCTTTCGGGCGGCGAGCGAAGTGGAATTCGACCTTTGCTGCAGATGTTGGCGCGGACTGGTTAGGATTGGTTTAACATGAATGCAGATTTTGTCTCTCCGGCCCAAGAAGAGCGACGAAATGGAGTGATCAAGGCTTGGAAGACCACCGAACCGCACCGCATGCTGCGACGATTTCGGCCTCCTCTGAACATCTTCTTGAATTGCGTCCTCCACTTCGAGCCGTTACATCGACTAGAAGGTCGATTGCACTGCACTTTCAGCGTGATCGTCCGTATTGGTGAGGAATGGCATTCATGAGAAGCGTGCGGATTGCAGTTTGGGTGGCCGTGTTGATCGTGGCCGGACTATTGGGCTGGTTTAGCTTTGGCGGCGGCAAGTCGCCCGAGGTGGCGGCATCCGGGCCTTATGGCGTGCCCTTCACGCTCGTTTCGCAGAGCGGCCAGCCGATCAGCGACCAGGCGTTTCGTGGCAAGCCGTCGGCCGTTTTCTTCGGCTATACTCATTGCCCTGATGTCTGCCCGACGACGCTGTTCGAGCTGAACGCCTGGCTGCAGAAGGTCGACCCTGATGGGAGCAAGCTCAACGCCTATTTTGTGACGGTTGATCCCGAACGCGATACGCCCGCGATCATGGACCAATATGTCTCCAACGTCTCGAAGCGCATCACAGGCATTTCCGGCGATCCCGCCAAGGTGATAGATATGGTCAAGGGCTTCCGTGTCTATGCCAAGAAAGTGCCGGTCGACGACAAGCAGCCGAATGGCGACTATACGATGGATCACACGGCTTCCGTCTTCCTGCTGGATTCGCAGGGCCGCTTTGCCGGGACCATCGCTTATGAGGAGGATCCGGACGTGGCGGTGAAGAAGCTGGAGAACCTGGTCAAGAAGGGATAGGACCTGCATGGGCGAGGGGATTGGCGGAAGGGGGAAATCCAGATCCATCCTGATCGCGGGGGCTGGGCCGGTCGGCCTTGCCGCCGCTCTCGAGCTCGCCCGTCGCGGCTTCTCGCCGCGTATCGTCGATGACGGCACTGGTCCGACGCCGCTACAGGAAAGCCGGGCTCTCGGCGTTAATGCCCGAACGCTGACGCTGCTGTCTCCTTCCGGCGTTGCCGAGCGCATCGTCACCGACGCGCAACCGATCGAGCGCTTTCGCGTCCGCGCGAATAAGAAAATTTTGATCGAGCTGGATACTCGCGAGGTGAAAGGCCGCTTCAGTGCTATTTGCGCTCTGCCGCAGGGCAGTACCGAACGCCTGCTGATGGAAGCGCTTTCAACCTATGGCATCTCGCCCGAATGGCAGACGACAGTGATTGCAGAGGCCATATCGGACCCTCAAAAGCCGGAGGTCACGCTGCGTCGAGCTGATGGTGCGTTGGAAACGGTGCAGCTGGACATATTGATCGGTGCAGATGGCGCCCATTCGGCGGTGCGCAAGGCACTTGGTGCCGGCTTCCCGGGCGAGGCGCTGGAGGCTTATTTCTATCTTGCCGATTTTCGCTATGCGGAGCCGGCAGATGCGCATTTTGCAGAGATATCGCTCTTCGATCCCGGCATGGTCGGGCGCCTGCCTGTCACGGCCAATATCATCCGCTACATCTCGACGCTAGAGAATTTCGAAAGCCGCATCGTTCATCCAGCCGCCATTGCCGAAAAGACCTGGGCCTCGCAGTTCCGCATCCACTTCCGGCATGTCGAACCCATGGCCAAGGGCAATGTCTTTCTTGCCGGCGATGCAGCCCATATTCATTCGCCGGCCGGCGCGCGGGGCATGAATCTCGGTATCGAAGATGCCTGCTGGCTTGCGTGGCTCATTGCGGAAGGCCGCGAACAGGAGTATTCGGCCTTGAGAATTCCCGCCGTCAAGCAGGTTTTGAAACAGACCTATGGCCTGACACGATTGGTGACGATGCAACGCCCGCTGGCAGTTGTGGCGCGTAATTTCTTTGCGCCGCTATTGTTGCGCTTCGGCCCGATCCGCCGGACATTGCTTCGGAGTGTGGCTGGCTATGACACGCCGAAACCGCCCTGGATCGACTGGGCCGAATAAGAACGAGAAAGAGCGACGAGTTGAGTGAAATCCGCCTTTATGTGACGACGACCGAGAAGAAGGCCGGGCAGGTTCTGGATCTGATGACGCCGGTGTTCGAAGACGAAGAATTGCCGATCGCAACGACGGAAATCGACGAAAAGAACGATGTCTGGGAAGCGTCGATCTATCTCTATGCTGCGGATGAAGATGAGGTCCGTGGTCGTTTCGAAGCGCTCCTGAAGCCGACTTTCGCCGATCTCGCCATTCAAAAGGAAGTTCTTCCCGATATCGACTGGATCGCCAAGTCGCTGGAAGGATTGAAGCCTGTGCGCGCCGGCCGTTTCCTCGTGCACGGCTCGCATGATCGCGACAAGGTCGGCCCCAGCGACATCGCTATCGAAATCGAAGCCGGGCAAGCCTTCGGCACCGGTCACCATGGGACGACTGCGGGCTGCTTGGAGACGATCGAGAAGGTTGTTGCGAGCCGCCGCGTGCGCAATGCGCTCGATCTCGGGACGGGCAGCGGCGTGCTGGCGATCGCCGTGCGCAAGCTGCGCAACATTCCGGTTCTGGCGACCGATATCGATCCGATTGCCGTTCGCGTCGCGAAGGAAAATGTCCGCAGCAACGGCATTGCCTCGGGTGTCACGCTGGAGACGGCACCGGGATTCCATTCCACGGCCTTTTCCCGCCATGGGCCGTTTGACCTGATCATCGCCAATATTCTGGCGCGTCCGCTCATCAAGATGGCGCCGCAGCTTGTGGCGCATCTGGCACCGGGCGGCTCGGTCATTCTTTCGGGTATTCTTGCGGAGCAGCGCTGGAAGGTTCTCGCTGCCTATAACGGCGCGCACCTGCGGCATGTGCGCACGATCTGGCGCAACGGCTGGGTCACCATCCATCTTGACCGGCCCTGAGCCGGTCACGTCCTGCATCAACAATCGCGAAAATAAAAAAAGGCGGTGCCGAAGCACCGCCTTCAGATCGGTTTTCACCGATCTTGCCCGCGAGCGTGTGGAGGAGGAGTGCTCAAGCGGGCTCTAAGCGTTCTGATCATAATCCGAGGGAGGAGGAGAACCGGATTACGATCGTCTTGGAACGCGTAGATCGTAAACTTGTTAGCGGCGACCGCCGCGGCTGGCGCCGATTGCCTTTGCGGTTTCGACTTCGAGCTGACGAAGCGAGCCGACAGAATGGCGTACGGTGCGACGCTCGCCAGCCAGCGCCGGGCTAACATATGCGGAGCGAGAGATAGGCATTGTCTTAAGTCCTTGGTTTTGAGCTGGTTCTTCGTGAACCCCGTTTGATGCCGCGGATATAGCGACTCGCCCGTCGGCGTGGCAGGGGGGCAGCTTCATGGGAGCTATGCGCAATATGCATGTTTCGTGCCGTGAAGTTGTCATATTCGGACC
The DNA here is from genome assembly GCA_900472485.1 of Hyphomicrobiales bacterium. GTDB lineage: Bacteria > Pseudomonadota > Alphaproteobacteria > Rhizobiales > Rhizobiaceae > Rhizobium. Next base: position 99,335 of record UCII01000009.1, read on the forward strand.
GGCATGCTCACGAAATGGGCGGATTCGTTAACGGCCAGACATGAGATAAACTACTCTCATCTGGTGTGATATTGCGGTAATCGTACATAGCGTCTTAGAGATCGAAAATCACGTCGCACTTCCGATCGTGATGCTCTAACATACTGGCAATATTCAGTTTCACGAACTCTCCATTACTACCGGATCAGCCCATGTTTCAGTCTTTCGACGTCACTTCCACCCCGCAATTCGGCCGCGAGCGCGTCGCCGGCTTGCGCGCTGCCTTCGACGATCTCGGCATTGACGGCTTCCTCGTGCCGCGGGCTGACGAGTATCAAGGCGAGTACGTGCCCAAATGCTCGGAGCGTCTCGCATGGCTCACGGGGTTCACTGGATCGGCAGGTGTTGCGCTTATCACACACTCTCAGGCCGTGGTTTTCGTGGATGGCCGTTATGTGACTCAGCTTGCAGAGCAGGTGGATCGGAGCGTCTTCAGCGGAGGCGATCTGGTGAACGAGCCGCCGCATGTCTGGTTGCCGCGTCACGCGAAGAAAGGTTTCCGGCTCGGCATCGATCCGTGGCTGCATACGGGTGCCGAAGTACGCCGACTGGAAAAGGCCTTGGCCGAGATCGACGGCAAGCTCGTCTTCCTGCCCCACAATCCGCTCGACAGGCTATGGACCGACCGGCCGCCCGAGCCGCCGGGCAACGTTATCATTCAGGATATCGCTCAGGCCGGTATCCTCGCCAAGGACAAGCTTGCGACGATTGCACATGGCCTCAAGGAGAAGAATCTCAAGGCGGCGCTGATTACCGATCCGTCTTCTGTCGCCTGGATCTTCAATATCCGCGGCAGCGACGTGCCGCACACGCCGCATCCCTTGGCCCGCGCCATCATCTATGCGGAAGGGGAAGCGGCGCTCTTCCTCGACAAACGCAAGACCAAGGTCGAGGCCGAAGCTTACCTTACGCAGATCTGCAAGCAGCTGCCGCCGTCGGAACTTACCAAGCGCCTGGCCGCTACTGCTGCGGATGGCGGGCGCATCCTGGTTGATCCGGATCTCGCTTCCTATGCCTTGACCGATATCATCCGTCGAGAGGGTGGAGAGGTCGTGGAGGGCAATGATCCCGCCAAGCTGCCGCGCGCCTGCAAGAATGCTGCCGAAATCAACGGCTCTGCGGCTGCCCATCTGCAGGATGGCGCCGCCATGGTCGAGTTCCTTTACTGGCTGGAGACAAGCAAGCCTGGAACGGTGACGGAGATTGCGGCGGCCAAGCGACTGGAAGCCTGCCGCGCCCGCGTCGGCGAGAGCATGCAAAACCCGCTGAAGGACATTTCCTTCGATACGATCTCCGGTGCCGGCGAGCATGCGGCGATCATGCACTATCGCGTGACCACGGAGAGCGACCGGCTGATCCAGGCGGGCGAACTGTTCCTGATCGATTCGGGTGCGCAATATATCAACGGTACCACCGACATCACCCGTACAGTTGGCATCGGTGCTGTCTCCGAAGAGCAGAAGCGCCTCTTCACGCTGGTGCTGAAGGGAATGATCGCCATCAGCACGGCTCGTTTTCCGAAGGGAACGCGCGGCTGCGATCTCGATCCGCTGGCGCGCATCGCGCTCTGGAAGGCAGGCGTCGATTTCGCCCATGGCACGGGCCACGGCGTCGGTTCCTATTTGTCCGTGCATGAGGGGCCGCAGCGCATTGCGCGTCTCGCGGTGCAGGAGCTGCTTCCCGGCATGATCTTGTCCAACGAACCCGGCTACTATCGTCCGGGTCATTTCGGCATCCGCATTGAAAACCTGATCTATATCCGCGATCCGGAGGAGATCGAGGGCGGTGACATGCCGATGCTGGGCTTCGAGACTTTAACTTTCTGCCCGATCGACCGCAGCCTGGTGCTCGTGGAACTGCTGACGCACGAGGAGTTGCATTGGCTGAACGAGTATCACGCCCGGACGCGCGAGGCGCTGATGCCGCTGATCCATGATCACGACATACGGGCGTGGCTGGAAAATGCCACGCTCGAGCTTAGCCATTGAGAAATAGGGACCTCATCCCATCTCGAAAGGGATGGGTCCGTCTCAAGCGCCAATGGAATGGCGCCATGCCATGACGACGATCCATCCGGTGACGAGCATGTAAGTCGACGGGTAGCGCAGGCCGACGAGAAGGGCTGCGAGCATCGCCACCTTGATATCCCAGCCGCCGATGAAGAAGGCGGGTGCGACGAGGGTCGTAAGAACAGCGGCGGGCACGGCATTCAGCGCCGCCTCGACGCGTGGCGGAATGCGGGTCATCTTGACGATCAGGATATAGCCGCCGATTCTCGTCAGGAAGGTCACCACGGCTGCGGCCAGAATGAGCAAAACCATATGCGAATTGAAATCGAACATGGTCAGACCTCATGGCTTTCGTGCGCCATATCAGGCTTGCGATTCGCTTTGACCGGCGGCAGCATTGCGGCAAGCGCGACGCCCGCCAAGGCGCCAATGCTGACATGCCAGGGCGAGCCGACATAGCGATGGGCGATGGCCGATGCCACGGCACTGACCGCCACGACGGGCAGGAAGTTGTCGCGCGTGCGAAAGCCCATGACGATGCCGAGGAAATAGACCGGCAGCAGGATATCGAGGCCGATGGCTTTGGGATCACCGATGAAACTGCCGAGAAGACCGCCGATCAGGCTCACCACCACCCAGGGGATATAGATCACCGCCGCAAAGCCAATGTACCAGGCGAAAGTCACCGGCTTGCCGCTTTCATGGCGCTTGATCGTCTCGGCGAATTGCGGATCGACCAGCAGGAAGAAGGTGAAGAACTTCTCCACGGTGGAAAAATGCCTGATGTAGCGTGCGATCGCTGCCGAATAGAGCACATGGCGGAAGTTCACGGCGAGGATCGACAGCACGATGAGCCATGCCTGAACATTGTGGCCGAAGAGATCAATCCCCACCATCTGGCTGGCACCGGCATAGACGGTGCCGCTCATCAGGGTCAGTTCGCCAAGGGACATGCCCTGATCGCGCGCCAGCGCACCGAAGAGGGCGCCGAAAGGCGCTGCAGCGAGGCCGACGGGAATGCCGCCCTTCAAGCCTTCAAGAAAATCCGCGCGACTCATGGTCCGCTTTGTCCTTTGTGGAAAATCCGGCGCTTTCGCCTGGATGTCGTGTCGAGGGCGCACATTCCGCATGGAACCAACGATGGTTATACCCTTGCGCATTTAGTGCCACGCTGTTCAATGGCGGGAGGTGTATGCCGTGCCTTTGGAGCCAGCAATTGAATTTCCTTGATGGATCAATTGATTTCCTTGATCCAGCGCTTCGGCCCGCTCGCAAAATGGGAGATGGAAAGATGAAGAAGATCACCTTTTCGAAGGAGGAGAAGGCGGCCATGGTCGCCCGCGTTCAGCGCTATTTCGCCGATGAGCTGGACCAGACGCTCGGCACCTTGCCCGCTGAATTCCTGCTCGATTTCTTCACATCCGAGATCGGCCCTTACTACTACAATCAAGGCCTGCGGGATGCCCATGCAGCATTGATGAGCAAGATGGAGGATTTCGGCGAGGCGATCTATCTCTTGGAGAAAGAGCCGGCCAAGAGCTGATGGCGTCTTACTTCTTCGGCTGGAACGTATGCTCCAGTGCCGGAAACGTGCGAGTTGTCACCTCCTCGGCATAGGCTTCCGCGGCTTTCGAGATCATGGGCGCCAGCTCCGCGAAATGCTTGACGAAACGCGGCTTGAAATCGTTGAACAGGCCGAGCATGTCGTCGGAAACGAGGATCTGCCCATCGCAGGCGGCAGATGCGCCGATGCCGATGGTGGGAATGGCAACGGCGGCGGTGATCTCGCGGGCGAGCGGTTCGACCGTGCCTTCGATGACCATCGCGAAGGCGCCGGCCTCCGAGATCGCCTTCGCGTCGCGCCGGATCTTGTCAGCTTCCTTGTCCGAGCGGCCGAGAGAGCGGTAGCCGCCGGTCGTATTCACCTGCTGTGGCATGAGGCCGACATGGCCAAAGACGGGAATGCCGCGGCTGGTCAGAAAGGCAACGGTGTCGGCCATCTCTTCGCCGCCCTCAAGCTTCACGCCATCGCAGCCCGTTTCCTTCAGGATGCGCGCGGCATTGCGAAAGGCCTGTTCCTTCGATTCCTGATAGGAGCCGAAGGGCATGTCGACGGTGATGCAGGCATGTTTTGCGCCGCGCATGACGGCCTGGCCGTGGGCGATCATCATCTCCAGCGTGACGCCGACGGTCGTTTCCATGCCGTAGAGCACCATGCCAAGGGAATCACCCACCAGAAGCAGGTCGCAATGCGGATCGAGCAGGCGGGCGATCGGCGTCGTATAGGCCGTCAGGCTGACGATCGGGCGCGTGCCCTTCATCGCTTCGATGGCTGCCGGCGTCGTGCGCCTGGTGTGTCCGACGGTGCTCATCTCAAGCGACCCCTTCATTGGCGGATTTGCTGCCGATGACGCGGTTGTCGAGCAGGCGGGTGGTGCCGATGCGAACGAACAAGGCGATGAGGATCGGCTGCCCCTGTAATCTGGTCAGCGGCTCCAGCGTTTCAGGATGGCGAACGGCGGCGACTTCCACGGTCGCGTGCGGCTCCTTTTCGATGAAGGCGCGAAGCGCCTCTTCGAGTGCTGATGAGTCATCCGCGCCGAGATCGTAAAGCCTTGCGGCTTCCGCCAATGCTTGGGGGATAATAACTGCGGCAGCACGCTCTTCCTTCGACAGATAGACGTTGCGCGATGACAGGGCCAGGCCGTCCGCATCGCGAACGGTCGGTACCGGTACGACCCGGATAGGCTGGGCCAGGTCCTCGACCATGCGGCGGATGATCGTGACCTGCTGGTAGTCCTTCTCGCCAAAATAGGCGCTGTCGGGCTGAACGATATTGAAGAGTTTGGCGACAACAGTGGCAACACCGGCGAAGTGTCCCGGTCGAACCGCACCTTCCAGTTCCGCCCCGAGCTTCGGCACGTCGACCACCGTTTCCATCGGTCGCGGATACATGTCGATGACGCCGGGTGCGAAGAGAAAATCGACACCGGCGTCACGCAGCATGGAACTGTCCCGCTCGAGATCGCGCGGATACTTCGCCAGGTCTTCATTGGCGCCAAATTGCAGTGGATTGACGAAGATCGAGGTGACGACGACATCGTTCTCGGCCTTGGCGCGTGAGACGAGTTCCATATGGCCGGCATGCAGGTAGCCCATGGTCGGCACCAGGCCGATTTTCCTGCCGGCTTTACGGTGTTCGCCAAGCCGTTCGCGCAGGTTGGCTATCGTGTGGACGATCTCCATCGTGGCACTCCTCCCCAGGCAATGCCGTTTCCGTATTGCCGGTTTCCATCCCTCAAAATTGCGGGGACTTCTAACGTGTGCAGTGCGAAAAGGCAATTCGCCCGCGCCACCAGCCGCGGTTTCGCTTTCAGGCTATGAGGTTCGCAGGCCAATCCAAGGCGATTTAATCTCCGCTGCTGTGCTCCAAACCGAATCGCGCTCCCAAGGGTGCCTGAGAGAGCGAAAACGAGACGATGCTGTCTTGCAGAGACTAGACCGAGCGCATCAGGCCGCCATCGACTTTGAGGTTTTGGCCGGTGATGTAGCCAGCACCGTCGGAGGCCAGGAAGGCGACGGTAGCGGCGATCTCGGCGCTGGTGCCATAACGCTGCATCGGCACGCTGTCACGGCGTTCTTCGGTCGCCGGCAGGCTGTCGATCCAGCCAGGCAGGACATTGTTCATCCGCACGTTGTCGGCGGCATAGGTGTCGGCAAAAATCTTCGTATAGGAGGCAAGGCCCGCGCGGAATACGGCCGAAGTCGGGAACATTGCCGATGGTTCGAACGTCCAGGCGGTGGAGATGTTGATGATCGCGCCGGATTTCTGCTTCTGCATGATGGGAGCGATGAGGCGGACCGAACGGATGACGTTCATCAGATAGACATCAAGACCGGTGTGCCATTGCTCGTCGGTGATCTCAAGGATCGGGGCGCGCGGACCATGGCCGGCGCTGTTGACGAGCACATCGATCCGACCCCACTTTTCCATCGTCGCATCGACCAGGCGCTTGAGATCGTCATTCGACTGATTGGAGCCGGTAACGCCGATTCCGCCAAGTTCCTGAGCGATAGCCTCGCCCTTTCCGGAGGAGGAGAGGATGGCGACATGGAAGCCATCGGCGGCAAGGCGCCTGGCGCTTTCGGCACCCATGCCGCTGCCGCCCGCAGTGATAACAGCCACTTTTTGTATCGACATATGTGCGTCCTTCCTCGTCTGGTTCCCGGGAGATCGATTGCCTGAATCTGCTGATGAAATATCATCTTCTTCGCACGAGGGCCAAGCAGCTAAATTCTTGTCTATCAGTAGAAAAACTACCGGCGAGGAGGTGAGACGGAAATGATCGGCATGATGTCAGGACGATGCCTGCATTTTGGGCCGAGGTTTCAATGTCGACTCCACTTTGCCCTCTGAGATTAGCGCTTTCCTCAATCTTTTCCTGTTAGCTGCCGCCATGGCAAAGATCGTGGCGTTGGCTGCATATTTCTATCAGGCGGCAGTGGCTTTCGGGCTGCTGATCGCGGTGGCGCATCTCCTGGCTCCGGCGGACTATGCGGCCTATTCGCTGTTCATCTCAATCAGCCAGTTTGCGGCGATCCTCTGCTTCGAATGGGTTCGTTTTGCCTGCAGCCGCTTCTATCCGGGGCAGGGGCCTGGGAGCGAGGCGCTGGAGCGCAAGGCGCTGACGGTGGAATTTGCGGCTTGCTCGGCAATCTGTTTGATCGCCGCTTCCGTCTCGATCCTCTTTTCTGTCTCGGCAAAGATTGCCGTGCTTGGCGGCCTAGTTGCGATCTTCCAGGGCGGCAGCGACCTGCACCTTACCATGCTGCGCTTCCGTCAGGAGTTTCGCGTCTTTTCGCGGCTGCAGGGTTCGCGCGCGACGATTCTGGCAATCGGTACGCTTGCGGGCGCCGCCGTTGCTCCGACTTTCACATGCACCGTCATCGGTCTGATGGCCGGCTATCTTGCATATGGGCTCCTTGCCGCATTTCTGACGCGCAACGGTCTTCACGAGGCGGCTTCGTTCGAAAAAGCACTGGTACGCAAGCATTTCGTCTATGGCAGCGTTGCCGCGAGTGCCTCCGTTATCGGCATGCTGACGCCGCTGGGATTGAAATCCATCCTTACGGCCATGTTGGGGGCAGGCGGCGCGGCCGGCGCACTTCTGGCGCTTGATCTGCTGCAGAGGCCCTTCGTCCTGATCGTCTCTGCGCTGCAGGCCATTCAATATCCCGATGTCGTCACGACCTATGATCGCGATGGGCGGACGCCTGCCTTTGCCAAGCAGCTCGGAGAATATTATTCGCTGCTGACCGGTCTGACGCTGATGACCGCCGCCGGCATTTTCGCGCTATTGCAGCCGGTCGGGCAATTGGTCATCGCCGCCGGTTTGCGCAAGGAGTTTCTTACCGTCGCCCCCTTTGTCATCGGCCTTGCGACATGCCGCGCGCTGACGGCCAACATGATGCCCACTCCTGCGCACCTGCAGCATCGGCTGTTGATGATCTTCCTGCTCGCGGCGCTGGATTGCCTGCTGCTGAATGCGGGCACGCTCATCGGCGGCTATCTCGGTTCCTTCAGCGATGCAGCCCTCATGGCCGGCGGCATGATTGGCGCGCTATGCGCCACGGCGATCGGCGTCAAGGTTATGATGTCTCTTGCCTTCGATTTCGTCTGGCCGCCCGTTGTTCTGTCGGCCATCGGGCTGGCCCTGCCAGTGCTGGCAACGGCCGGTTTTGGCTATTCGCTCTGGATATCTGTAGTTGTCGGCGTTATCGGGGGCGCGCTCTTCTGCCTGCTCGGCCTCTACAGCTACTTCGTCACGATGTTCCGGCCGCAATCAGGGTCGTGAAATCTCTTAGAGATCTTCCAGAATGGACAGGACGCGATCTGCGCTGCCGTCCCAGGAGAAGCGCGTGACGTTCTCTTGGCCTCGTCGGCGCAGATCCTGGCGCAACGCCTCGTCCGTCACGATCCTCCGCATGGCGGAGACAAGTTCGTCCTGTCGGAAGGGATCGAAGTAGAGCGCGGCATCGCCCGACGCTTCGCGTACGGCAGGAATATCGGCCGCAAGTACCGGGCAGCCCTGGGTCATCGCCTCCAGCGGCGGGATGCCGAACCCTTCGTAGAGGCTCGGGAAAATGAAAGCTGTGGCATGGCGCTCCAGGGCGGCGATTTCCGCGTCGGTGAGCCGGCCTGGAAAGAGCAGGCTGTCGTTCGATTGCTGGTTATCCGGTTTGAAGACGGTCGGTGCGGAGCCGCCCACGACCACGAGCTTCTGATTGGTATCCCCGAGCGTCTCGAAGGCGCGGATCGCGAAATCGAGGTTCTTGTTCGGCTTCATCGTGCCGACGAGCAGGAAGAAGCCGTTGGTTTTCAGGGCAAGCCGCTGCATGACGGCCTCATCCGGCTCGATGGCGGCGTAATGATCGACGGCATTGTAGACGACGTCGATACCAGTCGATGGCACCCGGAAGACGGAGGCGAGCTCCTGCCGCGAGAATTCCGAGACGGTGCCGATCTTGGCGGTGCGCGTCAGCACGGTTCCAAGGGCGCCATGCAGCAGGCGGTAGCTGCGCTTGAAGGACTGCGGATGGCGGAAGATCGTCACGTCATGGATGACGACGGCTTGACGGCGATGCAGGAGCGGCCCGCTGCCGCCGAAGCCGATGAGCCGGCTGCCGCGCGAGCGGGAAAGCAGGGATGTCTGTTCCCAGACATGACCAGGGCCGGAACCGAAACTATCAATCTCTATGGCTGAAAGTTTGATATCGACAGACGTATCGCGCGGCACGGCCAAACGCCAGCGCACTCCTTTCAGCGAGGCGGGCAGGGTGCCTGCGGCGATCTTGCGGTCGATCGCCAGGGTGAGCTCACGCGCAAAGCGCTGTACGCCGGACAGGGGCTGACTGAGGAAACGCCCGTTGATGACAATCGACTGCACGCTAAAGGTCCCGATAACTTATTGATGGGACATAGCTTGCATTATTTTGTTTAGAGAAGGTTTAGCTGAATTTGCGCGATTTTACGCAAGCGCATCCTTGCTATTGGCAATGGTAACGCCTCGGGCTCGCATTTCGTCGATTGCCGATTTGACGCCGGCGGGATCGATGCCTCGGCTTGCGTCTTCGATGAAGCGGACGGTAACGCCGGGCAGCATTTCAACGGCATCGAGTGCCGAGAACTTGACGCAATAATCGGTTGCCAGCCCGCAAAGATCGAGTTCGGTGACGCCCTTATCGCGCAGGTAAGCCGCCAGCCCGGTGAGGGCTGCCTGATCGTTGTCGCGGAAGGCGGAATAGCTGTCGACGGCGGGATTCTGGCCCTTTTGCTGGATGAAATCGACGGCGTCCATATGGAGATCCGGGTGAAACTCGGCATCTTTGCTATTCTGGACACAATGATCGGGCCACATCATCTGCGGCTTGCCTGACAGTGTGCCGATTTCAAAAGGTTTCTTGCCTGGATGAGCGGAAGCGAAGCTGCCGTGACCGGCCGGATGCCAGTCCTGCGAAGCGACGATGAGATCGTATTGGCCGCTGTCGATGAGCTTATTTGCGACAGGCACCACCTGATCTCCGTCCGGCACGGGAAGGTTACCGCCTGGGCAGAAGCCGTTCTGGATGTCGATGAGCAGCAGCGCTTTCATGAGACCTGTCCTTCCGTTTTGTTGCACTGCACGATGCCAAGCGGCGCGCTTCGGATCAAGCCCTTTGCGCCCCGCCGATGAAGGCGGCGAGGCGCGATGGTTTGTAAAGGCCTATGCCGGCTTGTGGCCCTTGAGGCCATAGAAGGCAATGTAGACGTAGCAGATGATCGGCATCAGGAAGGCGAGGTGAATGCCGATCGTATCGGCAAGGCCGCCCTGAATGACGGGCAAGATCGCGCCGCCGACGATGGCGAGGCAAAGAATGCCGGAGCCCTGGCTCGTATATTTGCCGAGGCCGTGGAGCGCCAGGCTGAAGATCGTCGGGAACATGATCGAGTTGAACAGGCCGATCGCCAGCACGGCCCACATGGCGACATGGCCCGTCGTCAGCACCGTCACCAGCAGGAGGATGATCGCAACGGCGGCATTGAAGGCAAGCGCCTTGCCATCATCGATATGGCGCATGATTGCCGAGCCGACGAAGCGGCCGACCATGGCGCCGCCCCAGAAATAGGAGACGTAGTGAGCGGCATCGGACTCGGAGAGATGGGCGATATCGGGCTGGCTCAGGAAGTTCACCAGGAAGCTGCCGACGCTGACTTCCGCACCGACATAAACAAAGATGCCGACAGCGCCGAGCACGAGATGGCGGTACTGCCAGGCGGAGCCGCCGCCGCGCATCGGCTCGATGGTCTCCTCATCCTCGACTTCCGGAAGTTTCAGCGCCGCAAAGACGGTCGCGAGCACCAGGAAAGCGGCTGCAAGAAGCAAATAGGGGAACTTGACCGCGCCGGCTTCGGCAAGCCGCATGGCGTCGAGCTGTTCCGGCGTAGCGTTGGTGGCTGCAACAGTCGCGGCAGACAGGATCAACATTGCGCCGAAGTAGGGGGCAATCGTCGTGCCGAGGGAGTTGAAGGCCTGCGTCAGGTTCAGGCGGCTCGCGGCGGTATCCGGCGGTCCCAATACGGTGACATAGGGGTTGGCGGCGACCTGCAGAATCGTGATGCCGGTGGCGAGCACGAACAGCGCGCCCAAGAAAAGGGCGTAGACGCGATAGGTGGCGGCAGGAATAAAAAGGGCGCAGCCGACAGCCGCGATCGCAAGGCCGACGACGATGCCCCATTTATAGGTGATGCGCTTCACGAGCGTGCCGGCAGGCAGCGATATGATGGAATATGCGCCGAAAAAGCAAAGCTGGATGAGCATTGCCTGGGTATAATTCAGCTGAAAGACGCTCTTCAGGTGCGGGACCAGAATGTCGTTCAGGCAGGTGATGAAGCCCCACATGAAAAAGAGTGAGGTGAGTGCGATAAGCGCGAATTGGTAATTGCCCTGGCCTTGGTGTGCGGATGCACGCGCGCTGGTGGGCGCAGAGCTTGTTGCTGAGCCAGCCACTTTTTTATCCTCGGTTTTTGTTGTTGCCAGGCTTCGAGATTCGAGCCGGACGAAAAGCCCGAACGGGCCGAAAGAAGAACTGGCAGCGGCTTGCCGAGACACCCGCGGGAAACGCAGAATCCCGAAGCCGCTTCAATCGATATAATCGATTGGATTATCATTGGTAGCTTGCTAGGCATGCAGATTCTGCAATGCTGCAATGCAATCGCTTGCAAAGGCGGAATGTCTAGCCATGCTTTTTAGCTTTTGGGTTCGCCTTCGATCGGGGCAAGCTGCCGATGTCAGTCGAGGCTGTGCAAATAGCCAAGAACGGCGCGTTTCACGCGCAGAGCCAGCTGGTTTTTATCCTTGTCGCCATGCTCTCCGGCGGCATCGACCATTCCCTTGATGATCGCGACCACGTCGCGGCTGGCCACCTCGATATCGTCCTGCGGCGGCAAATCCGGTCGCAGCAAGGTTGCGCGCGTGAGCTCGAAGAATCGCCGTTTGAACGCTTCGGTGGCGGCATCGAGCGGCAGCCGCGCTTCCTCGAAATCGAGCAAGCGGGCAAGCGCCGGCCGGCGAAGCTGCTGCTCGACGCAAGGGAGGATGAGCGCCGATAGGGCCTCGCTGCCGGTGGGCTTGTCGGCGGCAATTTCCGCCTCTGCGACGAGGCGGGACGTCTCACGCAGGATCAAGGCTCCGATCAGCGCATCCTTGCGCGGAAAATACTGATAGAGCGAGCCGACGCTGACACCGGCCTTTTCCGCGACAGCATTGGTGGAGAAGGCTTCATGGCCGCGCTCTTCCAAAATGCGAGCCGCAGCCTCCACGATCGCTTCGACTGTTGCGAGCGAGCGGGCTTGCTTTGGCGCTTTTCTCGGCGTGGCGCGGCTGTGGAGCGGGCTTTCGGACATGTTCCTGGAATGCGAGTAGTAAAAAGCGAATTATCGCTCATATTACAGGTCGCGACCCAACGAAACAAGCGTTTCAGCGACATGCCGGGATTGAGTTCCCAGGCGTGGCGGAGAGCGCCTGTGCGAACGATAAGGAAATTGACGCATGTCCAATGAAATTAGAACCGCGATCGTAACCGGCGCATCCAAAGGGATTGGCGCCGCCATTGCGAAGCAGCTTGCCGCCGATGGCTTTCAGACCGTCGTCAATTACGCATCGAGTTCCGAAGAGGCCGCCGATGTTGTCGCTGGCATCACGACGGCGGGCGGCCAGGCGCTTGCCGTCCGCGCCGATGTCGCCGATGCCGCGGCCGTGACCGCATTGTTCGATCGCGCGGAAGCGGAGTTCGGAAAGGTCGACGTGCTCGTCAACAATGCCGGGATCAGCAAATTCTCGCCACTGGCCGAGGTTTCGGATGAGGATTTTCGGCAGCAGGTTGCCGTCAATCTGACAGGGACCTTCAACGGGATGCGAGAAGGGGCGAGGCGGGTGCGCGATGGCGGCCGCATCATCAATCTCTCTACGAGCATTATCGGTCACTATTCCCCCGGCAACGGCGTTTACGCGGCGACCAAAGCAGCAGTGGAGGCGATGACCCACATCCTTGCCAAGGAACTCGGCCCGCGCGGCGTCACGGTCAATTCGGTCGCGCCCGGGCCGATCGCGACCGAATTGCTGTTCAAGGGGCGGCCCGAGGCGCTGATCCAGCGGCTGATAAACGACATTCCGCTCGGACGCCTCGGGCTGCCGGAGGATATCGCCCAGATCGTATCGTTTCTCGCCGGGCCGCAGAGCGGCTGGGTCAACGGCCAGATCATCAGGGCGAATGGCGGGCGCAACTGAAGTGGCGTAGTGGGATGCAGGAGCCTATGTGCGGCGTCACCCGCTACCGTCAGAAATGCGAGATTCGGATTGTGGTTGAAGGACTGGGATGCACAGGCGAGGGGGAAGCGTGAAGCTTCACCAGAGCTCGTAGTATAAATCCCGCCAATCGGGATTTGTTTTTTCGATCAGCTCGACTTTCCATTGGCGATACCAGCGTTTCAACGATTTTTCCCGCTGTATGGCTGAAACGATGTCGGCGTGGTCTTCATACCAGACGAGTCGCGTGCAGCCATATTTCCACGCGAAGCCGGGCGTCAGACCTTCGCGATGTTCGTAGATGCGGCGTTCGAGATCAGCGGTGACACCGATGTAAAGCGTGCCTCGTTTGTGGTTGGTGATGATGTAAGTGTATCCACTCATGCGTGTATGGTGTTGGTTGAGACGATAGCCGTCAAGGGCTAGAATGAGCAGGCAGTGTTGCGTTTGCCACCCTTGCCCCACACTCCGTCATCCTCGGGNNGGCTTGACCCGAGGATCCAAACGCAGGCCTTGATATCCGTGAACATAAGATGGGCAACCTGACTGACTTTCGCCACAACCTGTCACGCGCTCCTAGTTCCAATGGACACAAAGCGTCCGATCGGAATGCTTGTGCGTGGATCCTCGGGTCAAGCCCGAGGATGACGGAGCGCGGGGGAGGCAGGAGGCCGCACATCGCCCCTTATCTTTGCCGTTGCATCGATAGGCAGCCTCTGGTCACAAACCAGATAGTCAGCCCCCCAATCAAACCCTCTCCACAAACCCATCCAACACCCTTTTCTGCCCCGCGCGGTCGAATTCGATCGTCAGCTTGTTGCCCTCGATCTCCGAGACGTTGCCGTTGCCGAATTTGATGTGGAAGACGCGGTCCCCGATGGCGAATTTGGAGGGTTCGGAGGAGGTGGATTTGGCCACCAGCTCGCCGTCGATGGTGCGTACCTTGGGGCCGCTTTCGCCATAGCCGATGCGCTCGACCGCATGGCCGGAGCGGCTGCCCCAGTTGTCGCGGGTCGCATCGTTGCGGTTGGCCTGGGCGCGCTTCCAGCCGGGCGTGGAATAGGTGTTGGCGAAGGGATCGGCCTTGTCGAAGCGGGACTGGCCGTAGCCGCCGCGGCCATATCCGCCATAGGATTGCTCGACTTCGGCGACCTGAACATGCGTTTCCGGCAGTTCGTCGAGGAAGCGGGAAGGGATCGTGGACTGCCATAAGCCGTGGATGCGGCGGTTGGAGACGAACCAGATGTGGCAGCGGCGCTTGGCGCGCGTGATGCCGACATAAGCGAGGCGGCGCTCTTCCTCCAGCCCGGCGCGACCGCTTTCGTCGAGCGAGCGCTGGTGTGGGAACAGGCCTTCCTCCCAGCCGGGCAGGAACACGGTGTCGAATTCCAGACCCTTGGCGGAGTGCAGCGTCATGATGGAGACGGCGTCGAGATTTTCGTTCTGCTCAGCATCCATGACGAGGGCGACGTGTTCAAGGAACCCACGCATGGATTCGAAACTATCCATGGAGCGGATCAGTTCTTTCAGGTTTTCCAAGCGCCCCGGCGCTTCCGCCGATTTGTCGTTCTTCCACATGTCCGTGTAGCCGGACTCTTCGAGGATCTGCTCGGCAAGCTCGGTATGCGGCGTGTTTTCGAGCAGGCCCTGCCAGCGGCGAAAGGATTGCACGACGTCGAACAGCGCCTTGCGCGCCTTCGGCTTCATCTCGTCCGTCTCGATGATATCAGCCGCTGCCGCCAGCATCGGGATATCGCGCACGCGGGCGTAATCGTGCAGGGCGCGGACGGTGGTGTCGCCGAGGCCGCGCTTCGGCGTGTTGATGATGCGCTCGAAGGCGAGATCGTCGGCGGGCTGGCAGACGAGCCGGAAATAGGCCATGGCATCGCGGATTTCGAGGCGCTCGTAGAAGCGAGGGCCGCCGACGACGCGATAGTTCAGGCCGAGCGTGACGAAACGATCTTCGAACTCGCGCATCTGGAAGGAGGCGCGCACGAGGATGGCGATGTCGTTGAGATTGTGCTTGTTGCGCTGCAGCTGCTCGATCTCTTCGCCGATCGCGCGTGCTTCCTCCTCGGAATCCCAGGAGGCGTGCACCTGCACTTTGATGTCATCGGGGTCGGAGCGGTCGGTGAACAGCGTCTTGCCAAGCCGGCCTTCATTATGGGCGATCAGGTGCGCAGCGGCACCGAGAATATGTTCGGTGGAGCGATAGTTGCGCTCGAGCTTGATGACCTTGGCGCCGGGGAAATCCTTCTCGAAACGCAGGATGTTGTCGACTTCTGCACCGCGCCAGCCATAGATCGACTGGTCGTCGTCGCCGACGCAGCAGACATTCTGCGGCTCGCCTTTCTGCCGCTGCGCCAGCAGGCGCAGCCACATATATTGCGCCGTGTTGGTGTCCTGATATTCGTCGACCAGAATGTAGCGGAAGCGCTGGTGATAATCCTTGAGGATATCAGGATTCTGCCGGAACATATTGATCGGATGCAGCAAAAGATCGCCGAAGTCGCAGGCGTTCAGCGTCTTCAGGCGGTTCTGGTAGGCGGCATAGAGCTCGCGGCCCTTGCCGTTGGCAAAGGCGCGGGCGTCACCCTCCGGAATATCGGCGGGGCTGAGGCCCTTGTTCTTCCAGGTGTCGATCATGCCGGCAAATTGCTTGGCCGGCCAGCGCTTGTCGTCGAGCCCTTCGGCCTGGATCAGCTGCTTGATCAGGCGGACGACATCGTCGGTATCAAGGATCGTGAAGCTGGAAGTGAGGCCGACCAGTTCCGCATGACGGCGCAGCAGCTTCACGCCGATCGAGTGGAAGGTGCCGAGCCAGGGCATGCCTTCGACCGCGCCGCCAACCAGCAGCGCGATACGCTCTTTCATCTCGCGGGCCGCCTTATTGGTGAAGGTCACGGCGAGGATCTGGCTGGGGAAAGCGCGGTTGGTAGAGAGGATATGGGCGATGCGAGTGGTCAGTACGCGCGTCTTGCCGGTGCCGGCGCCGGCAAGCACCAGGACGGGGCCGTCGAGCGTTTCCACGGCTTCCGTCTGTTCGGCATTGAGGCCGGAAAGATAATCGGGCCGGCGGCCGCTGTCGCGTGCTGCCATGGCGCGGGCCGCGATGCCGCCGCCGTTGCTGCCGGCAGCCGGCGCAGAACGGCGCGGCGCCATGTGCTCCGGCTCCTCGTCAAAGAAGGGAATATCATCATGTCCAATGGTCATGCGGCCCAATGTAATGATTCTACCCCGAAAGGCAAAAGAAACGGGCCGAAATTAGAACAAAAAGTGCACATTCGCAGGGCATAATGCTCGACCGAGGGCGGTTTTTCATGTGGGAAGGGATCGGCCCCGACGCCGGGTAAAACGTCTCGTTGTCCGCACCAAGATTACAACTTTGTCATAATCTGTGGCAGAACTTGCCGCATATGTACAAAAACACGATATTGCAGCAAATCGGGCACAATCTTGCGTTATGGAGCCGCCCGAACCGAGATCGGTCCCGATAAGTGCGCTGGGTGAGAGGGGCCGTACTAAAACCAACGACGCGATTTCATCGCCTCTGACACAACGAGCCGGAGACGTGCATGACCGCCTGGAAGCAGCTTTCCTTGTCTTTTCTCTTACTGGCAGCTGGCATAGCCGCTGTCGTGGCCTTCATGCCCAGCGCGGCGGGCCTGCTGCAGAAGGTCGGCGTTCCCGAGACCGTCGTGGCCTGGATTGCTCCGCACGATGACGCGGCGGACGGAAAAGCGGAGACGAAAGCAAGCTCCGGCGGACGGCGCGGCCAGAACATACCGCTTGTCGTCACTGAGCCCGTGGTCAGCGGCATCGTCAACGATCGCCTGAGCGCCATCGGTACCGGCGACGCCATCCGCTCGGTCGTCGTCATGCCGCAGGCGGCAGGCACGATCCGGGAAATTCTCATAAAGTCAGGCGACAGGGTGAAGCAGGGACAGGTGCTGGCGCGTCTCGACGACGACGAGCAGATCATCGCCCGCGGTCAGGCGGAGGTGGCGCTGAAGAGCGCCGTCGAAAAATCCCAGCTCTACCGCAACATCAAATCCACCGTCTCGCGCATGGATGTGTTCGATGCGGAGATCGTGGAGCAGGGCGCCAAGCTAGCGCTGCAATCGGCCGAGCTGGCGCTGAAGCGCCGTGATGTGGTCGCACCGATCGACGGAATCGTCGGCATCGTGCCGGTGGTCGTCGGTGACAACGTGACGACGACGACCAATATCGTGATGCTGGACGACCGCTCGGAAATCCTGGTGGATTATTGGGTGCCGGAACGCTTCGCCAACACCGTGAAGGTCGACCAGCCGGTGGAAGCGACGTCGGTGGCGTTGCCGGGGCGGGCATTTTCGGGCGTTGTCGAGGCAGTCGACAATCGTGTTGACGGCGCGAGCCGGACGCTGCGCGTGCGCGCCCGCATCGACAATGCCTCCGATGTTCTGCGCGCCGGCATGTCCTTCAATGTCGGCATGCGCTTTGCCGGAGAATCCTATCCCTCCGTCGATCCGCTCGCCGTCCAATGGGATGGAGCGGGTGCGCATGTCTGGCGCGTCGTCGACGGCAAATCCTCGAAGGTGCGCGTCAGTATCGTGCAGCGCAATCCGGATGCGGTGCTGGTCCGCGGCGATCTTCACAATGGCGATCTCATCGTCATCGAGGGATTGCAGCGCGTGACCGAAGGCGGCGAGGTTCGCTTTGCCCGCGATGTCGCCCAGGCCAAGGAGGTCATCACCCAACGATGACCGATGGCGATGACATGACGGATGCCGGCTCGGCGGCGGCCAAGCAATCCTTTACCGCGCTTTTCGTGCGCCGGCCGATCCTGGCGCTGGTCTTCAACACGCTGATGGTCGTCGCCGGTCTCGCCGCCTATTTCGGCGTCGAAGTGAGAGAACTGCCCGATGTCGACCGTCCGGTCGTGACCGTCAGGACCGTGTTTGACGGCGCTTCTCCCCAGACGGTGGATCAGGAGCTGACGAAGATCATCGAAGGGGCGGTCGCCCGCGTCAGCGGCCTGAAATCGGTCTCCTCCAGCTCGTCCTTCGGCCAGAGCCGGGTGACGCTGGAATTTTCCGACGCGACCGATCTTTCGGTTGCCGCGAACGATGTCCGCGACGCTATCGGCCGCATCACCGAACAATTGCCGGATCAGGCGGATGCGCCGCAGATCGTCAAGGCGGATTCGGATTCACAGCCGATCATGCGGCTTGCCGTCACCTCGAGTACGATGACGATGGACGACCTGACGCAGCTCGTCGACAAGGAGATCACTGACCGGCTGGCTTCTGTCGAAGGCGTTGCCGATGTCGAGCTCTATGGCGATCAGGAGAAGGTCTTCCGCATCGATGTCGATCAGGCGGCTCTTGCCGGGCGCGGCCTGACGATCGGCGATCTGACGACAGCGCTTGCGACCGCGGCGCTCGACGTGCCGGCCGGATCGTTGAAGAGCGCGCGCCAGGATATCGTCGTGCGCGCAACGGCCGCATTGCAGACGCCGGAGGATTTCTCCCGGCTGATTATCAAGAACCGCGTGCGGCTCTCCGATGTCGCGACCGTGACGCTCGGACCGAGGGACGGCACGACCGCGCTGCGCTCGAACGGCGTACAGGGCGTCGGCCTCGGCATCATTCGCCAGGCGCAGTCGAATACCTTGAATATTTCCGAAGGCGTGAAGGCCGTCGTTGCGCAGCTGTCGAAATCGTTGCCCGAGGGTACGCGCATCGTCATCACCAGCGATGACGCGCTGTTCATTCAGGGGGCGATCCACGAGGTCGTGCTGGCGCTCGTCCTGTCGGCGCTGATCGTCACCGCAGTCATCTATCTCTTCCTGCGCGACTGGCGGGCGACGTTGATCCCAGTCGTCACCATGCCGGTAGCGCTGATCGGCACGCTTGCCGCGCTCTATATGGTGGGATTCTCCGTCAATATCCTGACGCTGCTGGCGATCGTGCTTGCGACCGGCCTCGTGGTCGACGACGCCATCGTCGTACTGGAGAATATCGTTCGTCGCCGGGCGGAGAAGATCGGGCCGCGCGCCGCCGCTGTTCTCGGTACGCGAGAAGTCTTTTTCGCGGTCATCGCAACGACGGCAACGCTCGCCGCTGTGTTCATTCCGCTGTCCTTCCTGCCGGGGCAGGTGGGCGGCCTGTTCCGCGAATTCGGCTTCGTGCTTGCCTTCTCTGTAGGCCTCTCATCGATCGTAGCGCTGACGCTGTGCCCCATGCTTGCCTCGCGCATGCTGACCAAAGAGATGCGCGAGGAGCATGGCGCGCTCGGGCGTTTCGGCGAGCTTTTCTCCAGTGTCTATCGTCGTACCCTCAAGGCCTGTCTCAATGCGCCTTTCGTCGTCATCGTCTTCTGTGCCGTGTTTTCGGCTGCAGCCGTCCTGGCGTTCGTAAACGTCAAGAGCGAGCTGACGCCGAGCGAGGATCGGGCGATGGTCATGTTGCGTCTCACCACGCCGCAAGGCGCAGGCCTCGATTATACCAAGGATCAATTGCAGCGCGTCGAAGAGCGGCTGCAGCCGCTGATGGAAAGCGGCGACATACGAAATATCTACGCGATTTCAGGTATGAACAGCCAGAAGAATAGCGGCTTCATGGTGCTGACGCTGGCACCCTGGAGCGAGCGTCATCGCACGCAGCAGGATATCGTCACCGACATCAACAAAGCCATGGCAGGCGTGCCGGCTCTTCGCGGCAATGTCATCCAGGCCAACAGCCTGAGAATTCGTGGCGCCGGCAGTGGCGTGCAGATGGCGCTCATCGGCAACAACCACGAGGCATTGACCGAGGCGGCTTTGAAGCTGGTGCAGGAGTTGGACAAGACCGGACAATTCGACACGCCGCGGCTGAATAACGAACCGACACAGGCTCAGGTCTCCGTCACCATTGATCGTGAGCGCGCTTCCGATCTCGGGGTCGACATTTCAGGCCTTTCGGTGGCATTGCAGTCGCTGCTTGAGGGCCGCTCCGTCGTCGACGTATTTGTCGCCGGAGAATCCTATCCGGTGCTTTTGACGTCGACCATGCGGCCGATCGACGATCCCACGGATCTTGAAAACGTCTTCCTGAAGACCGGCGACGGCAAGATCGTGCCGATGTCGGTCATTGCGTCGTTGAAGGAGAATGCGGTTGCGCCGCAGCTGACCCGCGAGCAGCAGCTGGCGTCCGTCGCGATCACGGCCGGTCTCAAGAACGGCATGTCGCTCAGGCAGGCGGTCGAGGAGATCACACGGATCGCGACGCCGCTCCTGCCGCCGGGTTCGCGGCTGATGCCACTGGCCGAAGCTGCGACGCTGGAGGAAAATTCCAGCGGCATGGCGCTGACCTTCGGCTTTGCCATTGTCATCATCTTCCTGGTGCTTGCCGCGCAGTTCGAAAGCGTGCTGTCGTCGGTCATCATCATGTCGACGGTGCCGCTCGGCCTTGCCTGTGCCGTCTTTGCGCTCGTCATTACCGGATCGAGCCTCAACATCTACAGCCAGATCGGCCTGGTGCTGCTCGTCGGGGTCATGGCCAAGAACGGCATCCTGATCGTCGAGTTCGCCAATCAGCTTCGCGACAAGGGCGAAAGCGTGCGCGAGGCGATCGAGAAAGCCTGCGCACTGCGTCTGCGCCCGGTCATGATGACGATGATTGCGACCATCTTGGGTGGCGTGCCGCTCGTCTTTGCTGAGGGGGCCGGCGCAGAAGCGCGCGTCGCGCTTGGCTGGGTCATTGTCGGCGGCCTTGGGTTTGCGACCCTGGTCACGCTTTACATCACACCCGTCGCCTATCTGTTGATCGCCCGCTTTGCCAAGCCACAGACGCATGAGGAGCAGCGTCTGCATGACGAGATGTCGGACGCGGCGCTGCGCGCGAAGCTCACCAATCTTCGCGCGGCGGAGTAGGTCGGAACGGGCAGGTTGCGCCCGTTGCAGGCGTTGCGCTTATTTATGGTAAATCAGGTGTCTCGTTTAGCGCTTTTTTAAGCATGTTTGCTAATCATAGCGGTATGTAACCGCTGGAGTGCAGGTGTTGTCTTTGCCTCGCTCCCCGTTCGCCGACACGCTCGGCCCGCGCGCATGAGCGCCCGCGGCAAGGTTCCGATGTCTCCTTGTATTTGTTGCGTATTGTTGCGTCCGGAGTTCATGTGCCGTGAGTATTTTTTCGACCTTCATCAGGGTCAGTCCCTCTGTGAATACAGCGCTGGAAGTGCTGAGGGACACCCAGACCAAACTGGGTAATGCCGAGCGACAGATGTCGTCGGGCCTGCGGGTTCAGTCGGCCAGAGACAATGCCACATACTGGAAAATCTCGACTTTGACGCATACCGACATCGGTGCGATTTCGTCGGTTCAGGATGCGCTTGGTCTTGCCGCATCGACCGTCAGCACCGCTTCCACGGGTGTCAGCAGCGCGATCGACGTCGTGACCGAAATCAGGACGAAGCTCGTCGGCGCCTATGAGACCAGCGTCGACAAAACGAAGCTCAACGACGAGATCACCGAGCTCAAACAGCAGCTGCGCAGCGTCGGGGAGTCGGCCACGTTCAACGGGGTCAACTGGACCGTGCTGCAAGACGGTGCGGACCCGACTGATCCCCATGAGATTCCAGGCTCCCTTATCCGGGGCACCAACGGCACCGTGACGATCGGCATGCTGAGCTATGCGGGCGTCAGCTCGACGATCGGGCCGATCACCTCAGCCGATGCCCGTTATCTGATCGATGATCAGTCAAGCGGCACCGGTGGATATGGGGTGCTGACGTCCACGTCTTTCGCCACCGAAGCCGGAGCGGCCAAGAATTATGTGCTGATCAGCAGCAAGAACGGCAATACGGGCGGCCAGGTGGAGATCTCGCTCGATGCCAATACGACCCGGGGCGCCATTGTCGACATGGTCAACACCGTGACGGGAATGCTGAACCAGCTCAAGACGATCGGATCCGCCTTCGGCTCCCTCGAATCGCGCATCAATCTTCAGACCGAGTTTGCCAAGAATCTCAACGATTCGTTGACCAGCGGCGTCGGCAAACTCGTGGATGCCGATATGGAGCAGCAATCGAGCAAGGTTCTGGCGCTGCAAGCTCAGCAACAACTCGGGCTGCAATCTCTGTCGATTGCCAATGCGAGCTACAATACGGTTCTGCAGCTCTTCCAGAACCGCTGATTGCGGCGGACGGCTGACAGAGCTGGCGGGTGGATGGCTCAGCACTTCCGCATAAGCCGGCTTCGGCAAAAGCTTTGCCGACGCTCTATGCACAGGGGACAAAGGTCTGGATAAGATTTCTCTTCATGATATTGCCGCAATGCTTCATATCTGCTGCGGCCATCGAACCGGAGAGCGACGATTCTATGATCAAGAAAATTGCTATTCTTGCCCTAGCGGCAGCCTTTTTGAACGCATGCACGACCACCGATCCCTATACGGGTGAGCAGAAAGTTTCCAATACGGCCGGCGGTGCAGCGATCGGTGCCGGTGTTGGCGCCGTTGCTGGTCTCCTGATCGGCCATTCGCCGGCCTCGCGCCGCAATGCCGCACTGATCGGCGCAGGCGTCGGTGCGCTCGCGGGTGCGGGCATCGGCAACTACATGGACCAGCAAGAATCCGAACTGCGTGCGCAGCTGCAGGGCACCGGCGTTTCGGTCACCCGCGTCGGCGACCGCATCATCCTGAATATGCCGTCGGCAATCACTTTCGACATCGACCAGGATGCGATCAAGCCGGAATTCTTCCCGACGCTGAATTCCGTCGCGATCGTTCTGCGCAAGTTCAACCGCACTCTGATCGACGTCAACGGTCATACGGATTCGACCGGCAGCCTGCAGCATAACCAGGATCTGTCCGAGCGCCGTGCCGGATCGGTCGCGTCCTACCTCGGCAGCCAGGGCATCGATCAGCGCCGCATGTCGGCCATCGGCTTCGGCCCGTCGCAGCCGGTCGCCTCGAATGCCAGCGAAGCGGGCCGCGCCCAGAACCGCCGCGTCGAGATCCAGATCGCGCCGATCACGCAGAACGGCTAAGCCTTCTCAACAGATACGGCCGGGTCTCACGATCCGGCCGTTTTTCTGCGCGTCCGATCACGCATGCATGCTGGCGCCCTTGCTGATCTTGTCGACGATTTTCTTGTCCGCGCGCAAGGCGATGCCGACGACCTTGGCATCCTCCGGTGCGAATTCGGAAAAGACGGCGCGGTTGGCCGCATCATGCCCGGTTGAAAACATTTCCTCGATGAAGATGGAAGACGTGACGCCACGCTCCAGCGAGCGGCGGTGGATCGCGGCGATGCTCTCCTTGTCGGCCGAGAGCACGATGATAGGCTGGATCGACAATGCGCTGTAGACGTTGCCGGTACGATCGCGATAGGCTTCTCCGATAATATCCGGATGCTGTCCGGCTATGCCTGTCGACAGGAAGGCCGTTACATTCAGCTTTTGCCAGGATTGAAGGTCGCTTCGCAGAACGATCGCGATTTTGGTATCGAACATCGATGGTCACTTTCATGCAGTCTGGAAATGGGACATTGCACGACGATGTAGCCGGACAGATCTTCGAGGGTCTTGAACGTTTGTGCGTGACGCCGCAGACCAACCGCATCCTGTCCGCGCCTGCCTATCCCGGCATTGAGCGCATTCAGGCGCAGTTTCGAGGCGATGCGTTCGACCTGCACCGGCACGATACCTATGCGCTCGGTGTCACCATGCGGGGCGTGCAGACGTTCCGCTATCGCGGCGAGCAGCGCTACAGCCTGCCGGGGAGGGTGATCATTCTTCATCCGGACGAGCTGCACGATGGCGGGGCGGCGACCGAGGACGGCCTCGTCTATCGCATGCTGTATCTGGAGCCATCGGTAATGTTTCGATGCCTTGAAGCGGCGCGTGTCGGCCTGCCTTTCGTCGATGACCCCGTGGTGGAAGACAATCGTCTCGCCGGCTTGTTGCTGGCGGCGCTCGGCGAGCTCGATCGCGAGCTGGATGAACTCTTCGTCGACGATTTCGTTTCGCGGCTTACCGACGGTCTGGTCCAGCATGCCCGTTTGCCGCAACGGCCCTCGGGCAACATTGCGTGGGGGCAGGTGAGGACTGCGCGGGATTATCTCGAGGCGCATGTCACGCGGGGCGTGCGCTCGCAGGAACTGGAACGCATCACCGGTCTCGATCGCTTTGCGCTGGCGCGGCATTTCCGTGCCGCCTTTGCAACAAGCCCGCATCGGTTCCTGCTGATGCGGCGGCTGCAGCAGGCAAAGGCGATGATCGGCGCGGGAGAGCCGATCGCGGAAGTGGCCGCCGCAACCGGGTTTGCCGATCAGAGCCATCTCACTCGGCATTTCAAGAAGGCGTTCGGCATTGCTCCGGGTGCCTGGAACAGTATGGTTCGGAGAGCCGGTTAGCGGGGCCTGCCGGCTCTCAATGGATGCCGAGGAACTGCTTGAGCTCTGGCGTTTGCGGATTGGCAAAGACTTCGCCCGGCGGGCCGATTTCGTGCACGCGCCCCTGATGCATGAAGACCACGCGTGAGCAGACGTCCCGAGCGAATTTCATCTCATGGGTCACCATCAGCAGCGTCATGCCTTCGCTTGCCAGTTCACGGACGACCGCGAGAACTTCCGCAACCAACTCTGGATCCAGCGCGGAGGTGATTTCATCGCAGAGCAGCGCGATCGGCTGCATGGCGAGTGCTCTTGCGATGGCGACGCGCTGCTGCTGGCCGCCGGAAAGTTCATCCGGATAAGCGTCGAACTTGTGCCCGAGGCCGACACGGTCGAGCATGCGCCGCGCCATCGCCTCGGCTTCGGCCTTGGCGGTCTTCTTGACGACCATCTGGGACAGCATGACGTTGCGTCCCGCGCTCAGATGCGGGAAGAGATTGAACTGCTGGAAGATCATGCCGACCTTCAGCCGGAGCGCCTTCAGATGCAGGTCGTCGGGCAGGAGCTGCGCGCCTGCGACGGAGATCGAGCCGTCATTGATCGTCTCCAGCCCGTTGATGCAGCGCAGCAGCGTCGATTTTCCGGAGCCGCTCTTGCCGATGATGGCAATGACTTCGCCAGGCTCGACATCGAGGTTGATGCCCTTCAGGACTTCATTGGTGCCGAAGCTCTTGCGGACTTCAGTGATTTCGATGAGCGACATTGAGCTTCCTCTCCAGGATCTGGCTGCTCTTCGACAGCGGCCAGCACAGGGCGAAATAGATGAGCGCGACGAAGCCGTAGACGGTGAATGGCTGGAAGGTCGCGTTGGTGATGACGGTGCCGGCTTTCGATAGCTCGACGAAGCCGATGATGGAGGTCAGGGCCGTACCCTTGACGACCTGCACCGAAAAACCGACGGTCGGCGGCACGGCGATGCGCAGCGCCTGCGGCAGGATGACGTAGCGCATCTGCTGCAGATAACCCATGCCGAGACTTGCCGATGCCTCCCATTGTCCCTTGGCGACGGCCTCGACGCAGCCGCGCCAGATTTCGGTCAGGAAGGCAGCCGACCAGAGGGTGAGTGCGACGCCGGCAGCCAGCCAGGCCGGTACGTCGATGCCGAAGAGCCCGAGGCCGAAGAAGGCCAGGAAGAGCTGCATCAGCAGTGGCGTGCCCTGGAACAGTTCGACGAAATATCTGACCGCAATGCGACCGGCCCTAACTTTGCCGATACGCAGGAACAGGAGGATTGCGCCGACGATGGCACCGCCGGCGAAAGAGATGAGCGACAGCAATATCGTCCAGCGTGCTGCCAGAAGCAGGCCGCGCAGAATATCCCATGTGGTGAACTGGATCATTGGCGGACCCTGCGTGGAAAGATCATCTTGCCCACAGCCGCGAGTATCTGCCGGAGCAGGATTGCCAGCGCGAGGTAGATGGCCGTGGATACGAAATAAGCCTCGAAGGCGCGGAACGAGCGCGACTGGATGAAGTTTGCTGCGAAGGTCAGGTCCTCGGCGGCGATCTGCGAGACGACGGAGGAGCCGAGCATGACGATAACAACTTGCGATGATAGGGCGGGCCAGATGCGCTGCAGGGACGGAACGAGGACGACATGCCGGAAGGTCTCGAACCGGGTCATGGCAAGGCTGGCGCCGGCTTCGAACTGGCCGCGTGGCGTTGCCTGTATGCCAGCGCGGATGATCTCGCAGCTATAGGCTCCGAGATTGATGATCATGGCGAGATTGGCGGCGGTCATCTCGTTCATCTGAACGCCGATGCCGGGCAGGCCAAAGAAAATGAAGAAGAGCTGGATCAGAAACGGCGTATTGCGGATGAGCTCGACATAGGCAGCAACGAAGGGTTTGAGCCAGCTCGGGCCAAGCGCGCGAGCCCAGGCGCAGGCAATTCCGAGGAGAATGCCAAGCACAGCGCCGACAAGGGTCAGCTCCACCGTGACGAGAACGCCCTTGATCAGCGTGGGATAGTATTCGGCAAGCCAGCCGAAATCGAAGTGATAGCGCATGGGGAGAAAGCCTCGCTGGGGCCGATCACGCCGCCGAATGACGGCGCGATCGGTCCTGCGTTGATCAGAAGCCGGCCGGCAGGTCGGCGCCCAGCCACTTCTGTGACATCTTGTTCAGCGTCCCGTCCGCTTTGGCGGCGGCAATGATGTCGTCGACTTTCTTCTGCAGCGCCGGCTCGCTCTTGTTCAGGCCGATGAAGCAGGGTGAGTTGGTGATGAGGAATTTCATCTCGGGCTTCTTCGGCGGGTTCTTGGCGAGAATGGCCGCCGCGACGACATTGCCGGTGGCGACCAGCTGAACCTGTCCGGACAGGAAGGCGGAGATGGTGCCGTTATTGTCCTCGTAGCGCTTGATCGTCGCATCCTGCGGCGCGACCTTCGTCAATGCCAGATCCTCGATCGCGCCGCGGGTGACGCCGATCGTCTTGCCGGAAAGGTCCTCCGGCTTTGCTGCCGCGACATCGCCGGGGCCGAAGACGCCGTTGAAGAAGGGCGCATAGGCGTCGGAGAAATCGATGACCTTTTCGCGATCGGGATTCTTGCCGAGGCTTGAGATCACCAGATCGACCTTGTTGGTCTGCAGATAGGGAATGCGGTTGGCGCTGGTGACGGGAACAAGCTCGGTTTTCACGCCGAGTTTTTCGCCGATCAGATTGGCCATATCGATGTCATAGCCCATGGGTGCCATGTCCGTGCCGACACTGCCGAAGGGCGGAAAATCCTGCGGAACGGCGACGCGCAGCGTGCCGCGCGAGGTTATGTCGCTCAGAGCATCCGCCCGAGCTGCGCTAGGGGCGGAAATTGACCCCATCGCCAGCATCGCGATACCGAGTGCCATGAGCATTTGTCTGCGCTTCATCGAATGTCCTTCCAATCGTGGCTGTATGAAAGCTGAAAGGCAAAAGGCAAGACATATGCCAGTCGACCGAAGACTGCCTCACGGTGTCATGGTATGGATGAAAGTGAATGTTCGGTGATCGTTGAGGCGATGGATTGATTAAAATATAGGCAAAATTCTGCCGCGATGCTTTTTCCGGCCGGCCGATCGGCGCACCTTTGATCAATCGCACAAAACTTGAACTTATGCGCGATAGTGGCTCACTTTCATCACTGGACAGCCCCGCCCCAAATGCCCCATAGAACCGAGAGGGGTTAACGCCCTGGACGACCGTGATGGGAGATTCGGACTATGGTTTTGGCTGATGCAAAGGCGGGAACACGCAACGAGGCCGGCATATCCGCCGTTCTCGGTATTCTGAAGCAGGCCTTCGGTGAACGTTTCCAGACCGGCGAAAGTTTTCGTGCCCAGCACGCCCACACCACCACATATATTCCATCGCAGCTGCCGGACGGCGTGGTCTTTGCCGAAACGAGCGAGGACGTGCGGACTGTCGTCAAGGCATGTGCCGAACACAAGGTTCCGGTCATTCCTTTCGGCACGGGGTCTTCGCTTGAGGGACAGGTGAATGCGCCGCAGGGCGGCATTTCCATCGATTTCAGCCGCATGAACCGCATTCTCGAAGTCAATGCCGAGGATCTGGATTGCACCGTCGAGCCCGGCGTCACCCGCGAGCAGCTTAATACCTACCTCCGCGATACCGGCCTGTTCTTCCCCATCGATCCCGGTGCCAATGCTTCCATCGGTGGGATGGCATCGACGCGCGCATCGGGTACCAATGCCGTGCGCTATGGCACGATGAAGGACAATGTTCTGTCCGTGACCGTGGTGACTGCCAATGGCGAGGAAATCCGCACCGCCCGCCGCGCCAAGAAATCATCCGCCGGTTACGATCTGACACGGCTCTTTGTCGGAGCGGAAGGCACGCTCGGCGTACTGACGTCGATCACCCTGCGCCTTCAGGGTATTCCGCAGAAGATCGCCGGCGGCGCCTGCGCTTTTCCGGACGTCAAGGCGGCTTGCGATGCCGTCATCATGACCATCCAGATGGGTGTTCCCGTCGCGCGCATCGAGTTGCTCGATGCCATGCAGATGCGGGCTTGCAATCGCTATTCCGGCCTGACCTACGACGAGAAGCCGACACTTTTCCTTGAATTCCACGGCACCGACGAGACGGTAGCGCTGCAGTCGGCGCAATTTGCCGAGATCGCGGCGGAATGCGGCGGCGGCGAATTCCTTTGGACCAGCAATGCGGAAGAGCGCAACAAGCTCTGGAAAGCCCGTCATGACGCCTATTGGGCCTGCCGGGCGCTGGCGCCGGAGCTGGCTGCGCTATCGACCGATGTCTGCGTGCCGATCTCGCGGCTTGCCGAATGCGTCGCGGAAACCCAGGCCGATATCGAGGCGCATGGCCTGCTGGCACCCATTGTCGGCCATGCCGGTGATGGCAATTTCCATGTGCTCGTCCTGTTCGACGACAAGACCCCTGAAGGGATCGCTGTCGTCGAGGAATTCGTCGCGCGCCTCAATGCGCGTGCGCTCGCCATGGATGGCACATGCACGGGCGAACACGGCATAGGGCAGGGGAAGATGGCGTTTCTGGAGCAGGAACTCGGCGACGCGGTCGATCTGATGCGTCAAATCAAGGAGTCGCTCGATCCGGATGCCATTTTCAATCCAGGGAAGATATTCCGCAGGCACTGAAAGATGGAATATTTTCATGATCTTGGCTTGCTACAAGCGCGAATGACGCTAGGCTGCATCCGCACTTTTCCGGTTTTTGCCATGAAAAGCCACCGATATGCGCTAGATGGGGCGTATCTCCTGAAAAGAGCTGCGGTGACAGGTGGAGATCGGGTAGAACCGTGCATGGTCTAAGTTATGCCGCGTATGCGCTCTGACAAGCGACGCCTGCATATGTTGGGAATGAAGATTGGAGACGATACGCGTTGTTAGGTAGGGTCCTGGTTTTTCTGGGTGGACTGCTCGTGGTGGTGCTGTTCGTGGCGCTGCTCGCTCCACTCTTCATAGACTGGACCGATTTTCGCAAGAACTTCGAGGATCAGGCGAGCCGCATCATCGGCAAGAAGGTGACCGTTCATGGCACCGTGGATGCGCGGCTCCTGCCGTTCCCGTCGGTGACGCTGCACGATGTCCGTGTCGGTCAGGAAGCCGATGGCACGCCGCTGGTGCAGGTGGCCGAATTCTCCATGGATGCGGAACTTGCGCCTTTTCTTTCCGGCGAAGCGCTGATCTTCGATATGCGGGTATCCAAGCCCAAGGTACGGCTGCGGCTGCTGAAGGATGGCACGCTTGATTGGATGCGCGGCAGCCAGCCGGAAATTCCCGCAAAATCCGTCGTGCTCGAAAGCGTTCACGTTGAAGACGGCGATATTTTCTTCATCGATGAGCAAACGGGCAGAACTCGGCATGTCACGGGCCTGAACGCGCAGATGTCGGCACGGTCGCTTGCCGGCCCGTGGCGCATCGAGGGCGATGCGGCCCTCGACAACGAGCATGGCAATTTCACGGTTTCCAGCAGCCAGCCTGACGACAACGGCGTCTTGCGCGTCCGCACGCGGCTCATGCCGGATCGCCATCCGCTTAATGTCGATCTTGACGGCGAGTTGAAACTCGTCAACAGCAAGCCCGATTACATGGGCTCCTTCATAGCCGGGGTCAACGACAAGCAGACGCGCGATTCTGCCGATCAGAAGGCGCAGCCCCGTATCAAGGGCCGTTTCGAGCTCACGAATGATCGCATTCGCGTCCCCGAATACCGCCTCGAAGTCGGCGCCGATGACGATCCTTATGTTGTCACCGGTGAGGCGACGCTGGATACGGGCTCCAAGCCGGAATTCCTGCTGACGGCCGATGGACAGCAGATCGACGTCAACCGTCTCGGCAATAACAAGGGCACCAACGGCAAGACCAATCGCAACCCGGCAATCTCGGCACGTCAGCGCCTCAACAATCTGATTGCGATCGCGGCTGAAATCCCTGTGCCACAGGTCCCCGGCAAGGCGACCTTTCGCCTGCCTGCGATCGTGGCGGGTGACACGACCTTACGCGACGTACAGCTCGATCTCGAACCGGCGGGAACGGGATGGAAGATCGATCATGCGATCGGCACGATGCCCGGCCGCACGCAGGTCGAAGCTCGCGGCAATCTCATGCTGATGGGCGAGCCGAATTTCATCGGCAATCTGATTGTCGCGTCCAATCAGCCCTCGGGATTGGCGTCGTGGCTTGTTGGGTCGGTCGATCCGGCGATACGCCAGCTGCGTCAGGCCGGCTTCTCTGCCGATGTCAGCCTGAAGCATGACGAACAACGCTTCGAAAATCTTGAGATCGCAATCGGTTCGGCCACACTGAAAGGCCGGATCGATCGCCAGAGCGGGACGGATAAGACCCCGTCAAAGCTTGCCGTCGACCTGACCGGCGATGCCCTCGACCTCGACGCGCTGAGGGCGCTGACTGGGCTCTTCACGGGGCAGGATACGGGGGAATCCCTCTTCGATCATCGGATCACGGCACATTTGCAGGCTGGAAAATTCATGGCCTTCGGCGTGCCGGCCGATAATGTCGATACCTCATTTTCCGTTGCCGACGGCGCTCTGACGATCGACAAGCTTTCGGTGCACAATGTCGCCGGCGCCGAAATCACCGCAACCGGTCGCGCCGACGGCTCACCTTCCGATTACAAGGGATCGGGCGAGATCACCTTCAAGGCCGCCGATCCCGGGCCGTTCTTCGAAATGCTGCGCCAGCATCTGCCGCACCATCCTGTCATGGACCGGTTGGTGCGCAATGCTGCTTGGTATGGAAACACGGCTCTTCGCGGGGCGGTGACGCTCGGCGGGAATCAGGACAATGCGCTGACGGTGACGCTTGCCGGCGTTTCCAACGGCAGCCGCGTCAATTTCGATTATCGCATGTCAGATCTTTCGGCTTTCGCAGGCAAGGGCACCACGACGCTCGAGGGAACGCTGGAAAATTCGGTGACGTCGATCCTGTTTGGCCAGGCGGGTCTCGATCCATTGCCTGTTGAGGCCGATGCCAATGGTCGTCTGACGCTGAAAGTGTCCGCAAGCGGCACCGATCCGGCGGATGCCGCACTCACCTTTGCGACTGACAAGACGTCGTTTACCGCAAATGGCAAGGTGGATGTCCGTCCAGCTACCTTCCTCAACGGTGACATAGCGCTGTCGCTCGAAAGCGCTGACATCGATCCGTATTTCGTGATGAACGGCATCGGCATTCCGCAGATGGGCGCCGGTTTGCCGGTGAAGTTCCAGGCCAATGCCGCCCTAAACCCGGACAAGATCGTGTTTTCGGACATGAAGGGGCTGTTTGCCGACAACAATATGTCCGGCACGCTGACCGTCGATCGGAAGGCGCCGAATCTCAAGGCGTCGGGTGAATTGTCGCTCGACAAGGCGGATCTCGATTGGCTGGCGGAAGCCATCTACGGGCCGATGAGCGATCCGAAAACGGGTGCTCTCAACCGGGATAAGCTCGGCCTGCCTGCCTTCAGCGGGATGGATATCGGCGTTAAGCTTTCCGCAAAACAGGTATGGCCCGGCACATTCGGCCCCATTTCGAATTTCACCGCCAATGCGACCTACAAGGGCGAAGAATTGCGGCTGAACGATCTGACGGGTGGCTGGAATGGCGGCACGCTGACCGGAAGCGCGATGTTCGCCAATTCTGACGGTACCGGTCTGCTGCAGACGAAGCTTAGCCTTGCCAACGGCGATCTTGCTGCTGTCGCTTGGCAACGCGATGGTGCGCCGCTTGCCACCGGCCGCTTCGGCCTCGCGATAAATGCCGAAGCGAGCGGCAAAAGCATTGCCGACCTCGCGGCCAATGCCAGCGGTTCGGGTGAAATGAAGCTCGGCGAGACGCATGTGCGTGGCCTCAATCTTTCCGTCATGCCACCGCTCCTCTCGGCGACTGATCAGATTCAGGGCGATATCACCGCCGCCAAGGTGCTGCCGATCGTGCAGACGCTGCTCAACAACGGCGAAGCGGTCCTTCCGGCGACCAGCATCCCTTACAACATTTCCGCCGGCGTGGTGCGGGCGACCAATATTGCTGCCAGCAACGATCTGGCAAAGCTTTCGGGCAATGCCGAAATCAGCCTGCCGGATGAGCGTATGCGTGGCTCTCTGGGCATCGATTTCAACGCCGGCGCAGAAGCGCAGAGCGGGGCGGAACCGGCGCTGCGCCTCGATTTCGCCGGACCGCTGGACTCACCCGGCCGGACAATGGACGTGACGGACGTGACCAGCTTCCTGTCGGTTCGGGCATTCGAGCGCGAGCGCCGGCGTGTCGAGCGCCTGCAGGCCAATGTGCTTGAAAAGCAGCGGCTGCGGCGCGAGGTGGCGCTGTACAAGTATGTTGCAGGCGTGCGCGAGGCTCAGCGCCAGCGCGATGCCGCCGTCGAGCAGCAGCGCCGTGCGGAAGAAGAACGGCTGCGCGATCTGGCCCGGCAGGCGGCTGCGCAAAAGCAGGTGAAGGAAGAGGCTCGTGCCAGGCAGGCAGCCGAGGAGGCAGCCAAGGCCAAGGCGGCGGCCGACGCGCGAGCCAAGGCCGAAGCGCAGCACCCGCCTGCACCGCAAACGACGGCACCGTTGAACTTCAATGAATTGCCGGGAGTTGCCCAGTAGGGCGGACAAATTGCAAATCGATCTATGTCGAGCGATTGATGCGCGCTGACGACATTGTCGCCAGTTTCCCGCAACCGTTCAATTGCGATCCTTCAGCCATCTGAGGACATAGAGGCGAAGTGCCGAGGAGAGGTTGCTGCCTGCTTCACGCCCGTCATCGATCTCGGAGATCAACGCTGCGAGCGACGTGCCGCGCGCGCTGGCGATAGCCTTCAGTTCTGTCCAGAAGGCATCTTCAAGGGAAAAGCTTGTGCGATGGCCATGAAGCGTCGCGGAATGTTTACGGATCATCAGCGGATCGATCAAAAATCGGAAATGGCGGGATATCTCTGAAAGTGATTCAAAATGCGGAAGTAAGCAACTGATTTCTGGAGTTTTTTATCGCGGGCTCTAAACTAGTCTTCGGTCTTCTTGGTTTCGATTCGCCCGGCCTCGTGCGTCTTCTCGGCCTTTTCGTTAAGCGCCGTCGTCAGCTTCTTCTCGGCCTTGGTTCGCCCGAAGGCGATGCGGTTTTGCTCCGCTTGCTTTTCCTTGTCCGAACGGGCCTGCTTTTTGCGAAACTGGCGCAGATTGACGATTTCGGCGCTCATCTATCTCTTCCGTTACCGACATGAAAAGGGAAGCGAATGCTTCCCCTCCAATGCCTATTGCTTCTTGCGGAATGCGTCGAGGGAGACGACCGATCCCGGCTTCTTTTCCTCGCCCTCCTTGGCTGCAGCCGCGGGCGCTTCCTCGCCTTCGGTCGGCACCGGATAGGCGGTGATTTCGCTGGTGGAGGTCTCTTCTTCGTCGTCAGCCAACGGGACATCGAACTCCAGTTCGAAATTGACTGATGGGTCGTAGAAGCCACGGATGGCGTTGAAGGGGACGACCAGTTTCTCCGGAACGTCGGAGAAGGAGAGGCCGATCTCGAATTGGCTTTCGCTGATCTTCAGATCCCAGAACTGGTGCTGGATGACGATGGTCATCTGCTCCGGATACTTCGACTTGAGGTGCTGCGAAATGCGCACGCCGGGAGCGCCGGTCAGAAAAGTGATGAAGAAATGGTGGTCACCGGGCAGGCGGCCTGTAGCGCCGACCTCGGTCAGCACCTTGCGGATCACTCCACGCAGGGCGTCCTGTGCCAAAATGTCGTAGCGGATATGATCCTGCCCCATGCTTTCCTGTCTTTCGTTGGCCATGCTTTTTATAGGCTTATGCCACGCTGAGCGCCGCCGGAAAAGCCCTATGCGCGAGTCACCGCGTGTCGATCCATAATATAGCACTGGAGAAGAAGGTGAAGGCTTCTGTTGCCAGGTGCCTTCGAACCCCGCCTAAGAGTGCGACCCCTTAGGACTTTATTTGAAGTGTCACACCGCGATTAAGCAGCGAGACGAGCTTCCGCATAGTTGTCGTTTGCAACTACAATTTTAGCCCGATAACGGCGGTACAATGCCGAGCGAAAAGTCGATCTTTACACCCTTGTCGATCCTGTTTCGCCCCCATCAAAAGCCGGTCTGTCGCCAGTCTTGCCGGCCGGTTTTTGGTGGAGGCGCCGGGTACCGCCCCCGGGTCCAATAGGTTTATTACACCGCTCATTTATCGCCATAGCCGGCCCAAGGACCGGCAAGGCTGATATAGTGTTTTCCGCAGACGAAGGGAAGGGCAATTGTCATAAATGCTTCGCCGAAACATCGCTTTGCATCTGCGGGCGCTAGATTCGCTTGAATTATGTTTCGCCGTGGTTGGTTTCGTCTCGGCTTGTCATTAAAATCGCGAAAAAGGAATCGGCCGGGTACGCGGCGGCAAGTGGCCGCTGTTGGCATCCGTGCCATCCACAAATTCAAGCGATTTCGGAGCAGAAGATGGCTCGTCACCCAGAGTACCAATATCTCGACCTGATGGCGCATCTGCTCGAGCACGGCGATCGCCGGATCGACCGCACGGGTGTGGGCACCTTGAGCGGCCTCGGCGCGATGATGCGTTTCGACCTCTCGAAGGGACAGATTCCGATCTTCACGACGAAGCGCGTCTATTGGAAGCTCGCCGTCAAGGAGATGCTCTGGTTCCTGACGGGCGACACCAATATCCGCAATCTGCTGAAAGAGAATGTGCGGATCTGGACCGACTGGCCGCTGGCGAAATATCGCAAGGCGACAGGCGAAGAGATCGATCAGGTCGCTTTTGAAAAGCGCATTCTGGAGGACGAGGCCTTTGCGCTGCAATGGGGCGATCTCGGCCCGGTTTACGGCAAGCAGTGGCGGCAATGGCGCGATGCAGAGGGCCGGGTGCATGACCAACTCGCTGCTGTCATCAAGGATCTCAAGACCAATCCCAGCAGCCGCCGGATGATTTTCCATGCCTGGAATGTCGGAGAACTTGCCGACATGGCGCTGCATCCCTGCCACATGGTCTATCAGTTCCACGTATCGAACATCTCGGCCGAAGGGGGCAAGCGGCCGCGTCTCAGCCTGATGGTTTTCCAGCGCTCATGCGATCTGTTCCTCGGCAATCCATTCAACATCGGTCAACAGGCGGTTTTGCTCGCCATGGTCGCTCAGCAGGTCGATATGGATATGGGCGAGCTGGTCTGGTCGGGTGGTGACGTCCACCTCTATCTCAACCATCTGGATGCGATCCGCGAGCAGCTCAGCCGTGAGCCGAAGCCGTTCCCGACCTTGCGCCTACTACGCCGACCCGACAGTATCGATGACTATCGCATCGAGGATTTCGAGGTTCTGGGGTATGAGCCGCACGCGGCAATCGCGGCCGAAGTCGCGGTTTAAGCGTTTCGACCGGCAATGCGGGCGAGAATGAGCGTTGCCACCGTAATCGGCATGGTGTTCGTTCCCTAGGCCGTGGGCTTGCTGTCGGGATCGACGCGCTCATCCAGAAGGAGTTGCAGGAAGGCAAGATCGAGCCACCGCCCAAATTTCGTGCCGACCTGCGGAAGAAGGCCGACCTGCTGGAAACCGAGCTTTTCGTGCAGGCGGATGGAGGCGACATTGCCGGCCTCGATGCCTGCGACCATCGCATGTTTGCCGATCGCCCGGGCTCGCCCAATCAGTTCGATCATCAGCGCCTTGCCAAAGCCGCCACGGTACTGATCGTTGCGGACATAGACCGAATGCTCGACCGTGTGCCGATAGCCGTCGAAGGCGCGCCAGTCACCGAACGAGGCATAACCGACCACGTCACCGCGATCGTCGGTCGCGACGAGCACCGGATAGCCAAGCTTGTGCCGATCCTGCAGCCATTGCCTGCGATTGCCGATATCGACCAGAGTTTCGTTCCAGATCGCTGCGGTATTGGCGACGGCGTCATTGTAGATCGCGGTTATTCCCGCGAGATCCTCGTCTCTCGCATCGCGAATATGCATCGGTCGCTCCGTGGCTATCCACTAAATCAGATGGATCTGTTGTTGCTCTACCTGTCATACATCGATTTCCATATCCGTCCACTATATTAATACAGATATCCGGCAATCCAAAAAAGCCTCCGTCAGGTTTGGAGGATTCCGTTTCTTTTTTCGTGCTGTCAAAGTCCGTACGAGACGAGGTTTTGGGTGCGTAGGGCGCTAATTGCCAGCTCAGCGTAAGTCCACTATAATAAAACGAATGTCTCAACTTGCTGATATTGATAGGCGGATCGGCGCACGCATTCGCATCGAACGGGAAAGCCGCGGCTGGTCGCTGACGGAGCTTGCGGAGCGCTCAACAGTCTCCCGCGCCATGATCCACAAGATAGAGCGCGGCGAGAGCAGCCCGACGGCGACGCTGCTCGGCAAGCTTTCTGGTGCCTTCAGCTTGAGCATGTCGGCTTTGATGGCGCGCGCGGAGATGCAGCAGGGCCGATTTCTTCGGAGGCAAGAGCAGCCCGTCTGGGTCGATCCGCAGACGGGCTATGAGCACCGGCACGTTTCCCCGAAGTCGGATCTGCCGCTCGATCTCGTCCGTATCGAATTGCCTGCGGGTGCGGAGGTTCCGATGCCCGCATCGGCTTATGCCTTCATGCGGCAGCTCATCTGGATGATGGAGGGACGGCTGACCTTTCTCGAGGGGGATACGAGGCACTCGATGTCGCCGGGCGATTGCCTCGAACTCGGTCCGCCGACGGATTGCGTCTTCAAGAATGAAAGCGATGAGCCCTGCATCTATGCCGTCCTCGTGCTTCGCAACGCTTGACGGCCCGCGCTAAACTTAGCGTTACCGCAAGGCATTCCGCTCGTGCGGCCAGATGATAGGCGATATGCTGCCATCTTCCTCGATCGGAGAAGGAGATTGGCCGTGGAGATCGCAGTCATCGGAGCCGGCGCCATGGGAAGTGCTATTGGCCGGCGCTTGGTCGAAAACGGGGCGAGGGTGCTCACCTATCTCGAAGGACGCTCGGTTTCGACCATCGAGCGAGCGAAAACGGCCGGCATGGAGCTGGTTGGATTGGACGCCATAGCCGCGTCGCCGCTCATTCTTTCCATCGTTCCGCCGGCTGAGGCTGTTGCCGTTGCAAAGCAGGTCGCCGCTGAACTGCGTCGGGTCGGTGCGAAAACGACGTTCATGGACTGTAATGCGATCTCGCCGAAGACCATGACCGAGGTTGCGGCAATTTTCGGCGGCGATTGCGGCATGGTCCTCGACGGCTCCATCATCGGCGGTCCGCCGAAGCCTGGCCAGAAGGGGCCGAAACTCTACGTAAGCGGCGATATTGCCAACGCCAGTGGTGTGCTTATCGAGTACGGACTTCAGGTTCGCCGTATCGATGGGGCGATCGGCGCGGCCTCGGCATTGAAGATGTGTTATGCCGGCATCAACAAGGGCGTGACGGGGCTCGGGACCGCCATGTTGCTTGCGGCTATCCGTTCGGATGCCGATGCTGCCCTGAAACGCGAGCTTCAGGAAAGCCTGCCGGATCTCGATGCAAAATTCGTCCACGGCATTCCGGACATGTATCCGAAAGCCTATCGCTGGGTCGCGGAGATGGAGGAGATTTCCGAATTCCTCGGGGAGGATGATCCGGCCGCCTTGATCTTTAAGGGCATGGCCGGGCTCTATCGGAAGATGGTCAGGGATCGGGAGGAGGGAGGCCTTTTGGCTGGCCAGCTTGATAAATTGAACAGCGGCGGCTGATTCGCGGTTGAGACGGGCGACTTCCATCTGCCGTTGCGGCCATCATGATGTAAAGTCGCCGAGCCGACTCGCATTGGCGTCGGCGACGCAGACAGAGGGAGACGCATGACCCAGCCGATCAAGACCATCGTCGTTGCCGTATCGCGCAATGGCATCATCGGGCGCGAAGGCGATATGCCCTGGCGGCTGTCATCCGATCTCAAGCGTTTCAAGGCGATGACGCTCGGCAAACCCGTGATCATGGGACGCAAGACGTTCCAGTCGATCGGGAAGCCGTTGCCGGGCCGGCCAAATGTCGTCATTACCCGCGACACCGATTTTACAGCCGAGGGGATAACGGTCGCGCACTCGCTCGATGAAGCGATCACGGTTGCATCCGGTCTAGCCAAGGAGAGCAATGTCGACGAAATCTGCATCCTCGGCGGTGGCGAAATCTATCGGCAGGCGATCGATCTCTCCGACCGGCTATTGATCACCCATGTAGAGGCGGATGTGGAAGGCGACACATCCTTTCCAAAGATCGATCCCGGCATCTGGCAGGCAGATAGCGAACTTGCCGTTCCGGCTGGAGAAAAGGACACTTATCCCACGCGTTTCGTTCGCTATTTCAGGCGAAAGGCATAAGAGCTGCCCCCAAAAAGCAAATATTTTCCAATGAATCCGACGAACTTCCTGAAGTCGCGTTGAAAGCAGGTGCTTCGATACCTATAACGGGAAACAATCGCCGCCACCCACGGATTTCGTGGGCTTGGCGCGATATCGGGAGTCAACAAACAAAGAGGTTTTGATGCCTTGGAGCAATCAGAATGGCGGCGGCGGTGGCCCATGGGGCGGCGGTGGCGGCGGAAATAATCAGGGACCTTGGGGACAGGGACCGAACCGGCCGCGGGGCAGCGGCAATGGAGGGCCTCCGGACCTGGAGGATATCATTCGCCGCGGTCAAGACCGATTG
This sequence comes from Hyphomicrobiales bacterium, assembly GCA_900472485.1. GTDB lineage: Bacteria > Pseudomonadota > Alphaproteobacteria > Rhizobiales > Rhizobiaceae > Rhizobium. The sequence goes on from UCII01000009.1 coordinate 138,274, forward strand.
AAAGGTTTCGTGCCTGGTGGCTTCAATGCAGGCGTCGTGCTCATCATCATCGGAGTGATTGCCGTTTTCTGGCTGATCCAGTGCATCTATACCGTGCAGCCGGACGAGCGCGGCGTTGAACTGCGCTTCGGCAAGCCGCGTGAAGAAGTCTCCATGCCTGGCCTGCATTTCCATATCTGGCCGATGGACCGCATCGAATTCGTGAAGGTTACCGAGCAGCAGCGCAATATCGGCGGCCGCTCCTCGGCCGGTTCGAATGCTGGCCTGATGCTGACGGGCGATCAGAACATCGTCAACGTGCAGTTCTCGATCCTCTATACCGTGACCAACCCGCAATCCTATCTGTTCAATCTCGAGACCCCCGACGAGACTTTGCAGCAGGTTGCGGAAAGTGCCATGCGTGAGGTCGTCGGTCGCCGCCCGGCTCAGGACATCTATCGCGACAAGCGTCAGGAAATCGCAACCGAGGTCAGAAGTATCATCCAGGATACGATGGATCGCTACGGCTCCGGTATCTCGATCAATGCCGTCCCGATCGAAGATGTCTCGCCGCCGCGCGAAGTGGCCGACGCATTCGAAGAAGTGCAGCGTGCGGAGCAGAATGAAGACCAGCAGGTGGAAGAGGCCAATCAATACGCCAACCAGAAGCTCGGTCAGGCCCGCGGTCGCGCGGCTCAGATCCGCGAGGAAGCAGCTGCCTACAAGGATCGTGTCGTGAAGGAAGCTCAGGGTGAGGCGCAGCGCTTCATCTCAATCTACGACGAATACGTCAAGGCGCCAGAAGTCACGCGCAAGCGTCTATTCCTGGAAACCATGGAGTCCGTCATCGGCAATTCCAACAGTATCATCATCGACGACAAGCAGGGCGTCGTGCCTTATCTGCCGCTGAATGAAGTCGGCAAGCAGTCCACGACCCAGGCGGGCAAGCCCGCTGCTGCAACTCAGCCGGAGGCCAAATAATGACATCCAGCCGTTTGCCAGCCATTCTTATCGCGCTCGCGGCAGTGCTGCTGCTTATTTATTCGTCGGTATTCGTGGTCAATGCCCGTGAACAGGCGATCGTCCTGCGCTTCGGCCAGATTCGTGACGTGAAGACGGAGCCGGGCATTTATTTCAAGCTGCCTTTTGCCTTCATGGATGCCGATCGTGTCCAGTATGTGCAGTTGCAGGAACTCCGCTTCGATCTGGACAATATTCGTGTCCAGGTCTCCGGCGGCAAGTTCTACGAAGTCGATGCTTTCGTCGTCTACAAGATCATGGATGCCCGCAAGTTCCGCGAGACCGTCTCGGGTGATCGCGATGCGGCTGAATCACGTCTCAGGACCCGCCTCGACGCTGCTCTGCGTCGTGTCTATGGTCTGCGCGGCTTCGAGGCGGCGCTTTCCAACGAGCGTGCCGCGATGATGACGGAAGTACGCAATGATCTGCATCGCGATGCGGAAACACTCGGCCTCAACATTGAGGACGTCCGCATCCGCCGCACGGACCTGTCTCAGGAAGTGTCGCAGAACACTTACGACCGCATGAAGGCCGAGCGTTTGGCGGAAGCCGAGCTGATCCGCGCGCGCGGTAACGAAGAGGGGCAGCGTCGCCGGGCGGTTGCGGACCGTCAGGTCGTCGAGATCGTTGCTGACGCGCAGAAGGATTCCGAAGTTCTGCGCGGTGAAGGCGAAGCCGAACGAAACGGCATCTTCGCGGATGCCTCCAAGCGTGATCCGAACTTCTATGAGTTCTATCGCTCGATGGCCGCCTATACCAAGGCGCTTGCCTCGGGTGGCAAAACGCTTGTCCTGCCGCCGAACCAGTCGGACTTCTTCAAGTATTTTGACAGTCCTGCGGGTTCTGCGACCAATTCGGGCGCGCCGGCACTCGCCAATCCGACGGCGCCCGCGAACTAAGGCGTCGCTTCACCGAAACGAAAGGGCTGCCTCAGGGTGGCCCTTTTCTTTATGACGGATTGCACCACCTTCAGCCTGCAAGCATCGGCGGCGAGGAGGTTCGGGGATTTCTCAAAAAGGTGATTTCACGCTTCATCATTCCGCCTTATGTTGATGCTTATACAAGTTTTCCCTTTCTTTATGAGGATGCCTGATGGCTTCGACCAATCGCCTGCCTTTCAGCCGTTCGTTTGCCTTGCTCGCAAGCATTGCACTGATTGCCGGCCCCGTTGTGGGTGTTACCGAACAGGCTTATGCGCAGACGCAGAATAGCGGTGCGACCGCAGGTGCCCAGCCGCCGGCCGCGACCAATAATCAGACACCGCCGGCAGCATCTCCCTTGATCACCACGAACCCGGCAATAAGTGCCGGTCCGGCATCGGTTGCCGATCTCGCATCCGGCTTGCTCGACGCGGTCGTCAATATTTCCACGTCGCAGAAGGTCAAGGATGAGGGGAATGGGCCGGCGAGTCCGAAGGTGCCGGACAATTCGCCCTACCAGGATGAATTCAAGGATTTCTTCAACAATAAGAAAGACGACGACAGCAACCGCAAGGTGAGTTCGCTCGGCTCTGGCTTCGTCATCGATTCTTCAGGCTATATCGTAACCAACAATCACGTCATCGAAGGTGCCGACGACATCGAGGCGATTTTCCCGAACGGCACGAAGCTGAAGGCCAAGCTGATCGGGACGGATACGAAGACCGATCTTTCGGTCCTCAAGGTCGAGCCGAAGCACCCCCTCACAGCGGTCAAATTCGGCGATTCTTCCAAGATGCGGATCGGCGACTGGGTGATGGCGATCGGCAACCCCTTTGGCCTCGGCGGCTCGGTGACCATCGGCATCGTCTCGGCGCGCGGCCGCAACATCAATGCCGGCCCCTACGACAATTTCATTCAGACGGATGCAGCGATCAACAAGGGCAATTCCGGTGGTCCGCTCTTCAACATGAAGGGTGAGGTGATCGGCATCAACACGGCCATCATCTCCCCAAGCGGCGGCTCGATCGGTATCGGTTTTGCCGTCCCGTCGGAGCTGGCGGAGGGCGTTGTCAATCAGCTCCGTGACTTCGGCGAGACGCGCCGCGGCTGGCTTGGCGTGCGCATTCAGCCTGTCACGGACGACGTCGCCAATAGCCTCGGTCTTTCAGAAGCCAAGGGCGCCCTCGTGGCAGGTGTCATCAAGGGCGGCCCTGTCGATAACGGCTCGATCAAAGCGGGCGATGTTATCTTGAAGTTCGACGGCAAGGATGTGGACGAGATGCGCGATCTGCCGCGTGTCGTCGCCGAAAGCCCCGTCGGCAAGGAAGTCGATGTCGTCATCTATCGCGACGGCAAGCAGCAAACCGTCAAAGTGACGCTCGGCCGGCTGGAGGACAGCGATCAGGCGGCTGCCGCAAGCACCGACAAGAACAAGAAGCCGCAGCTTGCGCCTGACGATAAGGGCAACAGTGACGGCGTCATCAATCCCGACCAGGGAGACGAGGGTGACGACGACGGCATGGATGGACAGGATCAGGGCGGGGATCCGCAGCAATCGCCGCAGGCCCAGCCGCCAGTTCAGGCGACCTCAAATATCCTTGGAATGAAGCTCTCGACGCTGACTGCCGAAAACCGCAAGAGCTTTGGCATTGCCGACAGTGTCGATGGCGTCGTCATCACCGAAGTGGCTCCAGGCTCGGCAGCCGCTGAAAAGGGGCTGAAGCCTGGCGACGTCGTCGTTGAGGTCGCGCAGGAATTCGTTCAGACTCCGAGTGCTGCTTCGGACAAGGTGGCATCGCTGAAGCGGGAAGGCCGCCGCAACGCGCAGATGATGATCGCGTCTCCGAATGGCGACTTGCGCTTCATTGCCGTCGCGTTGGAGTAGAGTTCAGCTACCAACGTGTCTTGCGTGCTGCGCCCGCCATTCGGCGGCGCGCAGTCGATAGACGACATGGCGCTTCAGATGTGGATGTGTCTCCGGAATTTGCGGATGGTCGAAATCGCAGGCCGGATCGCGTTGCATGCCAATCTTGTGCATTACTGCGAGAACGCGCCTGTTGTCATGTACGGCAACGGACAGGATTTCTTCGAGGCTCAGCGCGGCAAAGGCGTGACGCACGAGAGCCATGCCGGCTTCGGTTGCGTAGCCCTTGCCCCAGTGGCGCGCTGATATCCGCCAGCCGATTTCCACCGCATCGCCGGGCAAATGAGGCTCGAGCTGCAGCCTGGACAGACCCGAGAAACCGATTGCCTCGCCGCTATGTTTCAAGGTCAGGGTCAGAAACTCGAAGCCGGGTTCGGGCGTGATGTTTCGAATCATGGAGAAGATGGTGTCGGCATCCTCTCGGCTGCGGCTGAAAGGAAAGAATTCAAGGACAGCCGGATCGGAGCTCAACTCATAAAACAGCTCGCGATCCTCCAGCAGGCATGGTCGCAGGATCAGCCGAGATGTTTCGAGTGTCGTCATTGCCCGGAGCGCCAATCGGCTTCCGTCAGGCGATAGAGGACGTGACGCTTTAGGTGAGGATGCGTGTCGGGAACGTTGGGGTGATCGAAATCGCCGCCCTCGACGCGATGCATACCGATCCGCTCCATGACAGCGGTCGACCTGACATTGTTATGCACGGCGAAGGAAACGATTTGATCCAGATCGTGCTTGTCGAAGCCGTGGGCAAGAAGCGCTCGCGCCGCTTCGGTGATCAGCCCCTTGCCCCAGTGTCGCGCCACCAGCCGCCAACCGATCTCGATCGTTCCGACCGGGACGAACGGCTCCAGATGATCCGTTCGCATCAGCCCGCAATAGCCGACCGCCTCGCTGCTTTCCTTCAGCTCCAGCACGTATAGGCCAAGCCCGGTTTCCCTAATCATCGACTGAACGCGATCGAAGAAGGCGTCCGCTTCCGCGCGATTGCGGCGAAACGGAAAGAACTCCATGACGGTCTCGTCGGAATTGATCTCATAGGCCAAGTCGCGATCCATCTCGCGCCAGTTGCGGATGATGAGGCGTTCGGTTTCGACGATAATCATCTGCGGCCCCTGATTTCAGCGATTTGCGCCGCTCTATGGTTTGATGAAGTCCGTCTTGCGGTAGCCCTGGATATAGAGAAGGGCAGTCAGGTCACCGTGGTCGATGCGCATCCGGGCCTGTGCCGAAACGGTTGGCTTGGCGTGGAGCGCAACGCCGGCGCCGGCGAGCTGCAACATGCCGAGGTCATTAGCGCCGTCGCCGACGGCCACCGCGTCATCAACGGAAATATCGAGCCTCTCGGCGATTTCGTTCAGCGCATCCACCTTGGCCTGCTTGCCGAGGATGGGTTCCTCGACGAGGCCGGTCAGGATGCCGTTTTCTTCCAGCAGGACATTTGCCCGGTTCTCATCGAACCCGAGCGTGGCGCCGATGCGGCTGGTGAAGACAGTGAAGCCACCGGAAACGAGGGCGGCGTAATAGCCCTTCGCTTTCATGGTCGCGATGAGCTCGGGGCCGCCCGGCGTCAGCGTGATGCGCTTGGCAATGACCTCATCGACAACGGAGAGCGGCAATCCTTTGAGGAGAGCGACGCGCTCGCGCAGGGCTGGTTCGAAAGCGATCTCACCATTCATGGCGCGGGCGGTGATATCGGCGACCTTCTCCTTGAGGCCGACTTCGGCGGCGAGCTCGTCGATGCATTCCTGGCCGATCATCGTGGAATCCATATCGGCGATCAGCAATTTCTTGCGACGGGTTTCGGCTTCCTGGATCACCAGATCGATCGGCGCGCTGCCGATCACCGCCAGGATACTGGCTTCCGCTGCCTCAATATCGGTCCCATCGCGAAGCGCGATATCGCAGGCAATGCCGTCGGCCAGCCAGTAAAGCCCGGACGCTTTGACAGCATCAGCCGCCTGTTCGGCGATGGCCGGAACGAGAACGGGGTTTGACGGATTGGCAATAAGCGTGGCAACGAAGGCCATGAGCAGAAACCCTATGAGCAATATCGACGCGATCCTGATAACCGGGCCGACCGCCAGCGGCAAGTCCGCACTGGCGGTAGAATTGGCCCGTTCGCATAATGGCGTCGTCATCAATGCCGACAGCATGCAGGTCTACGACACCTTGCGCGTGCTGACCGCGCGGCCGGATGAAGCGGATATGGAAGGCATTCCGCACCATCTTTACGGCCATGTTCCAGCTGGCCAAACCTATTCGACAGGCGCCTGGCTGCGCGAGGCAGGCGCCTTGGTCGAGCGCTTGCGCGGCGAGGGCAGAATGCCCGTCTTTGTCGGGGGGACCGGTCTTTATTTCAAGGCGCTGACGGGCGGACTGTCCGACATGCCCGAGATTCCGCCTGGTATCCGCAATTGGCTCCGCGGCCGGCTGCTGGCTGAGGGGGCGGAAGCGCTGCATCGCGAGCTTGCGGAGCGCGACGCCGCCGTCGCGGAAATGCTGAACCCGCAGGACGGGCAGCGTATCGTTCGCGCCCTTGAAGTGATTGAAGCGACGGGCCGGTCCATCGCCGCTTTTCAGGGCAAGAACGGGCCGATGATCGTCAATCCCGACCGTGCGCGAAAGATCGTGGTTCTGCCCGAGCGTGCCGTCCTGCACGAACGCATCAACAGCCGTTTCGAGAAAATGCTGGCGATGGGAGCGGAAGACGAAGTGCGGGCTCTGCTGGCATTGAATCTTCTTTCGGAAATGCCCGTCATGAAGGCGATCGGGGTCGCGCAGATCGCCGCGATGCTGAAGGGGGAGATGACGCGTGCCGAGGTCATCGAAACCGGATCCGCGGCGACACGGCAATATGCCAAGCGGCAGATGACCTGGTTCCGCAATCAGATGGACGAGAGTTGGGAGCGTTTGAGCCCGTAGCTCGGGGTGTCAGTCCTTGTCGTAGAGGCTGCTGAGCGGCTTTCTCAGAATGCTGTCCCGCAGGGACAAGCCGGATTCCCGCCGTAGGGAGACGCCAGGCTCTCTCGGCGGTACCGAGCGCGTGCCTCCTTCGTCGCTGCGGAATTCGCGGCGCAATTCCGCAAGCTTGCTGTCGATCGACGTTTGTGAAGCCGCTGCCGGTTGCGGTGCGGCGGTACGAGGCAGCATGTCTGGACGATAAGGTTCGATCGGTTGCTGGCTCGATTCCGCTTGGGGCCGGATTGGCTGCTCGACCGGCACGTCGTCGAAATTATCTCCGATATCGGTCATCGGCGCAGCATTGTAGCTCTGGAGAGGACTGATATCGGGCCCCGAAATCGAACGCATACGGCTGATGATCGTGCGCAAATCGACCGTATCCGGCGAATCCTCGCTGGTTTTCGCGACACTGCCGCTGGCTTTCGGCAGCAAATGCCGCTCCACCTGGGAAAAGCGCATCCGCATCGGAACTGCGATGGCCTCGCCGAAGGCAATCGCTTCGCCATTGCCGATCGATGAGAGAAAGCTGGTCGTCGAGATCGAGGAGTTCGGGATGGCCGAGCGGATGATTTCCTGGTCGCGATCATTGGCAAGGCGCATGGCAAAGAGCGTCGAGCACTGCGACAGGATCGTCTGGTCGAGTTCGCCCGGGCGCTGGGTGATGATACCAAGAGAAACGCCATACTTGCGTCCCTCCTTGGCGATGCGGGCGATGGCCTGGCGCGTCGGGAGGAAGCCGAGCGTCGGGTCGGCGGGGATGTAGCGGTGCGCCTCCTCGCAGACGACGAGCATGTGGATCGCGCCGTCGCTCCAGAGCGCCAGTTCGAAGGCCATGCGGCAAAGGACGGAGGCCACGGAATTGATGACTTCCGAAGGGATGCCGGCGAGCTGGAAGGTACAGATCGGCTTGCCGTCGCCTGGAATGCGGAAGATCTTGGCAATGGTCTCCGTGATCGTATCGGTGATCGTATTGTTGGAGAACATGAAGTGATAACGGGGATCGTTGATCGCCGAGATGATGCGCATCTTCAGGGAGCGCAGATGCGGCTTTTCCAGACGGCCCTCCAGCCGGCCGATGCGCTCGTCGATCAGCGCCAGCAGATCGGCCATGCGGTATGGAACCGGCGTATCCGCCGTCACCGAGGCCTTTTCCGTCTGGCGTCGCATCAGGGTGGAATCGCTGCCCCGGAAAGCGCGGCGTGCTTCCGGAATAAGGTCACGCAGCGCATCGAGCTCTTCCGGTATTGCCGGTCGGCCACGGAAGACGACTTCGCTGAACTCCTCAAGCCGCATCAGCCAGAAAGGCAGGTCGAGCGTATCGGTATCGATGACGACGGCGTGCCGGGGAAAGGCGGCGGCAAATTCATTATGCGGATCGAGGATCAGCACGCGCAGTTTCGGATCGGCGCTGATTGCCTTGTGCAGCAGCAGCGAGACGGCCGTGGATTTGCCGACGCCGGTTGAGCCGACGACGGCAAAATGCTTCGACAGCATTGAGGGAATGTGGATGGCGGCATCGATGCTTTCGTCCTGCGTCAGCTTGCCGATGACGCAGCTGCTGCCCTTGCCGGCATCGAAAATGCGCATGAGGTCGGCGGCGCGAATACGGTGCGCGATGGCGCCAAGATAGGGATAGGCCGAAATACCGCTCGAAAACTCCTCTCGGCCATCCGGTTCGACGCGGACTTCGCCGAGCAATTCCACCTCGATTCGAAAGAGATTGTCCTGCCCTTCGCCCCAGCCGACGCTTTGCGTATTCATCGAATAGACGAGGGCTGCGACGCGGTTCTTTCCAACACTGATGGAAATCAGGCGGCCGACCGACCAGAGTTCGGTCAGGTCCGTGCCACCGGCCTCGGCCACGGCGGCGATCGTGGCTCTCGAGCCGTTGCACGCGACGACGCGACCGAGGAAGCGATTTCCCGGTTTCAATTTGTCGCGGCGATCAAGATCTCCAGCGTTGCCTGATGTCTGCAGATCGTTATTCAGCAAACAGTTACCCCAATCATTAGTGGCTGGAGCATAGAGACGGTGGCTTAATAAAATCCTGTCGACCACCCACGCTTTTTATAGGGTTTCTGCGGGGCCGCGATTTTTTATTGCTTCACGCGTTGACGCTTCGAAATTTTCTGTCTATCACTTCGGCCCATGAAAAACTCGATCATTCTTATCGTGGTGGGAAGGCGCATGGGCAGGATGGTGTAACCATCCGGCGATAGCCACCCATGCGCTAGATGACAGGCTCCCGAAGGGGCCTTTTTTTATGCCCGAAATCGAGATTTCATCTTTCCAAACCTCCAGCAGACAGCGGAACAAACGTATGACCGGCACAGATAATCAGGCGAGCGGCAATCGAATGACAGGCGCGGAGATCGTGTTGCAGGCGCTCAGAGACAACGGCGTCGAACACATCTTCGGTTATCCGGGCGGCGCTGTGCTTCCGATCTACGACGAGATCTTCCAGCAGGACGACATCAAGCACATTCTCGTCCGCCACGAGCAGGGCGCCGGCCATGCGGCCGAAGGCTATGCCCGCTCCACCGGCAAGGTCGGCGTCATGCTGGTCACCTCCGGTCCCGGCGCGACGAATGCGGTCACGCCGCTGCAGGATGCCTTGATGGACTCGATCCCGCTCGTCTGCCTCAGCGGCCAGGTTCCGACCACGCTGATCGGCTCCGACGCTTTCCAGGAATGCGACACTGTCGGCATCACGCGCCCTTGCACCAAGCACAACTGGCTGGTCAAGGACGTCAATGAGCTGGCAGCGGTCATTCATGAAGCCTTCCGCATCGCCCAGTCGGGCCGTCCGGGTCCCGTCGTCGTCGACATCCCGAAGGACATCCAGTTTGCGACCGGCACCTATACGCCGCCGGAGGCTCATCATGTCCAGAAGAGCTATCAGCCGAAGATGCAGGGCGATCTCAACAAGATCACGCAGGCGATCGAGCTGATGAAGAATGCCCGTCGCCCCGTCATCTATTCCGGCGGCGGCGTCGTCAATTCCGGCCCCGAAGCTTCCAAGCTGCTGCGCGAGCTGGTCGAGCTCACCGATTTCCCGATCACCTCGACCCTGATGGGCCTCGGCGCTTATCCGGCTTCCGGCAAGAACTGGCTCGGCATGCTCGGCATGCATGGCTCCTACGAGGCCAACATGGCGATGCATGATTGCGACGTCATGGTCTGCATCGGTGCGCGCTTCGACGACCGCATTACCGGCCGTCTGAACGCCTTCTCGCCGAATTCGAAGAAGATCCACATCGATATCGATCCGTCCTCGATCAACAAGAACGTCCGGGTCGATGTCGGCATTCTCGGCGATGTCGGCAATGTTCTGGAAGACATGGTTCGCCTGTGGCGTGCGCTGCCGCAGAAGCCGGCCGCCGAGCGTTTGGGCGACTGGTGGGCCGACGTTGCCCGCTGGCGTGCGCGCAACTCGTTCGCCTACAAGCCTAGCGACGATGTCATCATGCCGCAATATGCGATCCAGCGTCTCTATGAGCTGACGAAGCATCGCGATACCTACATCACCACCGAAGTCGGCCAGCATCAGATGTGGGCGGCGCAGTTCTACGGCTTCGAACAGCCGAACCGCTGGATGACCTCGGGCGGCCTCGGCACGATGGGCTACGGCCTGCCGGCGGCACTCGGCGTTCAGATCGCTCATCCGGAGAGCCTGGTCATCGATATTGCCGGCGATGCCTCGATCCAGATGTGCATTCAGGAAATGTCGGCCGCGATCCAGCACAATGCGCCGATCAAGATCTTCATCCTGAACAACCAATATATGGGCATGGTTCGCCAGTGGCAGCAGTTGCTGCACGGCAACCGCCTGTCCAATTCCTATACGGAAGCGATGCCGGATTTCGTCAAGCTTGCGGAAGCCTATGGCGCTGTCGGGCTGCGTTGCGAAAAGCCGGGTGACCTTGATGCCGCCATCCAGGAAATGATCGACGTCAACAAGCCGGTCATTTTCGATTGCCGCGTCGCCAATCTTGCCAACTGCTTCCCGATGATCCCCTCGGGCAAGGCACATAATGAAATGCTGCTGCCGGACGAAGCGACCGACGAAGCGGTTGCCAACGCCATCGACGCCAAGGGTCGCCAGCTGGTCTGATCGATAGATGGGGTGCGGCGGAAGCTGCGCCCCGGCCGATCTCGCTAGCATGTCGAACAAGAACCGAGGAAACGGAACAAGGATCATGAACGCACACCTTCAACCCACGGGCTCCGCCTACTTCATTTCGCCGGAAACCGCGGCGGCTGAAAGCCACACGCTTTCGGTGCTTGTCGACAACGAGCCCGGCGTTCTCGCCCGCGTCATCGGCCTCTTCTCCGGCCGTGGCTACAACATCGAAAGCCTTACGGTTTCCGAGACCGAGCATCAGGCACACCTGTCGCGCATCACCGTCGTTACGCGCGGTACGCCGCAGGTGCTGGAACAGATCAAGGCACAGCTTGAGCGCATCGTTCCGGTTCACCGCGTCGTCGATCTGACGGTGCGCGCCCGCGAACTCGGCCAGGAGCGGCCGATCGAGCGCGAAGTGGCGCTGCTGAAGGTGACCGGAAGCGGCGAAACCCGCGCCGAGACGCTGCGGCTCGCCGACGCCTTCCACGCCAAGGTCGTGGATGCGACCGTCGAGCACTTCATTTTCGAGATCACCGGCAAGTCCTCAAAAATCGATCAGTTCATCGCCATCGTCAAGCCGCTCGGCCTCATCGAAGTCTGCCGCACCGGCATTGCTGCGATGAACCGTGGCTCGCAGGGGATGTAGGAGCCTGCGGCGTTGAGGGGAGCATCGTATATGAGGCAAATCGGCGCTGCAAATTCCTTCTCCCCTTGGGGAGAAGGTGGCCCGAAGGGTCGGATGAGGGAGGCTTTCCGATTTGAATTTGCGAATTTTTGCGCTCCTGGCAGACACCCCCTCATCCGCCTGACGGCACCTTCTCCCCGTGGGGAGAAGGGGAAACGCGGCAACAATGGCTGATATCGGCGAAAAGCCGTGGCATCCGCCAGCTGGCATGCGCCTCGGCGCCGCGCCTTTCGTACGAAATGACTTTCCCTGGCTCGGACATTATTTCGGCTCGCAGAAGCTGACTTCCGCATTGGCGCCAGGGATAGGCGGCGTCCTGTCCTGGGGTGGCCGCGCGCCGGCCAAGGTGGCCGCCAGGATTGCGCGGTTTCGCGGATTGCGTCACTGGCATCTGGAGGATGGGTTCCTGCGGTCGATGGGGCTCGGCAAGTCCGGCGCTATTCCGCTATCCATCGTTATCGACGATCTTGGTCTGCCCGTCGATGCAAACAGGCCGTCGCGGCTTGAGCGGCTGATTGAGGGGGCGGTAGAGGCTGGAGAGCTTGGTCGCGCCATTCGCGAGCAGATCGTTCTCAACAAGCTCTCGAAGTATAATCATCTCCCTCATCGGTCGCCTCGCATCGAGCGGTCGGTAAAGCGTCGCATTCTGCTTGTCGATCAGGTCGTTGGCGACGTTTCCGTCGGCAGGGCGCTCGGCTCAAAAACCTCCTTCGAAAAGATGCTTGCCGATGCGCTGGCAAGTGATGCCCAATGCCTCATCCGCACCCATCCGGATGTCATGGCCGGTCTTCGTAAGGGATATCTTACGAATGGCACGTCGAAAGGCGATGCAATCTTAGTCGGCGACGAGGTGTCGGTAGCGTCGATCCTTGACGTCGTGGACGAGGTCTGGACGGTTTCCAGCCAGTTTGGCTTCGATGCGCTGCTGCGCGGCATCCCGGTTCGCTGCTATGCCGCGCCCTTCTATGCCGGCTGGGGGGTGACCGAGGATCATTTCGGCGTTTACACCAAGGCAGCGCTTGCCGGGCGCCGAACGAAGCGAAGGACAGTCGATCAGATTGCCGCCACCGCCTTTTCGCTCTATCCGACTTATCGCGATCCGGCCGACTGGCGCGAGATCGACGTCTTCAGGGCTATCGAGCTGATCGTCGCGCAGCAGAAGGCGGCCGACTGAACCTACAGCATGTCTAGCGACTTCTTTCGCGACGGCGGCGGGAAGGCGGCATCGAGCACGGCCCAATCTTCGTCCGTGATGTCGATATCGATCGAGTCGCGGTTTTCCTCGATGCGCTGCGCGTTCGAGGATTTCGGGATGGATATAACGCCATCGCGCTCCAGCAGAAAGGCGAGGGCGATCTGGGCTGGAGTCGCCTGATAGATCTTGGCGATGCGGATCAGCTCGGGATGATGGAGGAGGCGGCCTTGCTCGATCGGGGAATAGGCCATGATCGGAATACTACGCTCCTGGCACCAGGGCAAGAGGTCGTATTCGATGCCGCGCCGGGAGAGATTGTAGAGCACCTGGTTGGCTGCGACATTGCCGCCGTTCGGCACGGAGAGCAGTTCGTCCATATCGTCAATGTCGAAATTCGACACGCCCCAGGCTTCGATCTTGCCAGCGGCCTTCAAACCTTCGAAAGCTTCCACCGTTTCTTCCAGTGGATAGTTGCCGCGCCAATGCAGCAGATAGAGATCGATGCGGTCGGTATTCAGACGCTTCAGACTGCGTTCGCAGGCTTCGATTGCGCCTTTGCGGCTGGCATTGGCGGGATAGACCTTGCTGACCAGGAAGACCTCGTCGCGCCGCCCTTCGATCGCCTTGCCGACCACTTCTTCGGAACCGCCATCGGCATACATTTCCGCCGTGTCGATCAGTGTCATGCCGAGATCAAGGCCGGTTTTCAGGCTCGCGATTTCGTCCCTGGCAGCCGCTGCGCTCTCGCCCATATTCCACGTTCCCTGGCCAAGCGCCGGAACCTGGATGCCCGAGGGAAGGGTGACGGTTGGGATGGGCTCGCGCATGGTCATTCCTCACTGCAGAAAACCGAAGGATAGGAGCATTCAACCGGATTTCAATCGACATCCGTCATGTCACCGTGACAATCACCCTATGGCTTTCGTATGGCCGCCGAACTAATGTCGCACGACCATGCGTGGTCGCATTTTTGCGCGCGTGGAGAAGAATTTTGGATGCCGCCTTGTCACGGTACGGTGTCCTCGGGAGGGATCATGGCGCTGGATACATTTCTGGCTCTTCTACTTTTCGCATTCACGACCTCAATCACGCCCGGGCCGAACAACATGATGTTGTTTGCTTCAGGCGTAAATTTCGGTTTCCGTCGCACCATTCCGCACATGCTCGGCATCGGCGTCGGCTTTTTTGTGCTGCTGATTGCCGTGGGATTGGGATTGGGTGCGCTTCTGCACACGATGCCGGTGCTCTATACCGCGCTTAAATTCGCCGGCGGAGCTTACCTTGTCTGGATTGCCTGGAAGATCGGCACCTCGCGCGGCCTGCGCGAGGCGGAAAGCGATGCAAAGCCGATGAGTTTCATCAGCGCTGCTGCGTTCCAATGGGTCAATCCCAAGGCGTGGGTGATGGCCGTCACCGCCATGGCCACTTACACAAATGAGCAGCTCTATCTCTTCACTGTCCTTCTCGTCGGGTTCGCGTTTGCCGCTGTGAACGTCCCCAGCGTATCGACCTGGGCCGGCTTCGGCTCCGTCCTGCGCGATTGGCTCTCCGATCCCATCAGGCTGAAATGGTTCAACATAACCATGGCCGTTCTGCTGGTGCTCAGTCTCTGGCCGATGTTAAAGTAGCCGCAAAGAGACAGGAGACGGCCATGTCCCACGACCACCCGCATGATGACGACGAGCATCATCATCACCATCACCACGACAACCACTATTCGGATATGCAGGCGCGCGTGAAGGCGCTGGAGACGCTGCTGACAGAAAAAGGGTTGATCGATCCGGTTGCGATCGACCGCATCGTCGAGACATATGAGACGAAGGTCGGGCCGCGCAACGGGGCGCAGGTGGTGGCGAAGGCTTGGAGCGATCCTGATTTCGCCAACTGGCTGCGCCGCGATGCTACAGCGGCGATCGCAAGCCTCAGCTTTACCGGCAGACAGGGCGAGCACATGCGCGCGGTGTTCAATACGCCGGAAACGCATAATCTGATCGTCTGCACGCTCTGCTCCTGCTATCCTTGGGCCGTGCTCGGGCTGCCGCCGGTCTGGTATAAGGCGCCCGCCTACCGCTCGCGTGCGGTGATCGACCCACGCGGCGTGCTGGCCGAGTTCGGTCTGACGTTGCCACAGGAGACGAAGATCCGTGTATGGGATTCGACGGCGGAACTTCGCTATCTGGTGATCCCTGAGCGACCGGCCGGTTCCGAAGGCTTGGACGAGGCGGCGCTCGCGGATCTCGTCAGCCGCGACGCGATGATCGGCACGGCGCTCGCCGGGACACCGGAGGCCGCACTATGAACGGCCCGCACGATCTCGGCGGCCAGATGGGTTTTGGCCCGGTCGCGCCGGAGCCGAACGAGCCCTATTTCCATGCCGAATGGGAAAAGCGTGCGCTCGGCATTACGCTCTCCTGCGGTGCCTTTGGCGCCTGGACGATCGATGAGAGCCGGCATGCACGTGAAAACATTCCACCCGCCGATTATCTCGCTGCCAGTTATTATGAGGTTTGGACGCGCGCTGTTGACGTGCTGCTAGAGCGGCATGGTTTTGCCACGTCGGAGGAGTTGCGCACCGGTCGTTCCCTCGAACAAGGCAGGATGCCGAAGCGAATTTTGAAGGCCGACATGGTCGATGGCGTCTTGGCCAAGGGCGGCCCCTGCGACCGGCCGGTCGATACTAAACCGCTCTTTGCCGTCGGCGATCATGTCCGCACCAAGAACTTCAATCCGACCGGCCATACCAGATTGCCGCGCTATGCGCGAGCCAAGACGGGTGTCGTCGAGGCAGTGCAGGGCTCCTTCGTCTTCCCCGACGACAATGCCCATGGTCGCGGAGAAAATCCGCAATGGGTCTACACGGTCGTCTTCGATGGCGCCGAGATCTGGGGCGATGGCGCCGATTCTTCTCTGACGGTTTCGATCGATGCCTGGGAGAGCTATCTTGAGCGCGTGTGAGATCGCGTCGCCTCTGGCGCAATCGCCGCAGTTGCCGAAATCTGCCGATGGCGAGCCGGTCTTTCCCGAGCCTTGGGCAGCAGAGGCTTTCGCCATGACCGTTCATCTGCATGAGAAAGGTCTGTTTGCCTGGAGCGAATGGGCTGAGCGCCTGTCTGACGAGTTGCATAAGCCAGGCCGAGCGATTGACGGCAGCGATTATTTCGATTGCTGGGTGGCGGCACTGTCGGGGCTGCTAGTCGCGAAGGGCATTGCCGATGCCGATGCAATCCTGGCTTTGCAGCAAAGCTGGCAACGTGCGGCGGAGGCAACGCCGCATGGAAAGCCGATCGTGTTGGAAAGCGATCCTCAATATACGACATAAGCGCCTCGTAGCGGCGACGGCTTTTTACCGCTTGCTTCCATCAGCCGAATCCTGCCAAGTCGAACCATGCAATTCGCGCCGCAACAAGATGAAGCGCTCAAGGCCGTGGCAAACTGGCTGAAGGAGGGGCGCTCACCGTTGTTCCGCCTGTTCGGCTACGCCGGCACGGGCAAGACGACGCTTGCGCGGCATTTTGCCGAGCATGTGGATGGCGACGTGCTGTTTGCGGCCTTTACCGGCAAGGCGGCGCAGGTGCTGCGCTCACGCGGCGCCTCCAATGCCAAGACCATTCATTCGCTGATCTACCGGCCGCGCGGCGAGGAAGCCGTCGAAGACGAAGAGACGGGTAAGACATCGATCGCCCCGATGTTCACCATCAACCGCCAGAGCCCGGTCGCCAAGGCCGCCCTGATCATCGTCGACGAATGCTCGATGGTGGACGAAGCGCTCGGCAAGGATTTGATGAGTTTTGGCACGCCCATTCTCGTCCTTGGCGATCCCGGGCAGCTGCCGCCCGTTTCCGGCGGTGGGTTCTTTACGAACGAAGAGCCGGATTATCTTCTGACGGACATTCATCGCCAGGCCCGCGACAATCCGATCATCCAGCTTGCCATGCAGGTGCGTGAGGGCAAGGAAATCATGCATGGCGACTATGGCACCGCGCAGGTGATCTCGAAAAACGAGGTCACGCAGCTGCTCGTGCTGGAGGCCGATCAGGTTCTTGTCGGCACCAACAGGACGCGGCGGCGCTACAATCAGCGCCTGCGCGAGCTGAAAGGATTTACTGCGGACTACCCGCAATCCGGCGACAAGCTGGTCTGCCTGCGCAACGATCCCGCCAAGGGGCTGCTCAACGGCTCGCTCTGGCAGGTGATGACGTCTTCCAGAGAAACGACAAAGCCGGGCATCAATCTGCTGGTGCGCCCGGAAGATGACGACATGGATCGCGGGGCCGCGAAGATCAAGCTCTTGAAGCAGGCCTTCGAGGATGTCGAGGGCGAGATTCCGTGGTCGACCCGAAAGCGCTATGACGAATTCGACTACGGCTACGCTCTGACGGTGCATAAGGCCCAGGGTTCGCAGTGGAACAACGTGGTGCTATTCGATGAGAGCTGGGCGTTCCGCGATACGCGGGAGCGTTGGCTCTATACGGCCATTACCCGCGCCGCCGAGACGCTGACCATCGTCCGCTAATGGCTTCAAGCTCCTTGATGGGGCGTCACTATGTGGTGACACATGTGCCGTGTTGCCATCAAAGTTTTGCATGGATAGATGTCGGAATCTCGTTGGTTTTGCTGGCGATAATGGCATAAAACGGGTGCTACTATCCGCTTTGAAAATCAGGGATTTCCACCATGCCCGCCAAGCTTTCCGTGAACCTCAACGCCATCGCGATGCTGCGCAACCGGCGTGATCTTCCCTGGCCGAGCGTCACGGGCTTGGGACGCATCGCGCTTGCCGCCGGCGCCAGCGGTCTGACCGTTCATCCGCGTCCCGATCAGCGGCATGTGCGCTTTTCCGACCTGCCAGACATCCGTGCGCTGATCGATGACGAGTTTCCGGAGGCGGAATTCAATATCGAGGGCTATCCAAGCGACGAGTTCTTCGATCTCTGTGCTTCGGCAGAGCCTGAGCAGGTGACGCTCGTGCCCGATGATCCGGCACAAGCGACCTCGGATCATGGCTGGGATTTTCGTGAGAATCGCGAGCTGCTGGTCGATGTCGTCGCCAAGTACAAGACGATCGGCTGCCGTGTGTCGCTGTTTGCCGATGGCGACGGCGATGCCGAGGCGGTGAAGATCGCGAGGGAAGTCGGCGCCGATCGCATCGAGCTTTACACTGGCCCTTACGGCGGCTGCTATGATGATCCGCAGAAGGCTGCCGTCATCCTCGAAGCGCTCGGCAAGACCGCCGATGCAGCCTTTGCCAACGGCCTCGACGTCAATGCTGGCCACGATTTGACTGTTGCCAACCTGCCGGCGCTGCTGAAGCGCATTCCGAAGCTCGCGGAGACCTCGATTGGCCATGGGCTGACCGCCGATGCGCTGGAATATGGCATGGCCGAAACGGTGCGCCGCTTCCGTCGGGCTTGCGGTCAGGTGGTTTGATGGGGGATGGCTTTGGGCTGGTCGGGCAAGTTTGTTGTTGCCGCGCCTTCTGGCCTGGCCCCTCATCCTAGCCTTCTCCCCGCTTGCGGGGAGAAGGGACGACAGCGCAAAATGGCGGCGGCATCACTCGATTAGAGCTTGCGCACGAAGCACCAAAACTCCCTCGCCCCGCTTGCGAGGAGAGGGCCGGGGTGAGGGGCCAGGCGCAAGGGTGCGGCAAACGAAGTCTCACCTGACCTTCGCCAAAACTCAGCCAGCCAACGCGGCCTTGTGTTCCTCGAAGAAGCTGCGCAGCGTCTGCGGCTCCTTGCCTGTGAGCTTGTTGAAGTCGTTGGTGAGAATGTCGAATTTGCCGGCGCGGGTATTGGCTTCGGAGGAGACCAGCATGTCCACCACGAACTTCGGCAGACCGGCGCCGGTGAGGCCGGCGGCAAGCTGTTCGTCATTGACCTGAACGACTTCGAGCGGACGACCGGTGATCCGGCTCACGACGCTTGCGACGTCCTCGATGGTGACGGCAGTCGAGCCCGTCAGCGTGTAGGTGACGCTTTCTGTTGCATCGGAAGCCAGTGCTGCGGCGATGGCGAGTGCGCAATCTTCGCGGCTGATGTTGCTGACCCGGCCGCCGCCGGTTGCCGTGTACCATTTACCGGTGTCGAGGCTGTGCGGCAGGCCCATCAGGTAGTTGTCGAAATACCAGGCGTCGCGCAGGATCGTGTAGCCGATGCCGCTTGCCTTGATGGCGTTTTCCGTGCCGAGGTGATCGGGCGCGAAGCTGACGAGCGAACCTTCGGGGGCTGGCATTGAGGTGTAGAGAACATGCTTGACGCCAGCCTTCTTGGCGGCTTCGACAGCAGCCGTGTGCTGCTTCAGGCGCAGGCTGGGCACGGCGAGCGCGTCGGTGCTGATGATCAGCAGCCGGTCGACGCCGGTGAAGGCAGCGGACAAGCTGGCGGCGTCATCGAAGTCGGCCTTGCGGGTGACGACGCCTTTGGCGGCGAGATCGGCAAGCTTCTCCGGGCTGCGCGTGGCGGCGATGATGCGGCCGGGAGCAACCTTGTATGTCTCCAGCAGGTGATGGATGACGCGCTGGCCAAGCTTACCGGCAGCGCCGGTGACGAGAAGAGTGCTGCTCATATGTTTTCCCTTGTTGGACCGCCGCAAATTCGCAGAGGCTTTGTTGCTCTCAAAAAGAGACTAGCACTAGAATAGGAATTGACTTCGCGCTGTAAAGGAGGCAGTTTTTCGGCTCCAAGTTACCAAAAGGGAACCGGCATGGCAGCCAGCGCCGTCGTCAATCTGCGTGAGAGCATAGATCCGCCGTTACGCGACTTCGATCTCAGC
The DNA here is from genome assembly GCA_900472485.1 of Hyphomicrobiales bacterium. GTDB lineage: Bacteria > Pseudomonadota > Alphaproteobacteria > Rhizobiales > Rhizobiaceae > Rhizobium. The sequence continues at coordinate 157,855 of UCII01000009.1, forward strand.
AATCTCGATTTCAGCAACTGTCCGGTGCGGGACCTAATCTCGCAGATCGGCGGAAAATGGTCGGTGCTGCTGCTGGAAACATTGGCTAAACGGCCGTATCGTTTCGGTGAGTTGCGCCGCTTAGTGCCCGATATCTCCCAACGCATGCTGACACAAACACTACGCGACCTCCAGCGCGACGGCTATGTCGATCGTGAGGTCTTTCCCACCAAGCCGCCAAGCGTCGAATATCGCATGACGGATCTCGGCTATTCGCTTTATGAGCCGCTGGCGCTGCTTCTGAATTGGGCCGAGGCCAATCATGAAGCCGTAAAGGCCGCAAGAGCCCGTTTCGACCAATCACCGGACTGAGCTTTATCGTGAAGCCCTTGAAGATTGCTATCGTCGGCGCCGGACCTGCCGGTCTTGCCGCCTCTCTCTTTCTCACTCGTGCTGGTCATACGACAGATATTATCGAACGGTTCGATAGCCCGGCCCCTGTCGGCTCCGCGCTGATGCTGCAGCCGACGGGATTGACCGTGCTGGAATCGCTCGGACTTGGTCCGGCTATCCACGCCGCCGGCAACCGCATCGACCGCCTGTTCGGCACGGAAACCACCCGTGGTCGCATCGTCCTCGATGTGCGCTACAATGCCTTGCCGGGTGGGCGCTATGGGCTTGGCGTTCATCGTGCGGCCCTGTTCGATACGCTTTACGATGAGGTCTCTGCGCGGCGACATCCGATCCATACTGGGCAGCGGGTTATCGGTGTGACGGAGGAGGGCGATGAAAGCTATCTCTCTGTCGAAGGCGACGAGCGCCTCGGGCCTTACGATCTCATCATCGACGCCAGTGGTGCGCGCTCCGAGCTTGTGTCGGCATCGCGCGTTGCGCCAAGTGCACAAAACCTGGTCTACGGTGCTTTCTGGGCGACGCTCGATTGCCCGGATGGGCTCGTAGATCAGGCGGCGCTGACGCAGCGTTATGACAAGGCCAGCGTGATGATCGGCGTCTTGCCGATCGGCAGCAGAAGGCCTGATTTGCCGAAGCAGGCGGCTCTGTTCTGGAGCCTGAAAGTCGCGGACGCCGATGAGGTACGCAAGCGTGGACTTGAGCGCTGGAAGCAGACGATCCGCAGCTACTGGCCGGAATGCGAGCCCTTGCTCGAGCAGATCACTGACTGGGATCAGTTGACGCTGGCACGCTATGCCCATCGTACGGTGATGACGCCCTATAGCGGGCGGACTGTTTTCGTCGGCGATGCGGCCCATTCCACCAGCCCGCAGCTCGGGCAGGGCGCCAACATGGCGTTGCTCGATGTTGCTGCGTTAGCGCATGCGCTTGCGGGGCATGAAACCATCGAGGCTGCTCTTGCTGCCTATGCCAAGGCACGGCGGATGCATGTGCGGCTGTTCCAGCTGCTCTCTGCCGCCTTCACGCCCTTTTACCAATCGGATTCGGCAGCATTGGCCTGGATCAGGGATCGGTTGGTCGCCACCATCGCCAAAGTGCCGCCCGCACCGCAGATCCTAGCCGGTATTGTCTCCGGCACGCTGATCGACCCGTTCCGCGGCGCAGGCTTGCGGGAATGTGACTGGCTGCGGCGGGCGGTACCGCAGCCGTCGTGATCATTTTTCCCTCTCGGTCAGATAGGCAAGCAGCGCAATGACCGGGAAGGCGACGCCGATCCAGGAGGCCATGTTCCAGCCGCCGGTGGCATAGGCCCAGCCGCCAAGCGCCGAGCCGAGGGCGCCGCCGGCGAAAAAGGTCGCCATATAGAGGCCGTTGAGGCGACTGCGATGTTCGGCACTGAGCGCGAAGATGGCGCGTTGACCGAGCACGAGATTCGTCTGGACGCCGAAGTCGAGCATGATGCCTGACAGCGTCAGCGTGATCAGCGCCAGCAACGAGCCGCTGCCGGAAAAATGGCCGATCAGGAAGGCGATGATGGCGAGCACCAGGGCGAAGGCGGTCGCAAGCTTCGTCCAGCCGCGATCGGCAACGCGTCCGGCAATCGGCGAGGCGACGGCACCGGCGGCGCCGGCAAGTGCGAACAGGGCGATGCCATTCTGTGTTAGACTAAAAGCCGGGCTTGCCAGCAGCAGCGGCGTCGTCGTCCAGAAGAGGCTGAAGGCGCCGAACATGCAGGCCTGATAGAGCGCACGCCGCTGCAGGACCGGTGTGCGGAGCGCGAGGTGGCCCATGGAGGACAGCAGCTGCCCATAATGGAGTTTCGTATGGGGCACGCGGGTCGGCAGAACGAGGCGCAGGATAACGATCAGCCCGATCATGACGCCGGCCGAGATGATGTAGACCGCGTGCCAGGAGAGAAGCTCGGACAGGAAGCTCGCAGCCGGACGGGCCAGCATGATGCCGACGAGCAGGCCGCTCATGACATTGCCGACGACAGCGCCGCGGCTGGCGTCAGGCGCCATATGGGCGGCGAAAGGGACAAGGACCTGCACCGCGACGGATGCAAGGCCGATGCAGAGCGAGGCGAGCAGGAACAGCGACGGCGAGGAGGCAAAAGCGGCGCCTATGAGCGCGATGGCGGATAACGCTACCAGCGTCAGCACCAGCTTACGGTTCTCAAGAAGATCGCCGAGCGGCACGATCAGTAGGAGACCGAGGCCGTAGCCGATCTGCGTCAACGTAACGATGAGGCCGGTCGCCGCCGGGCTGAAGCCGAGCGACTGGCTGATGGGGCCGGCAAGCGGCTGGCCATAATAGAGATTGGCAGCCACCAGTCCGCAGGCGGCGGCGAACATGAATGTCAGCAGTGGTGAAAGGGTCTTTTCCGGGAGCGGTGTGCTCTCCCGTCTGGCGGCGGCAGTTGCGGGCATGTCTCGTCCTCAATAGGGGCGGGGTTATGTTCCCCGAAATCTCAATGAAAATCAGTTCAGCAGTTTCATGGCCGTCTCGGCGACGGCGAGCATCTGTTCGGTCTTGCGGCCGGTCTTGCCGATCACGCGCATGCCCTTCGTCAGGGCCAGCAGGGTGCAGGCGGTACTTTCCGGATCGACATGCTTCGGCACGGAGCCATCCTCTTGCCCGAGACGGATCAGATTGAGGATGCGTCTTTCGTCGAAATCGAAGGCGACGCCGACGCGACCGGCGACCTCTTCGTCGAAAAGCGCAAGCTCGGTCGCGCTTCCGACGACAAGGCAGCCGCGGCGGCCGATCTCCCCGCACGAGGCCTCAGCGAAGAACGTCACCAAGGCACGAAGTTTTTCATGAGCATTTGGAGCTTCCGCAAGCGTCTCGTCGATGAGCTGCTGACGGACCTGGCGATACCGGCTGAACGCGGCGAGGAAGACGCCGCGCTTGTCGCCGAAAGCCTTGTAGACGCTGCCTGCGGTCAGGCCCATGGCCTCGGTCAATTCGCTGATCGAGGCGGCATAATAGCCGCGCTCGGAAAAAACGCGCAGGGCCTCGTCCAGCGCGGAATCTATGTCGAATTCACGCGGGCGTCCACGAAGCTTCGGTGCGATGTCGAGTGTGTCTATTGTCATGTTGCTCTTTTAGGAAATGATCGTTTCCAAATCAAGCGAATTTTTGCGCCGCAGCAAGAATCGGAAGAATAGTGACTGCGACTGGTCTCGCTACTCGTGGAAAAACGCCATGTGGATCGCGTCCTTATAGCGGCCGTCTATGCGCACAGAATTGCGGGCAAGGCCCTCCCGGACGAAGCCGACTTTTTCGTAGAGCGCGATGGCCCTGTCATTGTCAGCATGCACGCTGAGTTCGACGCGTTCTATCCCTGCGTCACGCGCGGCTCGCAGCGTTGCTTCGATCAATCGACGTCCGACGCCCTGGCCGCGATAAGCGGGGATGATGCCCATGCCGAGTTTGCCGGTGTGGGCGTGAGAGGGAAACATATGGCGGCTGATGTCGCACCATCCGACCACTTTCCCATCGGCCAAGGCAACGAACTGCGGATTGCCTTTTTCGATCATGCCAAGCACGAAAATGCGTGTTTCTTCCAGCGGAAAGGCTTCGAGCAGCGACAGATATTCCCGCTCACGCGCGACCGTATCGAGCGCCTTGTGAAAACCTTCGATGTACTCGGTTGATATGGGTTCTATCCGGATTTCGGTGGTCATAGAAAACAGCTCGATGCAAATAGAGGGTGCATCGAGGATATGGTTCAACTAAGTGGCTGTCTACCCACCCACCTTTCCAATGGCCTACTTCCTCGACCCGAGCGGGTTTCGGGCGACCCCTCGTACAGACACTTCGGGGCTGTTCGAAAGCCAGCTCGAGGGTTCCGCCGCACGGTACGAAAAGCCGAGCCATGTGAAACACGGCTCGGAAGGTTTGCCATGTTGGTCCACACGCGGACTTTCGATACGTGCGGCCTTAGTTCATGACATTGATGTCGTCAGCAGTGAGAAGTTTCCTGTCGGCGAATGTAACTGACTGAAATATCAAACGGGCTCGTCACCGCTGTGGCTGGTGTAGAAACTGATCCCATTGCCGTCGGGGTCCTGTAGCGAGAAGTAATGATGACCGTATAGCTCACTGTCCGCGATGGTTGATGGTGAATATCCCTTATCGATCAGGCTGACCCTGTAGTGTTCCAGATCCGCTTTGGCGTGGCCTGCGATCATCAGATCTATTTTTTCGCCGCTAAAATCTGGCCGCTGGCCATTGTGGCTGTTTTGCAAGCTCGAAACCTGATCGTCGTCTTTTTGAAACAGTAGCAAATGCGTACCACCACGCATTTCAACGACCGCCAGTCCGGGAAATGTGCCGAACGGGCGCAGGCCTAGCCCGATATAAAATTGATAGCTCTCCCCGATATTCTCCACTTTCATAACAAAGTGACCGAGCGCTGCGGCGGGTAAGTGATTTTCCATTTTAGGTCCTTTCATCGAGTCCTAAGGGTTAGCTAGGAAGGAATCTTGCAGCACGGCTACTGCCGTGCTAATCCGACCGCGTAGTCGGAAATTAATTCAGACTGGACAGTCGAAAATTATATGCGACTGGCCAGTCGGAAAATCAAGAGGTTGTTATGGCCCGGAAAAAAGAAATCGAACGAGACAGGATTTTGGACGCGGCCGAGGCCGTCATTCTCGATTCCAATGGCCGAAATCTAACGCTTGATGCGGTCGCAGAGCGGGCCGGCATCAGCAAAGGCGGGCTCGTCTACAGCTTTGCTACGAAGGATGAATTGATATACGCGGCGCTAGAACGGGAAGTCACTCGCTTCCAGCAGGCGGTGCGTCACCGTGTTGGCGACAGGTCCGCTGATCCTATCGAATTGGTCCTCGCGCATATTGAGGAGGCCCTTAACGAGGATGATGCCTCGACCCGAATGGCGGCCTTCCTTGTAACTGCGCTGGTTCATGCTCCGGGCATGCTTGCGCCAGTGCGGAGCCTTTATCGCACACTGCTCGATCCGCTGCGATCGAAATCAGGGAAGTTTGCCGAAGTCCGTCAGGCATTGCTGGCCGTTGAAGGTATCTTTCTGCTCCAAGGACTCGGGTTTGTGGAGGTTTCCTCAGACGAGTTCAAATCCATCCTGATCCACGCGCGAAACGTCGTTCTTGCGGCATCGGATGGGCAGAGCCGCCAATCACCACAGCATTAAATCGTGGAGGCGGATGAAGGCTGAGAGTGGCAGCCTGCTCGGCTCGCAAACTACCGATCACCTACTGAAGAGAGGACGTAAAGAGCCATGGGAACTCTCTCTGTTCATGGAGTCTTCTCGCCCGCTCAAATTATGCCGAGCTTTCGATCCAGGACTACTGGAAATCTCGGGCTTTAGGAAGAGGGCTCGGTAGAGTATCCGGCTCGGGATAGAGATCGAGCACCCAGGTCTGACCGTTCAATTCCGGGCCGAACATGCGATGTCTTTCCTCCGCCGCAAGCCTGAAGCCCGCCTTGATGTAGATGGCCCGTGCCGCATCGAGAATATCGTTGGTCCAAAGCGATAGTTTCTTGTAGCCGGCATCGCGCGAGAAGCGGATGCATTCATCAACCAGCAGCTTGCCGAGGCCGAGGCCGCGCGCGGTCTTGTCGATATAGAGCAGCCTCAGCTTTGCGGTGTCGTCACCGCCATCGGTAATCATGACCGAACCGACATTCAGGCCGCCTCGTTCGGCAATCCAGCATCGGTCCTTCTGCGGATTGAAATTGGACAGGAATTTACCGGCGACTTCGGCCACCAATCCCTCGAAGCGGTCGTCCCAACCGAATTCTTCGGTGTAAAAACGTGCCTGGCTTTGTACGACCCAGCCGATGTCCCCCGCTCGATGGTTGCGGATGATGGCGGGTGGTTTACTCGTTTCACCGGCGCCGAGCGTGTCCTGGATCGTCCGCATTGCCGCCACGACGCGTTCGGGTTCGCCAATCGCGAGCTTTTCGAAATATCCGGCGATCTGCGCGCGTGAGCGGCGGACGAATTCCTCGAATTGCACCTGTCCCTTATCGGTGACCTTTATGACCTGGCTGCGCGCATCGGTCGGATCGGGCGTCGTCTCGACCAACCCATCCTCGCGGAAGCGCTTGACGATACGGCTGAGATAGGCGGGATCGAGATGGAGGTCGCGCGTCAGGGCTGAGGCGGCGACGCCGCCGCGGAAGCCGACTTCGAACAGCACGCGCACATCCGTCAGCGTGTAGGGGCTGTCGAGATAGGCCTTGTTCAGGACGCCGAGGAAATTCGTGTAGAAGCGATTGAAGTTACGAACGGCATCGATGGTCGTGAAATCGGCAGCGGCGGGCATGACATCGTCTCCTCAGGTACAGAGACGGTGTCCATTATTTATTGGACTCAGTCAAGTAAATTGATCGAAGTCAAGCAGCGCAGCTTTTGCTGCTCTTTTCATTCGCAAGCGCGAAGTCGACGGCCGCCTCGGCATGGATCGTCGTCGTGTCGAAGCCTGGCAGGATTAGCGCCTTAGGATCGAGGATGAGGCAGATCTCGGTGCAGCCGAGAATGACGCTGTCGGCGCCTTCAGCCTTGGCACGCTCGATGATGCCGTTCAGCTTCCGGCGCGACTCGTCCTTGATGATGCCGGCGCAGAGTTCGTTGAAGATGATATCGTGCGTGACGGTGCGATCCTCGGGACCGGGCACCATGATGGAGACGCCGTTTTCAGCCATACGCTCGGCATAAAAGCCGTGTTCCATCGTGTAGCGTGTGGCGAGCAGCAGCGGCTTGACCCTACCGGCGGCCTTCAAGGCCGCGGCGGTTTCATCGATGATATGAATGAGCGGAGCCGAAACGCGTTCGGCAACCTGAGGCGCTATCAGGTGCATGGTGTTGGTGCAGATGAGCACGCATTCGGCACCGGCCTTTTGCAGGCGTTGCGCGGCATCGCCGAGCCGGTCGGCGGCATCGTTCCAGCGTCCAGCCTTTTGCAGCGCGACGATCTCTTCGAAATTGACGGAGTACATGACCAGTTCGGCCGAGGAGAGGCCGCCCAACCGCTCGCGGACCATTTCGTTGATCAGGCGGTAATAGACTGCCGAACTCTCGAAACTCATACCGCCGATCAGGCCAATGGTGCGCATAATGCTGTTCTCCGCTCGTGGGTTTTGAATGGAGGAATAGTGTGGTGATTCATCCGCCGCGTGTTTGCATTTTTTGAAGCCTATCAGAGTTTTGCTGCAATAGTTTGTGCATTTTCGGATTTATGTGCAAAATAAAGGCGCGTGAAAGTGGATGCTGCATATGCTGGATGAACGTGATCGAAAGATTCTCGAATTTTTGCAGGCGGATGCAGGCATATCCGTGACAGAGCTCGCCGATCTTGTCGCCTTGTCGGTGTCGGCCTGCTCGCGACGCATCCAGCGGCTTGAGGACAGTGGGCATATAGCTCGGCGCATCGTCGTGCTCGACCGTGAGAAGATGGGAGTGCCGACCACGGTCTATGCGATGATCAAGACGGCGCATCACGCCGACGAGTGGATCGAATCTTTCCGTAAGGTCATCGGCGACATCCCCGAGATCGTCGAGGCGCATCGGCTTACCGGGAATTATGATTATATTCTCAAGATCGTCTTGCCGCGTGTCGAACATTACGATGTCATCTACAAGCAGCTCGTGCGCAAGATCGAGCTCTTCGATGTCTCTGCGTCAATCTCGATGGAGGAGCTGAAAAGCGGCGCCTCCGTTCCTGTCGGGTATGCACGGTAGGCACAATGGCGCGTGACAGTCGCAGGGGTGCCATGCAGAAAAGATAGTTGCTGCTTATCCTTCTCAACCCTACGTTTTTCGCGAAGCGTAGCCATGAGGTGTTGCCATGCAGGATCATCACATCGTCGTCGTCGGGGGCGGCTTTGGCGGATTGCAGCTCGTCAACGATCTGAAAGGTGCTCCCGTCCGCATCACGCTGATCGATCGGCGCAATCATCATCTGTTCCAGCCGCTTCTCTATCAGGTCGCGACCACTCTGCTCGCAACTTCCGAGATTGCCTGGCCGATCCGCAGCTTCTTCCGGGATCGGCCAGAAGTGACAACCTTGCTGGCGGAAGTCGTCGATGTCGATAGTGATGCGCGTGAGGTTCTTTTGAAGGACGGGCAGAAGATCGGTTACGATACGCTGGTGCTGGCGACGGGTGCGACCCACGCCTACTTCGGTCATGATGAATGGGAGCCCGTGGCGCCCGGTCTGAAGACGCTGGAGGATGCGACGACCATTCGCCGCCGGGTTCTCCTGGCTTTCGAGCAGGCGGAGCTTGAAACCGATCCGGTTGCCCGCGAAGCGTTGCTGACCTTCGTGATCGTCGGCGCGGGTCCCACGGGCGTCGAGCTTGCCGGTATCATCTCCGAGCTGGCGAGGACGACGCTGCCAAAGGAATTCCGCAATATCGATACCCGCAAGGCGAGGATCATCCTTGTCGAGGCCGGGCCGCGGGTATTGGCAGCCTTTGCCGAAGACCTTTCCGACTATGCTCGCAGGGAGCTGGAGACGCTGGGCGTCGAACTCCGCTTCGGCAAGCCGGTGACTTCCTGCAGCGCTGAGGGGGTGACGATCGGCGACAGCTTCGTGCCGTGCCGCACCATCGTCTGGGCGGCCGGCGTCGAGGCGTCGCCGGCGGCGAAATGGCTTGGTATTCCCGCCGACCGCGCCGGCCGTGCCGTAGTCGACAAGGAGCTGAGGGCGCCGGGCAAAGACAATATCTTCATCATCGGCGATACGGCGCTGGTCTTGCGCGAAGATGGTAGTCCGGTGCCGGGCATCGCTCCGGCAGCCAAGCAGCAGGGAGACTATGTTGCCAAGGTGATCAGGGCGAAACTGGCGGGTAAGCCGATGCCGGGGCCGTTCCGCTACAGGCATCAGGGCAGCCTCGCGACCATCGGCAAGAGTGCCGCTATCATCGATTTCGGCTGGCTGAAACTCAAGGGGTGGATCGCCTGGTGGGTCTGGGGGCTTGCCCACATCTACTTCCTGATCGGCGTGCGCTGGCGCATCGCGGTCGCCTGGAGTTGGCTGTGGATCTATGTCAGCCGGCAGCACAGTGCCCGGTTGATCACGCAGCGGGAAAGCATGCGCGAAGAATAAAGGAAGGGCGGCGTCCGGACCGGACGCCGCCCTTTTCGGTTTATGCCAGTGAGGCGATGTCGATCACGAAGCGGTAGCGGACGTCGCTCCTCAGCACGCGCTCATAAGCTTCGTTGATGTCCTGGATGCTGATCTTCTCGATCTCGGCCACGATGTTGTGCTCGCCGCAGAAGTCGAGCATTTCCTGAGTTTCCTTGATCGAGCCGATCATGGAGCCGGAAAGGCTACGGCGGCCGGGGATCAGCGAGAAGGCATGAACCGGAACCGCATGTTCGGGAACGCCGACCAGCACCATGCTGCCATCATACTTCAGCAGGTTCAGATAGGCGTTCCAGTCGATCGCCGTGCCGACCGTGTTGATGATCAGGTCGAAGGTGCCGGCGAGTTTGGTGAAGGTCTCGGCATCGCTGGTGGCGTAGTAGTCCTTCGCGCCCAGCTTGAAGCCGTCTTCCTTCTTCGACAGCGTCTGGCTGAGAACCGTGACATCGGCACCCATGGCATGGGCCAGCTTCACGCCCATGTGGCCGAGGCCGCCCATGCCGACGATCGCGACCTTCTTGCCTGGGCCAGCCTTCCAGTGGCGCAGCGGCGAAAAGAGCGTAATGCCGGCGCAGAGCAGCGGTGCGCCCGAGTCGAGCGGGATATTGTCGGGGAAGGAGAGGACATAGCCTTCCTTGACGACGATCGAGTCGGAATAACCGCCGAAAGTCGGCGTCTTGCCGTCGGCTTCGACGTCATTGTAGGTCTGGACGAGACCCGGCATGTAATGTTCGTAATCCAGGTCGCGCGTGGCGCAGGTCGTGCAGGAATCGACGAAGCAGCCAACGCCGACGCGGTCGCCGACCTTGAACTTCGTGACCTCGGAACCGACGGCGGTCACGATGCCGGCGACTTCATGGCCGGGCACCATCGGATACTTCGAGCCGCCCCATTCGTTGCGCGCCTGGTGAATGTCGGAATGGCATACGCCGCAATATTTGACGGAGATGACAACGTCGTCCGCGTTCGGGTCGCGGCGCTCGAAAGTAAATGGCGTGAGCGGCTTGGACGCGTCGGTCGCTGCATAACCCTTTGCGATAGGCATGGGAGATTTCCTTATCTTTTCGGATGGGTTGGGGGTAGAATTTAGATGGCTCACCATGCATCAGGACCGGGCCACAGCGTTAGAGCGATCCTGCAAGCTTTATGTACGATCCTGCGAATCTAAATGTTCGGCAGGTCTTTCGCGATCGAACGGTGTTACCTAGATAGACATCGATATCTGCTCGAAAACAGTTGGTTGCGCATGACACTGCCTTTCAATCCCAATCAGGAACTCGCATCGATCGTTGCACGTTTCGCTCCGGCGGACGGCGAACACCGTACGCCGATAGACAATCTTAATCTCTATCGGCAGTCGGCTGCGACCGTATGGCAGCACGGGGCTTATCGGCCCTGTTTTGCAATCGTGGTTCAGGGGCGCAAGAACCTGACAATCGGCGCCGAGACCTACAACTACGGTGTCGGCGAATATATTTTGACCGCGCTCGACCTTCCGGTCTCGACACAGGTAACCAATGTCGGCAGCGATGCGCCTTATCTTTGTTTTGGCATGGCGCTCGACAGCGAACGGTTGAAGGAGTTGCTGTCGCGTGTCAGCATTCCGAAGCAGGCGCTGACTGCCGAGCCTGTGCGTGGCATCGCGGTCAATGCGGCCTCGCCGGAACTGCTCGATGCCTCGCTGCGCCTGCTCCGATTGCTCGATCGGCCCGAAGATATTCCAGCCATGGCGCCTTTGATCGAGCAGGAAATCCTCTATCGCCTGCTGACCGGTCCGAATGGCCCTCGGCTGCTGCAGATCGCCATGGCGGAGAGCCAGAGCAACCGGGTGGCGCGGGCCGTCGCCTGGCTCCGCGGCAACTATACGCAGCCGTTGCGCATCGAAGAGCTCGCCGAGCGCGTCGGCATGAGCGTTTCCTCGCTGCATCACCATTTCAAGACTGTCACGGCACTATCGCCCATGCAGTATCAGAAGCAGCTTCGGCTGCATGAGGCGCGGCGGCTTATGATCGTCGAGCAGCTCGATGTCGGCTCTGCCGGGCACCGTGTTGGCTATCAGAGCCCTTCGCAGTTCAGCCGCGAATATAGCCGTCTCTACGGTCTTTCTCCTCTGAAGGATGTCGAGGCGATGCGCAACAATGCGGTGGCGGCCGAGTAGGTGATGTTTCTGACCGATCATTTGCGTCAAGCTTTCTCGACAACTGACCGGCTCGTGGCAGTTGCCACCGTTTAGCAGTCCTGGCAAGCACTCTCTTTTAACGCAGTGCAGCAACGAATTCCGCTTGACGGCTGCATCGGTGTCCTGCATAAAGCGCCACGAACCGTACCGTACGGTACGCATTTAGGAGTGGCTATCGTGCTGAGCGAAGTAGGACAGTCGAGCGAGTTTTCGCCGCGCCAGAACGCCGTTCTGGAACAGGCGCTGCGTCTGCTCGTCGACGGCGGCGAGAAGGCGCTGACGACCTCCGGCGTCGCACGCGCGGCCAATTGCTCCAAGGAAAGTCTTTACAAGTGGTTCGGCGACCGCGATGGCCTGCTGTCTGCGATGATTACCTATCAGGCCAGCAAAGTTCGCACCTTCGAGCGCAATGGCGAGCGACTGAATACAGCAAGCCTGCATGACCACCTCGTCATTTTCGCCCGCGACCTGCTGGAGGTTTTGGCCGGCGACGTCTCGCTTGCCTTGAACCGCCTGGCAATCGGCCAATCGAACCGCGACGGCTCCAAGCTCGGTAAGCTCCTGCTGGAGCGCGGGCGTCGGCAGATCGACCGCCGCGCCATCGGTCTTATCGACGCCGGCAAGCGGGCAGGGTTACTGCGCTTTACCGATGCTGACGAAGCATATCACACGCTTTATGGGCTCATCGTCTCCGATCTGCATGTGCGCATGCTGCTCGGCGAGCCCGGTTTGAAGGATACGAGCCGGCAGGCGGAGAAAGCGATCACCGCTTTCCTCAAGCTTTACGGCACGGAAAAGGTATTGGCGGAAGCAGCTGCGACCGTCTGACAAATTAAAATCTGCACCCAGACAAGCAAAGGGAAGGACAAACAATGCGCGTCTATTACGATCGTGATGCCGATCTCAACCTCATCAAGTCGAAGAAGGTCGCCGTCATCGGCTACGGTTCCCAGGGCCGCGCTCACGCGCTGAACCTGAAGGACAGCGGCGCACAGAACATCGTGATCGCGCTGAAGGCCGGTTCGCCCACGATCAAGAAGGCTGAAGCCGACGGCTTCAAGGTCATGACCGTTGCCGAAGCCGCTGCCTGGGCCGACCTGATGATGATGGCGACCCCGGACGAACTGCAGGCCGACATCTACAAGGCCGACATCGCTCCGAACATCCGTGACGGCGCTGCGATTGCCTTCGCACACGGTCTCAACGTTCACTTCGGCCTCATCGAGCCGAAAGCTTCGGTCGACGTCGTCATGATCGCTCCGAAGGGCCCGGGCCACACGGTTCGCGGCGAATACCAGAAGGGCGGCGGCGTTCCCTGCCTCGTTGCCGTTCACCAGAACGCCTCCGGCAATGCGCTTGAACTCGCTCTCTCCTACGCCTGCGGCGTCGGCGGCGGTCGTTCGGGCATCATCGAAACCAACTTCCGCGAAGAGTGCGAAACCGACCTCTTCGGCGAACAGGTCGTTCTCTGCGGCGGTCTCGTCGAGCTCATCCGCGCCGGCTTCGAAACGCTTGTTGAGGCCGGCTACGCTCCGGAAATGGCCTACTTCGAGTGCCTGCACGAAGTGAAGCTGATCGTCGACCTGATCTATGAAGGCGGCATCGCCAACATGAACTACTCGATCTCGAACACAGCTGAGTGGGGCGAATACGTCACCGGCCCGCGCATCATCACCGAAGAAACCAAGGCTGAGATGAAGCGTGTCCTCAAGGACATCCAGACCGGCAAGTTCACCTCCGAGTGGATGCAGGAATACCGTTCAGGCGCTGCCCGCTTCAAGGGTATCCGCCGCAACAACGACAGCCACCAGATCGAAGAAGTCGGCGCTAAGCTGCGCGGCATGATGCCCTGGATCGGTAAGAACAAGCTGGTCGACAAGTCGGTCAACTAAGCTTTTCGGCGAGAGCCGGATTGGAGGGCCGGGGCGAGAGCTCCGGCCTTTCTATTTTTGAGCCTTCACGTAGAGCCATCTTGTCGGTTCGCCATCGAAGCCGCCGCCATCAGCTTCGATCGTGGTGATATTCTTCCATCCTCCGGCGCTCAGTATAGCCTCAAGCCATACGGCGGAAGGATAGTTGTAATAGCGTCCGAACTTGTCGTGTCCCTCTGCTTCACCCGCTTTGAAGCTGGCGTGGAAGATGCCGCTCGGTTTCAGGGCGCGTAAAATGCGATCGAAGATATCCGGCAGAGCCGATCGCGGAACATGCAGGAGGCTAGCCTCCGCCCATATACCGTCGAAGATTTCGGTGGCATCTAAGGCTTCGAAGCGCATCACTCGAACAGACTTGCCGAGAAACTTTTCCGCCTCTCTCGCAAGTTCGGCGGAGCCGTCCGTAGGCGTGACGTCGAAGCCGCGCGAGAGCATATAGGCGGCATCCTGGCCGCCGCCACAGCCCAGTTCAAGGATGGCTGCACCGGTGGGCAGGGTGTCCAGAAAGGCATCCAGCCTCTGGCGCGGCAGCCTGCGTTCACGTGCTGCGTAGACGGCGGCGTTGTCGGTATAGAAGGACGATGTTGGGTCGGTGCGCATGCTTGTTGGCGCCTTTTTCGAGATGTGCCGCGTTTAAGCGGAAAGGGCAAATATCTATTGTGCTTTGCCAAAATAGACCACGCGATCCAGGTCCTTGAAATGAGCATCCAGCGTCAGAACGTCGGCGTCGTGCTGCTCCGCGGTGGCATAGATGATCGCATCGGCGAGTGCGAGTTTGTGTTTCGCAGAGACTTCGGCGGCGCGGCGGGCGAGGGCGGTATCGAGGGGAGCAATGATGCAGGTGGCGGTATAGGCGAAGAAGGAATCAACTGCGTCCTCATCGTGTTCGCGCTCCAACCATTTGGCGAGTTCGAGCTGGACGATGGTGGGGACGATACATTCGGTACGCGCGGGCATTTCGCCCTGAAGTCGATCTGCGGCCGGACCTTGGGTCAGCCACTCGATCCAGGCAGAGCTGTCAACGACGCGCATCAGAACCGGTCTTTCCGGTCACGGTAATTGCCGGGGTTGGCGCCCTTCACCATGCCCTTAAGGTCGGCAAGTTCAGGTACGGGAATGAGCAGCACACCTTGCCCCTTCGGAATGAAGACGAACTCCTGGCCTGCGCTCCAATGCTGCTGGTCGCGAATTTCTTTCGGGATCGATATCTGAAATTTCGAAGAGAGGGTTGCGGTCGACATTCTTACATTTTCCCATCGATGGATAGAACGTAAGAATAGCACCCAAGGAGAGAAATGTGTAGGTCATTTCAGATGGGTCTGAGCATCGGCGACCGGTAAGGCATCGATCAATTTCGAGAATTGTTGTTACCGTCACAAACAAAATAGGTCAGTATTGTTGACTTATCTTTTGTTGCGTGATCTTGTGTCGGAAAGACCAAAAATTACGAGGAAGCCCCATGTTGAATTGGGAAAATATCTTTGCGACGCGTTCGAGTCGTATGCGTGCCTCCGAAATCCGCGAGCTGCTGAAGCTGCTGGAGCGGCCGGATATCATCTCTTTTGCCGGCGGTATTCCCGACCCCGCATTGTTTCCGGATGCCGAATTCAAGCAGGCCTATGCCGATATCTTTTCCGGTCCGACGGTCAATGCAGCGCTGCAATATTCGGTCAGCGAAGGCTACAAGCCGCTGCGCGAATGGCTCGTTGGCCAGATGGGCGCGCTCGGCATCCCCTGTGAGCTCGAAAATGTCTTCATCGTTTCCGGTTCGCAGCAGGGGCTCGATTATCTCGGCAAGCTTTTCCTGTCGCCGAAGGATACAGCGCTGGTTACGGCGCCCACCTATCTCGGCGCGCTGCAGGCTTTCAACGCCTATGAGCCGACGTATGACCAGCTGACGCCGAACGGCAATCGCACGCCGGATTCCTATCGCGCCGCGGCTTCGCAGGCAGGCGGCAGGGTGAAGTTTGCCTATCTCTCGGCCGATTTCGCCAACCCTACGGGCGAGACGGTCGATCTGGCGGGCCGTGAGAAGCTGCTCGATCTCGCTGAAGAGCTCGATATCGCCGTCATCGAGGACGCCGCCTATCAGTCTCTGCGTTATGACGGTGAGCCGGTTGCGCCGATCCTGGCGCTCGAAATCGCGCGCAAGCGCAACATCAACGACACGCGCACGATCTATTGCGGCAGCTTCTCCAAGACGCTGGCGCCTGGCCTTCGCGTCGGCTTCATCGTCGCCAATGCGCCCGTCATCCGCAAGCTGGTGCTGATGAAGCAGGCGGCCGACCTGCATTCCTCGACGATCAACCAGATCGCGATCCATCAGGTCGCCGAGCGTGGTTTCGATGCGCAGGTTGCCAAGGTCCGCAAGACCTATAGCCATCGCCGCGACTGCATGCTGACAGCGCTTGCGAAATATATGCCTGACGGTACGAGCTGGACGAAGCCGCAGGGCGGCATGTTCGTCTGGGTCACCCTGCCGAAGGGCATGGACGGCGCCAAGCTGCTGGCACGGTCTCTCGAAACGGCGAAGGTCGCCTTTGTGCCGGGTCAGGCATTCTTCGCCGACGGTTCTGGCGCGAACACGTTCCGCGTCAGCTTCTCCTGCGCCAATGACGAGATGATTGAAGAGGGTATCTCGCGGCTCGGCAAGCTGATTGCGGGTGAAATTAGGGCGATGGCGGCCTAATCTTCGCCGCCTCCTACGGGAGAAGGGCAATCGCATGTGAAACGAGGTAGTTGTCGCGTCCTCCTTCTCCCCTCGGGGNNTCATCCGACCCTTCGGGCCACCTTCTCCCCGAGGGGAGAAGGATTTCTTACTTCGCCAGATGGGGACCGATCAGCGCCAGATCGGCCTCGCTCAGCCGGTCGTTGGCCGTGTTGCGCTGATGCCAGTAGGGATACATCAGCGGCTGCAGGCTGACGTCATCGAGGCGCTTGCGCTCCTCGTCGGTCAGCTTCAGCTCGGCACTCGCAAGATTGTCCTTGAACTGGGCCTTGGTGCGGCCGCCGATGATGACCGAGGTCACGCCCTTTCGGCCGATCAGCCAGGCAAGTGCCACCTGGGCTGCCGAAACGCCGCGACCATCCGCGATTTCCACCAGCGTCTCGACGATATTCCACAGGCGGTTTTCATCGCGGATCGGAGGTTCCGTCCAGCCGGCGAACTGGCGCGTACCCTCCGGCGTTGCCTGATTGCGGCGATGCTTGCCTGAGAGCAGGCCGCCCGCAATCGGGCTCCAGACGAGAATGCCGAGGCCTTGGTCGATACTAACAGGCACCAGCTCGTTTTCCGCGTCGCGGGCTTCCAGCGTGTAGTGGATCTGCTGGCTGACGAAGCGTTCGCGCTTGTCGCGCTCACTGACGCCGAGCGCCTTCATGATGTGCCAGCCGGAAAAGTTCGAGCAGCCGATATAGCGGACCTTGCCCTGACGAACCAAGGTGTCGAGCGCTTCCATCGTCTCTTCCAGCGGTGTCTGTCCGTCCCATTCATGCAGCTGATAGAGATCGATCACATCGGTCTTCATGCGTTTCAGGCTTGCTTCGCAGGCCTGAATGAGGTGCTGGCGGGATGAGCCGACATCGTTGACACCAGGCCCCATCGGGAAGCGGGCCTTGGTGGCGATGAGCACGCCGTTCTTGCGCGGGCCGCCGATGATCTCACCGAGAATCTCCTCCGATGCGCCTTGCGAGTAGACGTCGGCCGTATCGAGCAGGTTGACGCCGGCATCGATACACATGTCGACAAGCTTCTTGGCATCCTTGATGCCAAGATCGCCGACGGTTTTTGCCCAGCCGACTCCGCCGAAGGTCATGGTGCCCATGGTGATGGTGGAAACTTTGAGGCCGGAGCGGCCAAGCAGACGATATTCCATAGATCTGTCCTCCTCGATCCCGTCTGAATAACGTGCCTCAGCAAATAGCGCCGGATCGCGGCGGTCAAGATTCAATCATCATACGAACGGCAATCTATTCAAATTCAACTGTCACAATCATGTTAAGCCCTGCGTCTAGACAACCTCGTACAACCTAGCCGAGGATGTTTTCATGAAGACCTTTGTTTCCGCCTTTGCCGGCCTGTTGGCCATTGCTCTTTTCTCCGGAAGCGCCAACGCCGCCGATCTCGTCCTCTATACCAGCCAACCGAATGCCGATGCGCAGGCGACCGTCGATGGTTTCATGGCCGCCAATCCCGGTATCAAGGTCGACTGGGTTCGTGATGGCACGCCGCAGATCATTGCCAAGCTGCAGGCTGAAATGCAGGCTGGCGCTCCGGTGGCCGATGTCCTGCTGATTGCCGATACGGTAACGCTCGAGCGTCTGAAGGAAGCCGGCAAGCTGCTCGCCTATAAGTCGCCAGAAGCCGCAAACTACGATCCGTCGCTCTATGACGCCGGCGGCTATTATTATTCCACCAAGCTGATCACGACCGGCATCGTCTACAACACCGCCGCCGCGATGAAGCCGGCAAGTTGGCAGGATCTGGTCAAGCCGGAAGCCAAGGGTCTCGTCGCCATGCCGAGCCCGCTGGCTTCGGGCGCCGCTCTCATCCACGCGCAGACGCTCGCCGGCGTCGGCAGTCTCGGCTGGGATTATTACAAGAACCTCGCCGACAATGGCGCGATCGCCTCGGGTGGCAACGGCGCCGTGCTGAAGTCGGTCGCGTCCGGCGAGAAGGCCTATGGTATGATCGTCGACTACATGCCGATCCGCGAAAAGGCCAAGGGTGCTCCGCTGGAATTCGTCTTTCCGAAGGAAGGCGTTTCGGCCGTGACCGAGCCCGTCGGCATCCTTGCCGGCACGCAGCATGCCGATGCCGCCAAGAAGTTCGTCGATTATGTTCTTTCCGAAAAGGGCCAGGAAGGCTTCCTGAAGCTCGGCTACATTCCGGCCCGCAACGGCACGCCGCTGCCGGAAGGCTTCCCGGCACGTGACAGCATCAAGGTTTTGCCGTTGAATGCCGCCGATGCTCTCAAGAACACGGATCAGGACCTCAAGACCTTCTCCACCTACTTCAAGTCGAAGTAATCCAACCCGGATTTGGAATGTATCGATATGTGCGTCGAGGAAACAGCCAGCCGGCCTGGCTGTTTCCTTTTGTTGTTGCCGTCGTGCTCTTGCTCAGCGTTTTGCCGCTGGCGCGGCTGGCGTTTGCCGGCATCGAGGCGCTGCTCAGGGGTGGTGTCTATGAGCTCATCACCGATCCCTCCCTCTGGCGCTCGGCCTGGTACACGATCGAGACGGCCGTGCTCGGCACCATTGTTTCTGCCTTGCTTGGTTGTCTCTTCGCATTCCTGCTGACGTTGACGGATCTGTCGGGCAGGGGGCTGCTCGGCTTCCTCTTCGTATTGCCCATGATGATCCCGCCGCAGGTGACGGCACTCGCCTGGGTGCAGATGTCCGGACCGTCGAGCCCCTTGCTGAAAGCGTTGCATATCGCGCCGCCGCTCGGCTCGCCGCAGCCGCTCTATTCGGTTGGCGGCATCGCGCTGCTCTACGGCGTTCAGCATGCGCCGCTCGTCTATCTCGCCCTGCGCGCCGGCCTGATGGCGCTGCCGCGCGATGGTGTCGAGGCCGCAAGGCTTTCCGGCGCGTCCGGCCTGCGTGTCTTCCGCGATATCATCCTGCCCTTGTCTCTGCCCGGTGTCATCGCGGGAGCCGCGATCGCTTTTGTCTCCTCCATCGGCAATTTCGGCATCCCCGCGATCCTCGGTATTCCCGCTTCGATCTATACGCTCTCGACCCTGATCTTCACGAAATTCTCCAGTTTCGGACCGCGGACCTTCGGCGATATCGCGGTGCTGTCGACGATGATCGCCGTCATTGCCGTTGCCGGGCTTGCCGTGCAGGGCAGGGCCTTGAAGGGGCGTGATTACCGCGTGATCGGCATTTCCGGAGCGACGGCTGCCTTTTCGCTCGGCCGCTGGCGCTTTCTGGCGTTGCCGGCGCTTTATGCCATGCTCTTCGTCATGCTCGTTGCTCCCTTTCTGGCGCTGGTCGCAGGCGCGCTAGTGCCGGCGTACGGCGTGCCGCTCACCTTCAAGACGGCGTCGCTCAACGCCTTTACGGAAATCCTGTTTCGGCAGAGCATAACCCGCACCGCTTTTTCCAATTCGCTGTTTCTTGCCGGCATGACGGCGCTCGGTCTCCTGCTGGTGACAGTGCTCGCCGCCTATGCGCTGACGCGGCGCAAGGACATGCTGAGCCGCATCGTCGGCGGCATGATCGAGATCCCTTACTCGCTTCCGGGCATCATCATCGCCGTCTGTTTCATTCTGGTGTTCGCAGCACCGCTGCCAATCCTCAACGTCACGCTTTACGGGACGATCTGGATCATTCTGCTTGCCTATTTCTCCGCCTATTTCGCGGTCAGCCTGAAGCCGGTCATGAGCGCCTTCCTGCAGCTTGATCCGGCACTGGAGGAGGCGGCGCGACTTTCCGGAGCCGGCTTTTTCCGCCGCTTGATCGATATCATCGTGCCGCTGATCGCGCCGGCGGCGAGCGCATCGGTGATCCTTGTCTTCCTCATCGCCTGCAACGAGCTAACCGTTTCGGCGCTGCTCTGGTCGGCCGGCACGCAGACGCTCGGCGTCGTTATCTACAATCTCGACGACGGCGGCAGCGCCGATCTTGCCTCGGCCATGTCGGTCATCGTCATCGCCATGGTGGTCGTCATGATGGTGCTTCTGGAAATCATGGCTAAGCGCCTGCCGAAGGGAGTGGTGCCTTGGCGAAACTGATCCTCAATCATGTCAGCAAGGATTTCGGCACGGACGGACGCGCTGCGGTCAATGCGTTATCGCTCGATGTCCGTGAAGGCGGCTTCCTGGCGCTGCTTGGTCCCTCGGGCTGCGGCAAGACGACCGTGCTTCGAATGATAGCCGGTTTCGAGCAACCGACCGATGGCTCCATCCACCTCGGCGAACGGCTGCTTGCGG
Organism: Hyphomicrobiales bacterium; assembly: GCA_900472485.1. Classification (GTDB taxonomy): domain Bacteria; phylum Pseudomonadota; class Alphaproteobacteria; order Rhizobiales; family Rhizobiaceae; genus Rhizobium. Next base: position 178,436 of record UCII01000009.1, read on the forward strand.
ACGCAGTGAATATGCTGCCGCCGGAGCGGCGCAACATGGCGATGGTGTTCCAATCCTATGCGCTCTGGCCGCATATGAACGTCGCTGACAATGTCGGTTATCCGCTGAAGGTACGCGGCATCTCCGGCGAGGGCTACCGCGAGAAGGTGCGCGAGGCCTTGGCGACGGTGCGTCTTGGCGACTATGCGGAACGCAGGCCCGCCGATCTCTCCGGTGGCCAACGGCAGCGCGTGGCGCTTGCCCGCTGCCTGGTGACATCGCCCGATGTCGTGCTGCTGGACGAGCCGCTGGCTAACCTCGACCGTCATCTGAAGAAGGAGATGGAGGAGACCTTTCGCGAATTCCACCAGCGCTCCGGCGCCACCATGGTCTATGTCACGCACGACCAGAGCGAAGCGATGGCGCTTGCGACCGATGTTGCCGTCATGTCCGAAGGGCGGCTGCTGCAGGTGGCGCCGCCGGCGGAGATCTATGCGCGCCCTGAAGGGAAGATGGTCGGCGGCTTGGTCGGGCAGGGCGCCATTCTGTCGCTCGCTTTTCCCGATGGCGGTCTGCGCCGCATCGACTGGTCGCTCTTCCGAGGCCTGTGGGAGAATCGAACGGGCGGCTCGACAAGCGCGGATATCCTCGTGCGACCGGAGGATGTGATTGCCGCCGGCGAGGGCATTTCCTGCCGTGTCGATTCCGTCCTTTATGAGGGTGAGCGCTATGCACTGAGGCTGTCGATGCCGGATGGGCAGATGCTGCGTGCCTATAGCCGCGAGCCTGTCGCCGCGGGCGACGACTATCGAGTTGCCATTCGCTCAGCCTGGCGGCTTTGATCGGTAGGGGACAAGATGGTTGTTCCCTGCCGCCTCCTATGCTTGATTTGCTCGATGTCACGAAGGGGAGTCGCGCATGTCCGATCATAGCTTTCCGATTTTCGATCTCGGCGCCTTCGAAGCAGCCGATCATGACGAGAAAAAGCGGCTGGGCGCGGAGGTGGACCGGATATGCCGCTCGACCGGCTTCCTGGCGATCGCCAACCACGGCGTCGCGGATGCCGTGATCGCCGAGGTCTGGAAGAAGACGCAGACTTTTTTCGATCTGCCGTCTGAGGTGAAGCAGAAGGCGAAAACGCTCTATCCCGGCTATCCCTACGGCTATCTCGGACCGGGCACAGAGGCGCTTGCAAAATCGCGCAACGTGGACACGCCGCCGGATCTGAAGGAAAGCTTCAATGGCGGCCCGCTTTCCGTACCCTCAGGCATGACAGATACTGAAGCACTCGGCTTCTGTTATGCCGCGACCATCTGGCCGGAGGGGCCTGAAGGATTCGCGGACGCATGGAAGGCTTATTATCGGGCGATGGAAGATTTGGCAGCGCGTATCATGCGCGTCTTCGCAACGGCGCTTGGCCTCGACGGGCATTTCTTCAATGCCTATGTGGATGCGCCGATCAGTGCGCTAAGGGCGTTGAATTATCCCGAACAGCACGTGCCGCCGCAGCCGGGCCAGCTTCGCGCCGGCGCGCATACCGATTACGGCAGCCTGACGATTCTCCTGCCGCAGCCTGGCTCAAAGGGCCTTGAGATCATCGCTCCCGATGGCAACTGGACGCCGGTGCCGCCGGTGGAGGGCGCTTTCGTCATCAATATCGGCGACCTGATGGCGCTCTGGACCAATGATCGCTGGGTTTCCACCGTGCATCGTGTCGTCAATCCGCCGCCGGAGGAGGGCGGCATGCAGCGCCGCCAGTCTCTGGCCTTCTTCCATCAGCCGAACTGGTTTGCCGAAATCGCCTGCCTGCCGTCGTGCCTGAAGGAAGGCGAGGAGCCGAAATATGCTCCCGTTCTTTCCGGCCCGTATCTGATGGGCAAGTTCAAATCGACGGTAACAGCCAAAGCCGGATGATGCGACTATAATAAGCCGGCTCACATTCTTCTTAAATTGGAATGCTTCATGTCCCTGCGCCTTGCGACTTTCAACGTCGAAAACCTTCTGACCCGTTTTGATTACACTGGTTTTCGCAATCAGTTGCGCCAGGATCGCGTGTTGCAGCTCTTCGATGTTCGTAATGAAGAGATCTATCAGCAGTTGGAAGCGGCGCGTGTGATTGCGGCGACTGACGACACCAGGCAGATGACGGCGCTCGCGATCGCGGATGCCGATGCCGATATCATCTGTCTGCAGGAGGTCGACAACATGGCGGCGCTGCAGGCTTTCGAATATGGTTATCTCTACCGCATGGTCGGCAACGGCTATCGGCAGAAATTTCTGATCGAAGGCAATGACAGCCGCGGCATCGATGTCGCCGTGATGATGCGCGAGGAAACACGCGACGGTCAGCCGATCGTTCTCAATGATATCAAGAGTCACGCCATGGTGACCTACGGCAATTTCGGCCTTTTCAACGACGAGCTGGCGGAGCTCGGCCTTCATTCGGAGGACAAGATCTTCAAGCGCGATTGTCTGGAACTGCATCTCCATATTGGTGGTGTGCCGTTCTCGCTCTATGTCATCCATCTGAAATCGATGGGACCGGCACGTGAAGGGGTGGATGGACGTCATGCGACCATGGCGATACGCCGGGCCGAGACCATGGCGGTTCGCCGCATCATCGAAGATCGTTTCGGCGCCGGCCACACAGCAACGAAGAATTTCGCCATCTGCGGCGACATGAACGACTATCAGGAATGGATCGATGTCATCGGCACACGCCGCACCGGCTATCGCTTCGAACCGCGCAGCGAGGAGAAAGGGAGCGCACTCGATGTCTTCAGCCATGACGGTTTCGCCGAAAACGTCATGCGGCGGCGCGACGAGCTTGACCGCTGGACACTTTACCACGCCCGCGGACCGCAGGAGCAGCGGCTTTGCCAGCTCGACTATATCTGGCTCTCTCCGGCGCTGGCTCGCGCCAATGCGACGCGCGTGCCCGATGTCGTCCGCTCGGGCCAGCCCTTCCGCACTATTTTCCCACCGGGGCAGGAGGTAGAGCGCTATCCACGCGTCGGCTGGGACAGGCCGAAAGCCTCCGACCATTGCCCCGTCGTCATGACATTGGATTTGATATGACCCTTTCAGAACAGAACGACGTGGCCGCCTGGCCGCCGGAAAGCACCGTGTTCCCTATCTCCAGCATCGACCTTGCCGTGTTTCCGGGCGAACATCCGTTTCACCTGCGTGAGCAGGAGGCAGCGCGGGAGAACTGGGCAAGGGAAATTGCCGCCAATCCATCACTCTATGACGGTCGCATGATCTTTCAGCACAGGCTGTCGCTTACAGGCGGTGCAGTGAAGGGGGAGGCCTATGTAACACCCTTCTCGACATTTCTCCTGTGGCGAAAGCAGCGGCAGCCAGGAGCTTTTCACCTTTTTGCCTTTCCCGTCATCGTATCGTCGGACGGAGCGATCATCGCGATACGCATGGCCTCCCATACCGCAAATCCCGGTCAGGTCTATTGCGCCTCCGGATCGATGGATGAGAGCGATATCGTCGACGGGCATGCCGACGTCGAAGGTAATATGCGGCGTGAGGTGTTGGAGGAGACTGGTCTCGATTTACGTGATGCCACCCCGGTATCCGGATATCACGCAATGCATATAAGGCGTTCGATCACGCTTCTTCGCGTCTTCCGTTTTCCATGGACGGCCGAGGATATGCTTCGGCGGATCGAGGCGCATATGCTCATTTCCGAAGAGGACGAGGTCGATGGCGTGGTCGCTATTCGATCGGCCGACCCAACGGCGCATCCCTATAATATTGCGATGCTTCCGATTCTAGCCTGGTTCTTCGGCACGGCAAATAGCTTGGGCTTGCGCTAGGGTGGCTTGCCGGTATGAATAATCAAATCTGGAAATACGGATGGAGGCCGGATTGGCACGCAGCTACAGTGTCTATGATGTGTTCACCGACAACAAACTGGCGGGCAATCCACTCGCGATCATCTTCGATGCCGAGGGGTTGAGCGACGAAGCGATGCAGGCGATCGCCAGGGAGATGAACCTTTCCGAGACCGTATTCGTGCTGCCGCCGCAAAATCCTGCCCATACGGCGAGCCTGCGAATATTCACGCCTGGTCGCGAACTGCCTTTTGCCGGGCATCCGACCGTCGGCACGGCGATCGCCTTGGCGGAGAAGGCTCATGCCAATCATGGCGGGGATCTCGATCTCGTTTCCGTCCTCGACGAGCGCGTCGGGCCGGTGCGCTGCGCCATCAAGCTGAGACAGAACAAGGCGAGCTTTGCGGAATTCGATCTGCCGAAAAAGTCGCAGGAGATTCTTCTGCCGCTCGACAGAGCCGATATCGCCAATGCGCTCAGCCTGAAGATCACCGAAATCGGCTTCGAAAACCATGTTCCCTCCATCTGGAGTGCCGGTGTGCCGTTCCTTCTGGTGCCGGTGCATGATGTCGGCGCGGCGGAAAGGCTGGAATTCGATTTGCAGCTCTGGGAAAAGACGGTGCCTTTCGTCGATGGCGCGCTTGCCTCGGCCTTCATTTATTGTCGTGGCGGCGTCAATCACGTTGCCAAATTCCACGCGCGCATGTTCCCGGTGGGAATGGGTATCGTCGAGGATCCGGCGACGGGAGCCGCAGTAGCGGCGCTGTCCGGTGCGATCAATCAGTTCGACGCCCTGCCGGATGGACATCATCCGGTCATCATAGAGCAGGGCATCGAGATGGGGCGGCCGTCGCTGATTCATCTTCACCTGGACATCGATGGCGGCCTGATCGCCAATGCCCGCATCGGCGGCCAAGCGGTGCGTGTTGCGTCAGGAATTCTTGAGCTTTGATTTTATTGCGTTTTTGGCCACCTCTGAAATTTTTTTGACAAAAAAACAAAGAAAATTCGTCTGGCCGCTGGACAATCAAACCGATCCTATTTATATGCCCGATCACGCCGCCAGCAAGCGGTACGGGTGATTAGCTCAGTTGGTAGAGCAGCTGACTCTTAATCAGCGGGTCGTAGGTTCGAGCCCTACATCACCCACCAAAAATTCCTTGAAAACGTTAGATAATTTGTGACGTGTCAAGGGTTTTCGGCTGCCCGATTGTCGGTCAGTCGGAGAGCCTGCCTAGCAGAAGACCGGTAAACAGCCCGAGTAGCGCCGTCACGATCAGGACCGAGCTCGTGGCTGTCGGATTTTCCTTTGCCACCTGCACCACGTTTCGGCCCTCCGAGCGGGCGTGGTCCGCGATGCTTGCAACTTTTCCCCTTGCCGAAGAAAGGGCCTCGTCGGCACGATCCGACGCGCTATCGATCCGCTTTGCCAAATCGGTGGAGAGCCTATCGATCTGGCTGCGCAGTTCATCGATCTGCGCATTGATGTCCTTGTCCAGCGAGATGTCGGCCATGGTGCCCTCCTTGGTTGCGAGTAAGTTCCTCCAGGAACGAACGGAGGCTGCTTTGGTTCCCGTCAGGTTGAACGGCGTCTTTCGCAGTTGGAGAAGTTTTGAAACGGCCACGAAGCGATCGCTATGCCAATGGCTTCAGCGCAGATGCAGGAGAAACGCGGTTGGCGCTGATATCGACATCGTGAAAAGAAACAGGGAAAGCCCATATTTCAGTCTTCGCATTCGGCGTGTCTTGATGCCGTCCCAGTCGTATCCCATAAGTATATCCTGTTTGCTTCGTGCTTTATTGATGATGGAAGTATTCCATGAATTGTTTGCGCGAAGCTTGTGAATTGTTTTCATCGGAACGATGAATAAATACATCGGATTATACAATCATGTGCTGCAATTTGCGTTTAATTTTTGTAAGTATAACCGAGCAGGTTCATTCCTGAACCAGAAGGAGCGGGTTCGGATGCTATCGCGGATCTTGTGCGATCTACAATCTCTGATTTGGCGGAATATCCGGCCCGGCGCTGATCGCGCGGTAACCAATCTGCATCACCAGATTAGGCTGTTGCTGTAAGCGGCATTCGTGCCTGTGCTCGGATAAGCCGGGCTGGCGGAATTATTCGATGATTGAACCGTGCTCAAATAACGCCCGACATGTTTGTCAGACGGCAATGACCGTCACCTTCAACGGCGCGCAATCAGTGCTTCTTATGCCCGCCTTCCATGACGCTGAATACAAAGATGGCGGCCAGAATCAGCACCAAGGTATAGTCGAACGCGGTGAGCAGACGAAGTAGTTCCATGATGTTTCTCCTCCCACAGAGAACATGAACCAGAACAACTACTAGTATGTTCCTCCAACGGGTGTATGCCAAGCTTTTTACATCTTGCGATGCAAAAACAATGTTGTGCGAGGCACAAATAACCGTTTGTTTGCAAAGGCATATCAGCACTGTATTGACTGCTGTTGGTTGCAGAGCGGGCGGGCACGCGCTGCAATCGTGTTGTCAACAAATTTTATAGAGTATATTCCTATCTCGATGATAATTGCTGTTGCCGACGGATGTAGAATTCGTGTGGCGATCGATCTGGAGGAAGTTGGCTATTGACCATTGACCTGGAGCATAAGGCGCCTGATCTGCCTGTTATCGTCATAGTCGGCGGCGGCGTTTCCGGGACGGCGGTTGCTTTCCATTTGCTACAGAAACAGCCGGTGCAGGCCGGTCAGCTCTCCATATTCGAGCCGAGGGAGCGTCTAGGGGCAGGGCTTGCCTACGACACGCAAGATCCTGCCCACCGCATCAATGTGCCGGCGGCAAAAATGAGCCTGCTGCCCGACGACATCGAACATTTTCAGCGCTGGTTGCTGGAGAATGACGCGCTTGCCAATGATGATGCGGCGGTCGCCCTTAATGGCAGTTTTTTTCCGCGGCGCTCCGTTTTCGGCAACTATATCAATAGCATGATCCGCCCTTTTCTTGAGAATGGGCGGCTCCTCCATATCAGGCAAAGTGTCGAACGCATTCAGAGGAGGGGCGACCGCTGGACGGTCACCGGTACTGATGGACAGCGTGTGGATGCCGATATTCTTGTCATCGCCACCAGCCATCCGTCCCCCTTGCCGCCACCAGTGCTGCAAGATGCGCTTGCCGATCACCCGCGCTTCATTCCCGATCCGACACGACCGGATGCGCTTGCGGCCATTCGCGCCGAGGATCGCGTTCTGATCGTCGGCAATGGCTTGACCTCGGCCGATGTCATAGCCTCGCTTGAGCTCAGGGGTCATAAGGGGCCGGTTACCGCCATATCCCGACGCGGTCTGCGCTCGCGCGGCCATGCGGCGGTCAAGCAGGAGCCTTTCGGCGATTTCGCCACGCAGCCGTCGAAGACGGCAGTCGAGTTGTTGCGCGGTGTGCGAACCGCCATCCGCAAGGCGCAGGCCGAGGGCCGCAGCTGGCATGCCGTCATCGATCAGGTGAGGGCGCAAGGCGGGCATGTCTGGCATGCGCTGCCGATTGCGGAGCGGCGGCGTCTCGTCCGGCATTTGAGGCCATTCTGGGATGTGCATCGGTTTCGCGTCGCACCGCAGGTGGAGGCTGCCAGCGAAGGAGCGCTTGCAAGCGGCCGGCTGGAAATACTGGCGGCTTCGGTCGCGGCTGTCGGCGTCGCCGATGGCATCGTCGACTGCACTCTGCGACTCAGCCGCTCAGAGCTGTCCGTTGAAAGGCAATTCGATGCGGTCGTGGTCACCACCGGACCAGGGCACCGCGGGATCCTGCAATCGCAAGGCTGGATCGATGAGCTATCCAAGGCCGGTTATCTCGCAATGGATCCAGCGCGACTGGGGTTTTTCTGCGATACGCAATCACGGGCGCTTGCCGGCGATGGTACGCTGGTTCCTTCCTTGTTCATCTCCGGACCGCTTGCGCGCGGAACCTTCGGCGAATTGATGGGATTGCCCGAGGTGATCGAGCATGCCGTTCTGGTGGCCGACCAGGTGGCCGGCGCGATCGCCGATTACAGGCGTGGGCAAGGCAAGACATATTTGGATAGCAGCGCCGCCTAAAATCCAAGAAAAGCCGCAAAATCGTTGCTTAGACGATACATTTGCCTAAATTTACTCATATAAACTATACAATTTGTGAGTTACTATCTTGTTCCCACGAGATTGCGGGGTTACTTCCGCAGTCCCATGCTGACAGGATAGGCCCGTTGAGTCTCTTTCGAGCTATGCCGGGTTTTCAACAATTGACTTTGCAGTAAAGCGGACGGCGATGCTTACGAAAAAAGGAAAGTACGGACTGAAGGCGCTGGTGGATCTCGCACGCCTTGGTCCGGGTGAAACCGCGTTCATCAACGATATCGCGTTACGCAACAATATCCCGAAGAAGTTTCTGGATACCATTCTCCTCGAATTGCGAAACGCCGGCGTGTTGCGTTCGAAGAAAGGTCCGGGCGGTGGTTATTCGCTGTCACGTCCTGCATCGGAAATCCGCATCGGCCATATTATCCGCACCCTGGACGGTCCGTTGGCACCTATCCGCTGCGCCAGCCGCACGGCCTATGAAGCCTGCGATGACTGTTCCGATCCGGAGCGCTGTCAGGTTCGGCGCTCGATGACTGAGGTGCGGGACGCGATTGCCGAGATTCTCGACAACATGTCGCTCGAGCAATTTGTTGCCGGCGGCGCTGACGCTGATCTGCCGGAACGGGAAGACCGCCGGGCTTCACACATCGGCTGACCTTGTCGATTCTCCTGCGCCCATTAAGGTAATGAGGTCTTCGATGGCTTTACGCCGTTGAGATGGTAGTTGCCGACGATGTGGTATTTCCGGCGGGCCGGTTCATGCAGGGTGTGAATGCGGGCGTTGCGCCAGTGGCGGTCGAGGTTCAGTCCGATGCGCGCAGACTCCGTGCCCGCAAGCTCGAACAGCGCGTCGGCTGCTTCCATCGCCATATCGGCCGTAATCGTCTGGGCCGCCGCAACGGAGAGCGCGGCGTCGATAACATGATCTTCGGTGAGATTGATCTGCGCGGCATCGATCTTGCCGCCGGCGCGCTCCACCATCGCCGTCGCCGCTTCGATGCGGATGGCAATTTCGCCGATCCTTGTCACGATCAGCGGATCGTTGACGGATCGCTCATCCCCGTTGCCTTCCCCTGAGTGCGAGCGCGTCCGCACGAATTCCATCGTCGCCGTCAGCGCGGAACGGGCAATGCCGAGATTGATGCCGGCGCGCGTGAGCTGGTTCACGCTATCGATCACTGTGGGCTCCGCCAGCTTTTCCCGATGCAGGAGAAGGGCGTCGCCATTGAGATAGACATTATGCAATATGGTCGTGCCGTTTCCGGAAGTGCGCTGACCAAAGCCATCCCAGTCGTCGATGATCTGGATGCCCTCCGTATTTCTGGACACGACAGCGGCTATCAGCCCTTTGCGTTTGTCCGCCGCGAATAGCGCGATCCAGTCCGAAAACAGAATGCTGGCGGAAGGCCGGCTCCGTCCGTTGACGCGGAATCCGAGCCCGTCCGCGGTCAGATGCAAGGGGTGCTGGTCGGTGCCGCTTGCACCGGATTCGGAAAAGATGCCGCCGAAACGATCGCCGGTAATGGCACGCTCGAAAAGGGATGCCCGCTGGTCCTCGCCGCCCGCAATTCTCACCGCTTCCAGCACATGAAAATGCGTTTGCAGTATCTGTGCTATGGAAGGATCGGCCTCGGCGAGGGTGGCAACGACCTCGGCGAGAACGCTGTTCGAAATATCGATGCCGCCATGTTCCGACGGAACGGAAATCCCGAGCAGGCCTGACTGCGATAGGGCCTCGAGCTCGTCATAGGGCAGAATGCGGTTGATATCCCGATCGCTTGCATGCTGAGCGAAGGCGGCCGCGAGCGAATGCGCGATGTCGAGCGCTTCCTCTTCGCTTTGGATGCGATGGGCAGGCGGTCTGACGCGTTCGTGCAACTGCGAAACAGTCCCCATTCACCACTCCTCGGCCAGCGCCAAGTCGGTTTCTCAGGCGCAGCAAATCGCTGCGATCTTAATTTCGATAGATGGAGTGTACAACGGATTTTCCTGGCGCATCCATATCGCGCCCTCGGACACGATAGGCTTCGACCACGAAAATTGTAAGCGCGCGGCCCGATATAATACGTTGAGGATAGCGGGTTGCGAGCCCTTTTCCCTGCGGCCAACGAATAGCGAAAGCTGCTTTATAAGCTGACCTTAGAGCTTGGAATTGCTTTCCCTTTTTGACCGTCGACGTGAGTGCAGGATACGAAAGAGTGTCCGGTCGTCGGCCGTTTTCCGTGCCGCAGCTTGGTCGATCCTCCCCCGACCGGACAAGAAAGCACTTGCTAGCAGCGCGTTTTCGCGCTTTCATATACGACTAAATAAGTAGACAATAGCAATAATTCTGCTGCCCGATGGCTTTTGACGAAGTAATCATATGGCGGCCGATTGCAGGCATCTGGTGTTGGATCGGAGTTGGACCTGCCTGTCGCATCTTTCATTTTGGAAGGGTCCTGATTGAAGAAGCGCGACGCGTATTGAGAACGGAAGCGGCTTTCGTGCGTTCTGTCGGCCGCGGTTCCAAGGTTGCCGAGTTCCGGATATCGGCGTCTGTGTTTCCGGACCTGTGAAGTGAGCAAGCCCAAGAAAGGCATGATCGACCACCTCTTGCCCCAGGAGTTGATATGACGGTTCAGGGATTCTTTTCCGCCAGGACGAACGCGACGGCGCAGCCTTATGCGATGCCGCGCATTGCCGTGATTGGGCGCGGTTTTTCCGGCATGATGATGGCGATCGCCCTGATGAAGACGGTGCGCTTTCCCTTCCATCTGCAGCTTTTCGATCCCAATTCCAGCGTCAGCGGCGGTCAGGCGCTCGCCTCCGGACATAGCAGCGAAATTCTCAACAGCCGTGTTCGCGATCTTTCCGTTTCCGCCGGCGATCCCGACGATTTCAATCAATGGCTTTGCGGCAATGCGCCTTTCCGCAGCGCCGTGCCCGCCGCCATACCCGGTTTTTTGCAGATCTTCGTGCCGAAGAGCATTTTCAGCGACTACGTCTATCAGCGCTTTTCGGAAGCCTTCTCGTCACGGCGGGATGTGGCGGTGCAGGTCAGCAGTGAGACGGTCTTCGGGCTTCGGCGCGTTCGTGGCGGCCGTTTCGCAGTGGAAAGCGATGGCGCCGCCAATGCGCCTTTCGACATGGTGGTGCTGGCGACAGGCTATGGCATTAGCGATCACGAATTCCAGGCCAGCGATCTCGTGACCGTGCCGACCACGGTGCGCGCGCGCCGTCTCGTGTCGCGACCGCATACGATCCTGCTCGGAAGCGGCCTGCGCGTTGTCGATCGGCTGCTGCAGATGCGTGAGAGCGGCTATACGGGGCAGATCACTATCGTTTCGCGGCGAGGCTTTCTGCCGCAGAGCCACACGCGCAACAATGCCGATCCGGTTTTCCCTGCCGACGAGATGCCCGGCAAGCTCAGCGAGATCGTCCGCTTCGTCCGCAAGGCTTGCGGCGAGGCGGAGGCGAACGGCCAGAGCTGGCAATCCGTCATGAACGGCTTGCGCAAGCATGCGCGCTCGCTTTGGCGATCCCTGCCGGCAGGGCAGAAGCAGCAGTTCAATCGCCATTTGCGGGCGCTTTATGACAGCCATCGCAATCGGCTGCCCGAAGCGCTGCATGTGCGCCTCAATCAGGAGCTTGCCGAGGGCAATACACTGCTGCGGCGCGGTCATTTTATCCGCCGCACGCCGACCGGGCTGGTTTTGAAGCCGGCTGGCCGGCAGGAGACCGAGCAGCTCTACGCCGACGACGTAATCGACTGTCGGTGCCAGGCGCCGGATCTGAATGCACCCTTGCTGCGTAGCCTCATCGATGCCGGCCTTGCGGTGCCTGACGAGCTTGGCCTCGGTCTCGCCGTGGAGGCGACAGGCTCGCTCGAGGTCAACGGGCGCACGACGGAGGGGCTTTTTGCGATTGGTCCCTTGGGACTTGGAAGTCTCCCCGACATCGATCTGGTGCCTGAGATCGTGACGCAGGCCTATGCGGCGGCAGAGAGTGTCGCGGAGCGTTTCCATCCTCAATGCAAGGCGGTCTAACAACTCAGCCTCAGCGGTTTCCTCCATTCTGGATCGTGATAGCGGTGCTTCCGCACATGCATATCGCAGTTTCAGCAGCGAGCGGAGATAGTGGCTTGTCATTTGTTATGTAATAACGTAACAAATGATCGCTAACTAAACCGAAGCTCCAGGACAAATGAAAGCGCATATGACATCGCCGTTGCCCGCATCCGCTTTCTGTGACATGAATACCGCCGATGGTGCTGCTTTCGGATCGATCCTGATAGCGGCTGAAAAGGGAACACGGTGCGGATTACCCATCAGGGGCCAAGACCGTGGCTGCCCCCGCAACTGTAAGCGGAGAGCGCGTTCGCAATATGCCACTGGCTTCAAGCCGGGAAGGCGCGAACGGGCTGTGACCCGCGAGCCAGGAGACCTGCCATCGATGATATCAACCGCAACGGACGGGGTGTTCCGATGGAAAATCAGTGGTTGGGCGAGGGCGCCGTTGCGTCCGCTGGCCCTATCTTGACTGTGCCTCCGGCGAAATCTCCGGGAGGCATCTCATGGACAATACAAAAGAGACGACGCACCGGATCACCGTGTGCACCAACTGCCGTCATGTCGGTAAACCGTGCCGGCCGGGCCTCGAACTCCTGAAACATTTGCAGATGGCGATCTCCCAGGCTGGCGCCGCACTCGCGGATGATTTCTGCCTGGAAGGCAGTGTCTGCATGGCGGGTTGCGAACGGCCGTGCACGGTCGCCTTCCAGGCGACGGCAAAGGCGACTTACCTCTTCGGTGACATCGAGGATGCGAACGATATCGATGCGCTCATCTCCTTCGCGCGGCTCTATCGGGATCGCCCCGATGGGCTGACCCGCGAAAGCGAGCGCCCGCGAGCGCTGGCGGGCAAGACCCTTGCGCGCATTCCCGCCGCCATCGTTTCAGCCGAACGCCAGCTGGTCGTGTTGCAATAGGAGCAGGGTCATGTCCGAACGAAGCGCACGACTGGAAGCAGACGGCATCAGCTGGGGTCCCCAGAAGGGAATGCCGATCATCAGTGGTATTGCGCTGTGCGTCGAGGCCGGCGCCCGGCTTGCAATTATCGGTCCGAATGGAGCCGGTAAGTCGACCTTGCTGCGCTGCCTCTATCGTGGCCTCAAGCCGCAGCGGGGCAGGGTGTATCTCGACGGCGTGGATCTGTGGTCCATAGGTCCGCGGGAGGTGGCGCAGCGGATCGCCGTCGTACCGCAGGAGACGCTAGGCGATTTTCCTTTCAGTGTGCGGGATGTGGTGTTGATGGGGCGTATTCCGCATCGCAAGGGCATGGCGCGCTGGAGTGATCGCGATCACGACGTCACCACCGCAGCCCTTGCGCGGCTGGAGTTGGAAGCTTTGGCACTGCGGCAATTCGCGTCGCTGTCCGGCGGCGAGAAGCAACGGGCGCTGATCGCCCGTGCCTTGGCGCAGGAGCCGGAGCTCATCATCCTCGACGAGCCGACCAATCACCTCGATATCCGACACCAGCTCGAGATTCTTGAGCTACTCAAGGGACTCGGCCCGACGATCATCACGACACTGCACGATATCAATCTCGCCGCTGATTTTGCGACGCAGATCGCCGTCATGGATTGCGGGCGGCTCACGGGCCACGGCGAACCTGCCGAAGTCCTGACTGTGGAGCACGTCTCAAGCGCTTTCAGGGTCGGCACGCGGCTGCATCGCACCGACGGCGGCCCGCAACGATTTTCCTTCTCTCTGCGATAATTCGACCATTGGAGTTATTCATGTTTTCTCGCATATCCCTGTCTGCCGCGGCCTTGCTTATCGGAAGCCTGTTTGCGGGCACGACATTCGCCGAGCCTGTCACCGTGCGCAGCTGCAATCGCGATGTAACCTTCGACAAAGCGCCGGAGCGGGCCGTTTCCAACGATGTCAACCTGACCGAGATGATGCTGGCGCTGAAGCTGCAGGACCGCATGGTCGGCTATACCGGCATTTCCGGCTGGAAGACGCTGGATGAGAAGCTGCGTGACGGCGTGAAGGAACTGCCGGAGCTGTCGCCGAAATATCCGAGCAAGGAGGTGCTGCTCGGCGCCAATGCGGATTTCTTCTTTGCCGGCTGGAACTACGGCATGAAGGTCGGCGGCGAGGTAACTCCGGAAACGCTCGCACCCTTCGGCATCAAGGTTTATGAGCTGACCGAATCCTGCATCTTCGTCATGCAGAAGAACAAGCCGACCATGGACGACATGTTCGTGGATCTCCTCAATCTCGGCAGGATCTTCCGCGTCGAGGACAGGGCGGAAGCGCTCGTCGCCGGCTATCGCAAGCAGCTTGCCGAGATCCAGGCGAGGATCGGTCATGTCGACAAGCCGACCAGCGTTTTCGTCTATGACTCCGGTGAGGAGAAGCCGTTCACATCGGGGCGCTACGGCATTCCGACTGCATTGATCGAGGCTGCCGGCGGCTTCAATGTGATGGACGAGGTCGAGAAGAGCTGGACTGAAGTGTCCTGGGAGCCGGTCATCGAGAAGAACCCGGAAGTGATCGTGATCGTCGATTACGGCCAGGTGACCGCCGCCCAGAAGATCGCCTTCCTCAAGGGCAATCCGGCCTTCAAGAATATCTATGCCGTGAAGAATGACCGCTTCGTCGTGCTGCCTTATGTGGAGGCGACGCCGGGGCCGCGCAACATCGAGGCCATTGCCGCGCTGGCCAAGGCCTTTCACCCGAGCGCGATGTAATCGTCTGTAATGTCGATCCGTCCAGTTCATCACGGGGCGGATCTCTTCCTCAAGATTTAAACATGCGCCTCAACCTCTCTATTCTCATCCCCTTGCTCGCGATCGGCTTCATCCTGTCGATCACCGCCGGTGTGTCGCTCGGTTCGGCATCCATTCCGTTCTCCACCGTCTGGTCGATCGTCGGCAACAGACTGCATGCGGGTGCCTTTCCGATCATTTGGTCCAGCGGGCAAGAAAGCATTATCTGGGACGTCCGTTTCCCGCGCGTCGTTCTGGCCGCGCTTGTCGGGGCGGGGCTTGCCATCACCGGCGCCGTCCTGCAGGCGCTGACGCGAAATCCATTGGCGGACCCGCATCTCCTCGGCGTCTCTTCCGGGGCGGCATCCGGCGCCATCCTGGCGCTGTTGCATACCGGGCTGATCCTCGGACTGTTGACGGTGCCATTGTTCGCATTTGCCGGCGCCTTGCTCGCAACCGCGGCCGTCGGCCTGACGACGCGATTGACGCGCTCGCAATCGGCCGATCGGCTCGTCCTGTCGGGCGTGGCGGTTGCCTTCGTGTTCACGGCGCTTGGCAACCTCCTGATCTTTCTGGGCGATCCGAGGGCCGCCAACACGGTTGTCTTCTGGATGCTGGGCGGCCTCGGGCTGGCGCAATGGCAGCACCTCATCTATCCCGCCGGCATCCTGCTGTTCTGCCTCGTCTTGCTTCTCCCGAAGACGAGAGAGCTCAATGCACTTGCGATGGGCGATGAAACGGCCGTTACACTTGGCATTGACGTCGCGCAGTTTCGCCTGTTGCTCTTCATCATCACGGCGCTGCTGACCGGTGTGATGGTCGCCTTTTCAGGCGCAATCGGTTTCGTCGGGTTGATGGTGCCGCATTTCGTGCGGCTGATCGTGGGTGGGGATAATGTACGTGTGGTGCCGCTGAGTGCTGCTTTCGGCGCACTGACCTTGATCTGGGCTGATATCATCGCGCGCCTGCTCATGGCTCCAGAGGACATGCCGATCGGCGTGGTCACCGGGCTTGCCGGAGGCGTCGCCTTCATCCTGATACTGCGGAGCGGACGCGCATAGATCGACCCATTGCCAAGGTGTTTTCCTGGCCTATTTCCGGCGGGCATGGTCGATGCGAGAGGTCGTCGTCAAGATGAGAGCGGGCGATACCCGGTTTTGAGCGAGGGTCCGGACAGGATAAGGGCATGGAATGCCTTCGTGTCGCCTTTCTTTGTCTTACAAGGCGTACGCGTAAAGACTATGGAATTCGCAATCCTACTATAGGGCGACTCGAGTCTCGATTTTTGCGGCGATTTCGGTCATCCACTGCCTGCGACTTCATGTGCAACGAGGAGCTCTGCTTGCGCCCGCTGAAATCTCGTCTTTTTCTATTGTCCCTGTTGCTGCTGGGATTGGGCGTGTTTACCGCCATCATCCCGTTGGCGGGGGCTGCCGTTGCGCAGGATCAGCAGCCAGCCCAGACATCGCAGCAAACGGATCAACAGCCCGGGCAGCTCGCCAATGGGCTCCTGGATACGGCCGTCACCGATCTCGGCAAGGCAAAGAAGACCTACGCATCGCTTCAGGAGGCGGCGAAGCAGGCTACAGCGGACGATGAAACGCTCGTGGCGCTCTCCGGCCAGGTTGACGAACTCAATCGCACCACCGCTGCTATTTCCGCGCGCCTGAAACCCCGTACCGCTGAGATCGATGCACGCCTGACACAACTCGGTGCAGCTCCGAAGGAAGGCCAGCCACCCGAGGCTCCGATCGTCGCGCAGGAGCGCGAAAGGCTTAATGCCGAACGCTCGCAGATCAGCGCCGTGATCCTCGATGCAGACAATCTGACCGCAGAAAGCAGTCGGCTTTCGATGCAATTCATGGAGATGCGCCGAAAGTTGTTTGCGGAGACGCTATTCAAGCGGACGGAGGTTTCCACCACGACATTCGACGATGCAGGCGCGGCCCTGGTCGACGAGGGCGTCAAGTTCAGTACCGCCGTGACGAGCTGGATCGGCTTTGTGCTCAAGGCCAAGCTTGCCTCGTTCCTGGCTGCCGTCTGCCTGTCGATCGGCGCTGCGCTGATATTTCTTGTCGGTGGTTATCGGCTGTTCCGTCGCTACTATGTGCAGGATGAGGCTATCGAGAACCCGCCCTATATCAGCCGGCTCTCCGTTGCCTTCTGGTCGACGCTGATCCGCACGCTGTCGCTGGCGGCCTTTCTCGTCACATCCTTCTTCTTCCTCTCGAATTTCAATGTGCTGCGGCCTGATATCGCGCCGATACTGGCGGCGGTCTTCGGCTTCATCGGCCTCGTCTATTTTGTCGGCCGCCTCAGCAATGCCGTTTTCGCGCCGTTCCGGCCGCATTGGCGCCTGGTCAAGCTGTCGAACAAAGGGGCACATTCGCTCACCTGGTGCCTGCAGGCCATGGCTGTGGTCAACGGGCTGGATTACGTCTTCGACCGCATCAGCGAGTCCCTGGGATCGCCGGTCGTCGTTACCGTCGCGAAAAGCTTCCTGGCGGCACTGCTGATCGGTCTTATCCTGATTGCGGCCTCCTTCGGCTCGCCGATGCTGGCCAAGAATGGCGATCCGGATGCGCCGGGCCGCCATTGGCCTCATGGGATGGCCATCATTCTTCGAGTTCTCGGCATATTGGTGATCTTCACCTCGTTCATCGGCTATGTCGGGTTGGCCCGCTTCATGGCGACGCAGATGATCGTGACGAGTGCCGTCATCGCGACCATGTATCTCGGCTTCCAACTCGGCAAGGCCGTGTCCAAGCAGGGCGTCTTTGCCGAAACGATCATCGGCCGCTTTCTGGAAAATCGCTTGACGCTACGTGAAGTGGCACTCGATCAGGCCGGTCTCGCCGCCGGTCTTGCGACCTACGCCGTCGCGCTGCTGACGGGCATTCCGCTCATCCTGCTGTCCTGGGGTTTCCATATCCAGGATCTGGAAACCTTCGCTTACAGGCTCTTCACCGAGATCAAGATCGGGAACATGTCGATCTCGCTGCTCGGCATCTTCGTCGGCATTCTGCTGTTTGCCGGCGGCTATTTGGTCACGCGCTGGTTCCAGCGCTGGCTCGACAGCAATGTCATGGCGCGCGGACAAGTGGATCTGGGTGTCCGCAACTCGGTGAGAACCGGCATCGGCTATCTGGGCATAGCATTGGCGGCGATCTTTGCCATTTCCGCTGCCGGCATCGATTTGTCCAGCCTGGCGCTCGTCGCCAGTGCCCTCTCGGTCGGTATCGGTTTCGGCCTGCAAAATATCGTGTCGAACTTCGTGTCCGGCCTCATCCTGCTGGTCGAGCGGCCGTTCAAAGTCGGCGACTGGATCGTCTCGGGAACATCGGAAGGTATCGTCAAGCGCATCTCGGTGCGCGCGACCGAGATCGAGACCTTCCGCAAGCAGTCGATCATCGTGCCGAATTCCGAGCTTATCAATGCGTCCGTCGGCAACTGGACGCATCGCAACAGGCTCGCCCGCTCCGAAATCCCCGTATCCGTCAGCTATGATACCGATCCGCGCAAGGTGATGGATATCCTGCTGGAGCTGGTGCGCTCGATTCCGAAGGTTCTCAGGAATCCGGAGCCGCATGTGGAGTTCCTGCGCTTCGGTCCATCGTCGCTCGATTTCGAGATGCGCTTCTATCTGTCCGATCTCTCCGACGGCATGGAGATCCGCAACAATCTGCGCATCGAAATCCTGAAGCGCTTCAATGAGGAGGGGATTTCCATTCCCTATCCGCATCAGGAGCTGCATATCGTTCGCGAGGGCAGACGAGGCAGGCAGTCGGATATCGCAGCCGATGCCTTGGTCGATTTTGCGGACGGGCCTGAGGCTGAGGATGACGTGAAAGAAGATTCCGCTTTGTTGGACGAAGGCAAGGTATCAGAAGCGAAGAGCACAGGCCGGCGCCGGGGCAGGACCGCGGCGGAGTGATCTGATTACCGGCAGAACCCGGTGAAACAGAGCCATGTTGTCGCGAGCAGGAATGATGCCGGTCGTCGTTTCCGGTGGGTTCCGCTCGGAAGTTCGCAGTTTGCGTTCCTCGACGGGAGCGTGTGGCGCTCTTTGGGATTGTTTCTCTCGTGTGGGATCCAGGATCTCGAGCATGTCGCCGCCGCGGGAGCCCAGGCGATAACGCGCCTGGAAAGCGGCAAATGAGGGCTGTTTTCTTCACCTCCGGGAAACCAGTCGGCTTAACAAATCCGCAAAGGCTTTGTTCTAAAAGAATACAGAGGGGATCATTTTCAAAAACAGGTTTTCATTATGCCATTTCTGGGTGTTTCGGGGATGCAATATTCCGGTGCGTCTCTTGCCGGCTCGCGCATTCTTCTCGTTGAAGATTCCAACCTTTTTACATCGATGGTCAGTACGAAGCTGAAGGAGCTTCTGGACATCGACGTCGAGATCTGCCGCAATTTCGAAGAACTGCAGCTCGCCTACGACAAGTCGTCGGAGCCGATCAAGCTGGCGATCTCGAACATGAACCTGCCAGGCGCCGAGAAGGGAGAGGCATTGGCCTATCTTGTCGATCTCAGCATTCCAACGATCGCCTTCACAGGTACTTTTCTCGAAGGCACGCGCGACGAGCTGATCGCCAAGGATGTGGTGGATTACATTCTCAAGGACAATGTCTTTGCGGTGGATATGCTGGCGGAATCGATCTGCCGTTTTCTGACCAACCATCGTCACCATGTCCTTATCGTCGACGATAGCGCGACGGCGCGCGCTTTGCTGTCCAGCCGGCTGAAACGCTACAATTTCCGCGTCAGTGTTGCGGAGAATGGTGCAAAAGCACTCGAAATCTTGAAGGCCAGCCCGGATGTCGGCCTTATGGTCACAGACTACAATATGCCCGACATGGACGGCTTCGAGCTGACGCGACGTATTCGCGCGACCACCGGCTCCCATGAGTTGCGCATCATTGGCGTCTCGTCATCCAACAACCGGCTGCTTTCCGCCCGCTTCCTCAAGGCGGGTGGCAATGATTTCATCCTCCGGCCATTCATCGATGAGGAGTTCTACTGCCGCGTGAATCAAAATCTCGACACTCTGTTGCAGATTCAGTCGGCTCAACCGACCGGAAAGAACTCGTAGGCGCGGCAAGTCAGGCAAAACAGCCTTAAGAAAAGTGAGGAAAAATCACTTTTATGTAAATCTCCGCAATCAGCGGTTCCAATTTTTTCACGAATCCTGTTCAGGATACGTGCAAGACGGTTTGGCAGACCTGCAATTGACTGAATATTCATGCACCTGATGGTGTGGGAGGAATTGACGGGAAATGGTACTGCATGTGGGATCCCTCGGCGGCGGCATCAGCCACCGCAATGGCAGCCAGAAAATACTTCTGGTCGAGGACTCGCGCATGTTTTCCGCGGTACTATCGCATCGGTTCGAAACCGAACTCGGCCTGGCTGTAACGCATTGCTCTTCCTTGAAAATGCTGAACGAGGTGCTGGCGGGGCCTGATAGCAGCTTCACGATGGCGGTGATCGATCTCAACCTTCCGGATGCTGCCCATGGAGAAGCCCTGGATGTTGCCGTTGCCCATGACATTCCCACCATCGTCTTTACGGCGTCTTTCGACATGGCGACGCGCAATCGCATCATGGAGCGCAATGTCGTTGACTATGTGCTCAAGGACGGCGAGTTCGCCCTCGACAATCTCGTCTCCTCGGTAAGGCGTGCCATTGCCAACCGGTCGATGCGCGTTTTGGTTGTGGACGATGTGCCTTCAGCCCGGAAAATGCTGACGGATTTGCTCCATGCTCAGCAATTCCAGGTCGCCGAAGCCGGCACGGGTATCGAAGCCCTGGCGATGCTTGAGACATTCGACGACATCGAAATCGTCGTCACTGATTACAATATGCCTGATATGAACGGCCATGAGCTGACCCGCCGCATCCGCCACCGCTATGGCTCGGATCGGATGCGGATCATCGGCATATCCTCTTCGAACGATCGTTTGCTGTCTGCGACATTCCTGAAGGCCGGCGCGAGTGATTTCATCTACCGCCCCTTCGTCCAGGAGGAGCTGCAATGTCGTATCGCGTTGAACGTCGAGACGCTGTCACAGCTGAAACAGCTGCGGGCGGCAGCGGCTAGCGATTATCTGACCGGGCTCTACAACAGGCGCTATTTTTATGATCATGGCCCGCGGCTGGTCAACGAATGCCTGCGTCGCCAGCGTCCAAGCTCGGTTGCCATTCTCGACATCGATCACTTCAAGAAACTGAACGACACCTATGGTCACGAGATCGGCGATCAGGTGTTGAAAGCCGTTGCCGGCCGACTGCACGGGTTGCTGGAAGGCACCGACAATCTGCTCTCCCGCCTCGGTGGGGAAGAATTCGCCATTCTTTTTGCAGAGATGAATTCGCGTGCGGCGACCGCGCTATGTGATGAAGTCCGCCTCAGCCTTGCCAGCCTGAAGGTTCATGCCGACGACGAAGAGCTTTCGGTGACTGTTTCCATCGGCGTGGCGGAAATTGCCGGCTACGAGTCCTTCGACAATTATCTCAACGCCGCGGACCAGTTTCTCTATATGGCGAAGCACAATGGCCGAAATCAGGTCTATTCCGATTTCAAAATGGCCCAAGAGGCGGCCCAGTAAGCCGCCTGCCTGATCCGCTTGCCTTTTCCACTGCTCTCAGACGACGATGCCGGTACGGTTGGTCGACATGGTCAGTTTGCGCTCGGCGCGCTCCTGCTGTGGCGAGCGATTATAGAGTTCGCGATAACACTTGGAGAAGTGCGAAGCGGAGACGAAGCCGCAGGCGACCGCCACTTCGACGACCGGCATGGAGGATTGCACCAGCAGATGCCGTGCGCGATCCAGGCGAATCTCGAGATAGTAGCGGGCCGGAGAGCGGCCCATTTCCTGGCGGAACAGGCGCTCGATCTGTCGGCGCGACAGGCCGGCATCGTCGGCGATTTCCAGAAGCGACAGCGGCTCGGCGAGGTTGCTTTCCATCAGCTCGATGATCGATAGGACCTTGGAGTTCTGAACGCCTAGGCGCGCACGCAGCGGCAGGCGCTGGCGGTCGTGCGGGCTGCGCACGCGATCGGTCAGCTGCTGCTCGCAGACACGGTTGACGAGGTTTTCGCCAAAATCCTGACCGATGAGATTGAGCATCATGTCGAGAGAGGCGGTGCCGCCCGCGCATGTATAGAGATTGCTGTCGACCTCATAGAGATCGGCATAGACTTCCGCCTGCGGGAAGGTCTCCGAAAAGCCTGGCAGGTTTTCCCAATGGATTGCGCAGCGTTTGCCATTCAACAGGCCCGCCTGGGCAAGCACATGGGCGCCCGTACAGAGGCTGCCGACGGCCACACCGCGATTGTAGGTCTCGCGCAGCCAGGCATTGACCGACTTGTTGTGGAATTCTTCGACATAGATGCCGGAACAGACCAGCACCATGTTCGGGCGGTTCTCTCCGCCCAGATAGCGACGCTCGTCGGTGAGGGAGGAATTGACCTCCAGTCCGATGCCGCTGGAAGAATAGACTTTCTGACCGTCCGTCGAGGCAAGCCGCCATGTGTAGGCGGGATAGCCCAGCATGCGATTGGCAATCCGCAGCGTCTCGATCGCAGCAGAAAACGGCAGCATGGTGAAATGCGGAACAAGGAAGAAAACCAGGGAGCGCGTCTTGATGGGGGTCTTGCTCATGTCGTGAAAATCCATGTTCCAGGGCCGTTACGTATTCCTTGCGTCAAATACGTCGGCCCGATGGTCTATAAGCGACATTGGCATGGATAATCGCGGCCGCAAAGGGATATTTGCGTCTACTATGAAAAATACGGGCATGAAGGAGAGAAGCGAAGCGGAGGCGAGCGATATGCTCAAGCGACAAAATATATTTGCGTATAATTCTCAAGATTAAAGTGGGATTCGCATCTGGATGCGGAAATGTTCAAAAGGCGACGCTCGCTTCGGTTGAGCGTCGCCTTCAGTTGTTATGCTCTTTCACTATCATCGGGTGGCTTTCGGCTTCTTGATTTCGTTTGCGGCCGGCCAGCCCAAGTCCTTGCGCATGTCATCGGACA
This sequence comes from Hyphomicrobiales bacterium, assembly GCA_900472485.1. GTDB lineage: Bacteria > Pseudomonadota > Alphaproteobacteria > Rhizobiales > Rhizobiaceae > Rhizobium. Next base: position 201,150 of record UCII01000009.1, read on the forward strand.
GAGATTCGAGCTCGCGAAGGGAGCGCCACTGCTGCCAGCGATCAGCGATGCGAGAAAAGAAGGGCATGTAACTTCCGCTTGACGGAAACGGGTTCCGTGCGCCGGTCTGTCTATAACTGATGGTCGTCATTTTCAGGGTCCTTTCAGTGTCAACCGCTCAAAATGTCACGGATTTAATATGGGCCTGCCAGATCCATCAATCAAACGAATAGATCTTATAGCTGCCATTAGTATTCTTGAACGAACGCAGCTTGCCGGGCTTTCGCTCCAGCGCTGCCAAGATGCGATCCGGCGGGAGGCCGCGCGCATTGACGTCATCGATCAGATGAGCGGGAAAGCGGGTCGCAATCTCGTCGAGCGTGTGCTGTGCCATGCGCTGAATTTTGCGGAGGCGTAGGAGAGAAAAAAGCCGTGAGGCTTCGTCTGATACCATGCCAGCCATGATCTTACTCCTTCGAGGCTGTCTGCGATGAATTTCCATTACGTCTAATATGGTGCTTCGTTGACATTCAGACAAATGAAATGATATGGTGTTTAAGATCAGAAAAATTGAAAGGTAATCGATATGACCGTACCGTTCCGCCGGCCCATACCGTTGCTTGACAATGAAGTTCTGCGCACCTTCGTCGCGATTGCCGAAACCGGAAATTTCTCGACTGCGGCCGATGCCGTCTTTCGCACGCCGTCAGCTGTTTCCATGCAGATCAAGAAGCTGGAAGAGCAGCTCGGTGTCACGCTGTTCCTGCGCGATGCGCGCTCGGTGAGCCTGACGCAGCACGGCGAAATGCTGCTTTCCTATGCCCGCAATATTCTGGCACTCTCCAATGAGGCGGTGTCGCGCTTCATCATGCCCGAACTTAGCGGCGTGGTGCGGCTTGGCGCTCCCGACGATATCGGAGAGCGGCTGCTGCCGAGCATCCTTAAAAGCTTTTCAGAGAGCTATCCCGGCATCATGGTCGATGTAACAGTCGATATGAGCATCCAGCTCAAGAAGCGCATCGAAGAGCAGCGGCTGGATCTGGCGCTGATCAATTGCGCGACGCGTCCTTTCCCGACCGAAGGTGAAGTGATCTACACGGAGCGTCTCGTCTGGGCAGGTGCCAAGTGCGGTACCGCCTATCGCCGCGATCCTCTGCCGATTTCCATCTGGGAGGAGGGCTGCATCTGGCGGTCGGAAGCGATGGCGCAGCTGGAGCGGCAGAAGCGTGCTTATCGCGTTTCCTATCTCAGCGCCCATACAATGGCGCAGCGCGCCGCGATCGTCTCCGACCTTGCCGTGGCGCCATTCCCACGCTCCTACATCACCGATGATATGGAAATACTCGGGCCGAATGAAGGGCTGCCGGAGCTGACGTCCTTCGACATCCGTCTGCTGACGGCATCGCAGATGACCGGACCGATGAAGGCGGTGGCAGACAGCATCCGCCAGGCTTTTGTCGAGATCGGACGCAAAATGGCCGCGTGAACCGCGGTCAACCATCTCTTGGCCAAATTGTTTTCTTACTCGCGGCTGCGGCGACGCCTGCGGCCGCCGCTTTCTCCGCTATCGTCGGAGGTTTGCTTGCGCTCGGGCAAAGTCACGACCTTCGAGAGCTCCGGGAAGGCGTCAACCTTGTTCGGCAGGGCCATGGCGTAGACGAAATGCTCCTGAAACTTTGATTCAAGTGCCGTCTCTATCTTCTCGATTTTCCTGACCGTTTCCTCGATCTCGCGGCGATGGCCGCGGTTGAGTAGTGCCATGCGCGCGCCCGTGCCGGCGGCGTTGCCAACGGCCTTGACCTTGTCGAGTTCGCAGTCGGGAATGAGTCCCAGCACCATCGCATATTTGGGATCGATGAAAGTGCCGAAGGCGCCGGCAAGGCCGATGCGGTCGACGTGATCGATGCCCTGCTTATCCATCAGCAGCTTGACGCCGGCATAAAGCGCTGCCTTCGCAAGCTGGATGGCGCGGATATCGTTCTGTGTCACCGTGATGCGCTGTTCGCCGTCGCGCAGCAGATAGGAGTATGTGCGGCCGTTCTGAAGGATGCGCGGCGAGCGTGCAGCCATCGAGCCATCGACGACGCCATCTTCCGAGATGATGCCGGTCAGGAACATTTCTGCGACGACCTCGATGATAGCCGAGCCGCAGATGCCGGTTACACCAACCTTAGCTGCGGCTTCTTCGAAGCCCGGCTCGTCCGACCATGGCTCGATGCCGATGACGCGGTAGCGCGGCTCCAGCGTGACGGGATCGATGCGCACGCGTTCGATGGCGCCGGGCGCGGCGCGCTGACCGCTGGAAATCTCAGCACCTTCGAAGGCAGGGCCGGTCGGCGAAGAGGCGGCGACGACGCGGTGACGGTTGCCGAGCACGATCTCGGCATTGGTGCCGATATCAACCAGCAGCATCATCTCATCCTGGCGATGCGGCCCTTCGGCAAGCGTTGCTGCAGCTGCATCGGCGCCGACATGGCCGGCGATGCAGGGCAGCATGTAGATACGCGTGCCTGTGTTCATCGGCAGGCCGATCTCGGCCGATTTCAGATGCACAGCGCCGGATACGGCAAGCGCGAAGGGGGCACCGCCAAGTTCGGTCGGATCGATGCCGAGGAACAGGTGGTGCATGATCGGATTGCCGACGAAGACGGCGTTCAAAATATCCTCACGCGACACGCCACCATCGGCGCAGACCTTGTCGATCAGGCCGTTCAAGGCTTCGCGGACGGCGTTGGTCATCGCCGCGCGGCCGTCCGGGTTCATCATCACATAGGAGACGCGGCTCATCAGATCCTCGCCGAAGCGGATCTGCGGGTTGGAGGCGCCGGCTGAAGCGACGGTTCTGCCCGACAGCAACGACGACAGATGCATGGCGATCGTCGTCGAACCGATATCGCAGGCAATGCCATAAGCTTCGTTCTTCAAGCCGGGGTAGAGCGCGATGAGGCGAGGGCGCTCGCTATCCTGATCGCGATGAATAGCGGCCGTCACCTTCCACGCGCCCTTGCGCAGGATCGACTGCACCTGCGGGATGAGGTGGAAATCCACTTCGAGATTGTCGTATTTCCAGTCTGCTGCGATTGCTGCCTTAAGGCGATCCAGATCGCCAAGCGGCTTGTGCATGTCGGGTTCCTCGACCTCGACGTAGCACATATGCACGGCCGCATCTCGGGCGATGACACGCTCGTCGGCCGCCTTTCGCACCACCTGCGCATTGATGACGGTATCCTGCGGCACGTCGATGACCAGATCGCCCTGGATGAGGGCGGAACAGGAGAGACGGCGGCCGTCGGGCAGGTCGCGCACCTCGGCATAGCGCTTTTCCTTCGGCCCGATCGGCGAAAGATGATCATTGGCCGAGACGATCTTATGCTTGGCGAAATTGCCTTCCTGCACGGAGACCTGGCAACGCCCGCAGGTCGCACGGCCGCCACAGACGCTTTCGACATAGACACCGAGCTGACGGGCTGCCTCCAGCACGGGCGTTCCCACGGGGAAGTGGCCACGCTTGCCGGATGGCATGAAAAGGACGAGAGGTTTCGCGCTGTCGCTGGCTTCGGCCACGGATCAGCCTTTCTATTTGCTAAGGCGGCGCACGTTCGAGCGAACGCGCCTGCTATAGGGTTTTATCGCGGCGTGAGCGATCGCATCGGCGATGCTGCGCTGGCTTGTCGCGCCTGCAGCCGTCAGAGCCGCGAAACCCTGTTGCACCATTGCTGCGTTGACGGCAACGGCGCTTTCCGCCGCAGCCATCATCTTCTCTGAAAACATCCGGTTCATTTCAGCCGCGTTCACGCTGCCGGCAAGCGCGTCCATCCACATCTGCTGCAGCCGTATGGCGATCACGACAGGCGCTTGCAGCCAGAGTGTGGCAAGATCGTTGGAGAGGCCGCGACCGGATGCCATCTTATTCCCTCGCTGCTCCTGCACCCGCGCGCGCTGCACGCCCGCCGCGGCGTCCGCCGCCGGCGGCAGGTGCCGCCGTTGCTGCCGCAGCTGCGACGCCGCTTTCGGCCGGCTTGTAATCGCGGTAAGTCATGATCCAGTTGGTGCAATTGGCATCCGTGCCGTTCAGCACGTTGGCGGCGCGCACGGCTTCCATTTCCTGCGGGCGGCAAGGGTTCATGATCGCCGAGGTCATGCCTGCGCCGATGACCATCGGAATGAAACCGGCATTGATGCCGTGGCGATGCGGCAGGCCGAACGAAATGTTGGAAAGTCCGCAGGTGGTGTTGACCTTCAGCTCGTTGCGCAGGCGATGCAGCAGTGCAAAGACCTGACGGCCGGCGTCGCCCAGCGCCCCGATCGGCATGACGAGCGGGTCGACGACGATATCATGCGGCTTGATGCCGTGATCCATGGCGCGCTCGACGATCTTCTTGGCGACGGCGAAACGTACATCCGGATCCATGGAAATGCCGGTTTCGTCGTTCGAGATGGCGACGACGGGCACGTCGTATTTCTTGACGAGCGGCAGGATGGCTTCGAGCTTTTCCTCTTCGCCCGTGACCGAGTTGACCAGCGGCCGGCCCTTGGCAACCTTGAGTGCAGCTTCGATCGCAGCCGTGACCGAGCTGTCGATCGAGAGCGGTACGTCGACAAGACCCTGCACGATCTCCAGCGTCTGCACTAGAAGACCCGGTTCGGTCTCGTTGGGATTGACCGAGGTGACACCCGCGTTGACGTCCAGCATGGTCGCACCGGCGGCTACCTGTTCCAGAGCGTCTTTGATGACGGTATCGAAATTGCCTTCGATCATCTCGGCAGCGAGCTTCTTGCGCCCGGTCGGGTTGATGCGCTCGCCGATCACGCAGAAAGGCTGGTCGAAGCCTATGATGATCTCGCGGGTGGCGGAGGCAACGATGGTACGCGTCATATCTGATCCTCTGGTCAGTTGGCCCGATAGCAGGTCTATCGTGCAGTGATTTGGGTTACAAGCCGGCCGGTTCCTCTCCTGGCCCGCCTCTATCTATAGAACTCAATGCGCTTGCGGCGGCGTATGGTGGGCTGCAATCTCCGCCATGGCCTGCTGGTTTTCTTCCCGGCCTTCGCTGATCTGGTGCAGGCGCTCGGCGACCAGGGCGTCGCTGCGGCTTGCCTCGCGCTTCCAAGGCTGGCGGCCTTTCAGGACGCCGGAATCATGCACCATTTCAGCGACATATTCCTCCTGGCGGTAGGCCATGACGTGAATGCCGGAAACGCCCTCGATCTCCTTCACCTCGTTGATGATGTCGATGCAGAGCTGCTTGCCTTCCTTCTTCTGATCCTGTGCGCCCTCGATGCGCTTGATGACGGCATCTGGAATATGGACGCCCGGCACGTTCGAGCGCATCCAGCGGGCGGTCTTTGCCGAGGCGAGCGGGCCGACGCCGACGAGAATGAAGCATTTTTCGTTGAGGCCGAGATCGCGCACCTTCTTCATATATTCCCGGAACATCGGTACGTCGTAGCAATACTGGCTCTGGACGAACTGTGCCCCGGCTTCGATCTTTTTTGCCAGCCGATAGGGGCGGAAGTCATAAGGCGGCGCGAAGGGGTTGATGGCTGCGCCGAGAAAAACCTTCGGTGGCGACGTCAGCTTGCGGCCGGAGAGGAATTTGGCGTTGTCGCGCATGATGCGCACGGTTTCGAGCAGCGACATGCAATCGAGATCGAAGACCGGCTTGGCGCCCGGCTGATCGCCGGCTTGTACGCCGTCACCGGTCAGGCACATGATGTTGCAAACGCCCATGGCGGCAGCGCCCAGCACGTCGCCCTGGATAGCGATGCGATTCTTGTCGCGGCAGGCGATCTGCATGATCGGCGCATAGCCCATGCGTGTCAGAAGCGCGCAGATGCCGACCGAAGACATATGGCAGTTGGCGCCGGAGGCATCGACGGCGTTGATACCGTCAACCCAGCCTTCAAAGATGGCGGCGCGCTCGTAGACGTCTTCGGCATTGGCGCTGTCGGGCGGGTTCAATTCGGCGGTCACGGCGAATTCGCCGCGGCGAAGCACGCGCTCCAGCCGCCCGAGCGAATAGTGGCCGGGCAGGGGATCGAGCGGCAGGTGAACGCCAAGCGGATTTTCATCGATATGCGACATCGCTCAGGCTTCCTTTTTCGCCGCTTCGCGGGCTGCCGCGGCTTCGGCCGTGACGCGAAGCCAAGAGGACGTCTCGCGAAGCGACTGGTTGACGGGCTTCTGCACCTTCAGGATCGCATCGCCCTCTGTCATGTTCCTCGAGCCGTTCCAGGCCTGCACCCAGACGCAGGGCATATCGGGCTCCACTTCGCAATTGCCATTGGCGCGAACGCCGCCACAGGGGCCGTTGCGCAGCTGCTTGGGACAGTTCATCGGACAGGACATGCCCGTCGATGACAGTGCGCATTGGCCGCACATTCGGCAATCGAACAGGAAGCCCTTCACATTGCGTTCGATGAAGGTGATCGGGCGCTCCACGCGATCGTAGCCGAACGCCTTCCACAGCGGATGAAGCAGCAGGAAGGTGTCGGCGAAACGACGGTAGAACCATTCGAAGAAACGCGAGTGACGCACAGCCCAGAGACGGACCGTATATTTGCGCCGTGCGCGGCGGTTAGGGGAGACGCCGGCCGGCGTGTAGGCGCCGCTGGCCGCCTTCGAGCCCGCGGCGGCGTTGCCAGGCTTCTGGACGGCATCAGCCATTGTCGCGGCCTCCGGCCTTTACGAGCCCCACCAGCCGCTCGCGATCATACGCGGCCTCGAGCTCGGTTGCGGCCTTGTCCGCCTCGGCTTCGAGATCGTCGGATACAGGCACGGGATCGGCCTTGCGCCATTCGGCGAGATAGTCGTCGGTTTCGGCTGCGCCCGTGCGCATGGCGCACATGTCGATTGCTTCGGTAAAGCGCAGCGAAAGCTCGCGTTTTGCCGTCTGCCTGCCCTTCTTGATGATGACCTGGGCCGGAATGTCCCGCCAGTAAACGACAATGCGATCTGCCATGCGCAAAATCTCCTCTTCACGCCAGAATGCACGCCGGCAGACCTCGGGACTGCGCTCGCCACGACGCGGCGCATGCCGAAAAGCGACGCCGCATGAAAAGCTTATCCGCAAGCATTCCCAACGGGCATTTTCCTTTGAAATTATCGGGTTCGAACTGTGATTGAATGTACCTTACTCGTCCAGCATGTCGGTGGCGACAAAGAAGCAGCGGGGCGGAAACGACAGGGCGTCGCAATCAGACGACCGACAGTTCGCGGGCAAGGTCGCCGTAACCGGTGAAGCGATATTCATAATCCAGGCCGAGATAGGCGGCAGCTTCCTTCGCCTTTGCCTGCAGCATTGGATCCTCTTCCTGCGAGAGGTAGACCACCTTGCGGTAGTTGCCGAAATACATGTCGCGCAGCTCAGGATGACGGTCCAAACCCAGCGGGACGATGACGAAGGCTTCGAACTGTCGCGTCAGGAAATCGGTGAGGAAAAACGAGGTAATGTCGTCGTCGCGCGCCGCGAAAGCTTCGTTGCCCGTGAAGAAGGAGTAACAGTGCGGACCGGACAAGCGATCTATTCCCTCGCGCTCGCAAATCCTGTCGATATCTCCCCCGGTGCCGCAATCTGCATAGCCGACGAAGATCTTGTCGAACCCGCGCGAGCGGGCATCGGCAATAGCCTGTTCCAGCGCCGGTGCGATCTTCTGCGGATAGGAATGGTAGATTGCGGGAAGACAGTGCAGGTCGATGTGGTCGAGCCCGTTTATTCGGACGATCGCCAGTATTTCGCGCGCGATTGCGCCGCACGCGATCACATGAACTTTTTGAGTTGCTGTGCGTTTATTGGGCGGAGGGTTTTTCTCCGAATTTTGCCGATCAACATCCATTCAAAGGGGCTCCTGATGATGACCGTATCGACAACAAGCAAAATCGCCGCTGCCTTCGCCGTGCTTATGGTGCTTGCTTCGTGCTCCAACACCATTCGTGGCATGGGCAGGGACACGGCAAACGCCGTCAATGCGACGGAAGATGCCGGTCATACCGTCAAGAAGGCTGCTCAGTAACTCATTTGGGATGCCCACAGGCCGGCGACAACCTTTTCGTCGCCGGCTGGAGAAATAAAGGATCAGGCGCCGGCAGCCAGGCTGTTGTGCTTGCGCTTCATGAATTCCTTCGCGGTTTCGACCGCGACAGCGGCATCGCGGCAATAGGCGTCAGCACCCACGGCCTTGCCGAACTCCTCGTTCAGCGGCGCACCGCCGACCAGCACGACGTAATCGTCGCGCAGGCCCTTTTCCTTCAGCGTATCGATGACGACCTTCATATAGGGCATCGTCGTGGTCAGCAGGGCCGACATGCCGAGGATGTCGGGCTGTTCGCGCTCGATGGCGTCGAGGTAGTTTTCGACCGGATTGTTGATACCGAGGTCGATGACGTCGAAGCCGGCGCCCTCCATCATCATGCCGACGAGGTTCTTGCCGATGTCGTGAATGTCGCCCTTGACGGTGCCGATCACCATTTTGCCCAGCTTCGGCGCGCCGGTCTGTGCAAGAAGCGGACGCAGGATAAACATGCCGGCCTTCATCGCATTGGCGGACAGCAGAACTTCCGGAACGAAGAGAATGCCGTCACGGAAGTCGATGCCGACGATGCGCATGCCTTCGACCAGCGCCTGGGTCAGAATATCGTAAGGGGCCCAGCCACGCTCCAGGAGAATATTGGTGGCTTCCTCGATTTCTTCCTTCAAGCCGTCATACAGGTCGTCATGCATCTGCTGCACGAGCTCTTCATCAGAAAGTTCCGAGAGAATGATTTCGTCGTCAGACATGCGCTCCATCCCATTTTCGTGCAATGCATCAGAGACTTGTATAAAACACTGTCGCCATTACCGATAGACCGGAAGGCCGCTAAAACTCTTTTTGAATGCGACGTCGCGCGGATCAATCGCGACGGACGAAGAACAGTTGATATTAGCAGCCCATGTCTGTCCTATGCTAATTGCTGGCGCATTAAGGAACGTCCGCTTGGCGGAATCGGGTAGCATGGGGCCTGATAGACGCATCCATGCGCAGGAGTGAGGAAACATCATGGACGATATGATTGAGCAACCGGCTGCAGGCAATGATGGCGGTGGACGGCGTTCGCGCAGCGAGGGCAGGGGTGCGGCAGCGCGGCGCGCTTCGCGCAGCGGCGGCGGGCCGGGCCCTTCGCTCCCCTATATCACCCGTAAGATCGGCGTCTACGAAGTGCTCGACGAAGAAGGCCTGCAGCTCATCGAGCGCAATGCCGACACGGTTCTGGAGGAAATCGGCATCGAGTTTCGCGACGATGCGGAAGCTCTCCAACTTTGGAAGGATGCCGGCGCCGACGTACGCGGCCAGCGCGTGCATTTTCCGAAAGGACTTTGCCGCGAGCTTCTGAAGACGGCGCCGAAGGAATTCACATGGCATGCGCGCAACAGCGCCCGCAACGCCCATGTCGGCGGCAAGGCGACGATTTTCGCGCCGGTCTATGGTCCGCCCTTCGTCCGCGATCTCGAGGGCAACCGCCGCTATGCGACGATCGAGGATTTCCGCAATTTCGTGAAGCTCGCCTATATGGCGCCGTCGATGCATTCGTCCGGCGGCACGGTCTGCGAGCCTGTCGATATCCCGGTCAACAAGCGCCATCTCGATATGGTCTATAGCCATATCAAATATTCCGACAAGCCGTTCATGGGCTCGGTCACGGCACCGGAGCGTGCCGAGGATACGATCGCGATGGCGAAGATCGTCTTCGGCGACGATTTCGTTGAGAATAATTGCGTGACGCTGAACCTCATCAACGCCAACTCGCCGATGGTCTTCGACGAGACCATGCTCGGCGCCCTGAAGGTCTATGCGCGGCACAATCAGGCCTCGGTCGTTTCGCCGTTCATCCTTTCGGGCGCCATGAGCCCGGTGACGGTCGCGGGCACGCTGACGCAGATTCTGGCCGAAGTGCTGGCCGGCGCTTCCTTCACACAGCTGATCCGCAAGGGCTCGCCAGTGCTCTACGGCACCTTTGCCGCCTCGATCTCGATGCAGTCGGGTGCACCGACCTTCGGCACGCCGGAACCGTCGCTCGTTTCCTATGGCGCAGCACAGCTTGCCCGCCGTCTCGGCCTGCCGTTCCGTACTGGCGGCTCGCTTTGCGGCTCCAAGATTCCGGATGCGCAGGCGGCGCATGAATCGGCCAATACCTTGAACATGACGCTGCTGGCCGGCACGAATTTCGTGCTGCATGCGGCCGGTTGGCTCGAAGGCGGTCTCGTCTCCTCCTACGAGAAGTTCATGATCGATCAGGACCAGCTCGGCATGATGCAGAAGATGGCCGAAGGCGTCGATCTCTCGGAGAATGGCCAGGCGCTCGATGCCATCCGCGAAGTCGGTCCGGGCAGCCACTATCTCGGCTGCGGCCACACGCAGGCAAATTTCCAGTCGGCCTTCTATCGTTCGCCGCTCGCCGATAACAATTCCTTCGAGCAGTGGGAGATAGAAGGCCAAAAGCGCATCGAGCAGCGCGCCAATGCGCTTTGCCGTTCCTGGCTCGATCACTACGAAGCGCCGCCGCTCGATCCGGCCATCGACGAGGCCCTCCTCGCCTATATCCAGAAGCGCAAGGATTCCATGCCGGACGCCTTCACCTGAAGAGAGCCCGAGGCCGCCAGGGAGCAAGGCGGTGCAACACGTGTTGCCGACCTGATCCAGAAGGAAGTCTGGCGGCCGCACTATGAATATAAGGGGCCACGGTGAGCCGCGGCCCTGCCATCTTCGAACAACTCCGTGCGGCGCTCGGCGTCCACGGAGTTTTCGTTCGCGGCTGTCTGTCTTTCAACGAAGGCGAGGGGCCGCTCCTGAGCGATGGCACGACAGCCCGCAGCGTCATCCTGCTCGGCAATATCGGCGGCTCGATCTGGCCGGCGTTCTCGAAATGGCTGGATATGCCCGACAAAGAGATGCGCAAAGATCCCCTCGATGACTGGTCGAAGGCGATTATCCGGCCGGTCGCAAGCGAGTTGGGGGCCACGGCCTATTTTCCTTCGGACCCTCCTTGGCAACCGTTCCAGCGATGGGCCATGCAAGCCGAGGGCTTGAAAGCGTCGCCGCTCGGCATCTTGATCCATCCGGACTATGGTCTGTGGCATGGATATCGCGGCGCATTGGGATTTGCCGATGCGCTGGAAGCAATGAAGGTGCCGCCGTTTTCTCCGCATCCGTGCGATCTATGCGTGGAGAAACCTTGCTTTGCCGCCTGCCCCGTTGGGGCGATAACGGCAGCCGGCTTCGATGTTCCGGTCTGCCGGTCGCATTTGCGCACGCCGACTGGGCAGGCCGGCTGCATGGCCGGCGGCTGCCTTGCACGCAATGCCTGCCCGGTCGGGGCAGGCTATCGTTATCCTGCCGCGCAGCTTGCATTCCATATGGCTGCACTCCAGCTTTAGTTGTCACGCCTTCCTTGTTTCGCCGCATTGCGATGCGTTCTGAAGCCTGTGTTATTCATGCGGGGCTATGCGTTTGATTCGATTGATGGTCGTCCTTGCTGTTCTTGCCTTTGCCGCCACTGCATCGGCCGGCGAAGCCTGTCGGAAGATCCAACATCTCGGGGAGGGTTATACGGTCTGCACTTTCGATGCGGTCAACGACGACATTCAGATTTTCCAGAACGATCGCAGCGGCAAGCCTTATGGCTCTTTCCGCGCCTTGGAAAATGATCTGCGTCAGGATCGCATCTACGTGCGCTTTGCCATGAATGGCGGCATGTATCTCGACGACCAGTCTCCCGTGGGCCTCTTTGTCGAAAACGGACGTGAGGTGAAGGCGATCAACACCAACAAGGGATGGGGCAACTTTCATCTCCTGCCAAACGGGGTCTTCTATCTCGGGTCGGGCAAGGCTGGGATCATGGAAAGCAAGGCATTCGCAGCTTCCGGCATCAAGCCTTTTTACGCAACCCAATCAGGCCCGATGCTGGTCATCAGCGGCAAGGTCCATCCGTCATTTCTAGCCGACAGTCCGAGCTTAAAGACACGAAACGGCGTTGGCGTTACCTCTGACGGCAAGGTCGTCTTCGCCATTTCCGATGGCGCGGTGCGTTTCCACGACTTTGCAACGCTGTTTCGCGACGAGTTGAAATGTCCGAATGCGCTATTTCTCGATGGCAGCATCTCCAGCCTCGATATCCCGGAATGGCAAAGGCGCGACAGCCTGTTTCCGCTCGGGCCGATCATCGCAGTGACGGAAATGCTGCCCGGCTGATGTGAAACCATAAAAAAGGCTCCGCCGAGCATTGCGCGACGGAGCCCCTTGGCGTTCGATGTCAGATCTCAGACGAACTGATCGATATAGGTCATGATGCTGAACAGGCCGTCCTTCGGACCCGGATTGGCCGGGAAATCCTCGGTGAAGCGGAGATAGGCCCTTGGATTGCCGCCATAGCTGCCGGTCTGCGGCGCTTCTCTCGAGAGATGCTGCCGGATCGACTGTGGGAGAAGATTGATCGTGGCGTCGTCGATGATCGGTTCGATGATGACGGGTTCACCGTTGAAAGCGATTGCCTCCGTTGCGGCGGTGGAGATGCCTGCCAGCTTGCGGATCTGATCATAGGATTCCGGCGGCAACGGCGTCGGCAAGTAGGCCGCCATGCGGTGATACATGATATAGGCTTCGACCCAGTTCTGCGCGTTGACATGCAGGCGCATGGCGACCGCCTGGCGCTGCAGCATGAATTCGGTGATGCGAGGCATCAGCGAGCCGCGGTAGTCAGGCGGATAGCGGTTATCGCGCAGCGCCTGCGAGGCGAGGTATTCGAGGCCGCCTCTATAGGTATCCCACTGGAACATGCACTCCTTGTTGCCCTGCTGCAGGCGCGGATCGTCGGAAACGGCGGTCACGCGCGCGAAAGGCTCCGGCATGAACAGCACGTCGGCCTTGTCCAATGCGCGGGTCGTATAGAGGAATGCCCAAAAGATGAACGGCGTCGGGCTGGAAATCGACTTCAGAAGAACGTCGCGCTGGATGATCATGAATTCGGGGAAGATGTGACGGTCGAGAATGAATTCCAGCATAGAGCGGAAGTCACCCTTGGCGTGACGCGTCGGATAGGAGAGGTGATAGAAGGGCTCCATATCGCCGCCACCTGGCCGCGCGTCGACCAGAAGCCACGGCGCCTGGATCATGCCGATATTCTTGTCGTCCACCATGATGCGAAGATATTCGACGACTTTTTCCGGGATCAGCAAATCGTCGTCGCCGAGGAAAACCGCGTAATGGCCGCGGGCTCTCTGCATCGCAAAGGCGTAGTTGCTGATGAAACCGGAATTGCGCGCCCGGCGATAGGCGCTGATTTCCGGATGATGCGAGATCGACTGAATGTAGGCTGCGGTCTCATCCGTCGAACAATCGTCGACAATGACGATTTCGAAAGGGAGGCCTAGCCGCCGAAATTCTTCCAGGTGGAAATTGACGTTCCGCTCGAGCATGAACTGACGGTTATAGGTCGGAACGCAGATCGAAAGGACGGGGACTTGAGCAGAAGACATCGATATTCTCCACGAGGCATCAGCGCGATTCTATGCATGGACTTCGATCCATGAATAAGCCGGATTGCTTTCGCGGGGCTGGAGAGTTTTGAGCGATCCGAGTGTGGGAAGCGCTTATGCTCCAGTTCAGTGCAAGTTCCGCTCTTTATGCTCCGGCCAGCGCATTCTGCAATCCCGGCAGGAAGCGATTGCCGTTTTCGAGGGTGCCTCTTCCTGGAAAATGGCCGGATAGCCCGAGGCACATGGATCGACCGATACCTCCAGGGTTTGGCATCCATGTCAGTATCAGGAGACCCTGTGAGCAAAGTCAGCGTCATCATTCCCGCCTATAAGGCGCAGGAATCCATCGGTGAAACGATTGCCGCGGTTCTTGAAAATCGTGACGTTCTGGAGGTGATCGTCGTCGACGACATGTCTCCCGATGCCACCGCGATGATTGTCGAGCGACATGCTCAGCGCGATCAGCGGGTGCGCTTGCTGCGCAATCCGCAAAATGGCGGAGCGGGATATAGCCGGAATGCCGGAATGGCCGCCGCGCGCGGCGACTATTATTACTTTCTCGACGCGGACGACATTGTAGCGCATCGCTCGATCGATGAAGTTGTCCATCACATGGAAGCCACTGGCTGCGATGTGATGGTGTTTCGTTATCGCTATGTCACCGAGAAGAACGGTCGTCTCGATCCGATGCTGCCGATCGATAATGATGCCTGGCAGGCGCTGCTCGGCGATACTGATATAGGCATTTTTACGCTCGATCAGTGCGAGCGATTGCTGTTCACGGTGAATTTCCCCTGGAACAAGATCGTGAGCGCCAAGCTATGCAGGGAAACGGGTCTGCACTTCTCGGAGACGCGTGTCCATAACGATATCTATGCTCACTGGCACATCTATCTGCACGCCCGGAAGATCGGCATGATGAATCGCTATCTCATCGGCCACCGCGTCTATCAGGACAGGGCGCAGCTGACCAATGTCTTCACCGAAAAGCGCTTCGAGGTCTTCAAGGCCTTTGCGGAGGTGGAGGCGTTGTTCGCGCGCCTACCGCGGATGAAAGAGGCCTATTACCAGTGGTTCCTTCGCAGCAAGTTCGATTTGCTCGATTGGATCTATCCGCAATTGCCCCTGGATCTCAGGGAACGTTTCTTCGCGCTGGTTCGGCAATGCTATGAAGATTATGGCCAAGCTGACTATGAGAACGTGCGCAGGCAGTCGTTCGAGACTGCGGATATTGCGCTCAGGTTGAAACAGGCTCCTCATTTGATACTCGGCAAGACGCCAAGATAGTCGGCTAAGATAGTATTCGACGCCCAATGTGCTCGCAATAAAAAGAGAGGCGCCGCGGTCATGCCGCGGCGCCTCTCTTCCGTTTCAGGCTGGTTCATCTGATGGCGTCGAGTTCGTTCAGATCCAGCGCGTTTTCGAATTCGTCGCGGCTGTAGATCGCAAAATCCGCCTCGGTCGATTCCTTGAACTTATACGGGTTCTCCACCAGCTTCAGCAGGCTCCATTGCGGGAACCGGTTTGCGATGTCCGTCGTGAACTTGCGATGCCGGACATGGGACGCGCCACGAATATCCGGGCCGTCGAAATTGGAGGCGTAGATAACCACATAGCGCTGCGGCAGGGAGAAGAGCTGGTCGAGGTAATTGACGTAAATATTGTCGTCAACCAAATGGTAGAGAACGTCGAGCGACAAGGCGCAGTCGTAGGCGTCTTCATGCATTTCCCAGTCAAGCGACTGATCGCCCAGCCAGACGAAATTGTAGTTCGGCTTATCTCTATACATCATCATCGTGCGTTCGATGACCGTCTTGGAGACATCGAAGCCGGTATAGCGGTCGAACGAGAAGTATTTCAGCTGATTGCCATCACCGGAGCCCATCTCCGCAAAGGATTTCAGCCCTTTCTTCCGGGCGAGACTATTCAGAAACTGGCCCTTGTACTTGGCGAGCACATCATAAGAGCCGGCACCCGAGTTGCCGCCATTGCGATAACGGCCCTCCCAATAGCCGGTGGAGTCAAAGGAAGGCGCAGCTTCCGATCGACGCATCGGCTGTTCCAGCGGCGTAACGGGAGCAAGCCGCTCCACGGATGGTGCTGGGACGGGTTGCGGCTGTGTCGGATAGGGCTGCTGCATCGGCTGCATCGCCACCTCGACAACCGGCATGGCTTCACGAACCTGCTGCACCGATATGGCCTGCGGAATAGGCGCGGGCTGTGGGGCCTGCTGTGCGGGGGCTGGCCGCTGCGCGAGCCAGAGCGGAACGGGCCGCTTCATATTTGAACCCGCCTGCTGTTCCAGGGATGCCCAATTCAAGGTCTTGGGTGCTTCTGCTACCCGGTCACCCATAACAACATCGAGTTCGCGCAGCTGCTTGGCGAGCGGGAATTTCTCGTGGACATATTGCGTCCATTGATGGGTCTGACCGGTAATGATCTTTTCGACGGCCTCATCCACCGACGAGAAACGGATTTCGTCGGGCCAGAATTCTTCCGCACCGGGATAATCATGGACCACCGGCAAGGCGCCGACAGCCATGGCTTCGGCGATGTTATAACCAAAGCTCTCGTGCACCGAGGTCGACAGTATCACGCCCTTATCGGCCAGGAAGGCCGGCATGTTGCGCTGCCAACCATGGAAGAAGACGTTGCGGGTGAGGCCGAGCTTTTCCGTCGTGCGCTTCAGGTACGGCATCATGACGAACTCTTCCTGTTCGCCGGCCACATGCAGCGTGTAGGAAGGATCGCGCTTCACCAGCGAGTGCATGATTTGCAGGAACAGCGGCTGGTTCTTGCGCATGAAGGGCTTGGCGGCCCAGGCGATCTTCTTCTTGTCGAGCGAAGGGATCGGCTTGAACTTGTCGAGATTGAGGCCGTTCCACACGACGTGGGTACGGGTTTTCTGGGTGACCTGGGGCGCCCTGAGTTTCAGGACACGCAGCATGTCATGAGACACCAGAATCAGATCATCGATGGCGCCGAAATCGATGCGATCGGGAAAATTCGATTCCACGATCTCGAAACGATGCCAGCGCGCGATGACACGCTTGCCGCGTCGCTTGATGTTCTGGTTGATCGCGTGGACGAAGAGCTCGTTGCAGAATTCGAACCAGACGATGTCGGCCCATTCCACAGCCGTCTCGATTTCCTTGAAAGTCTTCGGCTGTATGGCCATGACTTCGTAGGTTTTTGACAGATGTTGGAATATGTCGCCGATGAAGCTATCGACTTCGATGATTATGGCCAGCTTTTTCTTCTGATGCATCTTCTGCTACCGTAAAAGAGACGAGTGGTTCTTAGTCTCGACCTGACGGACGACACGACCGACCTTCGTGTCCGCCGAGCACCGACGTTCTTGGCAATATTCTGCACGCGCGATTGCCCCCGCACAGAAATCCCAGTGCTGAGATTATGCCGGCCAACTTTCGCGAGGCTGGATTGCTCGAAATGCGTCGCGGGCGGCAGGTGGCCTTTGATTTCCTGCACAAGCTTCGCAAAAGGAATGATGGCCACAGTGCCGATCAAACGAGCTCGATCGCGAGCGAATCTCCGGGAGCCACGTCGTCTGACTGCTTTCCTCGGATCGGGCCGTTACCTGGGGTTCGGAATTAGGGAACAGTCCATATGTCATTGGCAGCGAACAGCCTGCATACGCCCGCCTACGAAGCGCATCCTGCGAGCCAGATACAATGGTCCGACGCGCCGCCGCTGACCCAGGAGATGTTGAGCGGCACATTCTGGAGCCTCGGCGACGTCAATCGCGGGATGTTCACACGCTTCATGGTTCTGGCGCCCAATGGCATGATCGGCAATTATTTCGATCCGAGCGTCGACTTCTGGCATGTCATGGGCGGTCGGCTTTGCCTGATCGACAGGGATGGACTGCCGTCGGTCATCTTCGATACCGCCCATATCGAGGGCGGCAATCTTATGGCGCTTGCGGGACGGGGCGTCGTTGGCGGCGTCGATGCGACCTATCTGCTGGTGCCGGCAGATCATCCTCCTCATCCGCTGTTTTCGACACCCGTGGGCGTCGAGCGCAAGGCAAACTTTCTTGTTCAGCCTCAGGAAGGATTGCGGCGTCCCAATCTGGTCGTTGTGCCGGCCGGTTCGAAGTCGCTCCATCCGCGCTGGTTCGAGAAGATCGATGATGCTTCGCGCAACTGGGATCTCTGCATCGGTTATTATGGTGCGGAGACGCCGGAAGTTTCCGGCAGCCCTTACGAATATCTGGCGCATCTGCCGAAGACCAAGAAGTTCAAGATCATCTACGACCTCTTCCATCAGGGAAGCCCGCTTTGGAATTACGAGCGAATCTGGCTGCCGGATGACGATCTGCTGTGCGACGGCGAGGACATCAACAGGATGTTCCATCTGTCGCACAAGCATGGTCTGGACCTGGCACAGCCGTCCCTCAAGAAAGGGCCAGGCTCTTACCCCAATCATCCTTTGACGGTTCAGCGACCCAACAGCGTCGTGCGTTTCGAAGGCTTCGTCGAAATCATGTGCCCGGTCTTCTCGTTGCGTGCGCTGCAGATCTGCATCGAGTCCATGAAGGATGTCGAATCCGGATACGGCCTCGATCATCTTTGGCCGTCATTCCTCGGGCGGCCGGTGGCGCGCATGGGGATTATCGATGCCATCTCCGTCGCTCATACCCGGCCGCTGGGTGCGACCTACAACGTCAATGCAGCGGTGGAAGAACAGGCAGCACTCTTCAGGACGTATCAATATACGCCGCTGAAATATGCCGGCGTCTGGTAAGCGTGCCTGGATTTTTCCAAGTGCTGCCGACAGGTTCTTGCCGACGTCATCCTTATATATCCAATTCCGATTGCCATCTTCGATTGCAACCGCCACCGAGATTTGGTGGCAGCGAGAATTTAGAGCATGATTGATTTTTCCAAGGTAGATTTATTGATCGTCGGCGCCGGGTTTTATGGCACGACGATTGCTGAGCGGGTGGCGAACGAGCTGCAGAAGAATGTGCTTCTGATCGACAGGCGCAGCCATATCGGCGGCAACGCCTATAGCGAGTTCGACGGCGAGACCGGAATTGAGGTTCACCGCTATGGTGCGCATCTCTTCCATACACCGAACGAACTGGTCTGGACCTATCTCAACAGATTTACCGCTTTCACCGACTATAAGCATCGCGTCTATTCGACCTATCGCGATCAGGTCTATTCGATGCCGATCAATCTCGGCACGATCTCGCAGTTCTTCAACCGGCGCCTTTCGCCCGACCAGGCGAGGGCACTGATTGCGGACCAAGCGGCGGAAATGGCCGGCCGCCATCCGGCCAATTTGGAAGAGAAGGCGATTTCGCTGATCGGCCGACCCTTGTACGAGGCGTTCATCCGTGGCTATACGGCCAAGCAGTGGCAGACGGATCCGCGGGATCTGCCGGAGCATATCATCACGCGCCTGCCGGTCCGCTACACTTTCGACAACCGCTATTTCAACGACAAATATGAAGGTCTGCCGGTCGACGGCTATACAGCGATCTTCGAGAGGATGCTGAAGCATCCCAAAATCCAGATCGCCCTCGACGTCGATTTCTTTTCGCTGAAATCCTCGCTGCCGGCCGGGCTTCCGATCGTCTATACCGGTCCTATCGATCGCTATTTCGATTATTCCGAGGGCGAGCTCGGGTGGCGGACCATCGACTTCGAAAAGGAGACGCTGAATACCGGCGATTTCCAAGGGATGGCGGTCATGAACTATGCCGACGAGACGATCCCCTACACACGTATCCTGGAGTTTCGCCACTTCAATCCGGAGCGCAACTATCAGAATGAGAAGACGGTCGTGGTGCGGGAATATTCACGCTCTGCAAGGCGCGTTGACGAGCCCTATTATCCGATCGACACGCGGCAAGACAAGGAGCTCTTCCTGCGCTATCGCGAGCGCGCCGTGGCGGAGACCAATGTCCATTTCGGCGGGCGGCTCGGCACCTATCGCTATCTCGACATGCACCAGGCGATCGGTGCGGCCTTGAAGGCGTTCGACAGCCGGATTGTTCCGCATTTCACCGAAGGACGCGCCATCGGTGGTGAGAAATAGCAGGCGGCAGGCGCTGGCTTACTTTCGGCATGTTTGAAGACGCGGCCGAGGGAAGATCTCTGCGGAAGCAATTGAATGATGAAAAGAAAGCCCGGCAACCAGGCTTTCTCTTTTTTCCTTAGGATCGTCTGCGGCGTTCGCGAGCGGGTGCCGCGCCACCTTCGTTGGCGGTCTTGTTGCGAAGGGGGCCGATCCGTTCGATGATCGTTTCCAGCGTCGGGCGAGGGCCGGGTACGTAGCTGTCCAGCGCCTCCCGCATGGCGGCGAGATGACCGCAGGAGGTCCCGCAGCAGCCGCCGATGATCTTGGCGCCGGCATCGCGGGCAAGGCGGGCATAGTCAGCCATCAGCGGCGGCGTGCCGGAATAATGGATTTCGGCACCACGATATTCGGGAATGCCGCAATTGCCCTTGACGATGACGATTGCGGAAGCGTCCGCCTCGGTCATGTCGAGGAGGCTGGAGAGGATGTCGGAAGCGCCGACGCCGCAATTGGCGCCGACGGCCGCCGGGCCTGCGCCGATATCGGTCGCGACGGCATGAATGTCCTTGGGATGCAGGCCCATCATGGTCTTGCCGGCGGTATCGAACGAGCCGGTATAGGTGTAGGGTAGGCCGACCTTGGCGGCGGCTTCGGCTGCAGCCCGGATTTCTTCCGGCGACGACATGGTTTCGATCCAGGCGACATCGGCACCACCCGCCTGCAGGCCTTCCATCTGCTCGACGAAAGCGGCAACGGCATCTTCATAGGTGAGGGCGCCAAGCGGCATCAGCAACTCGCCCGTCGGCCCGACGGAGCCGCCAACGATGACCTTGCGGCCGGCCTTGTCGGCGACTGCTCGCGCGATCTCGGCGGCCGTCTTGTTGAGGCTGTGCACCCGATCCTGCGCATGGTGTAGCTTCAGGCGATGACGGGTGCCGCCGAAGGTGTTGGTGAGGATGATATCTGCGCCGGCATCGACGAAATCCTGATGCAGCTTCGTGATCCGGTCCGGATGCTGTTCGTTCCAGAGTTCGGGGGCTTCACCGGCCTCAAGGCCCATGGCGAAGAGGTTGGTGCCGGTTGCGCCGTCGGCAAGCAGTACGCCCTTTTCGGCAAGGAGATCGGTCAGGGGATTGATGGCGACGGTCATGGTGCGTCCTCGGATACGTCGGATGTTCGGATATCAAATGCAGATATAAACATTTCTTTATGTGAACACAACGACAAGATGGCTACCTCTATATCGACGCGGCAATGGCGGCAGAAAAAAGCGCCCCGGTGAGGGCGCTTTGCCGTTTGCGATGAAGATCAGCCGTCAGGCTGCCGCCATCTGTGCCGTCTCATGCGATGTCGGCGTGACCATGGCGGCGATGATGCTTTGCAGATCGATCGTGCCGATAGGCTTGCCGCCCGCATCCGTGACCACGGCTCCCGTCTGGCCTGCCTCGGTGATCTGCTTGGCGGCGACTTCCAGCGTCATGTCGCCGGGTACGCGTGCGCCGCCCGGCTCGCCGGCAAGCGGCTTCATGATCGTCTGGGCCTGGATGACGCGACCGCGGTTCACTTCCTTGACGAAGGCGGTGATGTAGTCGTCGGCTGGCTGTAGTACGATCTGCTGGCCGGTGCCCTGCTGCACGACCTTGCCGTCGCGCAGGATCGCGATCTTGTCGCCAAGGCGCAGCGCCTCGTCGAGATCATGGGTGATGAAGACGACGGTCTTCTTCAGTTCCTTCTGTAGATCGAGGAGGACGGTCTGCATGTCCACGCGGATCAGCGGATCGAGCGCCGAATAGGCTTCGTCCATCAGCAGGATATCGGCATCGTTCGTCAGCGCGCGGGCAAGGCCGACGCGCTGCTGCATGCCGCCGGAAAGCTGGTTCGGAAAGTGCCGTTCGAAGCCCTTGAGCCCGACGCGCTCGATCCAATACTGGCCTTTCTTCTCGCTTTCGGAGCGCGGCACACCCTGGATATCAAGGCCGTAGATCGTGTTTTCGATGACGGTGCGGTGTGGCAGCAGCGCGAATTTCTGGAACACCATCGCCGTTTTGTGACGACGGAATTCGCGCAGGTCGTTTTCGCTCATTTTGCAGACGTCGACGCCGTCATAGAGCACTTCGCCGGCCGTCGGCTCGATCAACCGGTTGATATGGCGGATCAGCGTCGACTTGCCCGAGCCGGAGAGGCCCATGACGACGGTGATGGCGCCGGCCGGCATGTCGATGTTGATATCCTGCAGGCCGAGCACATGACCGTGCGTTTCATTGAGTTCGGCCTTGCCCAAGCCGTTCTTGACCTGATCGATATAGTTGCGTCCGCGAGGACCGAAAATCTTATAAAGGCTTTTGATCTGGATCGCGTGACTAGCCATGGATGACCTCCGAGTGCTTCTGGAGCCGTCTGCCATAGGCTTGGCTCGTGCGATCGAAAATGATGGCAATGGCGACCAGCGCGAAACCGTTGAGGAAGCCGACGGTGAAGAACTGGTTGTTGATCGCCTGCAGCGTATTCTTGCCGAGCCCGCCGACGCCGACCATCGAGGCGACGACGACCATGGCCAGCGACATCATGATGGTCTGATTGATGCCGGCCATGATGGTGGGCAGGGCAAGCGGGATCTGCACGTTGAAGAGTTTCTGGCGGTGCGACGAGCCGAAGGCGTCGGCGGCTTCCAGCACCTCCTTGTCCACGAGGCGGATGCCGAGATTGGTCAGGCGGATCATCGGCGGAACTGCATAGATGACGACGGCGATAAGGCCCGGTACCTTGCCGATGCCGAAGATGACGACGACGGGAATGAGATAGACGAAGCTCGGCATGGTCTGCATGACGTCGAGGATCGGATTGACGATCGACTGCAGCCGGTCCGAGCGCGCCATCAGGATGCCGATCGGCAGTCCGATGACGATGGCGATGAGCGTACAGACCGTCACCATGGCGAGCGTGACCATCGTATCGGTCCAGAGGCCGAAGACGCCGATGAGGATCATGGAGATCGCTGTGCCGGCAACAATTTTAAGGTTGCGGCTGGCGGCATATACGACGAGCATCATGGCGACGAGTATGATGAACCAGGGCGTGTTGGTGAAAACCCATTCGAGATAGTTCAGAAACCATTGCAGCGGCTGCACGATGGCGTCGATGAGATTGCCGTAGGCGCGTACAGACGCCCTGAAACCGTCATCGATGTTCTTGCGTGCGAGACGTATGATCGACTCGTCTATTGCCGGAAAGTTGCAGAGCAAATTCGGCAGGATCGTACACTGGATAGCCATGTATTTCCCCTTCTTAGTCCGGTTCTGTCCCGCTGCGCTCGTGTGGCCATCACATGCGGGCAGCACTGCAGCGCTGCGACCGGTTCTTCAGGCTGCCCCTGAATTCTTACAGCATTCGCCGCCGTTAATCTGCACTCGTTGCGACCTTGCGTCATGTTGCTCTGTCGGTATGAGCGTCATACCGATTACGGCGCGCGAATGTGAAATCGGCGGCAGGCACGCGCCTGCCGCCGATTCTGCAGCACGGATTAGAGCGACGCCTTGACCTTGGTGGCGACGTCCGGAGCAACCCACTTGGTCCACATGTCGGGGTAGGTCTTGAGGAAATACTTGGCGCCGTCCTCGTTGGTACCCTGATTGTCGGTCATCCAGGCGAGAACCTTGCCGACGGTGCCGTTATCCCACTTGCGGGTCTTCATGTAGTCCATGGCGATACCGGCCTTTGCGGCAAAGTCCTTGGTCACGACGGTATAGACGTCCGAAACCGGATAGGAGTTCACCTTCGGATTGGCGCAATCCTGCTGCGAAGTGCAGGCATCCCAATCCTTCTTGTCATGCGGCACGTTGAAGCTCAGGCGAACCATCTCGTACTTGCCGAGGATGGCTGTCGGAGCCCAATAGTAGCCGAGCCAGCCGGTCTTCTTTTCGAAGGCGTTGGCGATCGAGCCGTCGAGACCTGCCGCCGAACCGGTATCGACCAACGTGAAGCCGAGCTTTTCGGCGCCGAGGGCCTTGTAGAGATTGGCGGTCGAAATCTGGCAGTTCCAGCCGGCCGGGCAATTATATACCGCGCCCTTGGAAGAATCTTCCGGGGCAGGGAAGAGTTCCGGATGCTTCAGCGCGTCCTGAACGGTCTTGATATCCGGATGGGCGTCGGCGAGGAATTTCGGAATCCACCAGCCTTCCACGCCGCCATCGCTCAAGAGCGGTGCCGCCTCGATCAAGCGGCCTTCGGAAACGGCCTTGTCGAGCGCTGTGCGCACTGCGTTGACCCAAAGCTCGGGCGCAACGTCAGGCTGACCTTTTTCATCCATGGAGGTAAAGGTCGGCTGCGTGTCGCCGGTCACCAGAGTGACGTTACAGCCATAACCGTTTTGCAGGATGATCTTGTCGACTTGAGCGGCTACGCCTGCCGATGCCCAGTTCATTTCAGCGATGGATACGCTGCCGCAATCCGCGGCGTGCGCCGAGCCAGCCAAAGCATAGGCGCCGAATGCGAAAATGGCTGAAGCGAGAAGCTTCTTCATTGATATCGTCTCCCAATTTTTCGTTACGTTGCGGAAATCGACTCCAAACGCGTTCGATTTCTGTCGATTCCCTGTCAGCGCGGTCTGATTGCAACCGTTCATACGCCGCTGACGACGCCCGTACGGTCCCCTTTGCTGCCGTCGTGCATTTGGTCTTTTTGCGACCGCGGAACTCTGTCGCGGCCGGGCATTCTTTGCATCGACAAAGGGTAGCGTAAGGATTTGAAAGAAGAAATCAACAGCCTGCCAGCCGAAGGAAGTTATCACGCCCCTTGGAGAAGCTTAATTAAGCGCCTGAATTAGCCTGTTTTCTGCTATTCACGGCTGCAAAACAGGCATTGTGTGGCTTTCGTGAAGCTTTACCATCAAGACGGAATTAAATGGCGCTGGAATATCGCGTCCCTGAAAGACGTTTTGTATTCCATTTGCGTCGTTTGCGATTTCTCAACGCAAAGCGGAAAATTTTCAAAAAATTTTCAGATTCACTCTAATTTAAGCACTTAATAACCCTCCGGTAACGATGTCGGTTTATCAATCGATGCGTGGCGGGGGACATACCGCTGCTTCCCTGGATCAGGTATTGCGTACCGGGGAAAGCGAACCTTGTGGTGTTTGTGCAGGGAAGCCGGCGTTTTTGGCAAACCGCGTTGATCCTCGGATCGCGCGGTTTTCGCGCTTTAGAGGGTGCCGTTACGAGACAGTTTGATGTGCGGGAAGCAGCAGCCTGCTCCGATCCCGATAACGATCAAAAATAAAGCCGCCGATGCTGTTGCATGGCGGCTTCTCATGTATGGGGCTGGCAGCTTGACGCGCTCTCAGCCGACATTATAGGTGCGGATGAAGCCGATCGTGCCGAAGCGCGTGTCGAGTTGCTGCAGGCGGCTCTCCGGGCGGCGAACCGGAAGCTTGCCATTCCAGGCGATCTGAATGGAATTCTGTCTGTTGAAGATGAAGAGCATTGGGGTATCCTCCGACCGGACAGGCCGGTTTCGTTGTTTGTTTTCACGATGCAGATAATCCTCCTTCGCGTAACTGACAACGGATGAAATCGTCATCCAATGTCGCAAATAGAGCATGTTTGAAGGTGATGCATTTTTGTATCGTGGCCGCTCTTTCCGGCAGCTGGAGATCGCGGCAAAATCAAGGCGGAATCCAGCGTTTTCAGTGGCTGTGGCGTATCGAGGTGGTGGGCAATGACAAGAGCGATCATGCTGCAGGGAACCGGTTCCGATGTCGGAAAAACGGTATTGGTCGCGGGACTGTGCCGGCTGTTCGCAAACAGGGGCGTGAGAGTGCGCCCGTTCAAGCCACAAAACATGTCGAACAATGCCGCCGTTGCCGAAGACGGCGGCGAGATCGGACGGGCGCAGTGGCTGCAGTCGCTCGCGGCGCGCGTGCCATCATCGGTTCACATGAATCCGGTGTTGTTGAAGCCGCAATCGGAGACCGGCAGCCAGATCATCGTTCAGGGCAAAGTCTGGGGGCAGGCCAAGGGCAGGGACTATCAGGCCCTCAAGCCGCAATTGCTCGGCGCGGTGCTCGAAAGCTTCGCCACGATGCGGGCGGGAACCGATCTCGTCATCGTCGAAGGAGCGGGTTCGCCGGCCGAGATCAATCTGCGGCGCGGCGACATCGCCAATATGGGCTTTGCGACACGCGCCAATGTTCCCGTCGTGCTGGTCGGTGACATAGACCGCGGCGGCGTGATCGCGTCATTGGTCGGCACATATCATATCTTGCCGGAGGAAGACCGGCGGATGATCCGTGGCTATCTGATCAACAAGTTCCGTGGTGATGTCTCATTGTTTGGTGAGGGCATTGAGGCGGTTGGCAGTTTCACTAGATGGCAATGTCATGGCGTCGTCCCGTGGCTAAAGGCGGCCACCCGCCTGCCGGCGGAGGATTCGGTCGTATTGGAGCGACTTGCTCGAGGTTCCTCCGGCGCGCTCAAGGTCGCTGTGCCTGTGCTGTCGCGGATCGCCAATTTCGACGATCTTGACCCGCTGCGGGCCGAGCCCGATGTCGATCTCGTCTTCGTCCGGGCTGGCGAGCGTTTGCCCGCCGATGCGGGGCTTGTGGTATTGCCGGGCTCCAAGTCGACGATCGGTGACCTGCTGGATCTGCGCGAGCAAGGATGGGATCGCGATATCGCTGCCCATGTGCGCCGCGGCGGTCGCGTCATCGGTATTTGCGGCGGTTATCAGATGCTCGGTCATACCGTCCACGATCCGCTCGGTATCGAGGGATCGGTGACCGAGACGCCCGGATTGGGTCTTTTGGATATCGAGACGGAAATGGCCCCTGAGAAGACGGTGCGCAACAGTCTTGCGGTCTCGAAAGAGTATGACGTGCCGCTGTCCGGCTATGAAATCCATCTCGGTGTGACGCGGGGTCCGGACTGCGAACGGCCATCGGCCATGATCGAAGGGCGGCCCGATGGAGCGGTATCGCCGGATGGCCGCATCATGGGCACATATCTTCATGGGCTCTTCGGTAGCGACGCTTACCGGGCAAAGCTGCTGGCAAGCTTCGGCCTTTCCGGCGAGCGCGTGAACTATCGCGCCAGCGTCGATATGGCTCTGGACGAAGTTGCGGCAGAACTGGAAGCCGTGCTCGATCCGGCCTGGCTCGACGGTCTGGTCGCCTAGAGTTCGCCGGAAACTTCCCGCCGACGGCGGTCGAGTTCTTCGCTGTAGCGGCGCAGCGTATAGCTCTCCGTCAGCAGACCGATGACCTTGCGTTCGATCAGGTCGTTGACGACGACGAGCGCTTCGCTCTTGGTCTGCTCGAACATGGCGGCTGCCTGCTTGGCGTTCATCTGCGGCTGCAGGAATTCGTTGCGGAGCCGGATGAAATCGAAAAGACCGTGCTCCTCGTCGTCCTTTTCGACCGGGCTCGCATAGACATCGGGCACGAGGACCATTCCGGAATATTTCTCGTTCTTGTCGACTAGGATGACACGCTGGGCCGAGCCGATCGGAAAATTCTTGCGGAATTCTTCGATGCTCATGTCGATACTGCCCGTATGCACGTCGGGGCGCATCATGCGGGCGACAGTGAGATTGCGGATCCAGCCGACGTCATGGGCGCTGCGGATGCTTTCGCCGCGCAGGTGGAAGCGCCATGTCGCGAAAGAGTAGCCGAAGGTCGTGCGCACCACGAGCGACGAGGTGATGACGGCGGCCAGCACCAGGGCGGTGATCGGGAAGTCCCCGGTGATTTCAAGCGCCAGGAAGGTCATGGTCAGCGGGCCGCCGATGATGGCAACGGCCAGCGAGCTCATGCCGACGACGGCATAGACGACCGGCGTCAGCGTCGCGTGATCGAAATAGGGCGCGCAATAGGCGAAGATCTTACCGAGCAGCGCGCCCATGAACAGCGAAGCGAAGAAGAGGCCGCCTCTGAAACCGGAGCCGATCGATATTGCCGAGGCGAGCGATTTCAGCAGGAATAGACCCGCCAAGGCGCCCAGCGTCACGTCCGTAGACAGATTGAGATGCAGCGCGCCATGGCCGGCCGAAAGGACTTGTGGCGAGATCAGCGCCAGTGTTCCGACGATCAGGCCGCCGAGCGCAGGCCGGAAAGGCGGCGCTATGGAGCTCTTGCGTGCCAGTTCCTCGACCCAGGCGACGCCCTGCATGATCAGGATGCCGATACCGGCGCAGAAGGCACCAAGCAGGATGGCTGGAAGATAATCCGCCGGAACGATCGCCCCGAAATGATCGATATCGATGGCAAAGTCGTCGCCGGCGAGTAGTCTGGCAATCATCGTTGAAATCAGCGCCGAGACGACGACGGGGGTCAGGGTCACGATCGAATAGCTGCCGATGATCAGCTCGAAGGCATAGAAGGCGCCCGTGAGCGGCGCATTGAAAGCAGC
This sequence comes from Hyphomicrobiales bacterium, assembly GCA_900472485.1. Lineage (GTDB taxonomy): Bacteria > Pseudomonadota > Alphaproteobacteria > Rhizobiales > Rhizobiaceae > Rhizobium. The sequence goes on from UCII01000009.1 coordinate 229,087, forward strand.
TGCGATGGCGCCGGCCGCGCCGCAGCCGACGAGCATGCGCAGGTCTGCGCGGCGCATCTGCATCTTGTAGCCGAATTTGGAGGCAATGCCTGCGGCGAGCTGCGTGTAACCTGCTTCAAGCCCGACAGACGCGCCGAATCCATTGGAGATCAGGTTCTGCACCGCGACGATGATGCTGTCGGTAAGCGACATGCGGCCGCCATGCAGCGCATTGGCTTCAATCGGGTCGACCATCGGCTTCTTGCGCGTGCGCGACAATATATAAAGCAGGATGCCGAGAATGATGCCGCCGGCGATCGGCGCGATGAACAACACCGATTTGTCGGGGATCGCCATTGCCGCTGAGCTCAAGCGTTCGTAGTCGGTTATGCCGTAGATGACGCTATGAAGCTTACGCGAGATATAGCTCATCGCGGTTACGGCACAGCCGGACGCTATTCCCACCAGGGCGCCGGCAAAAACAAGTCCCAGCTCGCCACGACGCAGCAATGCCCTGAAGCGACCGAGATCGAATAGGACCGAGAAGACGCCGAGACGTCGCGGTTGAAATTTCTGTAGCATTGGAAGCGGACGATACGTTTTTGCTCGAATGTGAGGGCTTACCCTCTATAAACTCCTAACATCAAAGAAATACGGCAAAAAAGCCGCTGATTTCATGCGAATTTTCAACCGATTTCGCAATCAGGATGGCGCAGGTCGCATCCATGCCCTTGATTGACTTGAACTAAGTGAAAGCCTAATCATTGCGGCACAACGAATGGTTCCTGAGCGGCGATCTGCCGCATGGGATGAAAAGGGAATGTGGAGGGACGGACCCAATCCGGGCGTTCTCATCACAGCCGACCCCGCGACTGTAGAGCGGTCAGGGTCTTTCGTTCGGTTTGAAGTCTATTCCGTTGATGGTTCGCATGGGGCGAACGGGGCGGGGCAGGCGCAAGTCGAAAAAGCCACTGGTGTGGCATCATGATCAACCGGGGCTGGACGCCTCTTATTCTACGAATCGTCCGCCTTTTCATGATGGATGCCGGGAAGGCGAGAAAGATCCGCTGGCGCACGATCGGGGGCGACCGGTTTTGGTCTGCCCCCGTCGCGGCGCCTTATCCGCGAGCCAGGAGACCTGCCATGCGTGCCGGGCGCAGAGCCTGTTCTGGGACGTCAGTCCCGCTGCCAGCACGGAGGTTGTCGTGGCGCAAGATGAGTTTTGGGCGTGGAGGCGCCCGTTTCCCGGTTCCAGCGACGTGCTGCCGACCCTCGCTTCTGCGTGGTGGGAGCGGACATAGCGCATGTCGACTTCGACTTCCCGAGCTGTTTTCGTCCTTGGCGGCGCGCGTTCCGGCAAATCCAGATTTGCCGAATCCCTGGTTTTAGACACGGGTCTTGAACGTCACTATGTGGCGACAGGGCAGGCGTGGGATGACGAGATGCGCGAGCGCATCGCAAAGCATCGTGCCGACCGCGGCGATCTATGGCAGACGCATGAGGAGCCGATGGATCTCGTCGGGCAGCTCGCAGCCATTGACGCCGAGGGGCGGGCAATGCTTGTCGACTGCCTGACGCTATGGGTCACCAACCTGATGATGGCTGAGCGAGACATGGCGGCGGAATTTGCCGCTCTCACTGCATTTCTGCCAACTGCACGATCATGGCTCGTTTTCGTCTCCAACGAGGTGGGCTTGGGAATCGTGCCGGAAAATCGCATGGCGCGGGAATTTCGCGATCATGCCGGCCGCCTGCACCAGATGGTCGCGGCGGCGAGTGCCGAAGTTTATCTTATCGCAGCGGGCCTGCCGCTGAAAATGAAGGGTTGATCCACATGAACCAGGAAAAGATTCCCGCCACCGTCATCACCGGCTTCCTGGGAGCCGGCAAGACGACGATGATCCGCAACCTCCTGCAGAATACAGGCGGCAAAAAGATCGCGCTGATCATCAACGAATTCGGCGATCTCGGCGTCGATGGCGATGTGCTCAAGGGCTGCGGCGCGGAGAACTGCACGGAAGACGATATCATAGAGCTGACCAACGGCTGCATCTGCTGCACCGTCGCCGACGACTTCATCCCCACCATGACGAAGCTTCTGGAGCGCGATGCGCGCCCGGACCACATCGTCATCGAGACCTCGGGCCTTGCGTTGCCGCAGCCGCTGGTCGCCGCCTTCAATTGGCCCGATATCCGCACCCATGTCACCGTCGACGGTGTTATCACCGTCGTCGATAGCGCCGCCGTCGCCGCCGGCCGATTCGCTGATGATCATGACGCTGTCGAAGCCGCCCGCGTCGAGGACGACTCGCTCGATCATGAAAGCCCGATCGAAGAACTGTTCGAGGATCAGCTGACCTGCGCCGATCTGATCGTGCTCAACAAAATTGATCTGATCGACATCGACGGACTCGGCCGTGTGCGCGCCGAGGTTGCCTCGCGCACCGCCCGAAAGCCGACAATCATAGAGGCAAAGAACGGCGATGTGCCGGCCGCCGTCCTGCTTGGCCTCGGCATCGGCACGGAAGACGATATCGTCAACCGCAAATCCCATCATGAACTGGAGCACGAGGATGGGACGCCGCACGACCACGACGAGTTCGACAGCTTCGTTGTCGAGCTTGGTCCGATCGCCGATCCGGTGGCCTTCGTTGATGCGCTGAAGGGCGTGATCGCCGAGCATGACGTGCTGCGCCTCAAGGGCTTCGTCGATGTCCCCGGCAAGCCCATGCGCCTGCAGCTTCAGGCCGTCGGCAGCCGTATCGACACCTATTTCGATCGCGCCTGGACGCCGGGTGAAGCCCGCGCAACCCGGCTTGTGGTGATCGGCCTGCACGAGATGGACGAGACGATCGTGCGCAAGGCGATTGAGGCGCTGGTCTGATCGATGCTGCGTCTTTGCCGTGCGATACCCCCCTCTGTCCCTTGCGGGACATCTCCCCCACAAGGGGGGAGATTGGAAGCTCGTGGCTGCTACATCGTAAAACAACCGATGTCGGGAGTAGCTGGGGCTTGGGGAGGTAAGTCCAGCGAAGCATGGCACCAAACAATCTCCCCCCTTGTGGGGGAGATGTCACGAAGTGACAGAGGGGGGTATGCCGCCGCATACTCTGACGCCTGATGCATCTCCTCCTAGCTCAAAAGGGAACGATAAGCGACGGCGAGGAGGCGATCGATCTCGGGCAGTCGCCCGGCGATATCCTCTTTCTGTCGGCTGCCGATACCGAGCTTGCGGCGATTGCCGCAGCGCACGGCGAGGGCGGCCGTTCCCTTCGGCTTGCGAGCCTGATGAGCCTCAAGCATCCGATGTCCGTCGATACCTATGTCGACAGGACGGCTCGGCATGCGAAGCTCATCATCGTGCGGGCGTTGGGAGGGGCGAGTTACTTCCATTATGCTCTGGAAGCGCTGCATGCCTGTGCGGCGCGTCAGGGCGCATTGATTGCGGTGCTGCCGGGGGATTCGAAGCCCGATCCCGGGTTGACACCATTCTCCAACGTCGCGCTCGACGATCTCAATGCCCTCTGGTCCTATCTGATCGAGGGCGGTGAGACGAATTCGCGGGCGTTTCTTGTCTATGCGGAGGCGATACTCTCGGGTGCCGAGAAGCCGATGCCAGCCGTGCCCTTGATGAAGGCTGGTATATGGTGGCCGGGCCGGGGCGTGATCGGCGTCGAGGAGTGGCGGAACGTTTCTGCGTTATGCGACGGTACCCCCTCATCCGCCCTTCGGGCACCTTCTCCCCGAGGGGAGAAGGTAGATGCTGAGAGTGCGGCGAATTTCCCCTCGCCCCAGCGGGGAGAGGATGGCGCGCCAGCGCCGGGTGAGGGGGCGTTACAAGCAGAAAAGCCATTGGTGGACCTCAAGGCCCCGACGGTGGCGATTTCCTTCTATCGCGCGCTCGTCCAGAGCGGAGAGACGAAGCCGGTCGAAGCTATGATAGAGGCTCTTATCGCCGAGGGGCTGCGGCCGTTGCCGGTCTTTGCCTATAGCCTCAAGGATGCCGTATCCGTCGGCATTCTTGAAAGCGTCTTTATGAAGCTGAAACCAAGCGTGGTCATCAATACCACTGGCTTTGCCGTTTCGGCGCCGGGCGCGGATCGTCAGGCGACGGTGCTGGAAACGAGTGATACCGTGGTTCTGCAAGCCATCTTCTCGGCTTCATCGAAGGAGGCGTGGGAGGCATCATCTCAGGGGCTTTCGGCGCGCGATCTCGGCATGAACGTGGCACTGCCGGAAGTTGACGGGCGCGTTCTCGCCCGCGCTGTGTCCTTCAAGGCCGCTGCCCGCTATGACGAGCGGGTCGAGGCCAATATCGTCGCGAGCGAACCGCTCGAGGATCGCATGCGCTATACAGCGCGGCTCGCCGCCAATTGGGCGCGGCTGCGCAAAACGCCGCCCGGAGATCGCCGCGTTGCGCTCGTGATGGCAAACTATCCCAATCGCGATGGGCGCCTGGGTAATGGCGTCGGGTTGGATACGCCGGCCGGCACGATCGAGGTGCTGAGAGCGATGCGGGCGGTGGGTTACGGCGTTGCCGATCTGCCTGCCGACGGCGATGCGCTGATGCGGCATCTGGCGGAAGGGCCGACAAATTCGGGGCATGATGGCCGCGTCGTTCGCGAGAGGCTTTCTTTTAGCGACTACAAGGATTTCTTCTCGTCGCTTCCCAAACAGATTCAGGATGAGATCATGGCACGCTGGGGCGAGCCTGCGGCGGACCCTTACGCGCTCGACAGCGGATTCGCCCTGCCGTTCGCGCGCTTTGGCGATGTACTTGTCGGCATCCAGCCGGCTCGCGGTTACAATATCGATCCGAAGGAGAGCTACCACTCTCCCGATCTCGTGCCGCCGCACAGCTATCTCGCTTTCTATGCCTTCCTGCGTCGTTCTTTCGACGCGCATGCGGTCATCCACATGGGCAAGCACGGCAATCTCGAATGGCTGCCGGGCAAGGCGCTGGCGCTGTCGGAAAGCTGCTATCCGGAAGCCATTCTCGGGCCGCTGCCGAACCTCTATCCCTTCATCGTCAACGATCCCGGCGAGGGCACGCAGGCCAAGCGCCGCACAAGCGCTGTCATCATCGACCACCTGACGCCGCCACTGACACGCGCCGAAAGCTATGGTCCACTGAAGGATCTGGAGGCGCTGGTCGACGAATATTACGAGGCCTCTGGCGGCGATCCGCGCCGCATCCGTCTGCTCCGCAAGCAGATTCTCGATCTCGTCGCCGATATCGGGCTGGATCAGGATGCGGGCATCGCCAAGGGCGAGGGTGAAGACGAGGCATTGCGCAAGCTCGACGCCTATCTCTGCGATCTCAAGGAAATGCAGATCCGCGATGGCCTGCATATTTTCGGTGTTTCGCCTTCCGGGCGCCTACTGACGGATTTGACGGTGGCGCTGGCAAGGGTGCCGCGCGGGCTGGGCGAGGATGGCGACCAGAGCTTGCAGCGGGCGATTGCTCGGGATGCGTTCGAGGGCGTGGAGCGTGGCGAGGGGGGTATCTCTCCACAGAAGCCATTCGATCCTTTGGACTGCGACATGGCAGCCGAATGGACAGGCCCGCGCCCTGCTATCCTTCAAGATATCTCCGACGTCTCCTGGCGCATCCAGGGTGACACCGTCGAGCGCATCGAACTGCTAGCCGCAAAGCTCGTGGACGGCGAAATAGCCTGCCCCGACAACTGGCCGAACACCCGTATGGTCCTCGACGAAATCGCCTCGAAACTCCAGCCCTCCATCCTCGCTTGCGGCGATGCGGAGATCTCAGCTCTGCTCAAAGGCCTCGACGGCCGTTTCGTACCTCCCGGACCATCCGGCGCACCGACACGCGGTCGACCGGATGTTCTACCGACAGGACGGAATTTCTATTCGGTCGACAGCCGCGCGGTGCCGACACCGGCCGCTTACGAACTTGGCAAGAAATCGGCTGAGCTGCTCATCCGCCGCTATGTTCAGGATCATGGCGAATGGCCCGTTTCCTTCGGCCTGACGGCCTGGGGCACGTCGAACATGCGCACGGGCGGTGACGATATCGCGCAGGCGCTGGCGCTGATCGGCGTCAAGCCCGTCTGGGACATGACCTCGCGCCGCATCACCGGCTATGAGATCATTCCGCCCGCCATGCTCCGGCGGCCGCGTGTCGATGTCACGTTGCGTATCTCAGGTTTTTTCCGCGACGCCTTTCCCGAGCAGATCGCCTTGTTCGACAAGGCAATCCGTGCCGTGGGCATGCTTGATGAAGATGCTGCGGATAATCCCATTGCGGCGCGCATGCGGGGCGAGATCGCGCGGCTCGAAGCCGCCGGCCTCGATACGGTCTCCGCTAGCCGCAGGGCCGGCTATCGCATCTTCGGCTCCAAGCCCGGAGCCTACGGTGCCGGTCTGCAGGCGCTCATCGACGAGAAGGGATGGGAGCGGCGTGCCGATTTGGCAGAGGCCTATCTTGTCTGGGGCAGTTATGCCTATGGTGCCGGCGAAGAAGGAAGAGCCGAACGGGGCGTCTTCGAGGAGCGGTTGCGTTCGATCCAGGCGGTCGTGCAGAACCAGGACAATCGCGAGCACGATTTGCTCGACAGCGACGATTATTATCAGTTCGAGGGTGGCATGGCGGCGGCGGCCGAGCAGCTTGGCGGTGCGCGTCCCTCGATCTATCACAACGATCATTCGAGGCCGGAAAAGCCTGTGATCCGCTCGCTGGAAGAGGAGATCGGTCGTGTGGTGCGCGGTCGCGTCGTCAATCCCAAGTGGATCGAGGGCATCATGCGCCACGGCTACAAGGGCGCCTTCGAGATCGCGGCAACGGTCGATTATCTCTTTGCCTTTGCCGCGACGACGAGTGCTGTGCGCAATCATCATTTCGAAGCCGTCTATCAGGCCTTCGTCGTCGATCAAGGCGTGCGTGATTTCATGGCGGAGAAGAACCCGGCAGCACTTCGGGAGATGCGGGAACGTCTGCTTGAGGCGATCGATCGCCAGCTCTGGACGCCGAGAAGCAATTCGGCGCGGTTCGATCTGGAAAGCCTTGATAAGGGCAGGGACGCGGCGGAATGAGTGCGATCGACGAGCTTCTGGTTGGTTTTCGGGATTATCTGATGTCGCGCAGCGATCGGGTGCTGCAGCATTTCACGGAAGGTTTTGACTGGCCGGCGCAACAGCGCTCGCTTGCGACGCACGATTTGCCCGTCGTCCATTATCTTCGAAAGCATGTTCAGTTGGGCGAGGATGCAGAAGGCGTGCTGTTCGACAGGCTCTTTCACACCGCGAACGAGCTGCATTGGGCCCAGACTTATAACATTACCGACTTCGGCGGTGATTTCCTCGAGAGATACGGCTGGGTCGAGCTCTTCGGCACGCGCGGGCATTTCGCGAGCGAGGAGATGGCCGGCGGCTTCCTGCTGCTTGGTCCCGGAGTGCACTATCCGGACCATCACCACGAGGCTGAGGAGATCTATATCCCTCTGACCGACGGTTCGCTCTGGAGCAAGGATGCCCAGCCGTTCCTGCCGCGCTGGTCGGGCGAGATCATCCATCACCCCTCGAATATCCGCCACGCCATGCGCACGGAAGACCAGCCGCTTGTCGCGCTCTACCTTTGGCGCGGCGGGCCGCTGGCGCAGAAATCAATCATATCAGGGAGAATGCAATGAGCGACGAATTGGCCGAAACCGGCGCGGACGCCCCGAAGAGCGACGATGCCCGTCACGCCGACAAGATGGCCAAGAAGAAGGCCGCGCGCGACAAGATCATGGCGACCAAAAACGATGAGAAGGGTCTGATCATCGTCCACACAGGCAAGGGCAAGGGAAAGTCTTCCTCCGCCTTTGGCATGATCTTCCGCCATATTGCTCATGGAAAGCCGAGCGCCGTCGTGCAGTTCATCAAGGGCGCCATGTGGACCGGTGAGCGCGATCTGATCGAGAAGCATTTCTCCGATCTCTGCCAGTTCCATACCATGGGTGAGGGCTTCACATGGGAGACGCAGGACCGCGCCCGCGATGTGGCGGCGGCCTCGGCCGCATGGGAAAAGGCCAAGGAGCTGATCCGCGACGAGCGCAATTCCATGGTGCTGCTGGATGAGATCAACATCGCGCTGCGCTATGACTATCTCGACATCAACGAAGTGATTGAGTTCCTCAAGAACGAGAAGCCCTACATGACTCATGTGGTTCTGACCGGCCGCAACGCCAAGGAAGAGCTGATCGAGATTGCCGATCTCGTCACCGAGATGGAATTGATCAAGCATCCTTTCCGCTCCGGCATCAAAGGGCAGCCGGGCGTCGAGTTCTGATCGCTTGTCGGGCGTTTAGCAGCCCGGCAGCATCGCCTTCAGCGCTTCCGCCGTCTGCGTGTTTGCAGGAAAGAAGGACTCGATCGCGAGTTCCGACAGCGTGACATCAACAGGCGTTCCGAAGACCGTCGTGGTGGATAGAAACGATAGATGTCCCGCTTCGGTGACAAGCTCCAGAGGCACGGCGATGCCTGCGAAATCTCGTTCCGGAGCCGCCGATTTCGGTGCAGGCGGTACCGGATAAACTGATAGTTCTGCAAGCAATTTTATCAGAACCGGATCGCCGGATACCGATATCTGTTGGCGTAGGCGCTCCAAGAGATGTGCCCGCCATTCGGGTAGATTGGCGATGCGGGATGCCAGACCTTGAGGATGCAGGCTCAATCGCAGAACATTGATTGGTGCCTCGATCAACGAGGTATCGAGGACACCGGCAAGCAGCGGAGCGACGGCGGCATTTGCGGCGATGAGCGTCCAATGCCGGTCGACGGCCAGAGCTGGGAAGGGTTCGTGTCCCTTCAGAAGCATGTCGATGGCACGGCGTGCCGGAGCAAGCGCCGGATCATCCAGTTTGCGCTCTGGAAAGACCGGCGCAAATCCGGCCGCCAGGAGCATTGGATTGCGTTCGCGCAACGGCACCTCTAACCTTTCGGCGAGATGCATCAGCATCTCGCGGCTTGGAAGTGCCCGCCCGCTCTCGATGAAGCTCAGATGTCGCTGCGATATATCGGCTTCAAGGGCGAATTCGAGCTGGCTCAGGCGGCGGCGTTGCCGCCATTCGCGCAGATGATCGCCGAGAGAGCGGGCCGGGTTCATCATGCGGCAGTCGGCAGCTGATCAATGAAGCCGTGAACGGATTTCAGTCGCTCGCCTTCCAGGATCGCGAAATCCGTGCCCCTGATCAGCGGTTCGGCATCAGCCGGCCCGAACCCCCAGGAGAAGCGGAGATTGTCGCCATGGCGCTCGCCTTCGCTGATGAGCGTGAAGCGGAAGCCGGGGAAGCGTTCGTGTGCCGCAGTGACGAGTGCGTGGATCTGCTCGCGATTATCCGCGCGCATCATGGGATCGACGTAGCTGCAGTCTTCCGTCCAGGCTTCGGCAATGAGCGCACGGCGACGTTCGGTGTCGGCCTCGTTCCAGATGGCGATATAGCGGTCAGCAATGATGTTTGCGTCAGTCATCGGTCAACTCCTTTGGATCGCCTGAACCGTTCAGGCAGGGCGATCATCGGCGCGTACCGAAGCACTATCAATTACGTCGGAGGTAATCAAAGGCCCGTTCTAGAGGCCGAGCCAGATCCTGACGGGATGGCTGGGATCCGCCAGCAGCTTGATCGCAAAAGCGATGCAGACGATGACGAGCAGCGGCTTGATCAGTTTTGCACCAATGCGCATGGCAAGCCGCGAGCCAAGCTGCGCGCCGAGGAATTGGCCAAGCCCCATCGTCAGTCCGACTTTCCAAAGGATGGCGCCGGAGAAGATGAAGACGATCAGGCCGCCGAGATTCGATCCGAAATTGAGCAGCTTCGTATGTGCCGTCGCCTTCAAGAGGCCGAAGCCGGCGAGGGTCACAAAGGCGAGCATCAGGAACGAGCCGGTGCCGGGGCCGAAAGCGCCGTCATAGAAGCCGATCAATGGCACCAGCGTCACGCCGAAAAGCCCAGCGCTCATGCGCCTATGCTTTTCAACATCGCCGAGATTGGGTTTCAGGGCGAAATAGAGCGCGATTGCGATCAGCAGGAAGGGCAGGATGATGCGCAGGACCTGGCTGGGCATGATGGTCGCAAGCATCGCGCCGAGCATGCCACCGATGATTGCCATCAACGCCATGGGAAGCTGCTCGCGAAGTTTGACGTGTCCCTGCCGGGCATAAGCGATCGTTGCCGAAGCCGCGCCGCAGATCGACTGCACCTTATTCGTGCCAAGCGTCTGCAGCGGCGGAATACCGGCCAACAGCATGGCAGGCACGGTAATCAGCCCACCGCCGCCCGCAATGGAATCGACGAAACCGGCGAAGAACGCGGCGGCAAAGAGCAAAAGCAGGAGTTGAAATGTAATATCTGGCAAGGCGGGAACTCGGAGGCGGGAAATCAGCGGCCTTCTGGCACTTCGCCCGCCGCAAGGCAATTGCTATCAGGACACACTAGGCGAAATTGACGTGTCGAAAGCTGCCCGCTACAGCTGTTCTATCGGTCGATGCTGCTGGGAGCGAATATGACGATCTATGCCGATTCCACCCGCCGCTATCTTCTGGGTCTTGGGTGCGAGCGCGGCACGGACTGGAATGAAGTGCGGATGCTTGCGGAAAGAGCATTCCAGGAGGTCGGGATCGGGAGTGATCAGGTTCTAGCTGTTGTATCGATCGACACGCGCATGGATGAACCGGCCATCCTTGGGACCGCCTCGCATTTTCACCTCCCGGCACGCTTCTTCAAGGCGGCTGCACTGGAGCGGGAGACACCCAGACTGAAGAACCCGTCCGAGATTGTTTTCGCCCACGTCGGTTGTCACGGCGTTGCAGAGGCTGCAGCGCTGGCGGCCGCAGGCCCTGATTCCGAGCTCGTGCTTCCCAAGATCAAGTCCGGCTTTGCTACGGCGGCGATCGCCAGGATTGCCTGAGCAGCGAATTCGCAACGCAAGTCTCGGAAATGATCTGAAGGAGATCTCGACGGCATTTCACCGCCGCCTGTTCTCGTGTATGCCGGTAGGTCAAGCGCTGGTCCCAAGCGAAGTAAATTTCCGGAAGATCAAGCTTATTCAATATGTTGGTAAGGAAAAATCATGCATAAGGTCATTTATGATACCGATCCTGGCGTCGATGACGCCATGGCGCTTCTCTTTCTGCATCGTCACCCGGGTATCGACCTTCTTGGCGTGACGACGGTTTTCGGCAATGCCTCGGTTGATACGACGACCCGCAACGCGCTGTTCCTGAAGCGCGAGTGGAATATTCCGTGTCCGGTCGCGCGAGGCGCCAGCGTTACCTTCGATTCTTCGCGGCACGAGCGCCCCTGGCCGACGATGGTTCACGGCCATAACGGTCTCGGCGATATCGACGTGCCTGAAACGATCGACCTGCCGACCGATCCGCGCCCCGCCTATCAATTCATCATCGACACGGTTCGCGCCCATCCGGGTGAGGTGACCCTAGTCGCCGTCGGCCGCATGACCAATCTCGCTTTGGCGCTGAAGCATGATCCCGAGATTGCCAAGCTCGTGAAGGGCGTGGTCATCATGGGGGGCAATTTCTATGTGCCGGGCAATGTTTCTCCCGTCGCTGAAGCCAATATTCACGGTGATCCGGAAGCTGCCGATTTCATCATGACGGCGGCCTGGAAAGTCGTCGTGGTCGGTCTCGATGTGACGTCGGTGACGACCATGAGCCGCGGCTATCTCGCTGATATGGCAAAAGCGGGCGGACCTTCGGTGCAGCTCCTGGCCGACCTGTCGCAGTCCTACATCGATTTCTACAAGCATGCGGTCGAAGACGGCATGATGGTCCACGACAGCTGCGCCTGCGTCTATATCGTGGCGCCCGAGCTGTTCGACACGATCGAGGGATCGATCCGCGTCGTTTGCGGCGGGATCGCCGATGGTCAGACTATTATCAAGCAGGACGGCCGCCGCTTTCCGCCGGGTGACTGGGACAATCTGCCGAGCCAGATCGCCTGCACCGGCATTCGTTCGCAGCAGGTTCTCGACCTGATCCGCGACGTGATTTTGGGCAAGGTACAGCAATAAGCCCCGTGAAAGGGCGGCAACGCCCCTTCACAATTCGCTGAAGACCATTCTCCAGCTCTATCAAGAGCCTATTTGAGTGTCCGGATATAGCGATTCCGGCACCTCATCCGATCGACAAACCTGTTTTTCATTTCCTGTCGCCGTTGGAAAAGCCCATAGCGTGCTGTCGCTCATGTCGAGGAGTTGCGTGACGTAATGTCCGCAATGGGAGCGATGTCGAACCGAGATCGCCTTATCCCGTTCTCAACATTGCAATTTCGCCCGTCCGGGCATAGGACACATGGGATGAACGATACCGCTTTTTCCACTCTGCCGGCCCTGGAGCCGGGGTCGGTCTGGCTCGTTGGCGCCGGGCCGGGCGATCCGGGGCTTTTGACCCTGCTGGCCGCCAAGGGGTTGGCCGAGGCAGATGTCATCGTGCACGATGCTCTTGTCAATGAAGATTGCCTGAAGCTCGCCCGCCCGGGCGCCATGCTGGAATATGCCGGCAAGCGCGGCGGCAAGCCATCGGCCAAGCAGCGGGACATTTCCCTGCGGCTGGTGGAACTGGCGCGGACCGGCAAGCGCGTTCTGCGCCTCAAGGGCGGTGACCCTTTCGTTTTCGGACGCGGCGGCGAGGAGGCGCTGATGCTCGTTCAGCACGGCATTCCCTTCCGCATCGTGCCCGGCATCACGGCCGGAATCGGCGGTCTTGCCTATGCCGGTATTCCGGTTACCCATCGCGACGTCAACCATGCCGTTACCTTCCTGACCGGCCATGATTCGTCCGGCGTGGTGCCTGACGCCATCAATTGGGAGGCTATCGGCAAGGGATCGCCCGTTATCGTCATGTATATGGCGATGAAGCATATCGCGCAGATCAGCACGAATCTCATTGTCGCCGGCCGTTCGGCGGACGAACCTGTTGCCTTCGTCTGCAATGCGGCGACGCCCTCCCAGCAAGTGCTGGAGACGACGCTTGGGCGTGCGCCTGCCGATGTCGAAGCGTCCGGTCTTGAGCCGCCAGCCATCGTCGTCGTTGGCGAAGTGGTGAAACTGCGGCCATCGCTCGACTGGCTGGGCGCGCTTTCTGGTCGTACGCTGGTATCGCCGAGCGAAAGGCAGAGCGAGAGCGGACGCAAGGTGCCGGCATGAGCGGACTTCTGATCGCGGCACCCTCATCGGGCTCCGGCAAGACCACCTTCACGCTTGGTTTGCTGCGGGCATTGAGAAACAGGGGTGTTGCGATCGCACCTGGCAAGGCTGGACCCGATTATATCGATCCCGCATTTCACGCCGCGGCGGTTGGATCGCCCTGCCTCAATTTCGATCCCTGGGCGATGCGCGCCGAACTGATTTCAGCGAATGCCGCGCTTCATCGCGCCGGAGGGCGCATGCTTGTCATCGAGGGGATGATGGGGCTCTTCGACGGTGCTGCCGATGGCACGGGCACGCCGGCCGATCTAGCTGCTTTGCTCGGGCTGTCCGTCGTGCTCGTCATCGATTGTTCTCGCATGTCGCAGTCGGTTGCGGCCGTCGTCAGCGGCTTTGCCAATTTTCGTGCCGATATCCGCGTTGCCGGCGTCGTCCTTAATCGTGTCGCTAGCGACAGGCATGAGAGAATGCTGCGTCAGGCGCTGAATGCGGCGCGTATGCCAGTCGTTGCCGTTATCCGCAGTGATGCAAGCCTGGCATTGCCAGAGCGGCATCTCGGTCTTGTGCAGGCGGGAGAGCATGGGGCACTGGAGCAATTTATCGAGGCGGCTGCCGGGGTGGTATCGAAAGCCTGCGATTTCGAGCTGCTCTTGCGAGCGGCGCAGCAGCATCTCGTTCGCACCTCCGCGGCCAATATTGCGCGGCTTATGCCCTTCGGCCAGCGCATTGCCGTGGCGCGGGATATCGCATTCGCCTTTTGCTACGAGCATATGCTGCTCGGCTGGAAGCGGCGTGGCGCGGAAATATCCTTCTTTTCTCCGCTCGCGGATGAAGCGCCGTCGGCTGATGCCGATGCCATCTATCTGCCGGGCGGCTATCCGGAATTGCACGCCGAAAAGCTTGCCGCCGCCCAGCATTTCAAGGATGGCGTGAAGGCGGCGGCCTTGCGGGGCGCACGCATTTATGGCGAATGCGGCGGGTACATGGTGCTCGGTGATGGTCTTGTGGATGCGGCGGGCGTGCGCCACGAAATGCTGGGCCTCTTGCCAGTCGTTACCAGCTATGAGAAACGACAGCGCCATCTTGGCTATCGGCGCGTAATGCCGCTTGCCGATTCCTTCTTCGACAAGCCGATGACGGCGCATGAGTTTCATTATTCGACCATCGTATCGGAAGGCGAGGCGGACCGCCTGTTTGCAGTCACGGATGCACTTAATGTCGATCTCGGTGCCGCCGGTCTGCAACGCGGCAATGTCGCCGGCTCCTACATGCACTTGATCGATCTAGCCGGTGACGCCGTATGACCAACGGGATCATCCATGGCGGCGGCATTACGGCTGCGGCGCGCCAATATGGCGGGCGTCCGGAGGAATGGCTGGATCTGTCGACCGGCATCAATCCCAATTCGGTGACACTGCCGGAAATCCCCGTTGCGGCATGGCACAGATTGCCTGACCAGCATTTGCAGGAGCGGGCGCGGGAAGCGGCGAGGAGCTATTACCGCAGCGGCGATATTCTGCCCTTGCCGGTTCCTGGCACGCAGTCCGTCATTCAGTTGCTTCCGAGGCTAGTGCCCGGTGGCAGTGTTGCGATCCTCTCGCCGACCTATGGCGAATATGCAAGGGCCTTCACACTGGCGGGGCTGCAGGTCCGCCAGGTTTCGATGATTGCCGAACTCATCGCCGACGACAGGCTGGTCGTTGCCGTCAATCCCAACAACCCGGACGGGCGGATGCTGTCCATCGACCAATTGCGGGATTTGCATGACAGACAGCGCCAGCAGGGCGGCATTCTTCTGGTCGATGAGGCCTTTGGCGACGTCGAACCAGCGGCGAGCGTGGTGCCTTTTGCCGCCTCGATGCCAAATCTCATTACCTTCCGCTCCTTCGGAAAGTTTTTCGGCCTGGCCGGACTTCGGCTCGGCTTCGTGATTGCCGAAGCCTCGATCCTGACGCGCTTCGAGGATTGGCTCGGCCCCTGGGCGGTTTCCGGGCCGGCCCTTTCGATCGCCTCGTCGCTCATGGAAGGCGACACAAGCGCTATCCGAAACCGCATTCTTCAGCGGCATTCGGCGCTGGAAGCGGTTCTGCGACGTTCGAAGCTGCATGTAGCGGGAGGCACTGCCCTTTTTGCACTGGTTGCAGACGACCGCGCCGAAGGCATATATACGCATCTCTGCCGTCATCATATTCTCGTCCGCAAGTTCGATTACGCCCGAAATTGGCTGCGCTTCGGACTCGCTCCGGATGAGGCGGCGGATGAAAGACTCGCCGGGGTATTAGAGGATTATTCGACATGACCGCCGACGAACATTTGCTCATTCTGGTCCTTGCCTTGCTGCTTGACCGCTTCGTCGGCGATCCCGACTGGCTTTGGCAGCGCTTTCCGCATCCGGTCGTACTGTTCGGCAAGGCGATTTCGGCTTTCGATCAACGGTTCAATGCAAAGCATCTGCCGGGCGTGCTCCGTCGTCGTAATGGGCTGATGTCGATTGTCGCATTGCTGATGGGCGCTGCCATCGCTGGCTGGGCTATTCATGGATTTCTCGCCTTTTTCGGCTGGCTCGGCATATTGGTAGAGGCAGGATTGGTGGCGGTTTTCATGGCGCAGAAGAGCCTTGGCGATCACGTCGGGGAGGTATCGCGAGCGTTGCGCTCCGATGGTCTGGACGGCGGCCGTCTTGCCGTATCGCGCATCGTCGGCCGCGATCCCGAGACGCTGGATGAGCCGGGTATCTGCCGCGCGGCCATCGAAAGTCTTGCCGAGAATTTCTCCGACGGCGTCGTCGCGCCCGCCTTATGGTACGGGTTCTTCGGGCTTCCGGGCCTGTTTTTCTACAAGATGCTGAACACTGCCGATTCGATGATCGGGCACAAATCCGAGACCTATGTCGATTTCGGCCGCGCTGCCGCGCGTCTCGACGATATCGCCAACTGGCCGGCCGCGCGCCTGTCCATCTTGTTGATTGCTGCCGGCGCTCTGATCAAGCGGGGAATCTCCGCGCTTGGAAATGCGATCCGCATCGCCGTCCGCGATGGCGGGCTGCATCGCTCGCCCAATTCCGGCCGGCCCGAAGCGGCTATGGCCGGCGCGCTCGATATCCAGCTTGCAGGTCCGCGAATCTATGGCGGTGAGCTCGTGCGCGAGCCGATGATCAACGGCTCCGGTCGCGATATTGCTACGGTCAACGATATCGAAGCTGGTATTTCCATATTCTATTCCGCCTGCACGATGCTGACGCTTCTCGCCTTCCTCGGCTTCCTGCTGCTCTTGTGAGGTCCCTAAATTAAGCAATCGCTCACTATATGTATTAATTTGGTATAATTGGCATAGCGATAGACTCTCCCATCGTCTGAATTGCTTCGAGAGGAAGCAAACAGTCGGAGGGGCAAGATGAGGCGTATCGCGTTCGCAGTAACGGCATGCCTGTGCATGCAATTCCACACCGTTTCGGCTCACGCCGGAACTGTTCTTGCAGTGGTCGATCTTCGATCGCAAACAATGACCGTTTCCGAGGATGGAGCTCTGAAGTATCGCTGGCGAGTGTCGACGGCGCGCAGAGGTTATGTGACGCCGACCGGCTCCTATACGGCCAAATGGCTGTCCAGGGATCATCGCTCGAAGAAATATGACGATGCGCCGATGCCTTACGCGGTGTTCTTCAATGGCGGCTATGCCATTCACGGCACCTATGAGGTGCGGCGGCTCGGCCGTCCGGCATCGCATGGCTGCGTTCGGCTCGATACCCGCAATGCCGCTACCTTCTTTGCGATGGCGGCTGACGCCGGGCTTCACAATACGCGCATCGTGATTAGCGAATAGACTTGCTTCGTCGTTGCGGTTCGGCCGCAATGCTGCCATATCCCGCGTCCACGTCGAGCGCGATTTCACGGGTATGACGCGACCATCATTTTGCTGTTTGCGCAACAGTGGCTTGCCAAATTGCCGGGGTTTCTGGTGGAAACCATTGGCTTTTGGAATGGATTTCCCTATGAGGGGGATGAATTATTATTTCAAGAGGTATGGGCAGTGACTGCTACATTTGACAAAGTTGCCGACATCATCGCTGAAACCAGCGAAATCGACCGTGACACGATCACCCCGGATAGCCACACGATCGACGACCTCGGCATCGACAGTCTGGACTTCCTGGATATCGTTTTCGCGATCGACAAGGAATTCGGCATCAAGATCCCGCTCGAGCAGTGGACGCAGGAAGTCAACGAAGGCAAGGTCTCGACCGAAGAATACTTCGTGCTGAAGAATCTCTGTGCCAAGATCGATGAGTTGCGCGCCGCCAAGGGCTGAGCGACATCCTTGCATTTTTTTGACGCCCAGCCGCCTTTGAATATGGCGGCCGGGCGGTTTCATTCTTAAATAGCGTATCCCGCCCGCAGCATCCTGCCCTGCCGGGTTGGATCGGAGGCGTTGATGCTGCTGGAATATTTCCAGATGATCGACAGGATCGAGTCCGTCGATCTGTCAAAGGGCCATTTGAAGGCTCGTTCCGTCGTTCCGGCGAAAAGCCCTGTTTTCGAAGGCCATTTCCCAGGCATGCCGCTGGTTCCCGGCGTTCTCCTTATCGAAACGATGGCGCAGGCTTCGGGGATGCTCGTGCTTGCGGCGACGAAATTTGCCTATATGCCGTTTCTGATGTCGGTCGATGGCGCGAAGATGCGGACCTTCGTGGAGCCGGAAGCCGAACTCGATATCGAAGCGGATTTGGAACACGAGGGTTCGGGCTTCGCCGTCACCAAGGCGCGTATTACCATTGCCGGAAAGAAGGTTTGCGATGCGCAGTTGAAGCTGCGCACCATGCCGTTTAATGAGGTTCCGCTCGGCGATATCGTGCGCAAGCGGGCAGGCGAGGTCGGACTTCTCGACGCCATCGCCGCCAACGGTTGATGCTGCCCGCTTGTTCGGCGCCGCATTCGAAGAGGATTGATGAATGAGCAAGGCTCAGAATGATGTGGTCATCACGGGTATCGGCATCGTTACCTGCCAAGGTGTTGGCAAGGACGCGCATGTCGCGCTGCTGAAGGCGGACAAGGCGCCGCCGACCATCGTCGAAACCGAGAAGTTCAAGCCCTATCCAGTGCATCCGCTGCCCGAAATCGACTGGTCGCAGCAGATCCCGAAGCGCGGCGATCAGCGGCAAATGGAAAACTGGCAGCGTATCGGCGTCTTTACGGCTGGATTGGCGCTCGACGATGCCGGCTTCAAGGATGATCTGGAAGCCTGCGGCACGATGGACATGATCGTCGCGGCCGGCGGTGGAGAGCGCGACACCAATGTCGATACGCTGATCGTCAACGAAGGCTTGAAGCGCAATGACCGCGAACTGCTGCTGAACGAGAAGCTGACGACCGAATTGCGGCCGACGCTGTTCCTTGCGCAGCTTTCGAACCTGCTTGCCGGCAATATCTCGATCGTGCACAAGGTGACGGGTTCGTCGCGCACCTTCATGGGAGAGGAAGCCTCCGGCATCTCCGCCGTCGAGACCGCTTTCCATCGCATCAAGTCCGGCGAATCGAGCCATGCTCTCGTGGGTGGCGCATTTTCCGCCGAGCGTCTGGACATGATCCTGTTGATCGAATCGATCAACGCGCATGCTATCGGTGACTGGCATCCTGTCTGGTCGCGCAAGCCGGAAGATGGCGGCGGCATGATCATGGGTTCGCTGAGTGCCTTCCTCGTTCTTGAATCGCGTGCGCATGCCGAGGGTCGCGGCGCCCATATCTATGCGACCATCGATGCCGTCGAGGGTGATCGCGGCCGGCGCGACGAGGGCAAATTCGAGGGGCGGCTGGAGCGCATGCTCGCTCCAGCTAAACAGACGTCCGGCGATGCGACCGTCGTCTTTTCGGGCACGACGGCGATCCCCGATCTTGCCCAGCGCGAAAAAGCGGTGATCGAGGCGCAGCTTCCAGGCTCGGCCATCCGCGCCTATTCCGGTGTTTCCGGCCACGGGCTGGAAAGCCAGTTCCCACTCGGGCTGGCCTTTGCGGCATTGGCCGTCGCCAACCAGGCCAAGGTGCCGCCTTTCGATGCTGCGCATGAAAAGCCAATGACGGCGGGTGCCCGTAAGGCCGTGGTCACGACCGTTGGGCATGTGCGCGGCGAAGGCATTGCCGTATTGTCAGCTGAAGCGTGAGGAACAGGATATGACCGCTTACAAGGATCATCTCGGACGCCCGATCGTCGCCGTTACCGGCATGGGGATCATCACGTCGCTGGGGCAGGGCCTGCAGGACAATTGGAACGCATTGTCGTCTGGCACTTCCGGCATTCATGGCATCACCCGCTTTCCGACGGACGGGCTTTCGACGCGCATCGCCGGCACCGTGGATTTCATCGATATCCCCGTTCCGAACGCCGTCGAGCGCTCCTACGCGTTCGCCCGCGAAACGACCATCGAGGCCCTGGCCCAGGCCGGCATTTCCGGTGATTTCGATGCCCCGCTCTTTCTGGCCGCACCGCCGATCGAACCAGAATGGAGTGCCCGCTTTGAGCTGGCCGACCGTTCTCCTCCGGCAGATCATGAAGGGGACGCGTATGAACGCTTCCTTGCCGCCATGCGTCAGCGTCCCGATCCTGCCTTCCATGAAGCGGCTCTTTTCGGCGCCATTTCCGAGCGGCTTGCCGACCGTTTTGGCACGCGCGGCCTGCCGGTGACGCTGTCGACAGCCTGTGCATCGGGCGTGACCGCCATCCAGCTCGGTATCGAGGCGATCCGCCAGGGCCGCACGACGCGGGCACTGACCGTCGCGACCGATGGTTCGCTCAGCGCCGAGGCGCTGATCCGCTTCTCGCTGCTGTCGGCGCTGTCGACGCAGAACGATCCGCCGACCAAGGCCTCCAAGCCGTTCAGCAAGGACCGCGACGGCTTCGTCATCGCCGAAGGGGCGGCGACGCTGGTGCTGGAATCGCTCGAAGCAGCTGTTGCGCGTGGTGCGAAGATCCTCGGGATCATGAAGGGCGCCGGTGACAAGGCCGATTCCTTCCATCGCACGCGGTCCTCGCCGGACGGCGGCCCGGCGATCGCGACGATCCGCGCAGCGCTTGCCGATGCCGGCATGGCCGAGACCGACATCGGCTATATCAACGCTCACGGCACCTCGACGCCGGAAAACGACAAGATGGAATATGGCGCGATGTCCGCCGTCTTCGGCGAACGGCTTCCGACCATTCCCGTATCGTCGAACAAGTCGATGATCGGCCACACACTAACGGCTGCGGGTGCGGTCGAGGCGGTGTTCTCGCTGCAGACCATGCTGACCGGCACGCTGCCGCCGACCATCAACTACAACAACCCCGATCCGTCGATCATCCTCGACGTGGTGCCGAACAAGAAGCGTGAAAAGCAGGTGAATGCCGTTCTTTCGAACTCTTTCGGGTTCGGCGGGCAGAATGCCAGCCTTGTCATGGCGCTTGAACCGGCTTAAGCGGACATCTGAAAAACAGGATACAACTGCGCCCGAGAGGCGAGGGACTTTGCCATGCGTGCTTTGCAACTGATCGACGACCGCAAACTTGAGATCACCGATCTGCCGGAGCCGGAGGCACCGGGCGCGGGTGAGGTGACCCTGCGGGTCAAGGCCGTCGCTCTCAATCACATCGATGTCTGGGGCTGGCGCGGCATGGCATTTGCCAAGCGCAAGATGCCGCTGGTCATCGGCGCGGAGGCTGCCGGCGTGGTCGAAGCGATCGGGCCGGGCGTTGCCAATGTCCTGCCGGGTCAGCTGGTGTCGATCTACGGCGCACGCACCTGCGGCCTCTGCCGCCATTGCCGCGAGGGGCGCGACAACCTCTGCGAACATGTCGGCGGCGTGCATGGTTTCCATCTCGATGGCTTCGCGCAGGAGAAGGTCAATCTGCCGGCTCGCCTGCTTGTTCCGGCGCCTCCCGGCGTCGATGCGGTGGGTGCAGCGCTTGCCCCGGTGACTTTCGGTACCGTCGAGCACATGCTGTTCGACAACGCCAAGCTGGAGCCAGGCGAAACCATCCTCGTTCATGCCGGCGGTTCGGGCATCGGCACGGCCGCCATCCAGCTTGCCAAGAAGATCGGCTGCACGGTCATCACCACGGTCGGCTCCGATGACAAGATCGAGAAGGCCAAGGCGCTTGGCGCCGATCACGTCATCAATTATCGCACAGACCGCTTCGAAGGCGTCGTGCGCAAGCTGACGAAGAAGAAGGGTGTCGATGTGGTCTTCGAGCATGTCGGTAAGGATACTTGGGCCGGCTCCATGCTTTGCATGAAGCGCGGCGGCCGTCTCGTCACCTGCGGTTCGACATCGGGCGTTTCGACCGAAATGAACCTGATGATGCTGTTCCAGCAACAGCTGAAGCTCCTCGGCTCCTTCGGCTGCCGCATGGAGAACATGGCCAATGCCATGCAAAAGATGGCGCGCGGCCTCGTTCATCCCGTAATCGATACCGAAGTCGGCTTCAATGACATCGATCGGGCGCTGGAGCGGATGGAATCGCGCCAGATCTTCGGCAAGATCATCCTGAAGATGGACTGAACCGCGTGAAGCTTTTCATCACCCGGATTGTCCTTGCGCTCAGAAATTTCCGGCAGTGGCTGGTGGCGCAGATCATTTTCGGTTTCCTCAATTTCCTGAAACTGTTTCCGGCGGATGCAGGCATCAACTTTGCCGACTGGCTGACCCGCAAGATCGGTCCGCGCATGCGCCGGCATCAATTGATGCTGACCAACCTGCGCAATGCCTTTCCGGAAAAGAGCGAGGCGGAGATCGATGAGATCGCGCGCGCAAGTTGGGGCAATATGGGCCGTCTAGCGGCTGAATACGTCTTTCTCGACCGGCTTTTCGACTTCGATCCCTTTAGCGACAAGCCGGGTCGCATCGAAGTTTCCGGTATTCCGATCTTTCTCGATCTCAGGGACAATCCGCGCCCGTTCATCGTCTTTACCGGGCATACCGGCAATTTCGAACTACTGCCGGTCGCGGGCGCTGCCTTCGGACTGACCGTGACCGTGCTATTCCGGCCGCCGAACAATCCTTATGTCGCTCAGAAGGTCTTCGACTTTCGCGCCAAGCGCATGGGCAATCTCGTGCCCTCCCACGCCGGGTCATCTTTCGCGCTTGCCAGGGAGCTGGAGGCAGGGCGCGGCGTCGGCGTGCTGGTCGACCAGAAATTCCGCAAGGGCTTGAAAACGTTTTTCTTCGGCCGGGACGTAAAGACGAATCCGCTGCTGCCGAAGCTGGTGCGCCAGTTCAATTGCGAGGTCTATCCGGCCCGCTGCATCCGCTTGCCCGGCAATCGCTACCGGCTGGAGATCGAGCCGAAGCTTGAAATGCCGCGCAACGAAGCCGGCGGTCTCGATCTGACCGCAACGGCGCAGATGCTGAACGACAAGGTCGAGAGCTGGGTGCGGGAAAACCCCGAGCAATGGCTCTGGTATCATGACCGCTGGAATATCAAGAAGAGCGTTTTCTAGGCATCCATTCCGGTGCGTTGCCGATAGTTCTGCATGTATAGTTGCATCCGGTCTTCATGCAGTCATTACGCCCGGTAAGCCTTGCATTTCAGAAAGTTCTCCTTTCCCGAGAACTTCCGCTCATCTGGATTGAAAGTGGGGGTAAGTCATGTTAATTCACAGTACAGAAAGTTTGGTGAGATTGCGGACACCAAGCTGAATATCCTTGAGCATGGCAACGCCGGGAATCGAGGCCCCTGCGTCCTGTTATGTTCTGGGACAGGAGGGCAATTTTGCTGGCACTCTTTCATGCCTTCTCCACGAAATGTAACCAGATTCAGCGTGCGATAAAACTTGGCGATGATGAGCTTGTAGCGTCACTTGATCGCGAATTGGAGCCACTTATCGCGGCTATCCTGGCCTATAAGGCCACGAGTCTGCTTGAAATTTACATGCAGCTCCAGTTCATGAACAATCTCATCCGGGAAGAATCGGACGATCGCTCGCGTGTCATGCGCAACTCCGCATCGCTGTCGGTGCTGATCGATCGCTATTTCGGCGGTGCAAATGAAGCAGCGGGCGAAGTTCTTAGGGCGTTTTCAAGCGAGAAAATCGATCGGGACGATGCGTTCGGCCTCGAAGAATGCAGCGTTCTGAACGATGTTATTCTGGACAGCCTGCCGGATCGCGTTGCCGTCGTAACGCGGGACTATCGTTACCTCTACAGCAACGCCGCCAATTCGGAGTTTCTGAAGTCGAAGCCGATGGAACTCGTAGGACGCCACATCTCGGAATTCGTCGGTGCGGAAGATTTCGAAAACAGCCTCAAGGCGAAGCTTGATGCCTGCTTTACCGGAGAGAAGGCGGAGTGCCTTTATCCCTCCTATCGTCAGATCGAACCTGGCAAGGTATTTCACTGCACCATGACGCCATTGCGCGCCAAGACGGAAGTGATCGGCGCATTGCTCGTCATGCACGAGATCATCGCCGTTCCTGCAGGCATGCTGGTGGCCTGAACTCGCGTTCAGGCCCCAAACAACAGTTTTCCAATCATGTCGGGGATTGGGCGAAGGTGAGCTTCGCTTGATTTCACGCTGTCTCGGTCCGTTTCGATCGTATCGGACCGCGATTTATCGTTCGCCTGTTCGTTATCGCCGCTGCATTCGAAGCAGTGGCAGCGGAACCGGACCCCTTTCGGCTGTTTCATGCCGGCAGCCTGTTCCAGCTAGCGAATGGATCGGGCAGATCTCGCCAACGTTCCGGCGTGAAGCGGTCCGCCTTGACGAGGCAGGCATCCAGTTCGGCAGTAATCTGTTTTTCGCTCATCGGGTCGGCGCCGATGAACACCAGCTCCTGGCGGCGGTCCCCCCAGATCGGATCGAGATAGGGTGCCAGCGCCCGCTGGAAGCCAGGATCGCGCGGCCATTGATCCTGCGGCACTGCGGCCCACCAGAGGCCCATCTTGCTCGTGCGGACGAGCGCACCCGCCTGGCTCATTTCGCCGACAAAGTAGGGTCGGGTCGCGAGCCAGAAGAAGCCCTTGGCTCTGACAACGCCCGGCCATGAGCGATTGAGAAAGGCTTGGAATTTAAGAGGATCGAATGGTTTCCTCGCGCGATAGACGAAGGAGCGGATGCCATATTCCTCCGTTTCCGGAACGTGATCCTTGAAGCCGTGCAATTCCTTGTACCAGAGCGGATGGGTTTCGGCTCTATCAATGTCGAAGCGTCCCGTGCCGAGAACCTCCACCGGTTCGACCGCACCGAAATCCGCCTCGATGAGACGCGCATCGGGATTGAGGCCGACGATGATCTTGCGCGCGGCATCGCGTTGTTCGGCCGTTGCCGAACCGACCTTGTTGAGAATGACGACATCGGCAAATTCGATCTGCTCGACCAGCAGGTCGACGATGGTCCGGTTGTCGCCGTCGCCGGCGGTTTCGCCTCGGTCGGCAAGGAAATCCGTCGATCCATAGTCGGCGAGAAGATTGGCGGCATCGACGACGGTCACCATCGTATCGAGCCGGGCAACGTCGGAAAGACTGCTGCCATCCTCGTCGCGGAACTCAAAGGTGGTGGCGACGGGCAGGGGCTCGGCGATGCCTGTGGATTCGATCAGCAGATAATCGAAGCGGTCTTGCTTTGCGAGTTGGCGGACTTCCTTCAGCAGGTCGTCGCGCAGCGTGCAACAGATGCAGCCATTGGTCATCTCGACGAGCTGTTCCTCCGTGCGGGAGAGATTGGCGCCGCCATCGCGCACCAGCGCCGCATCAATGTTGACCTCGCTCATGTCGTTGACGATGACGGCAACGCGCAAGCCCTCGCGGTTGTTGAGGATATGGTTGAGCAGCGTCGTCTTGCCGGCGCCGAGAAAACCGGAGAGAACGGTAACCGGGAGCTTCTTGTTCATGACAGCTTCCTTTGTAATGTAATATCATCACATATGTTGCGATGAAAAAAGCGAGCAGTATGCCCGCTTTCTTCGGTGATGTTCAGCCTTGCGCTGAAAGGCAGGTTTTCAGGGAGCTCGCAATGCCGCGCATTAGATCGAAATAGAGATCTGGCCCCTGCGGCAATGTTGAAGCTTCCGGGTCCAGGACACCAGATTTTGCCGTCGTGCCTTCCAGCACCACATTGACCAGCTTCGGTTCGAATTGCGGCTCGGCAAAGACGCAGGTCGCGCCGAGATCGGCGACCTTGCTGTGGATCTCGGCGACGCGCTGCGCGCCCGGAATGGTTTCCGGGCTGACCGTGATCGAGCCTGAGACGCGTACGCCATAACGGTGCTCGAAATACTGGTAGGCATCGTGAAAGACGATGAAGGGCTTGTCCTTAACTGGAGCGAGCGTCGAAGCGATTTCCGTATCGAGCGCATCAAGCTTGTCGTTCAGAGCTTTCTGGTTCGCTTGATAGGTCAGGGCGTTGACGGGGTCCGCCGCGACCAGGGAAGTGGTGATCTCGGAGACCATTGCCTTAGCATTGTGCGGATCGAGCCAGAGGTGAGTGTCGAACTCGCCGTGGTCATGATCGCGCCCATGGGCGTGATCGTCGCTGGCCTCATGCTCGTCGCCATCGTCATGCGGTTCGAAGGCGCCGCCTTCGCGGAACTTGAGTTTGGTAATGCCGGGCGCATCGTCAAGCTCGACGACGGTTGCGTTGGTACCGAGTGCGGCAAGCGGCTTCTGCAGAAAGGCTTCCATGCCCGGCCCAACCCAGAAGACCAATTTAGCCTCCTGAAGGCTGCGTGCATTCGAAGGCTTGAACGCGTAGGTATGCGGCGAAGCAGCACCATCGACGATCAGATCCGGCGTGCCGACGCCTTGCATGACGGCGGCGACTAACGAGTGGATCGGCTTGATGGAAACGACGACTTTCGGCACATCGGCTGCAGTTGCGGTCGTGCTGACGAGCAGGCCGGAAAGGAGAAGGGAGGCCGCGACGGGAAGAAGAGTTTTTGCTGCGTTCATGCCAGAAATGCCCTTGAATGGGTCTGTTATGTTATTACATCAATTGCGTTATGCTATAACGTGTGCGATAGCATGGCGCAATAGTGCAATTGGAAATTTCATGCTTTCTTCCATCGACAGCAAGAGCCGGCCACTGGTGTCGCTCCATGATGTCGGCGTCCGTCGCGACGGCCGCTGGCTGGTGCGCGGCGTCGATTTCTCCGTCAGTCGCGGCGAGATCGTCACCTTGATCGGCCCGAACGGTTCCGGGAAGTCGACCAGCGCCAAGACGGCGATCGGCGTGCTGAAGCCGGACGAAGGGCGCGTGGAGCGCATTGCCAATCTGAAGGTCGGCTATGTCCCGCAGAAGCTTGCCATCGATTGGACCCTGCCGCTCAGCGTGCAGCGATTGATGACTCTGACGGTACCTTTGGCGGAGCGCGAGCTGGTCGCGGCGCTGGAGGCAGTCGGCATAGGGCATCTCGCGAAAGCTGAGGTACAGCATCTTTCCGGCGGTGAATTCCAGCGAGCGCTTTTGGCGCGCGCCATCGCCCGCAAGCCCGATCTCCTCGTGCTAGACGAGCCCGTGCAGGGGGTCGATTTCAGCGGTGAGATCGCACTTTACGATCTCATCAAGTCCATCCGCAATTCGCAAGGCTGCGGTATCCTGCTGATTTCACACGATCTGCATGTCGTCATGGCGGCGACGGATACGGTGGTTTGCCTGAATGGCCATGTCTGCTGCCGCGGCACGCCGCAGACCGTCAGCCAGAGCCCGGAATATGTGAAGCTGTTCGGTACGCGGGCGGCACAATCGCTGGCGATCTACAGCCACCGTCACGACCATA
This sequence comes from Hyphomicrobiales bacterium, assembly GCA_900472485.1. Lineage (GTDB taxonomy): Bacteria > Pseudomonadota > Alphaproteobacteria > Rhizobiales > Rhizobiaceae > Rhizobium. Next base: position 255,971 of record UCII01000009.1, read on the forward strand.
CGCATCTGCCGGATGGTCGTGTGCAGCATGCGGACGGTTCGATTACGGACCATTGCCATGCCGATGATGGCCATCACCATCATGAGCATAGCGATCATGACCACGATCACGACGATCATCGTCATGGCCATGACCATGCCGAGGGAGAGCGCCATGTTTGACGATTTCTTCCTGCGCGCCGTCGTGGCCGGGGTCGGGCTGGCGCTGACGACCGGGCCGCTCGGCTGCTTCATCATCTGGCGGCGCATGGCTTATTTCGGCGACACGATCTCGCATTCGGCATTGCTTGGCGTGGCGCTCTCGCTGCTTTTTCAGCTCAATCTGACACTCTCCGTCTTCGCTGTTGCAGCTCTCGTGTCGATCCTGCTGCTCTTCCTGCAGCGGCGGCAGGCGCTTTCGGCGGATGCGCTGCTCGGCATTCTCTCGCATGCGACGCTCGCGATCGGCCTGGTCATCGTCGCCTTCATGAGTTGGGTGCGGATCGATCTCATAGCCTTCCTCTTCGGCGACATTCTGGCCGTCAGCCAGTCCGATATCGCGGTGATCTGGGGCGGCGGCATTCTCGTGCTAGCGGCGATTGCCTGGCTCTGGCGGCCGTTGCTGGCCTCGACCGTCAATCCCGAGCTTGCCGAAGCGGAAGGTCTGCGGCCGGAGCGCGCGAGGCTGCTTTTCATGCTACTGATGGCCGTGGTGATCGCAATCGCCATGAAGATCGTCGGTATTTTGCTTATCACCGCGCTGCTGATCATTCCCGCTGCCACAGCGCGCCGCTTTGCCGCCACTCCGGAAACGATGGCGATCTTTGCCTCGCTGCTCGGCGCCATCGCCGTTGTCGGCGGGCTTTTCGGGTCACTGCGCTATGACACGCCGTCCGGCCCGTCGATCGTGGTTGCGGCGCTCGTTCTATTTATCTTCAGTCTGCTGCCCCTCGTTCGCAGGAGCGGCACGCCAGCAGCGCAACAGAGAGGACAGTCGTCATGACCACTCCGATGCTCACCAAGAACCAGTCCCTCGTTTTCGATATCCTGACCAAGGCGGAAGCGCCGCTCAGCGCCTATACCATCCTGGACAAGCTGCGCGATCAGGGTTTTCGTGCGCCGCTGCAGGTTTACCGGGCGCTCGACAAGCTGCTGGAATATGGTGTCGTGCATCGGCTCGAGAGCATCAATTCCTTCGTCGCCTGCGCCCATCCCAACGAGGATTGCCATAGCCATGGCCTCGTCGCCTTTGCCATCTGCGAAAGCTGCGGCCAGGTGATCGAGTTCCACGATCACGAGGTCGACCATCGGCTGATGGATTGGCTGAAGTCACAGAAGTTCAAGGCGGAAAAGTCGACCATCGAAATTCGCGGCCATTGCGCCAATTGCGCGGCTTGAGCCACGGGCCGCACCGCATTCCGTGCCCTGTCAATTATTTATAAGAATATCCTAATCTAATCTTTTAAGATCACGCGCGAAGCGCTGCCAGTTGGCGACGTAATGCTGGGCTGAACGGCGCAGGCCTTCGATAGCGGTTTCGTCCAGGGTGCGGATGGCTCTTGCCGGTGCGCCGACGATCAGCGAGCCATCCGGAAATTCCTTGCCTTCGGTGACGAGCGCATTGGCGCCGACGAGGCAATTATTGCCGATCTTCGCGCCGTTCAGGATCGTTGCGCCCATGCCGATCAAGGAGTTGTTGCCGATGGTGCAGCCGTGAATGATGGCATGATGGCCGATAGTGCAGCCTTCGCCAATCGAAACAGGAAAGGCAGGATCGGTGTGGATCATGGTGCCTTCCTGAATATTCGTCGCCTTGCCTATGGCGATCAGTTCATTGTCGCCGCGCAGGACCGAGCCGAACCAGATGCCGACATCCTCGCCGATCTCGACCTTGCCGATGACGCTGGCATCCGGCGCGATCCAGTATCGATCCGGACCGGGCGTTTTCGGTGTCAGGCCGGCGAGGGCATAGAGCGGCATGGTCGATCCTCCTCGATCAGACGACGTTCAGGACAAGATTGGCGACGCCATCGACGGCGCAGCTGATCCGGTCACCGCGCGCGACAGGGCCGACGCCGGCCGGCGTACCGGTCATGATGATATCGCCCGGGGCCAGCGTGAACAGCTTGGAGAGCTCGGCGATGATCTCAGGCACCTTCCAGATCATCTGGGAGAGATCGCCTCTCTGGGCAGCCTCGCCATTGCGCATCAGCCAGATGCCGCCCTTGTCGGGATGGCCGACGCGGGTGGCCGGGGCCAATGCGGAAACCGGAGCCGAATGATCGAAGGCTTTGCCGATTTCCCAGGGGCGGCCGAGCTTCTTGGCCTCGCCCTGCAGGTCACGGCGGGTGAAATCGATGCCGACGCCATAGCCATAGACGCAATCCAGTGCCTGCTCTACCGGGATGTTCGCACCGCCGCCGCGCAGCGCCACGACAAGCTCCACTTCGTGATGCACGTCCGACGATAGCGAGGGATAGGGGAAATCGCTGGATACAAGCAGGTTGTCGGGGTTCTTCTGGAAGAAGAAAGGCGGTTCGCGGGATGGGTCATGACCCATCTCGATGGCGTGGTCGGCATAGTTGCGGCCGACGCAATAGACACGACGTACAGGGAAAAACTCGGTCTCACCTTCGATCGGCAGAAGGACAGGGGCAGGTGGCGGAATGACTGTCGTTAGTGGGGCGTTCATATGCGCTTTCGAAACTCTCATCTTTTTCAGAGGGCTGCTGCCCTCCGACTCCGTTCGGGCAAACTAGCATCATTGTGACTGCCACGAAAACTGGCCTTTTTGAGGGATTTGGTGTAGAGCGCGGATCAGAAAGGTTTCCCATGTATAGCGACGCCCTGAAAACTGGCCGCAAGATCTTTGCGGTTGCCCCCATGATCGACTGGACGGATCGCCATTGCAGATACTTGCATCGGCAGATCAGCCGGCATGCATTGCTCTATACCGAGATGGTGGTGGCCGATGCGATCATTCATGGGCCGCGCGACCGGTTGCTTGGGCATGATGCCGCTGAACATCCCGTCGCGCTGCAGCTCGGCGGTTCCGATCCGGCCAAGCTCGCCGAGGCGCTGCGGATCGCCGAAGCCTATAACTACGACGAAATCAACCTCAACGTCGGCTGTCCCTCGGATCGGGTACAGTCAGGCACCTTCGGCGCTTGCCTGATGCTAACGCCGGAGACGGTCGCATCGTGCGTTGCCGCCATGAAGGCCGTATCGAAGACGCCTGTTACCGTGAAATGTCGGATCGGCGTCGATGAGCAGGAGCCGGAAGAGGCTTTGCCGGAGCTGATGACGCGCGTGCTCGATGCCGGCGCCGATGCGATCTGGATCCATGCCCGCAAGGCTTGGCTAAAGGGCCTGTCGCCCAAGGAAAACCGCGAGATCCCACCGCTGGACTATGATATCGTCTATCGCATGAAGAGCCGTTGGCCCGATGTGTTCATCGGCATCAATGGCGGCATCCAGACGTTGGATCAAGCCGAAGCGCATTTGGCCCATGTCGACGGCGTCATGCTCGGTCGCGCCGCCTATCAGAATGCCGCCATTCTCGCTGACGTCGACCATCGCTTCTTTGGCGAACCGGCCGTCGAGGCTGACTGGAACGGATTGCGCGACCGGATGATGGACTATGTGGAGCGCCACATTGCCAGCGGTGGCCGCCTGCAGCATGTCGCGCGGCACATGGTCGGCCTTTTCACCGGCTTGCCGGGCTCGCGCCGCTACCGCCAGATCCTCTCCACCGATGCCAATAAGCCGGGGGCGGGGCCGGAGGTGATTGCGGCGGCCTTCGCGGCGGTGGATTTTGGCGCGGATTTGGAGCGGGTCAGCGCTTGAGGGGATACTGATTCCCACTGCCTTCGTCCTTCGAGGGTAGCTTTCGTTCCCACCCAGGGACAGAGCAATCGCATATGGACAGGTTAGCCCCTCATCCGTCCTCTCACAGTTTCGCTTCGCTTAACTGTTCGAGTCCACCTTCTCCCCGCATGCGGGGCGAAGGGGTTTGACGGGATCGCTCCCTCTCCCCGTCAAAACGGNNGAGGGCTGGGGTGAGGGGCACTTTCTATTTTATATGCAATGGCCCTTGCCTCCAGGGGTAAGGAAGCAGTTTGATGTCAAAAGATCTCCTCACTCCCGTCATCCTCGGGCTCGACCCGAGGATCCACGCCCAAGCACGTGGGCGTATCTAAATCGACGAGAGTCTGGTTTCACTTTGGGAGGGTATCCCTTTTCGCCAGAGGAGGCAGTGGGGCTCGTGCCTGGATCCTCGGGTCAAGCCCGAGGATGACGAAATGGTCAAGCTCGAGGATGACGAAATGTTGGGATGCTCCGGGGCAGGCAACGGACTTGCGGTAGGGGCATAGCCTGCTTCAGGACGAGGGTACTATCCTCACAAACGAAAAACGGCGCGGTTTTCACCGCGCCATCTGAAACCTTGATCAGGCAGTCACCCGGGGCTTAGTTAGCCTGGATGTTGACAGCCTTCGGGCCCTTGCCCATGCGATCCGGCTCGGTGTCGAAGGTGACCTGCTGGCCTTCGCGCAGCGACTGGATGCCGGAAGCCTGAAGAGCGGAGATGTGGACGAAAACGTCCTTCGCGCCGCCGTCAGGAGTGATGAAACCAAAACCCTTGTCCTGGTTGAAGAATTTTACGGTGCCCTTGGTGGCCATGGGGGATAGTCCTTTACCCATCAGTCTTAGTTTATCCGGATGAACCCGGACGGCTTTGCTTCCGCAACATGCGAAAGCCAGTCGAGAAGTTCACGTACGGGGAAAGAACGTCTGCGCGGGTCAGAAGACCCAACCGCTGCCTGCCGCAAGCGGATCACCAAATCAGTCCAGTCACCGGCATGCAAATGCCCGAGCATGCATATGGGTGACAGGGTTTTTGAAAAAAGGCAAGGGGCAATATCGGGGCAGGGTGGGAAACGGGTAGGATAGGGTGGGAATTTCAAGGGGTTGAAGAGGTAAGGAGGAGCAGAGCGTGTTCCTTACCGATTGTTGTGGTTGTCAGCAAAGTAGTTGAGTAACATTTCCATCTACGGTAAGAAGGACAACTATTGATTGCTTCGGTGTGCCGTTGATTCAATGAAGTACACTCGGCAACTGCAAAACTCTGAGTATTGTAGTGAGAAAGCATATTAGGTAGAAATCGATGCCAACAAATCCCGGATTTCACCCCGATTTTACGATCGCGCAATATCCAAGAGAAGTCCAATTTGCGATCAATAAAATCGCGCGTAATTTCTATGTTACAAGGTCATTTAAGTCGATTAATATCGGAAATAGCGAGTATTGGGCTATATTAGTCCGGCCGACGGATGAATTCTCTATTTATATTAATACGGATAGAGAAGTCGTAATCCTTTTCTCAAAATATAAAACGTTTGAGATACGTACTCTTGAGGCATACGATGAATTCTATAGCCTCCTTGAGTCGCGAAGAATCGATCGTAGCGTACGGTTTCTAATTAGTGGCGATGAAAAAATTGAGCCGGTTATAAAGCACTATTTGGATCAACATCCCGAGTATCCAATAATAATTCCTGCCACCTTTGAACAATTGGAGCAGTTAGCCGGTAACTCCCTTCTTGATGCCGTAAGACGTAATTACCTTTTGCGTGATTTATTTGGGTATCAAAATCCTCTCAGGGAAGAGACTTTCTTTTTTGGTCGACAGCAAGTGGTAAATTCAGTTCTTGATATGGCAAAATCGGGACAGAATTCCAGCCTGTTTGGACTAAGAAAAAGCGGCAAGACATCTGCTATTTATGCAATTCAGAGGAAGGCGAAAGGTTTTTCGTGTAATGTAGCGGTGATAGATTGTCAAAATCCGGCCGTTCACGCTCGTCGGTACAATGGATTACTAGGTTATGTTATTAGTGAAATTCGAAAATCTTTTGGCGCTAAAAAACCAATCCCGGATTTAGGAAGCGATCACGTTACGGTATCTGAAAATTTTTTCCAACATATGAACAATGCGCTATCGGCAGCAAAAAACCAAGTTCTTCTCATTTTTGATGAGATTGAAAATATTTCACCTAACACTGCAGCTTCACCTCATTGGCGGGATGAAAATGACGCTGTATATTTTTGGCAAATACTGAGATCTTATTTGCAATCTGAGAGTAATAATAGATTATCAATATGCATAATTGGTACGAGTCCACATATTCTGGAAGCAGCAAAAATTAATAATATTGATAATCCTGTATATTTATACGCTCAAAAGAGATTTATACCAAGTCTCACATTTGATGAGACGAGAGAAATGATAGAGCGTCTTGGGTATTTTATGGGGTTGGAATTTACTCCTGAGGTTATTGCGAGTCTTCAACGAGAATTTGGCGGGCATCCTTTTTTTACCCGACAGATATGCAGCAGAATTCATCAGAATGCGTCCGCAGAGCGCCCTGTACGAGTGTCCAATGCTGCGCTTGAGAAGGCGAAGACCGACTTCTATGGTCAACTAGAGAGCTATCTCAGAGATATTGTCGAGAGTTTAAGAAAAAATTATCCTGAAGAATTTGATATTCTTCGAGCTGTAACAAACGGCAATAAGGAAGAGTTAAACGAGTACGGTAAAGAGGCGCCGGATCTTATCGATCACTTAATCGGATATGGTTTGGTTGAGCGCATAGGTTCTGATTTTGATATTCGTTTTGACGCGATAAAGACCGTGCTTCGACGCATCGTCGCCGCGGAAGAAGGCGAAGATAGGTGGGCCGAGATATCGCGTCGTCGAAATCATCTGGAACTACATATGAGAATTATATTGTATCACTGGTGCCGGAGTGTCGAGGCAATTAAGTGGTCAGATATAGTTAGTCGCAATCTAACCAAAAGGCGATTGGAGCAGCTTCCTTCTTACGAGCCTTCTGTTCTATTTTCCTCCAAGGAAAGCCCACTTTATCTTTCAGATTTACTTATGATGCTTAAAGATGGAGAGGTTCTTTCATATCTCGGTGACCGCAGAAGTGACGTGCTCAAAGCACTGGACGCAGTAAATCGACTACGAAAAGACGCTCATGCTAAAGTCATTACTGATGATGAAATGGATCAAGCGCGGTCTGCGTTTGAGTATTTGGAAGCAGAGTTTTTGCCGCCTTGAGGTAACGAGCGTCGCAGCGAAGATTATTTGGTGACAAGTATATTTCAATCGTTTGCCAGCGTAAACACCGAACAAGGCTCGGCAATCCCGCGCAGCTCATAGTCCCCTAAAGACCCCAGCGGCGTCGTCGTTTCCGCCGCAAGCGCACCCGAGATCAGCACGTTGTGTCCGAGCGGTTTGCACAGGCCCTCCAGCCTGCTGACGAGGTTGACGGCGGGGCCGATGGCGGTGAAGTCCAGGCGGTCGGCGGCGCCGATATTGCCCCAGAGCATGTCGCCGAAATGCAGCGCGATGCCGAAGGGGAGCTGCGGCAGGCCCTGGCTTGCGCGTGTCGCGTCGAGATGCGCCATGCCGGCTCGGATGGCGGTGGCGGCGCGCAAGGCCGCTTCGCAAGCTTCCTTCGGTGTTCCAGTAACCGGGAAGATTGCCAGCACGCCATCGCCCATGAATTTCAGCACTTCGCCGCCGAAGGCATGCACGGCGCCGGCGACGCGGTCGAACCATGCATCGAGCGCTGCGATCATGACGGTCGGTTCCGACGCTTCGGAAAGGGCGGTGAAATCCCGGAGATCGGCGCAGAGCAGGGCTGCGCGGATGATCTCGCCGCTATTGCGGCTGAGTGCACCGGCCTGGACGCGAGCCGCACTTCTGCGGCCAAGATAGGCTTCGAGCAGGGTCGATAGGGTGGCGCGGGCGGCCAATCCCGCCAAGGGGGCTGCGGCAAAGCGGGCGATCTCGCGCAAGTTTTCGGCTTCGGAGGTGCTGAACGGCCGGGTGCCGGCCCAGGCCAGCACGGAATTGCCGGGCGCAATCCCGATCGTTTCCTCGCATATCGGGCCGAGATCACCGAGCCAATCGCGGCCGGCCTGTCCGAGCGCCGTGCCGGCGAAGCCGAGAGCTTCGGTCACTGCGCCGGTTTCGGCACGCCAGAGCCATGTATGTTGCGTGATGATCGGATGCGGTGCAGCAAGCGTCAGAGCACTGCCGGCAAGCGGGAGGCCGGCGGCCGACAGGTGTCCGCCCAGATCGGCCAGGAAGCGTTCGGGGCTGGGCGAGGTGCCGGCTTCGTCGACCAGCCAGGCAAGGGGGGCGGGCAAATCCATGCGGCGATCATGCCATGGCGCTTGCCGCCTGTCATCCGTGCCCATGTGACCACGCCAACGGCATTGGAAAGCAAAATGACACGGGCAACTGCTGTCGCCGGTCGGTGATATTGCGGATATCTGAGCGCCGAGCCCGATGATGCCGCCCTTAAAACATCATCAGCTCCTGCCATCGTGGCCGCGCATGGGGTCCGGGCCGGGATCGCGTCCGGCGGCCACCGCTGCCATACGATCAAGATAATGCGCCCAACCCTTTGCATGCGCTTCGCATTGTTCGACGGTCGGCAGGCCGGTATGGGTGAGGCGCACCAGCGTCCCGTCCGGCTGCTCTATCAGGTCGATCTCCACAAGGCTCGATCCGGGAGGCACTTCCTCGCTGCCTTCCCAGCCGAAGCTATAGGCGAGGCGATGAACCGGCACGACTTCGCGGAAAGTGCCGCGCGCGGCACGGGCGCCAGTGACATTGACGAGATAGATGCCGCCAGGCTCCGGCTCCGTCCGCGCTTCCGTGCCCATCCAGCGCAGGATTTTTTCGGGATCGGTCAGCAATGCAAATATGGCTGCAGGCGGTGCCGAGACATGGGTCTCGCGACGGACGATCAAAGGCTCGGACATCAGACTTTCTCCCCAGGTTGTTATCGCTTCCCACCGGCCCGGTATGCGCTCAAGCGCCTTCCGTTTCCCCGTGGGCCTCCTCATATGATGGCATGTAGCGGCTGTGGCCTCGTCAGCAAGGCATTGCTCCATGCTTGAAGGCCTCAGCCTTCATAAAATCGGCAGCACCGGGCGGCAAATATCCGACAATCGCGGTCGCCTTATCGGCCGGGCCGTCCCGTCTTGCCTTTCGTCCGCCCCTTGCGCTGCTTCTCGTCCACCGGATCCTCATAGGAGCCGACGCCCGGCTTTGCTCGTATGATCGGCTTGTCCGGCACCTTGCCTGTGACGGGCTTTTCGGTGCGGCCGACAGTCATCTCGTCCAGTGTATTCTTGCGGAAGAGCGGCGTGCCGGCATCGCTGCCCGGTCCCATTTCGTCGAGGCTCGGCTTGGCAAAATAGGAGCGAGAATCCGGTGCAGGTGGAGCGCGTTTGCCCGCTGCAGAACCGCGGCTTTCGAGGCTCTTTGCTTCCTCGCGCGCGAGCGGATCGTCCATGGCGGCGAGTTCGACGGCCTTGAGGCGCTTGATCTCGTCGCGCAGCCGTGCCGCCTTTTCGAAATCCAGGTCGGCTGCGGCGTCGCGCATGGATTTTTCCAGCGCGTTGAGGTGGGCCTGCAGATTGTTGCCGACGAGGTGGCCGCCATCGGCAAAACCCTTGCCGGCAGCGCCGCCGATATCGGCGCGGACATGGTCCTTCTCGTAGACGCTGTCGAGGATGTCGGAAATCTTCGCCTTGACCGATTCCGGCGTGATGCCGTGTTCCTCGTTGTAGGCCATCTGCTTTTTGCGGCGGCGGCTGGTCTCGTCCATCGCCCGCTGCATCGAGCCGGTAATGGTATCTGCATAGAGGATGACCTTGCCGTCGACGTTACGCGCGGCGCGGCCGATCGTCTGGATCAGCGAGGTTTCCGAACGCAGGAATCCTTCCTTGTCGGCATCGAGGATGGCGACGAAGCCGCATTCCGGAATGTCGAGGCCCTCGCGCAGCAGGTTGATGCCGACGAGCACGTCGAAAGCGCCGAGACGAAGATCGCGGATGATCTCGATGCGCTCCAGCGTGTCGATGTCGGAATGCATGTAGCGCACGCGCACACCCTGTTCGTGCAGATATTCCGTCAGGTCCTCGGCCATGCGCTTGGTCAGCACGGTGCAGAGGGTGCGATAACCCTTTGCGGCCGTCTCGCGGATCTCGCCGAGAACGTCATCGACCTGGGTGCGGGCGGGGCGCACTTCGACCGGCGGGTCGATCAGGCCTGTGGGCCGGATGACCTGTTCGGCGAAGACGCCGCCCGATTGTTCCATTTCCCAGCTGCCGGGTGTCGCCGAAACCGCGATCGTGTCCGGGCGCATGGCGTCCCATTCCTCGAAACGCAGCGGACGGTTGTCCATGCAGGAGGGCAGGCGGAAGCCGTATTCGGCAAGCGTCGCCTTGCGCCGGAAGTCGCCCCGGTACATGCCGCCGATCTGGCTGACCGAGACGTGGCTTTCGTCGATGAACAGCAGGGCATTGTCGGGGATATATTCGAAGAGTGTCGGCGGCGGTTCGCCGGGATTGCGGCCGGTCAGGTAGCGCGAATAGTTCTCGATGCCGGCGCAGGAGCCGGTCGCTTCAAGCATTTCGACGTCGTAACGGGTGCGCTGTTCCAGGCGCTGCGCCTCAAGCAGACGTCCGGCCTTTTCCAGTTCGGCCAGCCGGATTTTCAGCTCTTCCTTGATCGCCTTGATGGCGCCGTTCAGCGTCGGGCGCGGCGTGACATAGTGCGAATTGGCGTAGATCTTTACCGATTTCAGGTCGCCGGTCTTCTGGCCGGTCAGGGGATCGAATTCGGTAATGGCGTCGATCTCGTCGCCGAACATGGAGATGCGCCAGGCAGCATCCTCCAAGTGGGCCGGGAAAATTTCGATCGTGTCGCCGCGAACGCGGAAGGAACCGCGGATGAAGTCCATGTCGCGGCGCTTGTATTGCTGCGCCACGAGGTCGGCCAGAAGCTGGCGCTGGTCCAACCGATCGCCGACATTCATCTGGAAGGTCATCGCCGTATAGGTCTCGACCGAGCCGATACCGTAGATGCAGGAGACCGAGGCGACGATGATGCAGTCGTCTCGCTCCAGCAGCGAACGCGTCGCCGAGTGGCGCATGCGATCGATTTGTTCGTTGATCGAGCTTTCCTTCTCGATGAAGGTGTCGGAGCGCGGCACATAGGCTTCCGGCTGATAATAGTCGTAGTAGGAGACGAAATACTCGACCGCATTATCCGGGAAGAAGTTCTTGAACTCGGAATAGAGCTGTGCCGCGAGCGTCTTGTTCGGCGCGAGGATGACGGCGGGGCGCTGTGTCGCCTCGATGACCTTAGCCATCGTAAAGGTCTTGCCCGAGCCGGTGACGCCGAGCAGCACCTGGCTGCGGTCGCCATTCTCCAATCCTTCGACGAGGTCGCGGATCGCCGTCGGCTGGTCGCCTGCGGGCTGATACTCCGAAGCCATGCGGATCTGGATGCCGCCTTCGGATTTCGCTGGCCTGGCAGGCCGGTGCGGCGTCCAAAGCTTGCCGTCCTTGAAGAGCGGATTGCCGCTCTCGATGAGCTTCGACAGCGCCTCCACGGTCGCCGTCACACCGCTCGTCGCGATCTTGTCGGCATCCTCAAGCGCAATATCGAGGCCGGCCACCGGATTGAGGCCGGCAGCAGCACGCGTCTTCGGGTCGGTCGAGCCGCCCATGGAGACGCCGCGCGCGGTCTTGCCGGCGGTGATTTCCACCTTCTTGCGGTGCTTGCCGGCCTTCGAGGCAATCTCGCGCTGGGTTTCGACGCTGGATGCCTCCGCATCGGCTTCGAGTTGCTTCACCCAATCGGCAACGCTGCCGCTGAGCGGCGTGCCTTCAAACGGTGCCTGCGGCGCCTCTTCGAAACCGGTCGGGGCGGGGGACTTTTTCGGTGATTTGGCCATGGCGCGAATATGGCGACAGATCGCGCAGATGTGAAGGGGTAAAGGGTACAAAAGGGAAACAAAGTGGCGGATTTTTCCATTCGCCGGAGATGTCAAATATGTTACAACCCAAGGGCGGCCGATGCGTTATCGCTGATCCAAAGTCCGCATAGCGCGATCCTCGCAGGCGCCAAGGGAGGAACCAGCCGCAACGTCGACATGCCCGGCTATTGCCGGGTTCCCCCAGCTTCGACGGCATCCGGTATTGCCCGCCTCGCCGCCGCCATCCGGTCGGAGGATCATGATGACCGCATTGGATAGCTTACGTTCCCTGTCCCCCCAGCAACGAAACACTGTGATCGCAGCCTATCTGGGCTGGACATTGGACGCTTTCGATTTCTTCATCTTAGTTTTCGTTCTCAAGCATATAGCCGAAGAATTTCACACGGACGTTCCGGCGGTTGCCGTGGCGATCTTTCTTACCCTCGCCATGCGGCCGCTCGGCGCCCTGATCTTTGGGCTTGCGGCGGATCGCTTCGGCCGGCGCACGACCCTGATGGTCGACGTGCTGCTTTACTCCGTATTCGAATTTCTGACCGGCTTTTCGACCGGTTTGACGATGTTCCTCGTGCTACGCGCGCTCTTCGGCGTCGCCATGGGCGGCGAATGGGGTGTGGGTGCGTCACTCGTGATGGAAACCATACCCGAGGATTCGCGGGGTCTTGTGTCCGGTATCCTGCAGGCGGGCTATCCCTCGGGTTATCTAATCGCCTCGATCGTCTTCTTCCTGCTGTTTCCGATCATTGGCTGGCGCGGCATGTTCTTCGTTGGCGCGGTGCCGGCGCTGCTGGTGCTCTATATCAGGCGCAATGTGGAGGAATCTCCGGCCTTCCTGCAGCGGCAGGCCAAGCCGCAACGGCCGTTTCTCACAGTGTTGCGCGAGAATATCCCGCTCTTCCTCTGGGCCGTGCTTTTGATGACTGCGTTCAATTTCTTCAGTCACGGCACCCAGGACCTCTATCCGACCTTCCTGGAAACCCAGCGGCAATATGATTCCTATACGGTCGGCGCCATTGCCATCGTCTACAATATCGGCGCGATCGTCGGCGGTCTGACCTTCGGCTCTTTGTCGCAGCGCTGGGGAAGACGGCGGACGATCGTCATCGCGGCACTGCTGGCCATACCCGTCGCCCCGCTCTGGGTCTGGGGCCACGGACCCGTGATGCTCGCGATCGGCGCCTTCCTGATGCAGCTCTTTGTGCAGGGTGCGTGGGGCATCGTCCCCGTGCATCTCAACGAATTGTCGCCGGATGAGGTGCGCGGCACCTTCCCCGGATTTGCCTATCAGCTCGGCAATTTGCTTGCTTCGGGCAATGCCTCCATCCAGGCCGGGCTTGCCAAGCAATGGGGCGGCGACTATGCGCTAGCGCTGTTGATCGTCGCCTGCATCGTCGCCGTGGTCGTGGCGTTGTTTGCCGGCTTCGGCTTCGAGAAAAAGGGAGTTCGGTTCGGCGGCAAGGATGCGGGTCAAGCGGACGGCGCCGTGCGGGCTTGAACGGGCTCGCCATCAAAGTCACGAGGGCCGGCTGATGTCGCCGGCCCTTTCGTTTATTTTCCGCAAATTTCCGAGATCTTGGCCTGGGCAAAGCCGCGGGCAAGCTCCTGCAGTCCACCGACCGAGGATATCAGTTCGCCGATCGGGCCATTGATGCCGAGGTGCAGGTCGGTGATGTGGCATGCGCCGACGTCGACGGTCATGGAGGCGTCGAGCTCACCCTTGATCGTCGTTTTCAGTACACCATGCGATTTGCAGGCCATCTCGGCATGGGCATTGATCTGGACGCCACCGCTCGGGCCGTCGCAGACATCGAGCGACTTCACCTCGAACTTGTCCTTGTGATCGACGCCGGGCAGTTTCTTGCAGGGATCGGCCTCGTTCACCGACTTCTCGATCTGCGGACCAAATTTGCTCTGCAGCAGCGACCAGCATGAGCCGGGCGCAGCTTGCGCCGGCATTGCCACCATCGGAAGCGGAGAGAGCGGCAACACGACCGCCGCGGCCAGCAAAGCCATGCGAAGCGGCGGCAGAAGCGAGAAGGGGGGCATGAGATATTTCAGGTTCACGGCGGTCTATCCTCTGAAAAGAAGAAGCAGCAAATCAAGGCTGGCGCGGTGACAGTCTTCTCTCTCTTCCTTCGTCAAGGCAATCCCCCGACTTGACGATTACCATCTGACGGGTACCAGCATGCTTTGGCGCGTTTCGCCGACGGCGGGGCCAATTTCCGGCAAGGCATGAGAGATTCCGGTCGGCCAGTGCCGCGCGTCATATCGGAATAGTCTGTACGCCCGATGGATCCTCCGGCGGTTCGTTTGTGTCTCCGTCGTAACCCAGATGCTTCGCCTTGCGGAACCACTCTGCCGCCTTCGCCGCATTAGCGGCAACGCCATCGCCGTCGCGGTACATCATGGCGAGATTATAGGCCGCGCCGGCATAGCGATGTTCGGCTGCTCGCTCGAACCAGTAGATCGCCTTCGGACCATTCTTGGTAACGCCTTCGCCATCGCGGAACATGACGCCGAGATTGTATTCGGCTTCGACATCGTTCTGCGCTGCAGCCTTCAGGAACCATGTGATCGCTTCGGCCTGATCCTGCTTGATTCCGTCGCCATCGGCATACATGGCCCCGATATTGAACTGCGCACTGGCATCGCCTTGGTCGGCCGCCTTCTTGAACCAGGAGAAGGCGGCGGCGCTGTCCTTGGCGACGCCTTCGCCGTCGCGATACATGATGCCGAGATTATATTGCGCTTCGACTTTTCCCTGTTCGGCCGCCTTGCGATACCAGATAACGGCCTTGGTCTTGTCCTTGCCGGTGCCATCGCCCTGATCATACATGGTGCCGACATTGAACTGCGCATCGGCATCGCCCTGTTCGGCGGCCTTGCTGTACCAGGCAAACGCCTGCGGCTTGTCCTGTGCTACGCCTTGGCCCGTGTCGTAGACGACGCCGAGATTATATTGTGCATTGAGGTATCCTTGTGCCGCAGACTTCTTGTACCAGGCAATGGCCTGGCCCTTGTCGGCGGTAACGCCTTCGCCCTGATCGTACATGGTGCCGACGTTGAATTGCGCTTTGGCATTGCCCTGTTCGGCGGCCTTCTTGTACCAGCTAAGGGCGAGCGTCAGGTTCTTTTCGACGCCGTTGCCCTCCTCATACATTTGCCCGAGTTTCAGCTGTGCGGCGGCATTGCCCTTGTTCGCCAGGGGGCGCCAGTAATCCAGGCCCGATTTGATATCGCCGCGATCGTAGCCGTTTCGTCCGACATCGGCTTGTGCGGCTCCCATGGACGCCAGTGCGAAGAGCAAAGCTGCTGCCGCCTTCTTCCAATTCACAATCTACCCCTCAGTCGAAATCCGTTGAATTAATATGCCGAGCGCTTCGTAACCGCTAGGGCACGAGCGCCATCAGCAAATGAAATATGAGCCAGCCGGTGCTGACGCGCGTGCCTTTTTTGCCGGCGGCTCCTTGTCCAAGCGGGCCGAGATCCTTGATCGGACCATCACCATTGGCTTCCATGTAGCTGAGTCCATGCTGCGCTTCCGGCAGTCCCTTGGCCGCTGCCTTGTTGAACCAATCGGCAGCGATCTTGGAGTCCTTTGGTACGCCATAGCCGTTATAATACAGATATCCAAGGCCGTATTCCGCCCGAGCATCGCCCTGATCAGCTGCTTTGCGAAACAGAGCGGCTGTTTGGCCATAGTCCTTAGGAACGCCAGCACCCTGATAATAAAGGTAGGCGAGCGCATATTCGCCCTGTGAATTGTTCTGGTCGGCCGCCTGGCGATACCAATTTGCGGCGGCCGATTTGTCAGCCGTCGTCCCTTGACCGTTTTCGTACATATAGCCGAGTGCGTATTGGGCGTCAGCGTGACCCTGGCTCGCAGCCTTCTGGTACCAGTCGAAGGCCTTGCCATAGTCTCTGCCAACGCCGCGGCCGCCTGCATACATGTAGGCGAGGGCATATTGACCCTGTGCGTCGCCTTGTTCGGCGGCCTTGCGATACCATCTCACCGCGCCGTCATCATCAGTTTTCACGCCCTGGCCGTTCGCGTAGAGGTAGCCGATGGCATATTGCGCATCGGAGCGGCCCTGATCGGCAGCTTTGCGATACCATTGCATTGCCTGTCTGTAGTCTCGGGCAACGCCTATCCCGTTTGCGAGACTGTAGCCGACGGCGTATTGCGCGTCGGCGCGGCCCTTTGCGGCCGCCTTCATATACCAGGAATAGGCTTCGGCATCGTTCCGTCCGACACCCTTGCCGTTGGCATAGGCATAGCCGACTGCATACAGACCCTGTGCATTTCCTTGATTGCCGGCCTTTTTGTACCAGCCGACGGCCTGCTCCTGGTCTTCTTCCGTGCCTTGACCATTGTCGTACATATAGCCGATGGCATATTGGGCGTCGGGCCGACCCTGGTCGGCAGCCTTGCGATACCAGCCGAGTGCGATCGCCTCGTCCTGATGCACGCCGAGGCCATTGGCATACATATAGCCGAGCGCATATTGCGCCTGCGCCTGTCCCTGGGCGGCGGATTTCTGATACCAGGTAACGGCGTCTTCATTATTGACCGCCACGCCGCGGCCATTGGCATAGGAATAGCCGATGGCATATTGGGCATCGGCATTGCCGGCCTGCGCCGCCCTCAAATACCAGTCGTTTGCCTGTTTCGGATCCGCATCGACACCCCGGCCGCTGGCATACATGTAGGCCAGTGCATATTGCGCCTGCGCATTGCCTTGCTCAGCCGATTTTCGATACCAATCGACGGCCTGGGCGTCATCCTGTTCCACGCCCTGGCCGTTGGCGTAGCGATAGCCGAGACCGTATTGAGCGGCCGGATTGCCCTGTTTTGCGAATTCCACCCAGTATTTCAGGTCGATCTTCGTATTGGCGGGGCCAGGGGCAGGATCCTCGGCGTAAGCAAGCCAGGGCAGCGAAAGAACAAGCGCCAGTCCCAATGCATAGCTCTTCGTCTTCAAGGCTTGAGTCTCCCACCTGCGTCCCAGACGTAATCGATCTGAACAATATGGCGATGTCTTGGTCAAGGATCGCAGGAACCCAGATAGCAGTGGATTTAATGCCCCATGACGGATGCGATCACTATACCGGAAGCACGTCGTAGAGGCGGAAGATCCATGTGATCTGGTAGATCAGTCCGACGATTACGAATGCGGCCTGGAAGCGCCGGTTGGCGGTGATCGAGGCGATGACGCAAAGCACGATATAGACGATATTGCGCGTCGGATATTCCCAGCCGAGCGACCGGAAATAGGCTTCACCCTTCAGCAACGTGTCGATGAGGTCGACGGCGTAGGTGACGGCGAGCAGGCCGAAGAACCAATGGCGGCGGGAGATGAAATATTCCTCGAAGCCGCCATAATCTTCAACCGACGGCGGATTGAGCAATACGCAGAGGAAATAGAAGAGGCAGCAGAAGCAGATGAGAAAGAGGTAGACGCCGAAATTGATCTGCGCAACCGATTGCAGCCGGTACTCCCACCACCAGAAATGGATGATGAAGAGGAACATGGACAATACCCAGCCGATATGGACGGGGTAGATCTTGTTCTTGCCCGGCGCCTGCACGAAACCGGCAAGCCGGGTCAGAAGCTGAGCCAGCGAAAGGCCGATCACCATGCTCATGACCGTTCTGATATAGACGTAGACTTCCGGTGTGTGCGCGGAATCCATCGCGTCAGCTCTCCTCTGATACAGCCTTCGGCAAGCCGTTTTCATCGAGCGCGACCATGATGAAGGTCGCAGCCGTCACTTTCTCCAGGCTGTTATAACGGGCCCGGTGCGCCCATGCTTCGACGCTCAGGGTGATCGAGGTACGGCCGACGCGTTCGATATCGGTGAAGACGCTCAGCGTATCGCCGATCTTGACCGGCAGTTCGAAGGCCATCTCCTTGACCGCTGCCGTGACCACGCGCCCGCGCGCCCGTTCGGCGGCGCGGATACCGCTTGCCAAGTCCATCTGCGCCATGACCCAGCCCCCGAAAATATCGCCGGCAGGATTGGCATCGGCAGGCATGGCAAGCGTGCGCAATGTGAGCTCGCCTCTCGGTTTGACGCTGTCATTCATTCTTCGGCTCCTGTTCACGGTCGATTCCGACAATCAGCCTATGCAATCCTGCCGCGATGGAAAAGCCATGCTGGCATTTCCATGGAGGACTCCTATGGGCCGCCTGCTTTGTTTCATGCCATTCCAGGGCGACATGGTGCCGCTGTGAAGCAGCGAGATTCCCTGCGGTAAGCTTTCGTTCACCCTTTCCATTTAGGATTTGTAGTCGTTACCGACCGTGGCTGGGGCAGCGGATCAGGAGTATGACCATTTTACCCATTCTACGGCGGGCCGCGCTGCCATTGCTGTTGTCGTCTGCGCTGGTCGCCTGCACGGCAGATAGCCTCGTGCCGCCTTCCGGCATTGACAGTTCCTCGCGCGTCGGCTCCATCAAGCCGCATCGCAGCGTGCCGCAGCGGCAGTTTGCTTATCAGGGGGTGCAGGATCCCGTCGTTTCCGCATCGAGCAATTACAAAAGCGGCGGTCCCGTTCGTTCCAGTGCAACCGGCGAAGCCGTGACTACGACGGATGTCGAAGCCGGCTTAGTGCAGCAGTCGGATGCCCCCTCTCAGGGCGTTAACATGGATGCCGAGCTTGGCGTCGGGCCGAGCGAAGAGGCGCAATCCGCCTCGGTTGTCGGGTTGGCGCAGGAGGAGCAGCAGAACATTGCCGAAGGTCAGTCCGACCAGCCCGTGGTCGACGGCATCGGCACCGATGCGCCGGTCCAGACCAACCGCTCGGTCGTGCAGCGCCCGGCCGCGCAGGCCGAGCTCAATCAGTCGCGGATACCGAGGCAGTTGCCGGGAACGCAGGTTGCGATGCTGCCGCGGGCCGAAAATCCGATACCGCGCCTCGATCAGCAGTTCGAAGCGCCGCAATCGACGCCGGGCATGATGCCGCCTTCGGAAATCGCCTGCCGCCAGGAATTGCAGCGCATGGGCGTCGTCTATACCGACAAGCCGGCGATCTCGAACGGTCCTGCATGTCAGGTTCCCTATCCGGTTTCGCTGAGCGGCCTTTCCGGCAATATCGCGGTTCGACCGGCGGTGACCTTGAATTGCCAGGTGACGCTCGCCTTCGCCAAATGGGTGAAGAACGAACTCGCCCCAGCCGCACGCACGCGCTACTGGACCGGCATCGGCACGATCGTACCGCTCGGCGGCTATTCCTGCCGGCGGATGAACAATAGCCGGCAACGCTATAATCCGATGTCGGAACACGCGCATGGCAACGCGATCGATGTTGGTACCTTCGTCTTGAAGAATGGCCATGTGATCGACGTGCGGAAGAAGGGCTTGTTTTCCTTCCGGGAAGGGCGGCTGCTCAAGGCGGTACGCAGCGACAGCTGCCGCTATTTCGATACTGTGCTCGGCCCCGGCAGCAATCCGGAGCACTGGAACCACTTCCATTTCGACCTCAGGGACCGAAAGGGCGGTCGGCGCTATTGCAGCCTTTGATTGGCCCTTTGCCGGAGCAGCATCCACCTTGCCAAATGGGAAAGCCGATTTACCTATCGGTGGAATCGCGCTTAATTGCGCGGGCCGCGGGCAGGAGAGGGTTCATGGAAGACGTACCAAGACGAAAGAGAAGCCTGGGAAGGGCACTCCTTGCCGCCCTGATTGCCATCATTATCGTCATCGGCGGCCGCTGGTATGCTTATGTCGCCTATGCCGACGATCCGTTCGATGAAGTCGGCATCGGTCTCAACTCCATGATGCCCGGACCCATCCGCGACAAGGGTTGTGCGATGCTGAAGGCACGTTTCGAGCACAAGACGCTGCCGCCCGCCGGTTGCGGCGTCAACGGCAACTGGTAGCGGTCGTTTTCCAGGTTGTAAGCTGGCAAAAAGAAAAAAGCCGGCTGAGCCGGCTTGAGCGGAGCATGGCAACGACGGGGATCCTTACCAGCTCCAGAAAAGAACTTCATGTTGCAATGATGATGCACGCAATATGAATGCGAGGGCAATAAATCGGCCAATACAATAGGCGCTGACGATGCCGCCAAGAGGCGTTGGGCGGAGTTGCGACAAACGTTGCTCACCTAAGGAGCTATATGCCCGACGAAGGTCACGATTTGATGACAGCTTATTCCGCTTAAACGAACGCAGTGTTTCACTACCGTGGGGTGGTAAAAGTCCAGCACCGGCTATATAGCGGGCAAACGCCGCGAAATTCATCATAAAAGCCGGACTTTGCCTGACCATGGCTGCGATCATTTCCATACGCAATCTTACCAAAACCTATGCCAACGGATTTCAGGCGCTCAAGGGCATTGATCTCGACATCGAGCGGGGCGAAATCCTGGCGCTGCTGGGGCCGAATGGTGCAGGCAAGACGACATTGATTTCCATCGTCTGCGGGATTGCCAACCCGAGCGGTGGGTCTGTGACCGTCGGCGGTTATGACGTCGTGCGCGATTTTCGCGCCACGCGCAGCCTGATCGGCCTTGTGCCGCAGGAATTGACGACCGATCAGTTCGAAACCGTCTGGAATACAGTCAGCTTTTCGCGCGGGCTTCACGGCAAGAGGCCGGATCCCGAATATATCGAGAAGATATTGCGCGATCTCTCGCTCTGGGAGAAGAAAGACAACATGCTTCGCCAGCTTTCCGGCGGCATGAAGCGACGGGTGCTGATCGCCAAGGCGCTCTCGCATGAACCGGAGATCTTGTTTCTCGACGAGCCCACGGCCGGTGTCGACGTGACGCTGCGCAAGGATATGTGGCATGTGGTCGAGCGCCTGCGCGCGTCCGGCGTCACGATCATTCTCACAACGCATTACATCGAAGAGGCCGAGGAGGCCGCCGATCGCGTCGGCGTCATCAATGGCGGCGAGCTGCTGCTGGTGGAGGAGAAGAAGGCGCTGATGGCCAAGCTTGGCCGCAAGCAGCTCATCCTCGATCTGAACGAGCGGCTCGACGTCGTACCGGAGTCTCTCGACGGGAACGGGCTTTCGCTCGGTCCGAACGGCCTGACGCTGATCTATGATTTCGATGCCCAGCACGAACAATCCAGTATCGCGGCTCTGCTGTCGAAACTCGCTGCCGAGGGAATTCATTTCAAGGACCTCTCGACGCGCCAGAGTTCGCTCGAGGATATTTTCGTCTCGCTGGTGGAGGCAGGCAAATGAACTTCGAAGCGATAAAATCCATCTATTCGTTCGAAATGGCCCGTACGCGCCGCACCCTGTTGCAGAGCGTCGTCTCGCCAGTCATTTCCACGTCACTCTATTTCATCGTCTTCGGTGCGGCGATCGGTTCGCGCATCAACCTGGTCGAGGGCGTTTCCTACGGGGCGTTCATTACGCCCGGCCTGATCATGCTGACCTTACTCGGCCAGTGCATCAGCAACGGCTCCTTCGGTATCTATTTCCCGAAGTTCACCGGTACGATCTACGAGGTGCTGTCTGCGCCTGTCGCCATGACGGAAATCGTTCTCGGTTATGTCGGCGCAGCCGCGACCAAGGGGATGCTGATCGGCCTGATCATCCTCGCGACCGCGAGTTTCTTTGTCGATATCAGGATCGAGCATCCATTCATGATGATCCTGTTTTTCGTGCTGACGGCGGTCACCTTCAGCCTCTTCGGTTTCATGATCGGCATATGGGCTGGGAATTTCGAGCAGCTGAACCTCATCCCGATGTTGATCGTGCCGCCGCTGACCTTCCTCGGCGGGAGCTTCTATTCGATCAACATGCTGCCGCCCTTCTGGCAGGCGGTCAGCCATCTCAACCCGGTCCTCTATCTGGTCAGCGGCTTCCGCTGGAGCTTCTACGGCATCGCAGATGTCAATCCGGGCTTGAGCCTTGCCATGATCACGCTCTTTCTCGTCATCTGTCTGATCATCCTGGGATGGATTTTCCGAACCGGTTATCGCTTGAGAAATTGATGGCGATGCCTGACTTGTAGGCTTAAGAAGGCCTGCGGCTTTTGCAGCCGCAACAAAATGGTCCAGGAAAGCATTCAATGTCGCAGGCTCATCTCAATCCTTCGCTGCCCCAGGCACTTTCCCGGCTCGATCAACTGACCAACTGGGAGCGCAAGCCGCGCGGGGAGATGCGGGTCGGTCTTGAGCCGATGCTCGACCTCATGCAGTGCCTGGGCAATCCGCATCGCAGCTTTCGGGCCATCCACGTCGCCGGCACCAAGGGTAAAGGATCGGTCTCGGCGCTCCTCGAAGCCGGATTACTGCGGGCCGGCTGGCGCGTCGGTCGCTACGCATCACCGCATGTCGACCGGGTAAACGAGCGCGTCAGCATTCTTGGCCAGGAAGTCGAAGATGATGTCCTGGCGTCAGCGATCATGCAGGTTCTGGATGGCTACGAGAGTGCCAAGCAGGCAGCCACCGCCGGTGAAGATGCTACCTGGTTCGATGTGATCACGGCTGCTGCTTTCGTCGCCTTCAGGGATGCCGGTTTGGATTGGGTCGTGGTCGAGGTCGGGCTGGGCGGCAGACTGGATTCAACGAATGTGGTCTTCGGCGAAGTCGCGATCGTGACCAATATCGGCCTTGAGCATACGGAAATTCTTGGAAGCACGCGCGAGGCGATCGCGCGGGAGAAGGTTGGTATATTGAAGCCGGGGGCGATGCTTGCCACCACACTTGCCGTTGACGATGCCACGGGAAAGGTGTTGCAGCAGCGTGCCGATGAGCTTGGCTGCCCGGTCCTGCGAACCGATCTTCCCGAAGATGCGACGATTGCCGAGACGAATATCTCGCTGGTCGGACTTGTGTTCGATCATCTGGGACGACAAGGCGAGAGCATGCAGACGGCGAGCGAAAAGGGGCAGCCGGTTGGCGCATGGCTGCTCGAACCGGCCGTTATCGACAAGGCGCGGCTGCCGGGGCGGATGGAGCGCTTCGAGCTTGCCCCACCACCCACGCTGCGAGGCGGGCGACAGAGTTTGCCCGTCATCATGGATGGTGCGCATGTGCCGTTCAACATCGAGGCTGTCCTGCGCGATATCACACGCTCGTCCAATATCAGCGGCGATTGCATCGCCGTCGTCGCACTTGCATCCGACAAGGATGCACCCGGCTTCTTGAACGTGCTCTCGCGATATGCGGCGCATACGGTCTTTACGGAGGCGTCCGGATCGGGTCGAGCCCATGCGGCGACGGAGCTGGAGGCATTAGCGATCTCGATGGGTATGGCCTGCGAAGCCGAGCCCAATCCGCAGAAAGCGCTTCATCATGCCGTCGCGAAAGCTGAGGAGGTGGGCGGCTGGATGCTTGTTACCGGTTCGCTCTATCTCGTCGGTGCGCTGCGTAGTACCGTCCAGGGGCGTGTAGGGTGACGATGGAAATTACGATCAGGCCTGCTCTTGCCAACGATGTGGCCGAGATGGCGAGGCTTCATCGCGCGATCTGGTGCGACACCTATCGCGACCTGGTGTCTGCTGAAATTTATCAGGCTCTCGACGAGGATTTCCGCTGTCGGCGGTGGGCGGATATACTCGAAAATCCCCGTAGGGATCAGCGCGTGCTTTTGGCCGAGCAGGGCGGGCTGCTTGTCGGTATCGGCGCGATCAACGCGCCGTCCGATGCCATATTCGAGGGGCGAGGCGAGATCAAGTCGCTCTATATCGATGCTTCCATCAAACGCCAGGGACTTGGCCGTCGTCTGATGCGAGAATTGGCGCGGGAACTTTTATCCATGGGCTATTCGGGTGCGGCGCTTGGTGTGGTCGTCGGCAACGAGCCCGCGGTCGCCTTCTATCGCGCGCTTGGAGGGCAATTGATCGGTCGGTACACGGATCCGGGTCCGGTCTGGCGCTCCGACAACTTCATTTTCGCGTGGGACGACTTGTCCGTTCTGATCTGATTATCCCATGCAGGCCGATCAAGATCGGTTTCAGCTGGCCGCGATCCGCTTGCGTGGCGCGATGGTCATGGCCATGACGCCTGCCACGACACAGACGAGGCCGATGGCTGCGGTCGGGGAAAGAGGCTCGCCGAGGAAGGTAACGCCGATGCCGACGCCGATCGGGACGCGAAGATAGGCCTGCGCCGTCGTGCCGATCGAGCCCAGGGTCTGGATAAGCCGGAAATAGATGCTGAAGGCAAGCGCGGTGGAGACGACCGACAGGCCGAGCAATGCCAGGATTGAGGCTGTCGACGGCGCAATCTGCCAGGGATGTTCGACAATCAGGCTCGCCGGGATCAGGAGAGCGGAACCGCAAAGCAACGAGCCGGCTGCCGGCATCATCGGGTCTAGCCCTTTGAAATTGCGGCCGAACAGTGCGGCGCAGGCATAGCAGATCGATGCCGCGACGACTGCGAGCTGCGGCAACAGCTGGCGGCCCATGCCATGCAGCGCATCGAGGCCGATGATCAGGCAGATACCGGCCATGCCGGCAATCACGCCGAGAAGCTTGCGGCTCGTCAGCGGTTCGCTGCGCAACAGAAAGGCGGCAATCAGAAATGCGAAAATCGGCGTCGTGGAATTCAATATGGTCGCGAGGCCGGCATCGACAGTCTGTTCCGCCCAGGCGATCAGCGTGAAAGGGATGGCGCTGTTGAGGCAGGACTGAATGAGAAAGCGCTTCCATGTCGCGGCGTCTCTCGGCAGGCTCAGTCCGCGCCCACGGATGATGGCGAGCAGGACAAGACCGGCGATCAGGGTGCGGGCGGCGATCAGGGTGATCGGTGGAATGGTCGCAACACCGACGCGGATGAAGGTGTAGGAGGCGCCCCAGCAGGTGGCGAGGGCGAGGAGAAGCAGAAGTTCGGTCGTCAGATTAGGTCTCGCCGGCATCATCGTGTTCACTCTTATAAGGTTTGGACATGCCCTTTTTAGAGTGAAGAGGCCGGCGAATGCTTCGCTTCCAAACGAACTATTGCATGCGGTGGTTTATTAGTCTCGCAGCCGAAGCTCGTCGGTCTGCATCTGCATAGATCCAAGGGTTTCCAGAAAGCTCATGCCGAGCAGGCTCTGATCGAGCCTGCCTGCTTCGGCCACGCTCGCTTCGACATCCCTACGCTTGATCGGACCGATTGCCACGGAGCCGAGTTCCACAGGGGCTGCTCTGGCGCGGCCGTTGGCGGTCAATACCGTCTGCGAATAGGTGAGGTTCTCCGGAATGATGCCGACGCGCTCGGCGTCCTCCTGCGATAAGGCGATAGTGCTGGCGCCGGTGTCGATCAGCATGTCGATCGGCTGGCCATTGATCATGACCCGTGCTTCGAAATGCCCGTTCGAGCGCTTGTGAAGGATGACTTCCTGACCGCCTTCGCTCGTCGTGACGACGACGGCGTGGCCGGGCATCAGGCCCGCGAAGACGCGATTGCCGACCTGTTCGGCATCGCGGCGATAGATATAGGCGGTCGCAAGCGCCATGATGATGACGAACCAGATCAGGAGGTTGCGGATCGACTGGCTGACCGTATGCCGGCTAGCCCAGACGGCGGCGCTCATCATCAGGGCGATCGGTACGAGATAGACGACACGCGCGAAGTCGTCATTGTGCATGCCGAAGGTGGAGCCGGTATTATTGTTGAAGACGAGCAGTGCGAGGCCGATACCGAGAATGGCGAGAACGATGTTCAGGCGGTTCATACGGCACTGCGCTCCCGTGCCATCCTTTGGCGGCGGGTCTCCCGACGTGGCTTGCGCTCGACCTTGGTCAGGCGCTCCGGAAGCATTTCCATGATCTGACGCCGTTCGTCATCGCTATAGTTCATCCACGCGCCGATTTCGGCTGATGTGCGGCCGCAACCGAAGCAATAGCCGGTATTCTGGTCGATGGAGCAGACGAGGATGCAAGGTGTCAGCATGGGATCATATATCGATGCTTCAAACGCACATGGCAAGGGTACAGAGCGACGCGATCTCGCAAATCTGCTGGGTCGCACCGATCGTATCGCCTGTATGGCCAGTCAATTTTTGACGGATATATCGCGTGACCAGAAACGCCGCGACGCTTGTTGCAAGAAGGCAGCCAACCAGCGCCGGAACACCCATGGCAGGACCGACGAGCAGTATCGCAAGACCAAGTGTCGCGAGCAGCGCCAGCTGCATGGCGTCGCCATCCGGCTTGCCCGCCGATGCCGCGATCCCATCCGGTTTGGCTGGTGGCAGGGCGTACCAATGCCAGACCATGGCACCGCGGCTCAAGGTGGCGGCAGCGAGGATTGCGACAGCGGCGTCCTCAGGCGAAAGATGCCGGGCGATGGCGGCAAGTGCTGCCGCTCGCAATCCGAAGGACAGTATCAACGCTGCCGCCCCGTACGTGCCGATACGGCTGTCCTTCATGATTTCGAGCGCGCGTTCGCGGTCCTTGCCACCACCCAATCCGTCCGCCGTGTCGCTGAGCCCGTCTTCATGGAGGGCGCCGGTCAGGAGCGTGTGCACGGCAAGCGCCAGCAATGCGGCCATCAACGGATCGGCGTTCAGGGCAAGCAGAACGCTGAAGGTCAGTGCAGAGGGCAGGGCGATCAGCAGGCCGGAGACAGGAAAAGCGCGTGAAACACGCGAGAGCTTGCCGTCGTCGCCTTCGAAGAAGGACGACGGCACGGGAATGCGGCTCAAGAAAGCGACGGAGCGCGCGATGTCACGCATATATTCCCGCATTTCTTCTTCTCCCCGCCATACGCGCGACAGCATCGGGCGCTTTTGGAGTTGTTCACGCCGATTCCCAGGACTAATAGAGTCGCACGCAAAGAACCCGATTTGAGACCAAAAGACAAGGAACGCATTCATGAGCGTCAGCGGCCTCCCATTCGACGATTTCCGCGCATTGCTGCGCGACCTTCCAGGCCCGGATGCCCGGGCGCTCGTGGCCGCGCGCGAACGTGATGCGCAGCTCACCAAGCCGCCGGGCGCGCTTGGAAGGCTCGAGGAGATCGCTTTCTGGCTGGCCGCCTGGACCGGTCGTCCGCCGGCCGTGACCCGGCCCCTGGTGGCAATCTTTGCCGGTAATCATGGCGTCACCAAGCAGGGAATTACGCCATTTCCGCCTTCAGTGACCCAGCAGATGGTGGAGAATTTCGCAGCCGGCGGTGCGGCCATCAATCAGATCTGCGTTGCCTATGATCTCGGCCTCAAGGTCTTCGACCTCGCGCTCGATTTTCCGACCGGCGATATCACCGAAGAGCCGGCGCTAAGCGAGCGCGACTGCGCAGCCACCATGGCCTTCGGCATGGAAGCGATTGCCGGCGGTACGGATCTGCTCTGCATCGGCGAAATGGGCATCGGCAATACCACGATCGCCGCGGCTATTCATTACGCGCTCTATGGCGGCAAGGCCGAAGACTGGGTCGGTCCCGGTACCGGCTCGGAAGGTGAGATGCTGAAGCGCAAGATCGCCGCTGTCGAGAAGGCGGTCGCGCTCCATCGTGATCATCTCTCCGATCCGCTGGAAATCCTGCGCCGCCTTGGTGGCCGCGAGATCGCCGCCATGGCCGGCGCCATCCTTGCCGCGCGCATGGAACGTATCCCAGTCATCATCGACGGCTATGTCGCGACAGCCGCCGCCTCTATTCTCAAGGCTGCCAATCCCTCTGCTCTCGATCATTGCCTGATCGGACATGTCTCGGCCGAGCCGGGTCATCTCCGTTCGATCGAAAAGCTCGGCAAGACGCCGCTTCTGGCGCTCGGCATGCGGCTTGGCGAAGGTACGGGGGCGGCATTGGCCGCGGGTATCGTCAAGGCTGCGGCAGCCTGCCATTCGGGCATGGCGACGTTCGAAAGCGCCGGGGTTACGAACAAGCACTGAAAAGCGGAGCGGCGAGACATTGAAATAAGCGTTTCGCCGCTCAATTTCCTGTAGATGATCGGTTTTTCGTCATAAATCTGCAATGAATTCTGAGGCGACGAGGACGTGTCGCCTTGCTTCGCCCAGGGTGAGGCGGTATTCGCAAGGCATCCAGATTGCAACCGGGACAATACGGGCGGAGCGCGAATGGCTGAGTTTTCAAAATCAGCGGTCAATAAGGAGACCGGGATTCGGCACTTTTTCGCCGCTGCCGGCTATTCCTGGGGCGGATTTCAGCGGCTGTTGCAGGAATCGGCCTTTCGACAGGAGCTCCTTTTTGCCGGAGTGGGACTGATCCTGTTGATCGCCGTCGGTGCGACCATCGCTGAAATCGTCATTGCCATAGTCTTGTTCCTCGCCGTCTTCGCAGTCGAAGCCATGAATACGGCGGTGGAAGAGGTGATCGACCGAATCTCGCCGGAGATTTCCAACGTCGGCAAGCACGCCAAGGATCTCGGCTCGTTTGCCGTTCTGTGCATGCTGGTCGCGTCCGGCATCTACCTGCTTTACGTTATCGGCGGCCATCTGCTGTTCCACTAAAAGCAATTCCAGGAAAAGTGCGTAGCGGTTTTCCGTCCTCCAGCGATCAGCGTTTGCGCTTCGTTTAAGCGAAGCTCTTCTTGCGCCGCTCGGCGAGTGGGGCATCCTCGACCGCCGGAAGACTTTGCAGCACGCGCTTGGGCGGCAGGATGGCGATGACTTCTGTGCCTTCCCGCAGCTTGGACTTCAGCATGAACTGACCGTCATGCTTGGCGAGAATGGCCTGTACGATCGGTAGGCCGAGGCCCGTGCCCTGTTCGGCGCTCTTGATGGCGATGGAACCCTGGCCGAAGGCAGACAGGACAACCGGGATCTCCTCTTCGGGGATGCCCGGGCCGTTGTCCTTGATCGCGACATATTCTCCTCCGCCAGCCGTCCAGCCGACCTTGACGCTGATGTCGCCGCCTTGCGGCGTGAATTTGACCGCATTCGACAGGAGGTTGAGGATCACCTGGCGCATCGATTTCTCATCGGCCCAGACGGAAGGCAGCTGCGCTTCGAATTGCGATGAGATCGAAATGTTCTTGGCGCGGGCGCGCAACTGCACCATGCCGATGCAATCCTCGGCAATATCGAGGAGGGAAATCGCTTCTTCGTTCAGCTCGTATTTGCCGGCCTCGATACGAGAGAGGTCGAGGATTTCGTTGATCAGGTTGAGCAGGTGCTGGCCGGATCGATGGATGTCACTGGTGTATTCGCGATAGGTCGGGTTGTTGAGCGGCCCCATGACCTCCGCCGACATGACCTCGGAAAAGCCGAGGATCGCATTCAGCGGCGTTCTAAGCTCGTGCGACATGGAAGCAAGAAAGCGCGATTTGGCGAGGTTTGCTTCTTCGGCGCGCCGACGGGCCTCGTCAGACATCGATTTCGCGACTTCGAGTTCCGCGATAAGATCGTCCTTCTCCGATTGGAAAGAGAGAATCTTCAGGTTCGACTGATACATGCGGTTGGTGATGAAGCTGAAGAATATCACGGCAACCGAAATGGCGGCGGTGAGGGCGATATCGGAAGGCCTTCGCGTGAGGATCGCTGCCACGGCCAGTGCGACTGTCGCTGGTGCGAAGGAAAACGGAACGGCCCGCGGCAGCATGAAGCTGGACATGGCCGTAATGCAGATTGCCGCTAGCAGGGTCGTGCCCTTGTAGAAGGCGAAACTATCGCCGCCGCAGGCCGCACAATTTTGCATCGCAAAGAGCGCCCAACAGAAGCCGACGAGCAATTGCCCTAGCAAGAGCAGCTGTCGCCACTTTCTGGCGCTTTCGGCCGACATTTCCTGTTTCTTGGCGCGCCGCCCGATCAGCATGTTGATGGCATGTGCCGTCAGGATCGGAATAGTCCAGAAGAGAATACCCGCATCATGCGTCAGATAGACGCCGAGAACGGCAACGACGATGACGAAGATCGGCACGACGGCGGCACTCTGCCGCAAGGTGTCGATATGCATCATCATCAGTTCGCGGTCGAAATTGCGGCTATGGCCGCTTTGCAAGCGCTCGCGCGTTTGCCGCACGGCCTTCGACACAGCCCGGTTACGGTGACTGCGCGATCGGTCGACAATGTTTTTATCTGTCGATGTGCTGACGCCGGTGCTCATGGTTACATTGAAACTTGGCCTGCCTGAGGCTACACACTAGCGTTCAAATCTTAAGAAGATGCTGCGCCGAAATGATTTGTTTGCCATCTTCGCCAAGGATTTATTCTTAAAGGAGGCAACAACGTGATGCGGTCGCGCCGCCTGTTTCGTGACGGCGTGGTGACTTTCGCACTGCTTGCCATTCTTGCAATATTCGCGTTGAAGATGAACAATCGACCGGAAATCGTTCAAAACGGCAGCTTTTATGTCATTGACGGAGACACGCTTTCCGCCAATGGCGAGCGCTTGAGGCTGAAAGGTATCGATGCTCCCGAATATCGGCAGCACTGCCAACGCAATGGCGGGGATTGGGCCTGCGGCGAAGAAGCACGCAAGGCGCTTGCCACAATGATTAAGACCGGAGGGCCCGAATGCCGAGGGCGGGAGAGGGATCGCTATGGTCGCCTGTTGGTGACATGTGTCGCCGGCGATGTCGATATCAATGCCGCGATGGTGCGCAATGGCATGGCGATTTCCTATGGTGCTTATGCCAGCGAGGAGCGGAGCGCACGGCAGGCGAAGGCCGGGCTTTGGGCCAGTGATTTCGAGAAGCCTGGCGACTATCGGCGCGAGGAGCGCATGGCGCATGACAATAGCGATGATCCGATTGCCGGATGGTTCGGCTATTTGCGCCAGCTTGTCGGATGGAGCGCCCCATGAAGCAGGAGAGCGAATTGCAAATCCTGCGTTCGGCGATTGCGGCCTGCCGTCTCTGTCGGGATGCACCGGTCAAGGGCGAGGCAAATCGCCTGCCGCATGAGCCGCGTCCGGTTGCGACACTATCGTCGACTGCGCGGATACTCATCGCAGGGCAGGCCCCGGGATTGCGCGTTCACGAGAGCGGCCTGCCATTTAACGATGCCTCGGGTGACCGTTTGCGTCAGTGGCTCGCCGTCGATCGCGAGAGTTTCTACAATCCGGATCATTTCGCCATCATGGGCATGGGCTTCTGCTTTCCGGGCTATGACAAGGCGGGAAGCGATCTGCCGCCGCGCAAAGAGTGCGCGCCATTATGGCGGCAGCGGGCGATGGATGCGATGCCGCAGATCGAATTGATCCTGACGATCGGTCAATATGCGCAGGCTTGGCATCTTGGGGCGGGGCGCATGGGTTCGATGACCGAGACGGTCGCACAGTGGCGGCGCTACCTTCTAACCAACAGGTCGCCGTCGGTCCTGCCATTGCCGCATCCGAGTTGGCGCAACAGCGGCTGGCTGAAACGCAACCCATGGTTCGAGGCCGAGTTGCTTCCCGTTTTGCAACAACGTGTGAAAAGCCTGCTTCCTTGAGAAAAAGTTTCTTTTCTATCGCTAAAAATACGCTATAGAGAGAATATAATTCGAAGGGATGCTTTAAATGGACCGTCTTGACCGCAAAATCCTGCGCCTGCTGCAGGAGGATTCCACTCTGGCCGTAGCCGATCTTGCCAAGAAGGTCGGTCTCTCGACGACGCCTTGCTGGCGCCGTATTCAGAAGATGGAAGAGGATGGCGTCATTCGCCGTCGCGTGGCCTTGCTCGACCCCGAGAAGGTCAACACGAAGGTCACGGTTTTCGTATCCATCCGCACCAACAGCCACTCGATCGAATGGCTGAAGCGCTTTTCGGAAGTAATCGCCGATTTCCCGGAAGTGGTCGAATTCTATCGCATGAGCGGCGATGTCGACTATCTGCTGCGCGTCGTCGTCCCGGATATCGCCGCTTACGACGCCTTCTACAAGCGCATGATCGCCAAGATCGAAATCCGCGATGTCTCCTCGGCTTTCGCGATGGAGCAGATCAAGTATTCGACGGAACTGCCGCTCGATTACATGCTGCTGGAAAATGCCAAGTCCAACGAGGACTGACATGGACTGAGCGCCGCTCTCATGAGGCGCTCAGCAGAAGCTGTTGATTTCCCGGCAGCCTTTTTACTTCTTGTCGAGGCGCGCGAGCAGCGAGGAGGTGTCCCAGCGATTGCCTCCCATCGCCTGGACGTCGCCGTAGAACTGGTCGACGAGGGCGGTGAGAGGCAGCTTGGCTTGGTTGTGGCGCGCTTCCTCAAGCACGATGCCTAGATCCTTGCGCATCCAGTCGACCGCAAAACCGAAATCATATTTGCCTGAATTCATGGTCTTGTGGCGGTTTTCCATTTGCCAGGAACCCGCAGCTCCCTTGGAAATGACCTCAACGACCTTTTCGATATCGAGCCCCGCCTGCTTGCCGAAGTGTATGCCTTCGGCTAGGCCCTGGACGATGCCGGCAATGCAGATCTGGTTGATCATCTTGGTCAGCTGTCCCGCGCCGACCGGCCCCATCAGACCGACCATGCGCGCATAGGCGTCGATGACGGGGCGGGCTTTTTCGAACACGGCTTCGTCACCGCCGCACATGACGGTCAGCACGCCGTTTTCCGCGCCTGCCTGTCCACCGGAAACCGGGGCGTCGATGAAGTCGACGCCCTTTTCCCCCGCGGCGGCATAGAGCTCGCGAGCGACTTCGGCGCTTGCGGTGGTGTTGTCGATGAGGATGGAACCGGCCTTCATGCTTGAAAGGACGCCGTTCTCGCCCGTCGTCACCGAGCGCAGATCGTCGTCATTGCCGACGCAGGTGAAGACGAAATCGGCGCCTGCAGCGGCTTCGGCCGGAGTAGGGGCAAATTGGCCGTCATATTGCTTGGCCCATGCCTCGGCCTTGGCGACGGTGCGGTTATAGACGGTGACGTCATGCCCGCCTTTGACCTTCAAATGCCCGGCCATGGGATAGCCCATGACGCCCATGCCGATGAACGAGACCTTTGCCATTTCATAACTCCATGACCGAATTTGTTTCGAAGGCTTAGCCGAAAGGCCAGTGGGACGAAAGACCGATTTGACGGGGGACTTGTCACCATGGCATATGATTTGAAATGGAATTTCTAATTTTTGCATTTATTGGAATGGATTTTCGTCCTCACTGCGAATCTTCATAATTTCCTTTGTCGATATAATCTATGGATTTGCGATCTTAAATTATCGACAACGAGCCGATGGCAGCGGACGCGCCGGGGCCTCATGAAAAGGGATCTTCGATGATTTCGCGCAGACAGACACTCGGCCTTCTCGGTGGGACGGCGGCAGCGCTCGCTTTACCGTCCGTTCGACAGTCACGTGCGGCCGCGGCGACGACGCTTCGGATCGGCTGGCAGAAGAACGGCGTATTGGCATTGGCAAAGCGTCAAGGGGCATTGGAAAAGCGGCTTTCCGATCGTGGCATATCCGTCGAATGGTCGGAATTCACATCCGGACCGCCGCTGCTGGAAGCTCTCGGCGCGGGCGCTCTCGATTTCGGCGCCACGGGCGACGTGCCGCCGCTGTTTGCGCAGGCTGCCAATGGCAATCTGCTCTATGTCGGCCTTTATACCGGCAGTCCCGAAAGCTCCGCCATTCTCGTGCGCAAGGATTCGCCGATCCAGACGCTTGCCGACCTCAAGGGAAAGAAGGTTGCCTTCAAGCGCGGCTCCAGCGCCCACAACGTCACCGTTAAGGCGCTTCGTAAAGGTGGGCTTGGTATCAACGATGTCCAGCCGCTCGATCTCGCACCGCCGGATGCGTCCGCTGCGTTCAAGACGGGCGCGATCGACGCCTGGTCGATCTGGGATCCCTATCTTGCCATTGCAGAGGCTGATCCGGATACGCGCATCCTGGCGACGGCGCGGGGCATCGTCGATTCCTTCAGCTATTTCCTGGCAAATGGCGATTTCGCCAAGGGCAACCCGCAGGTCATCATCGATGTCATCGATGAATTGGCCAAGGTCGGGGCCGCGGCGCAATCGAATCTGGACGGCACCGTTAAGGCCCTCTCCGAAATCACCGGTGTCCCGGCTGAGGTGACGCGGGTGACACTGACGCGTCCGGGTGCAAATCTTGGCGGCGTCTCCACCATTACGGATGCGGCGATCGCCTATCAGCAAGGGCTGGCTGATGAGTTCTATAATCTTGGCATCGTTCCGAAGAAGCTCAATGTCACGGACATCGTCTGGCGACCAAAGGCGAGCTGAGGCTGACAAGACCCCTGGATATCGTCGGCGCCCGTAACACTACGGGCGTGGACTTTATGGGCAAAATATTTCGTCAAACGCCGACAATTAGAAAATCCATATTGTCGATGTAATCGATAGTCTATGCCATTATCCGGATCGAACATCGGGAGGTGGCTCCCGACCACGCGCATCCAGAAAGCAGGAAAGCTTCATGACCGCGACCGCAAAACCCATCGATTTTCTCTGGTTCATCCCGACCTCCGGTGACGGCACCTATCTGGGGACGGCCGATCTGAACCGCGGCCCAGAGATCGGCTATCTCCAGCAGATCGCGCAGGCGGTCGATCGGCTGGGCTATACCGGCGTGCTTCTGCCGACTGGTGTTTCCTGCGAAGAGTCTTTCGTGACGGCTGCAGCTCTTTCGGCGCATACGCAGAAGCTGAAGTTCCTGGTTGCGATCCGCCCAGGTACGGCCTCGCCTGCCTACTATGCGCGCCTTGCTTCGACGCTCGATCGTGTCTCGAATGGCCGCGTGCTGCTCAACATCGTCGTAGGCGGCAGCCCGGCAGAGCTTGCCGGCGACGGCATTCATCTCGAGCATGACGAACGCTACGCCCATGCCGATGAATTCTTCCATGTCTGGGAGGAGCTGTTGGAGACGGGGTCGTCCACCTTCGAAGGAAAATATATCAAGGCGACGAATGCGCGGCTCGGCCTGCCGCCGGTGCAGGCACCGCGCCCGCCGCTCTATTTCGGCGGATCTTCGGATGCGGGTATCGAATTCTCCGTCGGTCGCGTCGATAAGTACCTGACCTGGGGTGAGCCGCCAGCGCTGGTCGCAGAGAAAATCGCAAAGGTTCGCGCCGCAGCTGCCAAGCGCGGACGTGAGGTCAGCTTCGGTATCCGCCTGCATTTCATTGTTCGCGAGACGGACGAGGAGGCGTGGGCTGCGGCCGACAAGCTGATTTCCAAGCTTGACGACGAGACGATCCGCGAAGCGCAGGAGCAGTTCGTCAACCAGTCCGATTCCGTCGGGCAGAAGCGCATGGCGGCGCTGCATGGCGGCCGGCGCGACAAGCTCGAAGTGTCGCCGAACCTTTGGGCCGGTGTCGGTCTGGTGCGCGCCGGTGCGGGTACGGCGCTCGTCGGCTCGCCGAAGACGGTGGCTGCAAGGCTGCGGGAATATCAGGAGCTCGGCATCGAAACCGTGATCGGCTCCGGCTATCCGCATCTGGAGGAAGCCTATCGTGTGGCCGAGCTGCTCTTCCCCGAGCTGGGATTGAAGCGTGACGAGCAGCGCGCCGGGTTCCGCAACGAGTTCGGCGCAAAGCAGATTTTCGCGGGCGGCAGCCATGGCGGCAATCTCAAGGTCGTGTCCGGCTCGTAACGCCAGATCAAAGGGAGATTCCCATGTCGGCATTCGACACGTCCTTCGCCCGCGTGGCCTCGGAACGACGCACGCGCCAGACCAGGGTCGCGCGGCAAGGCATCTCGTTCCAGAGATTCCTGCCCTTCCTGCTTCCTGTTGTCGTCATCGCGGCATGGCAGCTGGGTTCGTCGCTTGGATGGATCTCCAACCGCATTATGCCGTCGCCGGCGGCAGTCGTGGTCGCCTTCTGGCAAACCACGATCTCCGGGCAACTGCCGAACAATATCCTCGTCAGCGCCGGCCGCGCCTTTGCCGGCCTGCTGGTTGGCGGCTCGATCGGCTTCCTGCTCGGTATTGCCAACGGCGTGTCGCGGCTGTCGGAGCAATTGACCGATACGACGCTGCAGATGCTGCGCACCATTCCGCATCTTGCCATGGTGCCGCTCGTCATTCTCTGGTTCGGGATTGGCGAGGAATCCAAGCTGTTCCTGACGGCGCTCGGTGTGCTTTTCCCCATCTATCTCAACACATATCACGGCGTGCGCAATGTCGACCGTGGGCTGATCGAGATGGGACAGGTCTACGGCATGAGCAACTGGACGCTATTCCGGAAAGTCATCTTTCCCGGCGCGCTTCCGTCCATCCTCGTCGGCTTGCGGTTTGCTCTCGGCATCATGTGGCTGACCTTGATCGTCGCTGAATCGATCGCCGCATCGTCAGGCATCGGCTATATGGCCAACAATGCCCGCGAGTTCGGCATGACCGATGTCGTGGTGCTGACGCTGGTCATCTACGCGATCCTCGGAAAGCTCGCCGATGTCGTTGCGCGGGCAATCGAGCGAAGGGCCTTGCTTTGGAATCCGGCCTATCAGAATTGAGGAGCTTCCGATGAGCGTCAACACACTCGATCGCCCACGGGCGGAAGCCAAAAATGTCGCTGCGCAAGCTGCGGGCGCTGCGGCCATCCACATCAAGGGTCTGGAGAAGAGTTTCGGCAACAACCGCGTCCTGCGTGGCATCGATCTTGATATTCCCGCCGGCCAATTCGTCGCCGTCATCGGTAAAAGCGGCTGTGGGAAGAGCACGCTGCTGCGCATTCTGATGGGGCTGGAAGACCCGAGCGCCGGCCATCTGCGCTTCGAAGCGGTCGATGGCGGTGACACACAGCCCAATACCCGCATCGTCTTTCAGGAGCCGCGGCTGCTGCCCTGGCTTTCGGTCGCGGACAATGTTGCGGTGGGCCTGGGTGAGGGTGTGCCGCAGGATATCTCGCGCAAGGAGACGGCATCCGTTCTTTCCGAGGTGCAGCTTGCCGAGAAAGCCGGCGAATGGCCGTCCAGCCTTTCCGGCGGGCAGAAGCAGCGCGTGGCGCTGGCCCGAGCGCTCGTCAGCAAACCCGGTATCCTTGCCCTCGATGAACCGCTCGGTGCACTGGATGCTTTGACCCGCATCAGCATGCAGGAACTGCTGAACCGCGTCTGGTGTGAACTCGGCTTTACCGCTGTGCTCGTGACTCACGATGTCAGCGAAGCCGTGCATCTGGCCGATCGGGTCGTGGTGCTGGACGAGGGCAGGATCGTGCTCGATCTCGACATTCCCTATCCGCATCCCCGCCGTCACGGCAATCCGGCGCTTGCAGAGCTCGAAGGGCAGTTGCTGGCGGCAATTCTCGGTGACGCACGGGGTTAGAGATTTTCCGCTTTTCTTCGAATCGCGAAAACGCTCTATCTTTTTTTACCCAATTTCGGACGGAAAACCGCTTGTC
>UCII01000006.1 GCA_900472485.1 Hyphomicrobiales bacterium
CGCACTTTTCCTGGAATTGCATTAATCTCAGGTTTCAATCAAAACGATCTCCAGCTTGCGCAGTTCTTCCGGATCAGCCATCGCGTTGATGACTGTGATCATGCCATCTCCACTGAGGGTGCAACGCAGGGCGATGCGCAGCTGTCCGTCGATGACAACGATGGCACCCACCGCGCCGTTGATGACCGCCAGCCGGGCTCCGCGCGCACGGCCCTGGAAGGTTTTGGCGACATCCACGCGCCCGCGGATTTCGCCGGCCGCTCCCATGCGGGCGGCAACCGCATCCGGCCGGAAGACGGCTTCGGGATCGAGGACGGCGAGTAGCGCCTGCAGATCGCCGTCACGAGAGGCTGTGAAGAAGGCGTCTACGACGTGGCGCTGGCGGGTGAGATCGGCCTCCGTCGTTGATGGCGTGTCCTGCACGCGGCGGCGGGCGCGGCTCGCAAGCTGGCGTGTCGCGACAGTCGTGCGCCCCAGAATCGGGGCAATGTCATCGAAAGAGACGTCGAACATATCGTGCAGGACGAAGGCAAGCCGTTCGGCCGGGTTCAGCTTTTCCAATACGACCAGAAGAGCGAGGCCGACGGAGTCCGCGAGCAAGGCATCCTGTTCCGGGTCGGTGCCGTTTCCAGCCTCATGCATCACCACCGGCTCTGGAACATGGATGGTCAGCGGCTCCTCGCGGCGCGATTTGCGTGATCGCAGCAGATCGAGGCAGATGCGCGCCGTAACAGTCGTCAGCCAGCCGGCGAGATTTTCAATCTCCAATGCGTCGCTCCGGACAAGGCGCAGCCATGTCTCCTGCACCGCATCTTCCGCCTCCGTGCGCGAGCCCAGCATGCGGTAGGCGACGGCGCGCAGATGCGGCCGGTTCGCCTCGAATTTCTCTGCCTGCCACTTTTTTTCGTCCATCGGTCACATCTCCTCATCCTGATCCGTCAAACCCATGACGAACGAAATCCGGCCGGTGTGACATCGGATCGGCAGGAAAGTGCATCGTCGGGAAATGAGCCGCAACAGGCTCTGACAAATAGAGGAAAGAAACATGCAAGCTCGTATGAAGAACCCAGTCCTCGTTCTGCCCGAAACGCTGCAGGCGCTCTTGGCCGTCAGCAATTCGATTAAAGATCGCGGCCTGTCGGAAGACATCATGGACCTCGTGCATCTGCGCGTCAGCCAGATCAACGGCTGCAGCGTCTGCACCGACATGGGCTTTCGCAAGCTGCAGAAAGATGGCGAGACCATGGAGCGCATCGTCGGTGTTTCTGCCTGGCGCGAAATGCCCTACTTTTCCGATGCCGAACGCGCCGCTTTGGCACTTGGGGAAGCCGTCACCCGCCTTGCCGACCGGCCGGATGCCGTCACAGAAGAAATCTGGAACGAGGCCTCAAGACACTACGACGAAAAGGCGCTCTCTGCCCTCATCGTTGCAATTGCGATCGACAATGTCTGGAACCGGCTGAACTCGACGGTTCGCCAGCAGGCAGGTGCTTCCTGGAACTGATTGTTCGCGATCGGCACCACCTTCTTCACAGAGAGAAGAAGGTGGTGTGTTTCTCAAGCTTCGCCGACCCGCGAGGTTGCCAGCAGCTTCGCAAGCCAGTCGACGAAAACGCGTACCTTGTTGCTCAGATGCCGGTTGGGCGGATAAACGATGTGCATGGGCAGCGTCGGCCGGGTCCAGCCGGAGAGGACGGGCACGAGGTCGCCCTTGGCGAGGGCATCCCGCGCCATGAAGCTGGGAACCTGTGCGATGCCGAGGCCGGTCATGGCTGCTTGCAGATAGCTGCGGCTGTCATTGACCGAGAGGATGTAGCGCGGAGTGATTTCCAGCGACTCGTTGCCGCGTTCGAACAGGAAAGGAATCGTGCGGCCGGTTTGCGCGCGGAAATAGCTGACCGCGTAGTGACTGGTTTCCAGCTCCTCCGGCCGCTCCGGGATGCCGTGCTTCTCGATGTAAAGCGGAGCGGCGCAGGTGACGAGATGGATCTCGCCGACACGACGGGCGATCAGTGACTGGTCGCTCGGCATGCCGGCACGCAGCGCGCAATCGACATTTTCGGCCAGATAGTCGACCAGCCGGTCGCCCACACCGAGATCGATGTGGATGTCGGGATAGCGCTGGTGGAAATCGCAAAGCGCCGGCATGACGATCTTTTCGGCGAAGGCGCCGGCCATTTCCACGCGCAGGCGGCCGCTTGGCAGGCTCTGCGAATTGCTGATGCTGCCGTCCAGCTCCTCAATCTCGGAGAGGATCTGAATGGCACGCTCGTAATAGAGCGCACCATCCGTCGTCACCATGACGCGTCGGGTCGTGCGGTTGAGGAGTTTCGCGTGTAGATGCGCCTCCAGCGACTGGATGAGCGTCGTCACCGTCGCTTTCGGCATGGAGAGGGCGGCTGCGGCGCGGGTAAAGTTACCCGTCTCCACCACACGCGCGAATGCCCGCATTGCTGATAACTGGTCCATTCCATGATGTCCCTCGACCCGATGAAAAGAGGTCGATTGTTTGTAATGGTGAATAGTCTGATCGAATATAGGCTACTTATTCTCGAAGCGGAATAACAATATGTTCTTTTCAAGATTGTTGCAATGCGGCACGGGGGCGCTGAAAGCCGCATTATCGAGAATATGATTGTGAAGCATGCTAAACGGTTGCTGCATCATCATATTCACTCGAACAGACAGGGATTTGGGTTGATGAGTGCGCCGTGGAAAGATGTTGTGCTGGAAAACGTGCCTACGGGGCCGGTGGAAGCGCGGATCTACAACGGTGAAGGTCTGAAGAAGGCGGCACCCCTTGTGCTTTATCTGCATGGCGGCGCCTTTCTCGATACCTGTCACGCGACCAACAGGCCAGTGGCGGCAAGCCTCGCTGAGGCCGGAGCCATCGTAGTTGCGGCGGATTATACCAGCTGCAATCAGAATGCTTTTCCGAAGGTGCTGGAATGCGCCTACGGGCTTCTCGCCTACCTCAGCAACAAGCGGAACATGCTTGCGCTGGGCGGAGCGAAAAAATCGCTGCTGTTTGTCGCCGGTGAGGAATCGGGTGGCAATGTTGCAGCGGGCGTCGCTTTAAAGGCGCGCGATCAGATGCCGGGTTCGTTGGACGGACAGGTTTTGATATCGCCTTTGCTTGATCCCTTCATGGGATCGAAATCTTTCCTCCAGGCGGAGGAAAGCGGCATGCGCGAGCGCTGGACGGAGGGTTGGAACCGTTACCTGGGTTTCCTGGGCGGTGTCTGTCACCCCTATGCAGCGCCTCGATACTGTTCGCGGCTTTCGGGCCTCGCGCCGGCATTGGTGCTCACGGCCGAGGACGACCCGCTCCGCGACGAGAGCATGGAATACGGCAGTCGGCTGAAAGCAGCTGGCGTCCGTGTTCGCCAGCAAGTCCTTCCCGCCGGGACAGGCTGGCCCACTCTCTATGGCGGGCAGTCGAAGGACAGGCCTTCATGGCAGCAGGATATCTGCTGTTGTTTCAAGGGTTTTGTCGAAGACGTGCAGGCTTGATCGACTAGGAGATCCTGTTCGCGAGGGATGAGCGCGGATTGGACTGATGTCGAAGGCATGAGACCGGAGCGATGGTCACGCGGATGCGCGGTGCTTCGGCCCCTGATTTTGTTGAGACGATAGGAATTTGAGGTCCCGTATCCCAAGACGGGGCCAAAGGAGAGACTGACATGAAGTCCAACGATAAGCGCTGGGCCCTGTGGGGTGCCGGCATGGGTGTTGCTGCGGCTGTTGCTGGTGGGGCCTTCTATCTGGAGCTGCCGCGCGGCGCGCAGGCAACCGAGGCGGCGAGCCCGGCCGCAAAGCCGGCTATCCCCGTTACGGTTGCGGCCGTCGAGCCGCGGGACATCACACCTTGGCAGGAATTTTCCGGCCGTCTGGAAGCCATCGACCGTGTCGAGGTCCGGCCGCGTGTCGCCGGAGCGATTCAATCGGTGCATTTCCGCGAGGGCGCCCTGGTGAAGCAAGGCGATCTGTTGGTGACGATCGATCCGGCGCCCTATGAGGCGGCTGTTGCCCAAGCTCAAGCCCAGGTCGGGGCAGCAAAAGCCAAGCTCGATCTCGCTAAAGTCGAAGTCGATCGCGGCCGGAAGCTCTTCGACAACAAGACGATTTCGCAGAGTGACATGGATACCCGCACCAGCAACTCTGCCGAGGCAGAGGCCAATCTGAAGGCTGCAGAGGCAGCCCTTCAGACCGCGCAGCTGAACCTCGACTATACGCAGGTCCGTGCCCCAATCGCCGGCCGTGTCGGCAAGATCGCCGTCACCGTCGGCAATCTCGTGGCCGCCGGTTCGTCGTCGCCGGCACTGACGACGCTCGTTTCGGTCGATCCGATCTATGCGAGCTTCAGCGCCAATGAGCAGACCGTAACGCAGGCTCTGGCCGAACTGCCGGCAACCGGCGGTGCTGTTCCGCCCGTCGAGCAGATCCCGGTTCAGATCGGCACGGCAAGCGACAATGGCACGCCAATCAAGGGCAAATTGCAGCTGATCGACAACGAAGTCGATGCGGCGAGCGGCACCGTCAGCGTTCGCGCCGTCTTCGATAATCCGGGCGGTCGTCTCATCCCCGGTCAGTTCGTGCGGGTCCGCATGGGCCAGCCGAAGGCCGAGAACAAGATCGTCATCGACGATCGTGCAGTCGGCACCGACCAGGACAAGAAGTTCGTCTTCGTCGTGGATGGCGAGAACAAGGTCAACTACCGGCAGGTCCAGCTCGGATCGCTGGTCGATGGCCAGCGAGTGATCGAGAACGGCTTGAAACCTGGCGAAAAGATCGTCGTCAACGGGTTGCAGCGCATCCGTCCCGGTGCAGTCGTCGCACCGCAGTTGGCAGAGAAGGTCGCGACCGCTCAGTAAGACTTCGCCTTCTGCCCGCGGGCAGAAGGCCGACATTCCGAAATCACATGATCCGCCGACGGCTCTCAAATCGTCGGACAGGAATTTTGCATTCGTTCTCACCCCAGAGGGGGCTTTGATATGAACATCTCCAGATTCTTTGTCGACCGCCCGGTCTTTGCCGGTGTTCTTTCGGTCCTCATCGTGGTCGCCGGCCTGATCGGCCTCAGAGCGCTGCCGATCTCCGAATACCCAGAGGTCGTGCCCCCGTCGATTGTCGTGCGCGCCACCTATCCGGGCGCCAACCCGACCGTCATCGCCGAAACGGTGGCGACGCCGCTCGAAGAGCAGATCAACGGTGTCGAGGGCATGCTCTACATGTCCAGCCAGGCGACATCAGACGGCGTTCTCAACGTGACGGTCACCTTCAAGCTCGGCACCGATCCGGACAAGGCGCAGCAGCTCGTGCAGAATCGCGTTTCGCAGGCCGAGCCGCGCCTGCCCACGGAAGTCCGTGCCCTCGGCATCACGACCGTCAAGAGCTCGCCCGACTTCATCATGGTCGTCAACCTCGTCTCGGACGGGGCCGATCACGACATCACCTATCTGCGAAACTATGCGACCCTGAATATCAAGGATCGGCTCGCCCGGATCGAAGGCGTCGGGCAGGTGCAGGTCTTCGGCGCCGGCGACTATTCCATGCGCGTATGGATTGATCCGCAGAAGGCAGCCGAGCATAATCTTGCCGCCAGCGACATCAGCAATGCGATCAGCTCCCAGAACGTCCAGGCTGCGGCTGGCATCATCGGTGCCTCACCCAGCCGGCCGGGCGTAGATCTGCAGCTCAACGTCAATGCCCAGGGCCGCCTGCGCACACCTGAGGAGTTCGGCAACATCATCGTCAAGACGGGCGCCAATGGCGAGATCACCCGCCTTCGCGACGTCGCTCGTGTCGAGCTCGGCGCGGAAGACTACACACTGCGTTCGCTGCTCGACGGCAAGCCGGCGGTCGCCGTCGCAGTTCTCCAGGCGCCCGGTTCGAACGCGATCGAGATCGCGAACAACGTGCGCTCGACCATGAACGTGCTGCAGCAGGCCATGCCGGCGGGCGTCAAGTACGAGATCGTCTACGATACGACGAAATTCGTCCGCGCCTCGATCGAGAAGGTTATCGACACGCTGCTCGAAGCCATCGCACTCGTCGTCCTCGTCGTCATCCTCTTCCTGCAGACATGGCGCGCCTCGATCATCCCGCTGATCGCCGTTCCGGTGTCGATCATCGGCACCTTCGCGGTGATGTATGTCTTCGGCTTCTCGATCAACGCACTTAGTCTGTTCGGCCTGGTGCTGGCGATCGGTATCGTCGTGGACGACGCGATCGTGGTGGTGGAGAACGTCGAACGCAATATCGAGAGCGGGCTCAGCCCGCGAGACGCCACCTACAAGGCCATGAAGGAAGTCTCCGGTCCGATCATCGCGATCGCGCTGGTCCTCGTCGCGGTTTTCGTGCCGCTCGCCTTCATCTCCGGCCTGTCCGGCCAGTTCTACCGCCAGTTCGCGCTGACGATTGCCATCTCG
Source organism: Hyphomicrobiales bacterium (assembly GCA_900472485.1). GTDB lineage: Bacteria > Pseudomonadota > Alphaproteobacteria > Rhizobiales > Rhizobiaceae > Rhizobium. The sequence continues at coordinate 6,432 of UCII01000006.1, forward strand.
ACCGTCATCTCGGCCTTCAATTCGCTCACCCTGTCTCCTGCGCTGGCATCTCTGCTCCTGAAGGGCCATCATGCGCCGAAGGATCGGTTGACGCGGGTCATGGACGCGGTCTTCGGCTGGTTCTTCCGCGGCTTCAACCGGGCGTTCGGAGCCGGTTCGAAATATTACGGCAAGGGCGTCGGCCGTCTGGTGTCGCGCAAGAGCATCGTCATGGTGGTCTATCTCGCGCTGGTGGGAGCGACCTATAGCCTGTTCACAACGGTTCCAGGCGGTTTCGTGCCCTCGCAGGACAAGCAGTATCTGATCGGCTTCGCACAGTTGCCGGATGCCGCAAGCCTCGACCGTACGGAAAGCGTGATTAAGCGCATGACTGATATCGCGCTGAAGCAGCCGGGCGTCGCCAATGCGATCGCCTTCCCGGGCCTGTCGATCAACGGCTTCACCAATTCCTCGAATGCGGGCATCGTTTTCGTGACGCTGAAGGACTTCGACGAGCGTAAGACGCCGGACCTTTCGGGCGGGGCGATCGCCATGGCACTGAACCAGAAGTTCGGCGCCATTCAGGATGCCTTCATCGCCATGTTCCCGCCGCCGCCGGTCAACGGTCTCGGTACGACGGGCGGCTTCAAGCTGCAGATCGAGGATCGCGCCGGTCTCGGCAACCAGGCGCTCGATCAGGCGGCCAAGGCAGTGATCGGCAAAGCCTACCAGACACCGGAACTCACCGGCATCTTCTCAAGCTTCCAGATCAACGTGCCGCAGCTCTTTGCCGATCTCGACCGCGCCAAGGCCGAGCAGCTCGGGGTCTCCGTCACCGACGTCTTCCAGGCGCTGCAGATCTATCTCGGTTCGCTCTATGTGAACGACTTCAACGCCTTCGGCCGCACTTACAGCGTCCGCGTGCAGGCCGATGCCAAGTTCCGCGCTCAGCCGGAAGATATCGGCCAGTTGAAGGTTCGTTCGGCATCGGGTCAGATGATCCCGCTTTCAGCCCTGCTGAAGGTGGATGCCACGACGGGTCCGGAACGCACGAACCGCTATAACGGCTTTCTGGCAGCTGACATCAATGGCGGCCCGGCGCCCGGTTTTTCGTCAGGCCAGGCACAGGCAGCGATCGAGAAGATTCTGCACGAGACGTTGCCGCCCGGTATAGACTTCGAATGGACGGATTTGACCTACCAGCAGATCCTGGCCGGCAATTCCAGCGTCGTCGTCTTCCCGCTGGCGCTGCTCCTGGTCTTCCTTGTGCTGGCCGCCCAATACGAGAGCCTAGCCTTGCCGCTCGCCATCATCATGATTGTGCCGATGGGCGTCTTGGCGGCGCTGACCGGCGTCTGGCTCACGGGTGGAGACAACAACATCTTCACCCAGATCGGCCTGGTGGTGCTCGTCGGTCTATCAGCAAAGAACGCGATCCTGATCGTGGAGTTCGCCCGCGAGCTGGAATTCGAGGGCCGCACGCCGGTTCAGGCTGCGATCGAAGCCAGCCGCCTGCGTCTGCGCCCGATCCTGATGACCTCTATGGCCTTCATCATGGGTGTCGTGCCGTTGGTCACCTCGACCGGTGCCGGTGCCGAGATGCGCGCCGCCATGGGTATCGCGGTGTTCTCGGGCATGATTGGTGTGACCTTCTTCGGCATCTTCATGACCCCGGTGTTCTACGTGTTGATCCGCAGGCTGACAGGCAATCGTCCGCTCAAGCAGCATCACCACAACGACAACGAACATTCGGCGGAGGTACTCCCGATCGCCGCCGAATAGAGGCCGTGCCGAATCGACCTCCAGTCCTCGACAGGCCAGGGGCGGAACCGAAAGGTCCCGCCTTTTCCTTTATCTGCGGCCTATTCCGGATTCAGGGTCGAAGAATTTTCGGCTAGGTCGCCGATTTTCTTTGCATGCTGGCACCATAGGTTTATCAAGCTCTTGGATGATTTGATTGACGTACATCGGGCATGAGGAGCGGCCCGTTGGCGCAAGGACTTAAAGGGCGATAGCATATAATCTCGGGGTTGGTGCGTTGCATTCGGAGGATAGTCTATGAGCGGCAGGAAGATCGCCTTTCTCGGCACGGGATTGATGGGTGCGCCTATGGCGCGGCGTCTGCTGGCCGCCGGGTTTGCCGTGACCGTCTGGAATCGCGATCGCAGCAAGGCGGAACCTCTGGCTGCCAATGGCGCAACCGTCGCAGATACGGCGGTAGAGGCGGCGCGGGGAGCCGCGGTGCTTTTCACAATGCTGACGAATGGCGGAGCTGTCGGCGAAGTCCTGTTCGGCAGCGGCGTGGCCGATGTGCTGGAGGCTGGCGCGATCGTTATCGACAACAGCTCGATATCGCCGGCCGTTGCCCGTGAACATGCCTTCAAACTTGCCGAGCGCGGTATCCGACACATCGATGCGCCGGTCTCCGGTGGCGTGGTGGGGGCGGCTGCCGGAACGCTCGCGATCATGGCTGGCGGCGATGCCGGCGTCATCGACAGCGTGCGCGATATCATGGCGCCTCTCGGGCGCGTAACCCGTGTTGGTCCGAGCGGGACAGGCCAGCTTGCAAAGCTCGGCAACCAGCAGATTGTCGCCGTAACCATCGGGGCCGTTGCGGAAGCGATGCTGCTGGTCGAGGCCGGGGGCGGTTCGCGCGAGGCTTTTCGTGACGCTATTCGCGGCGGGTTCGCCGAAAGCCGAATTCTGGAGCTGCATGGCCAGCGCATGATCGAACGCAACTTCGAGCCTGGCGGCACAGCCCGCAATCAATTGAAGGATCTCGATACGGTGCTGGCGGCGGCGCAGAACCTGTCGCTTCATCTGCCGTTGACCGAAGCCGTCCGAGCCGAGTTTGCCGAATTCGTCGAAAACGGCGGCGGCGAGCAGGATCACAGCGGCCTGCTACAGCATCTGGAAGACAAGAATGCCCGAGGAAAGGCTTGAGGAAGAGATGAGCGATCAGGGTGCATCCAAGCGTCGACTGCGTTCGCAGGACTGGTTCGACAATCCGGATCATATCGATATGACGGCGCTCTATCTCGAGCGCTTCATGAATTACGGCATCACGCCGGAGGAATTGCGGTCCGGCAAACCGATTATCGGCATCGCCCAAAGCGGTAGCGATCTGACACCCTGCAATCGCCATCACCTCGATCTCGCCAAGCGCGTGCGCGACGGCATTCGCGATGCGGGAGGCATCCCGATCGAGTTTCCGACGCATCCGATCTTCGAGAACTGCAAGCGTCCGACGGCGGCGCTGGACCGCAATCTCGCCTATCTTGGCCTGGTGGAAGTGCTCTACGGCTATCCGCTCGATGGCGTCGTGCTGACGACCGGCTGCGACAAGACCACGCCATCGGCATTGATGGCGGCCTCGACAGTCAATATTCCCGCGATCGTTCTCTCCGGCGGACCTATGCTCGACGGTTGGCATGAAGGCGAGCTTGCCGGCTCCGGCACGGTGATCTGGCGCTCGCGCCGCAAGCTGGCGGCAGGCGAGATCGACGAGGAGGAGTTCATGGAGGCGTCTCTCGCCTCGGCTCCATCGATCGGCCATTGCAATACGATGGGAACGGCTTCCACCATGAATGCCATGGCGGAAGCGCTTGGCATGTCGCTCACCGGCTGTGCCGCCATTCCAGGCGCCTATCGCGAGCGGGGACAGATGGCTTACCGCACGGGACGACGAGCCGTCGAGCTGGTTCTTGCCGATATCAAGCCCTCGGATGTGCTGACGCGCGAGGCTTTCCTCAATGCCATCAGGGTCAATTCCGCGATCGGCGGCTCGACCAATGCGCAGCCGCATCTGGCCGCCATGGCCAAGCACGCCGGCGTCGAGCTCCATCCCGACGACTGGCAGGTGCATGGTTTCGACATTCCGCTGCTTGCCAATGTACAGCCGGCGGGCGCCTATCTCGGCGAGCGCTTCCATCGTGCCGGCGGCGTTCCGGCCATCATGTGGGAGTTGCTGCAGGCCGGCAAGCTGGATGGCAGCTGTCCGACGGTGACCGGCCGGACGATGGCGGAGAATTTGAAGGGCCGGGAGGCGACAGATCGCGAGGTCATCCGCCCCTTCGCAGAGCCGCTGAAGGAGCGCGCCGGCTTCCTGGTGCTCAAAGGCAATCTGTTCGATTTCGCCATCATGAAGATGAGCGTCGTCTCAGAAGAGTTCCGCAGCCGCTACTTGCAGGAGCCGGGCCACGAAGGCGTGTTCGAGGGCAGGGCGGTCGTTTTCGACGGCTCCGAGGATTATCACAAGCGCATCAACAATCCCGATCTCGGCATCGACGAAAGGACCATTCTCGTCATTCGCGGCGCCGGACCGATCGGCTGGCCGGGATCGGCCGAAGTCGTCAACATGCAGCCGCCGGATCATCTTCTTAAAAGGGGCATCAAGAGCTTGCCGACGATCGGCGATGGGCGCCAATCTGGCACAGCCGACAGCCCCTCCATTTTGAATGCCTCGCCGGAAAGTGCGGCTGGCGGCGGCCTTGCCTGGCTCAGGACCGGTGACATCATCCGCATCGATTTCAATCGGGGGCGCTGCGACATGCTGGTGGACGAAGCGGAGATCGCGCGTCGCAAGGGCGACGGCATTCCGGCGGTGCCGCCGGATGCGACGCCATGGCAGCGCATCTATCGCCGTTCGGTCACGCAGCTTTCCGACGGAGCCGTGCTGGATGGCGCCGCCGATTTCCGCGGCATCGCTGCCAATCCGCCGCGGCACAACCATTGACAGGCGTCGGCCGTTGGCAGGGATTGCAGTGCTGCTATTAATTTGGGTAGCTTGCGCAGGCATTAAAGTTCGCGAAAGGGAGTAGTGCAACTATAATTGGCCGCGATTAGTTGGTCTCTTCAGTTTCCGAAGGGGGTAGTGCTCTTTGGCAGAGACGACATCAGGACGAAGCGAAGAAGAGTTCCAGGACCTTTTGAGGAGGCTGGAGCTGGCGCTGGAGGCGTCTCAAATCGGTGTCTGGCAGCATAATGTCAACGAGCAGGAATTGCTCTGGGACTCGCAGATGCACAAGCTCTACGGGACCGGACTTCATGAGCACAGGGTTTCGTCAGACGTCTGGATGAATGCGCTGCATCCCGAGGATCTCGAAGGGGCTATCCACGACTTCGATGTCGCGCTGGCCAGGAAGGGTTTCTACAATTCCCAGTTCCGCATCATCCTGCCCGGAGGCGAGGTGCGTCATCTGCGCTCGCGCGCGCATTATTATGAAGATGCCGACGGGGCGCCTTCTTTCATCGGTGCGGAATGGGACGTCACCGCCGACGTCCTGCTCAATCGCGAGCTGAGTGGTCAAAAAGCGATCGCCGAAGCGCGTGCCGTTGCATTGGAGCACAGTCGCGCGCGAATAGAACATGCCGCCGATCACGACTATCTCACGGGCCTTCCAAACCGCCGCTATTTCGACCGGCGTCTGGCCGAGTTGCGCAACGATGCGTCTATCGGGACTCTTGCGATCCTCCATATCGATCTCGATGGGTTCAAGGAGATCAACGACAAATGGGGTCATGCGGCTGGTGACGCCACGCTGCAGAGCGCTGCCGCCCGCATTTCCGGAGCGATAACCGCCAACGACATCGTCGCCCGCATCGGCGGCGACGAGTTCGTGGCCGTGCTGGTCAATATCGGCAGTGTCGAAAGGCTTCAAGCGATCGCCGACGACATTCTATCCCGATTGCGCCGCGAAGTGCGTTTCGGCAACGAGATGCTGAAGATCGGCGCGTCCATCGGCGTGGCGATAGGCCAAACGAGCGGCGCAGGCAATCTGCTGGCAGAATCCGATGTCGCCCTTTTTCAGGCCAAGAAACTCGGCCGCAACCGGGTGGAGTTCTTCACGCCGCAGCTCCAGTCCGATCTGCATGCAGAACGCCGCCTAGCCGACGAGTTGCGATTGGCGCCAGTGCTGCGACAGATCGAACCCTTCTATCAGATTCAGGTGGATGCGCAGAGCCGCCGCATCGTCGGATTGGAGGCGCTGGCACGCTGGCGGCATCCGGGAAGGGGATTGCTGAGCCCCGTGGCCTTCCTCAAGGTCGCCGATGAATATGGATTTACCGCGGAGATCGATGCGGCCGTGCTGAAGCGCGCACTGGCGGATCGGGCAGCCTGGGTTTCGCAGGGCCTTTCACCGCCGCGCATTGCTGTGAATATCTCTGGTCGCCGGCTTGCCGATCCCGACCTGATCGACGGTTTGAAGGCGCTCAGAATACCGCGCCACGCCATCGCCTTCGAGCTGGTGGAGACCATCTTTCTGGATGAGCCCGACGAGGCTGTGCTTGCCAATATCGCAGGTATCAAGGAGATGGGAATCGATATCGAGATCGACGATTTCGGCTCTGGTCATGCTTCGCTGATCGGTCTCGTCAAGCTGAAACCGAAGCGGCTGAAGATAGACCGTCAGCTGGTGACTGCGGTTACGGTGTCTGAGGAGCAGCGTCGCCTCGTCGGCTCTATCATCGAAATCGCACGCACATTGAATGTCGAGGTGGTCGCCGAAGGGGTCGAGACGGAGGATCATGCGCGCGTTCTGGCCGAGGTCGGCTGCGACGAGCTTCAAGGCTATGCCATCGGCTATCCTTCTTGCGAAAGCGAGACCGCGGCTTTGCTGAAATCAGCCGAGGCATCGAGTCTGAGCTGATCCTCGGCCAATCTTGCTGCGCATACTACTGAATCTGCAGGGCGAGGATCAGACCATAGCTGATGGCGCCCAGCGTCAACAGCGATAGCGTCGCTGCGGCGATTACACGGCCGCCGGCATGGGCGACGGAGCGGATATTGACCGACAGGCCGAGCGCGGCCATGGCGATGACGGTCAAAATGCCGGAAACAGTTTCCATCGGTGCCACCAGCGCATCGGGGATCAGCCCGAATGAGCGCAGCGCCATCAATCCCAGGAAGCCGCAGATGAACCAGGGGACCAAAGAATGGTGATGGCCGCTGCTTTCATCGCTGCCTGAAGCTTCAGCCTTGGTGAGGATGCCGAGCAGGAAGATAACCGGGCCGAGCATCAGGACTCGGACGAGCTTGACGAGCGTGCCGGTCTGAACAGCGAGCAGGCCGAGGGGCGCGGTCGCCGCCAATACTTGCGGCACGGCATAGACTGTCAGTCCGGCAAGGGTTCCGTATTGCGGCACACTCATGCCAAAGTGGAAATAGAAAAGCGGCAACAGGAACACGGCGGCGATGCCGAGGACTGCGGTGAAGGCAAGCGCTGCGGCGATCTCCTGCGAGTCGGCCTCGATCACGGGTGCAACGGCCACGATTGCCGAATTGCCGCAGATCGAATTGCCGCAGGCGATCAAGGTCGCAAGCTTCGGCGGCAGGCCGAGCGCTCGGCCGATGAGATAGGTGGCGGTTATCGACAGCACGACGACGATGGCGATGCCGGCGATCAGCCAGACGCCGGCGCCGCGGATCGCCGACAGGCTGATGGACGCGCCGAGAAGGACGATGGCGATTTCCAGAAGAAACTTGGCGCTGAAATCGATGCCCGGCTTCATCGCCGGCTTTAGCGGCTTGATCGTGCAAACTGCGATGCCGAGGACGATGGCAAGCACCAGGCTTTCGATCCACCGGCCACCGAGGAAGCCCATTTCAACATGCTCCGCAGCATAGGCCAGAAGGGCTACGGCCGAGGTGAGTGCGAGACCGGGAAGGATCTGGTTTGCACGTCGGGCAATGGACATGAGGTGCCGTCATTCGTTTCTTGTGATTTGGTGACGGTCGGAAAGTCTCATCTGTCGATGTCGACATCCATCGAATATTATCCTATGTTTTATTCGATAAATTAGAATGATTTCCCATGACCTTCGAGCAGCTCGCCATTTTCGTCGCCGTCGCAGAGCGAGAGCATCTGACCAATGCCGCCGAAGCCATCAATCTGACGCCATCAGCCGTAAGCTCCGCGATCAAGAACCTCGAAGCCTATTACGGCGTCGAACTTTTCCATCGCGTCGGGCGGCGGATCGAGCTGACGGAGACCGGCCGCTCCTTTCTAAGCGAAGCCAAGGCGACTCTTGCGCGTGTGCGCTCCGCCGAACTCATGCTTTCGGAACTGGGCGGGCTGCAGCGCGGCCGCCTCAGCCTCTATGCCAGCCAGACTATCGCCAGCTACTGGCTGCCGCCCCTGCTGATGCGGTTTCATAGCGACTATCCCGGTATCGAACTCGATCTTACGATCGGCAATACGCGAACCGTAACCGAAGCCGTTATCGACGGTGCGGCCGAACTGGGTTTCATCGAGGGCGAAGTGGATGCGCCGGCGCTGTCGATGAAGATTGTTGCACAGGATGCGCTCGTCATCGTCGTGCCGCCGCATCATCCCTGGGCCGATGGTCGGCAGCTCACCGCCGCCAACCTCGCAAGCGGCACATCCTGGGTGATGCGGGAAGAGGGGTCGGGCACGCGTTCCGAATTCGAAAATGCTATCGCCAAGCTCGGGGCTTCGCCGCGTGAGCTCGATGTTGCGCTCGTTCTCCCTTCGAATGAGGCAGTGCTATCGGCAGTTTGCGCCGGGCAAAGTGCGGCAGCCGTCTCCAGTGCTGCGGCAAGCGCCTATCTCGGGCAGGGGCTGCTGGTTCGGGCGGCATTCGATCTCCCGGTCCGGAGCTTCCGGCTGCTACGCCATAAGGAGCGCCACGCGAGCAAGGCGGCACTGACGCTCGAGGCGATGTGCAAAGGTTAAGTGCCTGATTTGACGGTCCTGTTACCGTCGTTCGTCCCGTTGCCGGTTGGCGATCACGAGCTTGATCTCGTTGCGTTCCAGCATGGCGCGAATATCGGCCGGTGGCGTGTCGTCGGTGACGAGTACGTCGTAGGTTGCGGGTTCGCTGAGGACGATCGGCGCGCTGCGGCCGAATTTGGCGCTGTCGGCGACGACGATGCGGTTTTCGGCGCGGCTTGCCGCCTCCCGCGAATACTCCGCTTCTTCCAGATCATGCAGCATGAAGCCCGAGGCGGCGTTGATGGCGCCGACCGAGAGGATCGCGTGGCGCACGTTGAAGCGACGCAGAAAATTTGCGGCTTCCATGCCGAAGGTGCCGCCATCATGGCCGCGCAGTTCGCCGCCGGCAAAGAAGACGCGATTGCCATTGCGGGTCGCGAGCGCATGGGCAACCGCGACGGCGTTGGTGACGACGAAGAGGTTCTGATGCTTCTGCAGCGCGACGGCGATGAAGGCGGTGGTCGAGCCGACATCGAGGAAGAGGGCATCGCCATCCTCGATCATGGCGGCGACCGAGGCGGCGATCATCCGTTTGGCCTCGGCATTCTCGTTCATGCGCAGATGCAGCGGCGGTTCGATCATCGAGTCCTTGATATGGACCCCGCCATGCACTTTGGTCACGAGGCCGTTGGCTTCCAGGCTGCGGATGTTGCGGCGGATGGTTTCTTCGGAAACGCCGAGCCGTTCGGCCAGGAACTGGATGCGGCTGGCACCACCGGCTAACCGCAATTCCTCGAGAATTTCGCGCTCGCGATGATTGGAGTGAAGCGGTGGCTGGGATGTGCCCGGCATGGTTCCTGATCCTATTGAGGGTATTGATCCCAAACTTGCATGGCTTTCGACTGGCTGGTTCCGTTGCTGCCGCAAGCCTTAATGCACGCAGCCCTTATCCGGTTGCTTCGCGCCTGAGTTTTTAAGACAAATCTCACCTACGGTGAAGCGCAGTCTTTAGGATATCCATAGCTCATCCGATTGGAGATGGCTGCTCAATTTCAACAAAAAGCCAAATATTTGTTTCATTTTGTGGGGAAGTTCTTGACAGCTTTACGTTTGTGGAGAACCTTTCATATCCGAAGGATGCTCAGCAGCAGGACCGGAGGGGGAATGACTGCGACAGCGGAAGACAGGATACATTCTCTCAGCATCTGGCGCGGGCCGATCGACATCGAACCGCTTGTCGGAGGCATTACCAATCGCAACTATCTGGTCGGCAATGATGGTCGCCGCTTCGTCGTGCGGCTTGGATCGGACATTCCCGTTCATCACATCAGCCGCGCAAACGAGGTGGCTGCGAGCAGGGCTGCCCATGCTGCCGGTCTTTCGCCTGCCGTGATCCATCATGAGCCCGGCATATTGGTGCTGGACTATATCGACGCAAGGCCGCTATCGGCCGATGATATAAGAAATCCAGTCATGATGAGCCGGGTCGTGCCGCTCGTCCGGTCCTGTCATCGGGACGTCGCCCGGCATTTTCGCGGACCGGCGGCTATCTTCTGGGTCTTTCATGTGGTCCGGGATTATGCGGCTCTGCTGGAGGCCGGTGACAGTAGACACAAGCCGTTGCTGACTTCCTTTCTGGAGATTGCCGAACGGCTCGAACGCGAAGCCAGTCCTTTCGAAATCGCCTTCGGACACAACGATCTGCTGGCGGCGAATTTCCTCGATGACGGCAAGCGGCTCTGGCTGATCGATTGGGATTATGCCGGCTTCAACACGCCGCTTTTCGATCTCGGTGGCCTTGCCTCCAACAATGAATTCTCGGAAGCGCAGGAAGAGGCGATGCTGGAGGCCTATTTCGAGGCTCCCGTCGGTGACGATCTGCGCCGGCGCTATCAGGCGATGAAATGCGCCTCGCTCCTGCGCGAGACGATGTGGAGCATGGTGTCGGAAATCCATTCCGACATCGATTTCGATTATTCTTCCTATACAGCTGAAAATCTGCGGCGGTTCGAGCGCGCTTGGCAGGATTTTCGCAATTCTTGAGGTGACACGATGAAGGAACTGCCGACTACAGCAAAGACCGTCGTCATCGGCGGCGGCATCATCGGCTGCTCGACGGCCTACCATCTCGGCAAGCTCGGCTTCACCGATACGGTGCTTCTGGAGCGCAAGAAGCTGACCTCGGGCACGACATTCCACGCCGCCGGTCTTGTCGGCCAGCTGCGCACCAGCGCCAACATCACGCAGATGCTCGGCTATTCCGTCGATCTCTACAAGAAACTCGAAGCAGAGACGGGGCTTGCCACCGGCTGGAAGATGAATGGCGGGTTGCGCCTTGCCTGCAACGAGGAGCGCTGGACAGAGGTGAAGCGGCAGGCGACGACGGCACAGTCCTTCGGCCTGCAGATGCATCTGCTGGCGCCCGAGGAGGCTTTCGATCTCTGGCCGCTGATGGATGTCGACGACCTCGTCGGCGCCGCCTTCCTGCCGACCGATGGTCAGGCCAATCCTTCCGATATCACCCAGGCGCTGGCAAAGGGCGCTCGCATGAGCGGCGTCTCGATTTTCGAGGATACCGAAGTTCTCGATCTGGAGATCGACAAGGGCCGGATCCGTGCCGTCATCACCGAGAGAGGCCGCATCGAATGCGAGCGCGTCGTCGTCTGCGCGGGGCAATGGACGCGGACCTTTGCCGGCCGTTTCGGTGTTAACGTGCCGCTCGTCTCGGTGGAGCATCAATATCTCATCACCGAATCCTTCGGCGTGCCTTCCAACCTGCCGACGCTGCGCGATCCGGACCGGTTGACCTATTACAAGGAAGAGGTCGGCGGGCTGGTCATGGGCGGCTATGAGCCCAATCCCATTCCCTGGGCGCTCGATGGCATCCCTAGGGATTTCCACTACACGCTGCTCGACAGCAATTTCGATCACTTCGAGCAGATCATGGAGCAGGCGCTGGTGCGCGTGCCGGCGCTGCAGACGGCCGGCGTCAAGCAGCTGCTGTGCGGCCCGGAGAGCTTTACGCCCGACGGCAATTTCATTCTCGGCGAGGCGCCGGAGCTGAGGAATTTCTTCGTCGGCGCCGGTTTCAATGCCTTCGGCATCGCCTCAGCCGGCGGGGCCGGCATGGCGCTCGCCGAATGGGTCGCCAAGGGCGAGCCGCCTTACGATCTCTGGCCTGTCGATATCAGACGTTTCGGTCGTCCGCATTTCGATACCGACTGGGTGCGCACCCGCACGCTGGAGGCCTATGGCAAGCATTACACCATGGCCTGGCCCTTTGAAGAGCATTCCAGCGGCCGACCGTGCCGCAAGTCGCCGCTCTATGATCGGCTGAAGGCGCAGGGTGCCTGCTTCGGCGAAAAGCTCGGCTGGGAGCGGCCGAACTGGTTTGCCGATCTCTTTGCCGGCGAGGAGCCGAAGGATGAGTACACGTATGGACGGCAGAACTGGTTCGATGCTGTCGGCCGGGAGCATAAGGCGGTGCGCGAAGCGGCCGTCATTTTCGACCAGACCTCCTTCGCCAAATTCGTGCTGAAGGGCAGGGATGCCGAGGCGGCAATCTCATGGATCGCCTCCAACGACGTCGCCAAGCCTGTCGGCGGCCTGACCTATACCCAGATGCTCAACAACCGCGGCGGTATCGAATGCGATGTCACCGTCGCCCGCATCGCCGAGAACGAGTTTTACATCACGACGGGCACAGGCTTTGCCACCCATGATTTCGACTGGATCGCCCGCAATATTCCACCCGAAATGCATGCGGAGCTGGTGGATGTGACCTCCGCCTATTCCGTGCTGTCGCTGATGGGGCCGAAATCGCGCGAGATATTGCAGGCCGTGACTTCGGCGGATGTTTCGAACGCCGCATTCCCCTTCGGCAAGGTGAAGACCGTCGGCATCGCCGGCTGCCCGGTGCGGGCGCTGCGCATCACCTATGTCGGCGAACTCGGCTATGAGCTGCATGTGCCGGTGGAATATGCCACTAGCGTTTATGACGTGTTGATGGCGGCCGGCCGCGAATACGGCCTTATCAATGCCGGCTATCGCGCCATCGAAAGCTGCCGATTGGAGAAGGGCTATCGTGCCTGGGGCTCGGATATTGGACCGGATCATACGCCGATCGAAGCAGGGCTTACCTGGGCGGTGAAGACGAAGAAGGACGTCGCATTTCGCGGCAGGGAGGCGATCGAGCGCCAGCTGGCCTTGGGCGTGAAGAAGATGCTCGCCTGCTTCGTGCCCGACGATCCCGAGATCGTCCTCCTCGGCCGCGAGACGATCTATCGCGACGGCCAGCGCGTCGGCTGGCTATCGAGCGGCGGCTATGGTTACACGATCGGCAAGGCCATCGGCTACGGCTACGTCCGCGATCCCGGCGTCGTGACGGAGGATTTCGTGCTTTCCGGGCGCTATGAACTTGATGTCGCGCAGAGCCGCGTGCCGTGTCGGGTGTCGCTGAAGCCGCTTTATGATCCGCAGATGGTCCGGATCAAGGGATGATTGGGGACGTGTGCTAATTCAAAAACCATTTCGGTATAGGCCTATCGCCCGCTCGGCAGGTCCCAGGCCTGATAAAGGTTATTCAGAGCCTCCGCTGTATGGCATTCCACCATCGGCAAATTAGCTTCCTGAAGAATTTTTGCGTATTTGGCGCCACTGTTGCGGGTCTTCACGAGTATCCAGTGGATCATCTCCCATTTGATGCTGTCCTTGGCGCCTTCGAGATGTCCTGCTCGATCTGAGCGGTTGATCAGGGTCCGCTTGAGATAGCGGGAAAAGCGCAGCCAATGATTGGAGGTGATGAGGATGGCGCCGGTAGCGCGGGCCAAACGTTGCGGCATCAGGCGCGTATAATTGCCTTCCATGATCCACTGCTCGCCAAGAATCGCTGCACCGTGAAGTGCTGCGAATTCTGCTTCAGGGCGCTGCTTCCAGTCCGTATGAGGCAGGTGATGAAGCTGATCGAGATGCACGGTCGGAAAGCCGAGCTTCTTGGAGAGTGCAACCGCCAAGGTTGACTTGCCAGCATTGGAGGGGCCGAGCACAACGATGCGCTCGCCAAGGGAATGCAAGGGAAGCATGAGACACCGGTCGGAAAATTGGGATGGCTTCCATTGGCGGAAGCGGACCGCCTTGTCAACGCTTGCGTGTCCTGCTGCTATTATTGCGTGATTTGCGAGGCAAACCTGGAAGCAGGCCAGATCACCTCCCGAAAACTGTGATCTCTCCACCGCGGCGTCCGCCATTTTCTTGACACGCCGGCTCTTTCGTCCTCAATCGGCATGCTGGCAACAGATGGAGGCGGAAGACGATGGCGGAAGCGAACATCAAGCTGGAGGAGAGCTGGAAAGAGGCGCTGTCTCCGGAGTTCGAAAGCCCCTACATGCAGCAGCTCAAGGCTTTTCTCGTCGAGGAGAAGCAGCGCGGCAAGGTGATCTTTCCCCGTGGCAGCGAGTATTTTCGGGCGCTGGATCTGACGCCGCTTGACGAGGTGCAGGTGGTCATTCTCGGGCAGGATCCCTATCATGGTTTCGGCCAGGCACATGGGCTCTGCTTCAGCGTGCGCCCCGGCGTGCGCATTCCGCCGTCGCTGGTCAATATCTACAAGGAACTGGAAACCGATCTCGGCATTCCGCCGGCGCGCCATGGCTTTCTCGAAAGCTGGGCGAAACAGGGCGTGCTGTTGCTCAACAGCGTGCTGACGGTGGAGGAATCCCAGGCCGCCTCGCATCAGGGCAAGGGCTGGGAGCGCTTCACCGATGCGGTGATCCGCAGGGTTAACGACGAATGCGACGGCGTCGTTTTCATGCTCTGGGGCTCCTATGCGCAAAAGAAGGCCGCTTTCGTCGATACCGAGCGCCATCTGGTGCTGAAGGCGGCGCACCCTTCGCCGCTATCGGCCCATAACGGCTTTCTTGGCTGCCGGCATTTTTCCAAGGCCAATGCCTATCTGGCCGAGCATGGCCGGGAGCCGATCGACTGGGCGCTGCCGAGCAATCCTGAGGCTCAGTAAGGTGTCTCGTCCCACGGGTTGCTGATCAAAGCGCCGGTGTCGTCGAAATCTCCGATGTTGCGAGTGACGACGATAAGGTCATGAACTATCGCCGTTGCCGCGATTAAACCATCGGCGTCACCACGTGGCCGCTGTGCCGCGATGCGGCCCCATTCGACGGCAATCTGATCGCTAATCGGAAGAATGCGATTGCGATGGTCGTGCCGGAGCTTACGCAACCATTCCTCCAGATGTGCTGCAGTACGCGGGTCCGATTTTCTCTTGAGCGCGATCCCGCGCATGATCTCTCCAAGTGTGATGACACTGAGATAGATGGTGGAGGGGTCGACCGAGCGCAGCCACGTAATCGCTTGGGAATTACCGCGACGGATTTCCGAGACGACATTGGTATCGACCAGATACATCAGAAAAGGACATCCCGGCTTGGCGTTTTATCTCGTTTAGATACGGCTTCGGCCATTTCGTCGTCCCAAGCCGGCCCTGATAGCAAATCGTCGGCAAGGCTCGGTTTACCGGCCAAGAGGGCATCGTAGTCTTCGGCAGACAGGACGACTGCCGCACGTTCGCCGCGCAAGGTGACGGTTTGCGGCCCCTCGCTGCGTGCTTTCTGCACGACTTTTGAAAACTGGTTCTTTGCGTCTTGCAACGGCCAATTCATTGAAATCCTCGCTAGCTAGACTGTCTAGCTTAGACTAATGCTGCCCTTGTTTGGAATCAAGAGATGAGAGCGATATTGCTTCGAGGTGAACGATCGGAATTTATCGTTCACTCTTTGAAGACAATCCGTTTGGCTATTCGGGGCTATCGTAACACGGCCCACAAGACCATCTTCTGCCCATGAGAAATGCCTGCCGGTGCAGGCGAGCAAAGGGGTTTAAGATGCTTAACCAGATCAAAGGTCTTCACCACGTTACCTCGATGGCGGAAGACGCCCGGACCAACAACAAGTTCTTCACGGATACGCTTGGCCTGCGCCGCGTCAAGAAGACCGTGAATTTCGACGCTCCCGATGTCTATCACCTCTACTATGGTGACGAGATCGGCACGCCCGGCACGATCATGACCTACTTCCCGTTCCCGAAGATGGCGCGCGGCCGCCCGGGTACTGGTGAAGTCGGCAATACGGTTTATTCCGTTCCCGAGGGTTCCATCGGGTACTGGACCGAGCGGCTTGGCCAGCGCGGTATCGAAGGCTTGAAGGCTGACGAATCCTTCGGCCAGAAGCGCCTGCATTTTGCCGGTCCGGATGGCGATGGCTTCGCGTTCGTCGAGGTCAAGGATGACAAGCGTCAGCCCTGGACGCATGGTGGCGTCGATGCTGAGCATGCCATCCGAGGTTTCCATTCCGTCGCCATGCGGCTCAGGGACGAAGGTGCGACGGCCGAATTGCTGAAGTACATGGGCTATGAAGTCGTCGACACGCATGAAGGCATCAAGCGGCTTGCCGTTCCTGGCGGCAACGGTGCCGATTATGTCGACCTCGAAACCATGCCGAATATCAATCGGGCGTTGCCGGGCGCCGGCTCCGTGCACCACGTCGCCTTCGCCGTCGAGAACCGCGCAAAGCAGCTCGAAGTGCGCAAGGCGCTGATGGATACGGGCTATCAAGTGACCCCGGTCATCGACCGCGATTACTTCTGGGCGATCTACTTCCGTACGCCAGGCGGCGTGCTGTTCGAAATCGCCACCAATGAACCCGGCTTCGACCGCGACGAGGATACGGCCCATCTTGGCGAGGCGCTGAAACTGCCGGAACAGCATGCGCATCTGCGCGGCCTGATCGAACAGCATCTAGAACCGCTGGAAGGCTAATCCAGGAGAGATATCATGACCGACAAGACTTATGTGCACCGGCTGAAGGCCGGTGCATCCGGGAAGCCTATTTTCTTTACCTTCCACGGCACCGGCGGCGACGAGAACCAGTTCTTCGATTTTGCCGCCCGGCTGTTGCCGGATGCAACCATCGTCTCGCCGCGCGGCGATGTCTCGGAATATGGTGCGGCGCGGTTCTTCCGTCGTACCGGCGAGGGCGTCTATGATATGGCCGATCTTGCCCGCGCCACGGCAAAGATGTCAGCCTATGTCTCGGAGCTGGCGGCCGAATATGGCGCATCGCAGGTGCTTGGCCTCGGTTTTTCCAACGGGGCCAATATCCTCGCCAGCGTCCTGATCGAGCATGGCGATCTGTTCGATGCGGCCGTACTGATGCATCCGCTGATCCCCTTCCAGCCGAAGGACAATGCCAGGCTTGAAGGCAAGCGCGTGCTGATCACGGCGGGTGAGCGCGATCCGATCGCGCCGGCGCCGGTCACCAAGGCGCTCGCCGATTATTTTGCGCGACAGGATGTGGAGGTTACGCTCGAATGGCATCCGGGCGGCCACGATATCAGGCCCAACGAAATCGAGGCTATTGGCAATTTCCTGGCGCCCTACGCTTAGAAATTGTCAAAAACACCGGCTGCGCGGCAGAGACTATGCTGCGCAGCCTGCTATTTGCCGATCAGGCGCATCATCGCCTTCGCTTGAGAGGCAGCCGCGAGTTTTCCCTTCTGGTCGATATAGTCCGTTCCGCAGAAGCGGTTGAGATTGGCAAAATCCATGCTGTCCGGTTGGGCATGCCTTGTTTCGACAATGACCATGCGCCAGGCGCAGCCGAGCATCTTGTCGGGTTGGATTGCCTGATCGCAGCCTGTGCTCAGGCATAGAGCGACGTGTTTCTGCGCCCGATATCCGCCCGCGATGGCTTCCTCGTAATCGGCCTTCCAGCTATCGCGTGTATGCTCGCAACGGGCTGGATTGCTGCTCTGGCTGCATTGGACCATCTTGTCGACATAGGTTTGCGCCGGCGGCCATAAGGGACCGTCTACCAGGCTGACGCAGCCGCACGCAAATAAGGTGGCCGACAGCAGGCGCAATTTGATTCTCCTTCGCCAAAGTCGTCGGAACCGTAGAATGATCGTAAAGATGTGCAAGATCAATGTGATCTTGCCAACAGCAACGGTGAGACCGCGCTCCTTGTTTGCTCACGGCAGAGTGTAGCGTGACCTTCCTGCAACCCTTGCCATCTTCCGGCATCCGCGATACGCAACGGCGCAAGCTTTGCTTGTAGACATCATTGCCGCCCGCTAATGCTCTGCCGCGAGAGGGCGGAGGATTTCATCGTGACGCTGGCGGAACAGCAGCAATACAGGCTGGGCGTGGTCTATGTGGCGCTTTCGGCGCTCGCCTGGTCGACCTCCGGTCTCTTCGTGCGGGCGATCCATGCCGATCTGATGACCATTCTGTTCTGCCGAGGAATCGTCTCCGGTCTCGGTGTGTTCGCGCTGTTTTTCTATATCGAGCGGCGTAATGCCTTTCGCATATTGCGTTCCATGCGCGGCCCGTCGCTGGCGGCGACGATCTTTTCCACCGCCTCGATGATCAGCGGCATCGGCTCGATCTATTATACGTCGGTCGCCGATGCCATGGTCATCTATGCGACCGTGCCCTTTGTCACCGCGGGGGTCGCTTTTCTCTTCATCCGCGAACGCCCCAACATGAGGACGCTGATTGCCAGCGGCGTCGCCTTCATCGGCGTGCTCGTCATGCTTTCCGGCCATGCAAGCGAAGGCGGCAGCTGGCTTGGCAAGGGGCTGGCCGCCGTCATGACGCTGACGGTCGCCTGCCTTGCCGTCGTTATGCGCCAGCACCGCAACGTTCCGATGCTGCCGGCGATGGCGCTTTCCGCCTGGCTGTGTTCCTCCATTACCTTCTGGTTCGCCTCGCCGCTTTCGATCTCCGGGCAGGATCTCGGGCTGATCATCGCCTTCGGCATTATCCAGAACGCCATGGGTCTCAGCCTCTATACCTTCGGCTCGCGGCTGGTTCCGGCGTCGGATGCCGCCCTGCTGACGGCGCTCGAAGTGCCGCTGACGCCGCTGTGGGTCTGGATGATCTTTGCCGAGCACCCTTCGACGGCGACGCTCATCGGCGGGCCGATCGTGCTTGCAGCACTTTTCGGACATATCCTGTTGGAAGTGCGGCGGAATCGAGCGGTGACATCGGCGCAGGCCCACTGACCGACTTGCCCCTTCCATCACAAAATGCTGATATCGGCATGGTCATCAGGAGTCGGAATCGATGAAAAAGGTCTTCAATCCCGCATCTGTCCGCCGCCCTTTCGGCAATTACAATCACGGCCTGCTGGTGCCGCTGGGCGCCAGCCTGCTGGTCACGTCCGGCCAGCTCGGCATCGGTGTCGACGATCGCATTCCGCCTGACGTTACCGGCCAGGCCGAACTGTGTTTCAAGGCGATCGGCTCCATTTTGGAGGAGGCCGGCATGGGGTTTGCCGACGTTATCCGCATCGGCGGCTTTGTGACCACGCGCGAGGATTTTCCAGCCTATATGGCTGTGCGCGATCGCTATGTCCAAAATCCCGCACCGGTCTCCACGCTGCTGATCGTCGGCGGGTTTACACGGTCCGAGTTTCTGGTCGAGGTCGAAGTCACGGCGGCGAAGGTGATGTGATGACGGCCGGTCATCCCGAGCATTTGGCCGACCCGTCAATCCCCCGGATTCTGGGACTTTACGAGACGCATCTGACGGTTGCCAATCTCCAACGCTCCTTGAGCTTCTATCGCGATGTCCTGAAGCTCGAAGTCGGGACGGTCATCGAGAGTAGGAATGTTGCTTTTCTCTGGATCGACGATAAACGAATGGGCATGCTCGGCCTCTGGGAAACGGGCAGTTCTCCTCTCAAGATGCGCCTCCATATTGCCTTCAGAACCTCTCTCGCCGATGTAATCGGCTCCGCCGCAGCATTGAAGGCTCATGGCGTCCAGCCTAAGGGTTTCAATGGCGAGCCCCTCGATGAGCCGGTCGTTGTCGGTTGGATGCCGGCCGTCTCGCAATATTTTTCGGATCCCGACGGGCATTCGATCGAATTCATCCATGTGCTTGAAGAGGCGGCCGATCCGGATTTCGATGTGAAGCCCTATTCGCAGTGGCTATCGCGGCCAAAGCCGGCGACTTGATCGGCACCGGCCGGACCTCCCTTTCAACCGGCTTTTCGTCGGCTTGCTTATGGTTTAAGCGAAGCTATACCTCCGACACGGCTAGTTCTAGGGCGCGCGGAAGCATGGAAGACCAACATGACGCAGAACATCTACGACGATCCGGGTTTCTTCGAAGGCTATAGCCGCCTGCAGCGATCTATCGACGGGCTGGCGGGTGCGGCCGAATGGCCGGCCATCCGTGCCTTGATGCCTGACCTGAAGGGGCTCGATGTCGTGGATCTCGGCTGCGGTTATGGCTGGTTCTGCCGTTGGGCGGCCGAGCAGGGGGCGGCTAGCGTACTGGGGCTCGATGTCTCGGAAAAAATGCTGGGACGCGCGCGAACGGAAACGGCGGATGCTCGGGTTCGCTACGATCGGGCCGACCTCGAGAAACTTCAGCTTCCGAAAGCGAATTTCGATCTCGTCTACAGCTCGCTCGCCTTCCATTATATCGAAAGCTTTGCCGGATTGCTGACAACGATCCGTCAGGCGCTGAAGCCAGGCGGTCGCCTGATCTTTTCCGTCGAGCATCCGATCTATATGGCGCCCCGGCGGCCGGAATGGCTTGATGATGCCGACGGCGGCAAGATCTGGCCGCTCAGCGCCTACCAGATCGAAGGGCCGCGGGTGACGAACTGGCTCGCCGAAGGCGTCGTCAAGCAGCACCGCACCATGGGCACGACGCTGAACCTCTTGATCAACTCCGGTTTCATTATTGCCCATGTCGAAGAATGGTCGCCGAGCGACGAGGATCTTGCAGCCCATCCTGAGTGGGCAATCGAGCGCGAGCGGCCGATGTTTCTCCTGATTTCCACCCGGACCTGAGGCATGCTTCGGCATGGCGCGGCCGCTTTGAATCCGACAATTGGTCCGTTTTTCTTTTTGTTGATAGATTTTATAGAAAATTAATTGCTCGCGAACGGCTGGTTCCGCAAAATGTCGTTTCTTGAGGCGCATCCTTCCCATCGATAATGTGAGGCTATCGGCGCGCGTTAAGGAAGAGTGCGATGAACATGAAAACGTCCGTGGCAATCGAGAAGGCGGTGCCTGTCGCCGATCCCGACATCGCGCGCACCGAGTTTCGCAATGCCATGGCGCGGCTGGCGGCGGCGGTGAATATTGTCACCACTAATGGCCCGGCCGGGCTTGCCGGTTTTGCGGCGACGGCCGTCTGCAGCGTCACGGATAGCCCGCCGACCTTGCTCGTCTGCCTCAATCGCGGAGCCTCCGTTCATCCCGCCGTCACGCAAAACGGCGTGCTCTGCGTCAATGTGCTATCGGAAGCGCATCAGGATCTGTCGCGGCTTTTCGGCGGCAAGACCCCGGTTGCCGAGCGCTTTGCTGCGGCCGCATGGTCGGAACTCTCGACCGGCGCTCCGGTGCTTGAGGATGCTCTCGTCTCGTTCGATTGCCGCATCGTCCGTCAGGCCGATGGCGGCACGCATGATATTCTGCTCTGCGAAGTCGATGCTATTCGTCAACGTGACGAGGGGCAGGGGCTTATTTATTTCGACCGCGGCTATCATCCGGCGGGTCGAGCCGAGTAAGCCGGGTTTCTTGTCGTTTCAGGCCAGAAAGTTTTCGATCGCCTGCAGGACCTGGGCAGGGCGTTCTTTATGCGGCGAATGTCCGGTATCCGGCAAGATATAGGCCGATCCGCGTCCGGCCGCGATCCGATGGGGATGAGCCTCGGAGCCATACTCGTCACGCTCGCCGTGAATGGCAAGCACCGGGCAACGGACTTTTTCAAGGGCCGGATCGAGTGACCAGCCGGCGCGTTCGGGAGTAAGCCACGTATCGATCCATGCATGCAGCACCCAATCGGTCTTGCTGCCGTGATATTTTTCAAGCCGGGCGAAGGTCTCGGCCGATCTGAAATCCTGCTGCGCGGTTCTGATGCCCTTCAGGGTTCTCTCTTCCACGAAAGCCTGCGCGGCAATGGTGATGACGGCCTGGCAGCGATTGCTAAAACGTACTCCTGCTTCCACCGCCATGCCGCCGCCGACGCTATGCCCACAGGCAATGAACTCTTGAACGGAGAGCTGCTCGCACAGCAATGGAAAAGCCTGCTCGGCCTCCAGGGCCATGAAGTTCTGCTGCAGAACGTCGATACGGGCATCGGAGCGACCGAAACCCAAGCGATCATAGGCGATCACCTGACGGCCGAGGGAAAGGGCGAGCTGTCGCGGGAAATCCCTCCAGAGCGCGATGCATCCGAGGGAATCGTGAAACAGGATGATCGGCGGCAGGAAGATCTCGGCATGCGGTGTCCACGATTTGGCATAGAGGCGCCCGGCGTCGCTCTCGATCCAATGCTCCGTTTCCGCGATCTCTGCCATTTTATCAGTAATTTTCTTGATACCACTCGACGAAGCGCTTCACGCCTTCGTCGACCTCGATCTGCGGCTTGAAGCCGGTCAACGTCACCAACAGATCCGGTACGGCATATGTGTTGTGCACGTCGCCGGGCTGCATAGGCAGCATCTTGCGGATCGCCTTCTTGCCGAGCATCGTCTCGATCGTCTCAACGAAGGTCATCAACCCGACGGGCTGGCCGCCGCCGATATTGACGACGCGGAAGGGAGCGTTTTTAGACAGGGTGTCGATAACCGTATCCGACACGATCCGGTTTTCCTCCGACGGCACGACGCCGATGAGGCGCACGATGCCTTCGACGAGGTCATCGATATAGGTGAAATCGCGGCTCATCTTGCCTTCGCCGTAGATCTCGATCGGCCTGTCGTTCTTGATGGCATCGACGAATTTGAACAGTGCCATGTCCGGCCGGCCCCAGGGGCCATAGACAGTGAAGAAGCGGAAAGCGGTCGTGGGCACGTTGAAGAGATGGGCGTAGCTGTGTGCCATCAGTTCCATGCTCTTCTTGGTCGCCGCATAGATCGTCATCTGCTCGTCCGCCTTGTCGCTTTCGGCAAAGGGGATCTTTTCATTGGCACCATAGACCGAAGAGGTCGACGCCAGCAGCAGATGCTTCGGCTGCAGGTCTCTCGCCAATTCCAGAATGTTGAACGAACCGACGAGGTTGGAATCGACGTAGGACCGCGGATTTTCGAGGCTGTAGCGGACGCCCGCCTGTGCGGCGAGATGGACGATGGCGTCAGGCTCGGCGAGTTCGGCTGCATGATCCAGCGCCGCCTTGTCCTCCAGCATGCCTGTGACGGCCTTGAAGCCATTGGAGCGGGCTAGGATGGCGGTTCGCTTCTCCTTGAGCCTGACGTCGTAATAGGGCGTCATCCCGTCGAAGCCGACGACAAAATGGCCCTCGTCGAGCAGGCGCTTGGCAAGGTGGAATCCGATGAAGCCGGCAGTGCCGGTGATGAGATAACGCATGGATCGGCCTTTGCTTAAAGCATTTACAGGAAAAGTGCACAGCGTTTTTCCGTTCGGAACGCGTAAACGCTTTAAAATGCTGCGTCGCTCGAGGGTCTGCCGACACTTGTATAGGCAAAGCCGTGCTTTGTGACCTCGTCATGGCGATAGATGTTTCTTAGGTCGACGAGGACTGGCGCCTTCATGAGGGACTTCAGCCGGGCAAAGTCCAGCGCGCGGAACTGGTTCCATTCCGTCACGATGACGAGCGCATCGGCATCGCGTGCTGCACCATAGGCATCCTCGGCATAGGCAATGTTGTCGATCACCAGCCGGGCATTCTCCATGCCTTCGGGATCGTAGCCCGTCACGGTGGCGCCGGCATCCTGCAGCGTCTGGATGATCGAGATCGCCGGGCTGTCGCGCATGTCGTCGGTGTTAGGCTTGAAGGTCAGGCCGAGAACGGCGATCGCCTTGCCCCTGATATCGCCGCCCATGGCCGCGATCACCTTGCGGCCCATGGCGCGCTTGCGGTTGTCGTTGATCGACACGGTGGTTTCGATCAGGCGCACGGGGCTGTCATAATCCTGCGCCGTCTTGGCGAGCGCCAGCGTATCCTTCGGGAAGCAGGAACCGCCGTAGCCCGGCCCGGCATGCAGGAACTTCGAGCCGATGCGGCCGTCGAGACCGATGCCGCGCGAGACTTCCTGCACATTGGCGCCGACCTTTTCACAGAGATCGGCCATCTCGTTGATGAAGGTGATCTTCATGGCGAGGAAGGCATTGGCGGCGTATTTGATCAGCTCGGACGTGCGGCGGGAGGTGAAGAGCAGCGGCGCCTGGTTGAGATAGAGCGGGCGGTAGACTTCGGTCATCACGCCGCGGGCACGCTCGTCATTGAGGCCGATGACGATGCGGTCGGGACGCTTGAAGTCCTCGATGGCGGCACCTTCTCGCAGGAATTCCGGATTGGAGACAACGGCGACATCGGCATCAGGATTGGTTTCGCGCACGATGCGCTCCACCTCGTCACCGGTGCCGACAGGCACGGTCGACTTGGTGACGATGACAGTGAAGTCCTTGACGTGCTCGGCAATTTCGCGAGCAGCGGCATAGACGTAGGAGAGGTCGGCATGGCCATCGCCGCGCCGGGAAGGGGTGCCGACCGCGATGAAGACGACGTCGCTCGCAGCAACGCTCGCCTCCACTTCTGTCGTGAAGGAGAGGCGGCCGGCGCGGACATTGTCTGCCACGAGCTGCTCGAGGCCCGGCTCGAAGATCGGTATTTCGCCGCGCCGCAGCGCTTCGATCTTGCTCGTGTCCTTGTCGACGCAAATGACATCATGGCCGAAATCGGCAAAGCAAACACCCGACACGAGCCCCACATAACCCGAGCCGATCATCGTGATGCGCATGAAATTTCAATCCTTTTGCTGGCGCCGGGCTTTGCGTCGAAACGCAAAGTCGGCATGGGGCGATCGTCTGCGCTTATACACAGGATCGCCGATGACGCCTATATGCGATGCCGGCTTTAGGGGAATTGCGACAGAAGTATCACAGAATCCTGGTTGATTTCCTGCCGTTCTATTCGCGTGATCGCCTTGTTTTCCAAGTGAAACGAAGCCTTTGCACTTTAAGCTTATCATCCCCATTGCTTGTGATTGGCAGCATGTTGTCACATGATGAGTTTGGGCGCGGTCGTTCCGCAGGGGACGGCGGTGTAGTGGGCGGTTTGGGACTATTGCATGAAATCGACTTTTGCCGTGCGGACAATGCGGGCTGGCGAGCTGGAGCTTGCTTTGGAATGGGCTCGGCAAGAAGGGTGGAATCCCGGTATTGACGATGCGCTCGCCTTCTGGGAGGCAGACCCGGCCGGTTTTCTGATCGGCGCCATCGGCGAGGTGCCTGTCGGTTGTATATCTGTCGTTCGTTATGGCGAGGCCTTCGCTTTTCTTGGTCTTTACATACTGCATCCGGAGTTGCGTGGGCGCGGATACGGCAAGCAGCTATGGAACAAGGGCATGATGCTTGCCGGCAATCGCATTGTCGGACTGGATGGCGTCGTCGCGCAGCAGGAAAACTACCGGCGGCACGGTTTCGAGACGGCCTATCGGACGCTGCGGTATGGCGGCATCCCCAAAGTGCCTGAGGTGGATGAACAGCAGGCAAAGCAGGTGGTGCCGGTTGTGGGCGGCAAGCTCGACGGGCTGGTGCACTATGATGCGGAAATCTTCCCTGGCCTGCGTCACTCCTTCATCCGGGCCTGGTGTGGTGCTCCCGAAAGGCGCGCATCCTTTATCGTCGGCGGCGGCAGCAGGGTTCGCGGCTATGGCACGATCCGCCGCTGTTTCGAGGGCTACAAGATCGGTCCGCTGTTCGCCAACAAGCCGGAGGTCGCGCTTGCGTTGATGAGCAAGCTGCTTGCCAAGACCAAGGGAGAATCGGTCTATCTGGATGTGCCTGTTGATAATGCCCAGGCGATCAGGCTCGCGGAAGATTGCGGTCTGTCTCCGGTGTTCGAGACGGCGCGCATGTATCGCGGCAAGGCGCCGGAAAGCCGGCTCGATCGCGTGTTTGGCGTCACCACGCTCGAGCTCGGCTAGCTCTGGCTCATCCCACCGCTGGTAGCAGACCGCAACATTAACGTTAACAAACGAATAACGGTCCTGCCGGAGGTTTAATCAGCCTTAACGGGCTGCTTCTTCGACTCTGCCGCTATATAAATTCTACGGGGGCGCCAAGGGGAAGTTGAACAATGATTGTTCATTTTCTGTTGGAGTCGGCTATGCATGTCATGGAAAGTATTAACCGGCAGACCTGGCGTAATCCCTGGGCCTTGCGCGACTATCGCCGCAGCAGCGGCTATCTCAACGAAGGCGAGCGTGCCGCCTTTGCTATCGCTGCCCCGCAGACGGGCAGGGGGCGCATTCTCGATATCGGTGTCGGCGGGGGCCGCACCGCGCAGCTCTTACGGGATTTCGCAAGCGACTACATAGGCATCGATTACACGCCGGAGATGGTCGCGCTCTGCCGAAAGAAGCATCCAGATCTTCGGTTCGAACATAGGGATGCACGCGATCTTTCGGAGTTCCAAGATGCCAGTTTCGATATGGTCGTCTTCAGCTATAACGGCATCGATTCCGTCGATGCGGCAGGGAGGTTGGTCATCCTGAACGAGGTGGCGCGGGTTCTTGTTTCGGGCGGTGCTTTCGTGTTTTCGACCTTCCATCGCGGCTGGGGTGGCTTCGATCACCGCGTCGACTATCGCCGGCTGGAATGGACGTCCAATCCGGTGCGTCTCGGGCTGCGAACCCTGCGCTATGTCGAAGGCCGCATTTCCGGAACGCTGCGCCAGCGCCGGCTCAGGCCGCTGGAAGAGCGAGACGGCGAACATGCGATCCTGCTGCATGGCGCCCATGATTTCGGCGTCATGGTCTATGCGACGACGCCGGCGCAGGCGCGCTCACAGCTTGCCGACGCGGGCTTTGCCATGCCGGTGCTGCTGCTCGATCTCGATGGCAAGCCGGTCGGTGCGGCGGCGGCGTCGGAGCACGAATATTTCCATGTCGTCGCCCATAAGCCGGGCCTTTGACAGGCACGGCCATCGGCCAGATAAGGGTAACCTGGAGGCCCTGTCTGGCCGATAGCCGGGAAAATTCCTGTTGGAGGCGCTGATTCGTCATGCAAAAAGCCGAATCTCCTGAGACAACAGGGTCGCTTTCCCAAAAACAAAGCTTTATAGATGCGCGGGTTTGAGCAAGGTGCGCCGCCGCGCGCAGGAAGCGGGAATGGATAAATGACGAATGTTGTAGTGATCGGCTCGCAATGGGGTGACGAAGGCAAGGGCAAGATTGTCGACTGGCTTTCGGAACGCGCCGATGTGATTGTACGCTTTCAGGGCGGCCATAATGCCGGTCATACGCTTGTCGTCGATGGCGTCAGCTACAAGCTTGCGCTGCTGCCCTCCGGGCTCGTGCGCGGCAAGCTCAGCGTCATCGGCAACGGCGTCGTCGTCGATCCCCATCACTTCGTCGCCGAAGTGGAAAAGTTGCGTGCCCAGGGCATTGCCGTTACGCCTGATGTTCTGCGTATCGCCGAGAACGCTCCGCTGATCCTGTCGCTCCATCGCGATCTGGATGCCATGCGCGAAGATGCTGCTTCCAATAGCGGCACGAAGATCGGCACCACGCGCCGCGGCATCGGCCCGGCCTATGAAGACAAGGTCGGCCGCCGCGCCATTCGCGTCATCGACCTTGCCGAGCCGGAAACGCTGCCGGCCAAGATCGACCGGCTGCTGACGCATCACAATGCGCTGCGCCGCGGTATGGGCGTCGACGAAATCTCCTTCGATGCTCTGCACGAGGAGCTGAGCTCTGTTGCGGAGCATATCCTTCCCTATATCGACCAGGTCTGGCGTTTGCTCGACGAGCAGCGCAAAGCCGGCGCCCGCATCCTCTTCGAAGGTGCGCAAGGTGCGCTGCTGGACAACGACCACGGCACCTATCCGTTCGTGACTTCGTCCAACACGGTTGCTGGCCAGGCAGCTGCCGGTTCGGGCCTCGGCCCGACGGCGCTCGGCTATGTGCTTGGCATCACCAAGGCCTATACGACCCGCGTCGGCGAGGGACCGTTCCCCTGCGAGCTGCATGACGAGATCGGCAAGCACCTGTCGACCGTCGGACGCGAAGTGGGCGTCAATACCGGCCGTCCGCGCCGTTGCGGCTGGTTCGATGCCGTACTGGTGCGCCAGACCGTGAAGACTTCTGGTATTACCGGTATCGCGCTTACCAAGCTCGACGTGCTCGACGGCCTGGACGAGCTGAAGATCTGCGTCGGCTACAAGCTCGACGGCAAGGAAATTGATTATCTGCCGGCAAGCCAGGCAGCGCAGGCCCGCGTCGAGCCGGTCTACATCACGCTCGAGGGCTGGAAGGAATCGACCGTCGGCGCTCGTAAGTGGGCCGATCTGCCGGCGCAGGCGATCAAATATGTGCGTCAGGTGGAAGAGCTGATTGGTGCGCCAGTAGCGCTGCTTTCGACCAGCCCGGAGCGCGAGGACACCATACTTGTGACTGACCCCTTTGAGGGCTAAAGTTGCGTATCTATGACGAATCCCGGCCCGGCTGCACACCGGGTATCATGAGAAAGCACTGATGGCGGATTTTGTAGCAGTTATTCGACGGGCTGTTGACGGCCTGACGGACAATACTCCCGAGATGCGGGTCAAGGTTTACGATCGAGCTCGTGGTGCCGTGCAACGGCAGCTCGAGAGCATGAAGCCGCGCCCGCCCGAGGAAATGCTGCGCCGCCAGCTCGACAAGCTCGAGGCCGCGATCGTCGAGGTCGAGGCCGAACATGCCGAGGCCCTGCCGGGCGGAGAGGAGCCATCGGTTACCGAAGAGCCCGTGCCGCACGAAGAGGCCGCTGCCGAGCCCGCTCCGGACCATCATGCGGCCGAGGAAGTGCACGCGGAAGAGCCTGCACCGGCTCCCACCGAGGCACACGCTCCTGAAGAACCCGGTCTCGAGCAAGCCGAGCACGAGCAACATGCCTATGAGGAGCCGGCCGCACCTGCCGAGCCGGATCACGCGCATGAGCATCAGCCCGCAGAGGAATGGCGGGAATCGGATCACGAAGAGGAGCCCTATGCTGCGGCCGCCGAACATGCCGGCGTCGGACACCATGCCGAAG
Source organism: Hyphomicrobiales bacterium (assembly GCA_900472485.1). Lineage (GTDB taxonomy): Bacteria > Pseudomonadota > Alphaproteobacteria > Rhizobiales > Rhizobiaceae > Rhizobium. Next base: position 35,153 of record UCII01000006.1, read on the forward strand.
TTCACGAGGAGCCGGCTCCTGAGCCGGTTTATCACGAAGAGCCGAAGGGCCGTGGGAACGAACCCCAGCATTATGCGGAAGAGGCACCGGCAGTCGCTGCAGAGCCCCCCCCCCCGCCGCGTGTGCCGCCGCCGGCCGACGATGTCATAAGCCAGGTTGAGCAGATCTGGGCGGAGGTGGATGCACCGGCTTCTCATGCTGCGTCCGAGCCGTCCGCCTCCCATCACAACGAGCCGGTCATGCCGGCCGCGGCTTTTGCGGAAGCACCCTTCGGCCAGCCCGTCGAGGGGCCCGTCAACGCGAAGGCGGCAGCCACCAACACCGGCTTTGCCTGGGATGCAGATGTCTTCGAGGAAATGCAGCCCGCATCGGCAGCCTCCAAGCCCGCGCAGCAGCCAGCTCGGCAAATGCCCGAAAACGCCTTTGACGATGTCGATCTCTTTGCGGATGTGCATCCGTCCAAGAAGACGGCGCCCGAAGCCGATGCCGACAACGACGGCTGGCGTGAGCTCAAGGAGCTTGCGGGTTTCGATAAGCGCGCTGACGACGAACGTGGCGGCGGCTCTGCTGTTTCGCCCGATCTCGATCAGGCCATGGCGGCGAAGCTGCAGGGTCGCAGCTTCCGCATGGAGCCGAAGCGTCGCCGGATCAATGTCACCGGTATCATCGTCACGCTCGTCGGTCTTGCGGTCGTTGGAGGCGGTGGCTACGCAGCCTGGCTGAACCGCGATGCGCTTAATAACATGGTGACGAAGCTCGTCAGCTCCGCACCTAAGAATGCGACGGCGCCCTCGACGTCGGATACGGCAAGCAGCAAGGCACCGAGCAACAGCAATGCTGCAGCTCCTAGCCAGCAGGCGGCTGCGCCGCAGCAGACCAACACGGCCGCTCAGCGGCCGGCAGGCGCCGGCAACACGGATGTTGCGGCTTTGGGTAGCGACCCGAATACTGTCAATACGAAGTTCACCCAGCGTCTTCTGGCCAACGGTACGGAAGAGGACGAAGGGCCGGCTCCGAACGGGCAGCCCGGCATTGTCGAAGGCAAGTCCGTAGCCGAGCAGAATGTTGCCTCTGCTGCACCCGCCGCCACGGCAACGCCGCCTGCCGGCAGCAATGCCGCTACGGCTGCTCCGCAAACCCAGGCGCCCGCAACCGCCGCACCGAATACGCCATCTGCCTCGACGAACCAGCAGGCGCCTGCCGCCAATCAGCAGCAACAGGCCGCCAACCAGCCGCCGCCCGTGACGCAGCAGACGGCTCCGGCAACCGACGGACAGAAGGTTTTCCTCTATGAGGAGCGCCTCGGTCAGACATCGCCCACGGCTTTCCAGGGCACGGTCAGCTGGTCGCTGCAGGAAGGCAAGGGGCCTGACGGCCGGCCGGAGCCTTCGGTGCAGGGGCTCATCACGGTCCCAGATCGCGGCCTGACCGCAACGATCACCGTTTCGCGGAATTCGGATTCCTCGCTGCCGGCCAGCCATCTGATCGAGCTCGCCTTCCAGGTGCCGCCGAATTTCGAAGGCGGCGCGATCGATAACGTCCAGCGCGTCGCGCTGAAGGCGACCGAGCAGGATCGCGGCGATGCGTTGATCGCGGTTCCGGCTAAGGTTACCGACGATGTCTATATGGTCGCGCTCAACGATTTCCCGGATGCGCGCAAGACCAATCTCGATCTTTTGAAGAGCCGCAACTGGATCGATATCCCGGTGGTCTATCGCAACGGTCGCCGGGCGCTGTTGACCATGGAAAAGGGACCGACCGGAACGGATGCCTTCAACAAGGCGATTTCGGAGTGGCAGGCGCTTGGCGGGGTTGCTTCGAGCGGCCAGTAAGTCGTCTTAAATCGATCATATGGAAAAGGCGGGCTTTTGGCCCGCCTTTCTTTTTAGACTTCAAATGTGCAGAACAGAGATCGTTACGCCGTCGCTTCGACGACGCGCAGCGCCTTGGCGCGTTCCAGAGCGTCCTTCTGGACGGCCTCCTGTACCTTTTCGAAGGCGCGGACCTCGATCTGGCGGACGCGTTCGCGGCTGATGTCGAACTCGGACGACAGGTCCTCCAGCGTTACCGGTTCTTCGGCGAGACGGCGTGCCTCGAAGATGCGGCGTTCGCGGTCGTTCAGCACGCCCATGGCGCGTGCCAGCATGCGGCGGCGGGTGTCGAGCTCGTCCTGTTCGATCAACACGTCTTCCTGGCTGTCGTGGTCATCGACGAGCCAGTCCTGCCACTGGCCTGAATCGCCTTCGGAAGCCTTGATCGGCGCGTTCAGCGAAGCGTCGCCGGAGAGGCGGCGGTTCATCGAAACGACCTCTTCCTCCGAGACGTTCAGCTTGGTGGCGATCTCGGTAACGTGTTCCGGCTTCAGATCGCCATCGTCGATGGCCTGGATGCGGCCCTTCAGACGGCGCAGGTTGAAGAACAGGCGCTTCTGGTTGGCCGTCGTGCCCATCTTCACCAGCGACCACGAGCGCAGGATATATTCCTGGATCGAGGCCTTGATCCACCACATGGCGTATGTTGCTAGACGGAACCCGCGTTCCGGATCGAACTTCTTGACAGCCTGCATCAGACCGACATTGCCTTCCGATACGACTTCGCCGATCGGCAGGCCATAGCCGCGATAGCCCATAGCAATCTTCGCCACGAGGCGCAGATGGCTGGTAACGAGCTTATGCGCAGCCTGACGGTCGGCATGTTCCGCATAGCGCTTGGCGAGCATGTACTCTTCCTGCGGCTCCAGCATGGGGAACTTGCGGATCTCGTCGAGATAACGATTGAGGCCGGCTTCTCCGGCAGCAATGGACGGTAAGGTATTACGGGCCATGATCTTGCACCCTCCTATTCGAGATTTGGTTCCTTCTGGGGGCGTATTTTGAGCGCCTTCTGCGAAGCGGACCAAGGCGTACGGGTCCTGGGACCCCGCACTTAACCAATGTAAAGATAAGTACGGCGAAACGGTGATTCAAGGATGCGGTCACGCAAGTGTTATCTCGGCGTGACCGCAGGTCTCGCCGGAACATCGCCCTTGGGATTATCCTCCCGAACAATCCAGCGCCATGCGGCATAACCACGTCGACCTCCCAAACGCAGTCGCGTTTTCGGTCAGCACAGGCGCTCGGACATCGGTCCTTCATACACGATATTATAGGGCGGAAGGGGACGGCCGTCCAGTCATTGTGATGTTCGGCGCCTATCCTCTGAGCGCCGCCGCCAGTTCTTCCATATCCTCAGGCAAAGGTGCCTCGAAATGCATGACTTCGCCGGTACGGGGATGCTCGAATTGCAGCATATAGGCATGCAGTGCCTGGCGCGTGAAGCGATGGACGGCCTGTTTTGCGGCTTCCGGCAGGAGATTGGCCTTGGTCTTGAAGCCACCGCCGTAAACGGCGTCGCCGAGCAGTGGGTGGCCGATATGGGCCATATGCACGCGGATCTGGTGCGTTCGGCCGGTTTCCAGATGGCACTCGATCAGTGAGGCAAGCGCGGTCGCGTCCGGTGTCTCGTGAAAGCGCTCCAGCACCTCGTAATGCGTGATCGCCTCGTCGGCATCCTGCGAATCCGGGCGCTTGACGGCGCGGCGCGTGCGGTCGCTGCTCGACCGGCCGAGGGGTGCATCAATGGTGCCGACAAGCTGGCGGGGACGTCCCCAGACGATCGCCTGATAGGCGCGCTCCAAGGAGGTCGTGCGGCCGTGATCGGCAAATTGCAATGAGAGATGCCGGTGGGCCACATCGTTCTTGGCGACGACCATGACACCGGTGGTATCCTTGTCCAGCCGGTGCACGATGCCCGGGCGGCGAACGCCGCCGATGCCGGAAAGGCTGTCGCCGCAATGGTGAATCAGCGCATTGACCAGCGTGCCCGTCCAATTGCCGGCGGCGGGATGGACGACCAGGCCGGCGGGCTTGGAGATAACGATGACATCGTCGTCCTCATAGAGCACGTCCAGTGGAATGTCCTCGCCCTGCGGCGTCGGGTCTTCCGGCTCGGGTAGGGTGATCTGATAGACGTCGCCGGGGCGCACCTTGCGCTTGGCGTCTGTCACCACAGCACCCTTGAGCGTAACGGCGCCGTCCTTGATGAGTCCCTGCACACGGCTACGGGAAAATTCCTCGCCAATCTCCGCCGTTAGCCATGAATCCAGCCGTCCTTCGGCATTTTCATCGGCGGTTAGGACTTTTCTATTGTCCGCGGCTTCTTTAAAGGGGTCGCTCAAACATATTCTCCGGCGCACAAAGCGCTCTATTGGAAGCAAGGACGCATCGATGACGAATCTCGAGCCAGACGATCAAGAGGAAAAGCCCCTCGATCCGGCCCTGGAGAAAGTCCGACGCAAGATGATCCGCCTGCAGATCGTCTCTGCGGCCGTCATGGTGGTGAGCCTTATGGCCGTCTTCGGCGCCGTTGTCTACAAGACGATGAAACCGGCAGCCAAGCCTGCGGGCCAGGCGGCGTCCGGCATCCCGTCCGATGCCCCGGTTGCCGTGACGGCTCTGCTGCCGGCGGGCTTTACGGTGCAGTCCACGGCGCTGTCGGGCAATCAGGTGCTGTTCTACGGCACGCTTGCCGGTGGCCAGCGCCAGGCCATCGTCTTTGACTACGGTATCGGCCGCATCGTGGCGACCATATCGCTATCGAACTAACGGCGTCGCGATGACGGGCGCGCGACTCATCGAGATTACGCATCCCGACGATCCGCGTATCGCCGAATTCCGCAATATCCGCGAACGCGATCTGACGAGTCGAGAGAACCGCTTCATAGCGGAAGGAACCGTCGTGCTGCGGCTTCTCGCCGGCGCGCATGCAGCGGCGGGTGATTTCCTGGCTGAGAAAGTGCTGCTGCTCAAAAACCGTGTAGCTGGCTTGAGCGATATCATCGAGACCTTCCCATCGGACGTCCCGATCTATGTCGCCGAAGCCGAGGTGCTCGACGGCATTGTCGGCTTCCATCTCCATCGCGGTGTTCTGGCACTGGGGCGCAGAACAGCTGAAGACCGGATGAGCGGCCTTCTCGACCGCCTCCCAAAGCAGGCGCTCGTGCTCGTCGGCTGCGGCATTTCCAATCATGACAATATGGGCTCGATGTTCCGCAATGCCGCAGCCTTTGGCGCGGCTGCCGTGCTGCTGGACGAAAGCTGTTGCGATCCGCTCTATCGCAAGGCTTTGCGGGTTTCGGTCGGCTCGATCCTGACCGTGCCCTATCGGCGGCAATCAGGCAGCGTTCAGCTGCTTGCGGGGCTTGCCGAGCGCGGGTTTGCGATCTGGAGCCTGTCGCCGCGAGGCGCGGTCGATATTCGCGATGTTCCGGCTTCGGAGCGCATGGCGCTTGTGGTCGGCACGGAAGGGGATGGCTTGCCCGAAAGCATTCTCTCCGCCTTCGGCAGCGTACGGATTCCGCAGGCGCCGGGATTGGATAGCCTCAATGTCGCAACGGCGAGCGGCATCGCCCTTTTCGAGATGGCCGCGAAGAACGGGCGCATCTGAGCAGGTTGCTCCCTAGAGCTTAAGGGTGTTTCGGCAGTATCGCCGCAACGCGGTCGGCGAGGCTGATGCGCGCGCCGGCGGGCTCGCGATCCTTCGGCAGGAGATCAAAGATCGGTGAGTTATCGCCTTCCTTGAGTGCCGTCAGCGCCACCATGTTGGCGGCAATCTTGGCAATCTCCTCGCGCATGGCATCGTCATGGGCCGGCGTGCGGGCCTTCAGCAGGCGGTCCGATAGGGCCGCCGCCCGGTTGCGAACTTCTTCCGTCATCTGAGCGATTTCGTCTTCCACTGTTCGTTCCGGTTCCATCGCCTGCGGCGGCTCGGTTATTGTGCCTTGCTCATCGACGCTTCCGGCGATTATCGATGCCGCGGCGAGCTTCGGCATTCGTGCCGGTTTTTTCGGCGGCGTCAGGCCGGCGGCACGCAGCGCCTTGCCGGCTTCCTTCGATTCCTTGATGGCTGCCTCCAGCCGCTCCCTCAGGCGGACGACATCCTGGGCGTGGCGTTCGATCGCGGTTTCTTTGTCGGCGCTGCCGGCGATCTCGCGATTGAGGCGTTCCTCAAGCCGCTTGTTCTTATCGTTTTCCTGACGCAGCGATTGTTCGGCATCCGCGGCGCGCAGGCTTGCCGCGTTCAGCTCCTGGCGCAGCGTATCGCGCTCGTCCCGCAATGTGTTGATGCGCAGCTTCAGACTCTCGATCTCGGTTTCGCGCGTTGCAAGGTCGATCCTAAGATTGTCGGCATCGGCGCCCATTTTCGTCATCCGTTTGCGCAAGCTGTCGATATCGGCTTCCTTCTCGGCGCTGGCCTGCTCGGCGGTGTGTATGCTCGATTTCAGCTGGCTGATATAGCTCTCTTCGTGGCGCAGGCGCGAGCGCAATTCGCCTGCTTCCACCTCCAGATCGTCGATGCGCGTCTGCAATTCTGCGCTTCCGGCGGAGAGCCGGCTCGCTTCCTGCTGAAGTTTGCCATTCTGGATCTGCAGCGCGACGGTCTTGTCGCGCTCCTGCGTCAGGGCATGTTCGGTTCGGGCGTTTTCTGCTGCGAAGAGGGCGCGCGCCATATCCTTCTGCGCCCGCACTTCCTGCGGGCTCAAGGGCATGGTCGCCTTGAGACGTTTCTCGGTGAACCAGACGATGCGGCGATGGATTGCCGGCGCGATGAGAAAGACCAGTAGAGCGGCCGTCAGAAAGCCCAATCCAAACAAGAGAGCAAATTGAATCACGACGCAGCCAGTATCCTGGAGTTATGTTCGATATCGATAAAATGATTAATCATGGGTTAGCCATGCGGGCAAGCGTTTAACGCGGATATGGTTTATCGGCAGGGAGCCGGATTTACGGAAAGAAAAGGCCCGCAACTGAAGCGGGCCAAGGCGTGTGCTGCTTGGGAGATCGTATCAGAGGATCCGTTCAGAAAGGATTCCAGGTCGGGTTCGGCGTGACCTTCAGATAACCCATGTTGATGCCGAGGCGTGCGCCAAGGCCAGTGCGGATCGGAACGAGTACGATGTTGTTGTTCTTCAGAACCGTCATGCCGAAGCCGGCAACCACGAAAGCCTGACCACTGACGCCGCCGAAGCGGGTATAGACGCTGTTGATGCTCGGCAGATCGTAGACCAGCATCATGACGCGGGTGCCTTGGCCGCCGTAGTCGAGGCCGAGGGACGGCCCCTGCCAGTAGAGCGGATGCTCGCCGGCATTCTTGGTGTTGAGCTGGCCTTCGCCATAGGTCAGGCCTGCTAGGAATGCGCCGGAGCCTTCCTGGCCGAGGATGTAGCCATTCGGCAGGCCATATTGCTGGAAGGCACGTTCGACCACTTTGGCGAGGCCGCCGCTGGTGGAGCCGAAGAAGGAGTGGCCGGCATCGACGATTTCCTGTGCCGAATACTGATTGGTGGGCGCGGCAGCGGCCTGACGGACCGGCAACGCGAAACTCACGAATGCGACAATGGCCAGAATCAGGCCGAGGCCGAGCGTTCTGGTGCCGGGGCTTGGCATTCTCTTCAGGAATTCATAGCGCATGGAAGTCTTCCGTTCATCATGTCGGTGCAACAGGGACGAATAGGCAACGCATTCGCCTGAATGCGCCACGCATGGCACGCCCCCATTTCAGACCATTCCGCCCATCTATCGCAGGACGAATCGCGTGCGAAAAAGTCTGATGGTGATGAATGCATTTTGCGTCGATGGTCTTAACAATCGGTTTACCAAATATGGTGTCATTATGGCGCGCGGTACACTGGCTGCGAAACCCTCGGGCAACCTTACCGTGGCAAGGTGGAACTACTCGCTTTGCCCTGTCAGCATTCAGGAGACAATGAATGTCGAAAAATCACAATCTCACTCTGACCGGACCGGATCTGGCCGCGCTGCTGTGCAGCCGCGTCTGCCATGATGTGATCTCGCCGGTCGGGGCGATCAACAATGGCCTGGAGCTGCTCGACGAGGGTGGTGCCGACGCCGATGCGATGGATCTGATCCGTACCAGCGCACTCAACGCTTCCGTTCGGCTGAAATTCGCACGTCTTGCCTTTGGCGCCTCTGGCTCGGTCGGCGCGTCGATCGACACCGGTGAAGCGGAGCGGGCCGCCAAGGATTTCGCCGCCGCCGAGAAGAAGACCGAGGTCAGCTGGGTCGGTCCGCGCGCGATCATCGCGAAGAACCGCGTGAAGCTGCTGCTCAATCTCTTCCTCGTTGCCTATGGCGCCATTCCGCGCGGCGGCAATATCGAGGTGACACTCGAAAATCCGGAGTTCGACGCCAAGTTCACGATCGCCGTCAAGGGGCGGCTGATGCGCGTGCCGCCGAAATTCGCCGAAATCTGCTCAGGCACGCTGGAGGAGGCGATCGACGCACATTCGATCCAGCCCTACTACACGGTTCTTCTTGCCGACGAGAGCGGCATGGAGCTTTCCTACAATGCGACGCCGGAGGAATTGACCTTCGTGGCGACCATGGCTACCGCTCAATAACGGTTCATTCCGTCCGCGTTTTCGCCCGCAGTCGATCTCCGGCTGCGGGTTTATTTTTTCGTGTATCGAAAATTCCGTGCAATCTCGGGGTTGTCCGCTCAATTGATAATGTAGCGGTAACGAATCCTTAGCTTGCTGCTCCTATCGTTTCAATTTGAAGCCGACATCGGATGATGGCGGCTGATGCCAGGGAGCTCACACATGCAGCGGTTCATGATAACGGATACATCGGATGTCGTACGGAAGGTCGGCAAACGAATCCTGTCCGAGCTGGATTTTCTCGTGAGCGAAGCTGGAGACGCGCGCGAAGCGCTGATGCGCTGCCAGGCCGAAATGCCTGACTATCTGCTCGTCGATGCCGGCATGGAAGGGGCGCTCGAGCTCATCGCCAGCATCCGCGCCATGCCCGATGGCAAGGACGTGAAGATCTATTACTGCGTAATCGAGGCGGATCTTCGCAAGCTGATGGCCGGAAAGCGCGCGGGCGCGACGGATTTTCTGCTGAAGCCCTTCGATCGCAAGATCCTGACGGCCATATTCGGCAATCGCGCCGCCGCCGCCTGATCTCAATGGGATATCACTGCAACGACCCATAGCCGCCCTTTTTAGGCGGCTTTTTTTAATTTTCATCGGGGGTGGGCACAAAAATCCCGCCTCGAAGGGCGGGATTTTTGCATATTCGGCGGTAAAGGCGGGGATGCGGCTCAGGCGCTTTCGGCGAAATCGCTGCTGTCGGGCTCGCGCAGCACATAGCCGCGGCCCCAGACGGTTTCGATATAGTTGGCGCCACCGGCGGCGTTTGCCAGCTTCTTGCGGAGCTTGCAGATGAAGACGTCGATGATCTTCAGTTCCGGCTCGTCCATGCCGCCATAGAGGTGGTTGAGGAACATTTCCTTGGTGAGCGTCGTGCCCTTGCGCAGGGAGAGCAGTTCCAGCATCTGATATTCCTTGCCGGTCAGATGCACGCGCTGGCCGCCGACTTCGACGGTCTTGGCGTCGAGATTGACGATCAGTTCGCCCGTCATGATCACTGACTGGGCGTGGCCCTTGGAACGGCGGACGATGGCGTGAATGCGGGCGACCAGCTCATCCTTGTGGAAAGGCTTGGTCATATAGTCGTCGGCGCCGAAGCCGAGGCCGCGAACCTTGTCCTCGATGCCGGCCATGCCGGAGAGGATGAGGATCGGCGTCTTGACCTTCGAGAGGCGCAGCGTGCGCAGCACTTCGTAGCCAGACATATCGGGGAGATTGAGATCGAGAAGGATGATGTCGTAGTCGTAGAGCTTTCCGAGATCCACGCCTTCCTCACCGAGATCGGTGGTATAGACGTTGAAACTTTCGGATTTGAGCATCAGCTCGATGCTCTGCGCTGTTGCGCTATCGTCTTCAATGAGTAGTACCCGCATAATTGTCCCCTTTACCGCCGCCGAAAGGTCGTCAGCCCCTTAACGCGATACCGATCAAATCACTGCTTGATTTGGAAGCTGCCATGTAATGGTTAACAAATTCTGATTCACTCTGGCAAGTCGTATCGAATTTATTAAATAATTTTTCCATTCCACTGTTTTCCAACGACAATCAGTAAAATTGACTCCTAAAGTATTGCATTAACAACCAACGCCAAGTGATTCATCCGACTCACCAATGCCGACATGTCGAATTCCGACCACAACATTTACCGAGCCTTAAATCATTGCGCCTATCATTAACGATGCCCGTAAACGAAAGGTTACCAGCGGTAGGCTTTTATTAAGATCGCTGGAAATTTTTTTAACCAAGCCGTCTCAAAGCGGTTCGGCGGACGGGAATATCGAGAGCCGGGGTCTCGCATCACGGGAGTAATGCGTATGAAGTCACGTGAGAGCCTTGTTCGCCTGAAAGAGTTTCAGGTGAACGAAAAACGCCGTCAGCTGCAGCAGTTGCAGATGATGATGGCGGAATTTGACCGCATGACGAAGGAGCTGGAAAGCCAGATCGTCGTCGAGGAGAAGAAGTCCGGCATTTCCGATCCGAGCCACTTTGCTTACCCGACCTTTGCCAAGGCTGCCCGCCAGCGTGCGGACAATCTGCAGGTGTCGATCCGCGAGCTGCAGGTTCAGGAAGAGGCGCTGGAAAATTCGCTCGAGGAAATGCAGGCCGAATATGCCAAGGCCGCAGCTCTCGAAGAGCGGGATGGTTCGGGTCCGGCGCGGGCACGCGCCTGAGATCGCAATTCCGTCTTCTCCTTCGGATCAAGCATCTTGCGTTCCGATGCGGGGGTCCATCTTCGGAATGCGAAGGGTATGACGGCAGCAGCATATGAAAGCTGCGCATGACTGGCCGTGACGGGGCCGGCCATGCGCAGCTTTTGCGTTTTTAGAAATAATCCGACTGGGTGGACGGATTATTGCCTGCACATCCACCCGTTCTTTGCGCGTGAACGCGTACCTCCTCGCTTGAAGCAATTCCTTCAGAGATTGACGACGTCATGCCAGTCGTCATGACGTTGCGCTTGAGCCTTGAAGAAGGGGCAGAGCGGGATGATCTTCCAGCCGCCGCGCCGCGCCTCTTCGACGGCGTGAAGCGCCAGCGCCTGGCCGACTCCCTTGCCACGCAGGGCATCCGGCACGCCGGTATGATCGACGATGATCAGCTTGGGGGACGTGCGGGAGAAGGTCATCTCCGCCTCGTGGCCTTCGACCGTTGCGACATAACGGCCGCCGGATGTATTGTTTTCGTTGCGGATATCCATGATTTTCTCCCTTGTCGCGTCTGATGCAACTAGGATTGCATGTGCTCCGACACCTGCCAACCTTCGAGATTGTTAACGGATCGTTTCCGTTTAAGTCGATGTCAAAAATGCGGACCGGCCAAGCCCTTTAACTCTAGGCAAGCTGGACGCTACGAGGGCGCTTCAGCAAATAATTCGGGCCTCTTTCACAAGAAAAGAGGCCCGAACACAAAATAGAAAAGGTGGTGCTGTCGCTGCTGTCAGTGGCGATACTGCTGTATGCGGGTCGTCCGAAGGCCAGCCAGGCCATGGGTATTGATGGACGACTGCCAGGAGAGGAACTCTTCGACGGTCAACGTATAACGTTCGCAGGCTTCTTCCAAGCTGAGCAGACCACCACGCACGGCGGCGACAACCTCTGCCTTACGACGAATGACCCAGCGACGCGTATTCGGCGGCGGAAGGTCTGCTATCGTCAGCGGGCTGCCATCGGGGCCGATGACATACTTCACTCGGGGACGTATCATTTCGGTCATTGGACTCTCTACACACACTCAAGACCACGTGTGGCACTCTAGCTTGCCACATTTAAAAATTGCCTAAGCACATGGTAAGACTTTGCTAATAATTTTAATCAATGTGGCGAAGTGCTGATTTGCGTATATCGTGCCTGAGCAAATCAGCCGAAAGCCCCTGTTATTTCAGGGTAAATCGCATTCATTCTATGATTTTTCGTCAGTAAAAACTTACGCTTTCGGGCCGAAATCGCAGAAGCTCGTATGCTGCTCTCAGGCTCGGGAGCAGGCTCAAGAATTGTTTTTTACTTGCAAAAATAAACTTACGCCGACACGCCGTGCTTCTGTCCGCCCCAGCAGATGAAGTGCGGATTGGCAAAGTCGGCATCCGCGCTCTGGTCGGTCTTGCCATAGGTCAGAAGGCTACCCTCGATGGTAACCGTCTTGCCGCCCGCCGCCCGCAGGACCGCATCGCCGGCCGCCGTATCCCATTCCATGGTACGGCCGAAACGCGGATAAACATCTGCTTTGCCCTCGGCGAGCAGGCAGAATTTCAGCGACGAACCGATCGACGTGCAGCCGGAAACCGCATTGTCCGTAAGAAAGCCTTCGGTTTTCGCATTGCTGTTACAGCGGCTGGCAAGCGCCGTCAGCTTGGCCGGAGGTTCACGCACTGCAATGTTGACGCGACTGGTAATGGCAAAATACTTGTCCACCATCAGCTTGCGTGCCCTACCGGGCTCGCCGGTAAAGGCGACGCCGAGCGCCGGTGCGTAGACGATACCGATCACGGGGATGCCGTCCTCGATATAGGCGATGTTGACGGTGAACTCATCCCGATGCTCGATGAATTCTCGGGTGCCGTCGAGCGGGTCGACCAGAAAGAAGGCGCGGCCGTGCACATCCGGAATCTTGCCGGCTGAAACCTGCTCTTCGGCAATGGCCGGGATATGGGGAAAGTCGCGCTCGAGGTACCTGAGAATGATGTGTTCAGCGCGTTCGTCGGCTAGCGTGACGGGGCTCATGTCCTGTTTCAAGGCAACCGAATAGCCGGCACGATAGACCTCCAGGATGGCCTTTCCTGCTTCGAGCGCCGCCTTTTCGAATGTTGCAAGCATCTGCTTCTTCGTCTTCCGCGCGCCGTCCGCGCCTGAACTCTCCGGACATTATATATAGGAAGTTGCGATTGCGAAGTTTAGATTTCCGATGCCCGGCTTCCTTCGCCTTAACGCCTGAGCAAAGGTTTAGCAACAGCGCTCGGCATGGCTTCCGAACGGGTGGGCTTTTCGGCAGGTCGGCGAGGTATTCTTCCGAGAGCAAACACTGTCCGTCACTGCGCATTCGGAAAAGATCGTGTTCTGTTTGCGAAGCTTTTTCGCTCTTTCGGGACTTGTCGTTTTTATTGCATATGCGAATGTGCGGCCGGGTAATGATCAGGATGAATGCATGCGTTATTCGGCTTATCAGCTTCTAAAACAGGCGTTTTCAGGCAATCGCCATTGGCAGCCGGTGTGGCGTACGCCGGAGCCGAAACCACATTATGACGTGATCATCGTCGGCGGCGGCGGGCATGGCCTGGCAACGGCCTATTATCTCGCCAAGGAATTCGGCATTACCAATGTCGCCGTGCTGGAAAAGAGCTATATCGGCTCGGGCAATGTCGGCCGCAACACGACGATCATCCGTTCCAATTATCTTCTGCCCGGCAACGAGCCTTTCTACGAGTTCTCGATGAAGCTCTGGGAAGGGCTGGAACAGGATTTCAACTACAATGCCATGGTGTCCCAGCGCGGTATCGTCAATCTGTTCCATTCCGATGGCCAGCGCGATGCCTATGCCCGGCGCGGTAATGCAATGCGCATGCACGGCGTCGATGCAGAACTGCTCAATCGCGAGCAGGTCCGCCGGATGATGCCCTATCTGAACTTCGATCATGCCCGCTTTCCGATCCTCGGCGGCCTCCTGCAGCGGCGCGGCGGCACGGCGCGGCATGATGCGGTCGCCTGGGGTTATGCGCGTGGCGCCGACAGCCGCGGCGTCGATCTGATCCAGCAATGCGAAGTGCTCGGCATCCGCCGCGACGAGGGCGGTGCTGTGACGGGGGTCGAAACGAACCGCGGCTTCATCGGCTGCAACAAGCTGGCGCTTGCGGCCGCAGGTCATACGTCGATTCTCGGCAATATGGCCGGTCTGGAGCTCCCAATCGAAACGCATGTGCTGCAGGCTTTTGTTTCCGAAGGGCTGAAGCCTGTTATCGACAATGTCATCACCTATGGCGCGGGACACTTCTATATATCCCAGTCGGACAAGGGCGGCTTGGTCTTCGGCGCCGATATCGATTACTACAGCTCCTATGCGCAACGCGGCAATCTTGCGACCGTCGAGCATACGATGGAGGAGGGGGTGTCACTCATTCCCGGCCTGTCGCGCGTCCGCGTGCTGCGCACCTGGGGCGGCGTCATGGATATGAGCATGGACGGTTCGCCGATCATCGATCGGACGCCCATCGAAAATCTTTATCTGAACTGCGGTTGGAATTATGGCGGCTTCAAAGCGACGCCGGCCTCGGGCTTCTGCTTCGCGCATCTGATCGCCAAGAACGAGAGCCACGATGTCAGCCGCCTTCTGCGTCTTGACCGCTTCGAGCGCGGCTTTGCGATCGACGAAGGCGGCAAGGGTCCGCAGCCGAACCTGCATTGAGGGCACAATACCAATGGCAAGCTTGATCAACTGCCCGCATTGCGGCGTGCGACCCAAGGAAGAATTCTCCATTCGCGGCGCATCCGTCGCCCGCCCGGCAGCGACCGCGCCGGACGAGGACTGGAACCGTTACATCTTCATCCGCGACAATGAGCGTGGCCGGATTGAGGAATATTGGCACCATAGCGCCGGGTGTCGCCGCTGGCTGGTCGTCGACCGCAGCAATGTCACCCATGAGGTCTTTTCCGTTACCGACGCCGAGGACAAGGCGAAGGAGGCGGCACGATGACGGCCTATCGTCTGTCGACCGGCGGTCTCGTCAATCGCAGCCGCCCGCTTTCCTTCCAGTTTGACGGCAAGGAAATGAAGGGGCTGGAGGGCGATACACTCGCCGCGGCTCTCCTTGCCAACGACCAGATGCTGGTCGGACGCAGTTTCAAATATCACCGGCCGCGCGGCATTCTGACGGCGGGCTCGGCCGAGCCGAACGCGCTCGTCACCATCGGCAAGGACGGGCGCACAGAACCGAATACGCGCGCCACTGTCGCCGAGCTTTATCAGGGCATGGCGGCTGTGAGCCAGAATCGCTGGCCATCGCTGAAGCACGATTTCGGCTCGGTCAACAGTTTGCTCTCGCCCTTCCTGGGTGCCGGCTTCTACTACAAGACCTTCATGTGGCCGGCTGCCTTCTGGGAGAAGGTCTATGAGCCGATCATCCGGCGCGCTGCGGGCCTCGGCAAGGCGGTCATGCAGGCGGATCCGGACCGTTACGAAAAGGCCTGGGCGCATTGCGATCTGCTTGTGATCGGTTCCGGTCCGGCGGGGCTCATGGCGGCTCTGACCGCTGCCCGCGCAGGCCTGCGTGTCGTATTGGCCGACGAAGGTTTTCGACTTGGCGGCTCGCTATTGTCGGAAAAACTGACGATAGGCGGCGCTTCTGCCGACGTTTTCGTGCAGGCGATCCTTCAGGAGCTGCAGAGCTTCGAGAACGTCACCTTGATGCCGCGCACCACCGTGTTCGGCTGGTATGACGGCAACGTTTTCGGTGCCGTCGAGAAGGTGCAGAAACATGTGGCGATGCCGTCGCCCGACTTGCCGGTCGAACGCCTCTGGCGCATCGCCGCCAAGCGCGCCATTCTCGCCTCGGGCGCCGAAGAGCGGCCGCTGGTGTTCGGCGGCAATGATCGCCCAGGCGTGATGATGGCCGGCGCCGTGCGCAGCTATCTCAATCGCTATGGCGTCGTTGCCGGGCAGAAGGTGGCGGTCTTCACCAATGGCGGCTCGGGCTACCGCACCGCGGCTGACCTCGCCGCTGCGGGCGTCGAGATTTCGGCAATCCTCGATACGCGCGCCGCTTCGGCCGATGCTGCCCCCCAGGGCGTGCGCGTGGTTCGTGCGGCAAGCGTCCACGCGACCAAAGGCAAATATCGCATCAGCGGCGTCATCGCCGATCGCGGCGGCCTGGATGAGCTGATCGCCTGCGATGCGCTGGCCATATCGGGCGGATGGTCGCCGATCATCCACCTTGCCTGCCAGAGGGGCGCCAAGCCGGTCTGGTCGGATGAGAAGCAGGCCTTCATGGTGCCGATTGTCTCTGGCGAGTTGGAGATTGCCGGCTCGGCTGCGGGCATCGAGAGCGTTTCCGGTTGTCTTACCGACGGGGCGGAAAAATCGCGAAAAATCGTTGAAGGTTTCGGCCACAAGGCTCATGAGGTTGAACTGCCCGAAGTGGAGGGCGAATATGATCCGTCCTTCGCGGCGATCTGGCATGTGCCGGGCGCGAAAGACAAGGCATTCATCGATTTCCAGAACGATGTCCACACCAAGGATCTTGGCCTCGCTTTGCGCGAAGGCTTCGGCCATGTGGAACATGCCAAGCGCTACACGACGAGCGGCATGGCCACGGATCAGGGCAAGCTCGGCAATGTCAACGCCGCCGGCATCATCGCCGGCATGCGCGGCGTCAGCCCGGCGGCCGTCGGCACGACGACATTCCGGCCGTTCTATACGCCAGTATCCTTTGGTGCACTGGCGGGAACCGCGCGCGACAAGCATGCGCAGCCGGTTCGGGAATCGCCGCTGCATGGATGGGCGAAGAAGAA
Source organism: Hyphomicrobiales bacterium (assembly GCA_900472485.1). Classification (GTDB taxonomy): domain Bacteria; phylum Pseudomonadota; class Alphaproteobacteria; order Rhizobiales; family Rhizobiaceae; genus Rhizobium. The sequence continues at coordinate 51,638 of UCII01000006.1, forward strand.
CGGCGCCAGCTTTGTCGAGGCCGGCCTCTGGTATCGTTCGTCCTGGTTTGCCCGGCCGGGCGAGAAGGGTTGGCGCGACAGCGTGGACCGCGAGGTTTTGAACGTGCGCAACAATGTCGGGATCTGCGACGTGTCGACGCTCGGCAAGATCGAGATTTTCGGCAAGGATGCGGCGGAGTTTCTCAACCGGCTCTATTCCAACGCCTTCCTGAAGCTGCCGATCGGCAAAGCCCGCTACGGCCTCATGTTGCGCGAGGACGGCATGGTCTTCGATGACGGCACGACCAGCCGGCTGACGCCCGACCACTTTTTCATGACGACCACGACGGCGATGGCCGGCGAGGTGATGGCGCATATGGAATTCGCAGCGCAGACGCTTTGGCCGAAGCTAGACGTTCGTTTCGTGTCCTCGTCCGATCAGTGGGCGCAGATGGCGATTGCCGGTCCGAAGGCGCGGCTGGTGCTGGAGCAGATGGTCGAGGACGATATTTCCGACGCGTTCTTCCCGTTCCTTGCCGCTGCCGAAGTGATGCTGAAGGGCGGCCTCAGGGCGCGTCTGTTCCGCATCTCCTTCTCGGGCGAACTCGCCTATGAACTCGCGGTCCCGGCCGGCTACGGCGAGGCGGTCGCCGATGCCGTTATGGAAGCCGGCAAGGCGCATGGTATCTGCCCCTATGGCGTCGAAGCGCTCAACGTGCTGCGTATCGAGAAGGGGCACGTCACCCATAACGAGCTCGATGGCCGCACCACGCCTGACGATGTCGGGCTTGGCCGCATGATGTCGACGCAGAAGCCGGATTTCATCGGCAAGCGGCTGTCCACCCGCTTTGGTCTGACCGCCGCCGACCGCGGCCAGCTTGTGGGTCTGAAGCCGATCGATACGGCCAAGGAAATTCTCGCCGGAGCGCATATTTTGAAGGAGGGCGCGAGGCCTTCGACCGTGAACGATCAAGGGCATGTCTCCTCGGCGTGCTTCTCGCCGATGCTCGGTCATTCCATTGCGCTCGCTTTCCTGAAGTCGGGCCGGGAGCGCATCGGCGAGCGCGTGGTCGTCTGGGATGGATTGCGGGGTGAGGAAGTGGCGGCAGAGGTCTGCAGCCCCGTCTTCATCGATCCCGACAACAAGAAGCTTCTGGGGTAAGAGATCGATGAGCGTTGCGTTTCAGAACAGGCATGTGCTGGAAGATCATATTTCCGGTTTCGAGGCTGCCGCAAATCCGAATCATCTCGCCGTCGTGCGCCGGCCGGCGATCTTCTCCGTGCTCGCGAAGGCCGGGGAGCAGGATAGCGTTTTAGCGAGCCTCAAGGCGCTGAAGGATGTATCGGTTCGCGATGTCGGGCCGAGGGAATGGTTCGTTGTGTCGGACGCGCTTGGTGCCGATAGCGTTGCGCGGGATCTCTTCACGCTCGATCCCGCCCGGGCCTCTTTCTTCGAGCAAAGCGACGGCCGCGTGCTGCTGCGCATTTCCGGCCCCAGCGTCCGCCGTGTTCTCGCCAAATGCGTGGCTGTCGATCTGCATCCGCAGGTCTTTGCCGAAGGGCAGTCAGCCAACATGCTGTGCTGCCATGTCAGCGCCAATGTTGCCCGCACCGGTCCCGATCACTTCGAAATCATCGTGCCGCGTTCCTATGCCGGCAGCGTCTTCGAAGAGATCATGGAGATGGGGCGGGAGTTTGCGCTCACGGCCGGTTTCGCCGATTGAGAATCCCTATGTTGCCGATGTCCAATGACTTGCCAGCCGGCTTGCGCTGCCCATAGCGGATGGCGCGATCCGAACAATTGCGATGGCGCAAACAGACATATCGGTTTCGCAGTTCGGGCTATTTGGCCTATCGGATAGTCTCTAGGTTTCCTCTCAAATAAGGCCGGTCGCGCGGGAAGACACCCGGCGGCTTCGCGCCGAAAACAGGGGATTCCCAATGAAAAGCCATGCCAAGGTCGTCGTCATCGGTGGCGGTGTCGTCGGATGTTCGGTGCTCTATCACCTGACGAAATTCGGCTGGACGGATGTGGTGTTGCTCGAACGCTCCGAGCTTACATCCGGCTCGACCTGGCATGCGGCAGGCGGCATGCATACGATCAACGGCGATCCGAACGTTGCCAAGCTGCAGAAATATACGGTCGAGCTCTACAAGGAGATCGAAGAGTATTCGGGCCAGGATATCGGGCTGCACCTGACTTCCGGCCTCATGCTGGCGGCCACCCCGCAGCGCTTCGACTGGCTGAAATCCATTCTCGCCAAGGGCCGCTACAATGGCCTTGAAGCGACGCTGCTGACGCCGAAGGAAGCGCATGAGATGATGCCGCTCCTCGATCCCGATCAGTTCGTCGGCGCTCTTTACGATCCCGTCGAAGGTCATCTCGATCCCTATGGTACCACGCATGCCTATGCCCGCTCCGCCAAGAAGAACGGAGCGGAAATCTATCTGCATACCAAGGTCGAAGAGCTGGTGCAGCGCGAGGATGGTTCCTGGCGCGTCATCACCAATCAGGGTGAGATCATCGCCGAGCATGTCGTCAACGCCGCCGGCCTCTGGGCGCGCGAAGTCGGCCGCATGGTTGGGCTGGAGCTGCCGGTGCTTGCGATGGAGCACATGTATCTCATCACCGAGGACATGTCCGAGGTCATCGACTTCAACAAGACGACAGGCAAGGAGCTGATGCATTGCGTGGATTTCGACGGCGAGATCTATCTGCGCCAGGAGCGGCAGGGCATGCTGATGGGCACCTATGAAAAGGCCTGCCGTCCATGGTCGCCGCTAACGACGTCCTGGGATTTCGGCCACGAGCTGCTGGCCGAGGATATCGAGCGCATCACGCCGGAGCTCGAAGTCGGTTTCCGCCATTTCCCGGCTTTCAACAATGCCGGCATCAAAAGGATCATCAACGGTCCCTTCACCTTCTCGCCGGATGGCAATCCGCTTGTCGGCCCGGTCCGTGGCTTGAGGAACTACTGGTCGGCCTGCGCTGTCATGGCTGGCTTCAGCCAAGGCGGCGGTGTTGGTTTGGCGCTCGCCAACTGGATGATCTACGGCGATCCGGGCTTCGACGTCTTCGCCATGGATGTTTCGCGCTATGGCGACTACGCGACGCTCGCCTATACGAATGCCAAGGTGCGCGAGAACTATGCCCGCCGCTTCTCGATCCGCTATCCGAATGAGGAGCTGCCGGCGGCACGTCCGCTACTGACGACGCCGATCTACGACAAGCTGAAGGAAGCCGGCGGTGTATTCGGCGCCTATTATGGTCTCGAGCAAGCCCTGTGGTTCGCGCCGAAGGGGGAGGTCGACCAATTCTCCTGGCGCCGCTCCAACGATTTCAATGTCGTCGGCGCGGAAGCCAAGGCGGTGCGCGAGAGCGTCGGCCTGATGGAGACCTCGGGTTTTGCCAAATATTCGGTCAAGGGGCCGGGTGCGGAAGCTTTCCTCGACACGCTGTTGACCTGCCGCATTCCCGCCATTGGCCGCATGACGCTGGCGCCGATGCTGAAGCATGACGGCAAGCTGATCGGCGATTTCACGCTGGCGAAGCTGGGCGAGGGGGTTTTCCTTCTCATCGGCTCCGGCATCGCCGAAGCCTACCATATGCGCTGGTTCGAAAGCCTGCTGCCGAAGGACGGCTCAGTCCGGCTCGAAGCACTCGGCCTTTCGCTTCTCGGCCTCTCTATCGCCGGCCCGAACGCCCGCAAGCTGCTGCAGAAGCTGACCCATCAGGATCTTTCCACAGCCGCTTTCCCCTTCATGTCCATTCGCCGCATGGATATCGGCATGGCGCCTGCGATCGTCGGCCGCGTCTCCTATACGGGCGATCTCGGCTACGAAATTTGGATGAAGCCGGAACATCAGCGCTACATTTTCGACCTTCTGATGGAGGAGGGGGGCGAGTTCAATATTCGTCTCTTTGGCTTGAGGGCGCTGAATGTGCTGCGTCTCGACAAATCCTACGGCAGCTGGGCGCGCGAATACCGACCGCTCTACGGGCCGTTCGAGGCTGGCCTCAACCGATTCGTGGCGCTGTCCAAGGAGGCCGATTTCATCGGCAAGGCGGCGGCCGCCCAGGAAAAGGCGGAGGGCGGCACGCTGCGCCTGCGAACCTTCATCCTCTCGGCCAGGGATGCCGATGTCATCGGCGATGAGCCGATCTATCACAACGGTGCGGTCTGCGGCTGGGTGACGTCAGGCGGCTATGCTCACGTTTCCGGTCTTTCCGTCGCTGTGGGCTACGTGCCGAAGGAAATCGCCGACGAGGCGCAGGGCTGGTCGATCGAGCTGCTCGGCGAGCTCTTGCCGGCAAGGCTGCAGGCCGAGCCGCTGTTCGATGCGGATGGTGCGAGGATGCGGGCGTAACGTCGCGGTTCAGACGACCATTATGGCGGGCCCTGGCGAGGCCCGCCTTTGACAAGAGCTCTTCAGAGTGCAGGCGTCGTTTGACGGTTTTGGCTAATTTTGAGCCATGGCCTGCCGCTTTCGTGCCATTTTTGGTCGGATTCGCATCAGCGCACGGCGATTTGAAAAGAATTTGTCAATTTCTCGCCTTTTTGGCTTCACATTTCCTTCGAAACCAGTATGGAATCGCGGCCATAGGCCTCTAGAAGGAACCTAAAAAAGTAATAAGAGATGTGGTCGTATGACGCCGCATCCAGGGGAAATGATATATGGATTATTTTATCCAGCAGCTCTTAAACGGGCTGACTCTCGGGTCGATCTACGGCCTGATCGCCATTGGTTACACCATGGTTTACGGCATCATCGGCATGATCAATTTTGCCCACGGTGATGTTTTCATGCTTGGCGGCTTTGCCGCTCTCATCACCTATCTGGTTCTCGTTTCGCTCTTCGCCGGCCTGCCGGTCGCGATCATGCTGCTCGTCATGCTGATCGTCGCCATGCTGATGACGAGCCTGTGGAACTGGGTGATCGAGCGGGTGGCTTATCGGCCGCTGCGCGGTTCGTTCCGCCTCGCGCCGCTGATCACGGCGATCGGCATGTCGATCGTTCTGTCGAACTTCATCCAGGTCGCACAGGGGCCGCGCAACAAGCCGATCCCGACGCTGGTGGGTGATGTCTACAACTTCGGCGGCGTCTCGCTGTCGCTGAAGCAGATCATAGTCTTCATCGTCACCGTGGTGCTGCTCGTCGCCTTCTGGTATATCGTCAACAAGACGGCGCTGGGGCGTGCTCAGCGGGCGACCGAACAGGATCGCAAGATGGCGGCACTGCTCGGCATCAATGTCGACCGCACCATCTCCATCACCTTCATCATGGGTGCCGCTCTCGCTGCTGTCGCCGGCACGATGTATCTGATGTATTATGGTGTCGCCAACTTCACGGACGGTTTCGTGCCTGGTGTCAAGGCTTTCACGGCGGCGGTCCTGGGCGGCATCGGCTCGCTTCCAGGCGCTGTTCTCGGCGGCCTGATGATCGGCTTCATCGAGTCGTTCTGGTCTGGCAATTTTCCCATCGCGTATAAGGATGTCGCCACATACGGCATCCTTGCCTACGTGCTGATCTTCAAGCCGACGGGTATTCTCGGTCGGCCGGAAGTCGAAAAGGTATAACGCCATGGCAAATTCAAACTTCGTTGCAGGCAAGACCGCGCCCGGCCTTGTCCAGAAAGGGATTACGGACGCCTTCTGGACTGCGATCATCGCCTTCGGCATGTTCGTCCTCTATATCGGTCTCAAGACCGATCAGAATATGGACAACAAGCTGATCATCGTGCAGCGCTGGGGCCTTCTGGCGACCATTGTCGCGATCGCCGCTGTCGGCCGCTTCATCATGACGGTCTTCGTCCAGCCGTATCTGGCGGCGCGAAAGGCAGCCAGGGCCAAGGTCGTGCAGGTGGAGGGCGAGCCAAGCTTCGTCTCCAAGCATTTCAACACGATTGCCCTTGTGCTTCTGCTGATCTATCCGCTGGCGGCGGTGGCAATCCTTGGGCCGCAAGGCGCGCTGACCTATGTCGACAATTTCGGCATTCAGATCCTCATCTATGTGATGCTTGCCTGGGGTCTGAATATCGTCGTTGGCCTCGCCGGTCTGCTCGACTTGGGATATGTCGCCTTCTATGCGGTCGGCGCCTATTCCTATGCTCTGCTGTCGACGCATTTCGGCCTGTCCTTCTGGCTCCTCCTGCCGTTGTCGGGCATTCTTGCCGCGCTTTGGGGCATGATTCTGGGCTTTCCGGTGCTGCGTCTGCGGGGCGACTATCTGGCCATCGTCACGCTTGCCTTCGGTGAAATCATCCGCATCGTGCTGACCAACTGGACCGACGTGACGCAGGGAAGCTTCGGCATCTCCAACATCACCAAGGCATCGCTTTTCGGCCTGTACACCTTCGATATGAAGGACCCGCACAACTTCGTCCGCAGTTTCGGTCTGCCGATCTCGTCGGCCTGGTACAAGGTTTTCCTGTTCTACGTGATCCTGCTGCTCTGCATGCTGACCGCCTATGTCACCATCAGGCTGCGCCGCATGCCGATCGGACGTGCGTGGGAAGCGTTGCGTGAGGATGAAATCGCCTGCCGTTCGCTCGGCATCAATACGGTGACCACAAAGCTGACGGCTTTTGCCACCGGAGCCATGTTCGGCGGCTTTGCCGGCTCCTTCTTTGCGGCGCGTCAGGGCTTCGTCTCGCCGGAATCCTTCGTGTTCCTCGAATCTGCTGTGATCCTCGCGATCGTCGTCCTCGGCGGCATGGGGTCGCTGAAGGGCATCGCGATTGCCGCGATCGCCATGATTGGCGGCACCGAATTGCTGCGCAACATGAGCTTCCTCAAGACCGGGCTGGTCTTCGGCGATACGACGATCATTCCCGGTTTCGGACCGGACTTCACACCGGAACTCTACCGCATGCTGATCTTCGGTCTTGCCATGGTAGTGGTGATGATCTTCAAGCCGCGCGGCTTTGTCGGCACGCGCGAGCCGACCGCTTTCCTCAAGGAGCGAAAAGCGGTTTCAGGCAGCTTTACCAAGGAGGGCCACGGCTGATGAACGCTGTGACCGCAAACCCCAGCGACGTCCTCTTGAAGGTCGATCACCTGTCGATGAAGTTCGGCGGCCTGATGGCGATCAACGACTTCTCGTTCGAGGCCAAGCGTGGCGATATCACCGCGCTGATCGGGCCGAACGGTGCCGGCAAGACCACCGTGTTCAACTGCATCACCGGCTTCTACAAGCCGACGATGGGCATGCTTACGCTACAGCAGAAGAGCGGCAAGGAATATCTCCTGGAACGGCTGCCGGATTTTCGCATCACGCGCGAAGCCAAGGTGGCGCGTACCTTCCAGAATATCCGCCTGTTTTCGGGCCTCACGGTGCTCGAAAACCTGCTGGTGGCGCAGCATAACAAGCTGATGCGTGCCTCCGGCTACACGATCCTCGGTCTGCTCGGCATCGGTCCCTATCGAGCCGAAGCGAAGAACGCGATCGAATTGGCGCGCTTCTGGCTCGAAAAGGCCGATCTCATCGATCGCGCCGACGATCCTGCAGGCGATCTTCCTTACGGCGCGCAACGCCGCTTGGAAATCGCGCGCGCCATGTGCACGGGGCCGGAACTGCTTTGCCTGGACGAGCCGGCTGCCGGTCTCAATCCTCGCGAGTCTCTGGTCCTCAACGAATTCCTTCGCAGTATCCGCAAGGACACCGGCACATCGATCCTGCTGATCGAACACGACATGTCCGTGGTCATGGAAATTTCCGACCATGTCATCGTGCTCGAATATGGGCAGAAGATCGCCGATGGCACGCCGGATGAGGTCAAGAATGATCCTCGCGTGATTGCCGCCTATCTCGGCGTCGAGGATGAGGAAGTGGAAGAGGTGATTGCCGAAGTCGAGCACCTCCAAGAGGGTGAACATTGATGGCGGGGCAACCACTTCTCAAAGTTGCGGGTGTCGAAACCTATTACGGCAATATCCGCGCCCTTGCCGGCGTCGATATCGAAGTCAACAGCGGCGAGATCGTCAGCCTGATCGGCGCCAACGGCGCCGGCAAATCGACGCTGATGATGACGATCTGCGGCAGCCCGCAGGCGCGCACCGGTTCGGTCACCTTCGACGGCCGCGATATCACGCGCATGCCGACGCATGAGATCGCGCGGCTTCGCATCGCGCAGTCGCCCGAGGGTCGGCGCATCTTTCCGCGCATGACCGTCTATGAAAACCTCCAGATGGGCGCGAGTCTCGACAAGCTCAAATATTTCAACGAGGACGTCGAGAAGATCTTCACGCTCTTCCCGCGCCTGAAGGAGCGCCAGTCGCAGCGCGGCGGAACGCTTTCGGGCGGCGAGCAGCAGATGTTGTCGATCGGCCGCGCGCTGATGGCGCGTCCCAAGCTGCTGCTCCTCGACGAGCCGTCGCTTGGCCTGGCGCCGCTGATCGTCAAGGGCATCTTCGAGGCGATCAAGGTCCTGAACCAGACCCAGGGGCTGACCGTGTTCCTCGTCGAGCAGAATGCTTTTGCGGCACTCAAGCTTTCCGACCGCGCCTATGTGATGGTCAATGGCCGGGTGACGATGAGCGGTTCCGGCAAGGAACTGCTCGCCAATCCGGAGGTGCGCGCCGCCTATCTTGAAGGCGGTCACCATTGAGTTTCGTTTCGCGGAGAATTTGAGATGCAGGGACTTCTCTTCGACACCGATACCGGCGGCCGCATGGTCATCCGCGCTGTTATCGTCATTCTCGGTTTCTGGACCGCATGGCGCGCTGGCCGCGCCGTTGCCTCCAGCTGGGAAACCTATCCGCTTGTCGTTATCTACAGCTTTCTGATCGGCCTTGGCCTGCAGTTTCTGCACCATGCGCTGTTCAATGGCCCGGTTTTCGACGTCACCATCTACATCATCGATGTCGCGCTTCTGCTTGTTTTTGCGACGGCGGGATACCGGTATCGACGTACCGATCAGATGGTGAATAATTATTACTGGCTTTATGAAAAGACCTCGGCCTTTTCCTGGAAGAAGAAGAATTGACAGTGCGCCTAAACTAGGCACAGTCTGCGTACAACCAAGAGCGTCACCCAGCCCATAAAAACAGACGGGAACGGGCAGGGGTCATGCTTCCAGAGTTCGGAATGCAAGCGTTACCGGCGTGATGATTGGTGGGTATCGCGCAGGGCAGATCAAACGGAACCCGCTTAAAAATTGGGAGTAATAATATGAAGAAGTATCTTCTGTCGGCGGTGGCTTTGTCGGCGATGATCGCTTTCGGCGGCGTTGCGAAGGCCGACATTATCGTTGGCGTCGGTGGTCCGTTGACGGGCCCGAATGCTGCGTTTGGCGCGCAGCTTCAGAAGGGTGCAGAGCAAGCAGCTGCAGACATCAATGCGGCCGGCGGTATCAATGGCGAAAAGATCAAGATCGAACTCGGCGACGACGTCTCCGATGCCAAGCAGGGTGTTTCGGTCGCCAACAAGTTCGTTGCTGACGGCGTGAAGTTCGTTGTCGGTCACTTCAACTCGGGCGTTTCCATTCCGGCTTCAGAAGTCTACGCCGAAAACGGCATTCTGCAGATCACGCCGGCTTCGACGAACCCGAAGTTCACCGAACGCGGCCTGTGGAACACGTTCCGTACTTGCGGCCGTGACGACCAGCAGGGTGAAGTTGCCGGCAAGTACATCGCCGATAATTTCAAGGGCGCCAAGGTTGCCGTCGTTCATGACAAGACCCCTTATGGTCAGGGCCTGGCTGACGAGACCAAGAAGAACCTCAATGCCGCTGGCGTGACGGAAGTTCTTTATGAAGGCATCACCCCCGGCGACAAGGACTATTCGGCCCTCATCGCCAAGATGAAGCAGGCTGGTGTCGACTTCGTCTATTACGGCGGTCTGCACACGGAAGCTGGCCTCATCATGCGCCAGATGGCCGACCAGGGCGTGAAGGCTCACTTCATGTCGGGTGACGGTATCGTCTCGAACGAGCTGGCATCGATCGCCGGCGACGCCGTCGACGGCACGCTCATGACCTTCGCACCGGATCCGCGCAAGAACCCGGCTTCCGCCGATCTCGTCGCCAAGTTCCGCGCCGCCGGCTACGAGCCGGAAGGCTACACGCTCTACTCCTACTCGGCTCTGCAGGTTATCGCTGCCGCCGCCAAGGCTGCCGGTTCCAACGATCCGATGGCTGTTGCCGATGCGCTGAAGGCAAAGGGTCCGTTCAAGACCGCTATCGGCGACCTCGGCTTCAACGCCAAGGGCGACATCACCCGTCCGGACTACGTTATGTACAAGTGGTCCAAGGGTTCCGACGGCAAGTACAACTACGCCGAAATTTCGAAGTAAGCTTTGCGACGCCGGTTTTCCGGCATAGTCAAGATTAGGGAGCCCGGCCATCGGCCGGGCTTTTTCACATCCGCGATATCGGTTCGCCATTTCCTTCATGCCGAAGCTGCTTTAAATCTGCCTGATATCGGCAGGAGGATCACAGCATGAGCAGACCCCGTATTCTCGTGACGCGGCGCTGGCCATCGGCGGTTGAGGCGGTACTTTCGGAGCGTTTCGACACCACTTTGAACAGGGATGACGCAGCACTCGATGCGGGGCAGCTGCGCGAGGCGCTGCTCACCTATGACGCCGTCCTGCCGACCGTTTCCGACAAGCTTCCGGCCGCGCTTTTCGAGGGAGCGATCCGCTCAAAGATCCTCGGCAATTTCGGTGTCGGCTTCAACCACATCGATATCGCCGCGGCCAAGGAAAAAGGCATAGCCGTCACCAACACGCCGGGCGTGCTGACGGATTGCACGGCTGATATCGCCATGCTGCTGCTCCTTTCCGTTGCCCGACGCGGCGGCGAAGGCGAGCGGGAGGTCAGAGCCGGCGCCTGGACCGGCTGGCGGCCGACGCATCTCGTCGGCACCAAGGTGACGGGCAAGACTGTCGGCATCATAGGCTTCGGCCGTATCGGTCGTGCCTTCGCGCAGCGCTGTCATTTCGGCTTCGGCATGGATGTCGTCTTCTATAATCGCTCGGCAATAGATCCGATGGAAGCTTCGCGCTATGGCGCCATGCAATTGCAGACCGTGGAGGATGTTCTGGAAGTCTCCGACTTCGTCTCGCTGCACTGCCCGGGCGGTGCCGAGAACCGCCATCTGATGAATGCGGCTCGCCTTGCAGCCATGAAACCCGAGGCCTTCCTGATCAATACCGCAAGGGGGGATGTCGTCGACGAAGCGGCGCTGATTTCAGCACTGGAGCAGGGGACGATCCGCGGCGCCGGCCTTGACGTCTACGAGGCTGAACCGCATGTGCCCGAGCGGTTGAGGGCGATGAACAATGTCGTGCTGCTACCGCATCTCGGCAGCGCCACGGAAGAGACGCGCACGGCCATGGGCATGAAAGTCGTCGATAATATCACCGCCTTCTTTGCCGGGCGAGAACCGCCGGATCGCGTGGTCTAGGCAGAAATACAGAAACCCAGACTGCGATACGTCGTTGCCGGACAGGCGGCGCGTCCATGAGGTGGCGGCGTCAGTCACTTGAAGTGCCGTCATGTGTGCCGTTTTCCGGCAAGGAGGAACAGTGTCTGAGAATGACTATGATGCGTTCGCAGCCGCCTATCAAGCCGACAATGAGAGCAATGCCTGGAATGCTTATTATGAGCGGCCTGCAATTCTCTCGCTCGCCGGTGACGTTGCCGGCCTTCGCGTTCTCGATGCGGGTTGCGGAGGCGGGGCTCATGCCGCCGCCCTCGTCGATCGGGGAGCGGTCCTGACCGGCGTCGATGCGAGCGCGGGCTTGCTCGAAATCGCCCGGCGCCGCCTGGAAGGGCGGGCTCGTTTGTTGCTGGCCGATTTGAACGAGCGATTGCCTTTCGAAGACGGCACTTTCGATTTGGTCATGGCCTCCTTGGTCATGCATTATCTGCACGATTGGTCACAGCCTCTTTCGGAATTCAGGCGTGTCTTGTCCGATGGGGGCCGCCTGATTTTTTCGACGCATCATCCGTTCATGGATCATGATCCGGCCAGCGGCGAGAGCTATTTCGAGACCTATAACTTCAGCGAGACATGGCACCGCGGCGGCAAGGATATCACCATGCGATTTTGGCACCGGCCGCTTCATGCCATGTTCGATGCGCTGAGATCGGCGGGATTTCGGATCGATGTCGTAAGCGAGCCGCAGCCGGATCCCAAGGTCAGCAGCCTTTTCCCGGAGGCATACAAGAGCCTCACGACCAAGCCGCGCTTCCTTTTCTTCTCGGCAGTGAAGGGATAGATGCGCTTCGCGGGCGGAGCTTTCTGTAGACCTGTTTCCGATACCTGTTCGACCCATTTGAAATTTGCTGCCTTTCTTTTCGGCATTTGACGGAAAATGCAGCTGATGTGGCTGGTTGCAGGCCAATATGGCGGGAGATCGCATAAGGCACAGGAATTGCTTGCATTTATTCCTTGCCGGGCTTCAATGGTCGGCTTTGGAATGATGTGATGCGTGGAGAGGCTGATGGCAATGATGGCGGCAGGCACGAGACCGCAGCGGGCGCGAGGTCGCGGCCATCTTGCGGCAAAGTCGCTTGGCGGCCGCACGCGCCTTGCCGAGCTCTTCCAGGAAGGGTCGGCCAAGATCAGGCTGCCGGAAACCTTCGATCATTCAATGGAGGCGGTCATCATCAACACCGCCGGCGGCCTCACCGGCGGCGATCGGATGGATTGGAGTGTCGTTGCCGGGCCCGGCACGCGCATCGATGTAACGACACAGGCTTGCGAGAAAATCTACAAGGCTTCGATGGGTACGGCCGAGGTTGAAACCTCGATCAAGGTCGGTAGCGGCGCTCGGGTCGACTGGCTGCCGCAGGAGACCATCCTCTTCGATCGCGCCTCGCTTTCACGTGCATTGAATGTCGAGCTTGACGAAACGGCCGAGTTCCTTGCCGTAGAGGCGATCCTGCTCGGGCGGAAAGCCATGGGCGAAGCGATGGAGCAGGGGCTGTTTCGCGATCGCTGGCGCATCCGCCGCGGCGGACGGCTGGTTCACGCCGAGGAGCTGCGTTTGGACGGCGATGTGGCTGCATTGACGGGCAAGGCGGCTGCTCTGAGCGGCCAGGTTGCTTTCGCGACATTGCTCTATGTCGGCCCGCTGGCTGAGACCTATCTCGGCCGGATCAGGCCGCTCCTCGAAAACCATATGGGGGGCGCCAGCCACTGGGGCGAGAAGCTCGTCTTGCGCCTGGTCGCTGCCGACGGTTTCGCACTCAGAAAAATCCTCATCCCGATCATTTCCGCCTTGCGCAATGGAGCGCCTGTGCCGAAAGTCTGGAACCTGTAAATTGAGCAAACAGCAATCACATAGGTAGGCGATGAACCTCACTCCGAGAGAAAAAGATAAGCTGCTGATTTCCATGGCGGCGATGGTGGCGCGGCGGCGGCTGGAGCGTGGCGTCAAGCTCAATCATCCCGAAGCCATCGCGCTGATCACGGATTTCGTGGTCGAAGGTGCGCGCGACGGCCTTCCTGTCGCCGAGCTGATGGAGGCTGGCGCCCATGTCATCGCCCGCGATCAAGTGATGGAAGGCGTCGCCGAGATGATCCATGATGTTCAGGTCGAAGCGACATTTCCCGACGGCACCAAACTCGTGACCGTCCACGAGCCCATCCGGTGAGGCTGAAATGCTGGAACTGAGACCCAATTGCGAATGCTGCGACAGGAATTTACCGCCGGATAGCGAAGAGGCGATGATCTGCACGTTCGAGTGCACCTTCTGCGCCGATTGTGCCATTACGGTGCTGGACGGTGTCTGCCCGAACTGCGGCGGCGATTTCGCGCGGCGTCCAATCCGCCCGGCGGCATTGCTTGCCAAATATCCCGCTTCGACCAAGCGTGTTCTGAAAGCTGAGGGATGCGCGCCCGTCCGGGCCGCATGAGGAGAGAACCATGATTCCAGGTGAAATCATTGCCGTAGGCGGCGACATAGAACTCAATGCGGGAGCCCCGACCGTGACGCTTGAGGTTTCCAATACCGGCGATCGGCCGGTGCAGGTCGGGAGCCATTATCATTTTGCCGAGACCAATGCCGGGCTTTCCTTCGATCGCGACCAGGCAAGGGGCATGCGGCTCGACATTCCCGCCGGAACAGCCGTGCGCTTCGAGCCAGGGCAGACGCGCTCCGTCACCCTAATCCCGCTGTCGGGCAAGCGCGAGGTCTACGGCTTCCGTCAGCAGGTCATGGGCAAGCTTTAGTTCTGGGGGATGTCGATGAAATTGCTTGCGTCCGCCGCCGCTCTTGTCGCCGTTCTCGTTTGCGGCCCAGTTTTTGCGCAGAAAACCGTGAGCAGATCCGGGGGCGATTGCGCCAATGCACAGACTCAGACGGACATGAACGTCTGCGCTGTGCTCGAATTGGGTGAGGCCGACAAGGCGCTGAACGCGCAATACAAGAAGACCCGGGCAGCAATGGTCGCCATCGACGCGGATCTCGACAACGACATGAAGGGCGCCGAAAAGGCGCTCATCAAGGCGCAGCGCGCCTGGGTGGATTATCGCGACGGCGAATGCGAGGCCCAAGGGTTCCAGGCGCGGGGCGGCTCGATGGAGCCCATGCTCGTATCCGGCTGCAAGGCGGACCTGACGAAAAAGCGGACCAAGGAATTGAAGAACCTCGCCGATGGACCGGAGGGCAATCAGTGAATCCCAGGCGTAGCGTGATGATCGTCGGTAATGGTGAGATTGCGGCAGGTGTCGCAGCTGTCATCGATGCCGCCGACCTTGTGATCCGTTTCAACGATTGCCGCTCGATGGGGGCCGGCGGCACTCGGACCGACGTCGTTGCGGTGTGCAACACCGGCCGGCCGGCGCGCGCCATGCTCGGCTCGGCAGAATGGCGCAAGAGCCCTGCCGTTGCTTCCGCATCCGAGATCTGGAGCGTGCGCGATCCGGTCAAATTCGCGGCGCTGCGTGCGCCGCTGGCGATCTCGCATCCGGAACTCGACGATTTCTGCGACGACTATACCGACCAGTTCACGGCCTTCTGTCAGGCAACCGGCAAGCGGCATATCGTGATCGGCCGATCCATTCACGAAGGTGTCGATGCGGCACTCGCTGAGCATGATCCCGGCTCCTACGTGGTGCCGAGCAGCGGCCTGATCGTGATTGCCCAGGTGATGGCGAGCCATCCCGACGACGATATCGCCATTACCGGTTTCAGCCACACGGGCTGGGAAGAGCATCCCTTCGCCGCCGAGAAGCGGCTGGTGGACGCCTACATATCCCTCGGCCGCCTGAGGCGACTTGCCGACACGAAACTCCTCTCTGCCTCCCAAGGAGATTGATTGATGCCCTACAGGATTTCCCGCGCCGCCTATGCCAGCATGTTCGGACCGACCGTCGGCGATAAGGTGCGCCTGGCCGATACCGAATTGTTCATCGAGGTGGAGAAGGATTTCACCACTTATGGCGAGGAGGTGAAGTTCGGCGGCGGCAAGGTCATTCGCGACGGCATGGGGCAGAGCCAGGTGACGAGAGCAAATGGCGCGGTCGATACCGTCATCACCAATGCGCTGATCCTCGACCATTGGGGGATCGTGAAGGCGGATATCGGCTTGAAGGACGGCCGCATCGTCGCAATCGGCAAGGCCGGCAATCCGGACATGCAGCCCGGTGTCAACATCATCGTCGGACCCGGCACGGAAGCAATCGCCGGCGAGGGCAAGATCGTCACCGCCGGCGGCATGGACAGCCACATCCATTTCATCTGCCCGCAGCAGATCGAGGAAGCCCTGATGTCGGGCGTCACCACCATGCTCGGTGGAGGCACGGGGCCGGCGCATGGAACGCTGGCAACGACCTGCACGCCGGGGCCATGGCATCTGGCACGCATGATCGAGTCCTTCGACGCCTTTCCGATGAATATCGGCCTTTCCGCCAAGGGCAATGCCTCCGTTCCCGCCGCACTGGAGGAAATGGTGCTCGGCGGAGCCTGCGCGCTCAAGCTGCATGAGGATTGGGGCACGACGCCGGCGGCGATCGACTGCTGCCTCAGCGTTGCAGACGAATATGATGTGCAGGTGATGATCCACACGGATACGTTGAATGAAAGCGGCTTCGTGGAGGATACGATCGGCGCCATCAAGGGTCGCACCATTCACGCCTTCCACACGGAAGGCGCGGGCGGTGGCCATGCGCCTGATATCATCAAGATCTGCGGCCAGTCGAACGTCATCCCGTCTTCGACCAATCCGACGCGGCCCTATACGGTTAATACGATCGCAGAGCATCTGGATATGCTGATGGTCTGCCATCACCTGTCGCCGTCGATTCCTGAGGATATTGCCTTCGCGGAAAGCCGCATCCGTAAGGAGACGATCGCCGCGGAGGATATTCTCCACGATATCGGCGCCTTTTCGATCATTTCATCCGACAGCCAGGCCATGGGCCGTGTCGGCGAAGTGGCGATCCGTACCTGGCAGACCGCCGACAAGATGAAGCGCCAGCGCGGCCGCCTGGCGCAGGAGACCGGCGACAACGACAATTTCCGTGCGAAGCGCTACATCGCCAAATATACGATCAACCCTGCTATCGCGCACGGCGTCAGCCACGAGGTCGGTTCGATCGAGGTCGGAAAGCGTGCCGATCTGGTGCTCTGGAATCCAGCCTTCTTCGGCGTGAAGCCGGAGATGGTATTGATCGGCGGCTCGATCGCGGCTGCTCCCATGGGCGATCCGAATGCCTCGATCCCGACGCCGCAGCCGATGCACTACCGGCCGATGTTCGGCGCCTATGGCAAGAACCGGACGAATTCCTCCGTGACCTTCGTTTCACAGGCGGCGTTCGATGCCGGGCTTGCCGGCAAGCTCGGCGTCGCCAAGGCGCTGCTGCCCGTCAGGAACACGCGTGGCGGCATTTCCAAGGCATCGATGATCCACAACAGCCTGACGCCGCATATCGAGGTGGATCCGGAAACCTATGAGGTGCGGGCCGATGGCGAGCTTCTGACCTGCGAGCCGGCAACCGTGCTGCCGATGGCGCAGCGCTATTTTCTTTTCTGAGGATATTTCGGACGCCGATCATCAGCAGATATGAAAGCCCCGGTTTTTCTGGGGTTTTCTCATGTTGCGTACTAGGCGCAGCAATATCAATGACACGAGAGGGTGGCGCCGCCATCGCGCATTTCTGCCGGCAATCCGGATTTTGTGGATGTACCTTCCCGGCTGTTCACAACTTGGGAAATGCACCGCATTTTAATCATTCCATTAAAGACCTGGAAGCGTCTTCACCCCTATCTCACATGATTGAAATAGTGGGCTGAGGAAGGTGAATCGCATGAAGCAATGGATTTCGCTGCAAGCCGAACTCGGTAACTTTCAGCAGCGACGTGCGATTTTTATTTTCGCGCTTAAGATGAGTTTCGTCGCGGTCATCATGTCGCTTGCCATCATCCTGGTGCTGCTTTTGGTGATGCAATGGTTTGATCTTCTGCCGCTGCCGATTTTCGAGGCGATGCGCTTTGGTGTTTTGCTGGCATGGATCATCGGCGGCACCGTGTCCGGCGCGCTCGCGGTGCTGGCAGGTTTTTCCATCCACAGGCTCGCGGTCTCCCGTGCCGAATTCGAGCGGTTGAGCCGCACCGATATGCTGTCCGGCCTGCTCAATCGCCGTGCTTTCACCGAGGCGTTGAATATGGCCGGAGACGGCGCTTCTCTGGCGATTTTCGATCTGGATCGGTTCAAGGCCATCAACGATCGTTTCGGACATGCATCCGGTGATGCGGTGATTGTTGCGGTGTCGCGGCTATTTTCCGCTGCCTTCACCGGAGAAGACGTGATTGCACGGCTTGGTGGTGAGGAATTCGGCGTCATCATTCATGGCGGTGATACGGCCGAGCGTATCGCGCGCGTTGAGGAGATCAAGGAACAGATCGCCGAACATTCGATCGCCATTGAAGGCGGATCGGTGAAGATCACCATTTCCGCCGGGATTGCCGACATCGGCGGGGATCGCAAGACTGAGACCGTTTACGCTGCCGCCGACAAGGCGCTTTATCTTGCCAAGACGCTTGGCCGCAACCGTGTCATGCACGAGCGCGAGCGTCTGTCGCAGGTCTGGCATCGCTGCGCCACGGAGCAGGAACAGGAGGCAACGACGGATGTCAGGGAATTGCAGCGCTATGTGCAGCGGATGTGAAGCGTTCACGCGCCATTGATGCTTGCGCGGGAGGCGACTATTTTGCATGCTCTGAGAAAGTATTAAACTGGAACAGTCATGCTACGCGTCACTTCCTATCTGCCGGCCGGCACCCCTTCCTCCAATCCAATCGATCGTGTCGTCCTGCCGCATGATCTCAGGCATCTGCGCCGCAAACTGCTGCATCTTGAAAATGGCGAGATGGTCATGCTCGACCTCAAGGAGCCGGTTTTGTTTGCTAGTGGCGATCTGCTGGTGCGCGAAGATGGCGAGTTGATCGAGATCGTCGCCGCCGACGAAAAGCTTTTCGAGATCCGCCCGCGCGATCGCAGGCATCTGATCGAGCTTGCCTGGCATCTCGGCAACCGCCATCTTTCCGCGCAGATCGAGGAGGAGCGTATCCTGATCCTGCGCGACCATGTGATCCGGTCCATGCTCGAAGGGCTGGGGGCCGTCGTGGCCGAAGTCAGCGAGCCTTTCCAGCCGGCGCGCGGCGCCTATCACTCCCATGGCAGCCATTCGCATGGCCACGACCATCATCATGGTCATGACCACGGACACGATCATCACAACCATTCGCATGATTGAATCGTGATGACCGGCAATGCGGTTTCGGATGACGGCGATCTGCAGGCGCTCCTGCGGCTGATGGCCTGGCTGTCGCCGGCGTTTCCGGTAGGATCGTTCGCCTATTCCGGCGGTCTTGAGCGTGCGGTGCATGACGGGCTGGTGCGCGACAGCACCGGCCTTAGCGATTGGATTGCTGCGCTCATCGAGCATGGCTCTACGTGGAATGATGCAGTGCTGCTGGTCGAAGCGCATCGGACTGACGCGGATGGGCCGCGGCTTGCGGCCGTTGCAGAGCTTGCCGAGGCGCTAGCCGGCTCGAAGGAGCGCCACAACGAGACTATGCTGCTTGGAGATGCCTTTCTTTCGGCCGCAGCCGCCTGGCCGCATGCGATCTTGTCCGTGCTCCCGGCGAGGACAGCCTATCCGGTTGCGGTCGGCGCTGTCGCAGGTGCGCATGGCATTGCCGCCGAGAAGGCGGCTGCCGCCTTCCTGCATGCGCTGGCATCGCAGATGGTATCTGCCGGCATTCGGCTTGGCGTCAGCGGGCAGAAAGATGGTGTCGCCATTCTGGCGCGGCTGGAAGGTGTCTTTGCAGATGTCGCGCGGCGGACAGCTCAATCCAGCCTCGACGATCTTGGGGCGGCGACCGTGCAGGCGGATATTGCGAGCCTGCGCCATGAGACCCAAGGCACGCGCCTCTTCAGGTCATGATGGGCGCCATCGGAAAAATACTGCAATCGAAGCGTGGCCTACGTCATTCGCCGCTGTGCGGCCGCCCGACGCTTAGCTATGCTATCACTTTATCGGAGTTGCGAGCATGAAATCAAGACATGGACCCTTGCGCGTCGGCATCGGCGGCCCCGTCGGTTCGGGCAAGACGGCGTTGACGGAGAAGCTGTGCAAGGCGATGCGCGATGACTATTCCGTCGCCGTCGTCACCAACGATATCTATACGACCGAGGATGCGGAAGCGCTGGTGCGCATGCAGGCACTGCCTTCGGATCGCATCGTCGGCGTCGAAACGGGCGGCTGCCCGCACACGGCGATCCGCGAGGATGCAACGATCAATCTGCAGGCCATTGCCGGCCTGAACGAGCGGCTTCCTGATCTCGACGTGGTTTTCATCGAATCCGGTGGCGACAATCTGGCGGCAACCTTTTCACCCGATCTTGCCGATATCACCATCTACGTGATCTCGGTATGCCAGGGCGAGGAAATCCCGCGCAAGGGCGGCCCCGGCATCACCAAATCGGATCTGCTCGTCATTAACAAGAAGGATCTGGCGCCTTTCGTCGAGGTCGATCTCGAGGTGATGGATCGCGATGCCGCCCGGATGCGCCAGGCTCGCCCCTTCGTCTTTTCCGACATGAAGCGGGGTGAGGGCGTCAGCAAGATCGTCGATTTCCTGAAGGAACAAGGCGGCCTCTGAGCCGCCCCGTCCTTATTTCCCATATCCGCTGAGACTGTTTTATTCTGCCGCGAAGGGTGGCAGCTTTAGCACGTTCGTGCCCACGGACCTGCTTCTGCCATCCTTGTTCTCGATGGCTTCAAGCCGCTCTTCCAGGGTGGTCAGCGACTGACGGTTTTCATTGACGGCCGCCGCCAGGCCTTCCTTGGTCACCACCTCGTCATCCGCATCCTTGCTGCCGGCAAGCCTGCCGAAGAGGTAGCCAAGCAGGCGCGACAGGTCGTCCATGATCAGGAAGAAGGACGGCACGACCACAAGGCTGAGCACCGTGGAGACGATGATGCCGCCGATCACGGCGATTGCCATCGGTGCGCGGAAGGAGCCGCCTTCGCCGACGCCGAGGGCGGATGGCAACATGCCGGCCGACATGGCGATCGAGGTCATGATGATCGGACGGGCACGCTTGCGGCCGGCCTCCACGACCGCTTCCAGCCGCGGCATGCCCTGGTGCATCATTTCGATGGCGAAATCGACGAGCAGGATGGCGTTCTTCGTCACGATACCCATCAGCATTAGAATGCCGATCATGACGGGCATGGACAGCGCATTGCCGGTCATGATCAAGGCCAGCGCCACGCCGCCGATCGCCAATGGGAGCGAGAGCAGGATTGTGAAGGGCTGGATTACATCCTTGAACAGCAGGATGAGCACGGTCAGAACAAGCATGAGGCCGAGCAGCATGGCATTGCCGAAGCTCTGCTGCATCTCCTTCTGAACCTTGGTATCGCCGCTTTCGGCCAGATGCACGGTTGCCGGGATCTTGGCGTTGTTGACGATATTGAGGAAGTGTTCGGATGCCGTATCCAGCGCCACGCCCTGCGGCAGGTCGGCACCGATCGCGACGACGCGGAAACGGTTGTTGCGCTTGATGGAGGAGAGGCCCTCCGAATAGTCGATGTCTGCCACACTCGACAGCGGCACGGTGGTGCCGGCGGATGCCTGTCCGGTGGTGCCCATGGACGTTTTGATGCGCAACGCGCGGATTGCTGCCAGATCTCGGCGCATGCCGAGCGAGGCCTGAACGCGGATCGGGATCTGGCGATCATCGAGCGAGATCTTCGCAAGTGAAGCGTCGATATCGCCAATGGTCGCCACGCGAATTGTATCCGAAATCATCTGTGGCGTGATGCCAAGGCGTGCCGCCTCGTCCTTGCGCGGGAAGATCTGCAGCTCGGGCCGCGGCAGCGCGCCGTCGGCGCTGACGTTGGCAAGCGCCGGATCGGCGCGCAGCTTGGCTTCCAGAATGCCGACTGCCTGATTGAGATCCTTTTCGTTGCGCGAGAGGAAGTTATAGGTCAGGTCGCGGTCACCACGATCGTTCAGCTTGGTGATGCGGACGTCGGGTATCGAGCGCAGCTTGGCAAAGACTTCCTTTTCGATGTCCCATTGTGGGCGCACGCGGCCATGGACGGCAACCTTCGGCAGATGGGGGCCGATGACCGGGATCGAGCCGAGAACGTCGTTCACGAGCTTCTTTGTCAGCGACTGGTCGAGCTTGCCGAGTGTCAGCGTCACGGTGGCGCGGCGCAGTTCCAGATCGCCCTTCGGCGAGGCACCGCCGAGCACGAAGACGCTTTCAACGCCATCGATACCCTTCACGCGCCGATAGATCTCGTTGGTCGCCTGTTCCGTATCATCGAGCCGGGCGTTCGGCGGCAGTTCCGCCGACAGAACGATGCGCGAGGAGTCTTCCGGCGGGATGAAGCTGCCGGGGACGAACATGATGAGAGCGAAGACCGAGGCGATCGAGAAGGCGAAGGCGGCAAGCAGCGTCGGATAACGCGTGTACCACTTCTTCGTCGTCAGCCGCACCAGCCAGCTATAGCCGCGCATGAAGCGGCCGTCATTGTCATGATGGTCATCGACGCCATCTTCGGCGCGCATCAGATAGGCGGCCATCATCGGCGTGATCAGACGCGCTACCAGCAGCGAGAAGAACACCGAGAAGGCGACCGTCAGACCGAACTGTATGAAATACTGGCCCGGAATGCCCGGCATGAAGGAGACGGGCACAAAGACTGCGATGATGGTGAAGGTCGTCGCGATAACGGCCAGACCGATTTCGTCTGCAGCGTCGATGGCGGCGCGATAGGGCGTCTTGCCCATCTTGATGTGGCGGGCGATGTTCTCGATTTCGACGATGGCATCATCGACGAGAATACCGGTCGCCAGCGTCAGCGCCAGGAAGCTGACGAGGTTCAGCGAGAAGCCGATCTGGTTCATGATCCAGAATGTCGGGATCGCGGAGAGCGGCAAGGCGACTGCCGATATCAGCGTCGCGCGCCAGTTCCGCAGGAACAGGAAGACGACGATGACGGCCAGTATGGCGCCTTCGATCAGCGTGTGCATCGCCGATTCGTAGTTGCCATAGGTGTAGTAGACGGAATCGTCGATCATCTCGATCGACACGTTCGGGTTTTCGGCACGCACCTTGTCGAGCGTGTCGGTAACAGTTTGGGCGACGCTCACCTCGCTGGCACCCTTGGCGCGGAATACGCCGAAGGTGACCACGGGAGCACTGTTGAACCGCGAAAAGGACTTCGGTTCCTGATAGGTATCCTTGATGGCGCCAAGGTCCGAGAGCTTGACGAAACGGCCGTTGGTGAGCGCGATCGTCGTATCGGCGAGCTGGGCGACATTGCGGGCATCACCGAGCACGCGGATCGCCTGCTCGCTGCCTGCAACTTGGCCGCGGCCGGAGCCGAGGTCAATATTGGTGCTGCGAAGCTGCTGACTCACCGAAAGCGCTGTTATGCCATAGGCGTTCAGCTTGTTGGGATCGAGCTCGATGCGCACTTCACGGTCGGCGCCGCCGTAGCGGTCGACGCGGCCGATGCCCGCCTTGCCCTGCAGCGCGCGCTTGACCGTGTCGTCCACGTACCAGGACAGTTCTTCGAGCGTCATGTTCGGCGAGGACACGGCGAAGCTCTGGATCGCTTGGCCGACGACATCGACCTTGGAGACGATCGGCTCATCGATGGTCGATGGCAGGTTGCCGCGGATGCGGTCGATAGCGTCCTTGGTGTCCTGAACGGCCTGCTCTGTCGGCACCTCCAATCGGAAGACGACGACGGTCTGCGATTGGCCGTCGGTGATCGTCGATTGTATCTCGTCGATGCCGTTGATGCTGGCAACGGCATCTTCGATCTCCTTCGTCACCTGCATTTCGAGCTCGGCCGGAGAGGCGCCGCTCTGCGTCACGGTGACATTGACGATCGGCACGTCAATATTCGGGAAGCGGGTGATGGGCAGATTGAAGAAGGCGTGCGCGCCAACCACCATCAGCAGGAAGAAGCCGAGGAGCGGGGCGACCGGATTTCGGATGGACCAGGCGGAGAAGTTCATCTTGTCGTTCTCGCTCAGTTGGAGGCTTGCGACGTATCGCGAACCGGCGTGATGTGGTCGCCGTCGCGAACATAGGCGCCGGCCTTGGCGACGACATCATCACCGGCTTTCAGGCCCTTGACGATCTCGACATAGCCTGCATCCTGGATACCTGTTTCGACGCTCACGAACTTGACCACGCCGTTTTCGACCTTGCGGGCGGAAGAACCGTTTTCCTCGCTGTTGACTGCCGTCAGCGGCAGCGCGACGCCATCCTCCTGGCGAATGATGATCTCGGCGCTGCCATACATGCCGGCACGAGCCTTCTCGCCATCGTCGATCGTGATATGCACCGCGCCGAGGCGGGTGACGGCATCGACGATCGGGGCAACGAGACGGACAGTTCCGGCGAGTTTCTCGCGGCGGCCGGAAAGCGCGATCAAGGCTTTCTGTCCGTTCGTGATCTTGGTGATATCGCTCTCGGACACATCGACCACCAGTTCGAGCTGGCTGTCGCGGATGATGGTGAAAAGCGGATCGCCATTGCCGTTGGCGATGGCGCCGACGCGGGCATTGCGCGAGGCGACAGTGCCGGCGACCGGGGTCTTGATGCCAGTTCTGGCAAGCTTGAGGTCGGTATCGGCGAGCTGGCTGTCTGTAACCTTTAGATCGGCCTCCGCAACGGCGATCGCCTGCTCGGCGGAAACGACGCGCGCCTTGTTGGCGGCCGCGGCGGCATTCGCCTGCTCCACCGAGGAGGTAGACATCGTGCCCTTGGCGCCCATCGTGACGGCGCGAACACGCTGCAATTCGGCCTCTTCGGCATTGGCGCGGGCTTCCGTGAGCTGTGCGTGCAATTGCGCAAGGCTTGCCTCGCCCTTGGCCCGCGTCGCCTGCATCTGGCTCTTCTGCAGAACCAGAGCATCATCGTTCAGCGTGGCAAGAGTGCTGTTCGCCGTCACCTTGTCACCGACATCTGCATTGAGCGAGCGGATCGAGAGGCCGTCCACCTGCGGCTGGATGTAGACCTCCTCGACGGCCTTCACCGTGCCGGTCGCGACGACCTTGTCGGTCAGGTGGCGCATCGTGGCGGTGGTGATGACGATTGCGGGCAGGTTCTGTTTCGGCGCGGTAACCGGTGGCTCTTCTGCCAGGGCGGCCGGTGCGGCCAGCAGGGAAAGCAGGATGGCAGTCGTGCTCAGAAGTCTAAACGGCGTGAGGGCCATGCGTCCAGTTCCAGTTCGGCATTGGTCAAAGGGATTTCGCTGTTTTCCGTCGCGAACACGGGGAATCACTGCATGCGAGCCGGCTTCCCCCGGCGGATCAATATCCGTCTGTCATGCCTTGCAGATCCTCATCCTAAAATTGCCCTAGTAGATGGGAGCGGTTTTCAATTCTCGCAAGATCACGAGAAAATGATTTCGCGGGCACTTCTATCGTTTACAACCATGCGAAGCAATCACGGCATTGTGATGTCAGCATTCGAATAATTGATAGCCGAGGGCTTTTCAGGCAATTGCTGCGAGAAAGCCAGCCTTTTGTTGCCGCTGTTACAAAATGAAAAAAACGCGCGAGGCCAGAAACCTCGCGCGTTCGATGGTTCGAGACGATCCAATACTATTTCAAAGCAGCGTCCGTGATCTCATGCGTATAGGCGCCGGTCGGCTTCTTGTTGATGATCTTCTGATCGAGCAGGGCTTCGACCGTACGATCATAGGTCTTCATGTCGAGCTTGCCGTTGCCGATCAGCTTGGCGACTTCACCCGCCATGCGCTTCTGATGGTTTTCATCCTGGCCGCCATTGTCCATGACGATTTCCGCGGCCTCATCTGGATGCTCGACGGCATATTTCCAGCCCTTCAGCGAAGCGCGGACGAATTTCACCATGTCGGCCTTGAACTTCGCATCCTTCAGCTTGTCTTCCTTGACATAGAGGCCGTCTTCCAGAAGGTCGTTGCCGAGCTTCGTATAATTGAAGACGGTCAGGTCTTCGGCCTTGAAGCCGGCATCGATCGCCTGCCAGTATTCGTTATAGGTCATGACGGAGATGCAATCGGCCTGCTTCTGCACGAGGGGCTGCACGTCGAAGCTCTGCTTCAGCACGTTGACGCCATCCTTGCCGCCGTCGGTCTTGAGGCCGAGCTTGTGCATCCAGGCAAAGAAGGGATATTCGTTGCCGTAGAACCAGACGCCGAGGGTGTGCCCCTTGAAATCCTTTTCCGTCTTGACCGGACCGTCCTTCGGGCAGATCAGCTCCAGACCGGATTTTTCGAAGGGCTGGGCAATATTGATGAGCGGCACGCCCTTTTCGCGGGCGACCAGCGCTCCACCCATCCAATCGACGATCACATCGGCGCCGCCGCCGGCGATGACCTGCTCCGGAGCAATATCAGGCCCGCCCGCCTTGATATCGACATCGAGGCCTTCTTCCTTGTAGAAGCCCTTGTCCTTGGCGACGAAATAGCCGCCGAACTGAGCCTGGGCCACCCATTTCAGCTGCAGGGTCAACTTATCCGCCGCCATCGCGCCCTGGGTAGCGGCAAGCGTCATGGCACTTGCCATCAATGCAAACATTATTTTTTTCATGTCTTCACCCTTTCCCTCTGAAGTTATGCCTTGATCCCTTGAAAGAGATCCTGGATTACGTCTGCCCACCACGGATAGACGGATGCCAGAACGTCACCATTCGTTCGATGATGGCGACGATACCGTAAAAGACGGAGCCGGCGATCGCGGCAACCGCGATCTCGGCCCAGACCATATCGAGGTTCAACCGGCCATTTTCGGTTGAAATACGAAAACCCATGCCCGACATGGGCGTACCGAAGAACTCCGCCACGATGGCACCAATCATCGCCAGGGTCGAGTTGATCTTCAGCGCATTGAAAATAAACGGGGCGGCGGCCGGCAGCCGCAGCTTGAAGAGCGTCTGCCAGTAGCTCGATGCATAGGTGCGCATCAGGTCGCGCTCCATATTGCCGGCGGCGGCAAGGCCCGTCACCGTGTTCACCAGCATCGGGAAGAAGGTCATGATGACGACGACGGCTGCTTTCGATTGCCAGTCGAAGCCGAACCACATGACCATGATCGGCGCGACGCCAATGATCGGCAAGGCCGAAACGAAATTGCCGATGGGCAGCAGACCGCGGCGCAGGAACGCGAAGCGGTCCGCGAGAATGGCGACGATGAAGCCGCTGGCGCAGCCGATGATGTAGCCGATCAGGACAGCGGTGAGGATCGTCTGGCGGACATCGATCCACAATGTCGGAATCGAATTGGCGATCTTGGTACCAATGGCACTCGGCGGCGGCAGCAGAACCAGGGAAACGCCGGCGCCGCGGGTGACGGCTTCCCAGATGATCAATATCCATATGCCGAAGATCGCCGGGATCAGCAGCCGCAGCGTATAGTTGCCGGCGGTCGAATGCGAACGCATCGACGACAGGACGGAAACGCAGCGCCACGCCAGCAGCCATGAAGCGGCAATCAGAATGAAGAAGGATAGCTGTGCTTTGCCCTCATTGCCGGAAATTCCCGCGAGCAGCAGCCATGCCGCCGCATGCGCGCCGAAGAAGAGGGTCGCCGCGCTCAGGTCCGCAGATAGGCGCATAAAGGAAAGGGCGGCCGCTGCGGCAATCAGAATGAAGATGACGAAGGTTGTTCCGCTGCTGACGGGTGGCGCGGCATCCGCTGCAAGCAGCGGCAATGCGGGGATGGCGGCAAGACAGAGAAGAAGTGCAAGAATGCCCTGCCAGGAGAAATGGAAGGATCTCATGCCGTTCTGCCTCCCATCGAACGGTCGACGATGCGAGCGGCGATGCTGACGATACCGACGAGAACGGCCGCGAGCACAGAGCCGGCGACCAAGGCGGCCCATATGTCGATCGTCTGGCTGTAATAGGAGCCTGCCAGAAGCTTCGCGCCGATGCCGGCGACCGCGCCCGTCGGCAGCTCGCCGACGATCGTCCCGACCAGACTTGCGGCGATGGCGACCTTCATCGAGGTGAAGAGGAAGGGGATCGAAGCCGGCACGCGCAGTTTCCAGAAGGTCTGCCAGCTGCTGGCGTTATAGGTGCGCATCAGGTCGAGATGCATGATCTCCGGCGAGCGCAGGCCCTTCGTCATGCCGACGGTGACGGGGAAGAACGACAGATAGGTGGAAATCAGCGCCTTGGGGATCAGCCCGTCTATGCCAAGCGCACTGAAGACGACGATGATCGTCGGCGCGATGGCGAGGATCGGAATCGTCTGCGACGCGATGATCCAGGGCATCAGACTGCGGTCGAGCGCCACGAGATGAACGATGCCGACTGCAAAGAGGACGCCGAGAATCGTTCCGAAGGCAAAACCGACCGCCGTCGGCGCCAGCGTCACCCACGCATTATAGACGAGGCTGCGATTGCTGGTGGGTACTCGCAGGAAGGTGTTTTCGAAGACATTCTGCGCAACCTGATGCGGAGCCGGCAGGGTCGGCTTCGGCTGCGTCAGCGTCTTGCCGATGAATTCCAACGTCGTCGGGTTGACATTGCCGCGCCGGTCGAGATCGCGCTGGAATGGTGCGTTGAGGATAATAGCGAAGAGGTACCAGAGCACGATGATCGCCAGGACGATCGCCGTGACCGGCAGGAATTTGTGCCTGAAGAACTGTTCCTTTTCCATGCTCATGCCCTTCCTTGCGCGGGAAGCAGCATGAGGATCATGGCGATGATGCCGAGACCCACGCCGGCAAGCTGCTGCAGGCTCAGCCGTTCGCCAAACACAATGAAGGCGATGACATTGACGACGACGAGCTGCGCGATCGAAGAGGCAGAGATCGCCAGGCCAAGCCCACCTTCGCGCATCAGCCGCACCATCATCAGATTGCCGACGCAATAGAGCGCGAGCGACAGGACCAGCACCAACATGTTGTTGTTGGCGATATAGGCGCGCGAGGCGGTTGCACCGCTGATGAAGATCGCCATCGCGCCGAAAAGCCAGAGGAGGAATTGCGGGTTCATGGCTTAATCCTATTCCTCGTAGCTGTGTCCGGCCCGCAAGCCTTCCCGGACGCGGTGGGCGATTTCGAGAAATTCCGGTGTTTCGCGAATGCCGAGCGGTCGCTCCGCCGGAAGCGTCGATTCGATGACATCGGTGACGCGGCCCGGTCGCGGCGACATCACCACGATCTTGGTGGAGAGGTAGACCGCTTCCGGTATGGAGTGGGTGACGAAACAGATGGTCTTGTTCGTCTGTTTCCACAGCTTCAGAAGCTGTTCGTTCAGGTGGTCGCGGACGATTTCGTCAAGCGCGCCGAAGGGCTCGTCCATCAGCAGCAGATCGGCATCGAAGGCAAGCGCACGGGCGATCGAGGCACGCTGCTGCATGCCGCCGGAAAGCTGCCAGGGAAATTTATGTTCGAAGCCGTTAAGATTGACGAGTTCCAGCGTCCGGGCGATGCGCTTGGCCTGCTCTTGCTTGTCATAACCCATGATCTCGAGCGGCAGGGCGATGTTCTTCTCGATCGTGCGCCAGGGATAGAGGGCTGCGGCCTGAAAGACGTAGCCGTAGGCACGAGCCTTGCGGGCATCTTCCGGCGACATGCCATTGACGCTGATATCGCCCGATGTCTTGCGCTCGAGATCGGCGATGACGCGCAGGAACGTGGTCTTGCCGCAGCCGGAAGGGCCGATGAAGGAGACGAAATCGCCCTTGCGAACATCGAGATCGACATTGCTCAGCGCATGCACCGGCCCGTCGTTCGTATTGTAGGTGAGACAGAGATTCCGCGCGGAGACGACGGAGGAAGCGGATGACGTCATTAACACCTACCAGTCCTGTTTTCGCCGCATGGTTGGGGCGGATTGCGTGTTATCCTGTTTGGCATTGCCGCAGTCCGGAAAGGCGAGGGCGCCTTGTGGCTGCTGGACCGAGGGGAGCAATGCCATGAGTGTCTCATCGAAGCCCACCTGCCGTATCGTGCGGCCCGGCGGCACCTATGCCGGAAAACAGGGCTTCAGCTATTTCGAAGGGATTGCCGCCGAGACAGTGGGCTCGACGGGGATTTGCATGCATCTTTTGACCATCCCGCCGGGCGCCCGCGCCAAGGCGCATCTTCACGCCTCGCATGAGACGGCGATCTACGCGATTTCCGGCGAGACGCATTGCTGGTTCGGCGACGAGCTGGAAGAGCATGTCATCGTGCGCGAGGGCGAGATGTTCTATATTCCGGCCGGCGTCCCGCATCTTCCCGCCAATCTCAGCGACCGGCCGGCGACAGCGGTCATCGCCCGCACCGACCCGAACGAGCAGGAAAGCGTCGTGCTGCTGCCCGATCTGGAGCGGTATGTGCCGCGCTAGAGCTGTTTCGCTTTTCTTCGAATCGCAAAAATGCTCTATCTCTTTGTTTTTATGCAATTCCGGACGGAAAACCGCTACGCACTTTTCCTGGAATTGCTCTAGGCGGCCGATGAGCCGAAGCGCCGTGCCCAAGCGTCATACCCCGCTGGCGGGGATGCCGCTGCGCTGCACCTTGCGTGGTGCGGTGACTTCTTTCCAGGTGGAAAGCGCCCGGTTGACGGCGGTGAAAGGTTCGCGCTTGACGAACTCGCCGTGGCCCTCCCTGGTCTTGACCGTGCCTTCCTCGATGGCAACGACGCCACGCGTCAGCGTATAGCGCGGCAGGCCGGTGACTTCCTTGCCCTCGAAGACATTGTAGTCGATCGCCGACTGCTGCGTCTTGGCGGCGATGGTCTTAGAACGCTTCGGGTCCCAGACGACGATATCGGCATCGGCGCCGACGAGGATCGCGCCCTTCTTCGGATAGACGTTGAGGATTTTGGCGATGTTGGTCGAGGTGACGGCGACGAATTCGTTCATCGTCAGGCGGCCGGTGTTGACGCCATAGGTCCAGAGCATTGGCAGGCGATCCTCAAGGCCGCCGGTGCCGTTCGGGATTTTGGTGAAGTCGTTGAGGCCGAAGCGCTTCTGCTCGGTCGTAAAGGCGCAGTGGTCGGTCGCGACCACCTGCAGCGAGCCGGAGGCCAGGCCGGCCCAGAGGCTGTCCTGATGCTGCTTGTTGCGGAAGGGCGGCGACATGACGCGGCGGGCGGCATGGTCCCAATCCGCATTGGCATATTCGGTTTCGTCCAGCGTCAGGTGCTGGATTAGCGGCTCGCCATAGACACGCATGCCCTTCTGACGGGCGCGGCGGATGGCTTCGTGCGCCTGTTCGCAGGAGGTGTGGACGATATAGACGGGCGAACCGGCCATGTCGGCGATCATGATGGCGCGGTTCGTCGCCTCGCCTTCGACCTCGGCCGGTCGGGAATAGGCATGCGCTTCCGGGCCGTTATTGCCTTCGGCCAGCAGCTTTGCCTGCATCTGCGCAACGACGTCGCCGTTTTCGGCGTGGACGAGCGGCAAAGCGCCGAGTTCGGCGCAACGCTGGAAGGAGGAGAACATCTCGTCGTCATCGACCATCAGCGCGCCTTTATAGGCCATGAAGTGCTTGAAGGTGTTGATGCCCTTGTCGCGGACGACGGCTTCCATCTCGTTGAAGACCTGTTCGCCCCACCAGGTGATCGCCATGTGGAAGGAGTAGTCGCAGGTCGCGCGGGTGGATTTGTTGTCCCACATAGTCAGGGCTTCGAGCAGCGACTGGCCGGGCGAGGGGAGTGCGAAATCCACCACCATCGTCGTACCGCCGGCAAGGGCCGCCCGGGTGCCGCTCTCGAAATCGTCGGAGGAGTAGGTACCCATGAATGGCATTTCGAGATGCGTATGCGGATCGATGCCGCCGGGCATGACATAGCAGCCGGAAGCATCCAGCACTTCTTTGCCCGAGAGATTCTGCCCGATTTCGACGATCTTGCCGCCTTCAATCTTCACATCCGCCTTATAGGTCAGGTCGGCCGTGACGATGGTTCCACCCTTGATGACTGTGCTCATGGTGTTTGTTCCCTGTTTTTGAGATTCTGACATCCTCGGCGCCCCCTCATCCGACCCTTCGGGCCACCTTCTCCCCGAGGGGAGAAGGAGATTTCTGCCGTACCTTCGATGTCAAACAAGAGCCGATCAGCGAAGACCGTTGTTCCCGCCTTCTCCCCTTGGGGAGAAGGTGCCCGAAGGGCGGATGAGGGGGCATGGTTCGAATATGTCACTCGCTTATTTCCCCCGTCGGCTTGATCGCAGGATAGAAGCGCAGAATGTCGTCTCTTTCGAATATCCGTCCGTCAAGTGCAGCCAAAATCGTCTCAAGAACCGCTCGCCGCTCGCTGGTGATCTCATGATTCCAAAATCTCAGCACCGAATAGCCATGCATGTTGAGCCCACGCGTACGAATGGCGTCAGAAGGGGATCTGGCATGTTGGAAGCCATCGATCTCGACGATCAGCGATTTATCGCGACAGAGGAAATCAACCACATAGGGACCGAGCGGAATCTGTCTTGCAAATTTGTGTCCATTCAGTCGGCGGTCACGCAGATCGCTCCAGAGGCGATATTCTTCCTCGGTGTTGGTTTTTCGAAGGCGGCGGGCTTGCTGGGTTTTGCCGGGGCGGCGTTTGGTGATGTCGTCGTTGTCCGGCATCCGTGCCGCCCCCCTCATCCGACCCTTCGGGCCACCTTCTCCCCGAGGGGAGAAGGGGATTCCTGCCGCACCTTCCATGTGAAACGATAGCTTTTCAGCCAGGATCGCGTATGTCGTGTCGGCAATCGCAGCAAATTCCCCCTTCTCTCCTCGGGGAGAAGGTGCCCGAAGAGCGGATGAGGGGGATGATTGGGCGCGAGCCGTGATCAAGCCACGATCTCCGCTGTCTCGACGACTGCGTGGAACAGCACATCCGCGCCGGCGGTCGCCCATTCCTTGGAGATTTCTTCCGCCTCGTTGTGGGAGAGGCCCCCGACGCAGGGGCACATGACCATGGTGGCGGGGGCGACCTTGGCAGCCCAGCAGGCATCGTGACCGGCGCCGGAGATGATGTTCATGTGGCTGTAGCCGAGTTTCTCGGCCGCGTTGCGCACGGAGGTGACGAGCTTCGGATCGAAGGTTACCGGTTCGAAATGGCCGATGGCTTCGACCGAGCAGCCGACGCCGAGGGCATCGGCGATCTTCTTGCCTTCGGTTTCGATCTTGGTGCGCATGCGATCGAGCTTTTCTTTGTCGGGCGTGCGGATGTCGACGGTGAAAACCACCTTGCCGGGAAGCACGTTGCGCGAATTTGGCGAGAAGAAGACCTGGCCGACGCCGCCGACGGCGCCCGGCTGGTTTTCCATCGCGACGCTCTGCACCATCTCGATGATCCGTGACATGGCGAGGCCGGCATTGACACGCATGGCCATCGGCGTCGAACCGGTATGCGCTTCCTTGCCGGTCAGCGTGAATTCCAGCCACCAAAGGCCCTGACAGTGCGTGACGACGCCAATAGTCTTGTTCTCGGCCTCGAGGATCGGGCCCTGCTCGATGTGGTATTCGAAATAGGCATGCATCCTGCGCGCGCCGACCTCTTCGTCGCCAAGCCAGCCGATGCGCTTCAACTCGTCACCGTAGGTCTTGCCGTCCGGATCCTTGCGGCCATAGGCGTAGTCCAGTGTGTGCACGCCGGCAAAGACGCCGGAGGCGAGCATGGCGGGTGCGAAGCGCGCACCCTCTTCGTTGGCCCAGTTGGTGACGACGATCGGGTGCTTGGTCTTGATGCCGAGATCGTTCATCGTGCGGACGACTTCGA
The DNA here is from genome assembly GCA_900472485.1 of Hyphomicrobiales bacterium. Lineage (GTDB taxonomy): Bacteria > Pseudomonadota > Alphaproteobacteria > Rhizobiales > Rhizobiaceae > Rhizobium. Next base: position 84,806 of record UCII01000006.1, read on the forward strand.
GCGCCGCGAGCACGCCGAGAACGCCGTCATATTTGCCGCCGGTCGGCTGGGTGTCGAGATGCGAACCGACATAGACGGGCAGCGCATCCGGGTCGGTGCCGGGGCGGGTCGCGAACATCGTGCCCATCTTGTCGACGCCGACGGTCAGGCCGGCCTTGTCACACCAACTCTTGAAAAGGCTGCGCCCTTCGGCATCGGCATCGGTCAGCGTTTGGCGATTGTTGCCGCCGGCAATGCCGGGGCCGATTTTCGCCATGTCCATCAGCGTATCCCAAAGGCGATCGCCATTGATACGCATGTTTTCTCCTGGCGCTGCCACCATGATGCAATCCTCACCTGTTTGTCCCAGAGCATGCAAGGTGCATGCCCGAAATTGTTCCCGTTGGCCTTATTTCAAATTCCGGAGCGTCGTCTTGTTTTTCTTGCCCGGAAATCGCCAGTTGCCTTTAGCGGACATCTGACGGATAATTTGACCGATTGGTAAACATTACAACTTCCGTGGCGCGGCTCAAGACGAAAAGCACGAAAAATTCCGATAAAATTTCAGGCGATTGCCCAAATCGGATGCATCGACAGGGTGAATGAGGGAACGGCCGAAAGGCTTGGATTTCAAGGAGAAACAGAGCAGACATGGCCATCCCCAGAGCCGCCAGGACACAGCGCCGCACCCGAATCCAGGAAGAGAAAGAGGAAATCATACTGGAGGCCGCGCTGGATGTATTTTCCGTCAGCGGTTTCCGCGGCTCGACTATCGATCAGATCGCCGAAGTTGCTGGCATGTCGAAGCCCAATCTGCTCTACTATTTCCGCACAAAGGAGGCGATGCATCGGGCCTTGATCGACCGGGTGCTGTTTACCTGGCTGGAGCCGTTGCGCGCTTTCGATGCCAACGGCAACCCGGAAAGCGAGATCCGTTCCTATATCCGCCGCAAGCTCGAAATGGCACGGGATTTTCCCCGCGAAAGCCGGCTTTTTGCCAATGAAATGCTGCAGGGGGCGCCGCATGTGGAGGACGAGCTGCGCGGACCTCTAAAGGCGCTCGTCGACGAGAAGGTGGAAGTTATCCGCGCGTGGGCAAAAGCCGGCAAGATCGCCAAATGCGATCCCTATCACCTGATCTTTTCGATCTGGTCTACCACGCAGCATTACGCCGACTTTGATGTGCAGGTGCGCGCCGTGCTTGGCGACGAGCATTCGGGCGAGGGACGCTTCGAGGACGCCGCCCGCTACCTGGAGCAGCTTTTCGTCGACGGGCTTCGGATTCGTCATAGCTGAGCGGTGGCGCGATCTCGGAAGTATAGCGCTGCATATCGCAGGTGAACGAGTTAAAGTTCTCTAATTCGATCGTACGGATCTCGGTTACGAAGAAGGCGGCCGCAAGCTGCGACCGCCTTTTGAATGCTTGCCAATATTGCCGCAATTATTCCGCCGCCTGACGTGCCATCGGATTGTTCGGATGGGTCGTCCAGTTGGCATAGTTAGGGTCGACGATCTTGCCGGTGCGCTTGTCGAGGCTGCCTGCCGGCAGTTCTTCCATGGTGATGCAGTTCTCGACGGGACAGACGCTGACGCAGAGATTGCAGCCGACGCATTCCTCGTCCATCACCTCAAAATGTCTTGCACCGTCGACCATGTTGGTGATTGCCTGATGCGAGGTATCCTCGCAGGCAATATAGCAACGGCCGCACTTGATGCAGGCGTCCTGGTCGATCTTGGCCTTAGCGATGTAGTTGAGGTTAAGGTACTGCCAGTCGGAGACATTCGGTACGGCGCGGGCGATAACATCGTCCAGAGTGCGGTGACCCTTCTCGTCCATCCAGTCGGAAAGGCCCGTGATCATCTCTTCGACGATCTTGAAGCCGTAGGTCATGGCCGCCGTGCAGACCTGCACGTTGCCGGCGCCGAGCGCCAGGAATTCCGCCGCATCGCGCCAGGTCGTGACGCCGCCGATGCCCGATATCGGCAGGCCATAGGTTTCCGCATCGCGGGCGATCTCGGCCACCATGTTCAGCGCGATCGGCTTGACGGCCGGGCCGCAGTAGCCGCCGTGACTGCCCTTGCCGCCGACGGTCGGGTTCGGGGCGAAGTTGTCGAGATCGACCGAGACAATCGAGTTGATCGTGTTGATCAGCGACACTGCATCCGTGCCGCCGGCCTTGGCGGCACGGGCGGGCTTGCGGATATCGGTGATATTAGGCGTCAACTTGGTGATGACGGGCATGCGGGTGTACTGCTTGCACCAGCGCACAACCATTTCGATATATTCCGGCACCTGTCCGACCGCGGAGCCCATGCCGCGTTCGGACATGCCATGCGGACAGCCGAAGTTGAGTTCGATGCCGTCGGCGCCTGTCTCTTCGACCAGCGGCAGGATTGCCTTCCAGGCCTGTTCCTCACAAGGCACCATGATGGAGGCGATCAGGGCGCGATCCGGCCAGTTCATCTTCACCTGCTTCATTTCCCGCAGGTTGGTATAGAGGTCGCGGTCGGTAATCAGCTCGATGTTGTTGAGGCCGAGCAAACGGCGGTCGGCGCCCCAGATCGCGCCGTAACGCGGGCCGTTGACGTTGACGACAGGGGGGCCTTCTTCACCGAGTGTCTTCCAGACCACGCCGCCCCAGCCTGCCTTGAAAGCGCGCTCGACGTTGTAGGCCTTGTCGGTCGGCGGCGCGGAAGCCAGCCAGAACGGGTTCGGGGATTTGATGCCAACGAAATTATTGCGGAGATCAGCCATGTCGGTTCTCCTTTCAGGCGACTGCAACGGCCGGCGTGGCGGCAGCGAGCGCACGGTTGATGGATTCGGCCGCGTCGCGGCCCTGTGCCACGGCCGAGACCGTCAGGTCGTCGCCACCAAGCACGCAGTCGCCGCCGGCCCATACGCCGTCGATCGAGGTTCGGCCTTCGCCATCGATGGCGATACGGCCGGATTCCATGCGCAGCGCGCCGAGGCCTGAAGCCTCGAACGTCTGGCCGATCGCCTTGAAGATCTGGTCGGCGGCGATGACGCCGACATCGCCGGTGCCAACGAGCTTGCCGTCACGCAACTCGGTATATTCGACCTCGATCCCGGCGACCTTGCCATCCTTGTCGAGGATACGCTTCGGAGCGAGCCAATGGCGGATGATGACGCCCTTGGAGGCGGCCAAATCCTGCTCGAATTCCGAGGCGTTCATGTGTTCCTTGCCGCGGCGGTAGCAGATCGTCACCTCTTCGGCGCCAAGCAGTTTTGCCTGCACGGCTGCGTCGATCGCGGTCATGCCGCCGCCAAGAACGACAACGCGGCGGCCGATGGCGATATCGGCCTTGCTGCCAGCCTGACGCAGATCGGCGATGTAGGCGACAGCATCGGCGACGCCATCGAGATCCTCACCTTCGGCACGCAGCGCGTTGACGCCGGCAAGCCCGAGGCCTAGGAAGACGGCGTCATATTGCTGAGAAAGATCGGAAAGGCTGAAGTCGCGGCCGAGCGCGTGGCCGTTCCTCACCTCGATGCCGCCGATGGCGAGCACGTAGTCGACTTCCTTCTGCGCGAAATCGTCGACTGCCTTATAGGTGGCGATACCGTATTCGTTCAGGCCGCCGGCCTTCTCGCGGGCATCGAAGATGGTGACGTCATGACCGTTGACGGCGAGACGGTGCGCGCAGGCAAGCCCGGCTGGACCGGCGCCGATGACGGCGATCTTCTTGCCCGTGGAAGCGGCGCGCGTATAGAACTGCTTGTTTTCAGCCATCGCCGTGTCGGTTGCGTAGCGCTGAAGCCGACCGATCTCGACTGGACGCTCCTCGGCAGTGTTGCGCACACAAGCCTGCTCGCAGAGCTGTTCGGTGGGACAGACGCGGGCGCACATGCCGCCGAGGATGTTCTGATCGAAGATCGTCTTGGCCGAGCCGATCGGATTGCCCGTCGAGATCTGGCGGATGAACATCGGAATGTCGATGGAGGTGGGACAGGCCGTCATGCACGGCGCGTCGTAGCAGAAATAGCATCGGTCGGATGCGACCAGCGCCTCGTGTTTGTTGAGGCGCGGGTGAAGATCGGAAAAGTTTGCATCATATTCGGCGGGCGTGAGCCTGCCTTTATGAATCCCAGTTTCCAGTCGTCCCATTGAAGTTCCCTCTTATAGTAAACGGCTAGTGCTGGAACGGTAACTCAGCTTAAAAAATTTATCAAACGGTAAAATTTTTATCGCAAAGCGTGCTTCGATACGCCCTCCTGTTGGGGAACGAGAACATTTTCGTCGCTGGAGTTTTTGTTTTAAAGCTATGATTTAAATAGTTTTTCTTCTTCTCTGTAGAAGGCTCGCAAGGGCTTAAAACCTCACAATGACCGCGAGCGCCCGGCTGCGATCGGAGGGCCGCCATGTCAGAGGTTGCGCTGAAATGTAAAAAGCCGATGAATTTTTTTGGATCTGGGTGGAACCAAGGCTTTGCAGCATCGTTATGTCGATGTCCTGATGATGATCGCATCTCCTGATGCACGCCCAATACGTCTCAGGACTCTACTCACGGTCCCCTCCCGATGAGTGCAAAGCAGCCAGTGCGCCGCCCTCGCACTGGCTGTTTTATTTTGTTCTCGCCGCCCGCTTCAGCGGCGTCTCAGGATTTCATATTCAGTTTCGGGAATGGTGAGCCGATAGCCGATGCTGCCGTCGTCAATGGCAAAGTCTGCGCGGCCATTCATGGACGTCGGCACGACGCGCTCGAGCACCGTGCGGCTGAAACTATTGTCCTCGAATTCATGGTCAGCAGGCGCGTAGAAACGTTCAGACCAGGCGACTTCAATCGCCTTCTTGCCGTCGAGCTCCGCTTCCTTGCAATTCAGCGTGATGCTGGTGGCGCCGGTCGAGATGGCGCCATGCGAGGCGGAGTTGACGATGAGCTCATGCAGAGCAAGCCCCAAATGCACGGCAGCATTGGGTGTCAGATGCGCATTGATGCCATAGATCGGCATCGGCACGCCTGCATCGGGCCAATAGGGGGCGAACTGCTTTTCCGCCAGTTCGAACAAATATGCACCGCGCCAGCTGGAATCAGTGATGAGATCCTGCGAATTAGACAGGGATTGCAGGCGGCCGCGGAATTTGATGAGGAAATTATCGACGGAAAGCGTGTGGCGGGCAGTCTGCGTGGCGATACCCTGTATGATGGCGAGCAGGTTCTTGGAGCGATGCGACAGCTCGCGCAGCAGCGACTTCAGCACTTTTTCGCGGTGGCGGCTCTCGGTGATTTCGGAGATAACGGACAACACGCCCTGCGGCTTGCGCCCGCCGATGCGTTCCATTTTCAGCTCGTAGACGCGTGCGCCGTCGCCACTGGCGATCTCAACCTCGGCGGTTGCCGGCTTGCCGCTTTCGAGCACGCCCCGCTTCAAACGCAAAAGATGCTCGCCATCCTTTTCTCCAAAGAGATGCGAGTCATTGCCGCCTATGACGACAGACGACTGCAGGTGGTCCGGCAGATTGTCGGCATAGCGGATCGAAAGATTTACATCCTGGAACAGGATGGACACACTGGCGCTCGCAAGCGCCCGCTCCATCAGAGCGGCTTTGCCTTCCAAACTCAAAGGCGCGCCGGGTAATGGTTCAGACGTATTCACCGGCTTGCCTTTCACACGCATTTCGAGAACCCCGCCGATAGGGCATTCTCACTCGTAACAACTTGAACCGACCTATAGAATCGCCCCGGATAACAGTCGGTAAACCGGCCGTTTCGAACCCAAACGCCCGGTTAAAGTCTTTGTTCCGCCACGGGGTTTTCACTTGAATCAGGCGGCCACCTTTGTGGTTTCGTTAAAGAAGAGTGCCTGGCTGATGAGAGCCTTCACCATGTCTGGATTGAAAGGCTTGGTCACGAGGAAGGTCGGCTCCGGCCGCTCACCGGTCAGAAGCCGCTCGGGGAAGGCGGTGATGAAGATCACCGGGATGCTGGCGGTCTTGAGGATGTCGTTGACGGCGTCGATGCCCGAGCTGCCGTCGGCAAGCTGAATGTCGGCAAGCACCATGCTCGGCTTTGTCGCATTGTAGAGCGCGACCGCCTCGGAATGCGTGCGCGCGATGCCGGTGACGCGATGGCCGAGGCTTTCCACCATCTGCTCGATATCCATGGCGATCAGCGGCTCGTCCTCGATGATCATGATATCCGTTGCCACCTGGCGCGAGATTTCCTGGGAGGCGGTATCGAGCAGGTGCATGGCCTCGCTTTCGGAGACATCGAGGATATCGGCGATCTCGCCGAGGCGGAAACTTTCGACAGATGCGAGCAGGAAAGCCTGTCGTGCAAGCGGCGAGACCTTGGAAAGGTTTACGGATGCGCGCTGTTCCCAGGCGAAAGGAGAGGCCGGTTCAGGAATCTGAAGTGTCACGGAACCGAACAGCTTCGTGAACAGTTTATAGAGGGCGACGCGGTCGCTGTCCGTGTCCGGAAAGATGGATATGTCGGCGATGATGGCTTCCAAAACCGCAGCAACATAGGCGTCCCCCGACGTCTGCGTTCCGGTCAAAGCACGTGAATAACGCCGCAAATAAGGAAGATGCGGCGCAATGCGTGTGGAAAGTGTCATCAATGGCTCCCGCCTTTATCAAATTCTAATTAAATACAGCCCAGAGGCCGCAATGACTAACAAACGTCAGTTGAGTAAAAAAGTTCCTCTTTGTCGGAACTTTTTTTAGGCAGTCGCATTACAATGCTTACAATCGGTCGACTTCAACCTTTACGATTCGTTAGGCAACTGTTTTGAATGAGGTCAACCGCTCTCCCGGACGGGAGGCAAGGGCGCCCCTTATCCATGAACGCGAGACAATTGAGAAGCGAGCAGGCCAAATGACTATCCAGAATCACGAGGATGCAGACAAGAAGACTTCTGATCTGCGCGCGATGGATATCCTCGACCCCAACAATCAGATCGGCAACCGATTGCGCTCGTTCTACGCCGCCGTGCAGGACGAGGCCATTCCCGATCGCTTTCTCGACCTTTTAGAGAAGCTCGATCGGGCTGAGAGTCTGGCCTCGGCAAAGGTCTCCGAATAGGAGGTGCGCGCCATGGAAACGCAAACGAGCTTCAAGCGCGAACTTCTCGCCGCACTGCCGAGCCTCCGAGCTTTTGCCATTTCGCTGACCGGTCGTCATGACCGGGCGGACGATCTTGTCCAGGATACGATCATGAAGGCCTGGGCGAAGCAGGACCATTTCGAGATGGGCACCAATATGAAGGCCTGGCTCTTCACCATCCTGCGCAACGAGCTCTATAGCCAGATGCGCAAGAGCGGCCGTGAAGTGCAGGACAGCGACGGCGTGTTCACCGAATCGATGGCGACGCATCCCTCGCAATATGGCGCCGTCGACCTGCAGGACTTCCGCAAGGCATTGGACCAGCTGCCGCCCGATCAGCGCGAAGCCATCATTCTGGTGGGCGCATCCGGATTTTCCTATGAGGAGGCAGCCGAGATTTGCGGCTGCGCAGTCGGCACCATCAAGAGCCGCGTCAACCGCGCGCGCCAGCGGCTGCAGGAATTGCTGGATATTTCCGGTGAGGCCGATTTTGGCCCGGATGCCACTTCGGCGCCACTGACATCAAAGGCATTCGCCTTCTAACAAAGAAGCCCGGTCTTTCGACCAGGCTTTTCGTTTAACAATCCGTGCCGCTTCTCTTTTGTCAGTCGCGGCGCGGCCGTTTGTTCACGCCCTCACGCCCAGCGGCTCAATCCTCTTCGTCACTCGACGAAAACAGGTTGCCGAAGAGGAGGGCGGCGGCAACGGCGGCGGTCATCAGCGGCTGCTTGCGCACGAGGCCGAAGACAGCGGCTGCCATCGATTCCATTGCCAATCGACGTTCGCGGGCTCTGCGCTGTTCCTGCTTGTCGATGATTGCCATGATGACGAGGACGATCAGGCCGAGCAAGAGCGCGCCTGCCGCTATCAGCAACGCCGAAACCGCAGCGCCGTAGATCGTCGCAAGCCAGATGGCAGCCGCGATCAAGGCGAAAGCATAGGCCGTCAGCAGCAGAAGGACGGCAATCGCAATGAAAATACCGTTGCGCTTGGTCCGCGCAACGGTACGGTTGAATGTGCCTGACAGCAGCAGGCCGAGGATCGGAGCGATCATCCCACCACCCTAGCGGCGAGACAGTAGCAGGGCGACGGCAAGGCCGAAGGCTGCTGCCGCGCCGATGGTGGCGACGGGATGCTGGCGTACGGTTCTGCGCACTTCACGCGAACCCCTTGCATAGCCGCGCTGCAGATCCTGCAGCAATTCCTCGCCGCGGACCGTGAGATCATCAAGTCCCGACTCGGCGCTTGCGCGCCATTTCTTGCCTTGCTTTGCGCCATTTTCGCCGATCAGCTTGGCAAAGGCCGCAACTTCTTCGCGGAGCGACTCGATCTGTTCTTCGATGGTTGCTTCGACATCGTGCAGGCTGCCGCCATTACGCTTGCCGCGCGTCGAATGGAGGAAGGATGTGGCCATGTTCAGCTCCCTTTCGCTTGGGCGCCCCTGAGGCACCTGTTTTCGTGATGATCGGAAATTCTCCGACACACCAGAACACTCCACGCTCGGAACATCGATTCCGATCGCTTCATCTCAACGCGCGGATGCAACAAAAAGTTCCGGATATGGGCAGGTGCGCGTCAGTCGGCCAGCGCGCTATGGGCGAGAACGAAGGGAGCGCCATTGGCGGGAACGCGGTTGACGCGCAGGTTGCAGCCAAAGACATGCTGCAGGTTCTGGTCCGTCAGCACGTCCTTGATCGATCCCGTGGCCTGCAGCTGGCCGTTCTTGAGCAGGACCATCCGGTCGGCAAAAAGCGCGGTCAGGTTGAGATCATGCATAACGGCGATGACGCCGCCGCCACGCCGGCAGAATTGCCGTGCAAGCGTCATGATGGTGAGCTGGTGGCTGATATCGAGGCTGGAAACAGGTTCGTCGAGCAGCAGCCAGCAGGGCTTGCCCTCGATGACAGGCTCGGAAATCTGGCAGAGCACACGGGCGAGCTGGACGCGCTGCTGTTCGCCGCCGGAAAGCTCCTGATAGAAGCGGCCTTCGAAGCCGCCGAGATCGACGGCAGCGAGCGCCTCGGTCGCGGTGCGGTCGGCCTGCTCCGGATGACGGTTGCGCCCGCTTGTCAGGCCCATGCGAACGATCTCGCGGACGGTGAAGGGAAAGGATATAGAGCTCGCCTGCGGCAGGACACCACGCATTTCGGCAAGCTGCCAGGGCACCAGACTGCCGATTTCGGCGCCGTTCATATGCACGGAGCCGCTATAGGTCAGTTCGCCCGACACGGCTTTCATCGTCGTAGTCTTGCCGGAGCCGTTCGGCCCGCAAATGGCAGTCAGCGTTCCAGCCTCGGCCGTGAAGGATATATCCTGAACGACCGGCCTGCCGGCAAGCCGGACGCTCAGATTGGAGACATCAATCATCGCGAACTCACAGGCTAAGGCGCAAGCGCTGCCTGAGCAGCATCCACAGGAAGAAGGGACCGCCAACACCGGCCGTCAGGATGCCGATCGGCAACTCCGCCGGGGAAACGATGGTGCGGGCAACCACATCGGCAACGACCAGCAACGAGCCGCCGAGCAGTGCCGAAGCTGGCAGCAGGAAACGGTGGTCGGGGCCGATGACCATGCGCAGGATATGCGGGACGACGATGCCGACGAAGCCTATACCGCCGCTGACGGCGACCGATGCACCGACCGCCGCGGCCACGCAGACGATGGCGATATTCTTCAGTCGCTGCACAGATATCCCCATGTGGAAAGCGGCCGCCTCGCCGAGCGTCAGCGCGTTCAGTCCGCGCGCCATGAAGGGAAGCGGAAGAAGCGAAAGGACGATGATCGGGCCGGCACCTGCGACCTTGCTCCAGGTCGAGCCCGCCAGCGATCCCATGCTCCAGAAGGTCAAGTCGCGCAACTGCCGGTCGTCCGCCATGTAGATGAGGATTCCGGTTGCCGCCAGCGCAAGCGAACCGAGCGCGATGCCGGCCAGCAGCATGGTTGCGATCGATGTCTGTCCGTACCGGGTTGCGACCTTATAGAGCAGTATCGTCGTTGCCAGGCCGCCGATGAAGGAGGCGACGGGCAGAGCGAAGATGCCGAGGAGGTGCGCGACAGGAGCAAGCACGCCGCCACCGAGTACGATCATGGCAACGGCGCCGAGGCTGGAACCCGCAGATACGCCGATCAGGCCGGGATCCGCGAGCGGATTGCGGAAGAGGCCCTGCATGACAGCACCCGAAACCGCCAACCCGCCGCCGATCAGGAAGCCGAGGACGGCGCGGGGCAGGCGGATATCGAAAATGACGATGCGGTCGCGGATGCTGAGCGTGCTTTCCGCGCTGCCGCTCACCATGTCCGCTATTAGGTCGATGACCGAAGCATTCGACGCGCCTGTCGTGATCGAAAACAGAAAGGCAACGGCCGAAATCGCGACGAGGCTGGCGATGACGAGGATCGCAAGTGCGGTGCGATCCCCTTCGTGGCGGCGTGCCGTGGTTTGCGACATTTGCTTCAGCCCAGCCATGGCATCGTTAAATGCCACGTCAGCCTCCGTAGATCGCCGCGTTCAGCTCGCGAATGGCGCTGGCCGTACGCGGTCCGAAGCCGAGCAGATGCAGTCCGTCCATGCGCACGACTGCCTTGTGGCTCGCGGCCGGCGTTAGCGAAATGGCGGGTTGCTTCAGGAGATCCTCGTTCGACATCGACAGCGGACCCTCGCGATCCATGATCAGGATGACGTCAGGCTTGGCTTCGATGATCGCTTCGTCCGTCACCGACTTGTAGCCGGAGAAGCCGTTGATCGCATTGATGGCGCCGGTCAGCCTGATGATGCCGTCGGCGGCCGTGTCGCTGCCCGAAGCCATGATCTTGCCGTTCTGGTTGCTGAGCACGAAAAGGACGCGCTTGCGCTCGGCCTCTGGGCGCTTGGCGGAATCATTGATGGCCGCGTCGAGGTCGGCGGCGACCTTGCCTTCCAGGATTTTGGCCTTATCCGGCACGCCAAGCAGCGCGCCAACAACTTCGATCTTCTTCAGGATGCCGTCGCGATCGTAGGTCTGCGGCACGGTCTCGAAAGGGAGGCTGGCATTGCGCAGCACGGCCAAGGCTTCCGGCGGGCCGGAACCTTCCACCGCGATGATGGCTGTGGGATTGACGGCCAGAATGCCTTCCGGCGATAGCGCGCGCATATAGCCTACATCGGGCAGCTTGGTCGCTTCCTTTGGATAAAGGCTGGTGGAATCGCGGGCGATGAGCCGTTTTTCCTCGCCAAGCGCATAGACGATCTCGGTGACATCGCCGCCGATGGAGACGAGGCGCGAGGTATCCAGCGTCTTGGCCGTTTCGGCGGCGTGCGCGTGACGCACGCCGAGCCCGGCGATCGGATTGGCAGGTACGAGCGGCAGGACCATCACCACCATGGTGAGTGCAACCTCCCACGGCCTGATGCGCTTCAAGTTCTTAAACATCGTCATGGACCATCTCTCACGCGGCAACGCTGGTCCCTGATCTCGTCAGGCTCTCCAAGATGGCGCGCCAATCGGGGCGTTCATCGAAGCCTTCTTTCCGCTTGCCGAAGAACTGGATAATCATCTCGCCCTTGGCATTATAGGCTTCGAGCGAGGTGACATGGCCGTCCTTGGTCGGCTTGCGCACGACCCATGTCTCGGCGATGTGATCCAGTCGCAGATGCAGATGGAAGGTCGGATCCATGACATTGATCCAAGGACCCATGGTCTGCACGTTGTAGATCGGGCCGGAATGGATCTGCACGGTGCCTTCGTTGGCGACGAAACACATGATCGGCAGACCCTCGCGCACGCAGGCGTGCATCATCTCTGCGACGGCGCCGGTATCCAGCTTCCACGCATAATCGTCGCCGACGGTACGGATCGCGTCCTGGCGGCCGATCTTCAGTTTCTTCAGCATGCCGAAGAATTCGTGCGTGTCGGTCATCCGGCTCCAATGGTCGCGCAGCTCGTCGCGGCTGACATCGCCGTCCGTCGCGCCATTGTCGTAACCTGAACGATCCTCGGCGAATTCCTGCGACTGGTTTTCGATGCGCAGCTCGGCGACCATGGCGTGATAGGCCTCGACATTCGAATCGGGGCGCAGATGTACCTTGTGGACGGCATCACCGGCCTTGTCGAAGAATTGCAGGCTCAGCCTCTTCTGGTCGCCATCCGTCTTGGTGACGGCAAAGCCATGAACCCAGCGCTTTGGGAAGATGCGCAGGTCGATATTCTCGCCGAGCACGATCGCCGCCTGCGCGCCGAATTTCATGTTCTCATAGACGCCGATTTTCTCATGCACCGCGCTTTCGTTGCGCGACAGCGCCATGATCTCGCCGAGCGAAGCGATCCGCTCCAGGAAGCGATCGACGCTGGCATCGATGCGGGCGGCCGAAATGCCGACTTCGGCCGCGACGAGCGCCGCTTCGGAAATCTCGAGGCGAGCAGCGATGTCGCGCTCGCGCATCTTCGGGTTCTCGGCGCGGAAAGCGCGAATTTCGGCGGGGGTCGGGCGGGTCGTTTTATTCATCTGTCATGCCTATTTGTTGAGTATCAGCTTGCCTTGGCGCGTAATCTTCATGCGGTAGATGACGCCATCATGCTTGATCATGATTTCGGTCTGGCCCCGGAAAATATCCGTGCTCTCGACAATTCTTACCTGCGGTGCGGCCGTGCACTGCACCGGCGGCGTAGGGGTCTTCTCAGCAATCATCCTGTTTAGTTTTGCCTGAAATTCATCTGGGGCCGAACCGTTGTGCGGCCAAATTTATCTTGACTCTCTTACTCATGGTTTCATAAACACACAATAGGAGACTTGTAGAGTCAAGTTTAAAATTTCGATGATACACGCCAAGGCCGCGCTGGTCGGGCGAGCGGCGTCAAACACATACAGGAGACATGCCGATGCTGACGAAAACGATCTTGGCGCTCGTTGCCTCGGGGCTGTTTGCCGCGGCATCTTCTGTTTCTGCTTTCGCTCAGGATGCGAATCCCGCGGCACCCGCATCGGCTGCGCACAAGCTCACCGTCGAGCTCAATGCATTGGCTCCCTCGCAGAAGGGGTGCATGATGACCTTCGTTGCCGAAAACGATATGGCGACACCGATCAACAAGATCTCGTTCGAGCTTGCCTTCTTCAACGACAAGAGTGCCGTCGACCGAGTTACAGTGCTTGATTTCCGCGACCTGCCGCTCGGCAAGAAGCGGGTGCGGCAATTCGATATGCCCGGCGTCAAATGCGAGACCGTGTCACGCATCATCATCAACGACACGCCGGTCTGTGATGGTCCGGCGGCCGGCGAATGCAAGGCCGCTCTAAACACGCGCTCGCAGACATCTGTTCCTTTCGAAGGCTGAAGCCATGGCAATGCGCTCGGTCAAGGTTTCCATGGAACGCCGCGCCAATGGCGGCTTGAATGACAACTATCCGAGCGTGCTGCCGGGCCACGAACTGACCGGCCTCGAGGGCGTAGCGCGACCGCCGACTGCGGAAACCGTGGCGCATTACAGCCGTTTCAGCGAGATCAGTTCCTATCCGGATCATCCAAGCGAGGCCGCGCCGGTTGAGACGGCAGAGCACCTGCCGATGGACGCGCAGCCTGAGAGGGCGGGTGAAGCCGTTGCTGGGCGCAAGACGTCGCTGTTTTTCTCTGGCCTGGGATCCTGCCTATTCCATGCCGTTATCGTTATTGTGCTGCTGTTTACCTTCGTCGCCACGCCTGAGGAAGCGCAGGAAGAGGCGGGCGATACCGTCAGTGTCATCATGATCGGCAATTCCGATGCCGATCAGATGGCTACGGGCGAGGAAAACCCGCAGACGGAGCCGGAGCAAGTGACCGCCGAGGCCGTGCAGCCGCAGACGGTGCAGCCGACCGAAGTCACGCCCGAACAGGCGCAACCGCCGCAACCGGATGTCGTTCAGCCGAAGACAGTAGAGACGCAGCAGGTTCAAACGGCCGAGCCCGTCGAGCCCGTGGAGCAGACCCAGCCCACCGCAGCCGCGCCTGAGCAGCCGCAGATTTTGGCGACGCAGGCGCCGGCCGAGACGACGGTCATCCAGCCCGCCGAACCGGTGCAGCCTGTTGATAGTCAGGTTGCCGAAGCTCAGCCGACAGAACCTTCGCCTGAGGTTGTGACGCCGGTGGAGAAGCCGAAGCCAGTTGAACGGCCGAAGGAAGTGAAGAAGCCGGTCGCAAAAGTCGCTAAGGCAAAGTCAGGTTCACGCGGCGAAAATCAGGACAATTCGAAGAGGGGGTCTGTCGACGGCACCGAAACGGCGCAGTCCGATACCAATTCACAGGCAAATGCTCGTCGGACTGGTGCGGGTAGTGCTGCCGTCGCCAATTATCCGGGCAAGGTGCAAGCGCGCATCCGCCGAGCTGTGCGCCTCTCATCCAAGTACGAGCCTGGCATTACTGTGCGTGTCCGCCTCACCATTGGTTCGAGCGGTGATCTGACCTCCCTGTCAATCGCGCGAAGCTCGGGCTTCTCGGAGTTGGACGAAGCGGTTACCAGCGGTATCCGCAGGGCGGCACCGTTCCCGCCCTTGCCTTCGGAATGGGGCAAGCCGAGTTGGTCTTTCACGCAAGAAGTGCAGGTGACGGGACGATAGGTCCCGAGGGTAGTCAGTTAGGTGTAACTAGAGATGCCGTGTGCCGGTTCTGGAAGGGTTAAATACCGGACATCTGCCAAGCGCTTTAAAATATGATGAAAACTCTCAACTTTATACTTTACTCCAAAATTCATGTTTACTAAGGTCGCCTCACGCTTGGTGGAATCGAGCGTGCAAGAGCAACCAGCAAACGGGTGATGCATGGCGCGTAAGGGGAAGAAGGATTTTGGCCGCGAGAGCCGCGAAGCGCAGACGACGGCGCAGGTTTCCGGGAAATCCACTCTCGATGTGCGCAGCTTCCTCTATGTGGGCGGGCGTGATTGCCAGGTGGCGCATCTTCGTCAGATTGCCAGCAATTTCGGTGCCGAACTGATCCATCACGATGGCGGCCTGCGCGAGGCGGTTTCGCGCATCGATACCGTATTGCCATCGGTCGACTGTGTGTTCTGCCCGATCGATTGCATCAGCCATGATGCCTGCCTGCGCGTGAAGACGGGCTGTAAGAAGTTTGGCAAGGCCTTCATTCCCTTGCGCAATGGCAGCAAATCCAGCCTCGAGCGGGCGCTGCAGACCATGAAAGAACGAGACGCTTCAAGATGATCGATAACGGCCCTGACGGGTTTATGCTGATCGGCCTGCACAAGCTGGCCGCACAGAACGGTGACGGGCTCGTGCCCGAACTCTATGAATTGCTGATGCGTCGCGCCGAGGAACAACGGCGGGCGGCCAATGTCGCGACATTTCCGGCTTGGAAGACGCGGCTGCCGGAAGAGGCGCCGGAGCAGCCGCTCGATGAAGCGAGCCGGAATGGCGCAAATGTCGTTGCCTTTGGGCCTGCCGTAGATAAGACTGTTGCCCATCGCAAGAAGGTCTGATCGTCGAACGAGGTTGCCATGTACATCGCCATGAACCGCTTCAAGGTCGTCATCGGTTTGGAGGGCGAATTCGAAGAGGTTTGGCGCGGGCGCGATTCCCGCCTATCGGAGGTGCCGGGTTTTCTCGAGTTCCGTCTCCTGCGCGGAAAATCAAGCGTAGAGGAGGGCTATACGCTGTTTTCCTCGCACACGACCTGGCACAGCGAAGAGGCGTTCATCAACTGGACGAAATCCGAACATTTTCGCATGGCGCATCGCAACGCGGCCGATAACAAGCGGCTCTATTGGGGGCCGCCGCAATTCGAAGGTTTTGCCGTCGTTCCAGGCATTTGAGCCGGGATTAGCGCCGATATAAGCGCCCTTAAGGGCCTAGCGTTACGCCTTTGTCGAACTCGCCCTGAGGAACGCGCCGAGGGCTATCACGACCCAGCCGGCGATCATGCCCATTCCGCCTGTCGGTGCGGCCATCGGAAACAGCGAACTTCCGCCGAAATGCCTGTTGATGAGGTCGCCGGCGAAGATCAGCGTTCCCAATCCCAGCAGGACCGCGGCAATCGGCGCCGTGCGGATGCGGTCATAGCCGGCATAGAGCGCCAAGAGGGCAGGGGCGTGGGCGAGGCTCATGGTGGAGGCCGCGCCGAGGAAATGCGTGTCGCCGCCATGAGTTGCGGCTGCGGCTAGCGCCACACCGCCGCCGCCGAGGACGCCGGCGATAAACAGGGTGGCCGGACGGATTGCTGCGCCGATGGTCATATCTTCCTCATTCCCTGTTCTGCATGTGGAAAGCCAGACGCTCGACCGGCTCCCATATGATGGCCCGCAGCTTTTCATTCTCGATGGTTTCTTCCATGGCGCGGCGGAAGCATAGCAACCACTCGTCGCGCTCCTTAGGGCCGATGGCGGCGGCGAAATGCCGGCTGCGCAGGCGAGGATGGCCGCGCTTCTCGATATAGAGCTGCGGTCCGCCGAAATAGCCGGTCAGATACTCGTAGAATTTTTCCTGCGAGCCTTCGAGGCTCGGCGGATGCACGGCACGGCAATTGGCCGCCTCCGGCAGCGTATCCATCAGTTCATAAAAACGCGATGTCAGCGCCCGCACGGTGCGGTCGCCGCCGATCGCTTCGTAAAGTGTGATGGTTTCTTCGCTCAAGCCCGGGTTCCTGTTTGCGATGTCCTACATGGCAATTGACGGGTGGTGTCGCAACCGTCGGAATGGCCGGTGCGGCGTTTCGGCGCTGCCTATTTTGCGGTCTTCAGCCGGAAAGCATCGCTTTCCCCAGGGATGAGCTCGAGCGGCCACACCGTTTGGCGTGTCTTCCTGGGGTATTCCTGACTATAGGCGGGCATGCTGGAAAGCAGGATTTCCGCCAGTTCGACGCCAAGATCATGCACGGACGTGCGGAAGCAGGTCAGCGCCGGCTGCAGGAATTTGGCCCGCGGCGCCTCACGGAAGCTGACGACCGCAATATCGCGCCCAGGGATGATGCCGGCTTCCATCACGCGCCGGTAGAAGCCGATCGCCATCAATTCGTAGATGAGGATCACAGCCGTCGGCCCGTTTTCAAGGCCCAGCAACTCGTCGGCAACCTGATAGCCGCCTTGCTCGCTCGATTTGGCACGAATGACGAGCGCGGGATCATAGGCGATGCCATGCCGCTCCAGCGCCCGGCGATAGCCATCGACGAAGATGAAGCCGAGATTGATGTCGCTGGAGGGTGCGCTGACCGCGATGCGACGATGTCCATGCGCGACGAGCCGGTCTACGGCGGCATTGGCGACGCCGTCAAAATCGAGGTCGGCCCAGGGATGCTGGGTGCCTGACAGGCTGCGACCAAGCGCTGCGAAAGGAATTTTGGCCTTGGCAAGCAGGTCGAAACGCTTGTCGACGCGCTGCGTCTCTGAGATGATCAGCGCATCCACGATCCGTCTCGCCACCATGCGCTTCAGATATTCATAAGGGTCCTCGTCATGCGGGCAGGGCAGCATGATGAGATCGAGCTTGTGACGGGAGAATACGCTCTGCAGCCCCCCGGTCACGGTCAGAAAGAAATTGTCGCTGTTTTCGACCGTTTCCCGGCTGGACTGGATCATCAGGCCGATGACATTGGTCGTGCCCTGCCGCAGGCTGCGGCCGGATTGGTTGGCGACATAACCCAGTTGCTCGGCAGCGGCGAGAACGCGCTTGCGGGTCTCCTCGTTAACATCGGGCTTGCCGTTCAATGCGCGTGATACCGTGCCGATCGAGATATCGAGATGCTCGGCAAGCTGACGAATTCCCTTCATCGGCCGCAGTTTTCCTCCATGCGCCATTTTCCATAGTCCTCCTCTATTGACACAGGAAAATCTTTTCGCATAGTATCGTAAACGTTTACGGAGCGCGTGTCATGAGGGGTTTACGCACCGCCCGCTGGAGGACATCGTGAAATTTAATGCCATTTTGTGCGGGTGCGGAGCTATGTCCAAGGGCTGGCTCAGGGCCATCGCCTCGACGCCGGCGCTTGCCGAATCTATTCAGATCGTCGGCCTGGTCGATCTCAATCGGGCGACCGCCGAAAGCCTTGCGAAAGAATTCTCCCTGGATGGTGCCGTCATCGGCTCCGATCTCGCCGAGGTCATTGCGACGACCAAAGCGGATCTCGTCTTCGATATCGTCATTCCCGCTGCACGCTTTAGTGTCGTGTCGACAGCGTTGAAGGCTGGCTGCCATGTGTTGAGCGAAAAGCCGATGGCGACGTCGCTCGCCGAGGGCGCTGCGCTGATCGAGCTAGCCGCTAAAACTGGCAAGGTCCATGCTATTATCCAAAACCGCCGCTTCATCTCCGGCATCCGTCGTCTGCGACGTTTCGTGGAGGAGGGGGCGATCGGCGCGCTCACAGGCGTTCATTGCGATTTCTTCCTCGGTCCGCATTTCGGCGGCTTCCGCGAGGAGATGGACAATGTGCTGCTGCTCGATATGGCGATCCACACGTTCGATGCCGCCCGCTTCGTGTCCGGCAAGGTGCCGCTCTCGGTCTATTGCATTGAAAAGAACCCGGTGGGGTCCTGGTACAAGCATGGCGCATCGGCGCATGCGCTGTTCGATTTTTCCGACGATGTCGTCTTCAGCTATCGCGGCTCCTGGTGCGCCGAGGGCCGGCGCACGAGTTGGGAAAGCGAGTGGCGGCTCACCGGCAGCAAGGGCATGCTGACCTGGGACGGCGAGGACAATTTCGAGGCTGGTGTTGCCGGCAACGAGCCGGGGCTGCTGCATGGTTTCACGCCGATCGAGGTTCCCGGACCGAAGCATGAAGAGGAGACGCACGGCCACGCCAGCGTCATCGCATCCTTCATCGAAGCGATCAAAACCGGCAAGACGCCGGAAACGGCGAGCTCTGACAATATTCGCAGCCTTGCCATGGTCTTAGGCGCCATCGAGAGCGCTAAGACCGGCCGGCGCGTCGACATTTCAGCACAAGGACAATGACATCATGACAAATCCGGCAAAGGCCATCCGCATCGGCACGATGATCAGGGCGACGAACGAGGATGCTGCCCAGAACATCGCCAAGATCGCCGATCTGGGCTTCGAAAGCTTCGAGCCCTTCTTCTGGCAGACGACCAACGGCCAGAATCTTGCGGAGCTCGGCAAGCGCTGCCGCGAGGCCATCGGCGACCGCGACATCACGATCTCGACTCTCGGCATGTTCGGCAATCCGCTTGAAGAGCGCGAGATGGACCTGCAGACGCTGCAGGGCTGGAAGGATTGCATCGACAACGCCCATCATTTTGGTGCGACTTGCGTTGCCGGCTTCACCGGCCGTATCCGCAACCAACCACTCACCGATAGCCTGCCACGCTACAAGCAGGTCTGGAGCGAGCTTGCCAAGCGGGCCGCCGACAAGGGCATCAAGATTGCCTTCGAAAATTGCGCCATGGACGGCAACTGGGCGACCGGCGATTGGAACATCGCGCATAATCCCGACGCCTGGGAGCTGATGTTCAACGAAACCCCGGACGACAATCTCGGCCTGGAATGGGAGCCTTGCCATCAGATGGTCTATCTGATCGAGCCGCTGCCGCAGATCCGCAAATGGGCGAAAAAGATTTTCCACGTCCACGGCAAGGATGCGACGATCCGTTGGGATGTCATCAAGGAGCACGGCATCTTCGGCAAGGAGAAATTCGTCTTCATGCGCACGCCGGGCTTTGGTGACAGCAACTGGACCGACATCATTTCCGAGCTGCGCTTGGCCGGCTGGTCCGGTTCCATCGATATCGAGGGCTGGCATGACCCGGTTTATCGCGATGCGCTCGAAATGACTGGCCAGGTTCACGGCCTGAACTATCTCAAGGCAAGCCGGGGTGGTGATTTCGTCGAGTAAAGCGCGCATTTGCGAATCTGCATCGATTTAGGAGGCGAGTTGTGCGTTAATGAAGTGCCCGGAGCGTCTGATGTTTCGGGCAGGACGGGTACCCAAACGGAGGAACTGCCGAGCGTCCGCTCCTTGTCGCATGTGACAGGCGGGCGCTTGGTGCAGATAAGAGGAAAACGCCGATGGCAGCGCGGGCCATGTCATCGGACAGATACCGTCACGGTTCGCATGGTGGAGGAGAATATATGAATATTTTTTCGAAGCTGGCGATCACAGCCGGCATGTCGCTTCTGCTGGCTGCCGGTGTAGCGCAAGCCCAGAGCAAGACATTTAACGTCTGGTGGTTCGAACTGCCGGATACTTCGCAGGCCAAGGCATGGACCAAGGCGCTCGAAGAGCTGAAAGCCAAGCATCCCGACGTCACGATCAATTTCGAACAGAAGACGTTCGAGCAATTGCAGAAGGCTGGCAGCCTCATCCTCAATTCGGATCAGGCGCCGGATGTGCTTGAATACAACAAGGGCAATGCCACCGCAGGCCTCGTCGCCTCGCAGGGCCTGCTGACGCCGCTCGACGATCAATTCAAATCGCGCGGCTGGGACAAGATCCTCAATGAAACCAATAGCCAGCTCAGCAAATACGATGGCAACGGCATCTACGGTTCCGGTCCGATTATCGGCATTCCCGTTTATGGCGAATTCGTTTCGGTTTTCTACAATATCGACATGTTCCAGGCTAACGGCGTGAAAGTGCCGACCACGCTGGACGAGTTCGAAGCCGCGCTGGACACTTTCAAGAAGAAGGGCATTACGCCGCTTGCCTATGGTACGGTGGATTCCAACGCGCAGCATCTGGTCTATACGCTTGCACTGACGCAGGCTGACGATACCTGGGTCAAGAACTATCAGGGGCTGAAGGCGCCGCTTGATACCAAACCCTTCCTGTTCGCCGCCCAGAAGATCGCCGATTGGGTGAGCAAAGGCTATATTTCGAAGGATTCGACCGGCTTGAAGGGTACCGGCGGTGCCGACAATCTCTTCTCCTCGGGCACAGCTCCGATGTTCGTCAGCGGCACCTGGAACAACGGCAACTTCGCGAGCTCGATCAAGAACTTCAAGTGGAGCCAGTTCATCTTCCCGACCACGAAGTACAGCGTGGGTTCGACCGGTAACCTGTTCATGGTGCCGAAGAGTGCCAAGAACAAGGATCTCTCCTACGAGTTCATCGATCTGGTCCTGAGCAAGGAAAACCAGAACCTACAGGCAAATCTCGGTGGCGTTGCCATCGCTGCCGATCCGGCCACGGTTACCGACGAAGTCGGCAAGCGCAATGTCGAACTCTTCAACCAGATCTCCAGCAAGGGCGGTCTCGGCTTCTACCCGGACTGGCCGGTGCCCGGCTATTACGAACTGCTGATCCAGGCGACCACCGGCCTGGTGAACGGCTCGACCACGCCTGACCAGTTCGTGGCGCGCCTGAAGAAGGCTTACGACGACGTGCAGGCAGCGCAATAGCACCATCGGCGACAATCACAACGGCAAGACGGCTTTCATGCCGCCTTGCCGTATCGGACTGGAGGATTTCGATGGATAAGTCGAAGAGCGCCGGCAGGGCGGGGTACTATCTCTACATGATCCCGGGCGTGCTGGGGTTTGTTCTTATCGTGCTTGTTCCGCTGATTGCCAATTTCGCGATCAGCTTCACCACGTGGAAGGGCGGTGTCATCCCGCCGCGTTATGTCGGTCTGGAAAATTATGCCAGGCTGCTTCAGGATACCGCTTTCTGGGGCTCCATTCAGCATACGCTTCTGTTCATCATCTCGATGACGATCGTGCCCATTCTTTTGGGCCTCGTGCTGGCGGCCGTGCTGTTCGACTATATCAGTGCGCAATTCGGCGAGACATGGTCGAGCTTCTTTCGCGCAGGCTTCTACCTGCCGCAGATCCTGCCGCTCACTGCCGCCGGCGTGTTGTGGGCATGGATTCTCAACCCAATCGGCATCATCAATGCGGTGCTGAAGGCGATCGGCCTCGATTTCATGGCGAAAAACTGGCTGGGGGATGCAAGCTATGCGCTGTGGGCGGTTTCGGCCGTCATCGTCTGGGTGCAGGTCGGCTATTGCCTGGTCGTCTTCATGTCCGGATTGGCGCGCGTCGATCCTTCGCTCTACGAGGCCGCCGAGCTCGACAATGCGAGCTGGTTCGCGCGTTTCCGCGCCATCACCATCCCGATGCTGATGCCGGAAATTTTCGTCGTCGCGCTGACGACGCTGATCGCGGCGCTCAAGGTCTTTGCGCCGATCTATGTGCTGACATCAGGTGGGCCGGATAATGCGACGACGGTTCCATCCTATCTGTCATACTACCATTTCTTCACGACGAATCGCGTCGGATATGCGGCAGCCATCGCGACGTTGCAGACCGTCATGACCATCATACTCGGCATCGTTTTCCTGCGCATGCAGTCGAAGCAGGCCGAAGGAGGACATTGAGATGGCAACGGCATCCTCGATTTCCACAAGCACCGTTTCGGCGGAGCATCGCGTAAGAAGCGGATTCGGCCGCTGGGTCGTTCTGGGCATTCTCCTGGTTTTCCTTGCCGGCACTCTCTTTCCGTTCTTTCTCGCGGCAGTCAACGCCATCAAGACACCCTCCGATTATGCCGCCAATGGCCCGCTTGCTCTTCCGCACAGCTTCGATCTGACGGCACTTAAGAACTTCTGGGCGACCGTCGATTTTCCCCGGAAGCTCTTCAACAGCGTTCTCATCAGCGGATGCACAGCCATTCTGGCCGTCGTCCTCAGTCTCCTGAATGCCTATGCCATCGGCATAGGCCGGGTGCGCGGCGGGCAAGGGCTTCTTGTCCTACTGCTAATATCCATCATGGCGCCGCAGGAGGCTTTGGTTTATCCGCTCTACTATATGTCGAAGCAGGTCGGCCTGTTCGACTCGATGCTCTCGGTTATCCTGATCATCGGCGTGCTGCATACCGCATTCGGGACCTATCTTTTGTCTTCGGTGCTGGCGACCTTCCCGCGCGAAATTATCGAGGCGGCGCAGATCGACAATGCCAGCCGCTGGCAGATCCTGTGGATGGTGATCGTGCCGGTGCTGAGGCCGACGCTTGCGGTGCTTGCAACCTTCTTCTTCATCTGGACCTGGAACGAATTCCTGATCCCGCTGGTATTCCTCGTTTCCAACAATAACCAAACGGTCTCCGTCGCCATGGGCGTGCTGTCGGGCGCCAATACCCAGGACCCCACGGCAATCGCCGCGGCTTCGCTGCTCGGCATAACGCCGACGATCATCTTCTTCCTGATTTTCCAGCGGACCCTGACACGCGGTGTCGCGGTCGGTGCCGTCAAATAACCATGCGGAAACCCCGTTCGGCGAAAGCCGTCGGGCGGGGGCGCGACGAATGGCAAGTTCGATAAATTCGATTTTCCGCAGGAGGCGTAACGTGGCAGGTATCAATATCAAATCCCTCACCAAGCATTTCGGTGCCGTGCAGGTTCTGAACGACATCGATCTGACGATCGAGCGCGGCGAGTTCGTCGTCTTCCTTGGAGGCTCGGGCTGCGGCAAGTCGACCTTGCTGCGCATGATTGCGGGTCTCGAGACCATCACCAGCGGCGAGATTTGGATCGGCGGCCGCCGAGTCGATCAGCTGCCGCCCGGTGAGCGCGGAGTGTCGATGGTCTTTCAATCCTACGCGCTCTATCCGCACATGACGGTTCGCGACAACATGTCCTTCGGCTTGAAAAATATCAAAACGCCCAAGCACGAGATCGCAAGACGCATCGAGGAAGCCGCGAAGATCCTGGAAATGCCGCATCTGCTGGATCGCAAGCCTTCGGCGCTCTCGGGCGGCCAGCGGCAGCGCGTCGCGATCGGCCGCGCCATCGTGCGCGAGCCGGATGTGTTCCTGTTCGACGAGCCGCTTTCCAACCTAGATGCCGGCCTGCGCACACGTACGCGCGTGGAACTGGCGCAGCTGCATGAGCGGCTGGGCGCAACGATGGTGTTCGTGACGCACGACCAGGTTGAGGCGATGACACTCGCTGACCGTATCGTGCTCTTGAACAACAAGAAGATCGAGCAGGTGGCGACCCCCGTCGAGATCTATACGCGCCCGGCAACGCGCTATGTCGCCCAGTTCGTCGGCTCACCCGGCATGAACTTTATCAACATAGCTGGCGTTGGCGAGGCAGGCGGGCTGGCGACGGCAACGCTGCCGGATGGCTCTGTCATCAAAACGGCAATAGCGCTCAATGGTCTCTCGAATTCAGGACTGACGCTCGGCATCCGGCCGGAGCATCTGGTCGTTACGACGGCCGAAAAGGGCGATATCGGCGGCCAGGTCGAAACCGTGGAGCGCCTGGGCGACCGTTCGCTCGTTCACGTCCGGCTCAAGGATGGTTCGAAGATCATCGGTACCGATCCCGGCATGACGACGATCACCACCGGCTCGCCGATCGCTTTCGTCGTGGAGGCAACGAAGGTCAGCATCTTCGATGAAAAGGATGCGGCTCATCATTCCGTAAACTGAGGAGGAAACAACACGAGATCATCCACAAACAATTGGGCCTAGACACTACCGATTAGAGCGTTGACGAAACCGTCCAACTGGTATGTTATGTCGCCATGTCCACTGCACACCATAGGAAGAAGCAACCTTTGTTCGTCCGTCAGCAGTTGCTGGCGGTCGCGGCGCGTCTTGCTTCCGAAAAAGGGATGACGGCGGTGACGCTGGATGCCGTTTCCGGCGCCTCCGGTGTCAGCAAGGGTGGATTGCTGCATC
The DNA here is from genome assembly GCA_900472485.1 of Hyphomicrobiales bacterium. Lineage (GTDB taxonomy): Bacteria > Pseudomonadota > Alphaproteobacteria > Rhizobiales > Rhizobiaceae > Rhizobium. The sequence goes on from UCII01000006.1 coordinate 109,443, forward strand.
ACTTCCCCAGCAAGAACATGCTGTTGGAAGCGTTGTTCGACAGCCTGCTGGAGCGGCTGGACGCTGCAATCGAGGAAGCAATGCGGGCCGATCCGTTGCCGCATGGCCGCTTTACCCGCGCTTATCTGCATGCCTGCCTGGCGCTGCGGGACCAACCGCAGGGCACCAAGGATTGGGCACAGGTGACGATGGTGCTGCTCACCGAACCGCAATTGCGGCAGCGGTGGCACGCATGGGTACGCGAGCGCAGCGAAGAATATGTCGGCACGGACTCCTCGGTGGATGCGGCGATCGTCAGATTGGCGGCCGATGGGATCTGGCTTGCCGACCTGCTCGGCAGCCACGACATGGACGAGAGTGCCCGTGAAAGGCTGATCGACCGGCTGATCGAGCTCACTCAGCTCTAGCCCTATCGGAGATAATGGAATGGCGAACGCATCGGTCTATGCAATGCTGCTGGTCGCGATCGTGCTTGAAGTGATCGGCACGACGGCATTGCAGATGTCGCAGCAGTTTACGCGCCTCGGCCCGACGGTCGTTCTGGTGATCTGCTATACGGCGGCGTTCTATTGCCTCTCGGTAACGTTGCGGGTCATTCCGGTGGGCATCGCCTATGCTATCTGGAGCGCACTCGGCATCGTGCTGATTTCGATGGTGGGCGTCGTGCTTTTCCGGCAGAAGCTCGATCTCGCCGCGATCATCGGTCTTGTGTTGATCATCGCCGGAGTGCTCGTCGTCAACCTCTTTTCAAAGTCCGTATCGCACTGAAAACAGAGGTGTTGTTCATGGTCGTTTTTGCCTTTGTCAAATCGCTTTGAACCCATTATGTCTTGGGTCCAACGGGCTGATGAAGGCTTGAAATGCGGCGCTTTCCCAAAGCGCTTTGGATCGCATAACCTATTCAATCCTAATGGTATTAGAGGAGTGCCGTAATGACTATTCGTGCCGTCGTTTGGGGCGAGAACATTCATGAGCAAACAAACAAGGTCGTCGCCGAGATCTACCCGGAAGGCATGCACAACACCATCGCCAAGGCGCTGAATGCCGATGCCAGTATCGAGGCAACCACTGCAACGTTGCAGGAGCCGGAGCATGGTCTCAGCGAAGCCCGTCTGAAGGATACCGACGTCCTTCTGTGGTGGGGCCACAAGGATCACGGCGCCGTCAAGGACGAGGTCGTCGAGCGCGTCGCCAAGCGCGTTTGGGAGGGTATGGGCCTCATCGTTCTGCATTCGGGCCATTTCTCCAAGGTCTTCAAGCGCCTAATGGGTACGCCCTGCGCACTGAAGTGGCGCGAAGCCGGCGAGCGGGAGCGCCTCTGGGTCATCAACCCCCGCCATCCGATCGCAGCCGGCCTCGGCGAGCATTTCGAGCTTGAGAACGAGGAGATGTACGGTGAGCAGTTCTCCGTTCCGGAGCCACTGGAAACCGTATTCATCTCCTGGTTCCAGGGTGGCGAGGTCTTCCGTTCGGGCATGACCTGGCGTCGCGGCGCCGGCAACATCTTCTATTTCCGTCCGGGCCACGAGACCTACCCGACCTATCACAACGGCACCGTTCAGAAGGTCCTGATCAATTCCGTGAAGTGGGCCCACAACCCGCTCGGTACCCAGGCCAGCATCCATGATGCGCCGAATGTGCCGGTCGAAAAAGCGTTGGAGCCGATCGTCGAACGCGGCCCGAAACTGCACCAGGCCGGCGAAGCCGGTTATCGCTGAGGTATCAGATGCGTCTCATAGTAGTTGGCACGGGCGGCATGGCGAAGAACCATGTGGAGCATTTCGCCCGCATTCCTGGCGTCGAAATCGTCGGCGCCGTCGATACGGATGCGACGAGGCTCACCGCCTTCTGCGACACGTTCGATATCAAGAAGCGCTTCTCGTCGCTCGACGAGGCGCTCGCCTGGGGCGAGTTCGATGCGGCGACCAACGTCACGCCGGACAAGGCGCACCATCCGACGACTTTGCCGCTGCTTGCCGCAGGCAAGCATGTTCTATGCGAGAAGCCACTCGCGGAGAATTATGAAAAGGCGCTTGAAATGACGGAAGCTGCCGAAAGGGCAGGTGTCGTCAACATGGTCAACCTGACCTACCGCAATGTCGCGCAGCTGCAGAAGGCGCGCGAGATGGTGATTTCGGGCGAGATCGGCACGGTCAAGCACGTGGAGGCGTCCTACCTGCAGAGCTGGCTCGTCTCTAAGGCCTGGGGCGATTGGCGCAGCGAGTCCAAGTGGCTCTGGCGTCTGTCGACGGGCCACGGCTCGAACGGCGTTCTCGGTGATATCGGCATCCATATCCTCGATTTCGCCGCCTATGGCGCCGCGACCGATATCGATCACGTCTTTGCCCGTCTCAAGACCTTCGCGAAGGCTCCCGGCGAGCGCATCGGCGAATATACGCTCGATGCGAATGACAGCTTCTCGATGTCGGTCGATTTCGCCAACGGCGCGCTCGGAGTCGTGCATGCGAGCCGCTGGGCGACGGGGCACCTGAACGAGCTGAAGCTGCGCATCTATGGCGAGCGCGGCGGCCTGGAAGTGTCGCATAGCCCGAATGGTTCCGAACTGCGCGGTTGCCTCGGCGATGACACGGAAACGGCGACGTGGCGTGTTCTCGATGTGCCGCCGGTCCAGACCAACTATCAGCGCTTTGCTGATGCTGTCATGACCGGCAGCAGCCAGGACCCGAGCTTCAGACACGCTGCGAACTTGCAGCGCGTGCTGGATCTTGCCATGGTGACTGAAGTTGAACGGCGCGAACTGAAGGTCTGATATCATAGGCAGCCTTCAGGCAAGGCCTTGGGAGTGCACGCATGTCTACCGAGGAAAAAGTTGCCAGCCACTATACGCACGGATCGCTGGAAACGGCGATCCTGCAAACGCTTGCCGCCGATGGCAAGGATATCGATAATCTTCTCATCCGCGATCTGGCTGATGTCGATGAATTCCATCTGGGTCGTCACGCGGCCACAGTGGATTTCGCAAGGGATCTCGATCTTTCCGCCGGCCTACGTCTTGCCGATATCGGCTCCGGACTCGGCGGGCCTGCCCGCCATTTTGCCGACTCCTACGGATGCATCGTGTCGGGCGTCGATCTCACCGAAGAATTCGTTCAGGTCGCCAATTCGCTGACGGCCCGCTGCGGTCTGGAGGATCTGGTTTCCTTCCGGCAGGGCAGCGCGTTGGCATTGCCTTTCGAGAGCGGCAGTTTCGATCGTGCGACGCTCATTCACGTCGGCATGAATATAGAGGACAAGGCGAGACTGTTTTCCGAGGTCAGGCGCATTCTCAAGCCCGGCGGTCGTTTCGGGCTTTATGAGATCATGCAGATGCGCGAGGGAACGCTCCCCTTTCCGATGCCCTGGGCTATGGAGTTGGAAACGAGCTTCGTCCGCAGCCCCGATATATATCGCCATCTGCTTGACGAAGCCGGCTTCACGGTTGAGCTTGAGCAGGATCGTAGTGCTCTCGCAATCCGATTGGCACATGAAGCGCGCGCCAGGGCCGCTGCGGCGGGCGAGGTGCGAGACCAGGGTGTCCGGACGTTGATGGGCCCGCGGGCTGGTGAGCGCATGAGCAACGTCAACGTGTCGGTCGAGGGCGGCCTGCTTGCGCCGATCGAGATGATTGCCCGGGCGGTGTGACGGCTGCTGCCCGTTGACAGCGATGGGCCTGTTTCTGTATGGAAAATATAACGGTAATGGATTTCTGCCGGGCCATGGTGGCCGAACCGCTGCTCTGATTTTCCCAGGGAAGCTGATGACTCCTACTCAACGCGCCTAAAAGGCGAAGGAGTAGAGTCATGCCTATTATCTTACCGTTATCCCACTTCTGTTTCTTGTTCACTGTCCCCGGAAGACCGTGTGTCGGCTTCGCGGGAGGGGCAAACTGATGTCCGCATCCGCCTATTTTCATCATCGTTTTCAGCAATTTCGCAGTCTTTTCAAATGGATCGTTCTCGTGGTGCCGATGGCTGTGGTCGTCGGCTCGCTTTGTGCGCTGTTCCTCTGGAGCCTCGACAAAGCGACGGCCGAACGTTTCGACCATCCCTGGCTGATCTTCCTGATGCCGGTTGCCGGTTTCCTAATGGTGCTGGTCTATCAGCGCTTTGGTCGAGGCTCGGAAGGCGGCAACAATCTGATCGTCGACCAGATCCATGAGCCCGGCGGCGGCGTGCCGCTGCGTATGGCTCCCTTTATCCTGGTCTCGACGGTCCTGACGCATCTGGTCGGTGGTTCGGCGGGGCGTGAGGGGACAGCGGTGCAGCTCGGCGGCAGCATTGCCAGCGCCTTTGCAAAGGTGTTCCGGCTCAGCCATGGCGAGATCCGCATTCTCCTCATGGCGGGTATCGCCGCCGGTTTTGGCGCGGTCTTCGGCACACCGATCGCCGGTGCCGTCTTCGCTCTCGAAGTCCTGACGATCGGGCGGATGCAATATGAGGCACTGATCCCGAGCCTTGCGGCAGCGATCGCGGCCGACTGGACGTGCCATGCCTGGGGCATCGAGCATATCCAGTACCACATCGGTTATCTCTCAGGCATTCCGGCCAGCACGTTCCATCTCGATGCGCTGCTGCTCATCAAGGTCGGGCTTGCCGGCGTCATCTTCGGCTTGGCCGCACGTTGCTTCAGCGAGCTCTCGCATGCTGCGTCGGCGGCATTCAAGCGGTTCTGCGCCTACGCGCCGTTACGGCCTGTCATCGCCAGTGCGATCTTGATCGGTCTCGTTTACCTGCTCGGCACGCGGCAATATCTGGGGCTTGGCGTCTGGTCGCCCAACCCAGACGATGCGACGATCTTCGGCTTCTTCGATCCCGCCCGCGTCGATTACTGGAGCTGGTTCTGGAAGGCGGTCTTCACGATCGTGACGCTCAGCTCTGGCTTCAAGGGCGGTGAAGTGACGCCTCTGTTCTTCATCGGAGCCGCGCTCGGCAATGCGCTTGCCGCCATTCTCGGTGCGCCCGTTGACCTTTTTGCTGCGTTGGGCTTCGTCGCCGTCTTTGCCGGCGCAACCAATACGCCGCTTGCCTGCATGATCATGGGCATCGAGCTCTTCGGCGCGACGCATACCGTCTATCTCGCTGTCGCCTGCTTCCTTGCCTATATCTGCAGCGGCCATACCAGCATCTATCTGTCGCAGCGGCTCGGCATCGCCAAAAGCGCTGCTTCCGATAACATCCCAGCCGACACGCCGCTTCGCCATATTCGCGAGCGCGGCTTGAAGACGCGGCGGGAAAATGCCCATAAGGTCGGAAAGGTTTGACGCAAGGACGGCAGGAGGTTGTCGTGCTCTATCTTGTCGTGTTTCTCGGTGCCGGATTGGGCGGTGCATTCCGTCTCGGTATCAACGAGCTTGCTGCCCGCCTGCTCGGGATCGAGTTTCCATTCGGCACGTTGATCATCAATGTGCTTGGTGCCTTCATCATGGGGCTGCTGACGGAGTATTTCGCTTTTCGCGGCGGTATGTCGCAGGAGATGCGGTTGTTTCTGACAACAGGCCTTCTAGGTGGATTCACGACATTTTCGACTTTTGCGCTGGAGAGCGTCGTGCTCTGGGAGCGCGGTCAATGGATGCCGGCTATCGCCTATATCGGCCTGTCCGTTTTCCTGTCGATTGCAGCCGTGATAGCAGGGCTTGCAATTGTCCGGCTAATAATTCAGGCTCAAACAGCTTAGTGATTGGAGATCGGCAGATTTCGCCGCATTTTTGCCGATTCTGAGGTGAATCCCTCTCGAGAATCGCAGAGATTTATTCCACGACAAACCACCGCTCGTTGCGAACGGACTCTCTTGCGAAATTCGACTAATCAACTCATATAATCGCCTATTAAGATCACCGCATAACACAAGGAGTCGGGCGTCGATCAGGATAAGCACAGGCAAAGCATTCCCAATGACAAGCCTGTTCTCGCTCCGGGATTCGCATGCGGATTCCCCGCGCAACTTCCTCCCGGACCGCACCGCCCCAAAAGACAGACATGACGGAGAGTCCCTTGAGCGCACCTGCTCCCACTTCCAACCAATCTCCTGCTCCGGAACAGACCTTCGGCACCGCCGGCATTGCGCCGATGGACCGCCCGAGCGCCATGACCCGCTTTTTCATGAGCATCGTTGCCTGGGCCGAAAGCCTCAACCTGAAATATGCCAAGCTCGGCAATCCGCCGGTCTATGACACAGCCACTTTCCCCTGGGCTGCCGAGATAGAAAAAGATTATCCGGCCATCCGCGCGGAGCTCGAAAAAGTGCTGCTGCGCCAGAGCGAGTTGCCGACCTTCCAGGATATCTCCACCGACGTGAAGACCATTTCGACCGATACGCGCTGGAAGACCTTCTTCCTCCTCGGTTTTGGCGTGAAGTCGGAGCAGAACATCAAGGCGTGCCCGAATACCTGGGCAGCCGTGCAGAAGATCCCCGGCCTGACGACGGCGATGTTCTCGATCTTCGAGCCCGGCAAGCATCTTCCGGCTCACCGCGGCCCCTATAACGGCGTGCTGCGCCTGCATCTCGGCCTCATCGTGCCGGAACCGAACGAGAAGCTCGCCATCCGCGTCGACAAGCAGGTTTGCCATTGGCAGGAAGGCAAGGCGCTGATCTTCGACGATGCCTATGAGCACGAAGCCTGGAATCATTCCGACAAGACGCGCGTGGTGCTCTTCGTCGATTTCGTCAAGCCGCTGAAATTCCCGGCTCGTTTCGTCAACTGGGCCCTGATGAACCTGGCGATTTTCACGCCCTTCATCAAGGAAGGTCTCGACAACCACAAGGAATGGGAAAAGAAGTTCTACGCCGAAGCCGAGGCGTTCAGAAATCGCCCGAAATCCTGATCTCATCGGCCGTTTAATTTAACGGAAACCCCGGAATCCCTAAGGAATTCCGGGGTTTTGTGTTTGCTGACGACCAGCAGCCGTTAGGCAGGCTTATCCGTCTCTTCGGCGTCGTCGTAATATTGCTCTTCCTCGGGCTGGGCAGCGTTGGTCTTGCCATCGAGATTGCCAAGCAGGGCCGAGATGGCATTGTCGCCGTCGAAGCCGGCCTCCTTCAGCAGGCGGTCGAGGATCGGCTTGTTGGCCTGGTAGGAGAGTAGCTGGCCGGCAAGACCTTCGCCAAGGCCGACGCCACTGCCGCCGCCCGCACCGTTGCCATTGCGGCCGAGCATGCCGCCGGTGTCGAAGATCCGGATATCGGAGATCTTTTCGATCGGCTTGACCGCTTCGGCAAGGGCGGCGGGCACGATGCGGATGCGCTCGCGGGTGATCTCGAATTCGATGATGGCGGGGCTGAGCTTGTTGCGCGCTTCGTTGAGCAGGGCCTCGCTTTCGGCCGTTGCCTTACCGGTTTCAAGAATACCCTTGGCCTTGATGATCGCAGCGTCGGCTTCTGCCGTTGCCAGCGTCTTGATGGCATCGGCCTGGTCGGTCGCGGCCTGCTTTTCGGCTTCTGCTGCAATGGTGACGGCGGTTGCCTGGGTCTGTGCGCGCTTCTGTGCGTCGATCACGGCGATCTGCTTTTCACGTTCGGCGATCTCGACCGCCTTGGCGGTGCCGACCTTTTCCTCGGCCGCGATGGCAAGTGCGCGGGCGGCTTCTGCCTTTGCCTTGGCTTCAGACTCCTCACGGCTCTTGTTAGCAACCGCGATGGCGCTTTCCTGCGCGACGATCTGGATATCGCGGCGGGCTTCGGTGTCGCGCTGCTGCACGGCGCGGGTCGAGTCGATGTTGGCGGATTCGCGAGCCTGTTTCGCAGCTGCCTCGCGTTCGGCGATCGCCTGTTCGGCGGCGATACGGGCTTCCTCCTCCGCACGCTTGGCGGCCTGTTCCTGCTGTGCGGTCTCGGCGCGGGTGGCGGCGGATTTGTTAGCGATGTCGCGCTGTTGGTTTAGTTCCGCCTCGCGCTTCGTCCGCTCGATCGCGAGCGACTGCTGACGAGCCTCCAGGTCCTTCTGGGCAATCGCGACTTCGGTATCGCGGACGACTTCGTTACGCTCCTTCTTGCGCGCCTCGGTGACGCGGGTCAGCGCGGCGAGACCGTGCGCATCGAAGAAGTTGTTGGCGTTGAAGTGCTTGATATCGGTCTGGTCGAGGCGCGTCAGCGACACGGATTCCAGTTCGAGACCGTTAGACTGCAGGTCGGAGCCGACCGCATCCTGCACGGCCTTGACGAAATCCATGCGCTGTTCCTGCAGGGCATCGAGGCTCATCGTGGCCGCCACCGAGCGCAGGCTGTCCACGAACTTCGCCTCGATCAGCTGGCGCAGCTGTTCGCTGTCGTTGGTGCGATTGCCGAGCGTCTGGGCGGCGAGCGCGATCGAGGAGCTGTCCGGTTTGACGCGGACATAGAACTCGGCGCCGATATCGACGCGCATACGGTCCTTGGTGATCAGCGCGTCATTCTCGCCGCGCTGGACCTCCAGGCGTAGCGTCTTGAGATTGACGCGGGCGATCGAGTGGAAAATCGGCAGCACGACGGAGCCGCCGTCGAGCACGACTTTCTGGCCGCCGAGACCGGTGCGCACATAGGCCTCATCGCGGCTCGAGCGGACATAGAGCGAGGCAAGGACGAAGCCGATCCCGAGGATCAGGACGAGACCTATGCCTGCGGGAAGAATAAGGTCGTAAAGGCCGTTCATGAAGGTTGCTCCGTAGAGGATTTGTCGTCGGATCTCACAAGATCCGAGGGGGCGGAAACTGCGATGAAGATGTCGGCCTTGCGGTCGACAAGCAGAACTTGGGCGCCGATCGGCAAGGGGTTTTCACCCTTGGCGGCGCTGGCGCGCAACTGATGCCAGTTGCCATGCGCGTCCTTGACGCTGACGCGGCCAGGCAGGCCTTGATCCAGAGGACCGATGGAAACCGTGCCCGTGCGACCGACGAAGTCATCGGCCTCGACGGCGTAGGTCTCGTCGCGCGGCACGATCCTGGCGATCGTTCGCGTCGAGCCCCGGACGAGAGGGATCGTGATTGCGAGGGCCGGCACTGCGGCAGCGATCGCCGGCAGCGGCGCCCAGATCACGTCGGCGACGGTCTGGATGGCAAAACCTGTCACGGCGAAGATGCCGAGGACCAGCATGATCAGGATCAGCAGCGGCACGCCGCCGATATTGATCCAGGAGAGCAGGCCGGCGAGCACACCATCGTGACCTTCGAAATGCGGCTTGCCGATGAGTTCACTTAGCGAGAAGCCAAGCAGCATCGACAGGATTTCGATTGCCGTCAGTCCGATCAGGATCATTGCCGCGATGGCAAAGGGCGCACATTCGGGTGCGAGAAACAGGTGCATCGGTTACTGGCCGCTGGCCTTGAAGCGGGCAAGGCGTGCTTCTATGGCCTGCTCCCGATGCAGGCGGTCGAGCTCATCGAGCTCGGCGCTTGTTGCGGGCTCGCCCGAGGGTACGCCGGTCAATCGGGAAACGGCCGCCGCCGCGCGGGCTGCACCGGCGGCCGCTGTCGGCCGGGGATTTTCGCCCGTTGCTTCCTCGCGAGCATGGCGGGCGATGCTGCGCTTGAAATCGACAAGCCGTGCTTCCGCCTCGCGGCGGGTGGCAAGAACAGCCTGAAGTGCCTTCTGGCCCTCGTCGATCTGTGCGTTCGCATCTGCGAGCGCCTTGTCGAGCGCGGCGGTCTGCGCCTCGAGGTCGATCTGGCGCGCGACGCCGGCCTTGGCGAGGTCTTCGCGATCGGCCGTGATCGCAAGCCGGATCTTAGCGTCGAGCGCGTCGAGATCGGCGACGATTTCGCTGCGGCGGCTCCGGATGCGGTATTCCTCGGCGCGCGCCTTGCCTAGATCGGCACGCGCTTCATCGGCGGCGGCGTCGATCTCGCGCAGCGCCTGCTCGATGACGGCGACCTTGTTGGCGCCTTCTACGGTGTCGACTGCGGCATTGGCGAGGCCTGCGATCAGTCGTCCCATGCGGGAAAGAATGCCTTCATGCATCGTCATGTTATCCTCCGTTCGGGGAGAGTTTGGTGTTACCCCGATGTGAATCGCGTAGTGGCCGCCATCGGCGATCAGATAGGCGGGGATATTGCTGTCCCAGCCTTTGAAATAGCCGGCCACGTCGAAGGGCACGGCGACACGGCCGCGCACCGTCGAGATTGTCAGGTCTGACGGACCCTTGATGGCAAAGAGCTTTTCGTCGAGCGGCAGCCGGTTCCAATCGGCAAACCCGCTTCGATTGGCCGCAAAATCACGCAGGCCGAGCGTCACGAGGCGCGCGGGCAAAGCGGTGCGTTCGCGGATCGCCTCATAGGCAAGATCGTGAAGCGTGACGAGATTTGCTCCGGCTCTGTCCGGAACGATTTCGCCCAGGAGTTTCATCATCTGCCCGTATGCGGCAAAGGTCTCGTCCAGAGCCTGCCGCGCTTCGTCATCGGGAGCGAGATCATATCGCAGACGAGAGCGGTGCGTTGGTGCGTGTGTCTTTGCCATGGCCTTCAAGTAAAGCACCGCTGCGGTGCTTTTCAAGGGAGCATGGCGTCAAACATGAATGAATTGTAATGAATGATGGGCCGCAAAGGTTGCAGAAATTTGATACTTCTCTCCGCCTATGGGCGATCATGCAAGTTGTGAGCTCGCGTATATGTGGTGATTGGGCGCGAAAAAACCATATGAAAAGCGCGGCCAATCGGCCGCGCTGTATGGAATCTTTGAGTGGAGCGTTGGGGAGGAACCGCGGGTTACTTCACGGTCCGTACGATTGCAGCACCTGCCGTCATGCCGCCGCCGAAGGCCACTAGGCCGAGATTGAGCGGCTCTGAGTGTTCGTTGGCGACATGCAGCATGGCAAGCGGAATGCTTGACGAGCTGGTGTTACCGTAGGTCTCGATGACGCTGAGAGCCGGGCGGCCGCTGCGTTTGGCAATCGTGTCGATGATGCGCTGGTTGGCCTGGTGCGGCACCAGCAGATCAAGATTGGCAAGCTCGATGCCGGCATCGACGCAGGCGTTTTCGATCGAACGGGTCATCGAATGCACCGCTTCGGTGAAGACCGACCGGCCGTTCATGGCAATGACGCCATCGTCCGGAAGCGGAACATAGAGCAGATCGCCCGGCTCCGGCCGGCCGCTGACGATCGGGCGGCTTGCGGTGAAGAGCGGCTTGCGCGCCATGTCGCGGCTGGTGACGAGGCTGGCGGTCGCGGCATCGCCGAAGAGGATTGCGGTGGAGAAATCGTTCATGTCGAGCAGCGGCGACAGGACTTCCGAGGTGATGATGAGCACCTTGGCGTCGTTCTGCTGTGCAATGAAATCATAGGCTTGCTGCAGCGCGTAGAGATAGCCGGAGCAGGCGGCACCCATATCGTAGGCCGCAAGCGAGGGCCGCACGCCGTCTTCGGCGACGGCAACCGCGACGCGGCTTGCGAGCGACGGCGTGGCGATGTCGGGCGTTCCGGTGGCGGCGATCACCAGATCGACATCGTGAATCGACATCTGGTTCTGCTTGAGAAGATCACGCGCCGCCTTCGTGGCAAGACTCAGCGTGCCTTCTTCAGGCCCGACCCAGAAGCGGCTCTTAATGCCCGTCAACGCGAGTATTTCGTCGGCGCGGCGGTTCGGCCAGTTATGGATGATTTCTTCGTTGGTGACGCGGCGGGCACCGGTGGCGATGCCGATACCGTTGATGACGACTTCCGAGAAGCTGCCGGTATGGCGGCGCAGCGCCGGGATGACATGCGACTTCAGGCGGCGCAGCACGAACTTGTTCTGGATCTCGGAAGCGAGCGCGAAGTTCTGCTCGCTTAGGTCGCGATTGGCGTCGACGGTCAGAAGCGGGCTGTCGGTGGCGATCTGGTCGCCGACCTTGGCGAAGACCTCCTGCACGACGCCGCCGATATTGGCGCAGATCTCGACAGAGGCTTTTGTCGCCTCGACGACGGCCACCAGCTGGCCGACCTCGATCTTGTCGCCGGGCTTGACGAGCATATCGGTCACGAGGACGTTCTCGTCGGCGGGCCCCGAGCCGATCGCCTTGATCGCTGCCGTCGGGCCGCTGTCATCCTCTTCGTGCCAGGTAACCTCGCATTCAAGCACTTCAGCCATCAGGTCGACCAGCTTACGGTAGGAGGGGAGCGTTTCGAGCTGATTGCGGAAATTGAAGGGGATGTGCGCATCCGAGCGCGCGAGCCGGCGCACGACAACAGGCACATCGGTCTTTTCAGTGACGGTGGCAATGATTTCCGCACCCATGCCTACGGTGCGGTTGTCTTCATGCACGACGATCAGGCGGCGGGTGCGCCGTGCACTCGCCAGCACTTCCTTCTCGTCCCACGGCGAGATCGAGCGCAGATCGATCACCTCGACGGAAAAGCCCTGGGCCTCGAAAGCGCTCGCGGCATTGGCGCAGAGCGAAACCGTGTTGCCGTAGCTGACGAGCGTGATGTCGCGGCCGCGGGTAACATGGCGCGACAGGCCGGGATGGACGAAGTGCTTGTCCAGATCCTCGGAAGTGCGGCCGTCGGAATTGTTGAGTACGGCCTTCGGATAGAGGAAGACCGTCGGGCGCCGCGATTCGAAGGCGGCATTCAGCAGACCGGCGGCATCGCCGGCGCTGGAGGGCATAACGACGTCGATGCCCGGCGTGTGCGCCAGCATTCCCTCGAAGCTCTGGGCATGGAACGGACCAAGGCCTGGCTTGTAGCCGCCGCAGCTCACCATCAGGATGACGGGCGCTTCCCAGGCGCCATTGCTGCGCCAGAACATGCTGCCCATTTCAGAGACGATCTGATTATAGGCGAGCGGCAGGAAATCGGCGAACTGCAGGAAGGCGACGGGGCGCTGGCCCGCCAGCGCGCGGCCGACCGCCGTGCCGACGATTGTCGATTCGCTGAGAGCGGCGTTGCGGACGCGGTCAGGATATTTGGTGCTGAGGCCGCGCGTCACACCAAAAACGTCGCCCTTCGGATCCTCTATATCCTGGCCAAAGAGAACGACTTCGGGATTGCCGGCCAGCTGCTTGTCGAGAACGACATTCAGCGCCTCGCGCATCGTCAGCGTCGATGCAGTCTCGTTGCCGCGATATTCTGCCCTCTTATCGAAGGAAGCTGGGTAGGGAGCCTTAGCCTCCGGCTCGACCTTCGGGGCGTCTTCCTTGCGGGCAAGGGCGGCTTCTGCCTGCACTTCCGCAATCAATTCCTGTTCGATCTTTTGCAGAGCATCGGCGTCGATACCCGCCTTCTGCAGCATTGCCCGCAGATTCGGCAGCGGGTCGCGCGAGGAGCCGGCCTCGATTTCGAGCAGGGTGCGATAGGTCTTCTGATCGTCGGCATTGGTGTGATCGGAAAGGCGCTCGACGTTCAGAAGCACGATGCTGGGCGTGCGGTTGTTGCGGCTGTGACGGACAGCCTTGCGGAAGGCGTCGCGCGATGCGGTGAGATCGTCGCCATCCGTGCGGATGATATCGATGCCGTAGAAAGAGGAAGCGGGACCAGCCGGCAGGTCGAAGAACGTCTGCTTGCCCGTGCGTGTCGAGATGGAGAAGCTGTTGTCCTCGATGACGAAGACGACGGGATACTGGCTGCGCACGGCTTCGGCGACCGCTTCGAGGAACTCGCCCTGCTGGGTGGTGCCGTCGCCGACGCAACAGATGGCGATCGGCATTCCCGGCTTATGCTTCAGGGATGCCGCGACGCCGACAGCATGCAGGGCATTGTTGCCGACGGGGCCGACGATCGACGTGATGTTGAGGGCGCGGGAGGACAGATGCGCGCTCATCTGACGGCCGGCGGAATGGGAATTGGCTGTTGCAAGCAGGCTGGAGAAGAACTCACGAATGGGCATGCCGCGCGCCAGCATCAGGGCCTTGTCGCGATAATGCAGATGCAGCCAGTCGTCGTCCTGGAGAAACTCGTTGAGCAGCGCGGTGGACTCGTGACCGGCACCGGAAACGTGAAAATGTGCTATGCCTTGCTTGATGAATTCTCGCTCAAGCCGATCTATTTCTCTGGAAATGAAAAATATTCTGTGAAGTTGCTTAAGGTATTCTGTGGCAAACCTCCCTTCCATCTCAATGATTTTCCTGATCTTTCGTCTAAATTAAATGCTGGGAGTTAGGTAAACCCCCAGCCTGCCTTTTTCAATACACGTTAAATGACAAGATCTTCTCAGTTTGAAACGGAAATATGCATATTGCGGGGCCGTATTTTTTCATGATGTTTCCGTCCACAAGGCATGCGCGACAACGCGCCCGCCCAAACGCGAAACGGGTGCGTCTTTCGCGGGTTATGTTAGCCCGATTTGCGCATAGAGGCGGCTTCACGTTGCCTTTCGGCGGCCGCTTTTGCGGCCTGTTCTTCCTTGAGAATCAGCTCCTTGGGCTTCTTGCCGATAATCTCCTTGCGGCCCGTCCTGGAGAATGGCTGCACGAGCTGGGCGAGGAAACCCTTGGCTACCTTGCCGGTGATGCCGATATCGGTCGAGGACGGACGCGGCGGGTTGTAGAAAGTGCCGAGAAGCTGATCCCAGATCACGAGGTTTTCCCCATAATTCGTATTTCCCTCGGCCAGAATCTTGGAATGATGCCAGCGATGGAGGCGTGGAGTCGAAAATATGAGGTCGAGTGGGCCGGTGCGCATATCGACATTGCAATGGGTCAAAAGGCCGATGAAAGCCGTGACAGCACCGATCCAAAGGAAGACCGGCAACGGCGCGCCGAGCAGATAGAGCGGAATCTGACCGAGCGCGATCTTGAACAGAGTATCGATGACGTGAAAACGGCCTGTGTTGATGACCCATAGCCGTTCGACGCTGTGGTGCAGCGCATGAAAGCGCCAGAGCGACAGATGCTCATGCGCCAGGCGATGCGCCATATAGAGACCAAACTCGGCGATGACGAGGCCGAGCACCACCTGGAACGCCATAGGCCATTGATCCGGCCAGAAATGCGAATGGTAGCTCAGCGCCGGCTGCGCGACTGTCGCGACTGCCATCGGGAAAGATGTGCCGATCGCAGCGGCGATCTGCACGCCGCCCTTGTTCAGCAGCGTGTGGGCGATATCGTTGAAGGTCTCGCCATCGCGCTTCTGCCAAGTCTTCTCGTAAGGCATCAACCGCTCGAAGAGGGCAATGATGGCTACCGTTGAAAGATAGACGACATTGAACCAGAGAAGATGCATATCCGACTGGAAGGCGAAATAGGCTCCCGTTAGTCCACCGCACAGGATGGCTGGCCACAACAGGGGGGAAACAGCAGCGTAAAGACGCGAACTGCTTTGAAATGTCATTCCATCAACCTCAGATTCTGATCGGCGAAATAGCGCGTGAATATGCGCGATATGTAGCGCGATGATTGTGGAGTCGAAAGCGAAATTTTTCCGTTGGCCGGCAACAGGCAGTTGGATAGGAGATCAAGACATGCGCATAGAGCAGGCGGCAGACGAACATCTGGAGGCGTGGGCGCGGTTGCGCGTCGAACTTTGGCCCCATAGTTCGCTCGAACATCATCGGGCGGAACTGGCGCAATTTCGCGCTGATGAAAATGCTTCTGCGTTTGTCGCGATCGATTCTGTCGGTCATGTCGTCGGTTTTGCCGAAGCGACATTGCGGCACGATTACGTCAATGGCTGCGAGACTTCGCCGGTCCTATTCCTGGAGGGCATCTATGTGCGTCCCGAAGATCGGCGGGGAGGGGCGGCGCGGGCGCTTTGCCAGGCTGTCGCCACCTGGGGGCGGGAGGCTGGCTGCACCGAGTTTGCTTCGGATGCACTGATCGACAATCTTGCGAGCCACGCCTTTCATGCCGCGCTCGGTTTCGTCGAAACCAGGCGCGTGGTCTATTTTCGCAAGCTGCTATAGGCCCGGAGCTACGGGACTGTGCCTAGGCGAATGTCAATTTCGTCTTCTGCTGGCCAGCCTCATCGAAATTCTCCGGGCTCAGCCAGCGCTCGTAGCCGGCCTTCAGGCGCGGCCAGTCGGCGTCGATCATGGCGAACCAGGCCGTGTCGCGATTCTGGCCCTTTGCGACCATGTGCTGGCGGAAAATGCCTTCGTAAACGAAGCCGAAGCGTTCGGCTGCCCGCTTCGACGGTTCGTTGAGGTTGTTGCACTTCCATTCGAAGCGGCGATAGCCGAGCGTGTCGAAGACGTAGGATGCAAAAAGATAGAGCGTTTCCGTGGTCACGCGGCTGCGGGCGATGGCGGGTCCCCAGAGGATGCTGCCGATTTCGATGACGCCATGCGCGTTGTCGATGCGCATCAATGCCTGCCGGCCCTCGGCGCGTCCGGTCCGCTTGTCGATCGTCGCGAAGAAGAGCGGATCGGCGCTGGATGCGGCTTTCTCGAGCCAGGGCGAAAAGGCGGCGCGATCGGCCGGGGCATCCTCGAAAAGATAGCGAAAGCGATCTTCCGCGCCGGGTGCGCGGGCTGAGGCAAGGAGATCGTCGCCATGACGGACCGCCTCGAGTGGCTCGATCCTGACGTAGCGGCCGTCAAGGGGAATGCGCTCGGGGCGGGCGACGCCCTTCCAGTTCGTGAGATCCATATCAAAGTCCTTTGGTCATCAAATGTAGTTCAGCGAAGCCGGCCGGATTGTATCAGGTCCGCAAGGGATTGTGGCAGTTCCATTCCATCGGGCAAGCCGGGGGCGGGCTGTGGTGATACCAGGCGGCTTTCGATGGGCAGAACGCCAGCCCAGACGGGATGATCCGCTTCGTCTTTATCGCCCGGCGGCCCATTGCGGATCTTGGCGGAGGCCTCGTCGATTTTCATCCGCATGACCGAAGTCGCCTTGACCTCCTGCTTGCTCATCGATCTGAGGCTATCCCAGCGGCCGGGAAACAGGTCTTCGATCAGGCGGCGCAGTGCAGCGGTCTTTTCCTCGACATCATCGACAAGACGGGCCGTGCCGAAAACCATGGCTGAGCGATAGTTGACGGAATGGTTGAAGGCCGAGCGGGCAAGCACATAGCCGTCGATGATGCTGCAGGTCAGACAGACCGGCATGTCTTCGGCGGCGCGCAGGAAGCGGCTGGCGGACGAGCCGTGCCAATAGACGTAATCGCCTTCGCGCCAATGCATGGTCGGCGTCACATAGGGCGCACCATTGATGACATAGCCGACGTGACAGAGCGGGGCGGCATCCAGAATGGCATGGACATCGGCATGGGCGTGGCTGCCGCGCTTCGGGCTGCGCCGCACGCGGGTGCGCTCGGTGGTCGGGTAGGTGCTGGTATCAGGTGGATAGTGATCGGCCATATCTTCCTCACAGATCGGGCGTTGATCTCTGCCAGCAAAGAGGTAGGCTATAAACAGCCAGTTTTTTGATTTTTAGCAGACCAGTTGAGGTTTCATGACAGCGGTGGCGCAGTGGCCGGCACTGGACCGGATTTCGGGCGATTTGGAGGGGCAAGTCTACCGCCTGATGCGCGACCGCATCCTGCACGGGCAGTTGCCGCCAGGGCAGCGCGTGCCGTCGACGCGGGTAATGGCCGTCTCGTTCGGCGTTGCGCGGTCGACCGTGGTCAACGCCTATGATCGGCTCAAGGCGGAAGGCTACCTTCACTCGACATCAGGTGCGGCGACACGCGTCGCGGCATTCCCGACGACGCCATTGTCGGGGCAGTCCGCACCACCGTCGCCAAATCTGCCGCGCGTTACGGAATTCAAAAGGGGAGGATTGTTCGAGCCGGGGGTGCCCGATGTCTCGACCTTTCCCCATGCCGCATGGGCGCGCTGTCTCGGTGCTCGGGGCCGATCGCTGCGGGTGCATGATCTCGGCTACAGCGATCATGGCGGCGTTCGCGAGTTGTGCGAGGCTATACTCGAGCACATCTCGGCGACACGTGGCGTGGTCGCCCGCCCCGAGCAGATCGTGATCGTGCCATCGACGGGTGCCGCAATCGGGTTGCTTGCGAGCCTATTGCTTCAGCCGGATCATCCGGGTGACATCGCCTGGATGGAGGACCCCGGCTATGCCAGCGCGCAGGCGATCCTGCGGATGGCTGGGGCCAGCCTCGTGGCGGTGCCTTGTAATGCCGAGGGCATCGATGTCGCGCAAGGGACCGGGCCATCGCCGCGACTGATCTATGTCACGCCCTCGCATCAATATCCGACCGGCGTGACCATGAGCCTGTCGCGCCGTCTCGCGTTGCTGGAATTCGCTCGCGCCAATGGCGCGATCGTGCTGGAAGACGATTACGACAGCGAGTTCCAATATGCGTCGCGCCCCATCGCCGCCCTGCAGGGCATCGATCGTGGCGAAGTGGTCGCCTATATCGGCACCTTTTCGAAGACTCTCGCGCCCGGTCTGCGCGTCGCTTATGCCGTCATTCCCTCGCGGCTTCTGGCGGCGACCGAGGCCGTGCAGCGGCTGAGAGGGGCGGTCGTGCCCGTTCATATCCAGGCCGCCTTGGCCGATTTCATGCGTGAGGGGCGGTTTCGTGCGCATCTCAGGCAGATGAACGCTATTTATGCGGAACGCATGGCAGCAACCGTCGAAGCACTCAATCGTCACTGCGGCAATTGGTTAGAGGTTGGAGCGGGTGGCGGCGGGTTGCAGCTGGCAAGTTGGTTCCGTGACGCAAAGATCGATGATGTCGCCGTCGCGCGCGCAATTAACTCCAACGGTTTCGCCGTGCGGCCGATCTCGGCGCTGTATCTCGGCTCAGCGCGACCTGGGCTGCTGCTTGGTATCGCGCGCATGGAAGCTCAGGCTGCGGATGCTGCAGCGGCAAGGATTGCCAGGCTGCTTGCGACGATGCCCGTCAACGCCTGAGGAACATCGCCCGGTATTCGCGCGGTGTCATACCTTTCAGCGCCCTGAACTGCCTGTTGAAATTGGCAAGCGAGGCATAGCCGACGGAATCGCTAATATGATGGATCGCCTGGTCAGTGGAGGAGAGGCGGGCGCAGGCATCGCCGATGCGCATGCGCATGAGATAGTCCGATATCGTTCCGCCGGTATGGCGGCGAAACATGCGGTGCAAGCCGGAGATGCTGAGCGCCGCGATATCGGCCAGTTCATCGAGGCTGATCGCGCGGGCATAATGGAGATGCATATGCGTGAGAACACGGTCGATACGCTCGCGGCTTTCCTTGAGATCCGGAGCCTGCGCCGGCGCGCTGGCAAGCGGCGTGGCGTGCCGGTCTTCCGCGATCCTCACCAGAATGCCGAGCAGGGTCAGAAGGCGCTCGACAGGCGGCTTTTCGAAAATGGTTTCGAAGGCGGGGCGGACGGCAGTCGAGGTCGTCTGCGAAAAGCGCAGGCCGTTATGTCCACGCCGCAGCATCGCTTCGATCGACCGGAATTCGACGGCGCTGCCTGTTATCTGCAAAAGCCAGTCGCGATTGAACCAGAGCACCAAGGCGATATGCGGCTTTTCTTCCTCGATCTTGGCGCGTGAAACCCAGCTATGCGGCAGATTGGGGCCGACGAGAACGAGATCGCCGTCTTCATAGTCGCCGCTATGATCGCCGATGAAGCGCTGTCCGATGGAATTCAGCGTCAGCGTCAGTTCGAATTCCGGATGGTGATGCCACTGAAACGGAATGCAGTCGTCAAGCCGGCGGTTCAGCATGCTCCAGGACGCTTCCGGCGAACGGGGCAGGACTTCAAGATAGGGCCTCATGGGGCGTCCGTTGCATAGCAGAAGCCAGAATAGTATCAGAATTGGCCAGAGCCAGGCAACATGAGCGCGAGCTTCGGCGCTACAAGTTTTCCGTCACCCGAATCAAAAGGGGTAGCCAAGATGGAGGAAACTTATGCAGCCTGCCTTGAAACGAGACGCGCACCCGACCGCATCCGCGGTCACGACGCAATTGAAGGATATCCAGAAGACATTGCCGCTCAGAGTGCTATCGAAGGACGATTGGCAGCATTGGATCACAAAGGGCTATGTGATCGTGCGGCAGGCTGTGCCGGCTGTCAATGTCGAGCGGCTTGCCGATCTCTTGTGGCGTTTTGACGAGAAGGACCCGAACGATCCCTCCACCTGGTATGCGCTGCAGCGGCGTGAGCACAAGATGAAAGAGCTCAACAATACCGGCATGCTGGAGATCTATAATCACCAGTATCTCTGGGACAACCGCATGGAAAAGCGGATCTACGATGTCTTCGTCGACATCTGGGATCGGGAGGATCTCTGGGTCACCATCGATCGTGCCAATCTCAATCCGCCGAAGAAGGTGAAGGGCAATCCGAACGGCTTCATTCACTGGGATGTCGACACTTCGATCCGTCCGCTGCCGATCGGCGTTCAGGGCGTTTTGAGCCTGAAGAAGCAGGATGGCGATGTCGGCGGATTTCAGTGTGTGCCGCAGCTTTTCGAGCATTTCGAGGAATGGGAAAAGACTCAGCCGGCGGATCGCGATCCTATGCATCCCGACATGACCGGCCTCTCGGTCGTCAATATCGACATGGAGCCGGGCGATCTGATGATCTTTAACTCGCTGCTCGCGCACGGCGTCCGTCCCAACCATTCGGACAACCGCGTTCGCATGGCGCAGTACATCTCCATGCATCCGGCGGAATACGACAATGTTGCCGAACGCGAAGAACGGATCCGTCTGTGGAGGGAACTGGATTCCCCGAAACGCGACGCCTTTCCTGGCGATCCCCGTGAATGGGAAAAGCACAATGCGACGACGGCCGAACTCACGCCGCTCGGCGAAAAGCTGCTGGGTCTCAAGCGCTGGTGAGCGACCGCGACTAACTTCAAAAAATATCGAGCGGCTCGTGGCCGCTCGATTTAGTTATGCCGATGCGGGGATCAGTGCGCGGCCGTCAGATTTCGTTCCAGCGGCGGATGACCGGCTCGGTCAGGTCGTGCTCATAACCAAGCACGCTGATGCTCGTGGTATCGAGAACCAGATGCGCGCCACCTTCCGGCGGCAGGCCGACCCAGCGGGCGGCGAAGACGCGCAGGAAATGGGCGCTGGAGAAGATCAGGACGGAGCCATTGATGCCGCGAAGCTCGCCGATGATCCGGTCGGCGCGGGCGCCGACATCGGCGGCAGATTCGCCGTTCGGGCAGCCGTCGCGAAAGACCTGCCAGCCGGGGCGTTCGGCAAGGATCGCCTTGGTGGTGATGCCCTCATAGGCGCCGTAATCCCACTCCGCCAAATCGTCCTTGACGACGCGGCGATCACCAAAGCCAGCCAGCGTGCAGGTATTTTGCGCGCGCTGGGAGGGGCTGGACCAGACGGCGGCGAAATCGATGGCGGGCAGGCGACCAGCGAGTTTGCGGGCGGCCTCTTCGCCAGCAGCGGTCAGGGGAATATCGGTCCGGCCCGTGTGCCTGCCGGAAAGGCTCCACTCCGTCTGTCCGTGGCGTACCAGATAGACTTCGGGATAGGCGCTGCTCATGCCGTTTCTCCTTTGCATTTGCCGTGCGAAATTCTTCGCATCTGCGAAAGCGTCTGTCGAGAGCTAAAGCGGATTGGCAGCTGACCCCACAACCCTCTGCAAATCCAAGCGCTTGCAGAGGGTTCTGAATCTCATCGTTTCACAGCGCGGCGGACGCTGTAGAACAGGATGACAAGGCAACCGACCAATAGCAGAAACCCGCCTGCGAGCGGCGGCATGGCGAGAAACTCCACTGCGCCGCCAATGACAAGGATGAGGATGAGGCAGAGCGTGGCTAAGCTGCCGTCATCGATAAACATGCCGACCAGCTCGGAGAGGGCGATGCGCAGGATGGTCATTGGGCTGCCTTTGCTGTTGGATTGCCGCGCGTGGCGCGGATGATGGCGTAGGAGGCAAGCGAGACGATCGCGAAGATGGCGATCAGCGCGAGATCCTCGCCCGGCCAATGCGCGCCGATGCCTTCGCCGGTCCAGAAGATGCCGAAGCTTGTCAGCATGAGACCAACGACGAATTTAAGGGTATTTTCGGGCACGGTAGCGAGCGGGCGATGCACCAGCAGCCCGATCAGCATGACGAGCACGAAGGCGGCGAGCGCGCCGAGGCCGGCATAGAGCGTCAGGCCATGGGCACCGCCGACAGCAATGACGATAAAGACCACTTCGACACCTTCGAGCAGCACCGCCTTGAAGGCGGCAAGGCCGGCGAGATAATCGGCACGGCGATCGGTCGACTGCGCCTGCAGGGCGGCCGTCTCTTTCGAGAAGGCCGCTTCCTCGTCGTGCAGGGCGATGACGCCGAGCGAGCGGAGAATGGCTTTACGCAGCCAGCGCATGCCGAAGAGGATCAACAGAACGCCGACGACGAATTGCAGGATTTCGATCGGGATCAGCGCCAGCAGCGGTCCGAAGATGAGAACGAGGGCCGCCAGCACGGCAAGCGCAAGCGCGGCGCCGGTCAGTGCCGGGCGCCAGCTTCGCGTGACGCCGACGGCAAGAACGATGGTGAAGGCCTCGACGACCTCGACGAAGGAGCCGAGGAAGGATGCCGTCACGGTGGAGAGAATGGGTGTGAGGCTGTTCATGAATTGATTCCCGAATGACGGTTAGGGTTTTGAAATCGTGCGATATTTTCCGAACTGTTCTTCCTCATGTGCCAGGTGAGCTCACGCGTGAAGCACTCCGGCTTGGCGGTTGGTTGCCATTCACTTGCGTTTCCTCGTGCCGCGTTTGCTCCATGATTTATCGAGCGCGCCACGTAGTTGGCTGAGCTGATCGAGGCCGTCGATGGCGGCATCCTTGCCCTTCGCGGCCAGCGCGACGATCAAGGATTCGATCAGAACCAGCGTGCCGGCATGCATGGCGAGGTGGCCGGCATTGCCGCGCGGCACGGGCAGGGTTTCGGTCACCTTGTCGGCCGTGAGCAGGCCGAGATCATCGCTGATGAGGATGACCGGAACGCCATGTTTTCCCGCGTGGTCGAGGAGCACTTCGACTTCGCGATAGAGCGGCGCATAGGCCATAGCCAGCACCGCATCCCCCTTGCCGATCCAGAGCAGGCGATCCGCAAGCGCTATACCGGAGACCGAGAGCGCGTTGGTCGGCAGGCCGATGCGGTTGAACTGAAGACTGGCATAATCCGCCATGGCGCCCGAGGGGCCGATGCCGAAGACGTGACGTCGGGCTGCCTTGGCAAGAATATCGACACAGCGTTCGAAGCTTACGGCAAATTCCTCGCGTCGCAGAACATCCAAAGCCTGCTCGTGCATGCCGATGACATGGTGAAGCGCATCGCTGGCCTGGCTGCCCGTTTCAGCCAGCGTGCGTTGCATCCGCGTTCCGGGTGATGGCGTTCCGGTCAGCTCCTCAAGCAAGGCGGCCCGCAACGTCGACAGGCTTTCGAAGCCGAGGGCGCGGGCGGTACGGACGACCGTCGCGTCGCTGGTGCCGGCGAGCTGCGCGATCTGGGCGGCCGAATTCAGCAGCGCAGCCTGCTTCTGATCGACGAAAAAACGCGCGATACGCTGCTCTGCGGGTGCGAGCGTCTCAATGACGTCGAGAACGCGGTCTTCGAAAGTGCGAGGTTTCTGCGTCGTTTCTGACATCGGATATCTTTTGTAGTAAATGCTACCGATTATATTATCTGTAGCATTTGCTGCAAAAGAATGACAGCGCAAACAAAGGGCGCTTCGCTGTATTGCAAAGCGGCCCTTTTTTGATCGCGTTGTAAGGCAAGCGCAGAGAGCTGGCTGCGGCTATTCCGCCAAAGCCGCGCGCACAGCCGGGATCACCTTCCGGCCGTAGAGTTCGATGCAGCGCAGCATCTTGTCATGGCCGAGTGCGCCGGCGCTGTATTTCAGCTGGAAGCGGCTGATGCCGAGTGTCTTGACCACCGGAGCAAGCTTGGCGGCGACCGTTTCCGGCGAGCCGACATAGAGCGAACCTTTTTCGATCTCGTTGTCGAACTCAGCGCGCGTCATGGGTGGCCAGCCACGCTCGCGGCCGATGCGGTCGCGCATCACCTTGAAGCAGGGCCACAGTTCCTCGCGCGCCTGTTCGTCCGTTTCGGCGATGTAGCCCGGCGAATGGATACCGATCGGCTGCACGGGCTTGCCGAGTTGCTCATAGGCGCGGTGATAGAGGTCGACATAGGGCTGGAAGCGATAGGGGCTTCCGCCGATAATCGCCAGCATCAGCGGCAGATTATAGTGAGCGGCGCGCACCACCGATTCCGGGCTACCGCCGACGCCGATCCAGGTCTTCAGCTGGCCGCTCTCGATGGTCGGGAAGACCTTCTGGTTGCGCAGCGGCGGGCGGATGCTGCCCTCCCAGTTCACCGGCTCGTTTTTACGGAGCGCAGCGAACAGATCGAGCTTTTCCTCAAAGAGCTGCTCGTACTGCGACAGCTCGAAGCCGAACAGCGGGAAGGACTCCGTAAACGAGCCGCGGCCGAGAATGACTTCGGCACGGCCGTTCGAAACCGCGTTCAGGCTTGAGAAGCGCTGAAACACGCGGATCGGATCGTCCGAACTCAGTACCGTTACGGCCGAACCGAGGTGGATTTTCGATGTGCGGCTGGCAATGGCAGCGAGAATCGTCTCGGGCGAGGAGACCGCGAAATCCTCGCGATGATGCTCGCCGATGCCGAAGAAGTCTATTCCAAGCTGGTCGGCAAGGACGCCTTCCGCGACGACATTGCGCAGCACCTGCGCATGCGGCAGCGGCGTGCCCTTGTCGTCAAAGGTCACGTCGCCGAAAGTATCCAGGCCGAATTCGACATTGTTTGTCGTCATGATTTTTCCTGTCATGTGTCGAAATGATAATGTTGAGACAGCATGTAGTGTTGCTCCCGATCATCCACTACCCGGAAAGTTTCGGCTGAAATCTTCGAAGAATTCGATATGCCGATGGCAACCGGCGACATTCGGCAACGCCGGCGTTGCGATCGGTGGTACTCACGCCAATATTAGCTTCGACGTCAGCCTAGTTGAATCAAGGACAAAACACATGGTCGCACTGAAAAAGATCAATCTTGCCAAAGCTTTTGCAGCCTTCGACGAGACGTGGAGCCCGCGCGTCGGCGGCGACATCAACGATTTCCAGATCAAGCTCACCAAGCTGGAAGGGGCATTCCATTGGCACCACCATGAGGAAGAGGACGAGCTCTTCCTCGTCGTCAAGGGAACGCTGCGCATGAAGCTGCGCGAGGAAAACGGCGGGGATATCGTCCTTGGCCCTGGCGAATACATCATCGTTCCGCATGGGGTAGAACATTGCCCGGTCGCCGAGCCGACCTGCGAAGTCGTGTTGTTCGAGCGCAATACGACGCTGAATACCGGCAATGTCGAAAACGAGCGGACGATCCGCGAGCCAAAGCGTCTTTGAGTGATGCGGCGATCCGGCGGCTCCTTCAGAAAAGAGGCCGCCGGACATCGCCGAGTCTATCATTTCAATGCCAGCTTGTTCGATGGCGTGCGGCAGGCGGCGAACACGTCGAGGCTCGGATCATAGACCTTCGTCGAGACGTCCATCATGCCGAGAACGCTGTGGAAGATGTTGTCGTGAGAGTAGGTGCCCTCGGCGGCACGCTTGGCGAGGCAGGCCATGTCGAAGCCGGCGGTCTTGGCGAGATCGTCAGCCATCCATACCAGCATCGGCACATGCGTCTGCTGTGAGGGTGCGATGATATAGGGCGTGCCGTGCAGATAGATGCCGTTTTCGCCGAGCGACTCGCCGTGATCGGAGAAATAGAGCACGGAGCCGGATATCGAGTTCGAGCGCTGCTTCAGCTTGTCGATGACCATGGCGACAATGTGATCCGTGTAGAGGATCGTGTTGTCATAGGCGTTGGTGATTTCCTCCTGCGAGCAGGAGCTGAAGTCGTTGGAGCGGCAGTCCGGCTGAAACCGCCGGAATTCTTCCGGGTAGCGCTGATAGTAAGCGGGGCCGTGACTGCCGAGCTGGTGCAGCACCAGCACGCTGTCGCCCTTCACCTGGTCCAGCCAGCCATCAACCTTGTCGACGAGGATCTCGTCCTTGCACTCGCCGTCCTGGCAGAAGCGCGGATCGGCAGAGTGCGGCAGAAAGGTGTAGGAGACGCGATTGGTGACGTCGTAGCTGCCGGTGTCGTTGTCCAGCCAAGTCACATCGACCTTGGCATGGGTCAACACATCGAGCAGGTTTTCCGTCTCCAGCCCCTTGCGATGGCTGTATTGCTGGCGCGTGTAGACCGAGAACAGGCAGGGTATGGAGGTGGCCGTCGCGGTACCGCAGCTGCTCGTATTCGGGAAATAGACGACGTTGCGCTTTGCCAGCTCCGGATTGGTCATCTTGGCGTAGCCGCCAAGCGAGAAGTTCTGCGCACGCGCCGTTTCTCCGGCAACAATGATCGTGACGCGCGGCTTGCCGTTGTCGACAGCGCCGACCCTGCGGGCATCCGTGCCCAGCGGCTGGGCAACGACGTTTGCATTCCTTTGCGCATCGATGACGTACCGCACTGCGCTTGTGATCGGCATCACAGGATTAAGCGTATCCATCATGTCTCGATGAGCGCGGCCGATGCCGGCGTAGGTCTTATAGAAGGTCGTTCCAGCGGCGACGAAGATCGCCGAGCAGGCGAGGATGACGGCGGTATTGTAGGCGAGCTTCTTGAGGATCGGGCGATGGACGATCCGGACCCATGCAATGACAAGCGACGGCAAGACGCCCGTCAGCAAAACATAGGTGATGAAACGCGTCGTGATCAGATGGCCGCTTTCGGCACCTGTCGAAACGGCCGCATTGCGGATCATCTCTTTGTCGATGATGACGCCGAACTGGTCGTTGAACCAGGAAGATACCGAAGCTACCAGCACGAAGAAGATCAGGACCGGCTTCGTGACGTATTTAGCCGAGAAGAACGTGAAGAGCCCCATGATCGCCGCGGAGATACCAAGTACGAAGGCGGCAAAGGCGGCGGGCTCGGCGACGAAATAGCCGTAAGCCTTGGTCCAAAACATCCGGTTTGTCACAAGAAGTACATAAAGAGTGACTATGAAGCAAAGCGTGATGCTGCCAATGGCTGGCCGAAATATTTGTCGGCCAGATGATGCATTTTCATTCGTCAATGGTCGTCTCCGAGGCATAGGCTATCGGCTGGGCGCCGGGAAGCCCCCTACTGCAAGGTGCGCTTCGGCCGTTAAAGCCGGCCACCATGGTCACCAATCCTGACATCTACCTGAACGATGGGCTCTTGGGCAGGGCTATTTAGGACCAGGTTCCGATTAACTCCCGTTTTTACCGGCTTCACATCTGAGGTTCAGGTCGCCGTCAGAAATAGGCATCATAGCTGCGCGATTGCAATTGGGGATGCAATCGTGCGACTTCTACTGGTTGAAGACAATGCGCTTATAGGCAATGCCGTGCAGGATCATCTGCATGCAGACGGCTGGTCTGTAGACTGGTCCATGGATTTGGAATCCGCCAAGCTTGCCGTAGCGGCTGAAGCCCACGATGTGATGCTTCTCGATCTTCGATTGCCCGATGGAAGCGGCCTCGATCTGCTCAAGCTCATGGAAGCACGCGGGGATACGACCCCGGTTATCGTCATGTCTGCCTATGATCAGCTGTCCGATCAGATGACGGCCATGGATATCGGCGCCGTCGACTATCTGGTGAAGCCCTTTGCGCTGAGTGAGATGGCGGTTCGTGTCCGCAAGGCGGCGAAGCGCCGCCGTCTGATCCGCATGCGCAATGCCGGTTGAGGCAGGCCCGTTTCAGGATTGAGCGGGCGTTCGTGATCGGAAGAGATCTATCACCGCTATGGCCGCGGCAAAGACTACCAAAGACAATAGCCAGCCGAGCACCGCGTCGGATAGATAGTGGGCTCCGGTCATCACGCGCATGATCGGCATCATGATCGAGATGATGGCGAGCGGGATACCCACGGAGAGGCGCAGCCGCGGCGGCAGAAGCAGTACAAGGCAAAGCAGCCAGCCGCCAGACGACGCTTCGCCCGAGACGAAGGAACAGTTTGCAAGACATCGACCGGCGAACGAACCTGCCTGAACGAAATCCAGCGAGCCGCCGAAGAGATCCGTGCTGCGCGGTCTTGGCCTACCGCCATAGGTTTTGAGCATCGCGTTCACGATGACGCCGCAGCCGACGCCGAGCGATATCAGTGCGGCGATATACCGATCCGCTTTCAATGTCCGCCAGCCTGCGCCGTATTTGTACCAGGATAAAATCAGGGCGGCGAATAGGACAATAATAGCGATATATGGCAGGACGAGCGTCACGTCTCGCACGATCCGGAGGAGAGGGTTTTTGGCGAGGGCAAAGGTACCGCAGACGTTACCGACGGTGATGGCCGATGTGCAAGGCTCCGTCGTGAAGACGCTTTTAGCAACGGCGAGATCGATGCCCGGAAATCGATTGAAGACAAGCAGCAGCGCCCACCAGAGCACGAACAGCGCGACAGACACAAAAAAGTATCTGCTTACTGGGGCGTTCCGTTTTGTATAGGCAACGGAGTTTTCGTACATCTAAAAGTCTGCCGCCGAATGAACGTGTTGAGATGTATGCCCGTCCGCGTTGTTAAGCGTCAGGAAAACACAATCGAGCGACTATTACGACAAAAGCCTTAAGCCAGGCTGAAAGGCAATGATCGGGAAGGCCTATCAGGGCCGCACAACCGCGCCGGATAAATACGGCAAAGTGTTCGCGTTCCCTTTGTCCCGCGCGGCGATCTATTCGCCGGTCTTGAAATAGGCTTCCAGCCGGTAGCCGTCAGGATCGATGACGAAGGCGGCGTAGTAGAATTGGCTATAATCCGGCCTTATCCCCGGCTTGCCATTGTCTTCGCCACCATTGGCGATGCCCGCGGCATAGAATGCGTCGACGGCTGCCTGGCTCGGGGCGACGAAACAGAAATGCAGGCCGGAACCGCGATCGGCGGGAACGGGACGTTCCACCTCACTGACCCAGAATTGCGCGCGCTCCGCGCCATATCCGACCGTGCCATCGAAGTTGGTGACGCGCTCATAGCCGAGGGGAGAAAGGGCCGCGTCATAAAATTTTTGCGCCCGCGCCAAGTCTTTGACGCCGATCGAAATATGGTCGAACATGGAAACAAGCTCCTGCCGTGTTGTCTGCGGAACTTTGCGGAAGGCCCGCTCCTGGGGAAGTGCCGGCTTTCGAAAGTCCGCGAGGTCGAATTGGCTCCACCATCTTGCAACGATTATGGGAAGTCAACAAAACGAAGGAAGGGATCGCAGGGTCGCTTGATCCAGAGGCTCGATCCAAAAGCGGTCGGGTGCCGCTGGTCCGCTTAGATAAAACGAATCGGGCGTCGAATTTAGCGCTGTTCGGCTGCGTTCTGATTTTTTTGCAACGACTGTCGATTTCCAGAAAGCTGCTTCGTCGTCAATATGAGCGGGTTTATTCAGCGGCAATGGTGCCGGCACCTCGCTTCCGGAGGACACTTCCCATGCGTTTCATGTCTATCGTCACCTCTAGCGACCACATGCATCCGACGCCGGAGCTGTTGGAAGCCATGCACAAGCTCGCCGATCGGGAAATCAAGGCCGGCCGCATGATCGATACGGCGGGATTGATGCCGCTTGCGACGGGTGCCCGCGTCACGATCAAGGATCGAAAGCTGAGCGTAATCGACGGCCCCTTCGTCGAGGCCAAGGAGGTCGTCGGCGGCTATGCCATCTTCGAGCTGCAAAGCAAGGAAGAGGCCGTGGCGCTGGCGGTCGAGTTCATGCAATTGCACAAGGATTTCATGCCCGGCTGGGAAGGCACATGTGAAGTGCGCGCCTATTTCGAGCCAAATGCCGAGGGTGTGTGCGACCCGCTCGCCGAAGCAAGGGCATGATGCTCTCGATCTGTCATGGGGGCAGGCGGTCTTGACGGCGGCCGGTGCCCATCAGGCGATCCTGGCCGTCTGGCGGATCGAACAACCGCGGCTCATCACCAGCTTGTCGCGACTGTTGCGCGACGTGCCGCTGGCTGAAGATCTGACACAGGAAGCGTTGATCGTTGCCTTGGAACGATGGCCGAAGACGGGCATCCCCGAGCGGCCCGGCGCTTGGCTTATGACCACGGCCAAGCGCCGGGCGCTCGACCATTTGCGGCGGCGTCGGATGCTCGACCAGAAGCACGAGATGATCGTGCGGGAGATGGAGGAGGAAGAGCAGATCATGCCCGATCTAGATACTCCTCTTGACGACGAGATCGGCGATGAGATGCTGCGCTTGATCTTCACGGCATGTCATCCGCTGATCTCGCGCGAAGCGCGGGTGGCGCTTGCCCTGCGGATGATCTGCGGCCTGACGACCGAGGAAATCGCCCGGGCGTTTCTGGTGTCCGAGGCAACGATCGCGCAGCGCATTGTCCGCGCCAAGAAGACCTTGTCGGAATCCGGGCTTTCCTATGAGACGCCGCATGGCGAGGAGCTATCGCAGCGCCTCGCCTCGGTGCTGGAGGTCGTCTATCTGATCTTCAACGAGGGATATACGGCGGCGCGGGGCGAAAACTGGCTTCGGCTGCAATTGTGCAATGAGGCGCTACGGCTCGGGCGAATATTGACGTCCGTGGCGCCGCAAGAGCCGGAGGCACATGCATTGCTGGCCTTGATGGAGCTGAACGCATCTCGCGCGGCGGCCAGGACGGATGCCGACGGCAATCCGATTTTGCTGCTCGATCAAAATCGCGATCGCTGGGATCGGCTGCAGATCCAGCGAGGTCTGAAAGGGCTGATGCGGGTGCATGAACTCGGCGGTGCCGACGGGGTTTATGCCTTGCAAGCCGCGATCGTCGCCTGTCACGCAAGAGCGCGAACGGCCGATGAAACCGACTGGGGGCGGATTGCCCATCTCTATGCGGAACTTGCCTTGCTGGTTCCTTCCCCGATCGTCGAACTCAATCGCGCTGTCGCCGTCGGCATGGCTGAAGGTCCCGAGATCGCATTGGAGATCATCGATGGTCTCCGCGATGAGCCTGCTCTCAAGGATTATCATCTTCTGCCGAGCGTTCGAGGTGATCTTCTTCACAAGCTCGGTCGATACGACGAAGCGCGGCAAGCCTTCGAGACGGCAGCCGCGCTTGCTGAAAATCAGAGAGAGCGTGATTTCCTGATGCGCCGTGCCGCCGAAGCCTCCCGCGCCGAGGAGGATTGACCCGCCGGAGAGGCGGGTCATCTTCTTTTCACTATTCTGCAGCCTGATAATTTGCGGCCCTGGTGGCCGACGAACGCGGGCCAACGGCTGCAAGCAGCGTGATGGCGGCAGCGAGGATCGTCACGAAACCGATGCCGGCAATATAGGGGTTCCAGCCGAAGCTCGGAGCCGCACTGAAGACGGCTGACGCCGCCGCCAGGATGATGCCGCCGCCGATCTGGAAGGAAGCAAACAGCATGCCCGAAGCCAGACCGGATTCATCGTCGCCGACGTCGGAGAGGGCCGCAACCTGGATCGACGGATAGGTCATGGCATAGCCGACGCCAAGCAGAAGCTGCGAAATGGCGACGAGCACCATCGTGTCGATCTGGCCGGCCGACAGTACCCAGAAGAGATAGCTGATGGCCTGCAACCCCACGCCGAAGGTCATAAGCAGGGTCGTACCGCGATTCTGGCCGATCGTTGCAAAACGTGGTGCCAGGAACATCACGCAGGTGCCGCCGATGGCGAAAGCGAAGCCGGTGGCGAAGGCCGACCAGCCGACGACGGTCTGGTAATAGAGCGTCGCGATGAACTGGAAGCCGACATAGGCTCCCTGGTACAGCGCAGCGACGGCATTGGCATGGCTGAGCTTGGTGCGGCGGAACATGGCGAGCGGCACCATCGGATCATGATGGCGCGACTCCACGATCAGGAACAGCACGATGAGGATCGATGCGGCGAGGAGCGAACCCCAGGTCGCGAAGGCCTGCCAGCCATCGGCGGCGGCATTGGTGACGCCGAAGACGAAGAGCAGCAGGCCGGGGGTGATCGTCAGGGCGCCGGCCCAATCGAAGCGAGCGCGTGGGCCGCTCCGCTTATGGTCGGCCGGCAGGACAAGCGGGGCAATGATCAGCGCCAGGATGGCAACGGGAGCACCCATGACGAGGGTCGCGCGCCAGCTGATGAGGGTTGCCGCTCCACCCAGCACCATGCCGAGCACGAAGCCGGCCGCACCGGTGGATGAGAAGACGCCGAGCGCCTTGGCGCGGGCATTGCCTTCGCCGAAGACGGAGAGAAGGAGGGCAAGCGCTGCAGGCGCGGTGAAGGCGGCGGCAATGCCCTTGATCAGACGGGCGGCGATCAGGGTCGGCGCGCTGTCGACGAAACCGCCGGCAATGCTGGCGGCAGCAAACACGCCAAGCGACCAGAGGAAGACGCGGCGATGGCCGAAGAGATCGGCAACGCGGCCGCCGAGCAGCAGAAAGCCGCCGTAGCCGAGCACATAGGCGCTGACGGCCCATTGCAGCGAGGTCGCCTGCATGCCTAGCTCTTTCTGGATTGCGGGCAGGGCCACGCCAATGGTGGAGACGTCCATGGCGTCGAGGAAATTGGCGGCGCATAGCAGCAGCAACGCCAATCCCGCCCCGCTTCGGGTTTGGGAAGAAGTCATCGGGATCGTTCCTTTCTAGGCTGCCGGTTCTTGGGAGGGTGAAAGCGGCAGGGAACGAGAAAATGTACATCTTCAAACCCTATTGCAAATTGATAGTAACCATGTCAGGTATTACTGGCGATGATGAATGACGCAACGCTTCGAAAAATCGATCTCAATCTGCTGCTGGCCTTCTCCGTGCTGATGCAGGAGCGGAATGTGAGCCGCGCGGCGGAACGCTTGTTGCTCGGTCAGCCTGGTCTTTCCGCGGCCCTTCGCCGGCTGCGCGAGACGCTGGATGATGAATTGTTCGTGCGCGTCGGGCGCGGCTTGCAGCCGACGCCGCGGGCGCTATCCATCGCGCCGGCGATCGAGGATGCGCTGTCCGGCATCGAGCGCGCCATCCGCCCGCCGGCAGCCTTCGACCCGGAAAACTGGCACGGCGAGTTCCGCATCGGGCTTTGCGACAATCTCGAATCCTCCTTCTTTGGGCCGCTGGCGGCGCGGCTGCGCGAGCTCGCGCCGAATGCCCGGCTGACCAGCATTGCCTTCGACCGGCGGGATGCCGTGCGGCTGCTGGACGAGGGCGCCATTGAATTCAGCATCTCCGTGCATGACGAACCGGCTTCTTGGCATGTTCGCGCGCCGCTGTTCCAACAGGCGTCGCTCTGCATCTACGATGGCGGGCATCTCAAATGTGCGACGCCGCTGAGCCTGAAGCATTTCGCCAGCGCGCCACATGTGACCGTTTCTGTTGAGGGCGCCATATCTACGGGAGTCGACGTCGCTCTCGCGCGCCTCGGCCATCGCCGGCAGGTCGTGGCAACGGTCCCCCGCTTTTCCGCATTGCCGTCGACGCTCCGGGCCATTCCAGCCATTGCGACGGTTCCCGAAGCGATTGCCCGCTGTATGGCGCAGCTGCACGACCTGACGATTTCGGAGCCACCATTCGAGCTGCCGGCCGATCCGGTGACGATGCTCTATCGCCGCGTCGATCAGGCCGACAGCCGCTCGGTGTGGTTCCGCCGCCTGTTCGTGCAAGTGGTCACGGAAGCGCTTGAGGCGAGCGGGTGTCGCATGGGTGTTTCCACGGATGCCTGCTGCTACGATCCGCCTGAACTCGCAGAAGCTGTTTGACCCTTCGAGTAGAGGCATCATGATCCGTCGTACCTCACGCCTTTCCCTGCGGATGCCGGAAGAGCGGGATCTCGACTTCGTCACAGCTTTGTTTGCGCGGCCGGAACTGGTCGCCCATAGGCCGGATCCTAGACCGGATTCTCCCGAAGAGAGTGCCCGGCGTCTCGCTCGGGATCAGGCGCACTGGCGCGTGAACGGCTTCGGGCGCTGGGCGATCGAAACGGAAGGACGGCTGATCGGTTTTGGCGGCGTTACCGTCTCGACGGAATTCGAGGGTCTCAATCTCTCCTACCACCTGCATCCCGATTATTGGGGAAGCGGCTATGCAACGGAATTGGTGACGGAGGCATTGGCCTTCGCCTGCCATGATCTGCGGGCGAAACGCGTTATCGGGCTGGTGCGGCCCGTCAACATTGCCTCCCGGCGCGTTCTGGAAAAATGCGGCTTCGGCTTCGAGCGGGAGGTCATGCTGCATGGAGCGCCGACCCATCTCCTGTCCTTCAAGTTACCGGTGGCGAGCGCCGGCGAACAGGACTAGCCGTCCGGATAGGGCATGCCGTCCTTATGCACGAAACGGCCGTCCGTGCTGGAGCTCATCATGTCGACGTCCGAGCAGGTGATGAGGTCGGTCGGTGAACGCGTGCCGGCCTCGAGATAGATTGCCGTGCTATTCGATTTGTTGATCATATGATGGCCGTTGCCGGAGCCCTTCGGGAAGGCCGCGCAATCGCCGGCGCGCAGCACCGTCTCGCCCTCGTCCTCGATCAGCGTCAGCTCACCTTCCAGCACATAGACGAATTCATCCTCCTCCGAATGCCAATGCCGCTGGCTCGACCAGTTGCCCGGCGGCAGCCGCATCAGGTTGACGCCGAAATCCTTGAGGCCGCCTGCATCGCCCAGTCGCTGCCTGACGCGCTCGGCGGAGTGATCATTGAAGGGAGCGGGATAACGCGTGCCCTTGATTTCCGGCACGGCTGCAACATCGATCTTCGGCATGATGATCCTGCCTGCGATTTGCCAAGGGTGGATATGCTGCTTGTGTGGTTTCAAGTCTAGCAAGACTCAGTGCTGTCAGTCCAGCAATGTATCTCGTAGAGCATGGCTAATCAGGCTTGGTTGCCTGCTTTGTCACCCAGTTGTCACCTGGTTGTCATCGTTCATACACATGTGCGTCGTTTGAGCAACACGCTATATGTAGGTGCTGTCACATATGTTGGGAGCCTTCTTAAATCCTTGTAAAAGCAAAATAGTAAATGCAGCTTACTATCCGGAAGCGAGGCCTTGTGCTTCGAGTTGGGCACTGGAACTTGATGTCGAGCACCCCCAGGTTCGTATCTCGCGCAAGTTCGTTTGAAGGATGGAGTTAGCATGAACATCAAGAGCTTGCTTATCGGATCTGCTGCTGCCGTCTGCGTCGTATCTGGCGCGCATGCGGCTGATGCTATCGTTGCCGCAGAACCGGAGCCGCTGGAATATGTGCGCATCTGTGACGCGTTCGGCGCCGGTTACTTTTTCATCCCAGGCACCGAGACCTGCCTGCGCGTCGGCGGCAAGGTCCGCACCGAAGGTCAGTGGAAGGATCCTTACAATCGCGACAGCAACTTCGGCACCAAGTGGCATACCCGCGCCGAGCTCAACCTCAATACCGCGACCGACACCGAATACGGTCCGCTGAAGACCGAGACCATCGTGCGTTGGGATTGGAACGATGGCGGCTCGACCGGCACGAACTTGCTTTGGGCCTATATTACCCTCGGCGGCTTCACCGTCGGTAAGACCGATTCTCAGTACAACCAGTTCGTCGGCTATGCCGGCGACGTGATCCAGGACGACGTCATCTATGACGGTCCGTACGAATTGAACCAGCTGACCTACAACTACGACAGCGGCACGGGCTTCACGGGCGTCATCTCGCTCGAAGACAGCAATTCCGGCACGACCACCAGCGCCTATGGCGGCAGCTGGCAGCTTTCGAAGGCTGATCACTACGCTCCGAACGTTGTCGCCGGTCTGGGCTACAAGGCCGGCGCCTGGCAGTTCCGCGTGGTCGGCGGTTATGACTCCATTGTCGAGGAAGGTGCCATTAAGGCGCGTATCGATGCCGATTTCGGCGTCTTCTCGGCCTTCCTGATGGGTGGCTGGAATACCGATGGCGACAAGCTCAACCAGTATGCCGGCTCGAACCAGAACGTCTCGGCCTGCACGACATCCGACGGCGTCGTTCACGGCGCGGATTGTGGTTGGGGTGATTGGGCCGTCTGGGGCGGCGTCGGCGTTCCGATCAACGACAAGCTGAAGTGGAACGTTCAGCTTGCCTATACCGACTCCAAGATCTTCGAAGCGACCACGAACGTCAAGTTCAACCCGGTCAAGAACCTGCTGGTCGAGCCGGAGTTCACCTACGTTCACTATGATCTGCCGAGCGACGATACCTTCTCGGGTATCCTGCGTTTCGAACGGACCTTCTGAGGCTTTTGGCCCAGGCTGATCTTCACAGAATGAGGCCCGGTCTTCCTATCGGGCCCTATCTATCTTGACGGACGATTTCTAAATCTCCATCAGCATCGCACCCTGCCGACAGGCGCCATGCGATGCATGGTGACCTCCAGCGCAGACGTATCCAGACGGGCGCCAGGTGATCCTTGGCAGTGGTCAAACAGCCGATAAGGGAAGTCGGTTCACTGTCACAAATCCAATGCTAATCAACGACTATCTCATTTTCGATAGCGCCCTTCGGCGCGACCAAAGGAAGCCCCATGAAGACGATCATCATACTTGCCGCAATTGGAATGTTCTCCACGAACGCGATGGCCATGTCGGCCTACAATTCCAAATCGATGACCTGCGCCGCCGTACATGAAAAGATAGCCCAGGAAGGGTCTATCGTGCTGAGATATCCCTCGCACCATCCGGGCCTGATGATGTACAGCCGGACGGTATCGAATTCGATGGCTTGCCTCGGACAGGGTTCGATGGCCAGCGCCAGCGTTCCCACGAGTGACGATCCGAGCTGCAAGATCAAGACCTGCAGCTTCGCGACCGGCAAGGGGCCGAACAAGAATCATTGAGGCGTAAGCAGGGTTAATTCGCTCCTACAGGCACAACATCGGCGCGGCAGGATACTCTTCCTGCCGGCGGGTATTGTTGGCGCCCTTGTAGGCCGGGCTATGTGGCACACCAACGAGGCGCGGCAGGGTCGGCGGAAATTCCTCGGCATCGAACTGCTTTGAGAGGTTCCGTTGCCCTTGGCATGGCCTTCATCGGGGAGGGCATTGAATGTAGGGAAACCGGCAACGACGGGCCTCATAGCGGGGCTAGCATACCTGGGGCCGCGTGGGACGAAGTGCTATTTCAGAAGTGATTTCCAGGCGCATCAGTAACTGACATCATCTCAATTAAGGCCGTCTAGTTCGATAACGGCCTTTAAGACTCATAAATAGAGGCAAACACAGTTACCGTGTTTCTTGAAGTTTTTTTAATTTCTTGCCGGTGTCTGGATGCATCATCAGCCTGACTAACACGTCGGCGACCTCCGCTTTGTCAAACGCAGCGAATGCTTGATCGCTAAAGCGGATGGTCAATGGATACCCTTCGGCAGAGCGCTCTAATTTGGCCAGGAGCAGTCGACTGCTTTTATCATTGGAGTTGGCCGCGGCTAGACCTTCAAATCCGAATTCATTATTGACGGGCAACAACGGCGCAAAGAAACTTTGGATGCCGCCCTCCATAAAGCGGCCTATACTTATCTGGACCACATCTTTGGTAACTTCTCGAGTTTGTTTAGCAAGCTCTTCGATAACGGAATTGATTTCACGGTTATTGAGCTCAGCTTGAGTTGCCGACTTTAGCCCAGCAGATATAGCGCTTCTGAAATCAACCAAGATCGATATCCCCTTCAAGAGCCGCGACTACCGGCAAGTGGTCGATATAATCGTTACCGTTTGGTCCGATATTGAGCAACTGCGATCTGCTGACGATCCCAGTTCTGGTCTCATCCAAATGCCAATTGCTCTTTCCCAGCAGCGATGAGGAGAACATTGCCTGATCAAATACCCTCCATCTGTGCACCTTGTCTTGTCTGTAGAAGTAAGAGCCAGTGAGATCGGTAGCTGGACTGTTTTTTACATATTTTTCACCGGTTGTAAGAGATCTCCAAAACGGGTTGTAAAGTAGTCGTGAGTTTTGTTGAGCCATAGCAAGATCTCTGGTCGCGAAAAGCGTGTCGGATAGGGAGGCATTGTAAGGTTCATCGTTGAAATCTCCTAACACGATGACCTTTTCGCTTCCACTTTCGTTCACTTTGTCGATTTCACTTCTGAGAAATACTGCGATCTTTTCGCGCTCTACCGAATCGGCGCGCAACCTACTGGGCCAATGCACCAAGAAGATGTGCAAATTAAGTATATCTGAGAATCCAACCTGGAAGTATTGGCATACTTTTCGCGTATGCTGACCTATTGGCTTGAGACCATAGGTAGAGCCTCCGATTCTTAAACGTTCTCTATTATATATAATTCCCATTCCGAACTGTGCATCGCCATTTTTATTTGTTCTTTCTTCATAAACAAAGCGATTGTCATTTGATAATTTCGAGAGTGCATCCATGGTCTCGGAATCAACTTCACCTAAACAGAACAAGTCGATTTCGTCTGCAGTAAGCAGCTTCACTATCTGCGCAACATACTTAAGGTGTTCGGGATTGTTTTTCTCCCCCCGGTATGGAGCTAGTCGCGTGTTCCACCAACAAATGCTCGTCTTGACTTCCACGGACAATTGCAATCCCTGCTGAATATTAGCGTCGCCGCGCAACATACGGTGGGGTTGCAATTCGTACAACTGGAGTCAAATGCGGAATCCTACGCTTTTGATAAGTTTGACGACTTGGTTAGCTTGTTTGGCGCGCATTCAATGCATCCACATGTTTGCGTCTCTCGGCCTTCCATTCTTCATCCGGAAAATGTTCCCAGTACATAGGGAATGACGGAGCGAATATCGCGGGGCATAAACCTTGCTCGTCTCTCATTGCCGCGCGTGAGTTCTTATTATGTTCTAGTTTAGGGTCGAGTCAAGCCTGATGTCAGATGGCCGGAAAATGCGATTTGGTTGGTAGCCGGGCGCTCGTCAGATTCCATTCCTCAGCGAGCGAAACGGAGCTGTTCAATTGTAAGCAGAAAAGGTACGAATGCCCATGAATTGGAGATTTCAGGGGGAGGCTGTGGCGACTGCGAAAACTGATGCGAAGGTATCGGGCAACGGTAGTGCCATTTTTGCGACGATTATTGCCACAGTGGCTTGGGTAGCCTTCGCAATTTATTACACTTTCCAGAAGCCTTCCGCCGGCGAGCGCCATCCGACAATCTGGTGCCTCGGAGCAGCCGAGTTTGGATCGTATCTACAAGGGGTGTTTGCAACAATCGGCTTCTTCTGGGTAGCTCTTGCCGTGTACATTCAATCTAAAGAGTTGCAGCATCAGCGGCGCGAGTTCGAACAAAATAGGAAGGTTATGGAGGCCCAGGTCGAGGAGGCACGAAAACAGGCGGAACTCCTCAAGCTGCAAACTACGCTACTAATCAAAGCGAATACCGAGGCTGAGACCTTGGCCAAATTCCAAGCTCACGTTTCGCTTCTTGCCACTAGATTGCGTCAATACAACAATGCATTGCAGTTTGACGTTGGCGAGCCGGGTGAAAATAATAACTATGAACGACAGGTGATGACGCCGCTTTCTCCAATCGCAGTGAGAGAAAAAGATATAACGGATGATGGCGATCAAACCCTTATTGCCACTACTACCAACGCGCTTCGTACGGCGACGCGAGACTACCGCATGAAATACCCCAATATCGTTCTGTCGGCGAAATGGCCGTACAACTTCGTGCGCATCTTCAAGGCTATGGATAGCTGCAGGCAGGAAGCGAAAATGCTTCCGGAAACGAGAGCTGTGCTTGCCGAAGCGTTAGAACTCAACGCGCTTGGGGAAATTATGGATTGGTTGAAGGACCATACTTCCCAGCTTCCGGTCGATGTTCATTGAGTATCGCTTGGCTGTACCGAGGCTGATGTCGGTCCTTATAGGTGCTTCCAATACGCTTGCTGCATCCCGAACCGCGGTTGCGGAGGACGATGTAAGTGGTTGAAATCGTTGGCGCACCCGACAGGATTCGAACCTGTGACCTTTGGAATCGGAATCCAACACTCTATCCAGCTGAGCTACGGGTGCATGCCGTGGCGGTTTTGAATCGCCTGTCCGATGGCTGGTTCTTAGCCTAGGAAGCGCTTGGCTTCAATCGGGAAAATTCAGGAAAGCGTGAGATCGGACATTTTGGTGGGGAGGCCGCGGGCTTTTGACGCGCGGCCTCGGTTTCGGTGGCCGGATCGGCTCATTCCTTCATGGCGCCGGGGCCGGGGGTGGCCTTTGGCGGCACCTTGCCGAGGATGATCATGCCGAGAACTTCGTCCTTGGTGACATCTTCCGTGCGGGCGTGGCCGACGACCTGGCCGTTTTTCATGACCGACACGCGGTCGGCAAGGTCGAAGACGTCGTGGATGTCGTGGCTGATGAGGAAGATGCCGATGCCCTCCTTCTTCAACTGCTTGATCAGTTCGCCGACCTGCGCCGTCTCCTGCGGGCCGAGTGCCGCGGTCGGCTCGTCCATGATCAGGATGCGAGCATCGAAGAGGATGGCGCGGGCGATCGCGACCGACTGGCGCTGGCCGCCGGAGAGCGCCTTCACCGGCTCCTTGAAGCGCTTGAAGTTGGGGTTGAGGCGCCCCATCACTTCGCGGGCCTTGGCTTCCATCGCGACGTCATCGAGCGTGCCCCAGCGGGTCTGCAGCTCGCGGCCGAGATAGAGATTGGCAGCCGCGTCGACATTGTCGGCGACGGCGAGCGTCTGATAGATCGTCTCGATGCCGTATTTCTTGGCGTCGCGCGGGCTGCGGATATCGGCAGGCTCGCCGTTGATCAGGATATCGCCGCTGTCGCGCTTGTAGGCGCCCGAGAGGATCTTGATCAGCGTCGACTTGCCGGCGCCGTTATGGCCGAGGAGCGCTACGACTTCGCCGGGGTAGAGATCGACCGAGGCGTTGTCGACCGCGTGGATGCCGCCGAAGGAGATGGAAATGTTCTTCATTTCCACAAGCGGAGTGGTTTGATCCGTCATGGTTCAGAATTCCTTTTACTTGGCGCGCGAGCGATAGACGATGTCGAGCCAGACGGCGATGACGAGTACGACGCCGACCACGACGTTCTGGATCGGCGTATCGACATTGGCGAGCCCCATGCCCGATTGCAGCGACTGCATGACGAGGGCGCCGAGCATGGCGCCGGCGATGGTGCCGCTGCCGCCGGCAAGCGACGTGCCGCCGATGACGGCCGCGGCGATGGTGAAGAGTTCGTAGGTCGTGCCTTGCGAATTGGCGGCGGCGTTCAGGCGGGCGGTGGAGATAGCGGCGGCGACCGCCGCAAGCAAGCCCATCAGCCCGAAGATGCGCACCGTCACCCAGCGGGTCTTGATGCCGGCGAGCTCGGCTGCCTCCGGATTGCCGCCGATCGCGAAGACGTAGCGGCCAAAGCGCAGTCGGGTGGCGATGAAGGTCATGACAATGCCGATGCCGACGGCGATCAGCACGGGCACGGCGATGCCGTAGGGGATATCGAGCCCGGTTTCCGGCCAGGTAATATTGTGTTCGGTCGCGTATTTCTTCGCGATGCCGACCGGCCAGTAGTAGATGTTGAACACATAGATGGTGCCGAGGACCAGAACCGAGCCGAGGATGGCGAGGAAATATTCGGCCCAGAGCGGGCGGCGCGGGAAGTTGAAGCGCTTGCGCTGATGCCGCCCGCCGATAATGCCGAGCACGATGAAGACACAGGCGAGCACACCGAGTATCCAGCTCCAGGTGGCGCCGATCGAGCCTTCGGCACCGCCGCCCATGATGCGGAAAGTCGCGTCGAGCGGGGCGACCGTCTGGCCGCTGGTGACATACCAGGCAAGGCCACGCCAGGCGAGGAAGCCGCCGAGGGTGACGATGAAGGAGGGGACATTGAAGAAAGCGATGATCACGCCCTGGAAGGTGCCGAGCAGCGTGCCGACCGCGAGGCCGCAGACCAGGGTAATCGCCCAGGTCCAGGAACTGTCGAAGCCGAGATAGGTCGGCAGATATTTTGCCTGTATGACGCCCATCACCATGGCGACGAAACCGAGCAGCGAGCCGACGGAAAGATCGATGTTGCGGGTGACGATGACGAGCACCATGCCGGTGGCGAGCACGGCGATTTCGCAAGTCTGTACGGAAAGGTTCCAGAGATTTCGAGGCGTCAGGAACAGGCCGCCGGTATAAAGATCGAAGCCGATCCAGATGACCAGCAGTGCGCCGACCATACCGAGCAGGCGGGTATCGATTTCGGTTGCACGCAGGAAGCGCGTGATGGCGCCTTCTTCTGCATTGCGCGGACCGCTCGATGTTGTGGAATGTGTCATGTCGGCCATCGCTTTGCCGTTCTCCCACTTGTTGGGCGCAGGCCCGCGAATGCTCTTTCTCGATCGCTGGGCAGTATCCGCGCTGGTCACAATAGACGTCATCGCTCGCCCATCCGGTTCTCCCGGGTCCACGACCGCCATCCGGCAGGCCGATCGGATATGCGATGACGCAACATATGCGGGAGGCCTTCATTCCCATTCTGGGCTTGGTTGCGGGCCTCTCATCCGCATTCGACGCCGCAATGGAGAGCCCCTTGCGGCGTCGGCATTATCTTCGGGTCAGCCCGTCAAGCCGGGTGCTTATTTGCAGGCAGCGACGCTGCCGGCCTTGACGCCCTGGCAGGCTTCAGCCTTGGAGATCCAGCCTGCGTCGATGACGACGTTCAGGTTGTCCTTGGTGATCGGGATCGGGGTCAGGAAGACCGACTTCATGGCGACGTGTTTCGGGCCGCCGTTGAAGGTCTGAACGCCTTCGATCTGGTCCTGGGTCTTGCCGCCGGCAAGAGCGAGGGCGATTTCAGCGGCGCGCTTGCCGAGTTCGCGCGAGTCCTTCCAGACCGAAACGGTCTGCGTGCCGAGCGCGATGCGGTTCAGAGCGGCCTTGTCGGCATCCTGGCCGGAAACCGGCACGGAGCCTGCGAGCCCCTGGGCGTCGAGGGCAGCAACTGCGCCGCCGGCGGTGCCGTCGTTGGAGGCGACGACCGCGTCAACCTTGTTGTTGTTGGCGGTCAGGAACTGCTCCATGTTGCGCTGCGCGTTCTGCGGCAGCCAGCCGTCCGTATAGGCTTCGCCGACGTTCTTGATCTTGCCGGCGTCGATGGCGGACTTCAGCACTTCGATCTGGCCGGAGAACAGGAAGTCGGCGTTCGGGTCGGACGACGAACCCTTGATGAAGACATAGTTGCCTTCCGGCTTTGCCTTCAGCACTTCGCGAGCCTGCATACGGCCCACTTCCTTGTTGTCGAAGGTGATGTAGAAGGCTGCCGGATTTTCGATCAGGCGGTCATAGCCGACAACCGGAATGCCTTCGTCGGCGGCCTTTTCAACGGCCGGGCCGATGGCATCGGAATCCTGGGCGAGAATGATGAGGGCGTTGGCACCTTGCGAAATCAGCGACTCGACATCGGTCAGCTGCTTGGAAGCGGACGACTGGGCGTCGGCGGAAATATACTTGGCGCCGGCGGCTGCAAGCGCTTTCTTGATGGCTGCTTCATCCGTCTTCCAACGCTCTTCCTGGAAGTTCGACCAGGAAACGCCGACGACGAGATCCTTGGCGAAGGCAGTGGTCTGCATGGTCAAAACGATGGCCGCGCCCGCAGCCAGCTTGATGAAAGCTTTCATGTGATCCTCCCGAGTGAATGCGACCGCACGTATCCTGAACTCCCGTCGGCCGCGGCGAAAATGCTGACAAGAAAAGCTTTGGACTTTTTTCTCGACAGTCGAGAAATTTAGTGTCAGAGATTTTTTCAGCTGTCAACACCCGCATCGCCAGGTTTCATCGGTCATCCGAAAAAGCTATCACGGGCTGCGGAGGAGGAGGGTTGAATGAGCAGGGAGTTCGCCGATGCTGGCCAAATCGAGCACCGAATTGGTCCGTCAAAAGAACAGCGCTTTGGTCCTGTCGGCGCTGCGCCGGCATGGCCCGCTTGCCCATACCGAGCTTTCTGATTTCACGAAGCTCTCCTCCGCGACCGTATCGGTCATCACGGCGGATCTCGAGCGGGCGCAGATCATCGAAAAGGCGGAGCAACAGGCGGCCGGCGGCCGCGGGCGGCCGCGCGTCCTGTTTTCGCAACGGCGCGATTGCGGCTATCTGATCGTCGTCGTCATCTCGTCGGATGCCGTGCAATATTCGCTCGTCGATTATACCGGTCGGCTGATCGACCGCTTTACCGAGGACAGGCAACAGAACGCTACGGGTGTCGAGAGTTTCGTGGCCGGATTGCGCGATGCCCTAAACCGGATCGTCACCCGCTCGCAACTATCGCGCGAAAAGGTGCTGATGATCTCGATCAGCAGCAAGGGGCTTGTCGGTGCTTCGGAGCCAGTGCTGCGCTGGTCGCCGATCTTCGGGCGCGAGGAAATCGATTTCGCTGCCGTGCTTCGCGACGAATGGTCGGCGCAGATCATTCTCGGCAACGAGACTTTGCTGGTGGCTGCCGCGCTCGGGCGGCAGGAAGAAATCGATACGCGCGGTGATTTTCGCGCAATGGCGGCGCTATCGCTCGGCCATAGCATCGGGCTTGGTATCGTACGCCGAGACCATGAAGGCC
Organism: Hyphomicrobiales bacterium; assembly: GCA_900472485.1. Classification (GTDB taxonomy): domain Bacteria; phylum Pseudomonadota; class Alphaproteobacteria; order Rhizobiales; family Rhizobiaceae; genus Rhizobium. The sequence continues at coordinate 153,693 of UCII01000006.1, forward strand.
ATCACCAGATATCGGCACCGAATTTCGGGCATATGATGCATGTGCCCGGCGGCGGCCTTTGCCGCTGCGGCGCGCGGGGATGTATCGAGGCGTATGCCGGTTTCTACGCCATGCTGCGCACGGCCTTCGACGTGCCGCTCGATACGATCCCGGCGAAGTTCGTGCCGATCGCCGAGCTCGACAAGATCGCCGCGAGCGCGCGCCACGGGGGGCGCCGCAATGTACTGGCCTTTCGCCAGGCCGGCCTGGCGCTCGGCAACGGCCTTTCGCGTGTCTTGAGCCTGCACGAGCGAATGCCGATCGTCATCACAGGGCCGGGCGTACGCTACTATGATCTGCTGATCGAGGGCATAACCGAAGGTTTGGCGGAATCGCATGTCGTGCGCATGGAGGGTATGCCGGAGCTGCGAGTCATCGTCGACGAGCCAACGCTCGTCTTCGAAGGGCATCTGGACCGCGCATTCTCGATCATCGACAATGATATCGTGAAGAGGGGAGGCTCGATCGTGGAGCTGCGCGACCAAGCGGGCTGAGAGGCGTGAGGACAGGGCAAGGCTTAGCAATGCGCTTGGCCGTAGGGGTCGTCATTTTAATCAATCTGCATCAATCTGCCAGGCCTAAAGGCTGTTCGTCTTCGCGGACCTGAAGAATACGGTCGATCAGCCCCCATTCCAGAGCTTCTTCCGCCGTCATGAAGTGGTCGCGGTCCATGGCGCGTTCGAACTCTTCATAGGAGCGGCCGCAATGCTCGGCATAGAGCCGCGTCATGCGGTGTTTCGTTCGCCTCATTTCTTCCGCGTGGATAAAGATGTCCGATGCCTGTCCCTGGAAGCCGCCCAATGGCTGGTGAATATGGATGCTGGCATTTGGAAGCGCGGAGCGCTCACCCGGCTGGCCGGACATCAAGAGAAAGGAGCCCATCGAACGGGCGGTTCCCATGCACAGCGTATGCACCGGCGCACGAACGTAACGCATGGTGTCATACATTGCGAGACCGCTGGTCACGACGCCACCGGGCGAATTGATGTAGAGATGGATCGGCCTCTTGGGATTCTCGGCTTCGAGAAACAGCAGTTGCGCGCAGACGAGAGCTGAGACGTCGTCGTTGACCTCGCCATTCAGGAAGATGATTCTCTCGCGCAGCAGGCGGGAATAGATGTCGAAAGATCGCTCCCCTCTGCTGGACTGCTCGACGACCATAGGGACGAGTTGCATCGCTTCGCGCATCGGCGAACTCCAATGTTCTTGAAATTGTTGATCTATTCAGAGCGTCAGGCGGCGCGCATGACGGTCAGGCCGTTGTTGTTTGCCGCTTCCCTTTCAGGCTCACGAAGCCGCGCATCGTCGAGCTCGTGGATGATCCGAAGACTTGTACCGCCGTTTGCATTCGGGGTGATCCTGAAGGTCACGTTGCTTTCGAGGAAGGGCGGTGCGTCGTCTCTCAGCCTGTAGCTGACTTCTTCGCCCGGCGTGACCGATATTGCCTCGGGATTGGCCAAGGCCTCCTGCGGCAGCCAGTTTTGGCGAAGCTCAGGGGTGCTGATTGCACGCCAGACTTTCTGCGGCGGTTCGTCGAGCTGGTATTCCAGCTCGATGCCGTTCTTTCGCTCAGGGATCTCGGGATTGTTCATTGATCCATATCCTTCAGCAACACCTTGAGAGCTTCGATGCGGGCGGGCCAGTATGCGCGGTATTTCGCCAGCCATTGGGCGATGAGGGCAAGCCCCTCCGGATCGACTTCGTAATTCACGAAACGCCCCTGTCGTTCTTCCCTGACCAGCCCGGCGCTTCGCAGAACCGCGAGATGCTGGGACATGGCCGGCTGGCTGATGTCGATACCTTCACGCAGGGCGCTGGCATTCATGCCGCCCGTCGCCAGCTTCTCGAAGATGGCGCGGCGGGTCGGATCGGCCAAAGCCCGGAATATCTCATTCTCTATCATGGCAAACAGATAAGCATAGACTTATGTGATTCGCAAGAGGTTCCATCCAGGTCTCTATGGGAGCTCCGGATCGCGCCAAAGAAAAAGTCCGCCGCGAACGGAGATCGCGGCGGACTTTTGGGAGGATCACATTCCTTGAGGAATGGAGACGGCTCAGTCGATCTTTACCAGACGGCCTTCCTTGACCGACTGCAGGGCAGCATCCGCCAGCTTCAGCGCGGCAAGACCATCGGCACCCGATGGTGTGATGGTGGTGCCTTTTTCGATCGCGGCGATGAAGCTTGCGATCTCGTTGGCATAGGCTTCGGTGTAGCGCGTCATGAAGAAATCATGCAGCGGCGGGCGGGTGTAGCCATCGCCGTTGGCGACTTCGATGGAGAAGGGGCGCTGGTTTTCAGCCGAAACCAGGCCCTTCGAGCCATGGATCTCGATGCGCTGATCGTAGCCGTAGGTGGCGCGACGCGAGTTGGATATGATTGCCTGCTTGCCAGATGCCGTCTGGAGGATGACAGAAACGCTGTCGTAATCGCCGGCTTCGCCGATTGCCTTGTCGACCAGAACGGCGGCAGTTGCAGTGACGGCGACGGGCTCTTCGCCGAGGAGGAAGCGCGCCATGTCGAAGTCATGGATCGTCATGTCGCGGAAGATGCCGCCGGAGCGCTTGATGTAATCGACGGGCGGGGCACCCGGATCGCGCGAGGTGATCGTCACCATTTCGACCGTGCCGATACGGCCTTCGTCGATGGCTTTCTTCACAGCCATGAAATGTGGGTCGAAGCGGCGGTTGAAGCCGACCATCAGCTTGCCCTTGGTCTCATTGACGACCTTGATGCAGGTTTGGACACGGGCGACGTCGAGATCGACAGGCTTTTCGCAGAAGATGGCCTTACCTGCGCGGGAGAAGCGCTCGATCAGATCGGCATGGGTATCGGTCGGCGTGCAGATGACGACGGCATCGATATCCTTGGCGGCTTCGATCGCTTCGATGGTGCGGACTTCGCAGCCATAGGCGGACGCGATTGCTTCCGCGGCCGCCGGAAAGGCATCCGCGACGGCGACGAGCTTGGCATTGGCATCGCCGCTGACGGCTTTTGCATGCACCTTGCCGATGCGTCCGGCGCCGAGCAGACCAAATCTGACAGTCATTTTTACCTCCCTGGATTCGGAATAAATGGACCGAATGTAAATCTCTATGGAATTTTCATTCCATTTTCCGATGGCGGCGTCAAGCCGCCTGGACTTCACAATCTCAAAATCGCCGTTCGATGGCTGCTTAGCCGAAATCCGTCCGCGAAACCTTATTTTATGCAGACGGCTTCACAATTTTCCCGATGATGCGTTAAAGACATGTCTTCTTGAACAGGCAAAAGAGACCCATGCAACTGATCGATCCCAGCCATCCCATCTACAAGCCGCTTTGGGTACGCATTCTCATCGTGGCTGTCTGCTTTGGCTGGGCAGCGGTGGAAACGCTTGGCTCACAGCCATTCTGGGCGATGCTGTCGGGCGCGCTCGGCGCCTATTCGGCGTGGATGCTGCTCTTGAATTTCAAGCCGCAACCGCCTGCAGCAGCAACCAGCGATGCGTCCGCGCAGGACGATGCCGCCGAGGATGATGAGCCGCCCTCCGAGGACAAGAAATAATCATCGTCCGAGGCGGCGTATGGCTTCGTCGATCAGCTGGTTGGCTAGCGTCATGCGGATCGTCGCCTGTTCGCGGAAGAGGGCAGCGACGCTGTCTGGATGATTGGCCTTGGCGAAGCTGCGGCGTTTTTCCTGCAGAGCTTCGCGTGTGAGGTCGGAGGTGATTGCGAGCTCGGCGGCAACCTCTTCCCGCGATGTTCGTGCCAGATGTTCTGGCATGATCGGCAGCTCCGGCTTTTGCGGAGCGGGTTCGGGCTCCGGGTCCGGGCCCGGCAAGATGACGGGATCGCCGAGATTGTCGCGGTAGGCTTCGTCTGGCCGGTGGGTGTCCGGCGTCTCGCCGCCTAGCACCGTTGCGGCAAAGCTGACGTTCAGACCGCGGATGCGATGCGCGGCCTCTTCCTGTTCCGCAGCTTCCTCTTCACCGTCGAGGCGATCGAGCACGGATTGAAACAATGATTGCTTGAACAACATACGTGGTCTCCACGCCAAGCTTCATAGGAGAGGAAGTTGGCGCGGAGCTTATGGTTTGCATTTATGTCAGCGAGAGATGCCGGCTCTCTTCCAGGATCATGTCGTGCAGCAGCCGCGCGCTCGGCGGCATGGCGCGTTCGCGGGCGGTGATGAGGCTATAGGGCCTTACATCGATATCGAAATCGATGGGCAGGATAGAGGATTCGCCGGCCTGAGATGTCTGCCCGCAGATGAATTGCGCCATGTCGAGCGCGATCGGCGCAATCGCATCCGTCTTGCAGACGACTGCAAGCGTCAGAAGCAGCGACGAGGTATTGACGACGTTTTCCGGCAACGGCACGCCTGCGGCAAGGAAGATGTCCTCCACCTTGCGGCGAAGCAATGTGCCCGGAGGCTGGAATACCCAGTCGTAACCGGCCAGATCATGCAGGCCGGCAACGCCCTTCTCGAGCAGCGGATGCCCGTTGCGGACCACCAGGCAGGCTTTCTCGACGCCGATCTCATGGGCGGTGAACAGACGCGGATCGAGGTCGTCCGGGATGCGGCTGATGATGAAATCGTGGCGAGCCGCCAGCAGCTCGCGCGCAAGCACATTGCTGTTCTCGACCTCGATATTGATCTCTATGCCGGGATAGGTGCGTGTCACGCGCTGGATCGCCGGGACGACAAGGCTGATTGCCGGCGCGGTCACAGCCCCCAGAAAGACCGAGCCACCCCTGCCGGTTCGCAAGGCGCCAAGCTCCCGGCCTGCCTCGCGCAGCTCCAGCAGGATCTTGCGCGCCCGCTTGGCCAAAGCGAGGCCAAAAGGGGTCAAGACGACGCCTCTGGCGACACGCTCGTAAAGCGGGCTTTTGACAATCGACTCCATTTCTGAGAGCATGCGTGAAGCCGCAGGTTGTGACATGTTCATGGACTCAGCGGCCGCTGAAATTTGCCCGTGATCCTCGATCGTGACGATCATGCGCAGGTGATTGAGCTTCAAACCGGCTTTCAACAACGCATCGTCGCGAAAACTGTCGGAATGAATCTCAATGCCATCGCTCACATAATCGTTATATATTTTCTCCATAACGGCCAATTTTCCCCTTCATCGGCAAAAAAGTACTATTTTTTAACACTATACCAAACTTGGTATATATTTAGCCAGTTATTCTATTTGACAGTTATACGAAATCGTACGAGTTTGCCGATTGTGCGCTGGGTACAGCTCATAAACCGTGAGAGCGTGGAGGAGACCTACTTCGTTTCTCACAATTAGAAGTAAATCATTCCTTCTACGGAACCTGCCGCAGTTTCGGGCGGGCATTTTTTGTCCGCCGCATTTAACAACAAGGGAGAGAGTAATGAAATCCATTATCTCATTGATGGCCGGCGCTGCGTTCGGCGTCGCTACGCTGGTGGTACCTGCCTTCGCGGCGGACAAGGGCACGGTAGGCATCGCCATGCCGACCAAGGCTTCGGCACGCTGGATCGATGACGGCAACAACATCGTCAAGCAGCTCCAGGCTGCCGGTTACGGCACCGACCTGCAGTATGGCGACGACGACATTCCGAACCAGCTCTCGCAGATCGAGAACATGGTCACCAAGGGCGACAAGGTCCTCGTCATCGCTTCGATCGACGGTACCACGCTGTCGGACGTCCTGCAGAAGGCTCACGATGCCGGCATCAAGGTCATTGCTTATGACCGCCTGATCCGTAACAGCCCGAACGTCGACTACTATGCGACCTTCGACAACTTCAAGGTCGGCGTCCTGCAGGCGAACTCGATCGTCGACGCGCTCGGCCTCAAGGATGGCAAGGGTCCGTTCAACATCGAGCTGTTCGGTGGTTCTCCGGACGACAACAACGCCTTCTTCTTCTATGACGGTGCGATGTCGGTCCTGAAGCCGTACATCGACAGCGGCAAGCTCGTCGTAAAGTCCGGCCAGATGGGCATGGACAAGGTCGGTACGCTGCGTTGGGATCCGGCAACGGCTCAGGCTCGTATGGATAACCTGCTGTCGGCCTACTACACCGATAGTCACGTCGATGCCGTTCTGTCTCCTTATGACGGTCTCTCGATCGGTATCCTCTCCGCGCTCAAGGGCGTCGGCTACGGTTCCGGCGGCGTGAAGCTCCCGATCGTTACCGGTCAGGACTCCGAAATCCCGTCGGTCAAGTCGATCATTGCCGGCGAGCAGCACTCCACGATCTTCAAGGACACCCGTGATCTTGCCAAGGTCACCGTCAACATGGTCAACGCTCTGATGGAAGGCAAGACGCCTGAAGTCAACGACACGAAGACCTACGACAACGGCGTCAAGGTTGTTCCGTCCTACCTGCTGACCCCGGTCGCAGTCGACAAGACCAACTATGAGAAGGTTCTCGTCGAGGGCGGTTACTACAAGGCCGATCAGCTGAAGTAATCTTCCGACATAGCGGTCAGGGCTCGCTCAATGCGAGCCCTGGCTTTGATATTTAAGACGATCGCGCGGTCTGCTATGTTCGATCGCGGCGTTGGATACGGACAATGGACAATACCATTCTCGAAATGCGGAACATAACCAAGTCGTTCCCCGGTGTGAACGCTTTGGAAAATGTCAATCTGAAAGTCCGTCAGGGTGAGATTCATGCTTTGGTCGGCGAAAACGGAGCCGGCAAATCTACCCTCATGAAGGTGCTATCGGGTGTCTATCCGGCCGGCACTTACGACGGCGACATCTATTACGATGGGGCGGTCCGTCAGTTCAAGACCATCAGGGATTCCGAAGACATCGGCATCATCATCATCCACCAGGAGCTGGCGCTCGTTCCGCTCCTGTCGATTGCCGAAAATATCTTCCTCGGCAATGAAGTTGTCGCCAATGGCATGATCAATTGGCAGGAAACCTTCGGCCGGACCAAACAGCTTCTCTCCAAAGTGGGCCTCAAGGAATCTCCGAATACGCTCGTGACCGACATCGGTGTCGGCAAGCAGCAGCTCGTCGAGATTGCGAAGGCCCTGTCGAAGAGCGTCAAGCTGCTCATTCTCGACGAGCCGACGGCATCGCTCAATGAAAACGACTCCGATGCTCTGCTCAATCTCCTCATGGAATTCCGCAACCAAGGCATCACGTCGATCATCATCACGCACAAGCTCAACGAAGTGCGCAAGGTGGCCGACCAGATCACGGTGTTGCGCGACGGCATGACGGTGAAGGCGCTGGACTGTCACGAGGAAGAGATCAGCGAAGACATTATCATTCGCAACATGGTTGGCCGCGAGCTGGCTGACCGCTATCCGCCGCGCTCGGTGCCGATCGGCGAAACGATCTTCGAAGTTAAGAACTGGAACGCCTTCCATCAGCAGCATCGTGATCGCCAGGTCCTGCACAATATCAACATCAATGTGCGCAAGGGCGAAGTGGTCGGCATTGCCGGCCTGATGGGCGCAGGCCGCACTGAATTCGCCATGAGCGTCTTCGGCAAATCCTATGGCCACAAGATCAGCGGCGAAGTCTTCCTCGAGGGCAAGCTGGTCGATACCAGCACGGTGCGCAAGGCGATCGATGCCGGTCTTGCCTATGTGACCGAAGACCGCAAGCAGCTCGGCTTGGTTCTGACCAACAGCATCCTGCACAACACGACGCTTGCCAATCTGCTTGGCGTTTCCAAGGCGACCGTCATCGACGATGTGCGCGAGTTGCAGGTGGCGACGAGCTATCGCTCCAAGCTGCGCATCCGTTCGTCCGGTGTCTTCCAGGAAGCGGGCAACCTCTCCGGCGGCAACCAGCAGAAGGTGGTGCTGTCGAAATGGCTGTTCTCGAACCCGGACGTTCTGATTCTCGATGAGCCCACACGCGGCATCGACGTCGGCGCCAAATATGAAATCTATTCCATCATCAACCAGCTTGCCGCCGACGGAAAGGGCGTTCTGATGATTTCATCGGAAATGCCCGAGCTTCTCGGTACCTGCGACCGCATCTACGTCATGAACGAGGGTCGAATTGTTGCCGAACTGCCGAAGGCAGAGGCAAGCCAGGAGAGTATCATGCGCGCTATCATGCGCTCAGGGGAGAAGCATCAATGAGTTCGGCCAACCCAGCCACGGAAAGCAGCCACGTCGTTTCAATCGGCGACCATATCCGCAACAACATTCGTGAGTACGGCATGTTGATCGCGCTCGTCGTCATCATGCTGCTGTTTCAGTACTTGACGAACGGCGTTCTCTTCAGGCCGCAGAACCTGACCAACATCGTGCTGCAGAACTCGTTCATCGTCATCATGGCGCTCGGCATGCTGCTTGTTATCGTGGCCGGCCATATCGACCTTTCCGTTGGCTCCGTCGTCGGTTTCGTCGGGGCGGTAGCGGGCGTCCTTGTCGTGCAGATGCATATGAATCTCGCGCTCGCGACGGTCATTTGTCTGCTGATGGGTGCCGCGGTCGGCGCCTGGCATGGATATTTCATCGCCTATCACCGCATTCCGTCGTTCATCGTGACATTGTCAGGCATGCTGGTTTTCCGCGGCCTGACCTATACGATCATCAATACGACCGGTAACGGCAGCAGCATCGGTCCGTTCCCGCCGGCATTCCAGATCGTTGCAACCGGCTTCATCCCGGATTTCGCCGATATGGGCGGTATCCATTCGACGTCGATCCTGCTGACGGTCGCCATCCCGATCGTGATGTTCTTCCTGTCATGGCGCCGCCGCACCGTCAACGAAAAGCACGGTATCGATGTCGAGCCGTTCAGCTTCTTCGTCGCTCAGAATCTGGTTGTTGCCGCCGCCGCCATCTTCATCGGCTATCAGATCTCCTCCTACAGGGGCTTGCCGAACGTTCTGGTTCTCATGCTGCTTTTGATCGCGCTCTACAGCTTCGCCACACAGCGCACGACGATCGGCCGCCGCATCTATGCTATGGGCGGCAATGAGAAGGCGACGAAGCTCTCAGGTATCGATACCCGCCGCCTGACCTTCTACACCTTCATCAACATGGGCATCCTGGCGAGCATCGCCGGCATCATCATCGCGACTCGCCTGAATTCGGCAACCGCGAAGGGCGGTGACGGCCTCGAACTCGACGTCATCGCAGCCTGCTTCATCGGCGGCGCTTCGGCCTCCGGCGGCGTCGGCAAGGTAACGGGTGCCGTCATCGGCGCTTTGATCATGGGTGTCTTGAACCAGGGCATGTCGATCCTCGGCTACCAGACGGACTCGCAGAAGATGATCAAGGGTGCGGTGCTGCTCGCCGCCGTGTTCATCGACGTCTACAACAAGAACAAGGGTTGATCGCTTAGCGATCAACCCAGCTTTTAAAACCAAATCCATGACAGAGTCCGGCTCTCGCTGAGCGCCGGAACGGTAGAACGCATCCGATCTCTGTCTGTTAGGAAAGGATGAAAGACATGCTCATCTCGCAGATCAAGGGTTCGAACGGCGAGATCGTCGTTGCGGTCCGCAATGGACCCGGCGAAGCTGCCAAGGCCGTCGTCAATGGCGGCAGCGTCTACAAGCTTGCGATCGAAGCTGCCGATAGCGGCAAGTCGCTCGCTTCGGTCATCGAGGCCCATGGTTTCGGCGAGTCAATCGATCTCGACAAGGCCTATGCCGAAGGCCGCTTCCTGCCGCCGATCACGCATCCCGATGCTGCCCATCTGCACTTGACGGGCACGGGCCTGACGCATCTGGGTTCCGCGGCTACGCGCGATTCCATGCACAAGAAGACGACGGAAGCCGCTGAGGAGACGCTGACCGACTCCATGAAGATGTTCAAGATGGGCATCGAGGGCGGCAAGCCGAAGGCGGGCGAGAAGGGCGTGCAGCCGGAATGGTTCTACAAGGGCAACGGTTACGGCGCCGCGGCGCCGGGTGCAGCACTTGTGTCGCCTTCCTTCGCGCTTGACGGTGGTGAAGAGCCGGAAATGGCTGGTATCTATGTCATCGCCAAGGATGGCACGCCGTTCCGCATCGGCTTTGCACTGTCGAACGAATTTTCCGATCACGTCACCGAACGGATCAACTATCTCTATCTCGCCCATTCCAAGCTGCGTCCGGCAAGCTTCGGCCCGGAAATCCGCATCGGAGCGGCGCCGGAAGACATTCGCGGCACGTCCCGCATCAAGCGTGGCGACAAGGTGATCTTCGAAAAGCCGTTCCTGTCGGGTGAAGCGAACATGTCGCACACTTTCGCGAACCTTGAATATCACCACTTCAAGTACGGCATCTTCCGTGTTCCGGGCGACGTGCATGTGCACATGTTCGGCACGGCGACGCTTTCGTTCGCCGAGGGCATCAAGCCGGAAGTCGGCGATGTCTTCGAAATCGAAGTTGGCGAATTCGGTCTGCCGCTGCGCAATCCTCTCGCGGTCGATGCAGAGGAAGAAGTGACTGTTCGCCAGCTGTAATTTGTCGAACCCGGCCGCCAGGGATCGGCCGGGTATTTTCAATACGATCCAGGAAGGCATGACGCCATGACCATTCATCAGAACTTGATCGCCGGCGAGTGGACGGGGACGAACGGCAGCGAGAACATCAACCCGTCGGATACGAACGAGGTCGTCGGCCTCTATGCGAGCGCAAGCACGCAGGATGTCGCGGATGCGATCGCTGCCGCCAAGGCCGCCTTTCCGGCCTGGTCGCGTTCCGGCATCCTCGAGCGTCATTCCATCCTGAGAAAGACCAGCGACGAGATTCTCGCCCGCAAGGACGAGCTCGGCGCGCTGCTGGCCCGCGAGGAAGGCAAGACCTTGCCCGAGGCGATTGGCGAGACGGTCCGCGCCGCGCAGATTTTTGATTTCTTCGCCGGCGAGGCGCTGCGCCTGGCAGGCGAGGTGCTTCCTTCTGTGCGCCCGAACATCGGTGTCGAGATCACCCGCGAGCCGCTCGGCGTCATCGGCATCATCACGCCTTGGAACTTCCCGATCGCCATTCCCGCCTGGAAAATCGCGCCGGCGCTCTGCTACGGCAACACCGTCGTCTTCAAGCCGGCCGATCTCGTGCCCGGCTGCTCCTGGGCAATCGTTGATATTCTCCACCGCGCTGGCCTACCGAAGGGCGTGTTGAACCTCGTCATGGGCAAGGGTTCGATCGTCGGCCAGGCAATGCTCGACAGCCCGGTTCTTTCCGGCATCACCTTCACCGGTTCGGTCGGCACCGGCAAGCGCGTGGCGCTGGCCTCCGTCGAGCATGGCCGCAAGTATCAGCTGGAAATGGGCGGCAAGAATCCGATGGTGGTGCTTGACGATGCCGATCTGACTGTTGCTGTCGAGGCGGCTGCCAATTCCGCCTTCTTCTCGACCGGCCAGCGGTGCACGGCCTCGTCGCGCCTGATCGTCACCGAAGGCATTCACGACCGGTTCGTGGCCGCCCTGACGGAAAAGCTGAAGACGCTGAACGTCGATAACGCGTTGAAGTCGGGCACGCATATCGGCCCGGTCGTCGATGCCAAGCAGCTGAAGACGGATACCGACTATATAGAGATCGGCCGGCAGGAAGGCGCCAAGCTTGCCTTCGGCGGCGAACTCGTCAACCGCGACACGCCCGGCTTTTACCTCCAGCCGACGCTCTTCACGGAAGCGACGAACCAGATGCGCATCAGCCGCGAAGAGATCTTCGGCCCGGTTGCTTCCGTCATCCGCGTTAGGGATTACGAGGAAGCCTTAGCCACGGCCAACGACACGCCGTTCGGCCTGTCCTCGGGCATTGCCACGACGAGCCTGAAGCATGCGACGCATTTCAAGCGCAATGCGGAAGCCGGCATGGTGATGGTCAACCTGCCGACGGCGGGCGTCGATTTCCACGTGCCGTTCGGCGGCCGCAAGGGCTCGTCCTTCGGCCCGCGCGAGCAAGGCAAATATGCCGCCGAATTCTTCACCACCGTCAAGACGGCTTACACGCTCGCCTGATCATCGATTTCAAAGTCCAGGCGCGAACGAGGCGGCCTGGGCGACGCAAAGGGTATTGAGACATGAAAAAGAAAGCTGAATGGCCGCGCAAGCTGCGCTCTTACGACTGGTTCGGCGGCACAGGCAAGAATGCGATCATGCATCGCTCCTGGATGAAGAACCAGGGCCTGCCGGCCGATACGTTCGACGGCCGTCCGATCATCGGTATCTGTAACACCTGGTCGGAACTGACGCCCTGCAACGCGCACCTGCGCGATCTTGCAGAGCGCGTGAAGCGCGGTGTCTACGAGGCGGGCGGCTTCCCCGTCGAATTCCCGGTCTTCTCCGTCGGCGAAAGCACGCTGCGCCCGACGGCGATGATGTTCCGCAACCTCGCCGCCATGGACGTGGAAGAAGCGATCCGCGGCAATCCGGTCGATGGCGTCGTGCTGCTCGGCGGCTGCGACAAGACCACGCCGAGCCTGTTGATGGGCGCGGCTTCCGTCGACATCCCCGTCATTCTCGTTTCCGGCGGCCCGATGCTGAACGGCAAGTGGCGCGGCAAGGATGTCGGCTCCGGCACGGCGATCTGGCAGTTCTCGGAAATGGTGAAGTCCGGCGAGATGTCGCTGGATGAATTCATGGATGCGGAGCAGGGCATGGCCCGCTCGGCCGGTAGCTGCATGACCATGGGCACGGCATCCACCATGGCGTCGATGGCCGAAGCGCTCGGCATGACCTTGCCCGGTAATGCCGCGATCCCTGCTGTCGATGCGCGCCGTCGTGTTATCTCGCAGCTGTCAGGCCGTCGTATCGTCGACATGGTCAAGGAAGACCTGAAGCCTTCGGACATTCTGACTAAGGAAGCGTTTGAGAACGCCATCCGTGTCAACGGCGCCGTCGGTGGCTCCACCAATGCAGTGCTGCACCTTTTGGCGCTCGCCGGCCGCGTCGGTGTCGATCTGTCGCTGGACGATTGGGATCGTCTCGGCCGCGAAGTGCCGACCATCGTCAACCTGCAGCCTTCGGGCAAGCACCTGATGGAAGAGTTCTACTATGCCGGCGGTCTGCCCGTCGTCATCAAGGCGGTTGGCGAAATGGGCCTGCTGCATAAGGACGCCATCACGGTTACGGGCGACACGATCTGGGCCGGTGTGAAGGATGTCGTCAACTACAATGACGACGTTATTGTCCCGAAGGAAAAGGCACTGACGCAGTCGGGCGGTATCGCCGTTCTGCGCGGCAATCTCGCACCCAAGGGTGCTGTCCTGAAGCCGTCGGCCGCTTCGCCGCATCTGATGCAGCACAAGGGCCGCGCCGTGGTCTTCGAGAGCATCGAGGACTACCATGCCCGCATCAACCGCGATGATCTCGACATCGACGAGAACTGTATCATGGTGCTGAAGTATTGCGGTCCGAAGGGTTATCCGGGCATGGCCGAAGTCGGTAACATGGGCCTGCCGCCGAAGGTGCTGAAGAAGGGCATCACCGACATGATCCGCATTTCCGATGCGCGCATGTCCGGTACGGCCTATGGCACCGTCATCCTGCACACCGCTCCGGAAGCCGCCGATGGCGGGCCGCTGGCGCTGGTTCAGAACGGCGACATCATCGCCGTCGACGTTCCTGCCCGTACTATCCAGCTCGAAGTGTCGGATGAGGAACTGGCAAAGCGCCGCGCCGCCTGGGTTTCCCCGGTCAAGCCGCTCGCCGGCGGCTATGGCGGCCTCTACGTGAAGTCGGTCATGCAGGCCGACACCGGCGCCGACCTCGACTTCCTCGTCGGCCCGCGCGGCTCGGAAATCCCGAACAATCGCGACAGCCATTGAGATTGGTGTCTGGAGTTTGATAGGGGCGGGGCGAAAGCTCCGCCCTTCTTCATTCCCGCACTTTGGGATATTGACCATCTCGCTTTAGATGACCATATTTTATGTACATCTGTACGGGAGTTGTGCCCATGTCTGTCAAATCTGTCGGTGCCGCCGAATTCAAAGCGAAATGCCTTCATCTGATCGATCAAATGGGCAATGACGGAGAGCCCATTATCATTACGAAGCGTGGAAAGCCGGTCGCTTTGTTGGCCCCCGCGCCGGAGAAATCAAATCGCCCCAGTATCATCGGCGCGATGAAGGGCAGTGTTCTCCAATATGACGACCCGTTTCTGCCTGTTGTCGATGCTGAAGAATGGGATGCGACGCATTGATCGTCATCGATACGCACGTTCTGATCTGGGCTATGCATGACGATCCGAGGCTGAGCGCTCGGGCTCGTGAACTTATCGATGAAACGACGGCGCGCAGTCGCATTCTGATCTCGGCGATTACTCCCTGGGAAATCGCCATGCTCGCGGAAAAGGGACGCATTGCACTTGGTGACGACGTCGGCCGTTGGCTCGGTACAGCACTTGCCTTACCCGGTTTGGAGCTAGCTCCCATAGAGCCACAGATCGCGGTGGATAGCGTTCGCCTGCCGGGCGAGTTCCATGCAGATCCGGCAGACCGGATTATTGTGGCGACCGCACGCTTTCACCGTATTCCGCTACTGACAGCCGATGATGCAATTCTTCGCTATGGCGGCAAAGGCCATGTCGAGGTTTTCTCGGCAGGGTAAATTATGCCTGTCAGCTTTGACTCTGGCTCTGGCTTTGCCCCTGGCTCGCTACCGTCACTTTGACCATAAGAGTTTCGCCCGGCGTGCCGATGCGCATGCCGGAGACGGGAGCGGCGTCGCGATAGCAGAGGCCGGTCGCGATGCGGACGTAGCGGGCGTCGGGGCAGACGTCGTTGGCTGGATCGAAGCCGACCCAGCCGAGGCCGGGAATATGTGCTTCCGCCCAGGCATGCGTGGCTGCCTGCTCGTTCTTGCCTTCCATCATCAGGTAGCCGGAGACGTAACGGGCAGGGATCTGCAACGCACGGGCGCCGGCGAGGAAAATATGGGCGTGGTCCTGGCAGACGCCGCTCTTTGCCTCCAATGCCTGCTCCGCTGTCGTTTCAGTGTCACTAGTGCCCGGCTTGTATTCCACGGTCTCGTGGATTGCCTTCATCAATGCGTGCATCTTGCCGAGCTCGTTGTCGCCTGAAACGCCACGCAACAGCTCCTTCGTCAGCTTGCCCGCCTTGGTGCGCGGCGATTCCCGCAAAAAGAGCCAGAGCGGGCTAAAGCCCACATGTGGGCCGATCACGCCGTTCAGATCCTGAGTCTCGACTTCGCCCGATGCGATGATCCTGGTGGAATCCTGCTGGCCATCGAGGGAAACGAGCGTGGCGCGATTGCCGAACTGGTCGTCATATTCCACCTCGGGCTTGGCGCCTTCGACCGAGAGTTTCCAGTCGATGACCGTCTGTCCAACGCCCGTCAGCGGCGTGAGGTGCAGCCGCTGCAGTGAAAATTGCGCCGGCTCGTCGTAGCGATATTCCGTGATATGGCTGATCGTCAGTCTCATGATATCGCCCGCCTATTCGTAGAACCGGTAGCCGTCGGATATTTCGGCGCCCAACTGGTTGTTGCGTGCGACGAAATCCTCGAGGAACTCATGCAAGCCCTGGTCCATGATGCGCTTGATCGTCAGCTTTTGCAGCGACTTGCGGATGGCTACCGCCGTATCGTGCGCTGGCAGCTTTTTTTCATATTCGGCGCTGAGATAGCCGATATTGCTGACGATCTTTTCATAGCAATAGGCGAGCGAACGCGGCATCTGCCCATTGAGGATCAAAAAGTCGGCGATGTTTGCCGGCTTGTATTCAGGATCGTAAGCCCATTTATAGGCCCGGTGCGCGGAAACCGAGCGCAGGATCGATTCCCATTGGGCATTGTCGAGCGAGGAGCCGACATGCGAGACGGACGGCAATAGGACGTAATATTTCACGTCGAGAATGCGGGCCGTGTTGTCGGCGCGCTCGATGAAGGTGCCGATGCGGGCAAAGTTATAGAGCTCGTTGCGCAGCATCGAGCCGTGGAAGGCGCCGCGGATCAAGCCGGCGCGCTGCTTGATGACGTCGATCATCTCGGGCAGTTCCGCGGTCTTGAGCCGCCGGCCGAGCATCGACTTCAGCTCGATCCAGCATTCGTTGGTCGCTTCCCAGGTGTCGCGGGTCAGCGCCGTGCGCACCATACGGGCATTGTTGCGGCCATATTCGATGCAAGACATGACGCTTGACGGATTGGAGCGGTCGCGCATCAGATAATCGATCGCGTCGGCGCCGGTCAGCTTGTTATGCACCTCATCGTAGGCCTCGCGTACGCCGGCGCTTTGCAGGACTCCGTCCCAGTCGTCATCGACGGCGTCGCTGCGGGTCAGCGACATGCGCTGGCCGGCATCGACAAGACGGGCTATGTTTTCGGCGCGCTCGATGTAACGGAACATCCAGTAGAGGCCATTCGCGGTTCTTCCCAGCATGTCCGATCAGTCCTCCAGAACCCAGGTGTCTTTGGTGCCGCCGCCCTGGCTGGAGTTGACCACCAGCGAGCCTTCCTTCAGCGCCACGCGGGTGAGCCCGCCGGGGATGATCCGCACCTTGTCTGAGACCAGGACGTAGGGCCGCAGGTCGACATGTCGCGGCGCAATGCCCTTGTTGACGAGGATCGGCACGGTCGAGAGCGAAAGGGTTGGCTGCGCGATGTAATTGTTCGGCTTGCTCTTGAGCTTTTCGGCAAAGGCCGTCCGCTCCTTCTTGGTGGCCGTCGGGCCGACGAGCATGCCATAGCCGCCGGAGCCGTGGACTTCCTTGACGACGAGGTCGGCGAGGTTATCGAGCACATATTGCAGGCTGTCCGGCTCCGAACAGCGCCATGTCGGCACGTTTTCGAGGATCGGCTTGCGGCCGGTGTAGAATTCGACGATTTCGGGCATGTAGGAATAGATCGCCTTGTCGTCGGAAATGCCGGTGCCGGGTGCATTGGCGATGGTGATATTGCCGGCGCGATAGACATCCATGATACCGGGGATGCCGAGCGCGGAATCCGGGCGGAAGGTGAGGGGATCGAGGAAATCGTCGTCGACGCGGCGGTAGAGCACGTCGATCGCCTCATAGCCCCGCGTCGTGCGCATCTTCACCTTGCCGTCGATGACGCGCAGATCCGAGCCTTCGACAAGCTCCACGCCCATCATGTCGGCGAGGAAGGAATGCTCGTAATAGGCGGAGTTGTAGATGCCTGGCGTCAGTACGGCAACACGCGGCTTGCCGGTGCAGCCGGGAGGCGCGAGCGATGCCAGGCTCTGGCGCAGCAGCAGCGGATAGTCCTCGACGCGCTGCACTTTGTTCTGGTGAAACAGCTCGGGGAACATCTGCATCATCGTTTCGCGGTTTTCCAGCATGTAGCTGACGCCGGACGGTGTGCGGGCATTGTCCTCGAGCACATAGAACTGGTCCTCGCCGGTGCGCACGATGTCGGTGCCGACGATATGGGTGTAGACACCGCCCGGCGGGCGGAAGCCGATCATTTCAGGCAGGAAGGCATCGTTCTTCTCGATCAGTTCGCGCGGGATGCGGCCGGCGCGGATGATTTCCTGCTTGTGGTAGATGTCGTGGAGGAAGGCATTGAGCGCGATGACCCGCTGTTCGATGCCCTGGGCGAGCTTGCGCCATTCGCGGCCTGATATGATGCGGGGGATAATGTCGAAGGGGATGAGCTTTTCGGAGGAGTCTGCGTGTCCATAGACCGCGAAGGTGATGCCCGTTTTCCGGAAGATGGTTTCCGCATCGCGGGATTTGGCAATGAGATGGCCTCTGTCCTGGCCTGAGTACCACTCGAAGTATTTCTCGTAAGGCGCGCGCGGACTTTCATCCGCAGTAATCATTTCATCAAATGCCAAAGGTGCGGTCCCCGTGTTTTTACCCATTTGAATACAACGGTTTTTACAATGCAAGAACTATGCGCAGTTGCCATCGCGAATTTCGCAACATCGAAAAATGCCGGATTTACAGGCATTTAAGAGTAATAGAGTTGTTGCCTGCCGGCTCTTGCCGCAATGTTTGGATCAAAATTTGAGCATCTGCTTCTTTTTGCGGACTGGACGTCTGGGTGGTGGCTAAGGTTTCTGAAACCACGGCGGTGATTGGCCGGACGTGAAGAAAAATTGATCGCTGTTTTCAGCAGATCGATTTTGACTGCGCTACCGCCATCGGCTATCAGCCTTCAACCCCTCCGCGCGACACCCCGAGCCGATCAGGATTCCGGATCCCAAGCGCCAAATATATCGGTCCGATTCCCATGTCCCTCGACAAACTCGCGCCGGCGATCTTCGTCCTTCTCTGGTCCACCGGCTGGATCGTCGCCAAATATGCTTCGCTGCATGCAGGCCCTTTCACCTTCCTGATGATCCGCTACAGCCTGTCGGCACTTGCTTTCGTGCTGTTCTGTTCGATCGTCGGCGCCCGGTGGCCGCGCGATTGGTCGAGCGTGTTCCGAGCCATCTATTCCGGCATTTTCCTGCATGGCATTTATCTGGCGGGTCTCTGGTGGGCGATTGCCGAGGGCGTGCCGGCCGGCATTTCCGGCATCATCGCGGCGCTGC
This sequence comes from Hyphomicrobiales bacterium, assembly GCA_900472485.1. Taxonomy (GTDB): domain Bacteria; phylum Pseudomonadota; class Alphaproteobacteria; order Rhizobiales; family Rhizobiaceae; genus Rhizobium. The sequence continues at coordinate 172,119 of UCII01000006.1, forward strand.
AGCCGCTGATGACCGCCATGGCCGCACCGCTTCTCGTCGGCGAGCGGCTGCAGTCGATGCAGAAGGTTGGCCTGCTGCTCGGTTTCCTCGGCATTGCCATCGCGATCTCGCCGAAGCTTCTGACAACGGATACGGCCAATCTCTGGCAATCGGCGGTGCCGCTCGTCGTCAATCTGCTGGGTATGGTCTCCGTGACTTACGGCACGCTCTATCAGAAGCGGCACCTGCAGACCGGCGATCTCAGAACCATTGCGACCTTGCAATATGTCGGCGCGCTGATCGTCACCGTGCCGCTCGCCTTCATTTTCGAAGGCCTGCGCTTCGACGGCACCCAGACGGCGATCCTGTCGCTGCTCTGGTCGGTCTTCGGCCTGTCTATGGGCGCCGTTGGTCTGCTTCTCTATCTCATCCGCCGCGGGCAGGTGTCGCGCGCGGCATCGCTGATCTACCTGATGCCGCCTGCCGTCGCCATCGAGGCGGCCATCGCCTTCGGCGAGCCGCTGACGCTGCCGATCATCGTTGGTACGGTGATTGTGGTAATCGGTGTTTACCTCACTAACCGGCGGGCCGCGGAAGTCGTGCCGGAATAGGCTCTATGACTTCTTATGGGCATCGATCCGTCGCCGCCATCGCAGAAGTCTGCCATCGACAACCACCAGGCTGGAGACGATCAGGGCCAATCCGCGGAACTCATAAGGTTCGAGACGCTCTCCAAGGAATGCGGTACTCAAGATGATTGCGCTCGCCGGCACGAGCAGCGTCACCAACGACGCATTTGTCGCCCCGGCAGAGGCGATGAGATTGAAATAAAGAATGAAGGCGAAGGCGGTCGTTACGATTGCGAGAGTGCCGATGGACAGCCAGATCGAGATATTCGTACTTACGATTTCGCTTGGATTGTAGAGAAGAAGGACGATCGGCACCATCACGATGGCGGAGGCACTCAGTTGGCCGGCCGCGATGACGACCGGCTTCATGTCTCGAAATCGCTTTGCGAAAACGGCTGCAAACGCATAGGAAATTGCCGCTCCGATGATCGCAAGCTTCGCCCATGTCGGCCCGCCGAGATTGGCGAAGAGCCCTGGGCCGATCATGATGCCGGCGCCGGTAATCCCGAGAGCCACGCCGGCAAGTTTGCTGGCGGAAAGCTTTTCGTCTGCAGTCAGCAGATTTGCGACTAGGACTGTCCAGAGGGGCGTCGTCGCATAGAGCACCGAGGCAAGACCCGCTCCGATCTCGGTTTGACCGCTGAATATCAGGGAAAACGGGATGATGTTGTTGAGCAGCGCGAGCCCCAGGAACGAAGCTGATCTGGCAATGGCGGGCGCAAAGGAAATGTTGCGCAGGCGCAACCAGACATGCAGGACAAGCGCGGCAATCGAAACCCGATAGAGGACCAGCGCCAACGGCGGGATTTCTGCCACCGCTATACGGGCAAAGAAGAATGATCCGCCCCACAGCGCGCCGAGAAGCACGAGTTGCGCCCAGTCGCTTGCCGACATCGGCCGCGTTGCCGTCTTTTGCAATGCACCGCCTCCCAACCCTCTAAACATGCTCTAAGCTATGCCGGAAAGTATCCGCAGGCAGGAAACAGTCATCCAAACATTGGTCGCCAAACGAAACGGAATGTCAGGCAGCCGCAAAGTTTCGAATTTACTCTCATGACCGTATCCGTAGTCTTCATGCGGACCGCAGAGGGGAAACTATCGATGGCGATTGAGATTCGGTCAGCCCTTGAGGGCGATTTGGCGGGTATTGCCCGAGTCGTGGTCGATGCCTGGAGGGCGACCTTTGCCGGGCTGCTGCCGGAGGATTTCCTCAAGGGCATGTCCTATAGACATCAGGAGCAGCGCCATAGCCGCTACCTGGGTCATGCCGGCGTTGTTTATTACGTGGCGGAAGACGAGAAAGGCGAGGTCGTCGGATTTGCAAGCGGAGGGCCAAGCCGGCATTCGGGCTTCCCTCAGGAAGCTGAGGTTTATGCGCTTTATCTTCTGCCTGGCTATCAGCGCCGCAAGATCGGTTCGGCTCTCTTTGCCGAAGTGGCGCGAGATCTCGGCGATATGGAGCACAAGGGATTGCTGGCCCTGGCATTGGAGAACAACCCAAACAAGGTTTTCTACGAGCGCCTGCGCGGTCGACCAGCGGCGACGGGACCGCTTACACTCGGCGAAACTGCAATCGGTCAGATCGCATATGTTTGGGATGATCTCCCCGCATTAATCGAAAGCCTTCGAGGCTACGCAGAATAACCAAAGAAAAAGGGGCCAGTGGGCCCCCTTGAACTCTGTCAGGCGCGTTCGCGGCGCTGACCGCCGTTGCCGGGGCCACGGCGCTTCATGCGGCCGTTGCCGCCATTGCGCTGTTCGCCCTGGGCGCCGCGTTCTTCGTTGTGGCGGCCTGCGGGGCGGCCATGGGAATGTCGCTGGCCGCGATGGGCTCCGCCCTCATGCGCGGCACCGTTGCCGTTGGATTGGCCGTTGTGCTGCTTGCGAGCGGGGCGGAAGTCCGAGGTCGAAGCGAGGTCGTTGTCGGGTTCCTGACGCGGCGTCGGTTCGTTGCGACGCTGACCACGGAAATCGGCATTGCGATTGTTTTCGCGCTGCGGGCGATCGTTGCGCGGGCGGCGATCGTTGCGCTCGCCAGCCTCACCACGAGTCTCGCCGTTTTCCTTGTCGAAGAACGGACGGCGGGCCGGACGCTGCGGGCGGCCTTCGGCGCGGCCCTGGCCTGCGCCACGGCCTTGGCCCTGACCTTGGCCACCACGACCCTTGCCGCGAACGGGGCGGCCGCGATCGGCCGGGGCTTCGCCACTGGCAACGGCGATCTCGATCCCCATCAGGCGCTCGATGTCGCGCAGCAGGCGGATTTCATCGGGCGCGCAGAAGGCGATGGCGATGCCATCGCGGCCGGCGCGGGCGGTGCGGCCGATGCGGTGAACATAGGCATCGGGAACTTCCGGCAGATCGAAGTTGTAGACATGCGAAACGCCGGGGATATCGATGCCGCGGGCGGCGACGTCGGTTGCGACGAGAACGCGGACGTCACCATCGCGGAAGCCCTTGAGAGCGCGCTCGCGCTGGCCCTGGCTCTTGTTGCCGTGGATGGAGGCAGCGGCAAAACCGACGTGATCGAGGTGCTTCATCAGCTTCTCGGCGCCATGCTTGGTGCGCAGGAAGACGATGGCACGGCCATCCGGATTGGCGGAGATGGTTTCCTTGAGGATCTCGGTTTTATGGTTCTGGCCGGCGACGAAGTGGACATATTGCTCCACCTTGTCGGCCGCCTTGCCCGGAGGCGAGACTTCGACCTTGACCGGATTGGTCAGATAGTCGGAGGCGAGATCGGCGATCGCCTTCGGCATGGTAGCCGAGAACAGCAGGGTCTGGCGCTTGGCCGGAACAAGCTTGGCGATCTTGCGCAAGTCGTGGATGAAGCCGAGATCGAGCATCTGGTCGGCTTCGTCGAGAACGAGATGGGTGACATGGCCGAGCGAGAGGGCGCGGCGGTTGATGAGGTCGAGGAGACGACCCGGTGTCGCAACGAGAATGTCGGTGCCGCGCTCGAGCTGAAGCTGCTGCTTGTTGATCGACGCGCCGCCGACCACGAGGTTGATGCGCAGCGGCGACTTGCGGACGAAGAGCTTCAGGTTGTCGGCGATCTGGTTCACCAGCTCGCGGGTCGGGGCGAGGATCAGGGTGCGAACGGTGCGGTTGTCAGGGCGCTTGGCTTCCTTCAACAGCATTTCGATGATCGGGAGGCCGAAGGCGGCCGTCTTGCCGGTGCCAGTCTGGGCGAGGCCGATGAGGTCGCGGCCCTGGAGAACGAGTGGGATGGCTTGAGCCTGGATGGGTGTTGGCGTCGCGAAATTGTTTTGCGACAGTGTATCGACGATCTGCTTGGAGAGACCAAGCGAGTGAAAATCGGTCAATTCAATACCTTTCGGGGGCGCCAAAGCAAATAGGCCGGATCGCACCATGCGGTCCAGTCTGTCTCTGGCGTCAAGAACCCCGCGTGAAGTGGGAACTTGTAAGTTGGAAATAGCTTTCCAGCGCATCTGGCCGCAGCGTCTGGCGCGGCCTCATTCATAAAAGCGCTTTTGTCCTTCTCTTGCGTACAGATTGTCCCGCAGGGCACGCTCACGCGGCGGCCGGAAGGTGAAAGCTGAGGCGCATTTGGTCTTAAACGCGGCGAATGTCAAGAGGTGTAAGCGAAAGCTCTTTCATCAGGCGTGCAAAATGCCGCCGGTTTCCGGCGGCATCCTGGATCTTATAGGGCGCCATGCACTCTGCGCAGCGGTTGCAAATTCTAGCGGCAAACCTCCACGCGATAAGGACGGCCCCAGCCATCGTGACGCCATGCCCAATAGCAGCTGGGGTAGGGGCGTACATAGACGCGCTCGTAGACCGGGCCATCATAGTAGGCCGGATATGCCGGATAATAAGCTGGGTAGGCGGGCCGTGCAGCCCCGGCTATCAAGGCGCCGCCGACAACACCGGCGGCAAGACCGCCGAAGAAGGCGCCGCGGTCGGAGGCGCTGGCAGTGGTAGTGGTTACGGCAGCGGCGCTGCCAAGCGTCAGCGCGATCAAACCGGCCGTCGTTAATGTGCGAAGCACAGACATTGACATCCCTTTCCCAAAACACAGGCTCCTAGCCTAAGCCGAGTTTGACGTTGCGCAGGAAAAGGGGGCGAAGTCGCGGCCAAAAAAGGAGCCGCGACATTAAATTTCGTTCATGATTTGAGGCGTAAAGCCTTTGATTTCCAATCAGAAATCTGTCGGGACGCCGCCCTCTGCCTTGCGCTTAGCAACAAAGGCGTCGAGCTCCTCCTCGATTGCCGGATCGAGCGGGGGCCGTTCATAACGCTCGAGCGTTTCCTTATAGACACGATTGGCGTGATCGTAAGTCGTGGGCCTCCCGGCTTCCGTCCATGTCTCGTTGTTTCGCCAGTCCGACAGGATCGGTGAATAGAAAGCGGTTTCATAGCGGGCGAGGGTATGCGCCGTGCCGAAATAATGACCGCCGGGGCCGACATCGCGCACGGCATCTAGCGCCAGGGCGTCGGCGCTGACATCGAGCGGCGTCAGGAATTCCGCGACCATCTGCAGCATGTCGACATCGAGGATGAATTTTTCGAAGGATGCGGTCAGCCCGCCCTCGCTCCAGCCGGCTGCATGCAGGACGAAATTGCCGCCGCCTTGGGTCAATGCCCACAATGACAGCGCCGATTCGTAGGCGGCCTGCGCATCGAGCGTATTGGAAGCGTTGGTGTTGGAGGTGCGGTAGGGGATGCCGTAGCGGCGGGCGAGCTGGCCGCCCGCGATGACCGCCTTCATATATTCCGGCGTGCCGAAGGCGGGGGCACCCGTCTTCATGTCGACATTCGAGGTGAAGCCGCCATACATGACCGGTGCGCCCTTACGCACCATCTGGGTGAAGGCGAGGCCGCAGAGCGCCTCGGCATTCTGCTGCACCAGCGCGCCGGCGATCGTCACCGGCGCCATGGCGCCTGCCAGCGTGAACGGCGTTACGACCACCACTTGGCCGCGTGAGGACATTTCGATGATCCCCTGCAGCATAGGCCCGTCGAGACGAAGCGGCGAGGACGAGTTGATGATGGTGAAGAGCGAGGGTTCGCGTTCCATCTGCTCCATGCTGATGCCACGGCCGATGCGGGCGATCTCGATCGCGTCGAGATTGCGCTGCTTGCCCAGCGAATAGCAATGGAAGGCCTTGTCGGTGAGTTTGACGATGTCGGAGAGGCAATCGAGATGGCGTACCGAAGCATGGATATCGATAGGCTCGACGGGATAGCCGCCAGTCATATGGATGACATCGAAGGACTGGGCGAGCTTGATAAGCTTGCGGAAATCCTCCTGATTTCCCGCTCTCCTGCCGCGGTCGCGGTCGGCGACGAAGGGGGCGGAGGCAACCTGCGCGAAGACGAGATTGCGGCCGCCGATCTCAACGTTTCTAAGAGGATTGCGGGCGTGCAGCGTGAAGTTCGAGGGGATCGAAGCGATCAGCTCCATGATCATGTTGCGATCGAACCGGACGCGTTCCTTGCCGGGTGTGACATCGGCGCCGGCGGCCTTAATGCGCTCGCGCGCCTCGGGTAGGATGATATCCATGCCGATCTCTTCGAGAATGGTCAGCGATGCCTCGTGGATATCGTCGAGCGCTTCGGGCGACAGGAGTTCCGTGCGAGCGAGATTGTTGACGAGGTTGAGGTATTTCGTGCCGCTCGACTTGCGGCTGCGTTCGGCCCCGCGCCCTCCGGCCCGCCGCCGCCGTTCGCCCGTTGCCGTTGCGATCTGCGCTTCGTTCAAGGTCAGGCTTTCTTCGTCGCTCATGGCGCTCGCTCCCAATGATCCGTTGACGGATTCTTGGCAGAGTTTCCTCCGGTGTGCCGCCGTCGTTTGCGACCAAGACATGACCGTTATAGGACAGTGCATGGTCTGAACGCGACGTCGATGCGACGGTCAAACATGGTTAAGGCTTTGTTAAAGCCATTTATGCTAGAGCGTCGTCTCATGAACTATCATGCGCGGTGAAAAGAGAGGCTCCGTTTGACTTTGGACGGTGAACTGCTCGACATAGCGTGCCGTCGGATTGCCAGTCTGGACAGGCCCGCCTACATCAAGAACAGCGAGCTTCGTTACGTCGCCGTCAACGACGCCTATGCGCGGTTCTTCGGGCACGATATTTCCGATTTCATCGGCAATCGCAGTCACGATCTTCTCGATGCGGGCGAGAGCGCCGACAGGGAAGATAAGGAGCGCCGGGCGCTGGTCTTCGGTTCGGAAGAGGTGGCACTCTGCTTCGACGCATCGGGTCGTCAGCGTTCGCGCATCCAGATCGAGAGTTTTTCCCCTTCGGAAGACCGCGTCTATATTTTCGGTGTGTTTCTGGAAGCACCAGCCCGGAAACTGCATCAGGATCTCGACAATATTCTTCGCTCGATGCCGATCGGTGTTCTGATCCACGACAGCAGCTATGTCGTCGAATATGTGAATGACGCCTTTTATGACATTTTCGAATTCTCGAAAGATGAGCGCTTCGAAGGCCGCCCCTATCGGGATCTCATCGCCAAACACTATGAACTGGAGCGCTTCGGCTCAGACGATCGTAGTGTCGACGACATTTATCAGGCGCGCCTGGCGGCACTGCGCAAGGCGGGCGAGCATCTGCAGACAGAAGTGAATTTTGTCGACGGCAAATCCGTCATCATCGATGCGCGCCGCATTTCCAACGGGCGGACGTTGATGTCCTATACGGACATCTCCGCGGTCAAGCAGCAATTCCGTGAGATCACCGAGGCCAGGCTGGCGCTGGAACGCCTCGGCGAACTGATGGCGGATGCCATGCATGCCATGTCCCAAGGCTTGCTGATTGTTCAGGACAGCACGATCATGCTGGCCAACGACCGGCTGAAGGACATGCTGAAGCTGCCGGCGGAGCTTCTGGAAGTCGGCAAAGACTGGTCTGCGGCGTTCGATTATTGCGCGCAACGCGGAGACTTCGGTGAGGATGCCGAAGCTGTGCGAGCGTCCTGGGCGGGGAGCATCGCCAGCGGCAAACCGATCTCCTGCGTATTCCAGATTGAAGGCGATCGCTGGATGCAGCTCGACGCCGCCCTCGGCGAGCATCGCCGCTGGACTGTGGCGCTGACCGATGTCACGGAGATGAAGGAACGCGAGGCGGATTTGCAGCTACTCCTGGCGCGCAGCAATGCCGCGGATCGGGCGAAATCCGAGTTTCTGACCCATATGAGCCATGAAATCCGGACGCCGATGAACGGCGTTCTCGGCATGGCGGAACTGCTTGGGAAGACCGATCTCGATATCAGTCAGAAGACCTTTGTCGACATCATCGTCAAGTCGGGCAATGCGCTGCTGACCATCATCAATGACATTCTCGACTTTTCCCGCATCGATACCGGCGAAATGCATCTGCGCAAGATGGCATTCGATCCCGCCGAGGCCGTCGAGGATATTGCGACCCTGTTGGCAGCGGCGGCATCGGAAAAGAATATCGAGCTGATGGTGCGCATCGCTCCCGGCATCCCGGCGGGGATACTAGGCGATGCCGGCCGCTTTCGGCAGATCGTGACCAATCTCGTCGGCAACGCGATCAAGTTCACCGAGCGCGGTCATGTGCTGGTCGAACTGGATAGCCAGTCAGCGCCGGGCGACACCGTATTGCTCGTCCTTCGTATCGAAGATACAGGCATTGGCATTCCCGAGGAAAAGCTCGATACGATCTTCGACAAGTTCTCGCTGGCGGATTCGTCCTTTGCGCGGCGGCTTGAGGGATCGGGCCTAGGGCTCGCCATCACGGCCGGTCTCGTCGATCTGTTCGGTGGCTCGCTGTCGGTGGAGAGTGAATGGGGGAAGGGATCGGTTTTCACCGTCCATCTGCCGATGCCGTTGGTCGCGGCCCGTAGCAAAGCCGCGGAGCTGCCGGCCAATGTGAGGGATGCCCGCGTCCTAATCGTGGAAGACGACGCGATCCATCGGCGCATCTTGACCGAACAGTTGGCGCAATGGGGCTTCGACGGATATGCCGCCGAGGATGGCAGGACCGCGCTCGCCATTCTGGATGCTGCCTTCGATATGGGCGTGTCGGTCGATGCGATCATCGTCGACTACAGCATATCAGGCATGAATGGCTATCAGATCGCGAGCGTATTGCGCGCCGATCCGCGTTTCGACACGCTGCCTATCGTGTTCCTGACGTCGATGGGCGTCGCCGGTTACGATAGGGAATTCGCCGCCGTCAACGGCCAGGCGCATCTGATGAAGCCTGTGCGCGCCAATGTGCTGCGCGGCACGATCGTCGATGTCGTGCGCGCATCGCGGCGGAAGAAACTGGGGGAGCGATCGGCTCCCATTGAACGCCGGCTGCCGCTGGAAGCGGAAGCAGCAGCCGCGATCGAGGCTACGGATCGGATCACCTCGGCCAAGTCAGGCAATGCCATCGATGTCCTCGTGGCGGAGGATAACGAGGTGAACCAGATCGTCTTCACGCAGATCCTGCAGGCGACTGGCCTGCGGTTTCTCGTCGTAGAGAACGGCCAGGCGGCCGTGGACGCATGGCGCCAGCTGCGGCCGTCGCTGATCCTCATGGATGTGTCCATGCCGGTCATGAATGGTCATCAGGCAGCGCGCATGATCCGGCAATTCGAGGCCCAGGCCGGGCAGGGATGGCATGTGCCTATCGTCGGGGTGACGGCGCAGGCGCTGGATGTCGATCGCATCATGTGCATGCAGTCTGGCATGGATGATTGCATGTCCAAGCCGATCAGCCCCGAACTTCTCGAGACGAAGATCCGGCGCTATCTGGGTGATACCGCTCTCGTGGCTGATCGGTCTAAGAACTAAGGTTCAGATCGATAGGCAGAAAGCAGGGCTGGATGATGGCTTCCTGCCATTGCAACAGTCGGTGCTCTCAGCCGTCGGTCGAAACGGTAACGGATTTCCAGGCTTCGCTCTCTTGCTTCAGGCGCTCGATCCTGTCCGATACAAGTCCAAGAGCATCGCTGCCGAGCAGCAGCTGTGGCGGAGGGGCGTCGGATTCGATTAAGTCCAGAACGGCAGTCGCAAGCTTGTCGGGATCGCCGAGCTGCTTGCCGCTTTTGGATTGGCGCGCCTGCCGGATCGGATCGAACAGCGCATCATAGTCCGCGATTGATCGTTCGGTCCGGACCATCGAGCGCCCCGCCCAGTCGGTTCGGAAGGAGCCGGGGCAAAGGGCGGTCACCCGAACGCCGAATGGTGCCATCTCCGCTCGCATGACCTCCGAGATGCCCTGAAGGGCGAACTTGCTTCCGCAGTAATAGGCGATGCCGGGCATGGTGATCATGCCGCCCATGGAGGTGACGTTGACGATGAAGCCGCTGCGCCTTTCGCGGAAGCGCGGCAGGAAGGCCTTGGCGACCGCAACGGCGCCGAAGACGTTCACGTCGAACTGGCGCCGCATCTCCTCAAGGGGCGACTCCTCAAGAATTCCCTCGTGGCCGTAGCCGGCGTTGTTGATCAATACGTCGACCGGTCCATGAGTTTCCTCAGCCTGTCGAACGACATCCGCTATGCGGTCGAACTCCGTCACATCGCATAGGATGGGCCGCACTGCCGGCAAGCGTTCCGCCAGGGCTACCAGCGACTGTTCCGAGCGGATGGTGCCAATAACCTTATGGCCATTCCGGATCGCGGCGGCCGCAATTGCGAAGCCGAAGCCCGAATTCGCTCCTGTGATGAATAAAGTCTTCTGTGACATGGTCGAAATCTCGTCTTGATTGCTTGATACCTATGACAGATAATCTTCGAAATCATCGCCTACGATTGCAAAACCTATGGATATCTTGCCAAATCCTATGAAACCGAGCGATGAGAGTTCAAAGCGCCGGGAGTTGGTAGAGCTGGCAGGCTTTCTTGCGCCCGGCCAGGGATACAACCCAACGGCACTTGCCGGTGTCCGCATTCTGAGGACCGAAGCGATCCTTCATGATGTTCCCGTGCTCTACAAGCCGGGCGCGGTATTCGTTCTACAGGGGCGAAAGCTGGGCGTGCTGGAAGGCGAGGTCTATCTTTACGATGAGGAGCATTATCTGGCCGTATCGGTGCCCGTTCCGTTCCGGATGGAATCCTCCGCCAGCGCAGAGCGCCCTTTGCTTGCCGTTTATCTCGAGTTCGACATGCTTCTGACTGCCGAGATCGCCTCCGAGGTGGGAGCGACACAGTCCGGACCAGCGGCTGACAAAATGAGAAGCCTGATATCGAGCAGGATGGAGCCGGTGATCGAGGATGTCGTGCTGCGCCTGCTGCGGGCGCTCAGCGATCCTGTCGAGCTTGCGGTTCTGGGGGCAGGCATCCTGCGCGAGCTGCACTACCGGGTTCTCGTCGGCCCGCAGGGCGGAGCGATGATCTCAGCCCTTCAACAACAGGGCATTTCCGGGAAGATCGTGCGAAGCCTGACCCGATTGCGTGAAACCTACAATTCCGAGATTTCGGTTGCCGCGCTGGCGCGTGAAGTGGGGATGAGCGTTCCCTCCTACCACGTCCATTTCAAAGCCCTGACAGGCAGCAGTCCGATGCAATATGTGAAGGCGATACGGCTTCACGAGGCACGGTTGATGATTGCGCGTCAAAGTGGGACGATTGCGGAGGTGGCGGCATCGGTCGGCTATGCCAGCGCCGCCCAATTCAGCCGGGATTTCAAACGGCACTTTCGGCGGACGGCCTCGGAAGAGGCCAAGTGGGTTCGCCAGCATCTCGGCGAGCTCATCTGAGCCCTCGAGATGGTTTCCTCCTGCCCCGGCACATCGGCTCCGGCCTCAGGCGGGCTTGATGCCGCAGAGCATTTCGCGCTTGCCGGCGAAGCCTTTGCGTCGCTCCACCACAAATCCTGCCGCCTGCAGGTTTCGTCGCACGAAGCCAGCCGCTGCGTAGGTGGCGAAGGTGCCGTTTGGAGCCGTCTTGTCATGGAGTGCCTGCATCAATTCCGGCGACCACATGTCGGCATTGCGCGAGGGCGCGAAACCGTCGAGATACAAGGCATCAAAACCCTGTTCGGCGCGGCTGACGCCTTCGAGAGCCGGACCGCAGACGACGCTGAGGCGCGTATTTGCATCCAGCCTTAGCGACACGACACCCTGCGGGTTGTCCGGCCAGGCTGCGGCAAGAGCCTCTCGCTCCCTATCGATTTCGGGCCAGTGCGACAGCGCGCGATCGATTTCCTCGGTCCGCATGGGGTAGAGTTCGAAGGACATGAAGTGCAGGTTCGAACCGGGAGTGGCATGCTGCTGCCACTGGCGCCAGGTCTCGCAGAAGTTCAGGCCGGTGCCGAAGCCGAGTTCGCCGATAAGGAAATCTCGCTGTCCGTGCCAGCGGGCGGGCAGTCCATTGCCGGCCAGGAAGACGTGACCACATTCCAGCCTGCCATCGGTCTGGCAATAAAAATGGTCGCCAAATGCGGTCGAATAGGGCATATCGCCGTCGCGCCATTCGAGCTCCGGGCTTGCCGCATGAGTTTCGGACGCCTTGGTCCGATCGGAAACTGGATCTGTCATGGAAAGAGCCGATAATCCTCCAAGACCTGCCGGTCAATCGTCCGTCGATCTGCTGATCGTCGGCGGCGGGATCATGGGGCTATGGGCAGCCGTTCATGCCGAGCGTCTCGGCATCCCGACATTGCTTGTCGATGCCGGCCGTTTCGGGCAGGGGGCGAGCGGCGGTCTGCTTGGCGCGCTGATGCCGCACATGCCGGATAAATGGTCGGACAAGAAGCAGTTTCAGTTCGATGCGCTTGTCGCACTCGAGGAAGAGATCTCGGCCCTGGAAGCGGAGACCGGGCTTTCGGCTGGTTATCGTCGCGCCGGCCGCTTGATTCCGTTGCCGAAGCCGCATCTGAGGCAGATCGCGCTTGGCCATTCCCATGATGCGGAAACGCATTGGCGGCAAGGGGATCGGCAGTTTCACTGGCATGTGCTGGATGCGGCGCCCGTCGAAGGCTGGATCGAACCTTCAGCCGGAGAAAGCGGATTTGTCCACGATACGCTGGCGGCCCGCGTCGCGCCGCGCGCGTTTCTGGAGGTCCTGCGGAGGTTTCTCGCAGCGGCACGACATGTCCGGCTTTGCGAGGGCGTTACCGTCGAGAGTATCGATCCAAAGCGGGGCCTTGCGCGTTCGAGCGATGGCGATATTCGCTTCGGCCGTTGCATCCTTTCTGCCGGCTATCGTTCATTTCCAATCCTTGATGAGTTGACGGAGGGACGCAAGGCACCACTCGGTCAACCGGTCAAAGGGCAGGCGGCCATGCTGAAGGCCGCTGTCGACGGCGGTTTGCCGGTTATCTTCCGCGATGGTCTTTATATTGTCCCGCATGAGAATGGGTTGGTCGCGGTCGGCAGCACCAGCGAGAATCGGTTCGACGATCCCTTATCGACGGACGGACAGCTAGATAGCCTGCTCAATGCGGCGCGCACTATGGCGCCGGCGCTGGTTGGCGCAGAAGTCGTTGAGCGTTGGGCGGGCCTGCGTCCGAAGGCCGTGGATCGTGATCCGATGGTGGGGGCGCATCCCGATCATCCCTCGCTAATTGCCCTAACCGGTGGCTTCAAAGTGAGCTTTGGGCTGGCGCATAGGTTGGCGGAGGCGGCTGTGCGCGAGGCGGTTAGGGCGCCTGGTCGCTTCAACTTGCCGCAGAGTTTCACTTTAGCGAGTCATATTTCAGTCATATCACATAAAACGTGAATTCAGGCCTCTTTCGGGTCGTCAATCTGTCACGCAAATCACCTATCTCCTTGGCCATCGGTGCCGGTTCGGTCCGCCTGACGTTACGCCCTGGAGGAATTTTATGCGGTATGCCATTTGCTTCACACCGTCTGCGAGTGATCCGCTGACGCTTGTGGCGGCGAACTGGCTCGGCCGCAATATCTATTCCGGCGAGATGGTCGATCCGCCCGCAGTCCGTGGGCTTGGTATCCATGAGATCGCTTTCTACACCGCAGTCCCACGCCGCTATGGCTTCATGGGAATTTTAAAGGCGCCATTCCGGTTGGCCGAGGATATGTCCGAGGCAGGGCTGCTGCGCGATCTGATGCGGTTCTCCGGCACGGTGGCGCCGTTCGAAATTCCAAGGCTCGAGGTCGCGCGGCTCGGCGGCGCGTTGGGCCTCGTTCCCTCCGCTCCAAGCCAGCAGATGCATTTCCTGGCGGCATCGCTGGTGCAGACCTTCGATCAATACAGGGCTCCCTTGAGCGAAGCCGAAATAGAGCGCATCGATCCGGATGGCCTGTCGGCGACGCAATTTGCCAATCTGCATCGCTGGGGGCATCCGCATGTCATGGACGAGTTCCGCTTCCAGATGATGCTGACGGGCACGGTAAGCCCGGCCGACATGACGCGCATCGAGCGTGCGCTGCGCGATTTCTTCGAGCCTGCCTTAGCTGCGCCTATTCCCGTTTCCAACATCGCGCTGATGATGGAAGAAGGCGCTGGCGGTCCCTTCCGGGTGCACTCGCTGCATCCGATGGGAAAGGTCAGCGCCCGCAAGATCGCCTAGATTAGCGGATGGCGTTCACGCCAATACCCCGCTTTGAAGCGAAAGTGATTTTCCCACTTTCCGTCTCGACTTTCGCGGCGTGGATGCTACCGTTCCGCGATCAGAGAAGGTGCTTCAATGTCGGAAATCTATCCCCGTAATCTCGTCGGCTACGGCCGCAACACGCCCGATCCGAAATGGCCTGGCGATGCCCGCATCGCCGTGCAGTTCGTGATCAACTATGAAGAGGGCGGAGAAAGCTGCATTCTCGACGGTGATCCGGGGTCGGAAAACCTGCTTTCGGAGATCGTTGGCGCGGCCTCCTGGCCGAACCAGCGCAATCTCAATATGGAATCGATCTACGAATATGGTTCGCGCGCCGGCTTCTGGCGGCTGTGGCGCATGTTCACCGAACTCAAGGTTCAGGCGACGGTCTATGGCGTGACGCTGGCCATGGCCCGCAATCCGGAAGCGGTTGCCGCCATGAAGGAAGCGGGCTGGGAAATCGCCAGCCACGGCTATCGCTGGCTGGAATACAAGGATTTCTCCGAGGATCTGGAGCGTAAGCACATTCTCGAGGCCGTTCGGCTGCATACCGAACTCACCGGTGAACGGCCCTACGGCATGTACCAGGGCAAACCTTCCGACAATACGCTACGGCTCGTTATGGAGGAGGGCGGTTTCCTCTATTCCTCCGATTCCTATGCCGACGATCTGCCCTTCTGGGTCGATGGTCTCAACGGCAAGCCGTTTCTGATCATTCCCTATACGCTTGAGACCAACGACATGCGCTTTGCGACGCCCCAGGGTTTCAATTCCGGCGACCAGTTCTTCACCTATCTGAAGGACGCCTTCGACACGCTGTACGAAGAGGGTAAGCATGGTAGCCCGAAGATGATGTCCGTTGGTCTGCACTGCCGTCTCGTCGGCCGCCCCGGCCGCGCCGCCGCGCTGCGTCGGTTCATCGAATATGTGCAAAAGCACGACAAGGTCTGGATCCCCCGGCGAATCGAGATCGCCAACCATTGGTATGAAAATCACCTTCCCGGGGGCGCTCTCTGATATGATCTCGCGGGACGATTTTGTTGGCCGCTTCGGCGGCGTCTTCGAACATTCGCCTTTCGTTGCCGAGCGCGCCTACGATCAGGGCGCTATTGCCGAGCCGTTGACCTCCGGCGGCGTGCATACCGCGCTGGTGCGGGCCTTCCGCGCCGCTAGTGAGGCGGAACGACTTGGCGTGCTGCGGGCGCACCCCGATCTCGCGGGGCGACTGGCGATTGCCGGCCAGCTGACCGAGGATAGCCGCAGGGAGCAGGCCGGTGCCGGGCTCGACCGGCTGAGCCCCGAGGAGCACGCCCGCTTTACTGAACTCAATGCTGCCTATGTGACGAAATTCGGCTTTCCCTTCATCATCGCAGTCAAGGGGCTCGGCAAGGACGGTATTCTCGCCGCCTTTGAGACGCGGATAAACAATAGCAGCGATGCGGAGTTCGCGACGGCCGCTGCGCAGGTCGAGAAGATCGCTTTCTTGCGTCTGCAATCCATGCTGCCTGAAGCCTGATGCGCGGCCTGTGGGCCTAATCATGTCTCCGCATGGATTTCCCATGAATGTGCGTGCTATTTTTCGGTCCGTTCATGGCTTAGTATCCGCTTGATGGAACACCAAGCCATGAGGCCGTGGAAACATTGGGCAGAGATAGAAGCGGACAGATGAGCGGCGACGCTAAAGGGCGCGTCTTCGTGGAGACAGCGGGCATCGCCGGCGAAAGGAAGTCGGCATGAGCCTGGATCGGTTGATCACCTACCTTGAGCGCATTCAGCAAGCTGCATCCGAAACTGGTCAATTCCTCCGGGACGTCGATCAAGCCGCCTTTTTCCAGGGTGTCGAGAAACAGCGCGCCGTCGGCATGAATCTTCTGCTGATCGGCGAGGTTGCCGCCCGCATTGCCGAGGAATATCCGGAGTTTGTCGTTGACCATCCGGAGCTGCCTTGGCATGTCATGCAGGACTTCCGGAATCGGATTGCGCAAGGATATGTCGACATCGAGCTGTCGGCCCTCTGGGATATCGTGCACAAATCTCTTCCGGAGTTGCTCCTGCAACTGGACTCCATTCGCCATTGGCGAGCGGAAGGCGAATAATCAGTCAATGACACAAAATCTAGACATCAATCCTTTGACAAAGGCCGCGTTCGAGCCATTCGGTGATGTGATCGAGGCCGATCCTGCGACCATGCGGTACATCAACGGCGGCACGACCGAGCGTTTTCATGCGTTGTCGAACGCTGAAGCTCTCGGTGACGGCGCGCGGGTTATCCTGAACCTCTTTCGCGGCCAGCCGCGTGCTTTTCCCTTCTCGATCGACATGATGGAGCGCCATCCCTTCGGCAGCCAGTGTTTCGTGCCGCTGAATGGCCGTCCGTTTCTCGTCGTCGTCGCAGAGGATGAGGATGGCAAGCCGGGCCGGCCTCAAGTCTTCCTGGCGCGTGGCGACCAGGGCGTGAACTATCGGGTCAATGTCTGGCATTATCCCTTGATGGCACTCGACGAGCCGAGCGATTTCCTTATCGTGGATCGCGATGGATCGGAGAACAACCTCGAGGAATATTTCTTCGACACGCCCTTCGTCATTGGAGCACCGGCGCTATGACCGGACTGACCACTCATGTGCTCGATACCGCTCTCGGCAAGCCGGCCGAAGGTCTGGTGATAGATCTTTTCAGGATCGAGGGCGATGCTCGCAGGCATGTGAAGACGGTTACGACCAACTCGGACGGCCGCGTGGATGGTGGTCCAATTCTCATCGGCGAAAGTTTCGTTGCAGGCACCTATGAGCTGCTGTTTCGGGCCGGGGATTATCTGCGAGCCACTGGCGCCAAGCTGCCGGAGCCGGCTTTCCTCGATCTCGTACCCATCCGCTTCGGCATCGCCGATACGACGGCGCATTACCACGTGCCGCTGCTGATCTCGCCCTACGGCTATTCCACCTATCGCGGGAGCTGAGACATGCGCTTCGCAGCCATTGCGGACATCCACGGCAACCATCTGGCGCTCGAGGCCGTGCTTGCCGATATCCGCAGGCAGGGCATCACTGAGATCGTCAATCTCGGCGACTGTTTCAGCGGGCCGCTTACCGCGGGCAAGACGGCGGATATGCTGCTGAAACTGAATGCGCCAACGGTGCGCGGCAATCACGACCGCTATCTGATCGAAGTGGCGCCCGAGGCGATGCATATTTCAGATCGCGCAGCGCATTCTGAACTGACGGAACGTCACCTCGAATGGCTGCGCGCCTTGCCCGTCAGTACAGTTTATCTGGGTGAGGCCTATCTCTGCCACGCGACCCCGGCTGAAGATAATGTTTATTGGCTCGAATCCGTCTCGCCGGACGGTCAGGTCTATCTGAAGCCGCTGGAAGAGATCGAGGCGCTTGCCACCGGCGTCGATTTCCCGCTGATCCTATGCGGGCATACCCATATTCCGCGTATCGTCAGGCTTTCTGATGGGCGCCTGATCGTCAATCCCGGCAGCGTCGGCTGCCCGGCCTATGACGATGATCTACCTTATTATCACAAGGTGGAAGCCGGTCATGCCTTTGCTTCTTACGCTATTCTGGAAAAGATCGGGAACACTTGGCTGCCGGTCTTCCGGCAGGTCGCCTATGATCACATGGTGATGGCGAAACTTGCCGCGCAGAATGGCCGCGAGGAGTGGGCGAGCGGTCTGGCCACGGGCTGGCTGCGTTAGGCATGTTCCTTGACTTTAAGCTGGACTTGTACCATTTATTGTACAAGTGTGGTTATAGGAGTGAACATGCGAACGGTCATGTTTTCAGCAGCACGAAATGAACTTGCAAGCTTGCTTGATGAAGTCGCGCAGGATCGTGTCGCCGTGGAAATTGTTCGTCGCGATAAGCCATCAGCCATTCTGATCGACAAGGAAGAATATGAAGGTATTATCGAGACGCTTCATGTCCTGTCGTCACCGGCAAATGCGGCCAGATTGATGGAAGCAATCACCGATGCAAACGAGGGAAAGAACCTCGTTTCTCACGATTTGCTGGATCCGAAGTAAGTTCGTCATGTTACTTGCCTGGCACGCACATGCTTGGGAAGACTATTTATATTGGCAGGAAAGAGACCGTAAAATAGCCGTTCGAATCAACGAGCTTTTGCGGGACGCGCTACGCCATCCTTTTAAGGGACTCGGCAAACCAGAGCCCCTGCGCAATCAACTCAAAGGGCAATGGTCGCGTCGCATCACGCAAGAGCATAGGCTGATTTACAAAGTCGAAGGTGAAGGCGACCGGCAAACGCTTATCGTTTTGCAATGTCGCTTCCACTACTAAAGCATGTTGCGCAAAAGTGTGCAGCGGTTTTGCGACAACGACATGCGAAATCAAAGACCTAAAGCGCAAGCAGCGAATCTGAAGGATCGCGATGCGCTTAGAAATCAGCCAGGATCGACCGATCCACGGCCTTAATGTCCCGCTTGCCGCAAAGCGCCATGGAAATATCCAGTTCCTTGCGGATGATTTCGAGCGCGAGCGTCACCCCTTCCTTGCCCATGGCGCCCAGGCCATAGAGGAAGGGGCGACCGATGAAGGTGCCTTTGGCGCCGAGTGCTACGGCCTTGAGCACGTCCTGACCGGAGCGTATGCCGCCATCCATATGCACCTCGATCTTGTCTCCGACGGCATCGACGATCCGTGGCAGCATGCTGATGGAGGAATGGGCGCCGTCAAGTTGTCGGCCGCCATGATTGGAGACGATGATGGCGTCGGCGCCGACATCGACGGCCGCTTTTGCATCCTCGACGTCGAGAATGCCCTTGATGATCAGCGGGCCGCCCCATTGCTCCTTGATCCAGGCGACGTCGCTCCAGGAGAGTTTGGGGTCGAATTGCGAATGCGTCCAGTGCGACAGCGTCGTCATGTCGGAAATATCCTTGGCATGGCCGATGATATTGCCGAAGGAGCGGCGCTTGGTCTTGAGCATACCCATGCACCAGCCCGGCCGCATCGCCATCTGCCAGAGATTGTTCGCCGTCATTCTTGGCGGTGCGGACAATCCGTTGCGGATATCGTTATGGCGTTGCCCGAGGATCTGCAGGTCGGCCGTCAGCACCAGTGCCGAGCATTTCGCCGCCTTGGCGCGCTGGATCAGGTTGAGGACGAAATCGCGGTCCTTCATGACGTAGAGCTGAAACCAGAAGGGCTGCTTCGTCACCGAGGCGATGTCCTCGATCGAGCATATGCTCATGGTCGACAGCGTGAAGGGGATACCGAATTCTTCCGCCGCGCGCGCCGCCAGCATCTCGCCATCGGCGTGCTGCATGCCGGTCATCCCCGTCGGCGCCAGCGCCACCGGCATTGAGGCTTTCTGGCCGACCATGGTGGTTGCCAGCGATCGGTCGGACATGTCGACGAGGACGCGCTGGCGCAGCTTGATCTTGGCGAAATCCGCCTCGTTTGCCCGGTAGGTCGATTCCGTCCACGAGCCGGAATCGGCGTATTGGAAGAACATTTTCGGCACGCGCCGCTGCGCAAGCGTTTTCAGTTCGGCGATGGTCAGCGGCGCGGTCATGGCTCTTTGCCTTCTGGATGGTTACATGGAGGCGGGTTCGGATTGCCTCATTGCAGGATCGATTTCATCGGCTTTCCAGCAACATAGGTTTCGACGACGGCGCGGTCGTCGCCCATGGTCTGAAGCAGGAACAGTTCTTCGGTGAGGCTCTTAGTGACCTCCATCTTCAGCGCCATGGCCGGCGTTGCTGCGGCGTTGAGGACGATCAGGTCGGCTTCAGTGCCGGGATCGAGCGTGCCGATCTTGTCGACAAGTGAGAGCGCCTCGGCATTGCCGCGCGTCATGTAGTAATAGCTTTCCAGCGGGTTCAGGCGTTCGCCGAGCAGCTGCTGGATCTTGTAGGCCTCATCCATGGTGCGCAGCATAGAATAGCTGGAGCCGCCGCCGATATCGGTGGCGACACCGATGCGGACGGGCTTCTCGCGGCGGGCCAGCGCCTTCAGCGGGAAGAGGCCGGAGCCGAGGAACAGGTTCGAGGTCGGGCAATGCACCGCGACCGCACCAGTCTCGCTCATGGCATCGGCTTCGCGCTCCGAGAGGTGGATCGCATGGCCGAACAGGCTGTTGGGGCCGAGTAGCCCGTAACGCGCATAGATATCGGTATAGTCGATCGCTTCCGGATAGAGCTCGCAGGTAAAGGCGATCTCGTCGTGGTTCTCGGACAGATGCGTCTGGATATGCAGGTCTGGGAATTCACGGGCAAGCGCGGCCGTTGCTTCCATCTGCGCCGGCGTCGAGGTGATGGCGAAGCGCGGCGTGATGGCGACATGGTTGCGGCCCTTGCCGTGCCAGTCTGATATCACCTGGCGGGTCTCGTCATAGCCCATCTCAGGCGTGTCGAGCAGGCCCTGCGGCGCATGGCGGTCCATCATCACCTTGCCTCCCACCATGCGCATGTTGCGGCGCATGGCTTCGGCAAAATAGGCGTCGGCGGAGGTTTTATGTACCGAGCAGTAGGCAACGGCCGTCGTAGTGCCGTGGCGGATCATCTCGTCGTAGAAATGCGTGGCGATGCGCTCGGCATGCGCGCTTTCGACGAAGCGGCATTCCTCGGGGAAGGTGTAGGTGTTCAGCCATTCCAAGAGGTTGGCGGCATAGGAGGCGATCACCTGCATCTGCGGGAAATGCAGGTGCATGTCGATGAAACCGGGCAGGATCAGATGCGGGCGGTGGTCGATTTCGGCGATACCTTTCGGCGCTTGCGCCTTTATATCAGCATAGGGTCCGGTCGCGACGATCATGCCGTTCTCGATCAGCAGGCCGCCGTCGCTTTCATAAGCATAGCTGCCCGTATCATCGAGGCTTTGCGGCAGGCGCTTGAAGGAAAGCAGTCTGCCGCGCAGAAGGGTGGTCATTGGCTTTTTTCTCCGATGGAGCTTTCGAACCAGGCGACCAGCAATTTGCGTTCCTCGGGCGTCACCTCGGTGACATTGCCCGGAGGCATGGCATGGCTGCGGCCGGCCTGAATATAGATCTCCCGGGCATGCATAGCGATTTGCTCGTCATTTTCCAGCATTACGCCCTTTGGCGGCCGAACAATCCCCTCATAGACGGGTTCGGCCGAATGGCACATGGTACAGCGCGTCGAAACTATTTCTTTGACGGACGAGAAATGTATATCCGAGGCATATTGCTGGAAGGCGGGAGGAATTGCATTGGCCTCCTTCTCCTCGGTCAGCACCTTGGGAACGGTCGAAAGCCACATGATGACAATGAATAGGACGACGGTAACGATCCAGGTCCAGGTTGGATGACCCTTGCGGGCGTGTGTCGTGTTGAACCAGTGACGGATGGTGACCCCCATGAGGAAAACCAGCGCCGCGATCACCCAATTATAGGCAGTGCCGAAAGCCAGCGGATAGTGGTTCGACAGCATGAAGAAGATGACAGGCAGCGTCAGATAGTTGTTGTGCAGCGAGCGCTGCTTGGCGATACGGCCATATTTAGGGTCTGGCGTGCGGCCGGCAATGAGGTCTGCGACAACGATCTTCTGATTGGGAATGATGATCATGAAAACGTTCGCCGACATGATCGTCGCGGTGAATGCACCGAGATGCAGGAAGGCGGCGCGGCCGGTGAAGAGATGCGTGTAGCCCCAGGCCATGAAGACCAGGACGGCGTAAAGCACGATCATCAGGCCCCAGGTGTTGTTGCCGAGCGGGGACTTGCAAAGCAGGTCGTAGACGATCCAGCCGCCGACAAGCGAAGCGAGCGAAATCAGGATCGCAACGGGAACGCTGACATCGAGCACATGCCTGTCGATGAGGAAGAGGTTGGCGCCGCCATAGTAGACGATGCACAGCATCAGGAAGCCGGAAATCCAGGTGAAATAGCTTTCGTATTTGAACCAGGTCAGATGCTCCGGCATCTGCGCGGGAGCCACGAGATATTTCTGGATATGATAAAAGCCGCCACCGTGGACTTGCCATTCTTCGCCATAGGCGCCGGGTGGAAGATGCGGGCGCTTGACCAGCCCGAGATCGAGCGCGATGAAGTAGAAGGACGAACCGATCCAGGCAATGGCGGTTATGACGTGGAACCAGCGGGCGGCAAAGGCCAGCCATTCCCACGCTATGGCGTATTCATACATTCAGTTCCCCTTTTCTTCCTCCGACTCCGCACCTTGCAAAATGTTGGCGACGGAGGGAAGGGGAGAGTTTGCTGCGTCAGCAAAAAGCTACGCTCTTGTCTGGCGCCCCGGCCGCATTAGATCAGATTATGGCAGTTTTTTAATAATACGCCCTCGGCTGCTTGGAGCGGGCCGTGTCCGCGGCAGCCGTCTATCTTTCGACGGAGAATTGCCCATGCGTGGTATTCTGACGTTCGTATTTTTTCTTCTCTCCGCAGCCTTCGCCCTGGCGCACGAGGCGCCCTCCGGCTGGTCCTACGACCCATATTGCTGCAATGGTGACAGCAAGACGGGCGATTGCGAGATGATCCCCTCGCGCACCGTCACCATTGTACCCGGCGGTTATCGAGTGACGCTCAATCCGGGCGATCATCGCTACATAACCCACGCGCATATCTTCAATCTGCCGCAGCAGAAAACCATGCGTTCGCCCGACGGAGCCTATCATCTCTGTCTGTTTCCGGACGAGAATACGCCGCGCTGCTTTTATGCACCCGACATGGACTATTGAGCGCTATTCCAGCGGCATGCCGAACTCGCGGAGAATCCAATCCCTGAAGGCGCGGATGCGCGGCGTATGGCGCCTATTCTCCGGATAGGCGATCCAGTAGTCGGTATTGTCGGACGAAAGAATATCGAAGGGCTGTATCAGCCGACCGGAAGCCAGATCATCCGCATAGAATTCCGGGGTCAGGATGGCGACGCCCTGACCGGCCAATGCCGCGCTCGCCTCGAAGGACTGGGCACCTAGTCTGCTTCGCGGCCGGCCCTGAAGACCGGGATCGGGAACGCCGGCCTCCTTGAACCATTGCGCCCACCATGGGTCGCCTGCGTCGATGATGCGGAGCTTCAGGAGATCGGCCGGTTCGTGTATGCCGCCGATGGTCTCAGCAAGTGCCGGGCTCAGCATCGGCGTGAAATAGACCTTCATCAGGAGGTGCGAGCGCAGGCCGGGCCATTGGCCGCGACCGGTGCGGATGGCGATGTCAGACGGCTCCCGTGAGAAGTCGATGATAGAGCCGGAGGTATCCAGCCGGACAGCGATATTGGGATGTTTGAGCTGAAAAGACCCGACATGACGAGCCAGCCACTGTGAGGCGAAGGTGGGCGTCGAATGAATGCGCAGCGTCGTTTCGGCATCGCCACTGATCGAGGCCATGGCCTCCTGTAGCAGGGCAAAGGCTTCAGCCACTTTTGGCGCCAGCTGCTCTCCCGCCTCGGTTAACAGGATCTGCCGCGGGCGACGCAGGAATAGCGGCTCGCCCACGGTCTCTTCCAGCAACTTGATCTGATAGCTGACCGCCGTCTGCGTCATGCCAAGCTCCTCACCTGCACGCGTAAAACTGGCAAGCCGCGCGGCGGCCTCGAAGACGCGGAGCGCATTCAGCGGGAGGCGTTTTGAGAGCTTCATGGATAAGTTTTCTTTATGTATGGAGACAATAGTTCGATTGGAATTCCAGCATTTTTCGCGCCAGACTGCAATTCATATCATTGATCCGACTGAGGTATTGTTATGGATTGCTATGTCGTGGAACAGGTGGAAACCGCAAGGCCAAGGACTCTGGCTCGCCTTCTGGAATCGTTGGCACAGGCCTTGGTCAAGCATGCGGAGCCATCGCCGCATCTCGATCTCGACGAGATGCCGGACCGCGTGAAGCGGGACCTTGGATTTCTTGATGGGCGGGAGCCGCGTTATGATGACTGCCGACTGTCGTAGGTGGCAAGGAGCGAATACCCGGAGAGGGTAATCACATCCCCTTCAGCCGTTCGACTGCCATGAGCACCCGTTCCGGTGTTGCCGGCGCATCGAGGCGCGGGCAGACGCGGTAATCCGCGACGCTGGCGACCGCCATCGATAGAGCCTCCAGCACGGATATGCTGAGCATGAAGGGCGGCTCCCCGACGGCCTTGGAGCGGCCGATGGTCGCCTCCGTATTTTCCGACCATTCCGCCAGGCGGACGTTGAAGATCTTCGGCCGGTCTGAAGCGAGCGGAATTTTGTAAGTCGATGGCGCGTGCGTGCGCAGCCGGCCCTTCGCATCCCACCAGAGCTCTTCGGTCGTCAACCAGCCCATGCCCTGCACGAAAGCGCCTTCGACCTGGCCGATATCGATCGCGGGGTTGAGGGAACGACCGACGTCATGAAGGATGTCGGTGCGGTCGATCAGATATTCGCCGGTCAGCGTATCGATCGACACTTCCGAGCAGGCGGCACCATAGGAGAAATAATAGAAGGGCGTGCCGCGGCCGGCCTTGCGATCCCAGTGGATCTTCGGCGTCTTGTAGAAACCGGCGGCGGAAAGCTGCACGCGGGCGAAATAGGCCTGCTTGATGAAATCCGGGAAGGGAATTTCCACCTCACCGACGCGTACGCGGTTCGGCAGAAACTGCACTTCTTCTGCTCCCACTCCCCATTTCTCGGCTGCGAAGGCGACGAGCCTTTCCTTGATTTGGCGAGCGGCATCGAAGGCGGCCATGCCGTTCAGGTCCGAGCCGGAGGAGGCAGCGGTTGCCGAGGTATTCGGCACCTTGCCTGTTGTCGTAGCCGTGATCTTCACGCGATCGATATCGACCTGGAAACTGTCGGCCAGAACCTGCGCAACCTTTGTATAGAGGCCCTGGCCCATCTCGGTGCCGCCGTGGTTCAGATGGATGGAGCCATCCTGATAGATATGCACCAGAGCGCCCGCCTGATTGAAGGCGGTCATGGTGAAGGAAATGCCGAATTTCACCGGCGTCAGCGCGATGCCCTTGCGAATGAAGCGGCTGGAACGGTTGAATTCGATGATGGCCTTGCGCCGCGCCTGATAGTCGGAACTCTGGTCGAGCTCGTCGACGATGCGGTTGATGATATTGTCAGTGACCTCCTGGTGATAGGGCGTCAGTGTCCGGCCGGAGCCTGGTTGACCATAGAAATTGGCGCGGCGCACCTCCAGCGGGTCCTTGCCGAGCGCGTAGGCGATCTCCTCGATCATGCGCTCGCCGCCGACCATCCCTTGCGGGCCGCCGAAGCCGCGGAAGGCGGTGTTGGAGACGGTGTGCGTCTTCAACGGCTTCGAGACCAGATGGACATGCGGGTAGAAATAACTGGAATCTGCATGGAAGAGCGCGCGATCGGTAACCGGGCCGGAAAGATCGGAAGAGAAGCCGCAGCGCGCGGCATAGGTGGCATCGACGGCGTGGATGCGACCTTCGTCGTCGAATCCGACTTCGTAATCCACCAGGAAGTCGTGCCGCTTGCCTGTGGCGCTCATGTCTTCGTCGCGATCGGGCCGGAATTTCACGGCGCGCCCGAGCTTCTTCGCGGCGACGGCTGCGAGCGCTGCAAACTGGTTGCCCTGCGTCTCCTTGCCGCCGAAGCCGCCGCCCATGCGGCGCACATTGACGGTCACGGCATTGGACGGGATGCCGAGGACGTGGCCGACGATGTGCTGGATTTCGCTCGGATGCTGTGTCGACGACCAGACGGCGACTTCATCGTCTTCGCCGGGGACTGCCATGGCGATATGGCTCTCGAGATAAAAGTGCTCCTGACCGCCGATGCGCATCTGCGCCTTGATGCGATGCTTGGCGTTCGCCATCTCGGTTTCGGGTTCGCCGCGCTTCAGCGTCATCGGCTCGTAGACGAGCGGTGCGCCATTGGCGAGCGCGCCGTCGATATCGCTCCAATGCGGCAAATCACGATAATCGATCTTGGCAAGCCGGGCGGCGCGGCGGGCAGCATCGCGGGTCTCGGCGATGACGGCGAAGATCGGCTGGCCGTGGAATTCGACCTTGGTCTCGGCGAGCAGTGGCTCGTCGTGCATGCCGTTGGAGCTGGTATCGTTGACGCCGGGGATATCGGCGCCGGTGAAGACCCAGACTACACCCGGATAGGCCTTTACGGCCGAGAGATCGATGCCGGCAATCTCGGCATGGGCGCGATCGGAAAGACCGAGTGCTCCATGCAGCAGGCCAGCGGGCTCGGGAATGTCATCGATATAATCGGCGGCTCCGGTGACGTGCTTGTGCGCGGAGTCATGGCGCAGCGAGCCGTGCATCGAGCCGTTGATGACAACCTTGCGCTCTTCGAAGGTGGATTTGTCCATGCTTCAAGCCTCCGCGGTTTCCCTTCTCCCCAGTGGGGAGAAGGTGGCCGACAGGCCGGATGAGGGGAATGCATCGCGAAGCGATGCGTGTCCTGAGATCAGATGAAAGGATGCTTGCTCTTTGCCGCGTAACCCCCTCATCCGCCCTTCGGGCACCTTCTCCCCGAGGGGAGAAGGGGGAAGGAAGCGGCTGCCGTCATCCGGCGAAAGGTGCTGTGCCGTATCCAAGAAATACGGTCGAATAAATCCGAAATTCGTCATCATGCCAGCACCTCGAAGCGGCTCAATTCCTGCGGCGCGCCTGATGTCTCAAGATAGAAGCGGATGAGAAGGTTCTTGGCGGTCAGCTGGCGGTATTCGGCCGAGGCGCGCCAATCGGTGAGCGGCGTGTAATCGGCGTCGAAGGCATTGCGTGCGGCCATAACGGTTGCTTCCGTCCATGGCTTGCCGATCAATTCCGCCTCGACGGTACGGGCGCGCTTCGGCGTACCGGCCATGCCGCCGAAGGCGATGCGGATATCTTCGACATTACCGGCTGCATCCAATGACAGATGGAAGGCGCCGCAGGAGGCCGAAATATCCTCGTCGCGGCGCTTGGAGATCTTGTAGACAGCGAAATGCGCATCCTTGGCCGGATAGGGTACAAAGATGCTCTCGACGAACTCACCGGGATGCCGGTCCTGCTTGCCGTAGTCGATGAAGAAATCCTCCAGCGGCAGGCTGCGCGTGCCTGTCGTCGAGCGCAGCGTCACCGTTGCACCGAGCGCGATCAGCGGCGGGGGCGTGTCGCCGATCGGAGAACCGTTGGCGATATTGCCGCCGATGGTGCCCATGTTGCGCACCTGCTCGCCGCCGATACGGTTGATGAGGTTGGCAAAGGCCGGGATCTTTTCGCTGATCACAGCAAAGGCACGGCTATAGGTGACGCCGGCGCCGATAGTCAGGCCTGCATCTTCAACGGTAATTTTCTGCAGATCGGTGAGATGGTTGATAAAGACGACCGGATTCAGCCGGCGCATCTGCTTGGTGACCCATAGGCCGACATCGGTCGAGCCGGCAACGACGGTCGCCTGCGGCTCGTCGGCAAGCACCTGTGCCAGTGCTGATGCGGAACCGGGGACGATAAGGCGATCCTCGCCCTCGGAAATCTCAATGGTATCGCCGCCCTGCATGGCCCACAGGCGGGCGATGATATCGGCCCTTGTCTTTTCGAGCGGGTCGAAGAGCGCGCTCGGCCGCTTCTGGCTGACCTGTTCGGCCGCCTTGACGATCGGCTCATAGCCCGTGCATCGACAGAGATTGCCTTGGAGCGACTTTTCGATCTGCGCCCGGCTCGGCTTTTCCGTCGTCAGCCAGAGGCCATAGAGCGACATGACGAAGCCTGGCGTGCAGAAGCCACACTGCGAGCCATGACAATCGACCAGCGCCTGCTGCACAGGGTGAAGCGTGCTATTCCTGGCTGCAAGATGCTCGACGGTAACGACATGGGTCGCATGCAGTGAGCCGACGAAACGGATGCAGGCATTGACCGACTCATAATAGAGGCCGCCATCGATCAGGCGTCCCACAAGCACAGTGCAGGCGCCGCAGTCGCCCTCCGCACATCCTTCCTTCGTTCCCGTCAGCCGTCGGTTGAGGCGCAGGAAGTCGAGCAGCGTCTCGGTGGGGCGCAGGTTGGATAGAATGATATCCTCGCCGTTGAGGATAAAGCGGATGCTGTCGCTCATGTCGTTCCCGTTTATTATTCGTTTGTCGGGGCCGGATGCGCGAACGAATCCGGCCCTAACCGTCTATGGTTATTCCGCGGTCCACCCACCGTCAATCGAGACATGTGTGCCGGTTACCTGGCGTGCCTCGTCGCTTGCGAGGTAGAGCGACAGGGCGCCGATCTCCTCGGCCTTGACAAACTCATGCGTCGGTTGAGCCTTGAGGATGACTTCGTTCTTGACCTGCTCCTCGGTCATGCCACGGGCCTTGGCGGTATCCGGGATCTGCTTCTCGACAAGCGGGGTCAGGACGTAGCCGGGGCAAATGGCGTTTACCGTCACGCCGAATTCGGCAAGCTCGAGCGCTGCCGTCTTGGTCAGCCCCAATATACCATGTTTTGCCGCGACATAGGCGGATTTGAAGGGCGAGGCGACCAAGCCGTGTGCCGAGGCGATGTTGATGATGCGCCCGTACTTCTTCGCCTTCATCAGAGGGATGGCGGCGCGGATGGTATGGAAGGAGCTGGAGAGATTGATCGCGATGATCTGGTCCCACTTCTCGACCGGGAAATCCTCGATCTTCTCGACATGCTGAATGCCGGCATTGTTGACGAGAACATCGACGCTGCCGAAGGTGGAGTTGGCGGTCGCGATCAGATCGGCGATCTCGGCGGGCTTCGTCATGTCGGCCGGATGATAGATCACCTTGCCGCCGCCGGAAGCTTCGAGTTTCGTCTTGATCGCATCGATTTCCTCGGGCTTTCCGAAGCCGTTGATGACGACGTTATCGCCCTTGGCGGCGAAGGCAGCCGCGATGGCGAGGCCGATACCGCTCGTGGAACCGGTGACGACAACTGTTCTTGCCATGATCTTCTCCTTGGACAGCGCAGCTTCCTGCTGCAGTGCAAAACGATCTCAGCCTAGTCCCAAACCTCCGGATATGGCAATCGCAATGCTGGCGGCCCTTCGGCCACGATACTGTGAACCGAAAAGCTTACCCTTCAGCGAAAAAATTTCGTTTTGCTTTCTTTTCACATTCGTTTTGCTCGCGTATCTGTTGTTTCGGGATGCAACAGGCGGGAGGAATGCATGAGCGGTTATGTCTTGGCGATCGATCAGGGAACGACGTCGACGCGGGCTATCGTTTTCGACGGCAAGATGAAGGTTGCCGGCGTCGGACAGAAGGAATTCACCCAGCATTATCCGAAGCCCGGCTGGGTGGAGCACGATCCGGAGGAAATCTGGGCGTCCGTTCTCGTCACCGTGCGCAAGGCGATCGAGGCTGCCGGCATCACCGCCAAGGACATTGCCGCACTCGGCATCACCAACCAGCGCGAGACTGTGGTCGTCTGGGATCGCGAGACGGGCAAGCCGATCCACAACGCCATCGTCTGGCAGGACCGCCGTACCGCGAGCTATTGCGAGAAGCTGAAGCGGCAGGATCTGGAAAAGCTCTTTACCCGCCGTACCGGCCTGCTGCTCGATCCCTATTTTTCCGGAACTAAGCTCTCCTGGCTCTTGAGCAACGTGAAGGGCGCGCGTGCCCGCGCCGCCAAGGGCGAGCTCTGTTTCGGCACCGTCGATACTTTCCTCATCTGGCGTCTGACTGGCGGCAAGAGCTTCGTCACCGATGCGACCAATGCCTCGCGGACGCTGATGTACAATATCGGCGGAAACGAATGGGATGAGCAATTGCTGGATATCCTGCGCGTGCCGGCCGCGATGCTGCCCGAGGTGAAGGATTGTGCCGCCGATTTCGGCGTCACAGAGGCCGCGCATTTCGGCGCGGAAATCCCGATCCTCGGCGTTGCCGGCGATCAGCAGGCGGCGACGATCGGCCAGGCCTGCTTCGAACGCGGCATGATGAAATCCACCTATGGCACCGGCTGCTTCGCGCTGCTGAACACCGGCGCGGACATGGTGCGCTCGAAGAACCGCCTTTTGACCACCATCGCCTATCGGCTGAATGGCGAGACGACCTATGCCCTCGAAGGCTCGATCTTCATCGCCGGCGCTGCGGTACAGTGGCTGCGGGATGGCCTGAAAGCCATCCAGCGTGCCTCGGATTCCGGCGAACTGGCGGCCAAGGCCGATCCGCTGCAAGAGGTCTATCTGGTGCCGGCCTTTACCGGCCTCGGCGCACCGCATTGGGACCCGGATGCACGCGGCGCGATCTTCGGGCTGACGCGCAATACCGGACCTGAAGAGATCGTCCGGGCGGCGCTGGAGGCGGTCTGTTATCAGTCGCGCGATCTCCTGGACGCCATGCACCGGGATTGGCGCAACGGCAATGGGCAGGAGACGGTACTGCGCGTCGACGGCGGCATGGTCGCTTCCGACTGGACGATGCAGCGGCTTGCCGATCTGCTGGATGCGCCGGTCGATCGCCCAACGATCCTCGAGACGACTGCGCTCGGCGCCGCCTGGCTTGCGGGCAGTCGCGCCGGCGTCTGGCCGGATCGTGCCGGTTTTGCCAAGGCCTGGGCACGCGACAAGCGTTTCGAACCCGGCATGGATGACAAGACCCGAAATGCGAAGCTCAAAGGCTGGAAGAACGCGATCTCGCGCACTTTGAGTACACGGCAGGGGTGATCGGCCTTCATCGGCTGCTCACCCCAGGTTATATCGTGTAAGATTTCTTTATTTTGCTTATATAAAGGCCCGCAGCGATACTCGTATTGTTCGTGGCTTGGGGAGGATTCCGGGTCACATTTCGCCGGGCCGCACTCCTTGAGGGCGGGCGCCTTCTCAAGAGACGATAAAGCGAATAATGGCTGCTCAATTTTCTGAACTGAAGAAACATTACTATCGGCAGATCAAATATCATCTGATCCGGCCGAAGCCGCCGATGCTCGCCGCGCAGTTCGATGGGCCTGTTCTCGTCGTCGGCTCGGCGCCGGTTTCGAACAAGCCGGCGGATTTCGATGAAAGCTTCAAGATCATCACCATCAACGGCTCGCAGACGGTGACGAAGGGCTGGGGGATCGAGGCGCCCGACGTGACGCTCGTCCAGTTCAACCAGATCGAAGGCACGAACACCAATGCCGTCGAGGTGCGCCGCGTTCTGAACGGCGAACGGACCAAGATGCTCTACGTCCTGCTCTGGCGGAAAGAGCGTGAACGGCTGGAAGAAGGGTTGCGGAGGTTCAATTACAGCTACGACAAGCTGGAGATCGTCGATCGCTACAAGCGCATGGCGCTGCTGGATCGGGTCGGCGGGGTAAAGTGCAGCGAGCTCGGCGCGGACGACAAATGCTCGAACGGCATCAACGCCATACTCTTCGCGATCTACAACGGCGCGACCGAAGTCATCATCACCGGCATCAATCCCGATTCCGGCGGGCACGTCTACAATCAGGAAAATCTCGCCCGGCTGCACGTCCGCAAGGACCGGGAGGTTCTCGAACGGCTGATCGAACGCGGTTATCCGGTGTTCACAAGCGATCCGGCGGTTTCGCAATCCATCGGCCTGCCGATATGGACTGGCAAGGGGAAGGCCGGCCGGATAGGGGAAGCCGATGCCAAGGCCAAACGGCCGGCACCGATAACGGCTGCGGCCGTCATCAACCCTTGAGATAAGGGCTCGCCAACGGTCAATCTGCGGCTGACGCTGGTTGTGATTCCATGCCAAGATCGCGGCATAGAATCACTCGATTGCACAGAGGTCACCCAATGCTGATGCCGCAGCCACTACGGCCGGGCGACAAGGTGCGCTTTGTATCGCCCGCAAGTTCGCCCGACAGAGATATGGTTCTGAGGCATGCCGAAATCCTGCGAGGCTGGGGCCTTACCGTCGATTTCGGCGAACACGTCTTCCGCAAGTGGAATTATCTTGCTGGTACGGACGAAGAGCGGCTGTCGGACCTTAACGCCGCGCTTCGCGATCCCGATGTGCGAGCGATTTTCACCACGCGTGGCGGCAAGGGGTCATACCGCATTGCCGACCAAGTTGATTTTGCCACAGCCCGGCGTGATCCGAAGTTCGTTATCGGCTTCAGCGACATCACTGCATTGCATTTGAGCCTGCTGAGACATTGCCAACAGGTCGGCATTCACGGCGCATTTTGCATCGGGCCGAATGAAGATGCTGTCAGTTCCTATACGCGTGAATCGCTGCGGCAAGCATTGATGACAACCGAGGACCTCGTCATTGCCGCGCGTCCAGAAGAGCCGACATCGCGATTGACAACAAGCGGAACGGCCGAGGGTCGGCTGATCGGAGGTAATCTCGATATGGTGGCGGCGTCGGCCGGCTGGGCGTTGCCGGATATGCACGGCGCGATCTTGCTGCTTGAGGCCATCGGTCTGTACCCAGGCCAGGTGGACCGCCAGATGACGATGCTGCGCAAGGCAGGCCATCTGAACGGCCTGGCGGGTGTTGCCATCGGCCAGTTTACTCACTTCGAATTCGACCGCCCTTATTCGGTGATTGATATCCTGCGCGAACATTTGGCCGAACTGAATGTGCCGATCCTCGGCGGCTTGCCGCTTGGGCACGGCAATAGCCCGGCAAGCGTTTTTATCGGCGCTGTGGCGGAGCTTGATGCGAAGACCGGTATCCTGGCGATCCTGCGTGGAAACATCTGACGTCTTCTTCGATATTTTTTGACGTAGCCTGTCGGTGCAGGTGATATTCCTTCGTCTTTAAAGGGAGAAGGGAATATCCATGCTTTACGCGATCCTATGCTACAACGACGAAGACACCGTGTTTGCCTGGTCCAAGGAACAGGAAGAAGCGACGATGGCACGGTTGATTGCCGTGCAGGAGCCGCTGGCAAAGGCTGGCAAGCTAGGGCCGGTGGCACGGCTGATGCCGACGACGGCGGCAACGACCCTGCGCAAGGGCAAGAACGAGCCGATCGTGATCGACGGTCCCTTTGCCGAAACGAAGGAGCAGTTGCTCGGTTTTTACGTCGTCGACTTCGAAACCCTTGACGAAGCCATTGGCTTTTCAAAGGAGCTTGCCGCGGCCAATCCCGGCGTCGGCTCCTATGAAATCCGTCCGCTTTACGTCTTCCGGCCGGGAGCTGTTGCAACATGACCGACATTGCCTGGATCGACATCGCACTTACCAACGCCCGACCACAAGTGATGGGCGCGCTTTTGCGCTATTTCCGCAATCTCGATACCGCCGAGGAGGCCTTTCAGGAGGCCTGCCTCAGGGCCTTGAAGACCTGGCCAGACAAGGGGCCGCCGCGCGATCCCGTCGCCTGGCTGATCTTTGTCGGGCGCAACAGCGGCATCGATACGGTGCGCAAGCAGGCGAGATTGCAGAGCCTGCCGGATGAGGAGACGATCTCCGATACGAGCGATGCCGAAAGTGATCTGGCTGAACGGCTCGATGGGTCGGGCTATCGCGACGATATTTTGCGATTGCTCTTCATCTGCTGCCATCCGGATCTGCCGGCAACGCAACAGATCGCGTTGGCGCTGCGCATCGTTTCTGGCCTTTCTGTGCAGCAGATCGCTCGCGCCTTCCTCGTCAGCGAGAGCGCGATGGAGCAGCGTATTACCCGCGCGAAAGCGCGCGTCGCTGCAGCGGGCGTTCCTTTTGAGACGCCGGGCGCGGTAGAGCGGAGCGAAAGGCTGGCGCTCGTCAGCGCCATGATCTACCTCATCTATAACGAAGGCTATTCGGCCGGCGGGACGCATCGCGAGGCGGCCGCCTTTGCCGACGAGGCGATCCGGCTTGGCCGGCTGCTGTTGCGGATCTTTCCCTCCGAGCCGGAAACCATGGCGCTGCTGGCGCTGATGCTCCTGCAGCAATCGCGCAAGGATGCCCGGTTCGATGCCAATGGGCAGATCATCCTTCTGGAAGATCAGGATCGTTCGCTTTGGGATCGGACGCTGATCGACGAGGCGCTGGCGCTGCTCGACAAAGCGATTCGCCACCGCAAGCCCGGCCCCTATCAGGTGCAGGCGGCGATCGCAGCGCTGCATTCCCGGGCGAAGCGTGCCGAGGATACGGATTGGGAGGAGATCGACCTTCTCTACCAGATGCTGGAGCGGCTGACGCCTTCTCCCGTCGTCACGCTCAATCGTTCGGTTGCACTCTCCAAACTGAAGGGACCGGAGGCGGCTTTGGCGCTGATTGCAACGCTGGAAGCGCAGCTCGACAGCTATTTCTATTTTCATGGGGTGAGGGGCGGGCTGCTTGCACAGCTGGGCCGCTCGCAGGAGGCACGCGTCGCTTTCGACAGAGCGATCGCGCTTGCCCGTTCGCCTGCCGAAGCAGCCCATATCCGTTATCAGCTCGATCGTCTGAGCGTGGATGCTCTTGCGGCTGCAAAATAATCAAAAAAATTCGCGTCTGTGCTGTCGGGAAAAGACGGTCTCGAACGTCATTGGAGTATGAGCCGAGCAGGCCACGTCAAACAGCAAAGAGGAACAAGACATGACTGAGCAAACCCAGCGTCACGAGCTTTCCCTGACACGCGTCATCGATGCGCCGCGCGAGAAGATTTTTCGTTGCTGGACCGAAGTTGAGCTTCTGAAGCAATGGTTCGCGCCTCTGCCATGGACGGTATCGGCTGCCAGCGTGGACGCTCGATCCGGCGGCTCGAGCTCGATCACCATGCGTAGCCCCGAGGGGGAAGACTATCCGGGCAATGGCGTCTATCTGGAGGTGATCCCCAATGAGCGGATCGTCTTCACCGATGCCTTCAACAGTGCCTGGGTGCCGTCGGCCAAGCCCTTCATGGTGGTGACGATCCAGCTCGACGATCTCGGCGCTGGCAAGACCCGTTATACCGCGACCGTCTTGCATTGGTCCGCGGAGGATCGCGAAGCACATGAGAAGATGGGCTTCCATCAGGGATGGGGTCGGTGCGCCGAGCAGCTCGCGGCACTGGCAGCCAGAATCTGAATTTCCGATTCAATTCCGGGGGATACCACAATGTCTTATGCAGTCGATTCAACTTTGCCTTCGGTCACGCGCGCTCAGCGCGTAGCCGGCTTGATCCTTAGCGGACTGGTCATTGCCTTTCTTGTCTTTGACGGCGTGATCAAGCTCATTCCGCTGCCTGTGGTGACGGAGACGATGGCGGGGCTCGGTTATTCCGCCGATCCGGCGCTTGCGCGGCTGCTCGGCATCATCACACTCGCCTGCGCCATTCTCTACGCGATTCCGAGAACGTCGGTCCTCGGCGCCATCTTGCTGACGGGTCTTCTCGGCGGCGCGATTGCGACGCATCTGAGGATCGGCAGCCCGATCTTCTCGCATCTGCTGTTCGGCGTTTATCTCGGGGTGATCGCCTGGGGCGGACTTTATCTTCGCTATGAAGCGGTTCGGAAAATGATTCCGTTCTTTCAGCGAAGCTTTTGATTTCGGATTCGATTTGCTAAGGCTCGTCTCCCAATAAGGATGGAGCGCGCCATGCCGCAGGTAATCATCGCGCCGGTCAAACAATCCGATGCGGACGAGCTGATCGCTGCCAATATCGCCAGCCGTGCCCATCATGTGCCATGGGCCTATCCCTTCCTCGATCGCGACGGTTTCGATGCCTGGTTCGGTCAAACGGTGACGGGGCCGAATATCGGTCTGGTGGCACGCGACCCCGGTTCGGGCGGCATCGTCGGCGTCGTCAATATCAGCCAGATGGTTTGGGGAGGCTTTCGCAGCGCCTTTCTCGGCTATCACGGCATGGTGGGTTTTGCCGGTCAGGGGTTCATGACGGAGGCGGTTCGTCTGGCCGTCGCCCACGCCTTCGATGCGGTGGGCCTGCATCGGCTGGAGGCCAATATC
This sequence comes from Hyphomicrobiales bacterium, assembly GCA_900472485.1. GTDB lineage: Bacteria > Pseudomonadota > Alphaproteobacteria > Rhizobiales > Rhizobiaceae > Rhizobium. Next base: position 207,914 of record UCII01000006.1, read on the forward strand.
CAGCCGGGCAATCATCCATCCATTGCGCTGGTCAAACGGCTCGGTTTCCGCAAGGAAGGGTTCTCGCCCAAATATCTGAAAATCGGCGGCGTATGGTGCGATCACGAGCGCTGGGCATTGCTGTCGGACGATCCGCGCTCCTGACCACTTTCGCAATTCGAAACCCGCGCTATCTGGCAGAAAGCCCAAAAAGACATTGACTGTGCGAAGGGAAGGGGCGAAAGCCACCTTGAGCCTCTCGCCGAACCGCTGCTGAGAGAGCGGGAGTGCCGGAAGCCGTAATGATCGTTTCGACCGAAGAAGAACTGACCAAGCTGAAAGATATCGGCCGCATCTGCGCCAATGCGCTGCAGGCCATGGCTGCGGCACTGGAGCCAGGCATCACCACGCTGGAGCTGGACGTTATCGGCCGCAAGGTGCTGGAGGATGCCGGCGCGCAATCGGCGCCGGAACTGGTCTACAAGTTTCCCGGCGCGACGTGCATCAGCGTCAATGAGGAAGTGGCGCATGGTATTCCCGGTCCACGCGTCATCAAGGCGGGGGATCTGGTCAATCTCGATGTATCGGCCGAGAAGGATGGCTTCTTCTCCGATACCGGCGCATCTTTTACCGTGCCGCCGGTCAAGCCGAAGATCGAGCGCCTGTGTCGGGACGGCAAGCGGGCGCTCTGGGTCGGCCTCAACCAGGTGAAAAGCGGTGCGCCGCTTGCGAAGATCGGGCAGGCCGTCGGCGCTTTTGCCCAGAAGAACCGCTACACGCTGATCGCCAATCTCGCCAGCCATGGCATCGGTCGCTCGCTGCACGAAGAGCCCGCCGAGGTTTCCACCTGGGCGGACCCTTCCGAGACCCGGATCATGGAAGATGGCCTGGTTTTCACCGTCGAGCCGTTTCTGTCGCTCGGTGCGACCTGGGCAGAGGGCGGTGACGATGCCTGGACGCTCTATGCCGATCCGCAGGCGCCTACGGTTCAGTACGAGCACACGATCATTGCCACCCGAAACGGGCCAGTCATTCTGACACTGCCGGACGCCTAAGGCGTCGGCTCATTCGTCGGCCTTCGCTTCACCGCGAATGATATCGGCGGCGGCGCGCTCGAGGATATCAGCGATGCGGGCGCCTTCAGCCTTGCTCCAGGGGAACTTCGAGCGAAGCGCGGAACGCAGCAGGTGGCGGGCGCGATGGACGTCGCCCGCGCCATGGCGATCGAACAGATTGTCGCGACCGTCTTCATCCCCGCCGTCGAAAACTTCCCGGACGCGGGCCATCTTCTCACCGATAGAGGTGAGCTTGGCGAGCGTTACCTCGACCAGATCACGGTTGTCGTCGACGCGCTTCTGGCCGCTTTCGGTGATGCGGTAGAGCTTCTTCGTGCCGCTGACCTCGACTTCGGCCTGGCCGGTCTCCTCGAGATAGGTCAGCGCCGGGTAGATGACGCCCGGACTCGGAACATAGAAGCCGCCGGAGCGCTCCTCGAAGGTCTTGATCAGCTCATAACCGTGGCGTGGCTGCTCGGAGAGCAGGGCAAGAATGATGAGCTGCAGATCGGCCGCATCGAACTTGCGGCCGGTGCGAAACCCGCCGCCAAACATGCCGCCCTTGAAGCCTCTCATGAAGTCTCTCCTGTGCTCGCCGCGCGATTCACGGCCTCGACCATGTCGTAGGATATATGCCTCGACGATGTCAAAGCCATCTCCGAACATGTGGCGGTCTCTAAAACCTCTCATATCGTTTCTCCTTGAAGTGTGAGAGTTTATATCGTTAGTCATGTCGTACGATATATATCGTAAGATAGCATTCTGCAAGAGGGTGGTTTGCGGACGAGATGGATCAAAGAAGAAGGCGTGACCGTATAGGGGAGGAGTTCATCCAATGGGTGAAAATTCGCCGTTGAACAACTGCATCACGATCATGGGATAAGCGATTACATCTACGTAAGAATAGGCCGCTGGCGGTTGCCGCTCCCGGCGAACTGTCCTAGGCTCGCCACAAATTGACGCCATTGCGGCCGTTCGAACCAACAGGAAGCCTAACCGTCGTGTTTCATTCTTTCTTCCCGAATCCGAGATTATTTTTTTCCTCAGCGGTCGCCTGGGCGCTCGTCTGCGTCTTCCTATGGTATTTTGTCGGCGCGCATGTCGTGGCGTCCATGGGGTATCCGCCGCTGCCGGAAGAACAGCAGCCGGTCGGGGCTGCGTTCTTTGTTACTCCTACTAATTTCTTGTTTTATCTTTACTTTATTCTCTGTGCAGCGGTCTTTTGCGGCTTCTGGCATGTGGTTTCGAAGGGCAACCCCTGGATCGTATGGTCCGTGTGGGGTTCCGCTTTCATCGTCTTCATCACCTATTTCGGTGTTCAGATCGACGTTGCAGTAAACGTATGGCGCCGGCCCTTCTTTGACCTCCTGCAAAATGCGCTCGGCGGAAAGCCCGGCGTTACGGATGGGGATTTCTACGGATTGTTATGGGCGTTCACGCAACTCGGTCTCGTGGGCGTCGCCGTCAGCGTTATTTCGTCGTTTTTCCTAAGCCACTATCTCTTCCGCTGGCGTTGGGCGATGAATAATTTCTATATGTCGAAATGGGAAAAGCTCCGACATATCGAAGGCGCATCGCAGCGTGTCCAGGAAGATACGATGCGTTTTGCGACCAACCTCGAAGGGCTCGGCGTCAGCCTGATCGGCTCCGTCATGACGCTCATTGTCTTCTTGCCAATTCTGTTGGAACTGTCGAAATACGTGACCGATCTGCCGATTATCGGCGCAATTCCCTATTCGCTCGTTTGGTTGGCGCTGATTTGGTCGGTATTCGGTACGTTCCTGCTTGCGCTGTTCGGGATCAAGCTTCCGGGGTTGAACTTCCGCAATCAGCGTGTCGAGGCAGCCTACCGAAAAGAGCTTGTCTATGGCGAGGATCGCGAAGACCGCGCACAGCCGCCCACCGTGGCGGAACTCTTCTCAAACGTTCGCCGCAACTATTTCCGCATGTACTTCCACTACGCCTATTTTAACGTCGCTCGCTATTCCTACGGCCAGCTCGACGCGATCTTCCTCTATTTCGTGCTGGTTCCGACTTTCGTCGCGCATAAGATCACGCTCGGCATCTGGCAGCAGATCGCCACGGCCTTCGGTCAGGTCAGCAACTCCTTCCAGTATCTCGTCAGCTCCTGGACGACGATCATCGAGCTTTTGTCGATCCACAAGCGTCTGAAGGCTTTCGAGGCCGCTATCTATGACGAGCCATTGCCGCCGATCGATCAGCGCTATTTGGAGCGTGAAGCAGGCGTAATTCACGCGGATGGCTGACGAATTAAGGCTCCGGAAACGGAGCCTTTTTCAATGGGAGGAGGTTGATTTTAGGCTTTCGACTTTGGAGGTAAGGGAAAGGTTTCCTTTGCCGCACCGCCGGTCCTTCGCTTTGGCTCGGGCTTTGCCCGACCGCTCATCACCCCTGTTGCGGCTTGCCGCGTGCTGCGATCAGCGGGATCGCTTCGGAATAGCTGACGCAGGCAACATCCTGCTTGTGGCAGACATCGCTGACGAAGCGGTCGAGGGCGCGCCAATAGGCGCCGTCATTCATTTCGACGAAATGGAAACCGAGCTGCAGAGGAATGCGCTCGCCGTCATATTGCTTGTTGAAGGCGGCTTCGAAGGCATCGAAGGTGCGGTCTTCATAGGTCTTGGCATTGGCCTTGTCCTCGGCGCCCTTGGAGTGGCGGACATAGAGATTGTAGTCCATGCCGATGACTGGGCGATGTTCGGGACCTTCGGGGATCAAGGGCAGGCCGAAGCGATAGATGCCGTCGACGACCTGCGGCAGGGCAGGGCCTTTGGTGACGAGGCTTGCATCGTACTGGAAGCCCATCTCCTTTTCCGCCGGCACGAGGCCATCGCTGGTGGAGAGATAGGGTGCGCGGAACCCCTTGATGTCGTGCGTGGCGAAATCTTCCCAGCCCTGGGGTTCCTTGTCTGCAAGGCCGACATTCTTCCAGGCGTCACGAAGGGCGACGCGCGCATTCATGAATTCCTGGCTCCAATCGGCCGCACTCCAGCCCTTGCCGTCGAAATGGCCGCAGGCATGGCTTGATATGTCGTGGCCTTCCTGATGTGCGCCCCAGATGTTGGCGATGCGGGCGCGGACATCGTCCTCGCTCTTGGCGAAGCCGACATTCGATTTGCCTGGCCGCTGTTTTGGCCCCTGATAGGCTTTTGCCTGCGCCTTGTTCATCAGGAAGGTGCAGGACAGAAAGTAGGTGAAATGCGCGCCATTGCGCGAAGCGATCTCGCGGCTCTTGGTCCAGAGCGCGTTGTCATGAGCGCCATCGAAGGAAATCATGACCAGTTGCTTGGGCTTGCCATCGGCTTGGGCGGCTGCGGGCAGCCCTAAGGACATGGCGAGCGAGAGACAGGTAGCTAAGCGAAACATGGGCACCGAACACTGATTGGGTCGAGCACCTTGCCAAACTAATCTGGTGATATCGGGTGGCGTGCTCCGGGTCGCTTCCTTCCTTTCGCGCAAATGCGGCGAAGCTGCGGTGATGCTGGCATTTTTTTGCGGCAGCCGATAAGGATGTGACTACAAGACCATAGAGGATTTCATCCATGGCATTGCTCATTCTCGGCATTGTTCTTTTTCTCGGCCTCCATCTTATCCGCGTCGTGGCACCTGGCTTGCGAAGCTCGTTGATTGCGAGTTTGGGCGAGGGCGGCTGGAAGGGTGCCTATTCGATTGCCAGTATCGTGGCGCTGATCATTCTGATCTACGGCTTTGGTCAGGCGCGCGACATGACACCGATCTGGACACCGCCGTTCTGGATGAGTCACATCACCATCCTGCTGATGCTTTTCGCCCTCATCTGTCTTGTCGTCTCGCTGCTGCCGGCGGGGCATATCGCGGTTAGGACCAAGCATCCGATGGTGCTTTCGGTGAAGATCTGGGCGCTGGCGCATCTTCTCTCCAATGGCGATGGAGCGGCCATCCTGCTCTTTGCTGCCTTTCTCGCGTGGGGCGTGATCCTGCGCATTTCGCTCAAACGGCGCGAGCGTGCCGGCGAAATCATCCTGCGTCCCTTCGTCTCGGCGAAATATGATCTTTATGCGATCGTCATCGGCGTTATTGTCTGGGCCTTGATCATTTGGAAGCTTCATGCGTGGATTATCGGGGTTTCGCCGCTCGTTATGTGACGATTTCTGCCATTCCCCCTTACATCAGCCGCAAAATGGAGTAGAAGGCCCCACTAAACCTAAGCTTTGAACTATTTGGCCTGGGCCGGAGACAAGAATGGCATTCAATGACGACAGCTTCATCCGCGAGGTGAACGAGGAACTGCGCTCGGACCAGCTGCGGTTCATATGGCGCCGTTTCGGCAAGCTCATCATCGGTGCTGCCGTGCTCGTCGTTCTCGGCACCGCGGCCTATAGCGGCTATCGCTATTGGGCCGGCAATCAGGCCGGCAGCGGCGGCGATCAGTTCATTGCCGCGCTGACGCTTGCCGACCAAAACAAGACGGATGAAGCGCTGGCCGCATTCGCCGCCATCGAAAAGAGTGGCCCTGGCTCCTATCCGGTGCTGGCCCGCCTGCGCGCCGCGACGCTGCAGGCGCAGAAGGGGGACAAGGCCGCTGCCATCGCCACGTTCTCGGCGGTCGGCAAGCAGACGGACCTTCCGGTCGTTATCCGTAATGCTGCCCGCCTGCGTGCTGCCTACCTTCTCGTCGATACCGGCACTTACGATCAGGTCGCCGCCGAAGCCCAGGAACTGGCCGTCCCGGCTGATGCCTTCCGCCATTCGGCGCGCGACGTTCTCGGCCTTGCCGCTTACAAGGCCGGCGATTTCGCCAAGGCCCGGCAATGGTTCCAGGCGATCGTCGACGATCCGCAGAGCCCGCGCAACGTTGCCAACCGTGCCCAGATGCTGCTCGATCTCATCACTGCATCCGGCAAGGCTCCGGTCGCAAAAGGCTGAAGGATCGCTCAATGAGTTTTACGGTCGCGATCGTCGGTCGCCCGAATGTCGGCAAGTCCACGCTGTTCAACCGTCTGGTTGGCAAGAAGCTGGCGCTCGTCGACGATACGCCGGGCGTCACGCGTGACCGTCGTCCCGGCGATGCCAAGCTGATCGATCTGCGTTTTCGCATCGTCGATACCGCCGGTCTCGAAGAGGCCCAGGATGAATCACTTCAGGGTCGCATGCGCGCCCAGACGGAAGCGGCGATCGATGAGGCTGATCTGACGCTCTTCGTCGTCGATGCGAAGATGGGCTTGACCCATGTCGACAAGACGCTCGCCGAAATGTTGCGCAAGCGCGGCAGACCTGTTGTGCTCGTCGCCAACAAATCCGAGGCGCGCGGCTCCGATAGCGGCTTCTATGACGCCTATACGCTCGGCCTTGGCGAGCCTTGCCCGATCTCGGCCGAGCATGGCCAGGGCATGATGGATCTGCGCGACGCGATCGTCGAGGCGATCGGCCCCGAACGCGCCTTCGGGGAAGAGGAAGATGAGGCGGAGACGAATGTCAGCATTCCGCGCCCTGCCGTCGGCGAAGATGGCGAAGAGATCGACGAAGAGCCCGCCTATGACGAGACGCGCCCGTTGCGCGTGGCGATCGTCGGCCGTCCGAATGCCGGTAAGTCGACGCTCATCAACCGCTTTCTTGGCGAAGATAGGCTGCTAACCGGCCCCGAAGCCGGCATTACCCGCGATTCCATCTCCGTCGACTGGACCTGGCGCGGCCGCACCGTCAAAATGTTCGATACCGCCGGCATGCGCCGCAAGGCAAAGGTGACCGAGAAGCTGGAGAAGCTTTCGGTTGCCGACACGCTGCGCGCCATCCGTTTCGCCGAAACCGTCGTCATCGTCTTCGACGCGACCATTCCCTTCGAGAAGCAGGATCTGCAGATCGTCGATCTCGTGATCCGTGAGGGACGCGCCGCCGTGCTTGCCTTCAACAAGTGGGACATGATCGAGGATCGTCAGGCTGTCCTTGCCGATCTGCGCGAAAAGACCGACCGGCTATTGCCGCAGGCACGCGGCATTCGCGCTATTCCGATCGCCGGCCAGACGGGCGAGGGGCTTGACCGCCTCATGCAGGCGATCGTTGATACCGACAAGGTCTGGAACAAGCGCGTCTCGACCGCGCGCCTCAACCGGTGGCTCGAGACGCAGCAGGTTCAGCATCCGCCGCCGGCCGTTTCCGGCCGCCGCATCAAGCTGAAATACATGACGCAGGTAAAGGCGCGGCCGCCGGCCTTCATGATCTCGTGCACTCGCTCGGATGCTCTGCCGGAGTCCTATGTGCGTTATCTGATCAACGGTCTGCGCGCGGACTTCGCCATGCCCGGCGTACCGATCCGCATCCATTTCCGGACGTCGGAAAATCCTTACGAAAACAAGAAGAAGCGGTAAATCGCGTAAGCGGCAGACCGCGTGATCGCGCGCGTCAATTCAGGCTGCGTTTCTGCTCAGCGCTTCGCGCAGCATCGTGATTTCCGCCTTCAGCCGCGTCAGTTCGTCGGCCGTTTGCTCGGTGGCATCAAAGATGCACGGCGGAACGGTTGCGGCCTTCTTCTTCAGCGCCTTGCCTTCGCTGGTCAGCTGGATCATTACCTGGCGCTCGTCTTCCTTGCTGCGGATGCGCTTGATAAAGCCAGCTGCCTCCAGACGTTTCAACAGCGGCGTCAGCGTGCTTGATTCCAGGAACAGCTTTTCACCGATACCGCCGACGGTCTGGCCGTCTTCTTCCCATAGCGTCACCATGACGAGATATTGCGGATAGGTGAGATTAAGCGCGTCCAGCATGGGTTTATAGAGCCGATTCATCGCATGGTTCGCCGAATAGAGCGCGAAGCAGATGAAGTTATCCAGCTTTAACAGGTCGTCAGTCATCCCAAGAACTCCCTGAGAGGCCTCATGTAAGTCGTGCGATAAATAATTGTACACCCAAATTTATGCCTGGGCTATGGGTTTCTTCCTTTTTGAGGATACTGTTCGCTGGCAGATATCTTCCGACACTTCCATCTCGGCAGGAGATTTGACAGCGGGTATTATGGCAGGATCTCAGATGCTGACCTTGAAACCAAGGACGAAATGCCCTTGGTTTCTGCCGCGTCAGGTCAACAAGATTCAATGCTGAAAGAAGCAGACTCCGAGTTCAGCGAGGATGAGCTCGGCCGCGGTGATTGGCAATGCGGACGTTGCCGATGAATTGCGCCGTCGCGGCCGCCCAGGAATAGTTGAGCGCCAGAGAGCGTGCAGCATCGCGGGAGCAGGACAGTGCGGCAAGGCAGGCTGTCGCCAGATCCGGGTCTACAACGCCGGCTGTCCTGTCTCCCCCCAGGATGTCCGCAGGCCCGGTAACCGGATAGGCGGCCACCGGAACGCCACTCGCGAGCGCTTCCAAAATGGCGTTGCCAAAGGTATCTGTCTTCGATGGAAAGACGAAGACGTCGGCCTGCGAATAGGCATGCGCCAGTTCCTCGCCGAATTTCGCTCCCAGAAAATGGACATCAGGATAGAGCTTCTGCAATTCCGCCCGCGCGGGGCCATCGCCCACCACCACTTTCGATCCAGGCAGGTCGAGAGCAAGGAAAGCGGGGAGGTTCTTTTCCAGCGCGACACGGCCGACCGTCATGAAAATCGGACGAGGCAGGCCGAAGGGGTTGTCGTCAAGTGGTTGGGGGCGGAAGAGGTGGGAATCGATCCCACGGCTCCAGGGCAGCAGATTGCGAATGCCGCGCAGTTTGAGCTCGCTCGCAAGGCTTGGTGTCGCCACCATGCAGCCGTAGCCCGCATTATGAAACCATTTGACGAAGGCATAGAGCCAGCTTTCCGGTATCGGCAAACGAGCAGCGACATATTCGGGAAATCGCGTGTGGTAACTGGTCGAAAACGGCATGCCGTTTCTCAGGCACCAGCGCCTTGCCGTGAGCCCGAGGGGACCCTCCGTGGCAATGTGGACATAAGTCGGCCGGAGTGCTTCTATTTTTGCCGCGATCTTGCGATAACTGGCGATCGATAGCCGGATTTCCGGATAGGTCGGGCAGGGGATGTTGCGAAAGCCGTCCGGCGTGATCATCGAAACCTCGACGCCCATGCGCGTCAATTCCCGATTTGTGTTCTCGATAGAGCGAACGACACCGTTGACCTGTGGATGCCAGGCATCGCTGACGATGAGCAGCCGTTCGGGTACCGCGACAGGTGTCGCCGCCTGCGTCCAGGTGGTTTGATCGATGTCTGACAAGCGTTGCAACATGCCCAAAACAGTCCATCCGCACCGCATCCTCATGATGACGGTGCCAGCGATTGCGGTGCTTCAAACATGATTCCCGCGCCCACTCTATTGTGGGGGGTGTCCATGATGGAAATATTACAGCGTTTAGAGCGTGATGCCGAAAAGTGTAGGCGGTTTTGGGACGACATCACGCTCTACTTCTTTGATGCTAGAGCCGGATGGATTTCAGCTTGTCGGGCGAGACGAGCGCACCGTATTCCTGAATGACCTTTGCGGCGATCTTGGCTGCGAAGCGAGCGGCAGCGACCGCATCCTGATGCGGCAGATAGTGAGCCAGAAATGCGCCGTTGAAGCTGTCGCCGGCGCTTGTGGTGTCGACGACCTTGGCGACCTTGACCGCCGGAACGAGGGTTTCATCGGTGCCGTCGCCGATGGTCGCGCCCTCGGCGCCGTTCTTGACGACGATCATCTGGGCTCCGTACTGCCGGTAACGGCGGATGGTGGCGGGAATCGAATCGTCGCCGAAATGGATGGCTTCATCGTCGAAGCTCGGCATGACAAGCGTGCCGGCACGTGCGCCTTCCGAAATCATGGTGTGCATGGCGTCGAGGCTGGACCACAGGCGAGGGCGCAGGTTCGGATCGAAGGCGACCAGCTTGCCGGCAGCCTTGGCGCGGCGCAGCTCCGCCAGAAGCGTGAAGGCGTCTTCGCGCGGCAGGATCGCCAGCGTGATGCCGGAGAAATAGAGAACGTCGGACGCCTCTATTGCTGCGCGCAGGGCATCGCCATCGGCGGCGAGCTGGCGAGCGGCGGAGCTGTCGCGCCAGTAACTGAAGGAGCGTTCGCCATCCTTCAGATTGATCATATAGAGGCCGGGAGTCTTGCCGCGCAGGCGGCGGATGCTGTCCGTACCGATGCCGGCACCGCCCATGAAGGCGATCATTTCGTCGGACATGGCGTCGTCGCCGAGCACGGTGAAATAGTCGACCGACCAATCTGCCGGCAGGCAGGCGCGGGCATACCAGGCGGTGTTGAAGGTGTCGCCGGCAAAGCCCTTGCGCAGGTGCCCGTCGTCGGCCTGTGACAGTTCCACCATGCATTCGCCGATCGATAGAAAACGCCCGCCCAAGACTGCCTCCTGCATTTTGTCTTGGTGCTGCATACGCGCAAGCGGCGGCTGGGGCAAGGTGGACGGCGGCTGCCGCCGTCCACTTTTCCTGGACCTGATTTACGGCCGATCCATGTGATAGCAGGCCGCGGTCTGGCCGGGGCGCACCTGCTCGGTCGGCGGCATCTTCGTGCGGCAGATATCCGTCGCCTTCCAGCAGCGGGGCGAGAAGACGCAGCCCGGCGGCGGATTGAGCGGCGAGGGCGGATCGCCCTGTAGGCGGATGCGCTCGCGGCCGCGTGCGAGCTTCGGGTCGGGGATCGGCGCGGCGGAGAATAGCGCCTGTGTATAGGGGTGGGCCGGATGGTCGAAGACCGTCGCGGCTTCACCGGCTTCCACCACCTTGCCGAGATAGAGCACCAGCACGTCGTCCGAGATCAGACGCACGACGGAGAGATCGTGGCTGATGAAGATCAGGGTAAGGCCGAACTCCTTGCGCAGGCGGCGCAGGAGCGTGATGACCTGTCCTTGGATCGAGACGTCGAGGGCCGAAACCGGCTCATCGCAGATGATAAGCTTCGGCCGGGTGATGACGGCGCGGGCAATGCCGATGCGTTGCGCCTGTCCGCCCGAGAATTCGTGCGGGTAGCGGTTGATCATCTCCGGAACGAGGCCGACGGCCGCCATGATCTCGCGAACGCGATCCTGCCGCTCAGCGCGGGTCAGTTTCGGTTCAAAGACGGTCAGCGGCTCGGCGATGATGTCACCCACGGTCATGCGCGGATCGAGCGAGGCGATCGGATCCTGGAAGATGATCTGCATGTCGCGGCGGGCGGCGCGCATTTCCTCTTCGGTGAGATCGAGCAGGTTGCCGCCTTGCCAGAGGATGCGGCCCTTCTGCGCCTTGATCAGCCGCAGGATCGAGCGGCCGAGCGTGGACTTGCCGCAGCCGGATTCGCCGACGATGCCGAGCGTGCGTCCGGTCTTCAGCTCGAAGCTGACATCGTTGACCGCAGTCAGGATCAGCGGCGGCTTGAAGAAGGATTTCGACGGCAGCTCGAATTCGGTCGTCAGATGCTCGACCTTCAGAAGCGTTTGCTCAGCCATGGACGAGGCTCCGTTCCTGATTAGCCGAAAGGGGGTGGAAGCAGGCCGCGCAACGGCGTGGCGCCAGCGGATCGAGCGGCGGCGCCGCGTCGAGACAGTCGTCCTGCACATGGGCGCAGCGCGGCGAGAAGGCGCAGCCGCGCGGCAGGTGCATCAGGTTGGGCGGCCGTCCGGGGATGACGGTGAGATCGTCGACATCCTGATCCGGCCGCGGGATCGCCGAGTGAAGCGCCGCCGTATAGGGATGAGCCGGATTTTCGAAAAGCTCCTCCACCGGCGCTTCCTCGACGATGCGACCGGCATACATGACGGCAACGCGGTCGGCGAGGCCGGCGACGACGCCGAGGTCATGGGTGATCATGATGAGCGCCGTATGCATTTCCGCCGTCAGCTCATTGAAGAGATCGAGGATCTGGGCCTGGATCGTCACGTCGAGTGCCGTCGTCGGCTCATCGGCGATGAGGAGCTTCGGCTTGGTCAGCAGCGCCATGGCGATGACGATGCGCTGGCGCATGCCGCCCGAAAGCTCGTGCGGATAGAGGTTGAAGCGGCGCGTCGGGTCGGGAATGCCGACACGCTTCAGCATGTCGAGCGCCGCTGCCGAAGCTGCGCGCGCTGTCAGGCCACCATGGACCTCGAGCTGCTCCGTCAGCTGCCGCGAGATGCGCAACGACGGGTTAAGCGCGGTCATCGGGTCCTGGAAGACCATGGCCATGTCCTTGCCGCGCACATGGTCGAGCTCGCGCGGCTTCAGCGTCAGCAGATCCTTGCCGTCGAGCAGCGCCTGGCCGCTGGTGCGGCCGTTTTTGGCGAGCAGGCCCATCAGGCCGAGGAAAGTCTGGCTCTTGCCGGAGCCAGACTCGCCGACGATGGCGATGCGCTCACCGCGGCCGATCTTGAGGTTCATCTTCGAGACCGCGGCCACTTCGCCTTCAGGCGTGCGGAAGGTGATCGAATAGTCTTTGAGTTCGAGAAGTGTTTCTGTCATGTCAGCGATCCTTCGGATCGAATGCGTCGCGCAGACCATCGCCGATGAAGAGCAGGCTCATCAGCAGCGCGACCAGGAAACCGGCCGGGAAGAACAACAGCCACGGCGTCGTCTCCATGCCGGCCGACCCTTCGGCAATCAGCGTACCGAGAGAGGTCAGCGGCTCCTGAACGCCGAAACCGAGATAGGAGAGGAAGCTCTCCGTCGCGATGATTTCCGGGATGGTGAGCGTGGCGTAGATGACGACCGGGCCGACGAGGTTCGGCACGATGTGTTTCAGGATGATCTTAAACGACCGCTGCCCCGACGCGCGGGCGGCCTCGATGAATTCCCGCTGCTTGATCGACAGGGTCTGTCCGCGCACGATGCGGGCCATGGTGAGCCATTCGAGCGCACCGATCGCCGCAAACAGCAGATAGACATTGCGGCCGAAGATCACCATCAGCAGGATGACGAAGAGGACGTAGGGCAGGGCGTACATGATATCGACGAAGCGCATCATGATCGCATCGACGCGACCGCCGAAATAACCGGCAACGGCGCCGTAGAGCACGCCGATGACGACCGAGACGAGGGTGGCGACAAGTGCGACCGTAAGCGAGACGCGGGTGCCGTAGAGCGTGCGTGCCAGCAGGTCGCGGCCGTTGCCGTCGGTGCCGAAATAATGGCCGGCGGCGAAGTCCGGAGCACCTCGGAACGACGTCCAGTCCGGATCCTCGTAGTTGAAGGGCAGGAAATACGGGCCGAATATGGCGATCAGAACCAGCACGGCCAGTATGACCAGCGAAAGTGCCGCCGCCTTGTTGCGCAGGAGACGACGCATCGCGTCGCCGGTGAGGGATCGCCCCTTTGGTGCGAGTCCTTCTGCCGAAAGCAATTCCGCTTCCAGCAATTCTCTCTTGGCGGAATTGAGGATCATCGCATTCTCACTTTGGGGTCGAGCCAGGCATAGGCGATGTCGACCAGCAGGTTGAGGACCACGATCAGGACCATGTAGAAAACGACCGTGCCGAGAACCATGCCGTAATCGCGGTTGAGCGCTGCGCCGACGAAGTAGCGGCCAACGCCGGGGAGGCCGAAGATGCTTTCGACCACCAGCGAGCCGGTGAGGAGGTAACTTGCCGCGGGTCCGAGATAGGAGACGACGGGCATCATGGCCGGCTTCAGCGCGTGGCGCAGGATCGTCAGCCGCGGGCCGATACCCTTGGCCTTGGCGGTGCGGATGAAGTTCTGGCTCATTACCTCGATCATCGAGCCTCGCATCAGGCGAGAGATGCGAGCCGCGTGCGGCAGGGTCAGGACGATGATGGGCAGGATCAGGAACTTGATCGAGCCGTCGCCCCAGCCGCCGACCGGCAGCCAGCCGAGCGTATTGCCGAAGATGAGCTGCAGGATGGGGGCGATGAGGAAGCTCGGCATGACCAGGCCGATGAGGAGGCCGCCGCCCAGCCAGTAATCGGCCGCGCGGTTCTGATAGAGCGCCCCGAGACAGCCTATGAAGACGCCGACGACAGTCGCGAGCACGAAGGCGGAGCCGCCGATGGTCAACGTATAGGGGAAGCCGGACATGATCTGCTGGGTGACGGTGAAGTCCTGATTGGCGAAGGAGGGGCCAAGGTCGCCCTTCATGACGTCGCCGACATAGATCAGGTATTGCTCAACCAGGGGCTTGTCGAGGTTGTAGTGAGCCGCGAGGTTGGCTTTGACTTCCGGCGGCAATGGCCTTTCGCCATCGAAGGGGCCGCCGGGAGCGAGGCGCAGAATGAAAAAGCACACTGTCACGGCAATCCACAAGACGGGGATTGTCGACAGCAAACGACGGAGAGCGTAGCCAAACATGATCTTAGACGGCTCCCTCCCGGTTGTGTCCGGGAGGGAGCCTGTTCCCAATTATTCTTTGATCGACAGCCAACGCGTACGGTGGATGTCCTGGATATTGTCGACGAAGCCCTGGACCTTCGGGGCGACGATGTTCTGGGAAACGTAGTAGTAGATCGGGATCGCGGCGCTGTCGTCGAGGGCCAGCTGTTCGGCCTTCTTGTAGATCTCGGCGCGCTTCTTCAGATCGATCTCTTCATTGCCCTGCTTGATCAGAGCATCGTAGTCCTTGTTGCTCCAACGGCCGTAGTTCATCTCGACGCCGGTAGACAGCAGGTTCAGGAAGTTGATCGGGTCGTTGTAGTCGGCGAGCCAGCCGGCACGGCCGATCTGCACCTCGCCGCGCTGCATTTCATCGTAATGCACCTTGGTTTCGGTGTTGTAGAGCTCGATATCGACGCCGAGCGGCTTCCACATGGCGGCGATCGCAACGGCGATGCGTTTGTGGTTGTCGTTGGTGTTGTAGCGCAGCTGAGCCTTCAAGGGATGATCGGGGCCGAAGCCGGCTTCCTTCAGAAGCTTCTTTGCTTCTTCGACCTTCTGCTTGTAGGGCTCATCCTTCCAGCTGACATAGGCCGGCTCGCCATAATTGGCGGTGCCCGGCGGGACCCAGGAATACATCGGCAGTTCACCGGTGCCGAGGATCTTCGGGCCGATGACTTCGCGGTTGACGGCCATGGAGAGAGCCTGACGCACGCGCTTGTCGTTGAAGGGCGGCTTGGTGGCGTTCATGACGTAATAGTAGGTGCCAAGGAACGGCACCACATGCGCCTGACCAGGAAGATTCTTCTGGATCCAGTCATACTGATCGGCCGGGAACGAGGTCAGAATATCGAATTCGCCGGCACGATAGCGCTTCAGGGCAGCGGCCTGATCTTCCAGCGTGTAATAGTTGACGTTGTCGATCTTGATATCCTTGGCGCCGTAATACTGGTCACTCTTGACCATGCTGACATGCGAACCGGGCACCCATTCGGTGGGCTTGTAAGGGCCGTTGGTGACGATGTTGCCGATCTTGACCCACTGGTCGCCCTTGGCTTCAACGACATGCTTCGGCAGCGGATAGGCCGTGTAGTGCATCAGAGCGTTGAGGAAGTAAGGTGTCGGGTTTTCAAGCGTGATTTCGAGAGTCTTGTCATCGATCGCCTTGACGCCGAGCTGGGTCAGATCCTTGATCTCGCCCTTGTTGATCTTTTCCGCGTTCCGGATCGTGTACTGCAGATAGGCGTATTGCGCGGCGGTCTTCGGGTCCATCAGGCGCTGGAAAGCAAAGACGAAGTCCTGAGCCGTCACCGGCTGGCCATCGGACCACTTGATGCCGTCGCGAAGCTTGAAGGTATAGACCTTCTGGTCGGGCGAAATGGTCCAGCTTGCAGCCTGGCCGGGTATCGGGTTGTCCTTGGGATCTTCGGTCACCAGCCCTTCGAAGATATCGCCGTCGATACGGTTTTCCCAATCGCCGGAAATTTTTTGCGGATCGAGCGAAGTCGGGTCGCCGCCGTTGTGGATATTGAGGGTCGCGGCATGCGCGGAAACGCTCAATATCGTGCTGACGAAAGCCGCAGCGATAAATTTTCTGGTGATATGCGCCATATGTTTTCCCACCTTTCTGGAGTTCTTGTCCTTGTTTTACAAGGGTGTTTTTGATCCGCAGGTGACCTGTACGTGCAGGTCAATGCGCGAAGTTATCGAAAGCGACGTCGCTTTCAAGTTAAAAAAAGTCGGGCATGCTTAGCGTGTGAACTTTCATATTCACAAAACTCTAAAATTGATACTGCGAATTTATCGCCCGGAGGTTGGGTTTGGCAGCCTGGCCGATTGCGACTTGCCGCCTGCGCCCGAGTGTGCAAACTGGCAGGCCTTGTGCGATATCGAGGCAGTTTGATGAAATCGACGAATAAAGCGGCGGGAGCCGACTGGTGGCGCGGGGCAGTGATCTATCAGGTCTATCCGCGGTCGTTTCAGGACACGGATGCCAACGGGCTCGGCGACATCAAGGGGATCACCCGGCGTCTGCCTCATATTGCCGCACTCGGGGTCGACGCAATCTGGCTGGCGCCGTTCTTCACCTCGCCGATGGCCGATATGGGCTATGACGTCGCCGATTACTGCGATGTCGATCCGATCTTCGGCACGCTTGCCGATTTCGATGAGATGATGGCGGCAGCACATGAACTCGGCCTCAAGGTCATCATCGACCAGGTCATCTCGCACACTTCCGACCGGCATCCCTGGTTTGTCGAAAGCCGTACAAGCCGCGACAATCCCAAGGCGGATTGGTATGTCTGGGCGGATCCGAAGCCGGATGGCACGGCGCCGAACAACTGGCTGTCGATCTTCGGCGGCCCCGGCTGGGAATGGGACGGCGTGCGCAGACAATATTACCAGCACAATTTCCTCACCTCGCAGCCGGACCTGAACTTCCACAATCCGGAGGTTCAGGATGCGGTGCTGGCCGCCGTCAAATTCTGGCTTGATCGCGGTGTGGACGGTTTTCGCCTGGATACGGTCAACTACTATTTCTGTGACAAGAAGCTCCGCGACAATCCGCCGGCGCTCGTCGCGACCGGCGGGCTCGATGCGCCCGAAACCAACCCTTACGGGATGCAGAACCATCTCTACGACAAGACGCAGCCAGAGAATATCGGCTTCCTGAAGCGGTTGCGGGTATTGCTCGACCAATATGATGATCGTGCGACCGTCGGCGAAGTGGGGGATGGTGCGCGCTCGCTACAGACAGTGGCCGCTTATACCAGCGGCGGCGACAAGCTGCACATGTGCTACACGTTCGATCTTTTGGGTCCCGATTTCACGCCGGCACATTTCCGCCGTTGTGTCAGCGATTTCCAGGACAATGTTGTCGACGGCTGGGTCTGCTGGGCCTTTTCCAACCACGACGTTCAGCGCCATGTCAGCCGCTTTGCCGAGACGGAGGAGGAGCAGCCGCGCGTGGCGAAGCTCGCGATTTCGCTGTTATCAACCCTGCGTGGCTCGATCTGTCTCTACCAGGGCGAAGAACTCGGTCTGCCGGAGGCAGAGCTTGCCTTCGAGGATCTGCGCGATCCCTATGGTATTCGCTTCTGGCCGGCCTTCAAGGGGCGCGACGGCTGCCGCACGCCGATGCCCTGGGAAGCGAGCCGTGCCCACGCCGGCTTTACCACCGCCGACAAGTCCTGGCTGCCGGTTCCCTACCAGCATGCGGCGCTCGCCGTCGACAAGCAGGAGGCGGATGCGGATTCCGTGCTGCATCACTATCGGCAGACGCTGGCTTTCCGTGCGGAACATGCAGCTTTGCGCGATGGCGACATGACCTTCCTCGATACAAAAGAGGAGGTTCTCGCCTTTACGCGCTCCAAGGGTGACGAGACACTGCTGTTTGTCTTCAATCTCTCGCGCACACCGGTAAAGGTCGCTTTGCCGAAGGACATCAAGCTCGGTAAAACTATCGTTGTGCCGGGGTTTGGGACGGCGGATGCCGGGGCAGCGCTAACGCTTGCTGCTCTGGATGTGTTCTGCGGGTATGTGGCGTGATTTAGCGTAAGAGCTTGTCATATATTCGGTATGAGAGCCGATCCAGAACCAGATAAGGTCGTCGCCGTCAGCGACAGCAAGCGCGCGCCAGGAAATCCCGACCCGCGCGGACCAGAAGCGGCCTACTTGTTTAAAATGAAGTGAAGGGTGCTTCGGGTTCGTTTTCAGAAGTTCGAAGTTTCGGTCGGCGAGTTCTCGCACATGTTTTGGCAGTTTTTCATAAGCCTGCCAAAACGGCGGCGCAGCATGATGCTTCAAAGTGCTCGCGTCTTTCCTGCACGAAAATCGGCGAGCGCTTTATCAGCCAGTCCATCCAGTTTACCGGCACGTATATCAGCTTCGATTTGCCGGTCCCACCGGCTCGCCTGCAGAGCTTCAAACCATTCGGCGAATGCCTGGAAGTCTTCCGGCTCCAACTCGCTGACATTTTTCTCAATCTGCTCAAGCTTTGTCACGATTGTTCTTTCCATGACCAAACGGTTTGACGTCATGGAATAAAGATAACAACAGGCTTTCGTCAATTGAAGTCCCAAGCGCGAATTGTTTGTGCGCTGACACCTTTGCAACGCAAGCTATGTTCCTTGCGAGGGGCGAGCCTGATCACCCGATCAACATGAACTTGTCGACATCGACCAGACCCCGATCCGATATCTTCAAATGCGGAATCACAGGCAAGGGCAGGAAGGCGAGCTGCAGGAAAGGTTCTTCCAGGGTCGCGCCAAGGGCGTAGGCTGCCTGGCGCAGGTGGTGCAGCGTGTCGCGCACGCTTTCATAAGGTTCGAGGCTCATCAAGCCAGCGACAGGCAGGGCGATTTCACCGGTCACGACGCCGTCCTCAACGACGACGAAACCGCCATTGATATCACTGAGGCGATTGGCGGCGAGGGCCATGTCATCCTCATTGACGCCGACGACGCAGATATTGTGGCTGTCATGGCCAACGGTCGAGGCGATCGCGCCCTTCTTCAGCCCAAAACCCTGGACGAAGCCGTTGGCGTGGTTGCCGTTCTTGCCATGCCGCTCGATGACAGCGACCTTGATGATATCGTTGCCGAGGTCGATATCGGTTTGGTTGCCCTTGGTTGGCAGGCGATAGCGGCGATGTTGGGTGATGATCTTGCCGGGCGTCACACCGATGACAGAGCTTTCGCCTTCGGTGACCGGCACGCCGAAATCGGCGGCATTGATTGGGCGGGCTTTGACGCTGTCGAGGCCGACCGGCTCGACCGAACCGCGGGTCGCGAAGAGTTCGGCGGAAACGCGGCGGCCTGCGGAGAAGACGATCTCGGCCTTGCAGTTTTCCAGGCTGTCGATGACGACGAGATCGGCGCGCCAGCCCGGTGCCACGAGACCGCGATCCCGAAGACCGAAGGCGCGGGCTGCGGAGATCGAGGCGGCGCGGTAGATCGCCAGTGGTTCGACGCCATGGGCGATCGCCGTGCGGATCATGTAATCGAGGTGGCCCTGTTCGGCGATATCGAGTGGATTGCGGTCGTCTGTGCAGAGCGCGAGGTGGGGCGACAGCCGTTCCGTGATGATCGGCATCAGCGCGTGCAGATCCTTGGAAACGGAACCTTCACGCACCAGCACATGCATGCCTTTGCGGATCTTCTCCAGTGCCTCTTCGGCGGTTGTCGACTCATGCTCCGTGCGAATGCCGGCTGCGAGATAGCCGTTGAGGTCATTACCGCGCAAAAGCGGCGCATGGCCATCGATATGGCCGCCCTGGAAGGCCTCGAGCTTCGCCATGCAAACGGGATCCTTATGGATCACGCCGGGAAAGTTCATGAATTCGGCAAGGCCGATCACCTGCGGATGATTGCGGAACGGCAGGAGCTTCTCGATCGGCAGATCGGCGCCAGAGGTTTCCAGATGCGTTGCCGGCACGCAGGAGGAGAGCTGGACGCGGATGTCCATGATCGTTTCGAGCGAACAGTCGAGGAAGTAGCGTATGCCTTCGGTGCCGAGCACGTTGGCGATTTCATGCGGATCGCAGATGACCGTCGTCACGCCGTAGGGCAGGACGCAGCGGTCGAATTCGAGGGGCGTTACCAGCGAGGATTCGATGTGAAGATGCGTGTCGATGAAGCCCGGCACGACGATGCGGCCGGCAATATCGATCTCTTCGCGCCCCTGATAATCGCCGCAGGTGCCGACGATGCGATCGCCGCAAATGGCGATATCCGAGGCAACCAGCTCGCCCGTCACCAGATCGAAGAAGCGGCCATTTTTGAGAACGATATCGGCAGTCTCCCGGCCGACGCCCTGGTCGATATAGCGTTCGAGTTTGGTAGTCATGGCTTCTTCCTGCTTGCTGTGATTCCGTATTACCCCTCACCCTAGCCCTCTCCCCGTTCTACGGGGAGAGGGGATCAATCCGAATTTGTTGATAGAACGGTGTTTCCTGCGACCTGGGGAGAACTAAGACTCCCTCTCCCCGCGTGCGGGGAGAGGGCTGGGGTGAGGGGCTATTTCGAACACTTCGCCGGAAGAAACTTGAAATCGCGAGCTACAACAATTTCGGTCAACCTGCCTTCGCAGATCGCTACGACGGTTTCAAGAACTGCTGGCATGGCTGTGAGGACGTCAATGTTCCAGAAGCGAGCAACAGACCAGCCTTCAGCGGTCATGAATTCATCGCGAATTGTGTCGTGCATGCTGTCGGCATCTTGACTGCCATCGACTCGATGACCAAGGATCGCTCTCGGCAGGCAAAGTCAGCGAAATAAGGACCGATTGAAAACTGCCGAACAAATTTGAAGCTGTTCAGTCGCCGATTGCGAAGTTCCGACCAAAGTTTTGCCTCGGCATCGTTGTCCGATTGCCGGAGCATCCTCGCGCGCTGTGTCGTTTTAGGTTCCGGACCGCGCATCTCATTGTCCCCGTGAACGGCCCCTCACCCTAACCCTCTCCCCGCAGGCGGGGAGAGGGGATGCCCTCGAATTCGCCGATACCACTTTGTCACGTTGACGTGAGGTGGTGCGACATTCGCTTCAAATATTATTCTGCAAGATCTCGCGGAGCTTGCCGAACAGCTCGTCGATGTGGTGCTTCTCGATGATGAGAGGCGGCGAGAGTGCGATGATGTCGCCGGTGGTGCGGATCAGGAGACCCTTTTCATAAGCCTTCAGGAAAGCGGTGAAGGCGCGCTTGGTGGGTTCGCCGGCGATCGGGTCGAGCTCGATGGCGCCGATCAGGCCGGTGTTTCTGATGTCGATGACGTTCGGGCAGTCCTTCAGGGAGTGCAGAGCGTCGGCCCAGTAGTCGGAAAGTTCGGCTGCGCGCGTGAGCAGGCCTTCTTCCTTGTAGGTGTCGAGTGTCGCGAGCGCTGCGGCCGAGGCGATCGGGTTGCCGGAATAGGTGTAGCCGTGGAAGAACTCGATCATGTGCTCGGGTCCCTGCATGAAGGCGTCATGGATCTCCGAGGTGACGAAGACCGCGCCCATCGGGATGACGCCGTTGGTCAGGCCCTTGGCTGTGGTGATGATATCCGGCTTCACGTCGTAATATTGCGCGGCAAAGGGGGTACCAAGACGACCGAAGCCGGTGATGACTTCGTCGAAAATCAAGAGGATGCCGTGCTTGGTGCAGATTTCGCGCAGCTTCTGAAGATAGCCTTTCGGCGGGATCAATACGCCGGTAGAGCCGGCGATCGGCTCGACGATGACGGCTGCGATCGTCGAGGCGTCGTGCAGAGTGACGATGCGCTCCAGTTCGGTGGCGATATCGCCGCCATGCTCCGGCTCGCCACGTGTGAAGGCGTTCTTGCCGGGCACATGGGTGTGCGGCATGTGGTCGACGCCGGTCAGCAGGGTGCCGAACATCTTGCGATTGGTGACGATGCCGCCGACGGAAATGCCGCCGAAATTGACGCCGTGATAGCCGCGTTCGCGGCCGATGAGGCGAAAACGTGAGCCATTGCCCTTCACGCGATGATAGGCAAGCGCGACCTTCAGCGCGGTTTCGACCGATTCCGAACCCGAATTGGTGTAAAGAACATGGTCCATACCGTCAGGCGCAATATCGACCAGTCGGTTCGCCAGCTCGAAGGCCTTGGGATGGCCAAGCTGGAAAGCCGGGGCATAATCGAGTTCGCCTGCCTGCTGGCGGATCGCCTCGGTGATCTTGGGGCGGCAGTGTCCCGCGTTCACGCACCACAGACCCGCCGTTCCGTCCAGTACCTGCCGACCGTCATGGGTGGTGTAGTACATATCCTTGGCGCTGACGAAGAGGCGCGGTTCCTTCTTGAATTGGCGGTTGGCCGTAAACGGCATCCAGAAGGCGCGCAAATCGTTGGGGGTGGCATTCAAACGGTCCGACATGCTGTTCTCCAATGGCCATTCGGGGGCCTGTTACCCGACCGCGGCGCGGCGCCGCGCGATTATATTTACTGCTTGGTCAAATTATCAGCCGGCCTTTTTGCGTCAAGGCAAAGATGGGTCGGGGAAGAAGGCTGGAGCGCGGCAGAATTGGATCGCAGCATGCCGGCGGCGTCAGGCGAGGATAGTTCGCAGACGGGATGTGAGCTCGTTCAGACATGAAAAAACTGGCAAATCCGAAGATTTGCCAGTTAAAGCAGCAAAACACCTGGTAATGAAAGCAAGTCGATCTTTCAGGGTCTAAAGTGTCCCCCGTAGATCTTCTGTCGACAGGCCTTGAGCTATTGAAAGCTCTTAAGCAGCCGATCTACTTTTTTCCGGCTCGCAATAAATGTCTTCCAGCGTTTCAAGAACACGGATTACGGATTCTGATGTGCTGGAGTAGTAAATCGTTTGAGCGTCACGACGCGTCTTCACCAGCTTCTGAGCGCGAAGCTTCGAAAGATGCTGAGAAAGTGCTGATTGGCTCAGTCCGACCTGATTGGCAAGAACGCCAACAGGAACTTCACCCTTAACGAGACTGCAAAGGATCAAAAGACGCTTCGGGTTCGCCATTGCTGATAATAATGCTGCCGCAACATTAGAGTGTTCGGCCAAATCTCTTGTCTTCATCTTTTAATCTTCCCAATGCGGAGCGTACATCAGAAACTGTGCTATTTCCAACCCGGTCCTAACCGATATCTAACAATACCAAGAGGGGTCGAAGATTGTATATACCTAAATTTAAGGTATCGAGTATGCTGTTTTAGGTATGTACGTATGATGCCTCGGCGATAATGCTGAGGTCTCCAACGTCCCATCCAGAGGCTAAATTAGACCAAAATAGGTCGATTCTTATCGTTTCGAAGCCGCAAATATGCCAATTTTGGTCACAAGGGATTTGCAACCTGTGAATATTGGCCGTTTCTACGTCAGGCTGTCGACCTACTAATTCTCGCACTATTGTATGATTTTATTGCCGCCGGATTTTGTTTTCGGTTTAAAGCATCATCAGGTCTTTTGAGGTCAAGATGTAAGCCCTTCCGAAGCCGCCGTTCAGGCTGGCATCAAGTGGAACGAGGCGGAAGAAGCAGAAATCCGGAAAGTCGATATAGAGCTTGGATTTCGGGTGGCGATCGAGAAAAAGCGTTCGGATGCGATCGTGAGCTTGGCTTTGCCGGTCGATGCGCTCTGCGCTGCAGCGTAAGGTCAAGCGGGGATGGGCGAGAGGATCGCCCTTGCCGGGCTCGCCAAAGAGCGCCGAAGCGCGGCTGTCCTTTATCAAAGCCTTGGTATGTGAGGAGAGGCCGGAGACCAGGATGACCGGAGCGCCATCAGCATCCATGGCGGTCAGGACGCGGCTGACGGAGGGAAAGCCGGTTTCGGGGTCGATGACGGCCAAGGCCGCATGTGCGGCTTCGCGCATGAGGTCGCGGGCCTGAATGCGCGCATCCTCATCCGTTTCCCTGATCACCGATGGTTTATCGTTCATTAACGGCTCCATGAAATGAGGAGCAGTCGCGAACGACTACTCCTTTCGCCGATGGCTGGTCAGGCCCGATACCACGTCTTGCGCAGAGATCGTTCCGATAATGGTGCCATTGTCAACAACGCCGATATTGCCCGGCTGGCGGGTCAGGGCGTCAAGAATATCGACAAGCGGCGTTGCGGCGGTTGCCGTCGCGGTGACGGAACCGGCATTGGCCGAATGTCCGACGCCCTGCTGCATGACATCCCGTGCCGTCAGCATGCTGATGGGGTTCATGTGCTGCACGAAGTCGGCCACATACTGATCAGCCGGATTCTTGACGATCTCCTGCGGTGTTCCGCACTGGATGATGTGGCCGCTTTCCATGATGGCGATGCGGTTGCCGATACGGAATGCCTCGTCCAGATCGTGGCTAACGAAGAGGATCGTCCGCTTTAGGCGGCGCTGGAATTCGAGAAGCTCGTCCTGCAGGCGCGTGCGGATCAGCGGGTCGAGGGCGGAGAACGGCTCGTCCATGAGCAGGATTGGTGCTCCGGTCGCAAAGGCGCGGGCGAGGCCGACGCGCTGCTGCATGCCGCCCGACAGTTCGTTGACCTTGCGATTGGCCCATTGCGTGAGATTGACGAGCTGCAGTTGTTCGTCGACGCGCTTCTTGCGCTCTGCATCCGGCACGCCAGCAAGCTCAAGCCCGAAGCCGACATTGTCGGCGACCGTTCGCCAGGGCAGAAGCGCGAATTGCTGGAACACCATGGAGACGGTATGCATGCGCAAATCACGCAGCGCCTTGGGGCTGCAGGAGTAGGGGCTGACGGCGCCGTTCTTGGTGTTGACGGAGACCTCGCCGCGCACGACCGGCGCCAGGCCGTTGACGGCGCGCAGCAGCGTCGATTTGCCGGAGCCGGACAGGCCCATGAGCACCAAGATTTCGCCTTCCTCGATTTGCAGCGAGGCATTGGCGACACCGAGCACCATGCCGGTAGATTTACCGATGTCATCGCGCGACTTGCCTTCGTCGACGAGTTTCAGCGCGGCATCGGGACGATCGCCGAAGATGATGCTGACATTTTTGAAATCAACGGCGACGGTCATGAGCGGTCTCCTTCGCCGGGCGCGCGGAACATACGGTCGAGAATGATCGCCAGGATGACGATGCAGGCGCCGGAATCGAAGCTCTTGGCGACATTGACGCTATTCAGCGCACGCAGCACCGGCACGCCGAGACCGGGGGCGCCGACGAGAGCGGCGATCGAAACCATCGAGAGCGACAGCATGATGGTCTGGGTCAGGCCGGCCATGATCTGCGGCGTGGCAAAGGGAAGCTCGACCTTGCGCAGAACCTGGCGTGGCGTCGCGCCGAAGGATTCGGCCGCTTCCACCAGCGAAGGGGGAGTGGAAATGATGCCGAGGCGCGTCATGCGGATCGGTGCGGGAAGAGCAAAGACGACGGTGGCGACCAGGCCCGGGACCATGCCGAGACCAAGCAGGATCATTGCTGGCACCAGATACACGAAGGTCGGGATGGTTTGCATCAGATCGAGGATCGGCCGCATGATGGCGTAAAGCCACGGACGGCGCGCTGCCGCGATGCCGAGGGGTACGCCCACGAGCATGCACACGAAGGTGGAGGCCAGCACCAGCGCCAGCGTCTCGGTCGTCTCTTTCCAGTAGCCCTGGTTGATAGTGATCAGCAGGCCGATCAGGGTGAGGACCGTGATCGTGACGCTCCGGCGCATCCAATAGGCGATTGCCGTGAAGACAATGACGACGATCAGCGGATGCGGTACCTGCAATAGGAACAGCAATCCGTTGATTCCATGCGCGACAACGAAGGAAAGGCCGTCGAAGAACCATGTGACATTGCTCGTCAGCCAGTCGACGACGGCTTTGGCCCATGGCCCGATGGGGATGCGGTAATCGGTTAACCAGTTCACGTCTTTGCCCACGATTGGGGGCGGCGTTTCCGATTGTAACGTATGAAGCCGGAGGTGCCGCCGAAGAATACGGTCTGTCACGCCAAGCGGACCATTGTCCGGAGATGGCGGGACGCGAAAGCAAGCAGTCCGTTCAAGGAAGAGAAAGGGGCGGTTTGGCCGCCCCTTCATCCGTCCTTGTATTACAGGCCGAGCTTGGCCTTGACCGCCGCTAGGCCGTCACCGCCATCCTTGGTGGTGACGCCGGCAAGCCAGGGCGTGACCGCAGACGGATTGGCCTTCAGCCATTCGGTGGCAGCCGCTTCCGGCTCCTTGCTGTCGTTCAGGATCTTGCCCATGATTTCGTTTTCCATCGGCAGCGAGAAGACGAGATTTTTGACGAAGGTGCCGACGTTCGGGCATTCCTGCAGGTAGCCGGCCCGGACGTTGGTATAGACGGTTGCACCACCGAAATTCGGTCCGAACACATCGTCACCGCCGGTGAGATAGGTCATCTTGTAGGTGGTGTTCATCGGATGCGGCGCCCAGCCGAGGAAGATGATCGGCTTGCCTTCCTTATCGGCGCGGGAGACCTGCGCGAGCATGCCCTGTTCGGAGGATTCGACCACTTCGAAGCCCTTGAGGCCGAAGGAGTTCTTGTCGACCATGTCGATCACCAGGCGGTTGCCGTCATTGCCCGGCTCGATGCCGTAGATCTTGCCGTCGAGATCGTCCTTATGAGCGGCGATATCCTTGAAGTCCTTGATGCCGAGCGCGGCACCCTTTTCGTTTGTCGCGAGCGTGTACTTGGCGCCCTCCAGGTTGGCGCGGACGGTTTCGACCGACTTGTCCGCGGCGAACGGCTTGATGTTTTCGGCCATGGAGGGCATCCAGTTGCCGAGGAAGACGTCGATGTCCTTGTTCTTGAGGGATTGATACGTCACCGGCACGGCGAGCACCTTGACGTCGGTGTCGTAGCCAAGCGCCTTCAGGAGGATGGAGGCGGTGGCCGTCGTGGAGGTGATGTCGGTCCAGCCCACATCGGCAAAATGTACGGTGCTACAGCTTGCCGGCTCGGCTGCGGAGGCCGCGGCGGCGCCCAATGTCAGTGCGGAAAGAGTTGAAGCGAAAGCGAATGCAGTAAGGGTCATTTTTATCATTGCGTGACTCCCAGTCTAACGTTCCCAAGCAACCATCAATAACTGACATTTTCAAGCGACCACAGTGTATTTGCGGCGGTTTGAGGGGGCTGAATGCGACGCCCGTCTTTTTCTGTCCGCCGCTGACCAAGGCTTTTGCGCCCTTGGCGAAGCACGCCTGAATCTTGTGGTTTTCGCCGCGACCGTCTTTTCTTATCGTCCCACAGCACCCATGAAGCATTCAAGGAGAATGTCATGGCCAAGCTTTACTTCCATTATTCGACGATGAATGCCGGCAAATCGACGATGCTGCTGCAGGCTGCCTATAATTATCAGGAGCGCGGCATGCGCACCGCAGCCTTCATTGCAGCTCTCGATGATCGCGCCGGGCGTGGCACGATCGCTTCGCGCATCGGCCTGACGATGGATGCCTTGCCCTTCGAAACCAGCGACGATCTCTATGCCATGGTCGATGAAATGCATGCAAGCGAGCCGCTTGCCTGCGTCTTTGTCGACGAGGCGCAATTTCTGACACGCGAGCAGGTCTGGCAGCTTGCTCATATCGTCGACCGCCTCGGCCTTCCGGTCATGACTTACGGGTTGCGCACGGATTTCCATGGACATCTGTTTCCGGGGTCGCAGGAGCTGCTGACCATCGCCGACGAATTGCGCGAGGTGCGCACCATCTGCCATTGCGGACGCAAGGCGACGATGGTGGTGCGGCTCGATGCCGGCGGCAAGGTCGTTCATGAAGGAGCGCAGATAGAGATCGGCGGCAGCGACAAATATGTCTCGCTCTGCCGCCGCCATTGGGAAGAGGCAATCACCTGCGAGTGAAGCGGCGCCCGCGGGCTTTCTGTAGCATTGCAGACTCTCCTCGGCATATGATCGTTGGTCGAGATTGAGCTGTTCGGGAGTGATGATGAAACTGCCGTGTTTGCTGTCGACCGTCATCGTGCTTGCCTCGACCCCTTGCGCGCTTGCAGACGGCGATGCTGTCGCGGGCGCCGTCGTTTTCAAGAAATGTGGGGCATGTCACACGGCGACCGGGCCTGATAATCGCGTCGGTCCCTCGCTGATGGGGGTCGTCGGACGAGCCGTCGCAAGCAAGCCGGATTATGCCTACTCGCCGGCGATGAGGGCATTCGGAGCTGATGGTAAGGTCTGGGATGAAACGCTGCTGCGGAAATACCTGCCGGCGCCGCAATTTCTCGTCAAAGGCACCCGGATGGCGTTCCCGGGTCTGAAAAGCGACAAGGACCTCGACAACCTTATTGCCTATCTGAAGAATCCAGCCGCTGCCCAATAGTTTTCGAGCATTTCCTTCGCCTCAGGAAGCGGCTAGTCTCGCGCCAAAGGTAGGGGAGGGAATGCTTTCATGGTCAGGCCTCATTCCTTCGATGGCATGCTCGATAAGGCGCGAACGACGCTCGATGACGCCTTGAACGACGCGAATTCGGCCGTGGCGACGCTCGCCGGCCACGCCAGGGAGAGCGAACGCGTCGAAGTCGTCAATTTTCCTGTCGAAGAAGCGACCGTTCGCGAAGCGGTCGAACTGCTCGACCGTTGGAAGTCAGCCGCCCTATTGCTGGTCAAGGGACTGGACCATGCGACCGAGGAGGCGGATCTGCAGCATCGCCGATTGTTCAACGAGAAAGTCGGTCTTGAAAATGCAAGCCTGCTCAGCCGGACGCTGGCGCGGGGACCGATGAAGCCGGAGGCTATCATCGCTGATCTCGATACGATCCTGGACGTATCGGCCGAGCTCGATCTTCTTTTCAAGCAGGCAAGACCTGTAATCTCCCGGTGCTTTCGTGAATGCGAACTTCAACTCGAAGGCGTGATCGAGCGGCGGCGGAAACTCGATTTCGATATAGAAGAGATACAGCGCCGGGCGGATTCCCTGGCGGAAAAGCTCATGTATCAGCGGCGCAACCGCCCATCCTCGCGCCATGCCGATCTGCAGTCCGAACTCGAAGGGGACTATCGTGCTCTGTTGACGGAGCAGGATGACATTCGGCGGCAAGAACAGGAGCTTCAATCCCGCCGGACGGTGCGACAGCGCCTGATTGACATTTATGAAGGGCTGGCGGCTGCTCTGAATGGGCAGATCGCCGCCATCGGCGCCATGGCCGCTAAGCTGACCATCGATATCGAGCAACGGATCGCCTTGCTCAAGGCATTGGCGGCAGAAGTGGCTCAGGCATCAACCACGGTTTCGCGAAAGGAAGCGGTTGAGAGCCTGATCCAGGCGTTCGAGGCGAATGTGCTGGCGGGGCATGACCTTGCCGTGCGCAAGGCTCATGTCGATGCCGTCTTCAAAAGACGGCTGGAGCCGCATCCGCTACCCGTATCCACAGACCAGGGCGGAGCGGCGGAAGAGGTACAACCTGAGGGTTGATTGTCGTCCGGCACTGAAAATTCCATGCGGACGGTTGTTGTTTTTCCCAAGAACACATATTTGCTGGAAAGTGAATGGCGATAAGGACTTAATGATCCGGGGATCGCGGCGATTTTCGCGACGTCCATTGCGCAGGTTTGGTGTGGTGCGTCCTTTGCGTCGGCGGGATGTGCGGTACGATTTAGGAGGCGTGTCCATGCTTGACTCGATCACGGCGTTCTTCAAGCGGATCTGGGCCGCCATCGTACGATGGCTGGGATTGGTTTTCGTCGGGCTTAGCTGGCCATTTCTTGCAGCGCATGGCTGGTATCGGCAGCGCAACTGGCTGATCAAGCTGCCGGTCGCCGCCTTCGTGGCGCTGATGGCGCTGCTCTATATCTATTTCGTTTGGCAGACGCAGGTCTGGACAGGGTTCAATCCCGCCTATCCGGATGTCTACAAATTCTCCGAGCGCAAATATTCGGCCGGGCAGGAGCTGCCTGCCACGGACAGCCAGCAGGCCGCGGCAACGGCGCCCAAGACCTGCCAAACCTCGGCCGTCGTCGACGTTGCCACCGATCTGATCGATTTCGACGTCAACCAGAATGCCTGGATTTCCTCGATGCTGCTCTACAAGCTCGGCTTCTTCAGCATTTCATGGGATGATACGCCGTTCCTGGACAATAAGGCTTCCTTCCAGCGGGGCATCAATTCTGTCGTTCGCCGTACTTCGGCGGAGTTGGTCGATACGCTCGGCCGTGTACGCGGAACCTCCGGCATCAACAGCGATCTGCAGAAGGCGCGCGGCAACTTGCAGTTCGACGAGTCCAGCTGGTATTTCGGCTTGCATCCCTTCGGACCGAAGACGCCGAGCCCAAGCTATTATCGCGCCGCGATGACCAATCTGCGCAGCTTCAATAGCGACCTCGGCAACTGCAAGGCAATTTTCGACGGGCGCGCCGACAATCTCCTGCAGTTCGTCGACCACATTGCCAACGATCTCGGCAGCACGGCGGATATATTGGCCAAGAGGGCAGGCGATCACAGCTACGGTTGGCTGGACATGCGGGCTGACGATCGCTTCTGGTTCGCCTATGGTCAGCTTTACGCGAGCTACGGCATTCTAACCGCAGCCCGTTCGGATTTCCAGCAGGTGATCGCCGAGCGCAACGTTGGCACGCTTTGGGCTGATGTCACGACGCAATTGCAGACCGCCTTGCGCATTCAGCCCTTCATCATTTCCAATGGGCCGGAAGACAGCTCCTTCATGCCGAGCCATCTCGCGACCATGGGCTTCCATATTCTGCGGGTACGTTCGAGCCTTGTGGAAATCCGCACGGTTCTGGGCGGTCGCTAAACAAGAGTAGATCGTCTGCCCATCCCGGCGCGAGAGGCACGCATCGAGACTGAGCCCGGTCTTTGGGCTCAGTCTGGAGATCGCTTGAATGAGGGCTCGCTTAGCTGATCAGCTTCAGGCGAATGGCTTTTGCGACGAGCTGCGTGCGGTTGACGCAATCGAGCTTCTTGATCGCATTCATCATATAGGCGTTGACCGTGTGGTCGGAGAGGGTGAGGATCTGGCCGATCTCCACTGAGGTCTTCCCCTGAGCGGTCCAGCGAACCACTTCCAGCTCACGTGCCGAAAGCGAGTGCGGTGCGGCACTATCGTTGCGCTTGAGGCAATTATAAGCATCGAGCGCCTGCAGCATGATCAGGGTGAGTTCGTTGATCTCACTCTGGCCGAGGCTGTTGCGATTGCCCATGAACCAGAAGACGAGGCGTTGACCATCCGGCGCGTTGACCGGAATGATGACGCTCATCGGACAATTGTAATTGATCAGGAGTGCGCGAAGTTCGCGCGGCAGATCGGCGTCGGGTTCGGCATCCTTTTCCAGCAGATGCCAGGAACGCGGCATCACCGAATCGCGCGTGCGCAACAGCATTGGGCAACGGCGAACGAGCTGATGACGATCAAATTCACGGACGAACTGAGCCGGCACTGTCCCCTCGATGAGCAACGGCGTCATCATCGTGTCGTCGGGAACCGGGGCGTTCATAAGAGCCATATGGCTGAAGCCAAAAGCTGACCCGGTGCGTTCCAGGGCCAGTGCAAAGGCCGCTTGTGTCCGAGCAGCAGCCAGCTCGGCAGAAAGCAGCAATTGTCTCTCGGCAGTAATGATATAGGACATATGAGTGAAGCGCCCACAGCGTGTTATCGTTATCAAATACCGGATTTATGAGTGAATGCTAGACGCAAAAATACCACAGAACCAGAAATAATTTCATTTTCATATATTTTAATATTCAGACATGTAGAATTACAGAAATCTTCGCCCAAAATGGTCATTAAGCGTAAAAATAGCGTTTCCGTTGGCCTAATTTCGACGGAGCCGTACATTTTGCGTCGACCTCGGCGGCCAGGGAGCAACCCGGTGAACGCATTTGCCAAGTCAAAATGAGGTCAGAATGTGCGTTTTGGACAGGGCGGTCCGGAGCCTGTAGAGAGACGCAACTTGATCCAAAACTGTCTCACGCCTCGCTTTAGGATTAACCGTTTATCACAACATCAGTGCGGTTCCATCTTTTGTTCCTGAGGTTCGACGGTCCCCATTTTCTTGTCGCCAGCTCTTGGAAGCGTGCGAACAGTCAGGAGTTTCATCAAATGATGCGTTGCCGTGTCGGCGCGCCTTGCGAAGGCCCAAAGCGGTTGCTATCGGTCTTGCAAAAGTAATCGCTTGCAGGCGTATAGCTCATGAATTTTCGCTTCTTCCCGCAGCTTGCGGCGCGCTGCTGTCAAACGCTGTTGTGTTTCGTCACTAGCGTTTTGCTTTTGCTTGCTTCGCCTGTGTTTGCCGAAGCGGCTGGTGTCGCCGGTGGCACCCCAATGCAGTTTTTGCTCGTTCACGGCGAGATGGGCCAGTGCCGGGCCGATAACACTTGCCCCGACTGGATCTCCGCCGAAGGGCAGATCATGGCGGATACGCCGCGGAAGCTGCAGAAAGTCCTGAAGCAGGTGGGCAACCGGAAACTGCCTATCGTCGTCAGTTCGCCGGGTGGCGATGTCAAGGCGGCCATGGAGATGGCTCGTATCATTCGCAAGCAGAAGCTTTCGATCGCAGTCGGCCGCACCCGCTCGCGGGCATGTCCCTATGCCGAGCCGATCTGCTCAGTAGCTTTTGCAAAGGACGGGTCGATCACGGGACAGCCATTTTCCGACGGCGCAATCTGCTTTTCGGCCTGCCCGCTGTTTTTTGCAGGCGGCGTTCAGCGCGTTTCCAGCCCCTTCGCGCTGCTGGGCGTTCATCAGATCACCACCACCTACAGCGAAGTGCGCGTCCAGTACCGCACCGAATATGAGATGGTGGACGGCAGGCGCAAGGTCATCTCTAAGAAGGAGATCGGCCGCAAATTCGTCGGCAAGTATGACACGACGAAGCTCGACAAGGCGCAGAGGGCGAGGCTGGTGAGCTTCCTCGACAAGATGGGTGTCGACCGGGGACTTGTCGATCTGATGCTTGGAACCGACCCGAACGGCATTCATCTGATTTCGCAGATGGACGCGTTGAGACTGAAGCTGACGACGGAGCTCGCCGATGCCGATGCCCTGGTCTCGGCGCGCAACTGCAAGGAAAATCAATCGATTTCCGATTGTGTTGCGCCGGCTCCGTCGACGAC
Source organism: Hyphomicrobiales bacterium (assembly GCA_900472485.1). Lineage (GTDB taxonomy): Bacteria > Pseudomonadota > Alphaproteobacteria > Rhizobiales > Rhizobiaceae > Rhizobium. The sequence continues at coordinate 240,701 of UCII01000006.1, forward strand.
CGGTGCGCCGATGACCAGCGCATCGGCAATGGCCGGCAAGTAGCCGTTGGTCCGGCCTCAGCTATCCTTGGCTTTGGCTTTCGCCATGATCTTCTCCAGGAAGCCCAGCAACAGTGCCGAGACGACAAAGGCGAGGTGGATGATCGTGAACCACATCAGCTTGGCATTGTCGTATTGAGTGGCGTTCAGGAAGATCTGCAGCAGGTGGATCGAGGAAATGGCGACGATCGAGGAGGCGACCTTGATCTTGAGGCTGCCTGAATCGAGCTTGCCGATGAAGGAAACCTCGCCTCCATTTTCGGCCTCGTCGAAGCGGCTGACGAAATTCTCATAGCCGGAAATCATCACCATGACGATTAGGCTGGCCACCAGGGCGGCATCGATGAGGCCGAGAATGGCGAGGATCATATCCGCTTCGTCATAGGCGAAGACATTGATCGCCACCTTATAGAACTTGTAGGCGAACGAAACGGCATAGACGGAGAGCGAGGCGGCGAGGCCGAGATAGAAGATCACCAGGAGCCAGCGACTGGAGAGGATGATGCGCTCGACCAGCAATTCCAGGGACTTCATATCTTTTCCTTCTTTCTCGGTTTGGATTGGACGCCGAAAATAGGCATGCCAGCGTCGTGAGACAAGGCGGTGCGTTTCGACTAACAGAGTGCTTCGCCACTATTCACACCCGATAGATATTGGTTTATCCCGACAGGGAAATGACCGTATGTTCGGGGGCGAGACTTATGGCGACGACAGTGGCATCCGATATCGAGATCGCGCGCGCGGCGAAGAAGCTGCCGATTATGGAAATCGGCGCAAAGCTCGGTATTCCGGCGGAAGATCTCGCACCTTACGGCTACGACAAGGCAAAGATCGGTGCCGCGTTCATTGCGGCGCAGGCCGGCAAGAAGGATGGCAAGCTGATCCTTGTCACGGCGATCAACCCGACGCCGGCGGGCGAAGGCAAGACCACCACGACGGTCGGCCTCGGCGACGGCCTGAACCGCATCGGCAAGAAGGCGGTGGTGTGCGTGCGCGAGGCCTCGCTCGGCCCGTGTTTCGGCGTGAAGGGCGGGGCGGCCGGCGGCGGTTACGCGCAGGTCATCCCGATGGAGGACATCAACCTTCACTTCACCGGCGATTTTCATGCGATCACGTCGGCCCATAATCTGCTCGCCGCGCTGATCGACAATCACATCTACTGGGGCAACGAGCAGAATATCGATATCAGGCGCATCACATGGCGCCGCGCAATGGACATGAACGACCGCGCGTTGCGCGATATCGTCTCGTCGCTCGGCGGCGTCGCGAACGGTTTTCCGCGCGAGGGTGGCTTCGACATCACCGTCGCTTCCGAGGTGATGGCGATCCTCTGTCTCGCATCCGACCTCAAGGATCTGGAAAAGCGGCTCGGCAACATCATCATCGGCTATCGCCGCGACCGTACGCCTGTTTATGCCCGCGATCTGAAGGCTGACGGCGCCATGGCCGTGCTCCTGAAGGACGCCATGCAGCCGAACCTCGTGCAAACACTGGAGAACAATCCGGCGCTGGTGCATGGCGGCCCCTTCGCCAATATCGCCCATGGCTGCAATTCGGTGATCGCGACGCGCACGGCACTGAAGCTTGCCGATTATGTGGTGACGGAAGCCGGCTTCGGCGCCGATCTCGGAGCGGAAAAATTCTTCGACATCAAATGCCGCAAGGCAGGGCTGTCGCCGGATGCGGCCGTCATCGTCGCGACCGTGCGGGCCTTGAAGATGAATGGCGGCGTGAAGAAGGACGATCTCGGCAAGGAGAATGTGGAGGCTCTGGTCAAGGGTTGCGCCAATCTCGGCCGGCATATCGCCAATGTCCGCAAGTTCGGTGTGCCCGTCGTCGTCGCCATCAATCATTTCATCTCGGACACGGAAGCTGAAATCGAGGCGTTGAAGAATTATGTCGCCCGTCTCGGCGCCGAGGCGATCCTCTGCCGGCACTGGGCCGAAGGTTCGGCCGGCATAACCGAGCTCGCGCACAAGGTGGTCGAGCTTGCCGAATCCGGCCAGGCAAAGTTCCAGCCGCTTTATCCGGACAATCTGCCGCTCCTGGAAAAGATCGAGATCGTCGCCTCGAAGATCTATCACGCCGGCGAGGTCACGGCCGACAAGTCGGTGCGCGATCAGCTCCGGTCCTGGGAGGATCAGGGCTATGGGCATCTGCCGGTCTGCATGGCGAAGACGCAATATTCCTTCACGACCGATCCGAACGTTCGCGGTGCGCCAGAGGGGCACATTGTGCCCGTTCGCGAGGTACGGCTTTCCGCCGGGGCCGGCTTTGTCGTCGTCATTACCGGCGAGATCATGACCATGCCCGGTCTACCGAAATCGCCGGCGGCCGAGAGGATTTTCCTCAATGATCAGGGCTACATCGAAGGACTGTTTTAAGTTCAGAATCCGATTCAACTTGTCGGTCTGGAAGTGCCGGCTTGGCAGCTTCGCCCGCATCTATTGTCATCCAATTTTGGTAGGATATCTAACGCATTGACCTTGGCGAAATCCGAAACAGATCGGCTGGGTCCAAGCATCGTTAAGACGGAGACGGATCGTGACTGCTGACCGCCGTGCAAGTTTGGGGGAGATACGGGACTTCCATGCGAAGCTGATGGCAGCTGCCAGCAATTCTTCCGATGAAAGGCTTGAGCGGGCCTTCCGCCTCGTCAGGCGTGAGGCATTCATGGGGCCGGGGCCTTGGCAGATCAGGGCCGGTCGCCACTACCTGGAAACCCCAAACGCCGATCCCACGTTCCTCTACCAGAACGTTCTGGTCGCCCTGGACAAGTCCAAAGGCATCAACAATGGCGAGCCGTTTCTCCATGCCGCTTTCCTGGGCGCCGTGGCTCCACAGCCGGGCGAAACCGTTGTCCATATCGGTACCGGGACGGGATATTACACCGCCATTCTGTCGACGCTGGTGGCACCGGGCGGCCAGGTCCACGCCGTCGAGATTGATGAGACATTGGCCAGCCGCACCCGCGATAATCTTGCCTCGTTCGAGAACGCCTCCGTCATCTGTGCCGATGCGACTGAGCTGGAGCTTCCTAAGGCCGATCTGATCTATGTGAATGCCGGCGTCGTGGCGCCGCCGATATCGTGGCTGCAGGCGCTGCGCCTTGGCGGCCGCGTCATCGTGCCCTGGCAGGCGAATGACAAGGTCGGTCTTGCTGTCCTGATCACGCGTGTAGAACGGGGGTTTACCGCCCGCGCCCTGATGCCCGCCTATTTCATTCCCTGCATCGGAGCTTCCGATCCTATGCAAACCACGAAAACGCCAAATGGAGGCGAGGCTCGCTCCATCCAGTCGGTTTGGCTCACCCAGGATCGAGCGCCGGATGAAACGGCCGTGGCGATCTATAGAGATATATGGTTCTCGAATGCAGGTCTCGGGGTGTGACGAGGTTTAAAGATCAACGTGCCATCGATTCCGCGGCGCGCTTTTAGTGACAGTAACGAAAGCCGCCATTCCTCTCGATGACGTCGAGATGGAAATGCGTTTCGTGCGCCGCATCGCTCTCCGGGTCCAGAACGGTCGTGAAATAGAGACAGGCCGAGGCGCTGGTTGCGCGCTGGAATGCGCCTGTCAGCGTCGGATCTTCGCGCCGCGGTTCGATTGCAATGGTCTTACCGTTTTCGAAGGTAAAGCTCGCGACATCGATGGCGTTGCCGCGGGCATGCTCGGAAATCTTGCCGATGGAAGCATTGTTGCGCAGCCGGCAGACATAGGTCGACGCCTGGTTGATGGTGACGATCTTGCCATTGTCCAATGCTGCGGCTGATGGGATGACACTTTCCTTCACCCATTGAGCCAGGGCGAGAGCGGCTTCGCAGCGCAATTTTCCTTCTGGCTTGAATTCTATGCCCGGCAATGGGGAGCTAAGCGCGATCGGCTTGTCGATGCCGCAGCCATTGCCATCGTCGATGCGGGCGATCTCCTTGAAGGTTGCTCCGATGGCGGTCAGCGCCTTCAAGCAGGCCTGGTGCTCATCCTCCGGTTCGGAAGCGATGGTCAGGGGCGGGC
>UCII01000051.1 GCA_900472485.1 Hyphomicrobiales bacterium
CAAAACATGAAACGCTCTAGCCTCTCCCCGCTGGCGGGGAGAAGGTGGCCGAAGGCGGATGAGGGGCTTTGGGGCAAGCCGTCATCACTACCCCTTGGGATAAATCACACCCTTGCGCAGAATGATATTCCCATAGAGCCGCGGCTCGCTGGTCTGTATCAGCGCATGCGCACGCTGCACCCGTTCATAGAATTCCGCCGGCAGCAGCGGCACGACCTTGATGTCGGGCACATGCCGGGCGCAGCACTCGATCATCTCCGCATGGACGGGGTCGACGGCATCGCGGTCCTGCTTGACGGTCGCCCGGAATATCGCCTGCGGTACGAAATCGTCGATCGGCAGCACGCTCAGCACCGCATCGAGCACGGGAATGGCGCCATGGCCGTCGAGGCGGATGAGGCGGCGCCCATGTTCGAGGCCGGGATAATTGCCGTCCACGAGGGCGATCTCGTCGCCGTGGCCCATGGCGCGTAGCGTCGCCAGAAGTTCCGGGCTCAACAGCGGGTCAATGCCCTTCAGCATGCTCAATCTCCTTGAAAAGAACGTTTTGGTCGATGAGGTAGCGCGCGAAGATCGGCAGGCTGGCGCCGCCGATGGCGCGGGCCTGCGGCCCGACGGCACCCTCGATGATCTCGGGCATGACGACACCCTGAAGATCCAGTTCCGCCGCTGCCTTGATGGTTGCGCGCACCACGCGTTCCCGCACCCAGCCGGGAAAGCCGCCATCGATGACCGCCGCGCTGAAATCAAGAACGGAGGCGGAGGCGACGATCGCCTGTGCGAGAGCCTTGGCCGTATCCTGGATCCAGATCTCCAGCGGTTCGCCGAAATCGATCCAATTATCCGCTGAATACCAGAGAGGGCGTGGATCGAAACCGTGATCCCGCAATAGATTTTCCAACACGAAGATCGAAGCGATCTCGAGAAGCTGGCGGTTCTCGCCGTTGCGGCCGCGCACGGGCAGGGGGCCGAGTGCGCCCGCGGTACCCGTTCGGCCAACGAAGACGGACGAATTCAAGACGATGCCGCCGCCGAGGAACGAGCCGATGAAGAAATAGACGAAATCCGGATAATGCGGGCCGATCCCGAAGACCAGTTCGGCACCGCAGGCGCTGGTAGCGTCGTTTTGCAGAAAGACCGGGTAAGCCACGCGCGAGGCGATTTCCGACCTGAGATCGAAGCCTCGCCAGGCATCCATCGCTCCCGGCGGCGCGCCTACCTGCTCGGCCCAGTTCCAGAGTTCGAACGGTACGGCAACGCCCAACCCCGCGATCTTGCGGCGCTGCTCTTCGCTGAGGCGCCCTTCCAGTTCCTTGATACCGGCTGCGACGAAGGTGATGATGTCCTGCGGCAGCGGGTAGGGGTAGATCTGATGGAGTTGCATCCGGATGCCGCCGACGAAATCCATCAGCACGAGGTCGGCGCTGCGCCGGCCGATCTTGACGCCAAAGGAAAGTACGGCGTCCGGATTGAGCCGCATCGGAATGGAAGGCTGGCCGACGCGCCCGCGGACCGGAGCATCGCGCGATAGCAGCCCGTCCTTTTCCAGCTCCCGCATGATGACGGACACCGTCTGCGCCGAAAGCCCGCTCCGCCGCGCGATATCGGCCTTCGAGAGCGCGCCGTGACGGCGCACGAGCGACAGCACGAGCCGTTCGTTATGGGCGCGCACGCCAAGCTGGTTCGCGCCCCCGGAGGGGTCGAGAATAGCGGGTGTTGTCGGTGTGTCCTCCGGGTCATGTACGAGAGACATGGGCCTGCTCCTTCCATCATGGCCATGCCTTATTTTCTCCCAGAATGCCACATCGAATTAATAATTCAATCCGATTTATTTATTGACAGGTGGATTTCTTTAGGGTCTGATATCGGCCGTCGGGGATGCGCACATAGCCTTGGAGGAGGTCTACCGAAAACAATCCGACAGGCTTGACGCATCTTTAACCGGGTTCGAAGTGAGCCCGCGACAGCCGGAGGGTCCGGCTTTTCAAACATCGGGAGGATTGAATGAAGAAATCCGTTATTTCCGCAGCCGTTGCCGCCCTGGCGCTCGGCGTTGCTTTTGCCGCACCTGCCAAGGCCGCCGGCGTATCCGCCTGCCTCATCACCAAGACCGATACCAATCCCTTCTTCGTTAAGATGAAGGAAGGCGCGACCGCCAAGGCCAAGGAACTCGGCGTCACGCTGAAGTCCTATGCCGGTAAGATCGACGGTGACAGTGAAAGCCAGGTTGCCGCGATCGAGAGCTGCATTGCCGATGGCGCGAAGGGCATCCTGATCACCGCATCCGACACCAAGGGCATCGTTCCCTCCGTCAAGAAGGCACGTGACGCTGGTCTGCTTGTTATCGCGCTCGATACACCGCTTGAGCCGGCTGATTCCGCTGACGCCACCTTTGCCACGGACAATCTGCTCGCCGGCAAACTCGTTGGCCAGTGGGCCAAGGAAACTCTGGGCGACAAGGCCAAGGATGCCAAGATCGGCTTCCTCGACCTGACGCCGTCGCAGCCGTCGGTCGACGTTCTGCGCGACCAGGGCTTCATGATCGGCTTTGGCATCGACCCGAAGGATCCGAATAAGATCGGCGATGAAACCGATCCGCGCATCGTCGGCCATGACGTCACCAACGGCAACGAAGAGGGCGGCCGCAAGGCCATGGAAAACCTTCTGCAGAAGGATTCCAGCATCAACGTCATCCACACGATCAACGAGCCGGCTGCTACCGGCGCCTATCAGGCCCTGAAGGCCGTCGGCCTCGAAAAGCAGGTGCTGATCGTATCGATCGACGGCGGTTGCCCCGGCGTCAAGTCGGTCAAGGACGGCGTCATCGGCGCAACCGCCCAGCAGTATCCGCTGATGATGGCAGCCCTCGGCGTCGAGGCCATCAAGAAGTTCGCCGATAGCGGTGAAAAGCCGAAGCCGACCGAAGGCAAAAGCTTCTTCGACACCGGCGTTTCCCTGGTGACGGACAAGCCGGTCTCCGGCCTGAAATCCATCGATACCAAGGAAGGCTTGAACAAGTGCTGGGGCTAAGCCCCTCACAAGTGTGATATAGTCCCTTCGGGAGCCGCGTCATGCGCCTGCTGGCGCGGCTCTTTTACAGGGAGCAGACAATCGAAACAGTCACGTCGGTCGGGTTCAGATCCTGGCTGGCCCCCAACAGCCGGCGGTTTCCGCGCACATGCGCGGTGGCGGAGGAATAATTATGTCCGGAGCACAGGAATTCGAACGTGTTCTCGATAGCAGCGACAAGAATGTCGCTTCGTTCGAGCACAACGATGTCTCTCTATTGAAGCGCGTGCAGCACTTTCTGCATTCGACGCCGGCGGCGGTGCCGCTGATCGTCCTGGTGCTGGCGATTGTGATCTTCGGCATCACGATCGGCGGGAAGTTCTTTTCCGCCTATACGCTGACGCTCATCCTGCAGCAGATCGCCATCGTCGGTATTCTCGGCGCGGCCCAGACGCTGGTCATCCTGACCGCCGGCATCGATCTTTCGATCGGCGTCATCATGGTCATATCCGCGGTCGTCATGGGCAATGTCGCCGTGACATACGGCTTGCCGACACCCGTCGCTATCGCCGCCGGCATGGTGGTGGGCGGGATCTGCGGGCTGCTCAACGGTTTCCTGGTTGCCAATATGAAGCTGCCGCCGTTCATCGTGACGCTCGGCACATGGAATATCGTCATGGCGACGAACTTCATCTATTCGGCCAATGAAACCATCCGCGATACCGATGTCGATGAAAAGGCGCCGCTGCTGCATCTGTTCGCTGCGAGCTTCCGCGTCGGCGGTGCCGTGCTGACCCTCGGCGTCATCGCCATGGTGCTTCTGGTCATCGGCCTTTGGTATGTCCTTAATCACACGGCGTGGGGCCGCCACGTCTATGCCGTTGGCGACGATCCGGAAGCTGCAAAACTTGCCGGTATCCAGACCAAGAAAGTTCTCCTCGCGGTTTATGGCGTATCGGGACTGATCGCAGCGCTTGCCGCCTGGGTCTCCATCGGCCGCAATGGCTCGGTCTCTCCGTCTTCTGCCGTGACCGATTTCAATCTTCAGGCAATCACCGCAACCGTGATTGGCGGCATCTCGCTCTTCGGCGGCCGCGGCTCGATCCTCGGCACGCTCTTCGGCGCCATGATCGTCGGCGTCGTCTCCATGGGCCTCAACATGCTCGGCGCCGACCCGCAGTGGAAGGTGCTTCTGACCGGCGTGCTCATCATCGGCGCCGTCGCGATCGATCAATGGATCAGAAAGGTATCGGCATGACCACGACTGGCGAACCCCTTCTCACCGCGCGTGGCCTCGTCAAGCGCTATGGACGCGTGACCGCGCTCGACAACGCCGATTTCGATCTCTATCCCGGCGAGATTCTTGCCGTGATCGGCGACAACGGCGCCGGTAAATCCTCGCTGATCAAGGCGATTTCCGGTGCGGTCACTCCCGACGAGGGCGAGATCAGGCTGGAAGGCAAGCCCGTCCACTTCCGCTCGCCGATGGAAGCGCGCGAGGCCGGCATCGAAACGGTCTACCAGAACCTGGCGCTGTCGCCGGCGCTCTCGATCGCCGACAACATGTTCCTCGGCCGCGAAGTGCGCAGGCCCGGCATTCTTGGCTCGGTGTTCCGCATGCTCGACCGGCCGGCCATGGAAAAGCGCGCCCGCGACAAGCTGACCGAACTCGGCTTGATGACGATCCAGAACATCAACCAGGCGGTGGAAACGCTCTCCGGCGGCCAGCGCCAGGGCGTTGCCGTCGCCCGTGCCGCCGCCTTCGGCTCCAAGGTCGTCATCATGGACGAACCGACGGCAGCTCTTGGCGTCAAGGAAAGCCGCAAGGTTCTCGAACTCATCCTCGATGTGCGTGCGCGCGGCTTGCCGATCGTCTTGATCTCGCACAATATGCCGCATGTCTTCGAGGTTGCGGATCGTATTCATATCCATCGCCTTGGACGACGCCTGACCGTCATCAATCCCAAGGATTATTCGATGTCCGATGCTGTTGCCTTCATGACCGGCGCCAAGGCTCCCCCGGTTGAGAATGTTGCTGCATGAGTGCTTCTCTTGACGATGTTGCCGGCGAGATCATCGCGCGCGCCGGCAACGCGAAACGCTTCCTGGTGGCGATCGCCGGTCCTCCCGGCGCCGGCAAATCCACCCTGGCCGATAATGTCGCCAAGGCGCTGAAGGCGAAGGGTGAGAGCGCCGAAGTTCTGCCGATGGATGGCTTCCATATGGACAATGCCGTCCTGATCGAGAAGGGACTTTTGAAGCGGAAGGGCGTGCCTGACAGTTTCGACGTGCGCGCCTTCCTCGATATCGTCAAGGCCGTGCGCGCCGCCGATCAGGAGGTCCTCGTGCCGGTCTTCGACCGTTCACGGGAGATTGCGATCGCCTCTGCCCGTATCGTCTCGGCAGATCATCGCTTCATCGTCATCGAGGGCAATTATCTGCTGTTCAGCCAGGGCAAATGGGCCGAGCTGGAAGGCCTGTTCGACTATTCGATCATGCTCGCTCCTCCCATGGAAGTGCTCGAGGAGCGGCTCTGGGCGCGCTGGAGGGGCTACGATCTTGATGAAGAAGCTGCCCGGGCCAAGGTCTACGGCAATGACCTGCCGAACGGCCGCCTGATTCTCGAGAACCGGCGCCGCGCGGATGCTACCTTCGATATCGTGCAGGATTGACCTTGCCCGTCATTTAACCGCCGTCGCGGATTGTTTTGCGGGGGCGTATGGTGCTATCGAAGCGCGATAGCCGAAAGTGTGATCCCGAAAAGGCCGAAGCAGCCGTCGGGCAAGATCGCGCTCATATTTCTAGAGGTCGCGCCCATGCAAAAGCTCACCATCCGCCGTCCTGACGACTGGCATCTGCATTTGCGGGATGGAGCCATGCTGGAAGGCGTGATTGCTGATACCTCCCGGCATTTCGCCCGCGCCATCATCATGCCCAATCTCGTGCCGCCTGTGGTAACAACGGCGGATGCTACCGCCTATCGCGAGCGTATCCTCAAAGCGCTGCCGGCGGGTGATCGATTCCAGCCGCTGATGACGCTTTATCTCACGGAACATACCAATCCTGACGACGTCGAAGAAGGCAAGAAGAGCGGCCTTATATCGGCCGTCAAACTCTATCCGGCGGGTGCGACAACCAACTCACATGGCGGCGTGCGGGATCTCAATAAGGCAATGCCGGTGCTGGAGCGCATGGCGAAGATCGGCCTGCCGCTCTGCGTTCATGGCGAGGTCACGACGCCGGACGTCGATATTTTCGATCGTGAAGCCGTCTTCATCGAAACCGTGCTCGATCCGTTGCGCCAACGCCTGCCTGAACTGAAGGTCACCATGGAGCATGTGACCACCGCGGACGGTGTGGACTACATCAAGTCGGCAAAGGCAAATCTCGCCGGCTCCATTACGACGCATCACCTGATCATCAATCGCAATGCCATCCTCGTCGGCGGTATTCGCCCGCATTATTACTGCCTGCCGGTCGCCAAGCGCGAAAACCATCGTCTGGCCTTGCGTGCGGCCGCAACCAGCGGCGATGCCAGGTTCTTCCTCGGCACGGATTCGGCGCCGCATGTCGATCCGCTGAAGGAATGCGCCTGCGGCTGCGCCGGTATTTATACGTCGATCAACACCATGAGCTGCCTTGCGCATGTCTTCGAGCAGGAAGGTGCATTGGACAGGCTTGAGGCTTTTGCTTCGCTGAACGGTCCGGCCTGGTATGGCTTGCCGGTCAACGAGGATAGCATCACGCTCGTACGCCGGCCGGAGGCTGTAACCTTCCCGGCAAAGATCGAAACTGGCGCCGGTCCGGTCACCGTTTTCGACCCGATGTTCCCTTTGCACTGGGACGTCGAGATCTAATTTTAGTTTAATCTACATAAGCAAAATAAATATATAAGACTGTATTGCGGCACTCAATTGGTGTATGCCGCAATTTTGAACGTATATTTTGTTGAAACACATTTTCTTTATTATTTGCCGTAACCAATTTGATACCCTTGGCGGCCTAGCGTGGCAGCAATCCCCTGCGGTAGAAATCAAACCGTTGAAAGAGCATGATGCTGGTCGATTACAACTCGCTTCTTCTGGCCCTCGGTGTCTCCGCCTCATGTCTTGCGGTCACCTTGGTCGGAAGCTGGTTTTCGCGTCGGCCCGATACCTTTCTCCTGACCTGTTCCGCCGGCCTTGTGCCTCTCGTTGGCGGCATCTTCATCTACGGTTCCTACGTCGACACGCCGCGCCCGATTTTCGCAATTCTGACCTTCGTGCTGTTCTTCATCGGCTTCGCGGCGATCTGGGCGGCGGGTTATCAGTTCCGCAAGCGCCGTTTTTCCAAAATCCGCTTCGCCCTCGGTTGCCTGGTGGGCATAGCAGCATCGGTCGGGCCGATGCTGGCGGGTTATGACGGGCTGGCCTTCATCGGTGACAACCTCGTCATTTGCGTTCTTCTGCTTCTGACAGCGCGTGAATATTGGCTGAGCCGGCGCGAGGCGCCGACGCCGCTCTATGGCATCACCGCGCTTTACACGCTGACGGCGATTTCCTTCGCGCTATGCGCGGCCGTATTGATCGCCGACGGCAAGCTGGTGCTCGGTCACGCGCCCAACAATTGGGCGGAGGATTTGAGTCTCGCGATCTGCATTGCCGGAATGACCGGGATCGGGGCGTTGTCGCTGGCCCTGCATCAATGGCGTCAGGCCGCCTTTCACCGTCAGGAGGCGATCACCGACTCCCTGACCGGGCTGCTCAATCGCCGCGCGCTGTTCGATCTCTACGGCCGCCGGTCCTTCGGTGCCTCGATGGCCGTCATCATCTTCGACATAGATCGCTTCAAGACGATCAATGATCAGCATGGCCATGCCGCCGGCGATCTCGTACTCAAGCTTTTCGGCGAGGAACTTTCCTTCGGCTTGCGTTCTTCCGATACTGTGGCCCGTCTTGGCGGCGAGGAGTTCGCGCTCGTTCTCGACAACGCCCTGCCGGGTCGTGCGGAGCAGGTGGCAGAGCGGGTACGCGATGCTTTTGCGGCACGAGTGGTCAGCATCGAAGACAAATCTTTCGCCTGCACCGTCAGCGCGGGTGTCGCGACCGGCACGGCCAAAGGGGCCGGCTTTGACGATGTGCTTCGGGCCGCCGACAAGGCGCTCTACGAGGCGAAGCGAAACGGCCGCAACCGTGTCGAGGTCGCGGCCTATCTGCGGGCTGTCTAACCGGTAAACTTTCGCGAACTGCATCGCCACCACACCAATGCCTTTAGAATAGGGCTTTCACGAAGGCGCATGCGGCCAAGAGCGAGGCGACCGTGCGTACATGGTTCCAGCCCATCCAGTCGGTGAGAAAGCTGGACCATAGCTGTGCCGCCTCCGCCGAATGGCCGTCAAGCCTGTCCAGAGCGTCGTTCAGCGGCACGTTGAACACTATGGTCGAAAGAAAGCTCGCGACGATATAGAGCGCCGCACCCGCCAGCATCATCATGCTGGTGCCGCCCCGCCAATAAAGAATGGCCATCACGGCGATGAAGATCGAGAGCGCTGCCGTCAGCAGGAACAGCACGATGAAGGGCGAGCGCACGATCGTGACGTTGATCGATTGCATCGCCGCAATCCCCTGATCGACGGGAAGACGGGCGAAGGCCTGCATGACGAAGGTCGAGAAGGCGAAGTAGACGCCGGCGAGAAGGCCGCTGCTGATCGCGGCGACGATAAGGGCGATAGTCGTGATCTGCATTTCAAGCTCCTCCAGCATAAAATGTGATAAACTCTCTCATTTGCGAAATGTGATAAACTCTCTTATATTGCTTGTCAACGGGCACAGGCAGGGAATGGCATGACGCACGAACCGATCGCGAGGCGCAGGCGCAGCAAGGACGAGGCGGGCACACCGCGACGCATACCCAGCCAGCAGCGCGGCCGTGAGCGCGTCGACCTGATCCTTTCGGTGGCATCCGATCTGATTGCGAAAAACGGGAGCGATGCACTGCGCATGGGTGAGATCGTCGAAAAGGCGGGCGTTTCCTTCGGTTCGCTCTACCAATATTTCCCCGACAAGACGGCGATCATCCGCGTGCTGGCGGAGCGCTTCAATGAGCAGGGCCGGCAATGCGTCGAAGATGAGCTGGTGGCGATCAAGAGCCGCGGCCAGCTCCAGTCGGCCCTTGGCCGCATCGTCGACGGCTACTACGCCATGTTTCTGGAGGAGCCAGTCATGCGCGACATCTGGCACGCCACGCACGCCGACAAGCTGCTTCAGCAGGTCGATGCCGAGGACATGGAATGGCATTCCCAGGCATTTCTGACTGTCCTCGAGCGCCTTTGGCCGGAACATGACCAAGCTGAATTGGCCAGAACAGCCCGATTGACCATGCAACTGGTTGCCGCTGCCGTCCGTTACGCGATTTCGATCGAAAGGGAGGAGGGGGACAAGGTGATCGCGCTGTTCAAGACCATGCTCCCTACCGACCTTGGACTCGCCCGCTAGATCGTTCGAAGCCGCCTTTGTTCGCGGCAGCCGCGGGGATGCCTGCAAAAGCTCTCATACGTCTGGAAACTCGGGCCGCTTGCTGCTATTGCCGCTGGAACATTAGCGCTCGCGAAGGAGGCCCCTGCATGACCCAGATGATATTCACCGATCGCACTGTCATGGCTGAGCTGATGGCCAGGATGCTTTGGGAGATCAAGGCTGTCCACTTCAATGCCGACAAGCCCTACAAGTTCGCGTCCGGCATGGCGAGCCCGGTCTATATCGATTGCCGCAAGCTGATCTCCTATCCGCGCATCCGCTCGACGGTGATGGATTTCGCCGCAAGCATCATCGTGCGCAATGTCGGTTTCGAGCAGTTCGATTGCGTCGCCGGCGGCGAGACGGCGGGCATTCCCTTCGCCGCCTTCCTGGCCGAGCGCCTGAACCTACCGATGATCTATGTGCGCAAGCAGCCGAAGGGTCATGGCCGCAATGCTCAGATCGAAGGCGACATGAAGGAGGGTGCCCGCGTGCTCGTCATCGAGGATCTGACGACGGCCGGCGGCAGCATGTTCACTTTCATCGACGCGATCCGCGCAGCCGGCGGTATCGTCGATCATGGCATGGCGCTGTTCTATTACGGCATCTTCCCCGAGGCGGTCGAACGCTTTGCCAACCGGAAAGTCAGCCTGCAATACATCACGACCTGGCGCGAAGTGCTCGCCGTCGCCAAGGAGCAGAAGCTGTTCGACGACAAGACGCTCGAGGAAGTCGAGGCCTTTCTCAATGCGCCGCTCGCCTGGTCCGGTTGGAACGGCGGTATTTCGGAGCTGCCGACAAACTGACGCTTTGCTTTTGCATTGAATCTATCTAATCGATTTATGTAACTGGATAAGACAGACGCGCTCTTTGGGAGGCCGGAATGATATTGTGCTGTGGCGAGGCTTTGATCGACATGCTGCCGCGAGATACGACGCTGGGCGAAAAGGGCTTTGCCCCCTATGCCGGCGGCGCGATCTTCAACACTGCGATCGCGCTTGGGCGCCTCGGCATTCCCACAGGCTTCTTCACCGGCATTGCCGATGACATGATGGGCGAAATCCTGCGCGACACGCTCTCGGCCTCCAAGGTCGATTTCAGTTATTGCGCCATCACGCCGCGTCCGAGCACGATTGCCTTCGTCAAGCTCGTCAACGGTCAGGCAACCTATGCCTTCTACGACGAAGGCACGGCCGGCCGCATGATCACCGAGGCCGATCTTCCGACGCTCGGCGATGATTGCGAAGCTCTGCATTTCGGTGCGATCAGCCTGATCCCCGATCCCTGTGGCGCAACCTATGAGGCACTGATGAAGCGCGAACACCAGAGCCGGGTGATCTCGCTCGACCCGAACATCCGCCCGGGCTTCATCAAGGACAAGGCGGCGCATATGGGCCGCATCAGCCGGATGGCGGCCATGTCCGACATTCTCAAATTTTCCGATGAGGATCTGGAATGGTTCGGCATATCAGGCAATCACGATGAGCTGGCCGCCCATTGGCTGAACCAGGGCGCCAAGCTCGTCGTCGTCACCAAGGGCGCGGAAGGCGCGACCGGCTATACAAAGTCACTGAAGGTCTCGGTGCCGAGCGAGCGCGTCACGGTCGTCGATACGGTCGGGGCTGGTGATACCTTCGATGCTGGCATTCTGGCATCGCTGAAGATGAACAACCTGCTGACCAAGGCGCAGGTGGCTTCGCTCAATGAGAAGGCTTTGCAGGATGCGCTGGCTCTGGGCGCCAAGGCAGCAGCGGTGACTGTGTCGCGCGCCGGTGCCAATCCGCCCTGGGCAAGTGAGATCGGGCTTTGAATCAACCCTCCCCTAGAGGGGGAGGGTCGGCACGTAGTGCCGGGGTGGGGTGATCCTTTAAATCACTAACGCGGAGAGCCTAGTCACCCCCACCCGCCGCTT
>UCII01000007.1 GCA_900472485.1 Hyphomicrobiales bacterium
TTTCCGTCCGGAATTGCGTCAGAAGATAAGGAAACCCTCAGACCGGTTCCCAGCCATCCTTCTCGCTGGCGCGGTAGATGGCGTCGATGACCTTCTGGTTGAGCTTCGAACTTTCCAGCGACACGACCTCTGCGCCTTGACCGAGCGCGGCTGAGGCGAAAGCTTCCGCCTCGCGCTTGTACTGGCGGCTGTCGGGGAAGCGGAAAATCTGCGATTCCGAATGGCCGCGATTGGTCAGCTCCAGCTCTTCCGCGCCATAGCGGTCGGCATTGAAGGGCGATTTCACCTCGATGAAACCTTCCGTGCCATGGAAGACCATGACCTGGCGGTTGGCCATCTGCGTCGAGATATAGAAGGTCAGTTCGAAATCGCCGAAGTCTGCCTTGACGCTGGAGTAGATGTCGGTGCCGAATTCCGGGTCGCGCTCAGTGACAGCCTGAATGCGCAGGGGCTCTCTGCCGGTGACGAAGCGGGTGCTGATCGTCGGATAGACACCGATATCGGGCAGACCGCCGCCGCCAAGCGCGGGAATATTGCGCATATTGCCGGCATCGCGGTTGAAATAGGTGAAGGCGCCCTGGATGTGGCGCAGGCGGCCGATGGCGCCATCGGCCAGCAGCGAGCGAACCTTGCGCCAGACCGGCGCATAGGTGACCATATAGGCTTCCGTTACCAGAACCTTGTTGCGGTCGCGCGCAGCGATCAGGCTGTCGATCTCATCCGCCTTGAGCGCGATCGGCTTTTCGCAGAGCACATGCTTGCCGGCATCGGCAGCCTTGATCGTCCATTCGACGTGTTGCGAGGTCGGCAGCGGAATATAGACAGCATCGATCGTGTCGGAGGCGAGCATCTCCTCATAGGAGCCGAAGGCATGCGGCACGGAGAAGCGGTCGGCCATCTGCCGAGCACGGGCGAGATCGCGGCTGGCGACCGCCGTTACAACGCAGTTTTCCGCATCCTGAATGGCGGGCACCACCAGATCGCGGCCGATTTTGGCCGTCGACAGAATTCCGAAGCGCAGCATGATCTCTCTCCTGAAGCATTGTCCCGAAACAGACGGCCGCATGGCGATGATCGCAACATGGCCTTTGCGGCGGGATCCTGGTGAACACGGTGGGTAAAGCGAAACAGGGCATTCCGCTCTGGACGAAACCGACGCCAACTTATTCGGCCCTTGCCGAAGGCGCAACGCCCGAGACGGCCCGCAGGCGCGAACCCGAGGGCATAAGGACCATCACGCTATGTCCGTATTTGTCCTCTTTCTGTCTGTCAGATGGCTTTCGAAGCTTTCAAGTGCCCCCTAATCTCGGCTATCCTTCAAGCACAGGAGATACGAAAATGTCCCATGCGGATACCGCACTGCTCGTCATCGACGTCCAGGAATCCTTTCGCCAGCGCCCCTATTGGCGAACGGACGATCTGCAAGCTTTCACCAGCCGCCTGCAGGCGCTGATCGACGGCGCCAAGGCGAAAGGCATTCCCGTCGTCCAGATTTTTCATGTCGAGGACAACGACGCGCATTTCAGCCTCAAGAGCGGCTTCGTTCGCAAGCTCGACGAGATCTCGCTGGGGGCCGATGCCGTCTTCCACAAACGCCGCCATTCGGCGCTGGTCGGCTCTGGCCTCGACGTCTGGCTGGTGGCAAACGGCATCCGCAAGGTGATCGTTTCGGGTATCCGTACCGAGCAATGCTGCGAGACGACGACCCGGCACGCCTCCGATCTCGGCTATGAGGTCGATTATGTCACAGAGGCGACGCTGACCTTCCCGATGACGCATGCCTCGGGCACGGTTTTCAGCGTCGATGATATCAAGAAGCGCAGCGAGCTCGTGCTATCAGGCCGTTTCGCCCGTATCGCAACGGTCGAAGAGGCGCTGGCCGACGCATCGATCCGGAGTGCCGCATGACCCAAAGCGGTCGGCGCCTCCATCGGCGGATCATCCCCGTCTACGTGCTTCTGCCGCCCTATACGCTGCTGATGGACGTGGCGGGGCCCGTGGAGGTGTTGCGTCGCGCCAATATCGAACAGGACGAGATCCTGTTCGATTATCAGTTCATCGCTGCCCAGCCGTTGCAGACGACTTCGGTTGGGCTGACGCTTGCAGATCTCAAGCCGTTGCCGGATCACATTCCCGATGGGGCCTATGTCATCCTGTCCGGCAGCGTCACGCCGCCCGACGATGCCGAAGATATCGAACCGGAGATTGCCACGCTTGAAGCATGGCTGAGAGGTGTGATCCGGCCGGGCATCACCCTCGTCACCATCTGCTCGGGTGCCGTGCTCGCCGCCCGCGCCGGACTGATGGATGGCTATGCCTGCACCACGCATGCCGCCTGCCTCGACGAAGTCAGGGAATTTGCGCCGACGGCCAGGGTTCTCGACAACAGGCTCTACGTCGAAGACCGCGATCGATATTCGAGCGCCGGCATCACGACAGGCACCGACCTGATGCTGCACCTCGCCTCCAAACTGACCTCGCCGATGACGGCGCTGACCATTGCCCGGCACATGGTCGTCTATATGCGCAGGACCGGCGCTGAGCCGCAGCTGTCGCCCTGGCTCAGCGGGCGCAACCACGTCCACCCCGCCATCCATTGCGTTCAGGATGCGATCATGGCCGATCCTGCCCATGGCTGGTCGCTTTCCGAACTTGCCGGCATCGGCGCAATGAGCCCACGGCATATTTCGCGGCTGTTTCAGGAGCATGCCGGCCTATCGGTGACGGCCTATGTCAACCTCATGCGCGTCACGCTGGCGCGCGACGTGCTTGCCAATTCGCGGCTGGATATGGAGCGCGTGGCGGAAAAATCCGGCTTCGCCTCGCCGCGGCATATGCGGCGCGTCTGGTCGAAATATAACGCACTGCCGCCCAGCCACTATCGGCGCTCGACGACGGAATAAAGAAATTGTGTGTGGTCTTCGCCGCGAAAGGCCGATAGCCTGCCTTGTCCCTTCCTCCGGCGTCCGCTCGCCGGTTTACCTTTCAAATGACCTGGAGAAATAGCATGGACACGCGCAAGCTTGGACGAACCGATCTGTTTGTCGCCCCCATCGTTTTCGGCGGCAATGTCTTCGGCTGGACGGCCGATGAGAAAACCTCCTACGCACTGCTCGACGCCTTCTTCGATGCCGGCTTCAACACGATCGACACGGCCGATGTCTATTCCCGCTGGGTTCCCGGCAACAAGGGCGGCGATTCTGAGGAGATCATCGGCAAATGGCTGAAGCAGGGCCGCGTCTCCCGCGATAAAGCCATCATCATCACCAAAGTCGGATCGGAGATGGGGCCGGGCAAGAAGGGTCTCAAGGCCGGTTACATCATCGAGGCGGCCGAGGCGTCGCTGAAGCGGCTGCAGACCGATCACATTGACCTTTATCTGTCGCACTGGCCGGATCCCGAGACGCCGCATGAGGAATCGCTTGCCGCCTACGCCAAGCTGAAGGAACAGGGCAAGATCCGCCATGTCGGCTGCTCGAACCTTGATGCGACGCAGCTCCACGCTTCGCTCGATGCTGCCGAAAAGGCCGGTCTGCCGCGCTACGACGTGCTGCAGCCCGAATATAATCTCTATGCCCGTGACAGCTTCGAAGGGCCGCTTGCGGATCTATGCGTCAAGGAAGAGATCGGCGTCATCACCTATTTCAGCCTCGCCGCCGGCTTCCTGACTGGCAAGTACCGCACCAAGGCGGATACGGAGGGACGGGCACGCGAGAACCGGGTTGCCGCCTATCTCGATGACAAGGGCCTGCGCATCCTTGCGGCCCTCGACAAGGTCGCCGCTGAAACGGGCGCGAAGCCGGCCGAGATCGCGCTTGCCTGGCTCCTGCGCAAGCGTGGCGTCACTGCTCCGATCGCCAGCGCCACTAGCCTCAACCAGCTCGATGCACTCATCAATTCGGCAAAGCTCTCGCTTTCCGATGACGCCATGCGCCTGCTCGACGCAGCCGGCGAATAAAAGAGGCAGACCGATGACCGTGACGATCCGAGACGCCAGACCCGACGACGAAGCGCGCTGGCGCGCGTTATGGGACGGCTATCTGGCCTTCTACGGCGTCACCGTCGCGCCCGACATTACCGATGCGACATGGCGCCGGGTTTTCGATCCGGCGTCGGCGATCTTCATGCGCCTTGCCGAAGTCGATGGCGAAGTGAAGGGCTTTACGCTCAGCCTTACGCATGAAGGCACCTGGGTGCGCGCACCCGATTGCTATCTTGAAGACCTGTTCGTCGATGAAAGCGCTCGGGGCCGCGGCGTCGGCCGGGCGCTGCTCGACGATCTCGTTGCCCTTTGCAAGAAGAACGGCTGGGCACGGCTTTACTGGCACACCGAAGAAGGCAACGCGACCGCCCGCAAGCTCTATGACAGCTACGTCAAAAGCGACGGGCATATTCGCTACCGCATCAGCTTCTGAGCTTAGGAAAGCCCTCGTAATCGGTGGAATGGTCGCCCTTCCAGTTGGCCATGCCCGGCTTGGTCAACATGCCGCGCGGGCTGACATAGCTCTGGATGATCCGCATCGGCCGCTCGTGCCATTGGATGTTGAAGGCCCAGAGCTTCGGGAAGAAGCAGAGCGATGCATAGGGCAGATGATCGTGGATCCACCAGGCGAGCTTCTGCCAATCGCCCTCATGGCTGTGATGATCGATCAGCCAGGGCACGACGATGCAGACGGCCGCGCCCATGCAGCCGTCGAGATCGCGCATATCCCAGATGTGATGCGCGGCGGTGTGGGGATTGGTCGAGCAATTCAGCCCGTTCTTGTTGCCGAAGGCATTGACCTCGGGCGAACGATAGCCGGAACGGATATGTAGCCGGCCAAATGTCGCCTCCAGCGGCTCCAGCAATTCCTCGCAAAGCCGACGGCCCATCTCGATCGCCAGATCCGGATCCTCGGGAATATTGGGGATGCGATAGAAATCCGATATTTCCGAATGCAGGAAATCGCGAAAGAAGAAGTTCTTCGACAGCCTGACGCGGCCGAGATCCTCAAGCCCCTTCATCGATCCCGGTTTTCTCATCGCTGCTATCCCTTCCTGAAACCATTCGATCAGTCGAGACGACTTATCGCATCACCGCCACCCGATTTTTGTCAGCAGTCGCTTCGTTCCCTTGCTTTGCGCGATTCCGGACGAAAAATCGCTACGCACTTTTCCTGAAATCGCTTTAAGGCTCGGTATATTTGAAGAAATCGATGAAGGCTCTGAGCGCCGGGCGCATCTGGCGGCGGCTCGGATAATAGATGCAGAAGCCCGGATAGGGCGGACACCAATCTTCGAGCACGCGGATGAGCTTGCCTTCGGCCAGTTCCTGCTGCACGCGAATATCGAAGAGATAGGCAAGGCCGGCGCCATTGAGGGCCGCCAAAACGCCGAGCCGATCCTCGATCACGATCAGGGGACCATCAACGGCAACGACCAACTCGCGGCCATCCTTCTCGAACTCCCAGCGATAGATCGAGCCATCGGTAAATCGCCGCTTGATGCAGCGGTGATGAACGAGGTCGCGGGGATGCAGCGGCTTCGGATGCTTCTCGAAATAGGCCGGCGACCCGGCGATGACGGTGCGAATGTCGGGACAGATCTTCACCGCAATCATGTCCCCCTCGATACTCTCCTCCAGCCGGATGCCGGCGTCATAGCCGTCCTTGACGATGTCGCTGAAGCCATCCTCATTGGCGATTTCGAGCGTGATATCGGGATAGGTATTGAGGAAATCGCCGATGCGTGGCGCCATCAGCAGATCGGAGGCAAAACGCGGCGCTGTGATGCGGAGATTGCCGGCCGGGCGGCCGCGGGTCGCAAGCGTATCCTCCAATGCGATATCGATTTCCTCCAGGGCCGGCGCCAGCCGTTGCAATAGCGCCTGGCCCTCCTCGGTCGGAAGCACGCTGCGCGTGGTGCGGGCGAGCAGCCGCACACCGAGGCTTTCCTCCAGGCTGGAGACGGCGTGGCTGACCGCCGATGGCGCGATCGACAATTCCTTGCCGGCAGCGCGAAAGCTGCGATGGGCGGCGACGGCGGCAAAAACCGCGAGCTGAGAAAGTTGTGTTCTGTTCATTGATCTAAATTATAGAACAAGCTGTAAGGATTTGCATGGATTTTCATTCATTGTCCGAAACCCTAATTTGAGCGTGTCGGCAGCGGAAATGACCGCCGCCGCTCCCTATAAGCTCAAAAGGAATAGATCATGAAAACCCGCAGGCTTGGTAAGGATCTCACTGTTTCCGCCGTTGGACTCGGCTGCATGGGCATGAGCTTCGCCTATGGCCCGACGGACGAGGACGAATCCGTCAAAACGTTGCATCGCGCCGTCGATCTCGGCGTCACCTTTTTCGATACGGCCGAAACCTACGGCCCGCTCACCAACGAGGAATTGCTCGGCCGGGCACTGAAGCCTGTGCGCGACCGCGTTGTCATCGCCACCAAATTCGGTTTCAAGCTCGATCACACGAAATCGGGCCCCGCCGCCATGATCGGCGTCGATAGCCGGCCCGAACATGTCAAGGAAGTTGCCGAAGCCTCCCTCAAGCGACTTGGCACCGATGTCATCGACCTCTACTACCAGCATCGCGTCGATCCGAATGTGCCGATCGAAGACACGGTCGGCGCCATGGCCGAGCTGGTGCGGGAGGGCAAGGTGCGAGCGCTCGGCCTTTCCGAAGCAGGCTCCGCCACCATCCGCCGCGCCCATGCCGTGCATCCGATCGCCGCCGTGCAGAGCGAATATTCGCTGTGGAGCCGCGATCCGGAGGAAGACGTGCTAGCCACCTGCCGCGAACTCGGCATCGGCTTCGTACCCTACAGCCCCCTCGGCCGCGGCTTCCTGACCGGTGCGATCCAAAAGACGGAGGATCTCGCCACTGACGATTTCCGCCGCTCGCTGCCACGCTTCCAGAGCGAGAATTTCGATGCCAACGCGGCCCTGGTCGCAAAACTTCAGGCACTGGCCGAAGAAAAGGGTGTCACCGCGGCACAACTGGCGCTCGCATGGGTGCTGCATCAGGGCGACGACATCGTGCCGATCCCTGGCGCACGCAAACTGCACCATCTCGAGCAGAACGCCGCGGCTGCCGATATCGTTCTTTCCGCGCAAGAGGTGAAGGAACTCGGTGATATCATCAAGCCCGAGATTGTCGTCGGAAAGCGGTATTCGGATGCCGCATTGGCCATGACGAATATATGACAAATGGGCTTCCTCTGCAGCCCAGACAGAGACACCGGCCATCAAGGCCGGTGTCATTTTGAGACTGAAAAGAAAAATGAAGCCTGGCCGATGCTTGGCCGAACATGCAAATCGCCTGAATTATAGCCTCTTTCAAGCCTCTAGCCAAATTGTCATAAACGTGAAGCGCACACAACAGCTCGACGCTCGGTTGACAAACGGGTCCGAAATTTGAAGATTGCCGCCATCAAAAACGGGCAGCGTGGGGAGGACTTATGTCTAGGCGCGCGTTTATCGGCTTCTCTGCTTTTCTTCTCGCCACTTTCGCATCTCTGACCCCTTCGCTGGCGGCCGATGTCAAGCGCCAGGTGGTCACCACAAAGGACGGCGATTACTTCGGCTTCGATCTGCGCACGGAGCAGAATGTGACGCTGGATCAGTGCTCAGCCTCCTGCATCGGCGACAAGTCCTGCAAGGCCTTCACCTACAATCCCAAGGTGAAGTGGTGCTTCATGAAGTCGGACTTCAACCAGCTCAACAGCTTCCCCGGCGCAATCGCCGGCAAGATCGTCGAGACGGCTGCCACCAGCGAGCCGGATATCGGCGCTGCCCCTGCCCTTTTCTTCCTGTCCGACAATTTCGTCCAGAGCGCGCGCGATGCAAAGAACACGCTGACGCTCGGCAGCGAGCTGAAGGGCCAGGGCGTCGAAAGCCTGATCGCGCTCGGCCGCATCGAGCTGACTTCGGGCAATGTCAACGATGCCCTGAATGCCTTCCAGGGTGCGCTTTCAATCAACCCCGACAATGGCGATCTGTGGGTCGAGATGGCGCGTGCCGCCAATACGATCACGAACGACACATCTGTCGCCACGCGCGCAGCCTATGCGGCGCTCAACGGCTACCAGCTGACCCGCACGACGAGCAGCCGCGCCGATGCGCTCGCCGTTCTCGCCGAGGCGCTGAAGAACGCGCAGAACTATCGCCCGGCGCTCAGCGCCTACAAGGCAAGCCTCAATCTCGTCAGCTCAGCCGCCGTCCAGGCAGCCTATAACGATCTCCTGGCCCGCCAGGGCTTCCGCGTGACAGGCAATACGCTCGACAACGACAATGCCTCGCCGCGCGCCTGCGTGCAGTTCTCCGAAAAGCTGGTAAAGAGCGGCGTCGATTATACCCCCTTCGTCACCCTCAACGGCGCCGCGCCGAAGGGTGTCGACGCAAAGGACAACCAGATCTGCGTCGAAGGCCTGGAATTCGGCCAGCACTACCGCATCTCGCTGCGCGCCGGCCTGCCCTCCTCCGTGGATGAAAACCTCGCCTCGCAGGTCAATGTCGATATCTACGTCAAGGATCGCACGGCTTCGCTGCGCTTCACCGGCGACAATTTCGTCCTGCCTTCGACCGCTCGCCGCGGCATCCCGATCGTCTCGGTCAATGCCACGACGGCCAATCTCAAGCTCTACCGCATCGGCGACCGCAATATTGCGCAGCTTCTGAACAATTCGCAGTTCCTGACGCAGGTGGACAGCTACAGCGCCCAGACCATCCAGGACACCAATGGCGAACTGGTCTGGCAGGGCTCCATCGAGATCAAGCAGGAACTCAACAAGGAAGTCGCGACCAGCTTCCCGGTCGACGAGGCACTGCCGAAGCGCAAGCCCGGCGTCTATGTGCTGACGGCGGTTGCGCCCGAGAGCGGCGGTCATGAGTGGGACCCGCAGGCGACACAATGGTTCGTCGTTTCCGATATCGGCGTCACCACCTATGCCGGCACCGACGGGCTGAATGTTTTCGCCCGTTCGCTCGGCAGTGCCAAGCCGCTTGCCGGCATCCAGCTGCAACTGCTTGCCAAGAACAACGAAATCCTCGGTACGGCCAAGACCGACGACAATGGCCGCGCCGTCTTCAGCGCCGGCCTGATGCGCGGCACGGCGGGTATGACGCCGGCCGTGATCACCGCGGAGAATGGCGATCAGGACTATGTCTTCCTCGACATGACGCGCGCCGGCTTCGATCTTTCGGACCGCGGCGTGGCGGGCAGAACCGCGCCCGGCGCGATCGATCTGCTCACCTGGACCGAGCGCGGCATCTACCGCGCCGGCGAGACGGTGCATGCTTCCGCACTTGCCCGCGACGTCAGCTCGACGGCAGTCGAAAACCTGCCGCTCACCTTCGTCTTCCTGCGCCCGGATGGCGTCGAGGATCGTCGCATCGTCACCGATGGCGGCAAGCTCGGCGGCTACAATGTCGACCTGCCATTGCAGCAGACCTCGATGCGCGGCACCTGGACGATGAACATCTACACCGACCCGAAGGGCTCCTCCATCGGCTCGCAGACCTTCCTCGTCGACGATTTCGTGCCGGATCGCATCGAATTCGACATGAAGAGCGACGCCAAGGAGATCGAAGTCGGCCAGCCGACGCCGGTTAATGTCGATGGACGCTATCTCTATGGCGCGCCTGCCGCCGGCCTCAACCTCGAAGGCGAAGTGACGCTAAAGCCGACGCGCCAGAGCGATGCTTTCAAGGGCTATCAGTTCGGCCTCGCCGACGAAGGTGCCGGCAAGGCAAACGCCAACAATGACGACGACGACAGCAGCAGCGGTGACAGCAAGGCCGAGAGCACGCAGGTGCCGCTCGAAGACCTGCAGGCGCTGGACGAAAACGGCAAGACTACCTTCAACGTCACGATCAACGACACGCCGTCGACCACGCAGCTCTTGAACGCCAATATCACCGTGCGCATGCAGGAAGCCGGCGGCCGCGCCGTCGAGCGCTCGCTGACCCTGCCCGTCAAGGCGGACGGTCCGCGCATCGGCATCAAGCCGGAATTCGACGGCGATCTCGGCGAGAATTCCGTCGGCAACTTCCATGTCATCGTTGTCGATGCCAATGGCCAGAAGCAGGCCATGCAGGGACTGACCTGGAAGCTGCTGAGTGTCGAGCGCAATTATCAATGGTATCGCGACGGCAGTAGCTGGAAGTTCGAGCCGATCATGTCCACCAAGCAGGTGGCGGTCGGCACCGTCAACACCACAATGGACGGCGCGGCGATTTCCATGCCGGTCACCTGGGGCCGCTACCGTCTCGAAGTCTCCACCGCCGATGCGAACGGCCCGGAATCCAGCGTGGAATTCAATGCCGGCTGGTATGTCGCCTCCACCTCGACGGAAACGCCTGACGCGCTTGAGATCGCGCTCGACAAGGAAAGTTACCATGTCGGCGATACGGCGAAGCTGAAGGTGACCTCGCGTTATGCCGGCCAGCTGATGGTAACGGCAGGCTCGGAAACGCTGATCTCGGTCACCAATGCCGATATCGGCGCAACGGGCGGCGAAGTCGACGTTCCCGTCACGGCCGATTGGGGTGCTGGTACATACTTGACGGCCACGCTGTTCCGGCCCGGCGATGCCCAGGAAAGCCGCATGCCGATGCGCGCCATCGGCATCAAATGGGCTCCCGTCGATCCCGGCGAGCGCAAGCTGCAGATCAAGATCGACGCGCCGCAGAAGACGCTTCCGCGTCAGCCGCTTAATATCGGCCTGCAGGTTTCAGGCGCAGGCGCCAACGAGGACGCCTACGTCACGATTGCCGCCGTCGATGTCGGCATCCTCAATCTCACGCGCTACCAGCCGCCGGCACCGGATGACTGGTATTATGGCCAGCGCCAGCTCGGCCTCGAAATCCGCGATATCTACGGTCGCCTCATCGACGGCTCGCTCGG
This sequence comes from Hyphomicrobiales bacterium, assembly GCA_900472485.1. GTDB lineage: Bacteria > Pseudomonadota > Alphaproteobacteria > Rhizobiales > Rhizobiaceae > Rhizobium. The sequence continues at coordinate 10,887 of UCII01000007.1, forward strand.
CGCGACCGGCAAGCTGCGCACCGGCGGCGACGGCGGACAGGCGGCCTTGCAGGCAAGCCCGCCGAAGGAAAAGCTGATCGCCTTCTTCTCCGGTCCCATCAAGCTCGATGCCAGCGGCAAGGCCAATGTCAGCTTCGACATTCCGCAGTTCAACGGCACGGCGCGGCTCATGGCGGTTGCTTGGTCGAAGGCTGGCGTCGGCCACGCAACGCAGGATGTGATCATCCGCGATCCGGTTGTCGTCACCGCAAGCCTGCCAAAATTCCTGGCGCCCGGAGACAAGGCGAACCTGCGTCTCGACGTCGCCAACACCGATGCGCCCGCCGGCGAATACACGCTCGCTGTGACTGGCAACAGCGCCGTGACCGTGGATGCCAGCGCCACCCAGCAGAAGATCAACCTGCAGGCCGGCGGCAAATACAACATCACGCTGCCGCTCACCGGCGGACAGCCCGGTGACGGCACGGTGTCGATCAAGCTCTCGAATGCTGCGGGCATGTCGCTCGACCAATCGGTCGATATTCCGGTTCGCCCCTCGCAGCTACCGGTCACCGAACGGCGCGTCATCGCGCTTGCTCCCGGCAAGAGCCTGACCGTCAATGCCGACCTTCTCGCCGACAGCGTGCTGCCCGGCGCCTTGGTCAGCGTCAATGTCAGCCGCTCCAGCGCTTTCGACGTGCCGGCGCTCTTGATGAGTCTCAGCCACTATCCCTATGGCTGCGCGGAACAGACGGCGAGCAGCGCCATGCCCCTGCTCTACTTCAGCGACATGGCGGTCAAGAACGGCCTTGCCGATGATGCCGAGATCCAGAAGCGCGTGCAGGACTCGATTTATCGCGAACTATCCTACCAGTCCTCCACCGGCAGCTTCGGCCTCTGGAGCCCGGGCTCGGGCGATCTCTGGCTCGATGCCTATGTCATGGACTTCCTGACCCGCGCCCGCGAGCAGAAGTACAACGTGCCGGATCAGGCCATGGTGCAGGGGCTCGAAAACCTCCAGAATGCGCTGAGCGCCAATACCAACGTCAAGGATAACGGCAACGAGATCGCCTATGCGCTGTATGTGCTGGCGCGCAACAAGAAGGCCTCGATCAGCGATCTGCGCTACTATGCCGACACGATGCTGAACGACTTCCCGACGCCGCTCTCCAAGGCGCATCTGGCCGCGGCTCTCGCGCTCTATGGCGATGCTCAGCGCTCGCGCAACATCTTCGTGGACTCGCTGCAGATGTCGCAGAAGGCGGCGGTCACCAAGGTCAGCTTCGTCCGCTCGGATTACGGCTCGTCGCTGCGCGATGGTGCCGCCGTGCTGGCGCTGGCCGCCGAAAGCCGCCCGGTGCCGCCGATCATTCCGGAACTCGCAAGCGTCGTCGCTAAGGATTGGCAGAGCCGGAAATATACCAGCACCCAGGAACAGACCTGGATGCTGCTCGCCGCCCGCGCTCTACAGAATGGCGATGACGGCCTGACGCTCGATGTCAACGGCGCCGCCCATAGCGGCACCTATATGGCGCAGATGTCGGGCGATGCGCTGATGGGCGATCCGCTTACCGTCACCAACACGACGCGCCAGCCGCTGTCGGCTGCCGTGACCACGGTCGCGGCTCCGGTTGCGCAACTGCCGGCTGGTGGCAACGGCTTCAAGATCGAGCGCAAATACTACACGCTCGATGGCGAGGAGGCGAATGTCAGCCAGGCACAGCAGAATGAACGCTACGTCGTCGTGCTGCATGTGACCGAAAATAACGACTGGCCGCAGCGCCTTCTCGTGACCGATCTCCTGCCCGCCGGCTTCGAGATCGACAATCCGAGCATCGTCAACAGCGCTCAGCTTTCGAACTTCGACTGGCTCAGCGACATTCAGCCTGCTCATGTCGAATTCCGCAACGACCGCTTCGTCGCCGCTTTCGACCAGGGCTCCGGAGCGGACCGAGACATGACCTTCGCCTATGTCGTGCGCGCCGTAACCCCCGGCGACTACGACCATCCGGCCGCAAGCGTCGAGGACATGTATCGTCCGCAGTTTTCGGCCCGCACGGCGATGGGCCGCATGGAGGTGCTGGGCGCCCAGCAGTAAGAAGCAGAAATGAAGGCGCGATGGAAAATTGCGATCGGCTTTGGAGCCCCCGTCTTGACGGCGGTGGCTCTGGTCTTTGGCCTGGAAGCCGCGGACCGGGCCTATCCGCCGCCGCTCGACAATGCCCGCGTGGTCTCGGCCGAGGTGCTCGATGCCAATGGCGATCTCCTACGCGCCTTCGCCACCCCCGAAGGGCGCTGGCGGCTGAAGACCGGCGTTGCCGATGTCGATCCGCAATTTCTGCGCATGCTGGTCGCCTATGAGGACCGGCGCTTCTACGATCATCATGGCGTCGATCCCATGGCTATCGGCCGTGCCTTCCTGCAGCTCCTCACCCATGGCCGCATCGTCTCGGGCGGCTCGACGCTCTCCATGCAGGTCGCGCGCCTGATCGAGCCGCGCAGCGAGCGCTCGATGACGGCGAAGCTCCTGCAGATCGTCCGCGCCATACAGATCGAACGCCGGCTCACCAAGGAACAGATCCTCGATCTCTATCTGACCCATGCCCCCTATGGCGGCAATCTGGAAGGCGTGCGCGCGGCGAGCCTTGCCTATTTCGGCAAAGAGCCGAAGCACCTGACGGTCGCGCAGGCTGGCCTGCTGGTTACCCTGCCGCAGCTGCCGGAAAAACGCCGGCCGGACCGCAATCTTGCCGCCGCACAAGCCGCCCGCCATCGCGTGCTCGAGCGCGCTGCCGTGGCAGCTGTTATCGGCGAAGGCGAAGCAGAACGCGCCTCGCTTTCCCCTATTCCGGCCCAGCGCCGGCAGCTGCCGGCCTATGCCGCGCATCTGGCCGAACTGGCGCTCAAGAAACAACCTGGCATCATCAAGCACAAGACGACGCTGCGCCGCGATGTGCAGCAGGGCTTGGAAGCCGTTGCGGATGCGGCGGCAAAGCGGCTGGGGCCGAAAGTATCGGTCGCCATGATCATGGCGGACGCCAAGACCGGCGAGATCATCGGCGAAGTCGGCTCGGCCAATTATTTCGATTCCTCGCGCGCGGGCTGGGTCGATATGACCCGCGTGCTGCGCTCGCCCGGCTCGACATTGAAGCCCTTCATCTACGGCCTTGCCTTCGAGCAGGGCTATGTGGCGCAGGAAACGATCATCGAGGATCGCCCCGCCGATTTCTACGGCTATCGTCCGCGCAATTTCGACATGAGCTACCAGGGCGATGTCAGTGTGCGCCAGGCGCTGCAGCTGTCACTCAACGTGCCGGCCGTGCGGCTGCTCGATGCCGTAGGTCCCACGCGACTGCTGGTGCGCTTCCGCCGGGCCGAGGTGAAGCCGAAGCTGCCGCCGAACGAAGCGCCGGGCCTTGCTATCGGCCTTGGCGGCGTCGGCGTGACGCTGAAGGATCTCGTGCAGCTCTATGCCGGGCTTGCCAATCGCGGCAAGGCGATGCGGATCGGCGACGGCGTGCAGGACGAGCCGGGACCGATCGACGGCGAACCACTGATGGAGCCGATCGCGGTGTGGAACATCACCGACATTCTCTCCGATATCATCGCGCCGCGCGGCAGCAAGCAGCTCGGCATCGCCTACAAGACCGGGACGAGCTATGGCAACCGCGATGCGTGGTCGATCGGCTATGACGGTGCGCATGTGCTCGGCGTCTGGGTCGGCCGCCCGGACAATGGCGCCGTGCCGGGGCTGGCGGGCTATGTTTCGGCCGCTCCGATCCTGTTCGAAGCCTTCGCCAAATCCGGCGTTGCCATAACCCCCTTCCCTGCGGCTCCGATGGGCGCCGTGCGCATCGCGCCGACCGAACTGCCGATCAGCCAGCGGCGCTTTTCCGTCACCGCCGCGGGGTTGCTGGCCGCCTCCAGCCGCGAACCGGCACCGCAGATCATCTATCCGCCGGAAGGCGCACGCGTCGATCTCGGCGCCAGCACCGGCAACGACCAAATCATGCCGCTGGCGCTGAAGCTGCAGGGTGGACGGGCGCCGTTCCGCTGGCTCGCCAACGGCAAGCCGCTGCCCGACATGTCGCGCCGCCGCACCAACCAATGGACGCCCGATGGCGCCGGCTATTCGACGCTGACCGTCATCGACGCGGCGGGGCGTGCGGCAAGCGTACGGTTTTTTGTCGAATAATATAAGTCAAATCATTGCGATCACCCCGCCTGCATTTTTGTCAGCTGCCGGCGTCTATGATATCTTAGGCATAACTCAAACGAGGAATGACGAGATGTCGGAAGAGCAGGCAATCCGTGCGGTTGTTCATCTCTATGTCGATGGAATGGCATTCGCGAACGAGCCGGCGCTGCGCAAGGCCTTCCATCCGCGGGCAGCGATCATCGGCAATTATCAAGGCGCGGTGGAATGGATGACGCGGGATGAATTCATCGCCGCGATCGTCGAGGAAGGCAGTGCGCCGCCCGGAACCATACCGCTGATGGAGATCGAGTTGATCGACATCGAAGGCGATGCGGCAAGCGTCAAGGTCGTCGATGAATTCGCCGGGATGCGGTTTTCGGACTATCTATCGCTGGTGAAGATCGATGGGCGGTGGAGCGTGGTGAACAAGGTTTATCATCTGCATCGGTAGAACCGCTGCTTTCGATATGCCGCACCTCTGATACCCCCCTCTGTCCCTTTCGGGACATCTCCCCCACAAGGGGGGAGATTGTTGGGAGTATGCCGTACGCTCATTCAAACCTAAAAAGCTTCAGCGTCTGCAGCTTCGATATTTGATTGAGGCAGGAAGGATTCCGCGAGTTAACCAATCTCCCCCCTTGTGGGGGAGATGTCGCGAGAGCGACAGAGGGGGGTGGCGCACTCTCCGCGAACTCGACAGCCGCAGCCTATTACCCTCTGAGCACCCCACCCGTCGACTTCGTGACGTTTGCCACGATCTTCTGCGTCAGTGCCTCGAAATCCTCATCCGTCAGCGTACGCTCGGCCGGCTGGATCTGCACCTCGATGGCAATCGACTTCTTGCCTTCGCCGAGCGACGCACCCTCGAAGATGTCGAAGACGTTGACGCCGGTGATCAGTTTGCGGTCGGCACCAACGGCGGCACGGATGACAGCACCGGCTTCCACCGACTTGTCGACCACGAAGGCGAAGTCGCGCTTGACGGCCTGGAAAGGAGAAAGCTCCAGCGCCGGCTTGGTGCGGGTCGCCTTCTTCTTCGGCTCGGGCATGGCATCAATGTAGACTTCGAAGCCGGCAAGAGCGCCCGACACGTCGAGCGCTTCCAGCGTCTTCGGATGAAACTCGCCGAAATAGCCGAGCACGACCTTCGGACCCATTTTGATGGTGCCGGAGCGGCCGGGATGATACCAGGCCGGGCCGCCCTGCTCGATCTGGATATTGCCCATCGGCAGGCCGCAGGCCTCGATGACGGCCAGAGCATCGGCCTTGGCGTCGAAGACGTCGACCGGCTTGCCGCCGCCTTTGGCGGCGTTCGACCACATGCGGCCGGCGCCCGCAAGCGATGCCGTGCCGCGGCGGATGCCGCCGGCAACGCGCCGCTGGCCCTCGGGCGTGTCGTTTTCATAGGTGCCCGAGACTTCGAAGATCGCGACGTCGCCATAGCCCTTGTCGGCATTGCGCTGCACAGCCGACAGCAGACCCGGCAGCAGCGAAGGACGCATGTCGGACATGTCTGCGGCGATCGGGTTCGCAAGCTTCAACGCATTGGAGCCGCCGCCGAAGAGCTTGGCCTGATCTTCCGAAATGAAGGACCAGGTGACGGCTTCCAGCATGCCGCGCGAGGCGAGCGCGCGCTTGGCGGTGCGCGTGCGGATCTGCAGCGTCGTCAAGATCTTGCCGTTCACAGCGGTGTGGCTGCTAAGCGGCTGTGGCTTGATATTGTCGACGCCGTGGATGCGCATGATCTCTTCGACGAGGTCGGCCTTGCCGTCGACATCCGGGCGCCAGGAAGGAACGGCGACGGAAATGCGTTCACCCGAGCCGGAGACCGAGAAGCCGAGCTTCGTCAGGATCGACTTGCTCTCATCCGCCGAGACGTCGAGGCCGGTCAGGCGCTTGACTTCCGACAGCGGGAAATCGACGACCTTTGCGTCATAGCCCTTGTAGCCTTCGACGCGGGCCTTGGCGGCCGTGCCGCCGCAGCAGGCAAGCACCAGCTCGGTCGTGCGTTCAAGGCCGGGCACCATATATTCCGGATCGACGCCGCGCTCGAAGCGATAGCGCGCGTCGGTGATGATGCCGAGGCTGCGGCCGCTCTTGGCGATGTTCATCGGGTCCCAGAGTGCGGATTCGATCAGCACGTCCGTGGTGTTCTCGTCACAGCCCGAATGCTCGCCGCCCATGATGCCGCCGATCGATTCGACGCCGTTGTCATCGGAGATGACGACGTTGCTGGGGTTGAGCTTGTATTCGCGCTCGTCCAGCGCCAGCACGGTTTCACCGTCCCTTGCGCGGCGGACGACCAGATTGCCCTTGACCTTGGCTGCGTCGAAGACGTGCATCGGCCGGCCCTGGTCGAAGGTCATGTAGTTGGTGATATCGACCAGCGCGCTGATCGGACGGAGACCGATCGCGAGCAGGCGCTGCTGCATCCACTTCGGGCTCGGGCCGTTCTTGACGCCGCGCACGAGACGAAGCGCAAAGCCCGGGCACAGGCTGATATCGTCGAGCTCGATCTTGAGTTCGGTCGGCGTTTCACCTTGGACAGGAAAGGTTGGCGTGAGGCGAGGCTTCAGCGTGCCGAGGCCGGAGGCGGCGAGATCGCGGGCGATGCCATAGACGCCGGTGCAATCCGGGCGGTTCGGCGTCAGATTGATCTCGATGACCGGATCGTCGAGCCCGGCATAGGCGGCAAAGCTCGTGCCGACGGGCGCATCATCAGGCAGGTCGATGATGCCGTCATGGCTGTCGGAGATTTCCAGTTCCTTCTCCGAGCACATCATGCCGCGGCTCTCGACGCCGCGGATGTTGCCGATGGCGAGCGTCACGTCGATGCCGGGAACATAGGTGCCCGGTGCCGCAAAGGCGCCGACGAGGCCGGCGCGCGCATTGGGCGCGCCGCAAACGACCTGAACAGGCGCACCGCTGCCGGTATCGACCATCAGCACCTTCAGGCGGTCGGCCTGCGGGTGCTTTTCAGCCGTGAGAACCTTGGCGATGACGAAGGGCTTGAACGCGGCCTTGTCGTCGACCTCTTCCACTTCCAACCCGATCATCGTCAGGCGGGCACAGATCTCGTCGAGCGAGGCGTCGGTTTCCAGGTGCTCTTTCAGCCAGGAGAGTGTGAATTTCATGTGCTTTATCCCTTCCTTACGCGCTCAGACCGCCGAACAGGGTCGGCATGTCGAGGGGGCGGAAGCCGTAGTGGCTCATCCAGCGGACATCGGCGTTAAAGAAGTCGCGCAGGTCGGGCATGCCGTATTTCAGCATGGCAATGCGGTCGAGGCCCATGCCCCAGGCAAAGCCCTGATACTCGTCCGGATCGAGGCCGCCATAGCGCAGCACGTTCGGATGCACCATGCCGCAGCCGAGGATTTCCATCCAATCGGTGCCTTCGCCGAACTTGACGATCGGGCCGGAGCGGTCGCACTGGATATCGACCTCGAAGGACGGTTCGGTGAAGGGGAAGAAGGACGGGCGGAAACGCATCGTCACATTGTCCACCTCGAAGAAGGTCTTGCAGAATTCTTCGAGCACCCAGCGGATATTGGCCACGTTCGCCGTCTTGTCGATGACGAGGCCTTCGACCTGATGGAACATCGGCGAATGCGTGGCATCGCTGTCCTGGCGGTAGGTCTTGCCGGGGATGATGATGCGGATCGGCGGCTTTTGAGCTTCCATGGTACGCACCTGCACCGGCGAGGTGTGCGTGCGCAGCACCTTGCGCTCACCCTTCTCGTCCGGCTGGAAGAAGAAGGTGTCATGCATTTCGCGGGCCGGGTGCCCTTCCGGGAAGTTCAGCGCCGTGAAGTTATAGTAGTCAGTCTCGACATCGGGACCTTCAGCGATCGAGAAGCCCATATCGCCGAAGATGGCGGTGATCTCATCGACGATCTGACTGATCGGATGGATGCGGCCGCGCTCAGTCGGCGAGGAGCGGACCGGCAGGCTGACATCGACGGTCTCGGCCTTCAGCTTCGCCTCGATCGCGGCATCGCGCAACTCGCCCTTGCGGGCGTTGATGGCATCGGTGAGGGAATTCTTGAGAGCGTTGATTGCCGCGCCGCGCGTCTGCCGTTCTTCCGGCGACATCGAGCCCAGCGTCTTCAACAGTTCAGAAACCGAGCCCTTCTTGCCGAGCGCGGCGACCCTGACTGCCTCGATCGACTGCTCATCGGTCGCAGCCGCCACTTCGGCCATGAGTTGGGTTTCGAGTGTTACGAGTTCCGTCATCTGGTCCTGCCTTGCGGGCGGCGGGCTTGGAACGCCGCTCATTCCGCGGAATAATGGATGAACACCCACATCAGACTGCTTGTGGCAACGATGAGGCGCTGCAGATCACTACCCATGTGGAAGCGGCCAATCAACCGGGCAAATGACAAAAACACGCTGAGAATGCGGTCCTTGGTATTTGCCGCCCGATGCGCGACCCATTTTTCGAGCCTCGCCTAACAAGGAAGCCTGACACGATGGAAAAGCGTATGCTGCAGACACAAAACCCGCGCCGGTTTCGCCAGCGCGGGTTTCATAATGAATTTACGAAAGACGTGCGAGGCAGCGTTAGTTAACGGCTGCTTCGAACTCGTTCTTCGTGCCGGCGTCCTTGAGGTATTCAAGCGCCTTCTTCGAAGCGGCGACGAGCGCGCCGAAAGCTTCCTGCTCATGGATTGCCATGTCGGAAAGAACCTTACGGTCGACTTCGATGCCAGCCTTGGTCAGGCCGTCGATGAAGCGGCCATAGGTCAGGCCATGCTCGCGGACGGCAGCGTTGATGCGCTGGATCCAGAGGGCGCGGAAGTTGCGCTTGTTAACCTTGCGGTCGCGATAAGCATACTGCTTTGCGCGGTCGACAGCGGCCTTGGCGGTACGGATGGTATTCTTGCGACGGCCGTAGAAGCCCTTGGCTGCCTTCAGAACCTTCTTGTGCTTGGCGTGGGCGGTAACGCCTCTTTTTACGCGTGCCATTTCATGATCTCCTTAGTCTATAGCGTTACGAATAGTCTTAGAGACCGTTCGGCAAGTAGTTCTTGATAACCTTACGGCCATCAGGTTCTGCGAGAACCATGGTGCCGCGGGCATCGCGAATGAACTTGTTGCTACGCTTGATCATGCCGTGGCGCTTGCCAGCAGCGGCTGCCTTGACCTTGCCGGATGCGGTGATCTTGAACCGCTTCTTGGCAGAGGACTTCGTCTTCATCTTGGGCATTTTGCTACTCCTTCGATGCTTCCTGGCTTGCTTTGCTTAAAAGCCCTTCCCACAGATCCGGACTGGCCGGGCTGCAACAAGGTGCCGGAGCGTTTGTTGTTGAACGGCAGATACGGTGACGAACCGCTCCACCAGCATTCTGAACTGCCACGGCATGCCCTGCCGGTCAGTTCGGACGCGCGCTTATAACCGCACTTGCCCTGAAGTGCAACGGGCCAGACGCGTGAATCTTTGCAGATCGATGACAGCATCGACTCTGCTCCAGAAAAGGAAAAAGCCGCCCAGGGGACGGCTCCGACCTCTTAACTCCGCTCGCGCCTCACTTGGGCGCAAGCACCATCATCATCTGGCGGCCTTCGAGCTTGGGCTCGGCCTCCACCTTGGCGATCTCGATCGTATCTTCCTTGACCTGCTGAAGCAGCTTCATGCCGAGTTCCTGGTGGGCCATTTCGCGGCCGCGGAACTTCAAGGTCACCTTCACCTTGTCGCCTTCTTCGAAGAAACGGCCGATCGCCTTCATCTTCACCTCATAATCATGGGTGTCGATGTTGGGACGCATCTTGATTTCTTTGACTTCGACGATCTTCTGCTTCTTGCGCGCCTCGGCGGCCTTCTTCTGGTTGGCGTATTTCAGCTTGCCCAGATCGAGGATCTTGCACACAGGCGGTTCAGCATTGGGGGAAATCTCTACCAGATCGAGACCGGCCTCCTCTGCCATTCTCAATGCCTGGTCGGTCGGGACGATGCCCATATTCGCGCCGTCGGCAGCGATGAGCTGAACCTTGGGAATGCGAATTTCCCTGTTGGAACGTGGCCCGTCCTTTACGGGCGCATCGGTTTTAAAGGGTCTGCGAATGGTCGTATTCTCCACGAATTGTTTCGGATAGCTGCAGCCTCTCGCTCCCCGTCGGCGCAACTGACGGAAATGTCGTAAAAGCTGTGTTGAAGTCAATAGCATGACAGCAGGAAAAAAGCACCTCCCGCGTGTCAATAGGGTGTCATGGAAGCGCGAGATGCGCGAAGGACACAGTATCTTTGCCAATTATATAGTGACCCCGGCAAAAAGATCGAGGATTTTTCAGGTCACGCGGACGCGAATCTGTTCTATAGGGCAGAAAATCCGGGAGTTTCCATGTCCGAGACCGCCACATCCATTCAGCCGATCTTCCTTCCCGTTGGCATGGGCGACAGCGAGCGCCAGATCGCCATCATCCAGCGCGCAGCCGGAAAAGGCGCCAGGAATGTCAGCTTCGTCTGGTTGTCCGGCTATCGATCCGACATGAGCGGCACCAAGGCCGTGGAACTGGATGCACTGGCGGAGCGGCTTGGTATCGGCTGCATCCGCTTCGACTATTCCGGCCACGGCCAATCCGGCGGCAAGTTCACCAACGGCACGATTTCGCGCTGGCTGGAAGAGGCGCTTGCCGTCATCGACCATACCAAGCCGAAGAAGATCGTTCTCGTCGGCTCGTCGATGGGCGGCTGGATCGCCCTCAGGGTCATTCAGGAACTGCGCAAGCGCAAGAAGGCAGTCGCCATCGCCGGCCTCGTGCTGATCGCGCCCGCGCCCGATTTCACCATCGACCTCATCGAGCCGAACCTTTCCGATGTCGAGAGGCGCTCGCTGACGGAGCGCGGCTATTTCGAAGAACCTTCGGAATACAGCCCCGAGCCGAACATCTTCACCCGCGCCCTTATCGAGGACGGCCGCGCCAATCGCGTGCTGACCGGCATCATCGAGACTGGCTGCCCCGTGCATATATTGCAGGGCATGGAGGATGCCGACGTGCCTTTCTCGCATTCGTTAAAGCTGGTCGAGCACCTACCGGCAGACGATGTGGTGTTAACACTTGTGCGTGACGGCGATCACCGCCTGTCGCGGCCACAGGATCTCGAGCGCATGCTCACTGTGGCCGAGACATTGGCGCTGCATAATACGCCGTAAAAACAAGCAGATACCTGCAGGCTTGTTAGTGCGCGGCCTCCTTTGGCCGCCGCCGCATGCGCGCGCCTACATAATCGCAGGCAGCAGAGAATTATGACAACTACTCCCTTGATTGTGCCGAAATTAACCATATGAGCCGGTTCCCACGTTAACACTTAAGTAACGATTGACTTCGCGCACCCCCCTACATTAACAATTTGTTAACAAATGCAGGGACGATACAAGGATAGTGGGCGTGCGTATAAAGGGCTTGTTGATTGCCTTCGCTGCTATAGTTGCGATGTCGTCGGCGGCGATGCCGGCACCTCAGCAGGGCGTTTCGATGACAGTCGGCAACGTGACTTCCCAGCCGATCGGACACTACGACTTCTGCCAGAGACATACCGACGAGTGTGGCCCGACCCGCAATATTGGACCGGTCGACATGAACGCGGCCTCCTGGGCTCTCGTCAACCAGATCAACCTGCGCGTCAACAAGACGATCCACCCGGCGACCGACATGGAAGTCTACGGGCAGGAGGAATATTGGGAATATCCGAAGACCGCCGGCGACTGCGAGGATTTTGCCCTGCTGAAGCGCAAGCTGCTGATGCAGAGCGGCATTTCCGCCTCCAACCTGTTGATGACGGTCGTTCGCAAGCCTGATGGCGAAGGACATGCGGTGCTGACGCTGCGCACCAAGCAGGGCGATTTCATCCTCGACAACCTCGAGGACGAGATCAAGGTCTGGACCAAGACCCCCTATTCCTACCTGAAGCGCCAGGCGAGCTTCAATGCCGGCCGCTGGGTCACCATCGAGAATGGCAACGACGTCCTGGTCGGCGCAGTCAAGTAAGCGCAATCCAATTCCCGTTACATAAGAAGGCCGGCCCATCGGACCGGCCTTTCGCTTTTCATCACATATGAAAACGTCCCTTACTTTCCGGTAAGGGCGAATTGGTCATCACCACGAACGTCAATGGTTCTTATGGCTTTGCTGGCCTGCCTTGACGTGTTGCTCATGGGAACCACCTCGGGAGCCGCCAGAGTGCTGCTCGCGGGAGCCAGAAGAGGCATTCCGGGTGTTGCTCTCCATGTTCTTGTGGCTTTGCTGGCCAGCTTTGACATGTTGTTCGTGGGTTCCACCTTGGTTTGCCATTGGATATCTCCTTTGGTTTGCTATCGAGGCCAAGAGCGGCCTCGTGTTGCTAACCGATAGCAACGGAAGGCGTTCCGACTTTTAACATTTCGTGATCCGAGAGTGCCCTGCCCCGCCGGGGAGGACAAAACATCGACCATGCCTTCATCGCCGGCCCTTCACTTGAGCATCCTGAGCCTCCCGAAGGGGCATTCGACGCTCGAAACGATAACCGGATCGTTGCGTCGGCTTCGCCGAACGCGTCTCACCCATTTCCGATCAGAATGCCGGCGCCGAGCACCAGCGAACCGCCGAGGACGACCTGGAAGGCAGCCCGCAGGAAGGGCGTTTCCATGTACTTGTTCTGAATGAAGGCGATGGCCCAGAGTTCGAAGAAAACCACCACGGCCGCGGTAATCGTGGCCGTCCAGAAATGCGGGATGAGGTAGGGCAGCGCATGGCCAAGGCCGCCGAGCGCGGTCATGATGCCGCAGGCAAGACCGCGCTTGATCGGCGAACCGCGACCGGAGATCTTGCCGTCGTCATGGGCTGCCTCGGTGAAACCCATGGAGATGCCGGCGCCGACCGAAGCCGAGAGGCCGACGAGAAAGGTCTGCCATGTCTGCTGCGTGGCGAAGGCGGCAGCAAAGATCGGCGCCAGCGTCGAGACGGAGCCATCCATCAGCCCGGCGAGCCCCGGCTGCACATAGGTCAGCACGAACTGGCGGCGTGCCTGCGCATCCTCCTCGTGCCTGACCTCTTCCGGCGTGTGCTTCTCGCCAAGCATGCGGGCAACGTCTTCATGGCCCTGCTCGGCAAGCGCGAGATCGCCGAGAAGCTGGCGCGTCGAGGCGTCGGAAACCTGCTTGGCCGCTTCGATATAGAAATGATAGGCCTGCTGCTCCATTGCCTCGGCTTCGTCGCGCATGGCATCGAGGGAGAGGTTCTTACGCAGCCAATCCGGCTTGCGCTCGTAAAAGCCGCGCACATGCTCGCGCCTGATCAGCGGAATGCGCTCGCCGAAGCGGCGGCGATGCATATCGATCAGCGTCTTACGATGGCTATCCTCGACCTCGGCCATATCCTCGAAGACCTTCGCGGACTCGGGATAATGCGGGCGGAGCGTATCGGCATAGGCGAGATAAATGCGGGAATCATCCTCTTCCGCCGCGATGGCAATCGCCAGGATCTCCTGTTCGGAAAGCGAGGTGAAAGGACGTTTGGACGGGCGGAACAAGCCTAACAGCATCGGAGGCAACCTTATGACTTTAGAATTATTCTAAATCTAAAGTGAGCGCTTGCGCTGGTCAAGCGCGGAGACGTCATTGCGGAGGAAAAATCGTGCCGGAAAATTTGTGCCCCGCCGAACGAGGCCGCAGAAAATAGCAGCGCGACTTTGACAGATTGCCGCAACATCTCCATGACGTCTTGGTCGCAGTGAAAAATTGCATACATAGGGGATCTGAAAGACGTCGGAGCAGCGGTTTTTGACGCGCCGGCACTCGGAGAACATTATGGAAAACGAGATACAGGCCCGCGCCGCCCATCTTGCCGGCATCCGCGAAAAGGCCGAAGCGGAGATGACGCGGATGGGCATCGATGCCGCCTTCATCGACAGGCTGGTCGACACATTCTATGGGCGCGTTCAGGCACATCCCCGGCTCGGACCGGTCTTCGACGGACGCCTTGCCGGCCGCTGGTCCGAGCATATGGAAAAGATGAAGCGCTTCTGGTCATCGGTTGCCTTCAAAAACGGCGCCTACGGCGGCAAGCCGGTGCAGGCGCATCTCAGGGTCGAGGGCATGGCCGCGGACCTTTTTCCGGAATGGCTGACGCTCTTCTCCGAAACGCTTGCCGATATCGCGCCTTCCAAGGAGGCAAGAGACTGGTTCATGGCGACGGCCGAGCGCATCGCCAAGAGCCTGACGCTCTCACTCTTCTATAATCCGGCGCTGGACGATCCCGCACGGAAGACGGTTTAAGACAGACCGTGGAAATGCCGAGTTCGGCGGCAAGTCATTTCAAACACGCCGCCGCAGGATCAGGCAGCGCCTATGCCGGTGCTTTGCGATGGGCCGCAACCGCAAGCCAGATTGCCGAAAGCAGAAAGTAGAAGGCTCCGAATGCCGCATAAGGAACAATATCAAGAATCGTCGGCGCGACCGTGCCGAGGGATCGACTGAGCATGAAACCGCCGGCAAGCGCCGACTGCGCACCGCTCAAGATCATCACCCATTGAGCGCCATAGATACGCCAGCGTCTTACGCCGGTATAGAGTTGCAGCAGCCCGGAGAGGATCGCCCAAGCCCCAAACACGGCCAGAACGGCATAGGTGCTATTGGAGATGGCTACGACAACGGCGAGCGCCGTGACAATGCTGACGACAACATTCAATGTTTGGGACGGGTTAACCTTCAGGCCGCCGTTAACCCGGGCGTCGACCAGATTGGCGAGAGCATCCCAGACAGGATATATAACCAGCAGAAACGCGGCGGATGAGGGTTTTGCGCTGAGGACGATCGCGGCTGAAATCCAGGCGATCGAGAACAGGGCACGTGTAAAATAGTAGGACTGCAGCCAGTTGGGCTGGGGTGAAATGCGGCTTTGCATCGGTATGCTCCTTGTATTTGCCTACCTACTAGTAGGAAGATAAACTCACCGAGTCAACACGAGGCTCGAACACCATTTCGTGAGAGCCAGAAGTGGTGCGACAATCTTGACAACCAGCCTACCAAAAGGTAGGCAGCGACATGAAATCAATAACTTCCACTTCAGAAAAAATTCTGGACATTGCCCAGTCTCTCATCGTGGCCGGAGGCTACAACGGCTTCAGCTATGCAGACATCTCCGCTGCGATCGGCATCCGGAAGGCAAGCATCCACCATCATTTTCCGACAAAGGCCGAACTGGTTTCGGTGCTGGTGGACCGTTACAGGCAGCAGGCGGAAGCAGGTCTGAAGTCTTTACGCGAAGGGGTATCGAGCCCCGCGGAACAGCTGCGGGCATATGTGAGCTACTGGCACTCATGCATTCGGGACGCCTCGCTGCCCTTCTGTGTCTGCGCAATGCTCGCCAGCGAGATGCAGATGCTGCCGGAAGAGGTTGCATCCCAGGTGCGCGGCCATTTTCATAGCCTCGCCGGATGGCTTAGGTCGGTGCTGCAGGATGGAACCGAGAATGGCCTCTTCCAGCTGGACAAGCGACCTGAGGAAGAAGCGCAAATGCTGATGGCTTCGATTCATGGGGCAATGCTCTCGGCGAGAGCTTTCGGCGATCCAGAACTGTTCATCGCAATCGTTGCACCCCAGATCGCCAGGCTTCAGGCGCGGGATTGACGGGCCGCCAATCTCAGGCTTTCGCCGCAAAGATCGTGGCCCCGATGCTGGCGGCAACAACGAGCGCCGTTCCGAACATCTGCGATGGCGTCATCGATTGCGACAGAATGACAAGACCAGCAACAGCGCCGATGGCGGGTTCGAGGCTCATAAGGATGCCGAAGGAGGATGTCGGCATGCGCTTGAGCGCCACCATTTCCAGCACATAGGGAAGCAACGGCACGAGCAGCGCAAGCCCGGCTATTTCGAGAAGGCCGAAGGCCGTCAGATGCGGGACGGCCGAGGCAAAGCCAAATGGGGTCGAAACGACAGCCGCGACCAGCAGCGACATGGAAAGACCTTCAAGGCCCTGAAAGGCATTGCCGACCTTCTTCGTCAAAAGGATATAGCAGGCCCAGCCCGCGCCGGCTCCGATGGCAAAGAGGATGCCGGGGAGATTGCCGACCCATTCCTCGCCATCATAGGCCAAGAGCAGAACGCCGATGGCGGCGAAAATCGGCCAAAGAAGCTGACGGCCCAGCCCGAAGCCGAGGGTCGCGACCAGCAGCGGCCCGAGAAACTCGATGGCGACGGCAAGGCCCAAGGGAATACGCGCGATCGCCGAAAAGAAAGAAGTCGTCATCAGCGCCGAGACTGTACCGAGCGCCAACACGCCGAACCATTGCGAGCGGCTGTAGTTCATGATCTTCGGGCGAACGATGATCGCCAAAGCGATAGAGGCGAAGACAAGCCGCAGCCACGTGGCACCCGCCGGTCCATAGGCGTTGATGACCGGAGCCGACAAGGCCGAGCCGAACTGGATTGACGACATCGACATCACGCACATCAGCACGCCGGCGGCGATGCTGCCGGTCGATGGCGGAACATCCGAATGCGGCATCAGCGCCGCGCCGCCATCCGATCCGCTGTCGACAAGCTTCTGTTCCATAAACACCCCCAACTAGGCGGCGTTTTAGAGGCCGGGCCATGCAGTGGCAAATTCAAACTTTTCATCCTGCGATCAGGCGCTTTGATGCAAGAGGCCTCAGGCTTCGAGACCTTTCAGCACATTGGCGACGTTGAGGCCGATTTCGGGCACGCCATAACCGCCCTCCATGCAGACAAGGACGGGCAGCCCAGCAACGGCGATGCGCTCACCCATGCGGAGGAAATCCTGCGAATTCAGCTTGAAGAAGGAGATCGGATCGCGCTCGAACGTATCGACACCGAGCGAGAGCACGATCGCCTCCGCGCCGAATAGCTTGATGCGGGCGAGCGCATCATCGAGTGCCGCCGACCAGACTTCCCACGGAGTGCCGCGCGGCATGGGGTAATTGCGGTTGGCGCCCAGCCCATTGCCCTCGCCCTTCTCATCGGCATGGCCGAGGAAATAGGGAAAGGCGTGGATGGGATCGCCATGCAGCGACGCCGTGAAAACATCGCCGCGCCGGTAGAAAAGGTCCTGCGTGCCGTTGCCGTGATGGAAATCGACATCGAGTATGGCAACCCGGGCGGCGCCATGGTCGCGCAGGCGCTGCGCCGCAACGCCGGCATTGTTGATAAAGCAATAGCCGCCGAAGAGATCGATGCCGGCGTGATGTCCGGGCGGGCGGCAGAGCGCGAAGGCGAAGCGGTTGCCGGCGTGAAGCCAGTCGGCACCGGTCAGGGCACAACGCATCGATGCGATCGCCGCCTCATAGGAGCCTTTGGTGATCGAGGTATCGGCAGCATTGGCATAATGGCCGATCATGCCGACAATATTGTCAGGCACGCGCTGGCTGGTGCGCCTGACGGGAAAGGAGTTGGCGATCGCTTCGCCCTTGTAGCCGGCGGCGACCCAGCGCTCCCAGACCACGCCGAGGAAATCGAGATAGGCCGGGTCGTGCACCTTGCGCGCCGTCTCCAGCCCATGGGCTTCAGGCGCGATAACATCTGTGAAACCGGCCTCCTTGACGGCGGCGAGGATCCACTCGGCGCGGAAGGGCGCTTCGAAGGGCGTGACGAGCTGGCCATCATGCAGCTCGGTCTTCGCATCCCTGAGCTGGTGATCCTCCGAATAGATGACCCGCATCGTCGCCTCTCCATTGCCGACTTTGTTACCCCGATGACACGAAGGCTTACATGCATCGCGCCGGAGAAAAAAGGGTGCCATGCCGTCTTGAACGTCACCGCAAACAACTGCAACTTCCGCCAGCATTTGAAGAGCAGGGGAAGCAGCATGAAAATCCTGATGGTCGATGTCGACGGTGTGCTGGTGCACGGCCGGCCAAGCGATGGGCTGTCGCTTTTCACCTATCTAGAACGCGATCTCGGCCTAGGGCTCGAGGCGCTGCAAGAGGCATTCTTCAAAACCTGTTGGCCTGACATCGTCACCGGTCGCGATGCGCTTGAGCCGAGGCTTGCGGAGGTTCTCGGGAAGATTGCGCCCCACCTCAGCGCCCGGACCCTAATCGACTATTGGTTCGAGAATGACTCCCGCCTGGACCACAGCCTGCTCGACGACCTCGCCGCACTGAGGGCCGGGGGAACGAGGATGTTCCTGGCGACCAATCAGGAACATCTGCGCGCTGCCTATCTCATGGACGAACTCGGGCTCTCCTCCCGCTTCGACGGCATCTTCTATTCCGCCGCCCTCGGTCATCAGAAGCCATCGCCCGAGTTCTTTCGGCTGGCAACCGAGCGTGTCAGGCTTTCCGCGAGCGACATCGGCTTCATTGATGATGTAAAGGCCAATATCGAGGCGGCGCGGCAATTCGGCTGGAAGGCGATGCAATGGACATCCGGTTCCAAGTTGCCGGATGCCATTGCCGCTTTCTCCGTCTGAATTGCGCCCTCAGTCGGCAATCCGCTTATAGAAAATGGTCGTGTCGCAAAGACCGCCCTCCGGCCACAGGGCATAATCCGGCACCACGCCGACACGCTGCCAGCCGAGGCGCGGATAGATCGCCTCCGCGTCGCTGCCAGTTGCCGTATCGAGGACCAGCAAGGTCTTGCCGATTCGGGCCGCCTCGCGCTCCGCCGCTTCCATCAGGTGGCGGGCAAGACCCTTGCCGCGCACGGAGCTATGCACCAGCAGTTTCTTGAGATCGCCGCGATGCGGCTGGTTCGGCATTTGCGCCGCACCCACCTGTACCGTTCCGACCACCCTGCTCTCAATTACGGCGGCGAAAAGCAGTGTCGCGCCGCTTTCGACGCTATCGGCAACACCTTGCCAATAAGGCAATGCGTCGGCAGGCCCATAAGGCTGCATGAAGCCGACGGAAGCGCCGCCATTGACGCAATCGGCAAGCACATCGCAAAGATCCGGTAGAACAGTGCGAGCCTCGGCGGCGGAGAGAAGACGAATATCAGACATGAAAAGATCCTTGGGTGTTATGAACGGCCGCGATCGAGGATGACGCTGTAGCGCGCCGGCACCTCGCCGGGATTATGGAAGGCGTGGCCATCGCCGACGCCCATGAAAAGACAATCGCCGGGCATGAGGCGATGGGCGACATCGCGATGCGTGACCTCCATCTCGCCTTCGAACAGCCAGACATGCTGGGTCATGCCGGCACTTGCAGTATTCGGCGGGAAGATGACGCGCGCGCCGGCAGGGAACAGGACTTCGACGACATCGACCTTCGATTCGGTTCCAGGCGGCGAGACAGCCCGCCTGACATAGCCGGTGCCGGGGTCGCGCCAGATCGCCTGCTGATCGCGGCGGGCAAGCGGCGACACTTCATCCTCCTCCTCGGCAAAGAAGGCCGAGAGCGAAAGGCCAAGCGCCGCGCAGAGCCGCGACAGCAGCGAGGCCGTCGGGCTCGCTTCCGCCCGCTCGATGCGCGAGATCATGGCGCGGCTGACGGCCGAGGCACTGGCGAGCTCATCCAGCGTCAGGCCGCGGGCGATGCGCAGCTCCTTGATGCGCGCACCAATCGCCATTTCCAGATCATCATCAGCCATTCTCTGCGCCTCTCATCTCAATATTCCACCATATGAGAAATACGCGATCTCATAATGGAATCAAGAGCGCTTCCACACTTGTCGGCGGCGGGCCGGAAAAGGCTAACATAACGTGAAGATAGCCGCCAAAACCCCGCTTTTCCGCTTTGCGGCGCGGGGCGGCGCTGCTATATGGCGCGCATGAGCACCAATTCCACCACTCCGCTTTCGCATATCCGCAACTTCTCGATCGTGGCCCATATCGACCACGGCAAATCGACGCTGGCCGATCGCCTGATCCAGACGACGGGCGGCCTTGCCGAACGCGAGATGTCGGAGCAGGTGTTGGACAATATGGAGATCGAGCGCGAGCGCGGCATCACCATCAAGGCCCAGACGGTGCGCCTGCACTACAAGGCCAACAATGGCGAGACCTACATCCTCAACCTGATCGACACGCCCGGACACGTCGACTTCGCCTATGAAGTCTCGCGCTCGCTGTCGGCCTGCGAGGGCTCGCTGCTGGTTGTCGATGCCTCTCAGGGTGTTGAGGCGCAGACGCTCGCCAACGTCTATCAGGCGATCGACAACAATCACGAGCTCGTCACCGTCCTCAACAAGATCGACCTGCCGGCGGCCGAACCTGACCGCATCAAGGATCAGATCGAGGAAGTGATCGGCATCGACGCCTCGGACGCCGTGCTGATTTCGGCCAAGACCGGCCTCGGCATTCCCGACGTGCTGGAAGCCATCGTCCACAAGCTGCCGGCGCCGAAGAGCGCGGGCGGCGAAAAGGCGCCCTTGAAGGCGCTGCTGGTCGACAGCTGGTACGACACCTATCTCGGCGTTATGGTTCTCGTGCGCATCATCGACGGCACGCTGACCAAGGGCCAGACCATCCGTATGATGGGCACGGACGCGAAGTACCAGATCGAGCGCGTCGGCGTTCTCACGCCGAAGATGGTCGCCGTCGACAGCCTCGGCCCCGGCGAGATCGGCTTCATCACCGCCTCGATCAAGGAAGTGGCCGACACTCGCGTCGGCGATACGATCACCGAAGACAAGCGTCCGACTGCTGAAGCGCTGCCGGGCTTCAAGCCGGCACAGCCTGTGGTGTTCTGCGGCCTCTTCCCGGTCGATGCCGCCGATTTCGAGGATCTGCGCTCGGCCATGGGCAAGCTGCGCCTCAACGACGCCAGCTTCTCCTTCGAGATGGAATCGTCTGCCGCTCTCGGCTTCGGTTTCCGCTGCGGCTTCCTCGGCCTGCTTCATCTGGAAATCATCCAGGAGCGCCTGGAACGCGAATTCAATCTCGACCTGATCGCGACGGCCCCCTCAGTCGTCTATCAGCTCACCATGACCGACGGCACCGAGATCGAGCTGCACAACCCGGCCGACATGCCCGATGTCGTCAAGATTTCCGAATTCCGCGAACCCTGGATCAAGGCGACGATCCTGACGCCGGACGATTATCTCGGCTCGATCCTGAAGCTTTGCCAAGACCGCCGCGGCATCCAGACCGAGCTGACCTATGTCGGCAACCGCGCCATGATCACCTATGACCTGCCGCTCAACGAAGTCGTCTTCGACTTCTACGACCGCCTGAAGTCTATCTCCAAGGGCTATGCCTCCTTCGACTACAGCCTGACCGATTATCGCGAGAGCGACCTCGTCAAGATGTCGATCCTCGTCAATGCCGAGCCGGTGGACGCGCTCTCGATGCTGGTGCACCGCTCCGCCGCCGAGAAGCGCGGCCGCGTCATGTGCGAAAAGTTGAAGGACCTGATCCCGCAGCACATGTTCCAGATCCCGATCCAGGCGGCGATCGGCGGGCGTATCATCGCGCGCGAGACGGTGAAGGCGCTGCGCAAGGACGTGACGGCCAAGTGCTACGGCGGCGACGCCACCCGCAAGCGCAAGCTGCTCGACAAGCAGAAGGAAGGCAAGAAGCGCATGCGGCAGTTCGGCAAGGTCGAAATCCCGCAGGAAGCCTTTATTGCCGCTCTGAAGATGGGGGACGAGTGAGGCTTTGCCTCACCCCCGCTCCATATACTCCTTCGTCAGCCCCTCATACTCCTCCATCGCCGGCAGCGCGGCGTAGCTGTGCCTGGCGGGCGTCGTCACCCATGGCAGCTTTTCGCTCGTCCAGGTCTCCATGAAGGGCGTGAACCAGCTGGTGTCGTCGAGCATGGTGGCGCGGACATTGACGAACCAGTCGACGCCTTCGAGCTTCGTGAACATCCAGCTCATGCAATGCGGGCAGAAATAGTGATGGATGACATCGCCGTGCAGGCCGCCGATGACAGGCTCGCCTTCAGTCACCTCGAAACCCTGCGCGGGGATGGCGGCGCTTAGCGAATAGGGACCGCCGGTCATGCGCTGGCACCCTGTGCAATGGCAGGCCATGGTGAGCAGCGGCTTGGCGCTGATCTTCAACCGCACCTGCCCGCAACGGCAGCCGCCCTCGCTCGGTAGTTCCAGCGTGCTCATGATGTCATTTCCTCCCATTTCAAAACTGCCGGTGTACGGCATGTCGCCATCGGATTGATTGGACGTGTCCGATCATCAGCGACCCTCAAGCCTCTGCTGCCTGAGGGCGCTGCACCTGCACTCTTATGGTTCTCACCCAGGCGCGTGCGATCGCAAGACCGGCCGTTTCCGCCGCTGCAGCATGCCTGGCCACAAGCTCCGGATAGTGATCGAGCCAGCCCGGCTCCTTGTGCTCGATGGTTTCCCTAAATTCGCCGCGCCAGCGCTCGACGACCGCGGCATTGGCCTCGAAATGAAACTGCGTGCCATAGGTGGCGCGGCCGATGCGGAAGGCCTGGTTCGGCGTGACGGCATTGGCGGCAAGGCGCGTGGCTCCCACAGGCAAGGTAAAAGTGTCGCCATGCCATTCGAAGATGGTGAATTCGTCGCCGACATCGGCGAGCAACGGGTCCTTTTTCCCCTCGTCAGTCAGGCCGACTGTTTTCCAGCCGAATTCATGGGCGGTACCGAGAAGATTTTCGGCCTCGTAGGCGCGCGCCAAAATCTGGCTGCCGAGGCAGATGCCGAGCACGGCCTTGTCCTCGCCCTCGAAACGGCGCATCAGCCCCGCCAGCTCCGGAAGATAGGGATGGGTATCGTCGTCGCGGGCGCTCTGCTCGCCGCCGAGCACGGCCAGCGCATCATAGGCCGATGTGTCCTTCGGCAAGGCCTCGCCGCTCCAGGGGCGAAACCAGTCGATCTCGGCTCGGGCCTCCTCCAGCGCTATGCCAAGCGCGCCGAGCGGGGTGTTCTTCATATTCTCGATGATGGCGACGCGCATACCGTTGATTCCCGAGCAATGTTACCACCGGAGATGAGCATGAGGCGGCGGGAGAGGCAAGTGGCCAGAGCGTTTCAGCTCTCCCCGGAAATGCCGCTCCGGCCGCCTGCCATTGCTCACTTCCGGGCGGAAACCGCTTGGCGCCTTTCCTGGAAGTGCTTTGGCTTGCAGCGGAGTAAAGTTGAGCCTAAATCTCAGCAAACAACGAAGGATCAGGACGATGAGCGACAAGCCCCGCATCACCATTCTCTATTGCACCCAATGCAACTGGCTGCTGCGCTCCGGCTGGATGGCGCAGGAGCTGCTGCAAACCTTTACCGACAGTCTCGGCGAAGTAGCGCTGATCCCCGGCACCGGCGGCGTCTTCGAAATCCGCATCGACGGCGAGCTGTTGTGGGAGCGCAAGCGGGATGGCGGCTTCCCGGGACCGAAGGAACTCAAGCAGCGGGTACGCGATATCATCGACCCCGAGCGCGATCTCGGCCATACCGACCGCGGATCGCTGGAAAGCTAAGTCTCCTGCTGCTCAGGCATCAGTCGAAGGGCGAACGGCAGGGCTTGGTTCCATTATTGATCGTCGTATAGCTGTTGGTGCCGGGATTATAGGTGCGATAGCGCTCGGCGCACCAGGTTTGATGCTGTCTCAGTTTCTGGGCGGGCGAAGGATAGAGAGGCCTCGGTGGCGGTGCATAGGTTTCACGCGGGGGAACCTGAACTCGCGGGCTGCCAAAGCGATTGAGGCCTCCGTTATAGGGCGGTGTGATCGGAAGCGGCTGACCTGGGCGGGTGTAGAACTGCCGCTCGCCGAAACCGAAGCAGCCACGGGAATCGCAGATGACTGTATTGGTGCGCGGCGGAGTGATGAGCTTCCGAGAATCCGAGGCGGCTGTCGCGAAATCCGCCTGCGACAGCGAGGCAAGCGCGAGGACGCAGCCAAACGCGATCCTATGAAAAACAGCCATGACATACTCCTGTTCCGAACGCTACGAACCTATGCGGGCCGCCGCACCTCTTATCTTAGTTGGGGTCATGACGATGGCAAAACCAGTGCTGCCGCAACCGGAACCTATCGATCCACGATGAGTTGATCGCCGCCACCGCTTGCGTCATAACAGCCCGACCATTGCAAGGGAGATTGCCTGTGAGCAGCTTGAAATTCGGCACCAGCGGCCTTCGTGGCCTATCCGCAGACCTCACCGGACGGGCATCAGCGCTCTATGCGACAGCCTTTGCCCGCCATCTGCTGAAAAATGGCCATGCCAAAGCGGGCGATCTCATCCTCGTCGGTCGCGATTTCCGCGAATCGAGTCCGGCGATCTCCGCCACCTGCATCGGCGCGCTGAAGCGGGCCGGCCTGACACCGATCGACTGCGGCACATTGCCGACGCCAGCGCTGGCACTTTACGGCCTGCAGCTGAAAGCTGCCTCGCTGATGATCACCGGCTCGCACATCCCCGCCGACCGCAACGGCATCAAATTCTACCGGCCAGACGGTGAAATCGACAAGCGCGACGAAGTGGCGATCAGCGAGGAGGCGCTTGCGATCGGCGATTCAGTGCTCGACGAAACGCCTGCCGAGGCGGAAAACCGCACGGCGGAAACGGAGGCGCTGTTCCTGGAGCGCAACAAGGGCCTGCTGCCATCAGGCAGCCTCGCCGGCCTCACGATCGGCGTCTATCAGCACAGCACGGTGGCGCGTGATCTCTTCGGTCAGGTACTGACTCATTACGGCGCCCGCGTCGTGCCGCTCGGCCGCTCCGAGAGCTTCATTCCGGTGGATACCGAAGCGGTCTCGGCCGAGACGATCCGCCTCATGAAAGCCTGGGCGCCGGAACATGAGCTGGATGCCATCGTCTCGGCCGATGGCGACGGTGACCGGCCGCTGGTCGCGGATGAGACCGGCGAGCCGCTGCGCGGCGATCTGCTCGGCCTCATCGCTGCCAACTTCCTCGGCGCGCAAGTGGTCGTGACCCCGGTCACATCTAACTCCGGCATTGAATCGGCCGGCTCCTACTCCGTTATCCGCACCCGCGTCGGCTCTCCCTATGTGATCGCCGGCATGGACGAGGCCATTGCGGCCGGCAAGGCCAATGTCATGGGCTTCGAGGCCAATGGCGGCACGCTGACATCAAGCCGCTTCACCGTCGAGGGAAAATCTTTCGAGCCGCTGCCGACGCGCGACAGCTTCCTGCCGATTCTAGCGACGCTCTACGCCGCCGCCGAGGCACGCAAACCGCTTTCGGCCGTTGCCGGCAGCTACCGCTTGCCCTTTGCCGCCGCCGACCGTCTCGAGAATTTCCCCGTGGAAACCAGTGCCGCGCTGATGGCCTATCTGCGCGCCTCAGACGCCAATCTTTCGGATTTCCTGAAGCCGATCGCGACGGTCGCCTCCAAGAGCGATATCGACGGCCTGCGGGTGACACTTGTGGATAACCGAATCATCCATTTCCGCCCTTCCGGCAATGCGCCGGAAATGCGCTGCTACGTGGAAGCATCGAGCGAAAGCGAGGCAAAGGCCCTGTTGGAACAGGGACTTGGCCTGATCAGCGCGTGGGCGGCAGCCCGGGTTTGACCCCGGCTCCAACTGCTTTTTTCACGATTGCCACGAAAACTTCAAAAACCCTGTTGACACCGGACGGCCACCCCCTTACATGCGTGTCCGTCGCCCAGATGGCGGAATTGGTAGACGCGCAGGTTTCAGGTACCTGTGCCGCGAGGCGTGGAGGTTCGAGTCCTCTTCTGGGCACCATTTCCTTTCTTGAGAAACATGGATTTCTTAAAGATTTCAAGATTTAGCGAGCTCGTAGGATGCCGCTTTCGGTTCGCCGGGAGTTCACAAGAACTTGTCTTGAAATCGGCTGTCCGGATGAAAACCAGCCTTTCGGTATCCCTGAATAATCGCCATTTGAACGGATCCCTGATGCCCGCCGCAGGCAGGCGATGAAAGCCTGATCGATGGCCGCCGCCCCGCTTCTTTAAATCATTGACTACCGAAGAAGACATCGACCTAATGGGGCAAACTCCGAGGGACGTTTGATGAACGACAAGAGCGACTGGTACGATCTGATTGTCGGCAACGGCAATGTCAATGAAGGGCTCGGGAGGATGATGGGGTTCATCCTCGCCGTCATCATAATCCTCAGCCTGATCTTCTGGGCAATCTGAGCGCCTCTCGCCGAGGGAGGCCATCGCCCCGTCTTACATCGACTAGTGAAGGCTCTCCGAATCCGGCCTGACGCTCAGCCCGGCCTCACGCGCCGCCTCCAGAAAAGCCTTTCGCGACCGCTCGGCGGAAACTTTGCCGAGAACGGCATCGAGGCAGATCAGCACGGCCTCATCCATTGCTGGACCGCCATTGACCGGCCACTCCTCGCTCATGCAGTTTGCCGCATCCAGCGCGTTGGTGATGATCGCGAAATGGCCGATGCCATCGAGATCGACTATGACGGGATTGTTCCAATCACCATGTTCCATGGCAGCCCTCCTCGCCTTAATGCCATCGGGCCATAACGGCGAGCAGTGGCAAGATGTTCCGGGCTCATGCGTATGCCTTAAGATTCCTTGAGGCACCTCGTCAGGTGTGACCGGATGCGAGACCCGCGATAGGAAAACCACGGGCCGCCCGCCAAACGGCCCATCCAGGCACGAGCAGACGGCACCTTCCCGCTTTGTGCAAACCTCCCTCCCGCTACGACGCTACCTCCTGCGGCTCTATCCCGTTAACTTTTGCCGAACGGAGGAAAAAGACGAATAAGGGGAACAACAAAATGGACCACGTCTGTAACCTGCTCTGGCTTGCCTTCAGCGTCGCTCTTCTTTTCGCCGCATTGAACCGGCGCCTGGTCGAAGATTACGTCGCCATGTGGTATCTGCTCGTCATCACCGCCATGACCGTCATGGCCTGGGCGGGCTTCTTTCCGACTGACATGGCGACGCTGCGGGCGGGATAGCGCGCTCCAGCGCCACAAGCAGGCAATCCTGTCGCCCCTTGCCTCTCTAACGGCTGGGCACGAAAAGCCGCCGAAAATCCATATCGGCGGCCTGAAGCATGATTGAAAGCCGAGCCGGCGCTTTAAAGCGTGTCAGGGATCGGGCGACGGTGCTTTCCACCCTCGGGAGACCAGATGTTTTCGAGATAATAGGAAGACGGCTGCATTCTATCCCCCTGGCTACTCCCCTCTGGCAGCGAGCTTCAGTAGTGTTCGGACTGCGAGAAGGTATGGGCGAGCTCCGCCTGCCCCGCCGTCAAGCCGCAATCGACCGGCAGGCAGACGCCAGTGATCGCCGAGGCAAGCGGACTTGCGAGGAAAGAGACGGCATTGGCGACATCGGCCGGATCGACGACGCGACGCAGCGCATACCAGCGCTTCGCCTCCTCGAAGACATTCGGATTTGCGGCGGCCCGCGCTTCCCAAGCCTGGGTGCGCACCGTGCCGGGCGCGACCGCATTCGAGCGGATGCCGAACTTGCCGTATTCGACCGCAACCAGCCGAGTGAAATGCAGAAGCCCCGCCTTGGCGGCGCTGTAGGCCGGATGGCCGAAGACGGCCATGCCGTTGACGGAGGCGATATTGATGACCGACCCCTTCGACGCCTTCAGCATGTCCTCGACAGCGCGGAAGCAGAGAAAAGCCGCTTCGAGATTGAGGGCATTGTCGGCACGCCAGATGGCCGGCGTGGTATCATGAAGGCTGACGGCGCGGGCGGCACCGGCATTGTTGACGAGCGTCTTCACCCCGCCGAGATCCGATGCGGCCTTCGCCATGGCGGCAACATCGGCATCGCTGGTGATATCCGCCTTGAACGTGACGAAACGCTCCGCCGGGTCGAGTTCTCCAACAGCCGTCTGCATGGCCGCCTCGTCGATATCGACGAGCAGGATGATGTCGTGGTCATCCGCCAGGCGTTTTGCGATGGCACGGCCGATATCGCCGGCAGCCCCCGTGACGATGGCAACGGATTTGCTCATATCATATTCCTTCGATCGATTCCCCGAGCGGCGATCCGCCACCCTATCTTGTTATTTTCGGCGGAGCCCAATGCGATAAGCGCCGACTTTCGCGAAACTGCTCTAATCTCCAAGAAGCTGGCGGTCGTCGCCATCGCGATGGGTGACAAGCTGCTGTTTGATACGGCGCAGCGTCACCGTTGCCTGCGGCTGAATGCGGTAGGCAACTAGGCTGGCGAGAATGTCCACCACGGCCAGGTAGGCGATGCGGGTCGATGTCGGCCGATAGATATTGTCTCCTTCCGGCAGGTCGACGGGCACCGTAATCTCGGCGGCGCGGGCCACCGGGCTTTCACTCTGCGTCAGGGCGATGGTCGGCACCTTGGCTTCGCGTGCCAGCGCAAAGGCGCGCACCAGCTCGGCGTTGCGGCCGGAGAAGGAGGAGCCAATCAGCACATCCGTCGGCTTAGCGGCGGCAGCCATCATCAGCTGCATGCTGTGGTCGGAACTTGCGGTAATGCGGAGACCGAGACGGAACAGGCGGTTCTGCAGCTCGGTCGCGATCATCGAGGAATTGCCGCCGGAGCCGAAGGCATAGATCATCTCCGCGCCGGCAAGCCGGTTCGCCGCCCGCTCGATGGCGGCAACATCCAGCCCGCGATGCAGCAGGAAAAGCGCGTTCTGCGCTTTGGTAATAATATCCTGGGCAACGTCGGCCGGTGCGATGCTCTTCGGCTCGGGCTTCAGATAGCGCATGCCGACATAGGCTGTCCGCGCAAGCTGCACCTTGAAATCGGAAAAGCTTTCGCACCCCAAACGCCGGCAGAAACGCGTCACCGTCGGCGGCGAGACATCCGCCTTGCCCGCAAGCTCGATGATGGAAGCATTGACGGCGAATTCGAAATCATTGAGGACGATATCGGCGATGCGGATTTCCGATTGTGAAAGCCGGCCCCTCTCTTCCTGCATGGTCGTGAAGATATCCATCAGCCCCCCCCTTTGTCGCTGGTTCGCCCAGGTTTGACACGTAGTCAGCGACGCGATCCATCTCAATCTTCCCGATCCCGCCGGCGCCTGTGGACAGGCGCATGCGCAGATGCAGCTTGTCATTCGTTCCCATTCGGCCGGAACCGTGACATACGATGGCCACCATGCGGTTCCTGCAAATTATTTTCTTGATAAGTTGACAAATGACCATAGAAAGCAGAATTTGACCAGTGAAAATCGCGAATTATGAAAAGAATTTAAATGACGGCGGATACTATGCGTGATCCTTTCAAGAATCCCTTCCCTGCCAGCGATACCGCCAGGCATTCGATCTGGGAGATGCTCGTTCCGCGCGATATCGATGCTTTTCTTGCCGCAGACTGGTCGATGGTTGCGGGCGATTTCGTCGAAGAGGGCTTTATCGGCATCGATGGCCAGCGCACAGTCAGCCCGGACAAATGGCGCCTCGCCTTCCCGACGCTATCGGCCTATCGCGACGAGTGGCTGCGCCAGGCGCGCGACTTCGCCACACAATCCTTCGCAGAAGATCCGCGCACGGCCATTTTCACCACGACGACGCTCGAAGATATCGAAATCGAGGGCGATATGGCGCTGGTGCGCAAGAAGTTCGACGGCAGCCTGAAGAAGTCGGATGGCGGCATCGACGTGATGAAGTGGCAGACACTTTATTATTGCCGCCTGCACGAAGGACGCTGGAAGATCTGCGGCTTTACCGGCTACCTGCCGAATCCCATGGAATAGAGGCGACAGCGTTGCGCATTTTTACCGCGGCCCTTGCGACCGAGACGAATACCTTCTCCCCCATCTGCGTCGACCGGCGCGCTTTCGAAGCCTCTCTCTATGCGCCACCCGGCATGCATCCGGAAACGCCGACGCTGTGTTCGGCACCGATCACCGTCGGCCGCCGCGTCGCGGCGGAAAAGGGCTGGGAGGTGATCGAGGGCACCGCCACCTGGGCTGACCCGGCCGGGCTTGTCAACCGCCGTACTTATGAGGAACTGCGCGACGAAATCCTCGAGCAGCTGCGGGCGGCGATGCCTGTCGATGCCGTCGTTCTCGGACTGCACGGCGCCATGGTCGCAGATGGTTACGAGGATACGGAAGGTGATTTCCTGTCGCGCGTGCGCGAAATCGTCGGGCCGGATATCCTGGTCTGCGCCGAGCTCGATCCGCATAGCCATCTGACGGCGAAGCGCCACGCAGCCGCAAATTTCTTCGTCTATTTCAAGGAATTCCCGCATACGGACTTCGTCGATCGCGCCGAGGACCTCTGGCGCATCGCCATCGACACGCTGGAAGGCAGGGTCAAGCCGGTCATGTCCGTCTTCGACTGCCGCATGATCGATGTCTTTCCGACCTCGCGCGACCCCATGCGCTCCTTCGTCGACAAGATCATGACGATGGAAAAGAGCGACGCCGATATCCTGTCCATTTCGGTCATTCACGGCTTCATGGCCGGCGACGTGCCGGAAATGGGCACGAAGCTGCTCGTCGTCACCGATAATAAGCCGGATAAAGGCTCCTCAGTCGCTCGTGATCTGGGCCTGGAACTCTTCTCCAAGCGCGGCACCTTCATCATGCCGCAGATCGACGAGAAGCAGGCGGTGAGCGAGGCGATGGCTGCGGCCTCAGGTCCGGTCGTCATTGCCGATCTCTGGGACAATCCCGGCGGCGGCACCGCAGGCGATGCAACGGTTATCCTGCAGGAATTGCTCGATCGCGGCGCTACCGATACGGCGATTGGCACGATCTGGGACCCGATGGCCGTGCAGATCTGCATGGCGGCCGGCGAAGGCGCGGAAATCCCACTGCGCTTCGGCGCGAAATCGGCGCCGGGCACAGGCAATCCGATCGACGGTCTCGTCAAGATCATCCGCCTTGTCCCCAATGCCGAGATGCGTTTTGGCGAGAGCTTCGCTCCCTTCGGCGATGCCGTGCATATTCAGTTCGATGGCATCGACATCATCCTGAACTCGACGCGCGCCCAGAGTTTTGATCCGAGCCTGTTTTCCGTCATGGGCATCGACCCGACAACGAAGAAAATCCTGGTCATCAAATCGACCAATCATTTCTATGCGTCCTTTTCAAAGATCGCATCGCAGATCCTTTACTGCTCCGCAGGAACGCCTTATCCCAACAATCCGGCGCGCACGCCTTACCGCCGCGCGCGAAAGGATATCTGGCCGATGGTGGCGGACCCCTTTGCAGAAGAACGGAAAGACGCCTGACATGGCACATGATATCGCCTCGGAAATCAGCCCCAAGCCCGGCGACAGCATCGAGAGCCTCTCCACGCCGCGCCCGGTCATTGACGAAGACCGGCTGGCTGCGAACATCGCCCGCGTGCAGTCCTATATGGACGAGAATGGCCTGAATTTTCGCCCGCATATCAAGACGCACAAGATTCCTGCGTTGGCACGCGCCCAGATCGCCGCCGGTGCCAAAGGCATCAACTGCCAGAAGATCACGGAGGCGGAAGTCTTCGCCGATGCGGGCTTTGAAGATATTCTGATCACCTTCAATATTCTCGGGGCTGAAAAGCTTGAGCGGCTTTCGGCTTTGAACGACCGGATTTCGGGCCTCAAGGTCGTGGCCGATAGCGCCGTGACGGTTGACGGACTTTCCGACTGGTTCTCCGCCCGCAAGCCCCTGAGCGTGCTAGTGGAATGCGATACCGGAGGCGCCCGTTGTGGCGTGCAATCGCCTGCGGAGGCGGCAAAGCTTGGCAAGTATATCGCTGGCAAGCCGGGTCTCGTTTTTGGCGGCCTGATGACCTATCCGAAGCCGGATAGCGCTGCCGCGACACAGGAATTCCTGTCGGACGCCGTAGGGCTCCTGAAAGCGGACGGTATCGAATGCCCGATCGTCAGCAATGGCGGCACGCCGAGCCTTTTCGAGGCGCATCTGGTAACTGCTGCGACGGAACATCGTGCCGGAACCTATATCTATAACGACCGCTCGATGGTGCGTGCGGGCCATTGTCGCGAGGAGGATTGCGCCATGCACATCCTCGCTACCGTCGTTTCCCGACCGACCGAAGACCGCGCCGTCATCGATGCTGGCTCCAAGGCCCTGACCTCTGATCTTCTCGGCTTTGCGGATTACGGGCATGTTGTCGATTACCCGGAAGCGGTGATCAAGGGTCTTTCGGAGGAACATGGCGTTATCGACCTATCGAAGTGCGCCGGCCCTCGTCCTGAGATCGGCGACAAGATCCGCATCATCCCGAACCACACCTGCGTCGTTTCCAATCTTTTCGACCAGATGGTGTTTCACCGCGATGGTGTCGTGACGCGCGTCGAAGACATAGCGGCTCGCGGTTTGGTCTGGTAGGGCGATCTTCCATCCGCCGATTGCTTCCGTGGGCCACCCTCGTCCTTCGACGGGCTCAGGATGAGGGTGGAGCGAGTTCAGTTCTGAGCTATAGCTGGGCGAGATTGATCAGTCCTCACGCTGAGAAGGCCCGAAAGACCTTCTCGAAGCAGGAGGGCGGATGGCTGCTTCCGGGGGCCGCTCTCATCAGGAAGCGGCTTGGTTCAGCAAATCCACGTCAATTTCGGTCAGTTCCACCCGCCGCTCGAAAGCCTGGCCGTTTTCGTCGAAGAGATGGCAATCGCCGAGGCGGATGCCGGTCTTCAGTGGTGCGTCCATGCGGATGGCGGCACTGCCCTCCAGCGTCGCACAGAAATTCTCATCAATGCCGTCAGCCGTGGCATAGGCAACGGTTTGCGCGCCAAGACGCTCCACGACCGTCGGCACGATGGTCAGGGTCAGATCGCCATCGCCGAGCTGGACGTGTTCCGGCCGAATGCCGAGCGTCAATGCCTTGCCGGCAAAACCGGGACGCGGCGTGACGGGCAGCACGGCCTTCTGCCCCTTGTAGTCCACTTCCACACCGGCATCGCTGACATTGGTGCAAGTGACGGGCAGGAAGTTCATCTTGGGATTGCCGATGAAGCGGGCGACGAAGGTATTTGCCGGCTTGTGATAAAGCTCCAGCGGGGCGCCGACCTGCGATATTTCGCCGGCGTTCAGCACAACGATGCGGTCGGCCATGGTCATGGCCTCGACCTGATCATGCGTCACATAGATCATGGTCGCCTGCAGCTGGCGATGCAGCTTGGCGAGCTCGATACGCATATCAGCGCGCAGTGCGGCGTCTAGGTTCGACAGCGGCTCGTCGAACAGGAAGATCTTCGGCTCGCGCACGATGGCGCGGCCGATGGCGACACGCTGGCGCTGACCGCCAGACAGCTGACCCGGCTTTTCCTGCAGGCGTTTATCGAGGTGCAGGATGCGCGCAGCATGCTCGACCTTGGCCTTCAGCTTCTCTTCCGGCATCTTTTCAACCCGCAGCGGAAAAGCAATGTTCTCGAACACAGACATATGCGGATAAAGCGCATAGGACTGGAAGACCATAGCAATGCCGCGCTTGACGGGCGGCAGATCGTTGACGCGGGCGCCGTCGATCTTGATGTCGCCGCTGGTCACATCGTCGAGGCCGGCAATCATGCGCAACAAGGTCGACTTGCCGCAGCCGGACGGACCGACGAAGACGATGAACTCACCGTCATTTACGTCGAGCTCGACGCCCTTGATGACCTCGAAATGACCATAGAATTTCTTGACCTGATGAAGGTGCAGCTTTCCCAAACTCTGTCTCCGCGCGGCGCCGCCATGGGCGGGCAGGGCTCCAAAGGCCGCGCGCATTGCGCGCGGCCCGGTGACTTGCAGACTTACTTATACTGCTCGAGATCGGCAGCGGCCTTCTTCAGCGCATCCGCCGGTTGAGCCTGGCCGGTGACGACCGATTGGACCATGGAGATCATCACGTTCTGGAAGCCCTTGTAGTCCTTGAAGAGCGGCTCGGGACCACCATAGGCGATACCGTCGATGAACGGCTTCCAGGAAGCGTCCTTCTTGACGAACTCGTCTACCTGCGCTGACGGACGCAGAGGCGTGAGGCCGGCGCCGCCCTGGAGTTCATACTCGCCCTGCGGGCCGGGAGAGGTGATGAACTTGGCCAAGTCGATCGCCTTGTCCTCGACGCCGCTACCCTTGAAGACGGCAAGGCTGTCGGTGATGAGCAGCGTGCCCTGGCCCTTGGCCGAAGGACCGAGCGGCAGCGGTGCGACACCCCAGCTGATCTTCGTTTCCTTCAAGCGGGCGGCGGCGCCGGAGCCGGCCTGGATCATGCCGACCTTGCCATCGAGGAAGATGGCGCGCATTTCGTTCTGCTCATAGGCCGTCGGTCCTTCGACCGAATAAGGCGTGATGTCCTTGTAGGCCTGAAGGGCGGCCAGCACTTCCGGGCTGTCGAGGACGATCTTGTCGCCATCGATGACCTTGCCGTTGTTGGTGTAAACCCAGTGCAGGAACTGGTGCATGGTATTGTCAAAGGTCTTGGCGGAGAGGCCATAGCCGGGAATGCCGGTCTTTTCCTTGATCGCCTTGGCGTCGGCGATTTCCTCGGCCCAGGTTGTCGGTGCCTTTTCAGGATCGAGCCCGGCCTTCTTGAAAAGGTCCTTGTTCCAGTAAAGCGCCTTGGTCGAGAAGGCGATCGGCGTGCCCCACTGCTTTCCATCGAAGGTTACCGTATTAACGATGCCTGGATAATAGGCCTTCTTCTCGTCGTCCGTCATCGGGATCGGGACGATCAGGTCGTTGTCAGCGAACTGCTTGAGCGTGCGGGAACCGACATAAGCCATGGCAACAGGCGTGCCGGCCGCAGCGAGTGTGGTTGCCTTGTCCTGGCACTGCTCCCAACCGACAACCTCGGGCTTGACGGTCCAGCCCGGATTCTTGTCTTCCCACTGCTTGATATATTTCACATGGATCGGATCGATAGTGTCACCGCAATAGATCCAGCTGATCTCCTTGTCGGCGGCCTGGGCGTTCACGGCGCCGAGCGCGGTGGAGCCGAGCAAAGCAAGGGCGAGAAGCCCCGTCTTGAAATGGAATGTCACGTTTAAGCTCCCGTTCTCTCTGGTGGTTGATTGATTTTATTGCTTCACCGCGCCAGCGGTCAGACCGCTGACGAGATACCGTTGCAGGAAGAAGATCACGACCAGAGCCGGCGCGATGCCGACGAAACTTGCGGCCATGAGCTCGTTCCAGACGACCTCCTGCCGGCCGAAATAGGCAAAGAGCCCAACCGGCAGCGGCATGTATTCCGTCTTCGAATTGAAGGTGAGCGCATAGATGAACTGCTGCGCGTAGGAACCGATGAAAGTGGTAATGGCGACGACGGTGATGCCCGGCATGGCGATCGGCAGGATGACGCGACGCAGCGTATAGAAATGGCTGGCACCATCAACAAAGGCTGCCTCATCGAGCTCCTTCGGAATGCGCATCATATAGGTGCGCAGCAGCCAGATCCCGGAGGGAATGAGGAAAGCGACACCCGGTACGATCATGGCAAGATAGGTGTTCAAAAAGCCGAAGGAACGCATGAGCCGGAACAGCGGGATCAGCAGCACGGCACCGGAAAACATGTTGACTGCCAGGAAGGCGCCGAGCAGGAGGCCGGAGCCTCGGAACTCGAAACGCGCGAAGGCATAGGCGGCCGGCACGACGAGGATCAGCACGATGACGGTGCTTACACCGGAAATCAGGAAGGAGTTGAAGATATACCAGCCGAAACCGGGCACGCTGGTCCACATCGTACGATAGGCTGCAAACGAGCCATTTTCGGGAATGAACCGATAGGGCGAAGAGAAAAGCTGGCTGAGCGGCTTCAACGAGACCAGGAACCCCTCGACGAAGGGTGCCAGCACGAAGGTCAGGAACAGCAGGATCCCGGCATAGATGCCGATCAGCTCATACCACTTGTAGCGATTGATCATGGCGGGCTGGCTCATCGCTGCTTGGCTCCCGTGGAAAAGCGGCTGGTCAGGCGGAAATAGGCAAGGCAGAAGATCGACAGGAAGATGCAGATCAGCACCGCGCGGGCGGCGCCTTCGCCATATTTGTAGGAGCCGATCGCGGTGCGATAGGTGTCGATGATCATCGTCGTCGTCTCTCCGTTCGGGCCGCCGCGCGTCAGGATCCAGATGATGTCGAAGGAATTGAAGGTGGCGATCAGCGACAGCATCGACATTGTGACCAGCGACGGCAGCAGCAGCGGCAGGGTGATGCGACGGAAGCGATAGAAGCGACCGGCGCCATCCGTCCAGGCGGCTTCGTAGAGATCATGCGGGATCGCTTGCATGGCCGCCAGCATATAAAGAGTGACCATCGGCACACCGATCCAGACGTCGGTAATGATCGTCGCCCAGAAGGCTGTGCTGCCATAGGCGAGGAACGCCACCGGGCTGTCGACGATGCCGAAACGCTGCAGCATGCCTGAAATCATGCCGAACTGGCCATTGTATATCCAGCCCCACATGAAGATGCCGATCGCCATCGGCACAACCCAGGGCGGCATTGTCAAGACGCGGAAAAGCGCGCGGCCGGGAACAGCGGAATTCAGCAGTGCCGCGCCCAGCGTGCCGATGATCATCTTGATCGACACGGAGAAGAACGTCCAGATGAAGGTCCGGATGATGACGCCCGCGAAAGTGTCGTTGAAGATCTTCGCGTAATTCTCGAAACCGACCCAATTCGTCACCTTCTTCAACGATGCATCGGTGAAGGATAGGATTATCGTGTCGACCAGCGGATAGGCGACGATGACGGTGACATAGAGGAGAGCCGGAAAAAGAAGAAGCCAGGCGAAGATGACCGTGCCGCGTTGAACACCCATCCTGCGCCCCTCCCTAGGCGGCTCTTGAATGAAGCGCTTCGTCGAACTCGTCCCAGATCGGCCGGAGATCGACAACGGTCTTCTTCATGCGGGCCTCGTCCATCGAGAGCGCTAGAATGCCCGCCTCCAGCGCATTCTGGGTCGACACCGGCAGATGCAGGCCCGTTTTGACATGCGCGATGATATCGGCGGCCATCTGCTCGTCGGCGCCGTAATGCTGCGAAAGCGTAGTGGCCGCGTAAGTGTTTTCGATCACCTTCTTGCCGGTCAGCATCTCATGGACATTGAAATAACCGCGGATGAAATCGCCCTCGGCCATGCCGCGCGAGCCCATGATGGCGAAGCGACGGAACTGGTCCGGCACATTGAGATTGGTATGGAAGTTCATGCCGACGCCATTGGCATATTCGATGATCGCCACCTGGTAGTCGATGATGTCGCCATCGCTGTCGAAGACCTTGTCGGACCCCATCCAACCACTCGGCTTGCGATGGAAGAGCTCGAGATCGTTGATGCCTTCCCTTGCCGGATCGTTTTCCGGAATGAAGCTCTTGCGGCCGCCAAAACTTGCGACCCGCTCCGGCCGCGCACCGACGACGCCATTATAGAGATCGAGGTCGTGGCAGCATTTCTCCAGCATGAAGCTGCCGGAATAATGTTCGTAGCGGCGCCAGTCGCGCATGAAGAAGGCGCCGTGATAGGGTTCGATGTGCTCGGCAGCCTCGATGGAAACGACGTGACCAAGCTTCCCCTCGGCCTGGGCAGCCAGGAGATCACGGTACATCGGCGAATAGCGCAGCACGAGGCCGACATTCAGGCGCTCATGACCGAA
The DNA here is from genome assembly GCA_900472485.1 of Hyphomicrobiales bacterium. Lineage (GTDB taxonomy): Bacteria > Pseudomonadota > Alphaproteobacteria > Rhizobiales > Rhizobiaceae > Rhizobium. The sequence continues at coordinate 48,412 of UCII01000007.1, forward strand.
TTTCGCCATCAGGCGGGCAAGCTCGATGCTATCCTTGATCGTCGTGACGATCGGCTTTTCGCAGAAGATCTTGAGGCCGGCCTCGAGGCCGATGCGGATGTGATCGAGATGCATGTGGTTCGGCGAACCGATCATCAAGAGGTCGATCTTTTCGTTGGCGATCAGATCCTGGGGTGTTGCGTAAGCCTTTCCGGCTGAGATGCCTCGTTCGAGCAAACCGGGCAGACCCGCGGGTTCGGGATCGACATATCCGGCAATCTCGAAGCTCTCGTCGATCGCCTTGAAGACATAGCCCAGATAACCCAGGCGGAATCCCAGCCCAATGATTCCAACGCGCATGCTTTATGTTCCCATTACGTAATTTATTTTCGTAAGCTTGGGACAAATTTTCGCATTCGTCAACGACGTTCGCGCATTTAACCGAAAACATGAAATTTATTTTCAGATCGCCAATAAAACTTACACGGCGCCAACATGAAGCCACGCTCGCTTTGATTGCGCTGCCGCTTAATGCGGCAGAGTGCCTACGACTTATCTATCCGGGCCGTTATATTGCCAATACTGGTAGTTCGGCTTTCTGGTGCTGCTGGAAATAACGCCATTCTGATCGCAAACGTAACCCAGGCGCGGCAGGCCCCGGTAGAACGGACCTTCGTGAAAATAATCGGCGTACACGGTGGCGGTGCGACACTGGAACTTCTCGTCATCAGCCATTTTCGGCGCAGTTACGCCCGGAAGGTTCTTGTAAGGATAAACGGGAGCGACATATGGCTTGGGCAGGAGCGGATTATCGGCAAAGGCGGCCGCCGGCATCAAGACCGCAAAGGACAGGGCAGCGATGGCGATTTTCGACTTGATCCACATAAACTGCTACGCTCCTTTACAACTGCGAGCGCAACGACCACACGCTGCATATCATAAATATAGTGGGATTGCAGTCATGCGCCAACGGCTTCCCCGATCAAAATCGCGCACAAGTGACGGTTTCCGCATCACCGACGCGGGCCATTCACGCTACGTTACACCAAAAAAAATGCTTTTATCTACAAATACAACACATGCGTGTGCCAGCCGTTTGCGACAAGTCATAAGCATGTTATATAGTATGAAAATTGTCATCTTGGTTGTTGCCGGCGCGATTTCTGTTTGAAGGAGTAGCAGTCATTCTCGAACAGATTAATCGTATCCCGCCTCTTGTTGACCCGGAGATTGCTGACGATGCCGCTCAGCAGGTTTCCATCTATGTCATCAATCTCGATCGCTCGCGTGATCGCTGGGAGCGACTGTGCAACCAGGCCGTCGAATACGATCTGCATATCACGCGCATTCCTGCCGTCGACGGCCGTCTCATCGCGGAGGCTGACCGCGTCGATTTTCAGCCGCATTCGTTCATCTATCATAACGGCCGCAAGCTTCTACCGGGAGAGTACGGATGCTATCGCAGCCATCTGATCGCGCTTGAGCAATTCGTCGCCAGCGGCGACAAGATGGCGATCATCATGGAAGACGATGTCGAGCTCAACGAGAAGCTTATCCCGCGTGCGATCGCGGCGATGGACAGCGTCCAGGGGGCGCGTCTCGTCAAACTCGTCAACCATCGCCTCGTCGGCTTCAAGTCGGTCTGCGAAACTAGCGAAAACGATGTCGTCGGCCGCTGCATGCATGGTCCGCAGGGGTCGGCTGCCTGTTATATCGTCAACCGCAAGGCGGCCAAGAAGCTGCTGACGACGCTGAAACCCATGCTTCTCCCCTACGACGTCGCCTTGGAACGCGGCTGGTCAACCGGCGTCGAGACGTTCACGACCTTTGAAAACCTGGTCGATTTCAGCCCGCACCGCGCCGACACCACGATCGGCAAACGCGTGCATTACCGCGCGGTAAAGCGGCATCCTCTGTTGCGCCTGACGGCACATTGGTTCCGCACCTGCGATCAAGTGCGCCGCTGGTACTACGCCGTCAAGATCAAACGGTAGCGATCAGCAATGCTTGGCCAAGGCCAAGCATAAAACATGGAGAGCGGTCGCCTAGAGCGGTTCAACCTTTCGGGGAATCTCTGAGCCGCTCTATCTCTTAGCTTTCACGCAATTCCGGACGGAAAACCGCTACGGACTTTCCTGGAATTGCTCTAATGGCGGATACACGCCTATAGCTGCGCAACGTTGTCGAGGTTCGGTTGGTCGACCGTCAGATCCGTCTCGCGCTCGCGATAGACCAGATCGACCACTTCGCTGCTCGGCGCATAGCCGGAAACGAGCTTTTGCAGCAGGGCTCTCGCCAAGGGGATATCGTTTTCATCTAACGCAGCCTCGAGTGCGGCCAGCCGCTTCGACAGCTCCGGCCACGGCAGGAAATCTTCCTTGGCCTGCATGATGCGCGGATGGCTGGTCGGCTGCGGGTTGTCGCCGATCAGCAGTTCCTCAAAAAGCTTCTCGCCCGGCCGCAGACCGGTGATTTCAAGCTCGATATCGCCATCCGGTTCGTCCTGGTCCCGCACGGTCAGACCGGACAGTTCCACCATTCGCCGCGCGAGATCGGCAATGCGTACCGGTTCGCCCATATCGAGCAGGAAGACATCGCCGCCGCCCGACATCGCGCCCGCCTGGATCACAAGCTGCGACGCCTCGGGAATGGTCATGAAATAACGGGTGATATCGGGATGCGTCAGCGTGATCGGGCCGCCGTCGCGGATCTGCTGGCGAAAGAGCGGCACGACCGAACCGGAGGAACCGAGCACGTTGCCGAAGCGCACCATGGCGAAATTGGTACTGTCGGTGCCGGGCTTGCGATCGGCGTCCATCGCTTGCAGCACCATCTCCGCGAGCCGCTTGCTGGCGCCCATGATGTTGGTCGGACGCACGGCCTTGTCGGTGCTGATGAGGACGAAATTTTCGACACCATGATCGCGCGCGGCTTCGGCCGCTATCTGCGTTCCCTGCACATTGTTGCGGATGCCTTCAACGGGATTGTATTCGACGAGCGGCACATGCTTGTAGGCAGCGGCATGATAGACGGTCTTCGGCCGCCAGGCCTGCATGATCTGCCTGATCCGCTGGCCGTCGCGGACGGAAGCCAGGAACGGAATGATGCGCATATCGGCATAGCCGGCGGAGGCGGCCGCCTTCTCCAGCTCGCCGTGAATGGCATAGAGGGCGAACTCGCTCTGCTCGATCAGCAGCAGGGCGGACGGCCCGTTCTTCAGGATCTGGCGGCAGAGTTCGCTGCCGATCGAACCGCCGGCACCGGTGACCATGACGACTTTGCCGCGTATATTCTTGTCGATCAGGCCGCGGTCGGGGACGATCACGTTGCGGCCGAGCAGGTCTTCGATATCAAGCTCGCGCAGATCCGAAACCGCGACCCGGCCCTGCGCGAGCGCCGTCAGATCTGGCATGGTCCGCACCGTGACGCGGGCCTTGCGCATATCTTCAAGGATTTCGTTGCGCCGCTGCCGCGTGGCATTCGGCAGGGCGAGCAATACGCCCTTGATCTCGCCCGAGACCACAAGCGCCGGCAGATCGGCCGGATCGTAGATCGGCAGGCCGCCCATGATGCTGCCATGCAGGTTGCGATCGTCGTCGAGATAGCCGACGACGTTCAGCTCCGCGCTATTGGCAAGCGCGCCCGCAAGCTGACGCCCTGACGCGCCGGCGCCGTAAACCAGTACCTTGGCGAGCTGATTGCGATTGAGAAGGCGCTGATAGGCGTTGCCAAGCCAGTAGCGCGTCCACATGCGCGACAGGCCGATCGCGATCAGCAGCAGCAAGGGCTGCAAAATGCCAACGGTGCGCGGCACGCCCGGCACGCTGATCGCGGTAAAAATCGTCATGAAAGCGAGGGCATAGATCGCCACCGCCTTGACGACCGTAACGAAAGCCGAAAGACCCGCATAGCGGAATATGGCGCGATAGAGGCCGAGGACGATGAAGATCGGAATGGCAAGCAGAAGCGAAACGACCGCCGGCAGCCACTCGACACCTTCGAGGATGACCCAGTCGTCGAGGCGAAGACAATAGGCAAACCAGACCGTCAGCACACACAGGCTGGCATCGACCAGCAGCGCAAGAGCGCGCTTGGTGGAGCGCGGCAACGCCAGAAACGGCAGAACGAGTTTATCCGCGGGCACCATCGGTCAGCTTTCCCCGGCGCCAGTCATCGGAGCAACGCACCGCTTTTCTCGCATAGATTGTCTCACAAAGTATCGCACAACGCCTAATGACCGTATCGTGCTCCATTAGCAAGATCCAATCATTCCTAGCGCCGATTTACATTTAGAACAGTCGGCGCGCAATTGCACCATCGATGCTGAAAAAGGCCGCCGATGCGAAAGGGGAAAACGATGATCACTTGCCGAAATAGCCACGGATGACGGGATGCCGAAACAGGCCGAGGAGAATGGCAAACGCCATGCCAAGACCGGCACCAAATATTGCGCCGGCGATCAGGCCGGCCACCATCATCACCTTGCGGCTCGGCCCATCGGCTTTCAGCGGCGGCTCCGCCTCCGAGATCACGCGGATATTGCTCTGCGACAGATCCTTAGCATCGCTCGCCTGACCGGACCGCTTCAGCAGCGATTCATAGAGGTCGCGAGCCGCGGTCGCCTTGCGCTGCAGCTCGTTCAGGCCCACAAGCTTGCCCGAGGTGTTGACCTGCGAGGCCTTCTGCACGGCAAGTTCCTTGGCGATATCCTGTTCGGCCTTCTGCGCCTGCTCGTAATCGGCGCGGGCCGAGGTCATCTGCCGCTGCAGCTCCGCGCGAATTTCGGCGGCGAGACTATCCAGCGACGATTTCGCGGCGAGCAGGCGCGGATGGCGGGCGCCGAGCTGGCTTTGAAGGCTGCCGACATTGGCCGCCATCGTCGCATATTGCTGCCGCAGGCTGCTCAAAGCCGTCGATGTCACCCCTGCGGACGGATTGTTGGAGACCACATCTTCAAAGCTGAGCTTGCCGGCGGCGTCCGCGCGGGCTCTTGCCTCGATGGTCTTCTGCTGGGCTGTCACCAATAGATCGTTCAAGGCGGTCAGGCGCTTGTCGGAAATCAGATTGCCCTCGACGGCCACCATGTCGTTGTCGGCGCGATAGGTTTCGACGGCCTTTTCGGCTGACAGTACCTGCTGGCGCAGATCCTCCAGGCGGGAATCGAGCGCCGTATTGCTGCTCTTGTAGGTGCTAGCAGCCGCCTTGCTCTCTTCCTCCATGAAGGAGGTCACCAGCTGGTTGGCGATCCCGGCCGATTTTTGAGGGTCGCCCGTCGTCACCTTCGCGTTGACGACGTAGGTGCTGGACTCGCGGGCGATCTGCACGGCTTTCGCCAAGGCAGCAGTGGCCACATATTTTGCCGCCTCGCCGGTGGCGCCGCCATTGAATTTCGGATCCTGATCGAGTTTCAGCGCATCGACGACGCGCCCCAGCACCTTGCCGGAAGACAGAATCTGCGTCTGGCTGTCGATCATCGTCGTGATCAATTCCGGCGGCGTCGGCGCCTGCTGAGCAGAATCGGAGCCTCCGACCGGCCGAGGGTCGAAATAGAGGCTGGTCTCGGCGGTGAATTTCTGCGGAATAAGGGGAATGACCGCTCCGCCCAGAACGGCGCCGGCGCCTGCCAGGGCAAGAACCACAAATTTCCTCGCCCAGATCGAAGCGATGGCCGATCGAAGATCAAGCAACGGCAACTTTGCCGGCAGTAGCGATCCCGCCGGAGCAGCGACAGATACCGGAGCAACCGCAACCTGCTCCACGGTCGGGATCGCCGCAGCGACAACCGGCTCGGCAATGGGGCGCGGGACCACCGGCTCCTTCACATCGGATCGCTTCGGCGGGCTTTGCGGAACGGCGGCTTCCGGAATGGGCGCCTCAAGCTCCTCGGAATCTGCTATGGGCTCGGCAGCGGCAACGAAATCCCGAGGACGCAAGACGGGACTGCGCAGGCGCACGCCATCGCGCCGTACATCAGACGGCTCGGTGTCGCGCCAACCCGCAAGTCGGTCCGATCGCTGGCTTCGTTCCATTGAGCTCATTGCAGACTTTCAGTGCTTCGCGGGCGGATTCCACGCAGCAGACGCCCGAAGTTTAGAAACGTTTGGCTAACGGAACATTAAGGACGCTTCCAGGAAATCGCGCCGCGACCATCAACGCAACCCATCCTTTCATTATTGCTCAACACCATACTTCCTATGAAAAGCAAGCCGCACGGAAGACAGGGGCATGCTATGACCGCATCGATGACGAAATCTCTGCGACGCCTGCTGGCCGCGGCCGTCATGCTCGCTTTCACGACGCACGCAGGAGGCGCATTTGCCGCCGCGCAACTGTGCTATCGCGGCGTCAATCTGTCCGGCGCGGAATATGGCGAACGCGGCGGGGTCATCAATGTCAATTACACCTATCCGTCAGAACAGACCGTGCGTTATTTCGCGGAAAAGGGCATGAACACGATCCGCCTGCCCTTCCGGTGGGAGCGGCTGCAGCCCGTGCTCGGAGCGCCCCTCGATGGCGACGAACTGCAACGGCTGAAGGATGCCGTCGATCTCATTCAGAAACACGGAATGGCAGTCGTTCTCGATCCGCATAATTACGCTTATTACGACAAGACCCAGCTCAAGCAGCCTCCCGCGACCGATCTTGCTTTCGGCGATTTCTGGGCGCGGCTCGCGGTGGAATTCTCCAACCGCAAGGGTGTGGCCTTCGGCCTGATGAACGAGCCGCACGACCTCAAGGCGCCCGATTGGCTTGAACTTGCCAATACCGCGATCCGCAGCATCCGTACTGTCGGCGCACGCAATCTCATCCTCGTACCCGGAACGAACTGGACGGGCGCACACAGCTGGTCGGCCGATGTGCTTGGCGGTGGCGCAAACGGAACGGTGATGCTCGGCGTCAAGGACCCGATCGATTTCTACGCCTTCGAATTCCACCAGTACCTGGATTCGGACAGCTCGGGCACGCACCCGGTCTGCGACGGCACCGACAATGCCGTGAAGGGCATGAGCGACGTCACCGACTGGCTGCGCAAGAACGGCAAACGCGGATTTCTGGGCGAATTCGGCGTCGCCGCCAATGATGGTTGCCTCGACGGTCTCAAGCAGGTTCTCGACATCATGAACGCCAACGGCGACGTATGGCTCGGCTGGACCTACTGGGCCGCTGGCGACTGGTGGCCGCCGGAGGAGCCGCTCAACGTCCAGCCCCGCAATGGCCGCGACAAACCGCAGATGAAGGTTCTTGCCGAAGGCCTGAGCCGAAAGGTGTCGCTGGCGCCTTCATGCGCGCTGGTCAAGCCTGCGAAATGATCGGTAACGGAGAGCCGGCTCTTTGTCGCGAATCATCGGGCTGATATGCTGCCGCGGCCAGTAAAGACCCCACGACCTCGGATATCTGATGCAACGTTCAGGCGAAAAGCAGCCGATCAATTTCGTCATTCTCACGATTTCGCTGCTTGCGGTCTGCTATAACTGCATCCTTGCCTTCATCAATCACAATATCACGCCGCTGACGCCGAGCGCGGTCGTCTTGTCCGAAATATTGCTGCAGGTCGCCGCTTTCACCTATCTGCTAACGAAAGGCATATATGAGGAGGACATAGCACCGCTCCTTTACCTGCTGCTGACGATCGTGCTGACGGTTTTCGTCATCGCCATCAACAAGCAGGCCTATATCGATCATCTCCGCAACGTGATGATCATTTTTGCCTTTTCAATCATGGGGCGGCTGGCCAACGAGCGCACCGTCAAGCTTGCTTTCAAGATTTCATGCTTCATCGTGCTTGCCGTGCTTGTGCTGGAAATCGTGTCGGTCAAGGAATATGTCGCGCTGTTCCATCCGGCCGAATATTTCCAGAATACGCGTGGCGTGCCGCCGGCGACCTACAGCGATATCGGCCTGTTTCGCGGTGCGCTCGGCTTCGAGGGCCGGTTTTCTTTCGGCCTGATCGACCACCGGTCGTCATCCATCTTCCTGGAGCAGGTCTCGCTCGCCAATTTCTGCGGCGTGATGGTGCTGTATCTGATCAGCTTTTCCAATCGCCTGGGATTATTCGACCGTCTGCTATTCTTCTCGACGGTCGTGCTGATCCTGTTGACGAACGACACGCGCACGATGCTGATCTTCAGCCTCATCTGCGTGGCCGGCTACTTCATCTATCCCTGGCTCCCGAAGACGCTCGACCTGCTGACAATGCCCGGGATCATCGTTGTCGGCTTCGTCATTCACGCGCTCGAGCCGAGCGTGACGGGCGATAATTTCGTCGGGCGCATCAATGGCACGGTGAAAGCCTTCCTAGGCATGGATCTGCAGAGCACGATCGGCTTGCAGCTCGATCAGGTCGGCATCTTCTTCGACAGCGGATATGTCTACATCATCTATGGCGCCACGATCTTCGGCCTGATCCTGTTCTGGCTCTACGCCTCGCTCTATCCGGGCGGCGAGACGGTCAATCAGCGGCGCCTCGGCCATGCGCTTTCCCTTTTCCTCTTCCTCAATCTGATGATCGGCTCGACGGCCATCTTTTCCATGAAAACGGCCGGGCTCGTCTGGCTTCTTGTGGGATTCCTGAAATTCAACGAGGGAAGCCTGGCAAAACGGCCACAAGAGCTTTCGCTGGCAACCAGCGGCTGAGGCGGGGATACGCCGTTCGAAGACGCAACGGGAACGGCTTTTTGCCCGTCATCCTGCCTAAATATCCGTCGAAACATGGCTGGGGGGAGGTATTTCCCAGACCTCCGATTTCATCTAAGCAGGCGGACATCCTCGGGATAGAAGAGAAGAGACATGACGAGCTATGTATTGACAGTTGCGTGCAAATCGACGCGCGGGATCGTTGCGGCGATATCGAACTATCTGGCCGGTGAGGGCTGCAACATCGTCGATTCCAGCCAGTTCGACGATCTCGACACCGGCATGTTCTTCATGCGCGTCTCCTTCATCTCCGAGGAGGGCGTCGGCGAGACGGCGCTTGCTGAAGGCTTCAAGCCGATCGCCGAGAAGTTCGCCATGGACGTCGAGATCCACGATGCCAAGAAGCGCATGAAGGTGCTGCTGATGGTGTCGCGCTTCGGCCATTGCTTGAACGACCTGCTCTATCGCTGGAAGATCGGTGCGTTGCCGATCGATATCGTCGGCGTCATCTCCAACCATTTCGATTACCAGAAGGTGGTGGTCAATCATGACATCCCCTTCCACCATATTCCGGTGACCAAGGCCAACAAGCCGGAGGCGGAAGCCCGGATCATGGACGTGGTCGAGCAGACCGGCACCGAACTGATCGTGCTGGCGCGCTACATGCAGATCCTGTCGGATTCCATGTGCCAGAAGATGTCGGGCCGCATCATCAACATCCACCATTCCTTCCTGCCGTCCTTCAAGGGCGCCAACCCCTACAAGCAGGCCTATGAGCGCGGGGTGAAGCTGATCGGGGCGACGGCGCATTATGTGACGGCCGATCTCGACGAGGGTCCGATCATCGAGCAGGACACGGCGCGCATCACGCATGCGCAGTCTGCCGAGGACTATGTCTCGATCGGCCGCGATGTGGAGAGCCAGGTTCTCGCCCGCGCCATCCATGCGCATATCCATCATCGCAACTTCATCAATGGCAATCGCACCGTCGTCTTCCCGGCAAGCCCGGGATCCTATGCCTCAGAGCGCATGGGGTGAGGCGCGAGCGCGCGATTTCGGCTGGCTTCTTTCCCTTTTCGCTCCGATACGCGATTTGATATCACCGGTATCGAATCGCCCGGAGATCGAGGAGGGGACATGTCATTCTACCGCAACGGCGCGCTGCTGCTGGCGGCGCTCCTGCTATCTGCGCCAGCATCCCATACCGAAATGTCGGAACAGGACCCTTCCAAGATCGATCTCGCCAAGCTGATCGAATGTGCGACCTACGACGTGCCGAGCTACAACAATTTCGCCCTATGGCTGACCGGGCCGGAACGCGCCACGGCCATGAAACAGCTCGGCATCAGCGAGCTGCCATCGGACAATCCGTTGCTGCGCGAATTCCAGCTTTCGATGCCTATGAGCGTTTTCGGGCGGCAGGCGAACAGGATCGCCTTCGCGTCCACCGGGCCGCTTGCCGTGCTTGACGAGGCAGATCCGCATCCACTCGCCAAGCAGCTTGGCGTGACAGCTACGATCGACCAGCCGAATAAGTTTCTCGGCGAAAAGGTCATTCTGTCGCGCAAGGACCAGCAGGAAAATTCGGACACCGTGCTTGAAACGCGCATCTCGCTGAACGTCTCCACTGTCGATACCCATCCCGATAAGACGCTGGCCGGTTGCAGCTATTCCATCGAGGTCGAATAGGCTGTTATGCCTAGCCGGCTGCATTCTGCGGCCTATCTTCCTCCTCACGCTCGACTACCCTATCTGTTTTGGGTAATTTTCTTTAGGATGGAATGGTTTAGTGTCGATGCGAATGAACCGTCCGGGGGGATGCCATGGCCGACGCCACGCTCGTAAACCGTATGCAACTGCCGAGACCGGACGTGACGCCGGAGGAGGCGGCCGAGATCCTGCAGACGCATTACGGTCTGAGCGGAACGCTGACCGAGCTCGGCAGTCAGCAGGACCGCAACTACCGCATCGATGCCGGCGATAATGCCTATGTGCTGAAGATTTGCCGGGCGGAATACGAGCTGGTCGAGCTCGAGGCGCAGAATGCCGCGATCCGCCATCTGCACGCCAAGCCAGATGCGCCGCGCGTGCCCGAGGTCATCCCCTCACTGAATGGCCGCGATATCCTCGCCACCACTCTCCGCGAGCAGGATTACCTCGTCCGGCTGCTCCGCTTTCTCCCCGGCCAGACGCTGACGCGGCGCAACTACCTGCCGCAGGCTTCCGTGGCCGGACTCGGCGCGCTTTCGGCCAAGCTTGCCCGCGATCTTGCCGATTTCGATCATCCCGGCCTGCACCGCAGCCTGCAATGGGACCTGCGACGGGCGGGACCAGTTGCCGTGCAGCTGCTGTCTGCCATAACCGATCACGAGGCGCGCGACCGCATCGCCAAGGCGATGGTGGCAGCCGTCAAGCGCATCCAGCCGCTTGCGAGCCAATTGCGCGTGCAGCCCGTGCATCACGATGTCACTGACGACAATGTCGTCAGCCATCCCGATGCGCATGGACAGCTCGTGCCCGATGGCGTCATCGACTTCGGGGATATCATCCAGGGCTGGCTGGTGGGCGATCTTGCCGTCACCTGTGCGTCGCTGTTACATCACGCAGGCGGCAACCCCTTCCATATCCTTCCGGCGATCAAGGCCTATCACGCGGTCTATCCGCTGGAGGAAGTCGAAGCCAAAGCCCTGTGGCCGCTGATCGTCGCGCGGGCCGTCATCCTCACCGCCAGCACCGAGCAGCAGCTCGCCATCGATCCCGACAATGACTATGTGCGCGGCAATCTCGATTTCGAACGCGAAATCTTCGATGTCGCAACCGAGGCGCAGCCGGATGTGATGGAAGCGGCGATCCTGCGGACGATCGGTTTCGATGTCGATCCGATCGTGACCGACGGCTGGTCGCCGCTGCTGCCCGACATCGACCCCTCGCAGATTGCCGCCATCGATCTTTCCGTCACCGGGCCTGACTTCACGGATGGCAACTGGCAGAAACCGGATATGGACTGGCGGCTGCTTGCCCAGGCGGCAATCGCCTCCGGGACTGCGGCAACGCGCTATGGTGAATTCCGCCTGTCTCTCGCTGCGCCGCTTAACATGATGCCGCCGCAGAATTTTGCCCTGCATTGCGATATCTGCCTGCCGGCTGGCGCGACGGTTGCGGCCCCCTTCCCTGGCCTTCTGCAACGGCAGGGTCAGCATTTCGTGCTGGTCGGTGACGAAATCAGCCTGCATCTCGACGGTATCGAGAGTGCTCTCGAGGACGGAGCGGCCGTCGAGCAAGGTGCGACACTGGGGACGATCGGCAGCGAGGGTTCGGCAATCGGAGGACTGCGCATCCAGCTTTGCCGCGTGCCCGGCCTTGTGCCGCCGCTTTTTGCGACGGCGGATCAGGCAGAGGGGTGGTCGGCCGTCTCCCCCTCGCCCGCCGCTCTTTTGAACCCGGCCTGCGAGGCGCCGCGGCCGGACGCTTCCGTGCTGCTTTCCCTGCGCAATGCCCATTTCGCCAAGCCGCAAAAGCATTATTACGAGCTCCCGCCGCAGATCGAGCGCGGCTGGCGCGAATTCCTGTTCGACATGCAGGGGCGCTGCTACCTCGACATGGTCAACAACGTGACGACGCTTGGCCACGCCCATCCGCGCCTGACGGCAGCGATCGCCCGGCAATGGTCTCGCCTCAATACCAACTCCCGCTTCCATTATGCCAGCGTTACCGAACTCTCCGAGCGGCTGGCAACGCTGGCACCTGAAGGACTCGACAGCGTCTTCCTCGTCAATAGCGGCTCGGAAGCCAATGATCTGGCGATCCGCCTTGCCTGGGCGCACACGGCCAAGAGAAACATGCTCTGCCTGCTGGAGGCCTATCACGGCTGGACGGTTGCAAGCGACGCCGTCTCCACCTCGATTGCCGACAATCCGCAGGCGCTGACGACACGGCCGGACTGGGTGCACCCCGTCCTCTCGCCGAATACCTATCGCGGGCCGTTCCGCGGCCCGGATTCTGCTCCGCATTATCTCGGCGACGTCACAGCGAAACTGCGAGCGATCGACGAAAAGGGCGACGGCCTTGCCGGCTTCATCGCCGAACCGGTCTATGGCAATGCCGGCGGCATCGCGCTGCCGCATGGCTATCTCGCCGGCGTCTATGATGCCGTGCGCCAGCGCGGCGGCCTTTGCATCGCCGACGAAGTGCAGATCGGCTACGGCCGGCTCGGCGAGCACTTCTGGGGTTTCGAAACGCAAGGCGTCACACCCGACATCATCACCATCGCCAAGGGCATGGGCAACGGTCATCCGCTTGGCGCCGTCATCACCCGCCGCGAGATCGCCGAATCGCTGGAAAAGGAAGGCTATTTCTTCTCCTCCGCCGGCGGCAGCCCCGTCAGCTGTGTCGTCGGTCTCACAGTTCTCGATATCCTCAAGGATGAGAATCTGCAGGAAAATGCCCGCGTCATCGGTGACCGGCTGAAGGCCGGGCTGATCGCTCTCATGGATCGATTCCCGTTGATCGGCGCCGTGCATGGCACTGGGCTTTATCTCGGCGTGGAATTCGTGCGCGACCGCGACGGCCTGACGCCGGCGACCGAAGAAACGGCTGCGATCTGCGAGCACCTGCTCGATCTCGGGGTCATCATGCAGCCGACCGGCGATCACTTGAACGTGTTGAAGATCAAGCCGCCGCTATGCCTCGCAGCCGAGAGCGCCGATTTCTTCGTGAAGGCCCTGGAAAAAGTGCTTGAGGCTGGATTTTGACGTTCTCGTCACGCCGTTAACCATTGAGGTGTTTTAGCGGCGGGTGAATTTTATGCGGCCGGGGCATTGTCGAATCTCGCGCCAGTTCCTATCTGTTGCTCGGTGATCGGCGAGCCGTACCGACACGGATAGCAATACGAAGGTTTTAAGACAACCTTCCCCGCAATCCGCCAGGTTCGGAATTTTATTTTCCCGATCGTCGATATTTTGACATCTTTCGGAATATGTTTCTGAGGATGCAATTGCTATTATCTACTAATATAGTGGATAATGGTACACTCACTGCGGGTTCCGCAACTGGGGCCCTAACAAGTACAACGCCAATTGAGGAAGACATGCTGAATAGAAAAGCCATTGCTTCGTTCCTTGGGCGGCCCGTGCTTGGCAATGACCGTTCGGGCGCGCTCTCCCGCCCGTGCTGTCGAATGTGACGTTCGTCCTCCTTCCCGGAATAAGACAGTCAATTCGCCATGTCTGCGCCGTTCGTGCGCAGAGGGAGTCTATTTATGAAGAAGCAAGTCATCGAATACGCCGGCGTCCCCGTCGGCATCGTCGTTCCCGATCAGGATCGGCTCAAGTTCATCGCTGTAAAATATCATGTCCATGATCTGGACGAACAGCATTTCAGAAATGCGGACGAAGTGAAGCTTGCGATCCGCGACCTTCTTTCCCGCCAGCAGGCAAAACCGATCCATGTTTGATGGGTCGGCTCGCCTAAGCTCTTACCCAATCCCATCGCCAGCCCTCACCCTTTGATAAAATCAGGGTGGGGGTTTCTTTATTTGAGGCCATCGCATGGCTTTTTCCGAAGGAAGCTTCCGCCGGCTCCTTGTGAAACGCCGAAGCTCCAAAGCCTCCAGTCCCGGACCGCTTGGGTTGAACAAACCCATCTTGTCTTTTTCCCCTCTTTACGATCCTATCGCCATGACGACCTCGCGTTGTAAACGGCGAAGGATTTTTCATTGGCTGACCTCTTCAATCTCCTGACCGATGTCGAAGGCGTCGCTGTCGGTCACTCGACCGATCTGGCGCTTGGCTCGGGCGTCACCGCCATCGTCTTCGATGAGCCGGCTATTGCCTCCTGCACCGTTCTCGGCGGCGCGCCGGGTGGGCGGGATACTGCATTGCTGGACCCGGCTATGACTGTCGGTACGGTGGATGCTCTCGTACTCTCAGGCGGCTCGGCCTTCGGGCTCGATGCCGCCGGCGGCGTGCAGGCAGGCTTGAGGGAAATCGGTCGAGGCCTAAAGGTTGGCGATGCGCTGGTGCCGATCGTGCCGCAGGCGATTTTGTTCGATCTGATCAACGGCGGCAACAAGGATTGGGGATTGCACTCGCCCTATCGCGACATGGGATATGCCGCCTTCAAGGCCGCAGATAAAGGGCCGTTTGCGCTTGGAAGCGTCGGCGCCGGCACCGGTGCCACGACGGCAACGGTCAAGGGCGGGCTCGGCTCGGCAAGCGCCGTCAGCAGCCAGGGATACAGGATCGCCGCCATCGTCGCCGTCAATGCACTCGGCTCCGCCACCATCGGCGACGGCCCGCATTTCTGGGCGGCTCCCTTCGAGCAAAATGGCGAATTCGGCGGCCTCGGCATGCCGCAGGTGGTCGATTCGCGCCTGCGGCTGAAGGGCACCAATATCACCGCCACGACTATCGGAGCCGTCGTCACCGACGCCCAGTTGACCAAGGCGGAGGCGCATCGCCTGTCCATCTCAGCCCATGACGGCTTCGCCCGGGCGCTCCTGCCGACGCATCTGCCGCTCGACGGCGATACCGTGTTTGCCGCCTCTACCGGCAAGCATTCCCGCGACGATATGCCTGGTTTCATGGAGCTTTGCCACCTCGCCGCTATCGTCATGGCGCGCGCCATCGCCCGCGGCGTCTATGAAGCGACGGCGCTGCCGATTGAAGGCGGACAGCCCGCATGGCGGGACCGCTTCGCCAAAACCGGCATCTAGCGGGAGGTTCCGCGCATGCAGATCCGCGCGCTGATCTATTTCGACGAACTGGTGCGCACCAATTCGATGCGCCAGGCGGCCGAAAACCTGAACGTGGCGCCGACGGCCATCAGCCGTCAGATCGAGAACCTCGAATATCACTTCGGCACGCAGCTGGTCGAGCGCAGTGCCCGCGGCATCAAATTGACCGCTGCCGGCGAATTGTTGGCGGAGCGCGCCGGCCGGACGTTGCGCGAGCTCGATCATGTTCATCAGTTGATCGAAGACCTGAAGGGCCTGCAGCGCGGGACGGTCAGCATCTATGCCAATGGCGCGTCCGTCGCCAACATCCTTGCGCCGGCGCTGGCCGAGTTCAGCCTGCGCTATCCGGGCCTGCGCTTCGACGTGACCATCACCAGCGCCCGCGGCGCTATCGAAGCCGTCAACAATGCCGAGGCCGATATTGCGGTGACGCTGTTTGCCCCGCCGCTTTCCGGTACAAAGGTGCGCCTGCGTTCCGAACTGATTTATGACGTGATCGCTACCGCCTCTCATCCGCTTGCTGCCGCCAGCGAGATCACGCTAGACGAAATTGCGTCACACGCGCTTGCCGTCCCCGATCGCTCTTTCGGCGCAAGGCAGGCCTTCGACGCGCTATTCGAACGCGAGGGGCTGAGGCTCGATCCAGTCTTTGAGACCGGTTCGCTGGAAATGCAGAAGGAGCTGGTGCTGCGGGGCGCAGCAATTACCATGCTGCCGGCGCTGACCGTTCAAAGAGAGATCGAGGCGAGTCAGCTCGTCGCACGGCCCGTCGCGGGCGGCATGGGGGTGCGGACGCCGGTCGATCTCTGCGTCGCGCCCGATCGCCAGCTCTCCTTCGCGGCCGGCAAGCTGCTCGATTTCATCGAGCGCTTCATGCGCGAGCAACTCTCCGCCAAGGGGAGGCAAGATTGAACCAAACGCCGTAGAAGACAAAAGCAGTGTAGCGGTTTCGGCTACGCCGAGCACACATTTTCGGAATTGTGTGTGCGCCCACGAGATGACACTATCCTGAAAAAGACCGCAGCCGGAGGGAAGCCGGATATGCGGGCAAAAGCAAGGGAACCGACATGACCAAGATTTCACGCCCGAGCCTGGGCGACGTCGCGCGCCGGCTTGCCTATGGCGCTGCAATTTCTGCCGGCCTGCTTATGATGGGCCTGACACAGGCCGAGGCCGCGAAGACAACTCTCAATCTCGGCATGAGCGTCGAGCCGACAGGCCTCGATCCGACGATCGCCGCGCCCGTCGCGATCGGCCAGGTCACCTGGCAGAACATTTTCGAAGGCCTGGTTGCCATCGACCAAAACGGCAAGATCGTGCCGCAGCTTGCCAAGAGCTGGGAGATTTCGCCTGACGGCCTGACCTATACGTTCAAGCTGCAGACCGGTGTGAAATTCCATGACGGCGAGGTCTTCGATTCGGCCGCGGCCAAGTTCACGCTCGATCGCGCCCGTGGCAAAGATTCCGTCAATCCGCAAAAGCGCTTCTTCTCGACCATTGCCTCGATCGACACGCCGGATGCGGAAACGCTGGTGCTGCATCTTTCTTCGCCGACCGGCAGCCTGCTCTATTGGCTCGGCTGGCCCTCTTCCGTCATGGTCGGGCCGAAGTCCTCGGCTAACGACAAGACCACACCCGTCGGCACCGGACCGTTCAAATTCTCCTCCTGGACGAAGGGCGACCATGTCGACCTCGTCAAGAACCCTGACTACTGGAACAAGTCGGTGGACGTGAAGCTCGAGAAGGTGACCTTCCGCTTCATTTCCGATCCGCAGGCGGAGGCCGCTGCACTAAAAGCCGGCGATCTCGATGCCTTTCCGGAATTCGCCGCGCCGGAGCTCATGAGCTCCTTCGAGGGCGATGCCAGGCTGACGACCAAGATCGGCAATACCGAGCTGAAGGTCGTGGCCGGCATGAACAACACCCGCAAGCCTTTCGACGACAAGCGCGTGCGCCAGGCCCTGATGATGGCGCTCGACCGCAAGACGATCATCGAGGGCGCGTGGTCCGGCTTCGGCACCGCAATCGGCAGCCACTACACCCCGAATGACCCCGGCTACAAGGACCTGAACGGCACGCTGCCCTATGACGCCGCCAAGGCCAAGGCATTGCTTGCCGAAGCCGGCTATCCAAATGGTTTCACCTTCACCATCAAGACGCCGCAGATGGCCTATGCGCCGCGCAGCGCGCAGGTAATGCAGGCGATGTTTGCCGATATCGGCGTGACGATGAATATCGAGCCGACGGAATTCCCGGCGAAATGGGTGCAGGACGTTTTCACCGGCCGCAATTACGATATGACCATCGTCGCCCATGCCGAGCCGATGGATATCGATATCTATTCGCGCGATCCCTACTACTTCAACTACAAGAACCCGGCCTTCAACGAGTTGATGAAGAAGATCCAGCTCACCGCCGATCCCGCCGAGCAGAACAAGCTCTATGGCGAGGCGCAAAGCATTCTTGCCGAGGATGTGCCGTCACTCTTCCTGTTCGTCATGCCGAAGCTCGGGGTGTGGGACAAGAAGTTGAAGGGGCTTTGGGAAAACGAACCGATCCCGTCCAACGTGCTGACCAACGTTTCCTGGGAAGACTGAGCTCTTTTGCTTACAGGCGCGGATGGGCGGATCGCTTCGCCCGCCGCGAACCATTTCGAAGCCAACCATTTCGATGCCGGGCATGATCGGCCATGGACTTGCTATGATCGTACTGCTCACCCGCCGGATTTTCGGACTTGTGCTGACGCTGATTGCCGTCTCGCTGCTGGTCTTTGCCGTCATGGCGCTGCTGCCGGGCGACCCGGCCGCGATCACGCTCGGCACCTCGGCGACGCCGGAAACGCTGGCCGCGCTCCGGCATGATATGGGGCTCGATCAGCCGCTGATCGTGCGCTATGGGCAATGGCTCGCCGGCGCGCTGACGGGTGATCTTGGCACGTCCTATACCTATGGCGTTCCGGTCGCAGGCCTGATTGCCGAGCGGCTTGCCGTCACCCTGCCGCTTGCGCTGCTTGCCATTCTGTTGTCGGTTCTTGTCGCCGTGCCGCTCGGCGTTGCGGCAGCGGCACGGCGCGGCGGCATCTTCGATATCATCGCCGCGCTGTTTTCGCAGATGGGCATCGCCGTTCCGGGCTTCTGGGTCGGCCTCTTGCTGGTGCTTGTGTTTGCCACATCACTCGGCTGGATGCCGGCCGGTGGTTTTCCCGGTTGGGAGAGCGGATTCTGGCCTGCCGCAAAGTCGCTCGTGCTGCCGGCCGCTGCCCTTGCTCTGCCGCAGGCGGCGGTGCTGACCCGTGTGACGCGTTCGGCCGTTCTCGATACGCTGCATGAGGATTTTGCCCGCACGGCGATCGCCAAGGGTCTATCGCGCAGTCGCGTGCTCTGGGGACATGTGGTGCCGAATGCGCTGGTGCCGGTGCTGACCATTCTCGGACTGCAGTTCACCTTTCTTGTCGCCGGCGCCGTGCTGATCGAAAATGTCTTCACCCTTCCAGGCCTTGGCCGTCTCGCCTATCAGGCACTCAGCCAGCGCGACGTCATCGTTCTGCAGGATGTCGTGCTGTTCTTTGCCGGCCTCGTCATCGTCGTGAATTTTCTGGTCGATCTCTCCTATCTCGCCATCGATCCGCGATTGCGAGCGGGAGGTGCGCGATGACATCAATCGAAGTTAGATCGGCCACCCAGCCCTCCCGCCACCGTTTTCGGGCGCTGCGACGGATGAATCTGATCGTCGGCGCTCTCATCATCCTCGCTCTTATCGGCGTCGCCATCCTCTCACAGTTCTGGACGCCGGTGCCGCCGGCAAAGATGCAGATCCTCCATAAGCTGCAGCCGCCCCTCGGCTTCGGACTTCTCGGCACCGATCAGATGGGCCGCGACGTCCTGTCGATGCTGATGGCGGGCTGCTGGAATTCGCTTTCCATCTCCGTGTCATCAGTCGCGATCGGCGGAACGATCGGAACGATCATCGGTGTTTCCGCCGCGGCCCAACGTGGCCTGTTCGAGGCGCTGGTCATGCGCGCCTGCGACGTGATCTTCGCCCTGCCGCCGATCCTTTCGGCCATGATCCTCGGCGCATTTCTCGGGACGGGTCGCTCAACGGCAATCATTGCGATCGCGGTTTTCATGGTGCCGGTCTTTGCCCGTGTCGTGCTCGGTGCGGCCTTGCAGGCGTGGAGCCGCGACTATGTACTGGCGGCGCGCGCCATCGGCAATACGCAGCTTTCCATCACGCTGCGCCATGTCCTGCCCAACATCATGGGCAGCATCATCGTCCAAGCGACCATCCAGCTCGGCCTTGCGATCCTGACCGAGGCCGGGCTTGCCTTCCTGGGCTTGAGCGTACCGCCGCCCGCACCGACCTGGGGACGGATGCTGGCCGATGCACAGACCTATTTTCACGTCGCGCCGTGGCTCGCCTTGCTTCCGGGGCTCGCCATCGCGCTCTCCGTGCTTGGCTTCAACCTGCTCGGCGACGGGTTGCGCGATCTCCTCGACCCCCGCGAGGCGACGCGCTGATTGAGATATGAAGAGTATAGATCATGACCGAACCTACCGATCTTTCCATCCGTGACCTCCGGCGCCAATTTGCCGATAAAAGCCTGTCTCCCAGCGAGTACTGGCTGGCGCTCGAGGCGCATATCGAGGCATGGGAGCCGACAATCGCTGCTCTCTATGCCTATGATCCCGAAGATGCCCGCAAGCAGGCAGCTGCTTCGACAGAGCGCTGGGCGAAGGGTGCGCCGCTGGGGACCCTGGACGGTATTCCGGTAACGTTGAAGGAGCTGATCGCCACCAAGGGCCAGCCGGTGCCGCTCGGCACAGCGGCCGTCGAGCTCATCCCTGCTGCCGAAGATGCTCCCATCGCCGCCCGCATGCGCGAGGATGGCGCGGTGATTTTCGCCAAAACCACCTGCCCCGATTACGGCATGCTCTCATCAGGCCTTTCGAGCTTTCACAAGCTCAGCCGCAACCCCTGGGACCCCGGCCAGAATCCGGGCGGCTCCAGCGCCGGTGCCTCCGCCGCCGCCGCTGCCGGTTATGGACCGCTGCATATCGGCACCGATATCGGCGGCTCGATACGCCTGCCAGCTGGCTGGACCGGCATTTTTGGCTTCAAGCCGAGCAATGGCCGCATTCCGATCGACCCCTATTATCTCGGCCGATGCGCCGGACCGATGACCCGCACGGTCGAGGATGCCGCCTTTTCCATGGCGACGCTCTCGCGGCCCGACTGGCGCGACAGCACCAGCCTACCGCCGAACGGGATCGACTGGATGGATCTCGATATCGACCTCCGAGGCGTGAAGATCGGCCTGATGCTGGATGCTGGCTGCGGCCTGCCTGTCGAGGACGAGATACGCGATGCGGTCACCGCTGCCGCCAAGCGCTTCGAGGAAGCGGGCGCCATCATCGTCGACGTCGCGCCGGTGCTGACGAGGCAGATGCTTGATGGCCTCGATGCTTTCTGGCGGGCGCGTTTCTGGGGCGACATGACAGCCTTGAGCGAGGAACGCCGCAACAGCATCCTGCCCTATATCTATAGCTGGGCGAAGGGGGGCGCAGAGATCAGCGGCGTCGATGCCGTTCGCGGCTTCAACCAGACCTACGAGATGCGCAAGAGCTGCGCCAAGCTCTTCGCAGAAGTGGATGCCGTGCTTTCGCCGACCAATCCGATCGTCTCCTATTCCGCCGAATGGGCTTCGCCCACCAACGATCCCGCGCGACCTTTCGAGCACATCGCCTTCACCGTTCCGTGGAACATGTCGGAACAGCCGGCGGCGTCGATCAATTGCGGCTTCTCGCGCTCGGGCATGCCGATCGGCATGCAGATCATTGGTCCGCGCTTCGACGACATGCTGGTGCTTCGCCTCTCGAACGCCTTCGAGGACTGGAGCGGCGGCGTGACGAACTGGCCGAAGCGGCCGGCGTGAACCGAACTTGGAGACAGCCAGCTAGTCCAGCGACAACGGCAGGGAAAGACCGACCTTGACCCGGTCCATAGTGACGAGCGACTTGAACTTCGTGACATTCGGATTTTCGTAGAACAGACGCCGGGCCACCTCCTCATAGGCGGACATGCTCGGGACGACGATGATGAGCACGAAATCGGCCTCGCCGGTGACACCATAGCATTGCTGGACTTCCGGAGCTTCGAGGAAGCGGCGCTTGATCGCATTGATGAGGTCATAGCGTTCGTTTGCGATATGGACCTCGACGACGATGGTAATCGGCAAGCCCACGGCTGTCGGATCGACGACCGCGACATTGGCCTGGATGATGCCGCTTTCCTGCATGCGCTTGATGCGCCGCTGCACGGCCGGCGCCGACAAGTTGATCCGTTCACCGATCTCTCGTTGCGGAACCGTACTGTCCCTTTGAAGAATCTCGAGAATTGCCAGGTCGAACTCATCGAGATCGGCGGGTTTGCGCATTTCAATAGATCCTTACCGCAATGAGGAAACAAAATTGCATGAAAGCCGTCAAAATGGAGCCAAATACTCTTCCCTTATGTACTAGCTTTGCGCCACACATCATCTGACTTTGTAAAGGCACGAGAATGTCACAGCCGGATACCGAATACGATATGCGTAGCGCGAGCCTCGAAGAAAGCGAAGATACGAAGGGCTTTCTTCTTGGCGTGGTAGCGATGCTTCTCGCGGCGCTGGCGATGAGCATCTCGCCGAGCCTCGTGCGGCTTGCCGATGTCGGGCCTTTCGCCAGCGCCTTCTGGCGTGTCTTTCTGGCGCTGCCGATCCTTTGGATATGGATGCGATATGGCGAGGCGGCGGAGCCCAATGCACCCCGCGCCAGCTTTACGATACCGACGCTTCTCGCCGGCATCGCCTTCACGGGCGACCTGTTCTTCTGGCATCTCTCCATCATGCGGACGACGATCGCCAATGCTACCTTCTTCGCGACGATGGCGCCGCTGTGGGTCGTCATCTTCGGCTGGCTTCTTTTGAGACAGCGTGTCAGCCGCGCCACGCTTCTCGGGCTTCTCGTCTGCCTTGCGGGCGGCACGGCACTCGTTGTTCAAAGCCTGGCATTCAATCCGGACCGCGCCGTTGGCGATGCGCTCGCCATCATCACCGGCGCCTTTTTCGGCCTTTATTTCCTGGCGGTCGGCGCGGCGCGCCCCGGAACCAATGCCGCGCGCGTCACCTTCGAATTGAGCGTCATAACCTCGGCAATCCTGTTCCTGATCGCCTTCTTCTTCGAGCCGCGCATCCTGCCGCAGTCGATCTCGGGATGGTGCGTGCTTCTCGCGCTCGGCCTCATCAGCCACGCCGGCGGACAAGGGCTGCTTTCGGTGGCGCTCGGACGGTTACCGACCGTGTTTTCCTCGCTCGTCATTTTCTTGGAGTCGATCGCAGCCGGCCTTTTCGCCTGGTTCCTCTTCGGCGAAAACGTCACGCTGCTGCAGGCGCTTGGCGGCATCGTCATCGTCGCCGGCATCTGGATCGCGCGTCCGCGTACGCCGTAAGACCGCCGCCAGGACAAATGCCGGATGGGCTGTCGCTACAGAGTTTCGGAGCGTAGTCAGTCGACGAAGCGGCGATAGCCGGTCGGCTTTTCATAGAGCCAGCCGATGCGTTCGATGGCGGCGGCAAAATTCTCCCGGGCGACGGTCATGGTATGGCCGTTGGCATGGACGATGGTTTCCGGATCTTCCATAATCGCGACATGCCCCTTCCAGAAGACGAAATCGCCTCGCTTCAGCTCCTCGCGCTCGATCGGCTGGCCGAGGCCGGCGGCCTGCATGTCGGTATCGCGCGGTGCGGCACGGCCCGTCATCGACAGCGCTAACTGCACGAGGCCGGAGCAATCGATACCGAGGCCCGAGCGGCCGCCCCAGAGATAGGGCGTCTCGATGAAGCGTAAGGCGACATCGACAAAATCGCCGCCCCTGTTGTAGCCGATCGGCTGGACATGTTTTGCGAAAATGGCAGTGCCATCCTCCAGGACCACGTAATGATTGCCCCGCGCTTCCGCCGTACCGGTCACATGCACGAGGCTGCCCATGGAGAGGATCGCAGCATGCGGCTTGCGCAACTCCGGCTCCGGATAGAGGAAAGTGCGCTGCGGGACGACGATATGGGTCGGCGCTGCCGCGCCCTCCTTGATCGCCGTTTCCGGAAGATAGCCGACATAACCGTCAGACAGAGCCTTGATCCAGCACCAACCGTCACGGCGCTCGAATATCGTGACCTCTTCGCCCATCAGGAGCTCGGTATCGATGCCCGAGGCGAGATCCGGCTTCGGCCGGAGCGCGATGACCGGGACGGCAACGCGTGCGCCAGTACCATCGACGAAGCGCTCGGCCTCGACCTTGCCCTTGAGTGAAGCCTCGGCGAGATCGGGTCTGAAAGCATTGAGACGGCGGTCGAGCATCATGGTGAATTCCTGAGGTTACAATTTTCGGCCGTGCTCGATGATGAGATCGCCGAGTTTTTCAAGATAGAGCGCGCCGGTGACCGTTCGCTTAATGATGACATTGCGGCGATCGTGGTCGTCGCGCACCCGATCGACCAATCCCATCCCTCCCATGGTGTCAAGCGCCCGGGTGATGACCGGCTTGGTGACGCCGAGCGTTGCGGCCAGACCGCGCACGGTATGAGGCGGCGGCACGAGATAGATCTGCAGCAGGATCGCCGTCTGCCGCAGCGTCAAATCGTGATCCTCGCGGCGCACCTGAGCGAGCGTCACGCCATGCCAGAGGCCGAGAGCCTGTGAGGCGGTGAGTTCAAGCGGCAAGGGCAACCCCGAGGATTCGTTACGCTACCGTTCCAGTCTCGGCCAAGATCATGGCGGTTTCAAGGGGAATTCACCAACCCCTTCTCCCCGCAATGCGGNNGCGGAAGCTAAGTGCCTGGCCCCTCATCCTAGCCTTCTCCCCGCAATGCGGGGAGAAGGTGGGACCGAGACATTGAGCAAAGCGATATGTCGAGGGCTCGGATGAGGGGCTTTCTCGAAAGCAACCGGAAAATCAGAGTCTTCGTCTTTTCGGACCACTATTCGTAATGGTCAGGTCAGTCCGTCGCTGTGGCGCTCTTGTGCCTGGCCCCTCACCCTAACCCTCTCCCCGCATGCGGGGAGAGGGGACTAGAGCCCCTACCGCACGCTCTGCCTGATATAGTAATAGAGCGCCCGGATCGCCTGTGCCTCGCCGCCGCCGGGCGAATGCGGACGTTCGCTCGGCGCCCAGCCGAAAATATCGAAATGCACCCAGCTCGGTGTCTTCGTCACGAAGCGCTTGAGGAACAGAGCAGCCGTGATGGAGCCGGCCATGCCGCCTGATGGAGCATTGGTGATATCGGCGAATTTGGTACGGATATCCTTGTCGTAGCCCATATAGAGCGGCATGCGCCAGAGCGGGTCGTCCGTCTCCAGGCTCGCCTCGTTCAGATCGCTGGCAAGTTCGCTGTCATCGGTGAAGAAGGGCGGCAGGTCGGGGCCGAGCGCGACGCGAGCAGCACCCGTCAGCGTCGCCATGTCGATCATCAGGTCCGGCGCGTCCTCGTCGGCATAGGCGAGCGCGTCGGCGAGGATCAGCCGTCCCTCGGCATCGGTATTGTCGATCTGCACGGTCAGGCCCTTGCGGCTCCTGTAGATATCGCCGGGACGGAAGGCGTTGGATGAAATCGAGTTCTCGACGACCGGAATGATAACGCGAAGATCGACCTTGAGCTTGGCATCCATGATCATCAGCGCCAAGCCCATGACATTGGCCGCGCCACCCATGTCCTTCTTCATCAGTAGCATCGAGGATGCCGGCTTGATGTCGAGGCCGCCGGTGTCGAAGCACACACCCTTGCCGACCAGCGTGATGCGGCGATGGCCCTTCTTGCCCCAGCGCATTTCGAGAAGGCGCGGCGCATCGGCGCTCGCGCGTCCCACCGTATGAACCAGCGGAAAATTCTCCTTCAGGAGATCGTCGCCGATAATGACGGACATATCTGCCTTGTAGTGCTCGGCAAGCGCCCTGAAGGCGGCTTCCAGCTGTTCCGGACCCATGTCGTTGGTCGGCGTGTTGATGAGGTCGCGGGCAAGGAAGACGCCTGCCAGCTGGCGCTTGATATCGGCAGCATCGGCATCGCGCGGGATCATCAGCGTGGGTGCCGCGGCTTTTTCCGACTTGTAGCGGTCGAAGCGATAGCTGCCGAGACCGAAACCAAGCGAGAGCCGGTTCGCCGTCAGCGGCGCCGTCTCGATATGCCAGTCGCCGGCCGGCAGGCTGCGCGCCAGCTTGCCCGTGAGGAAGGGTTGCTCGGATGGGTTAGAGCCTAGGCCGAAGAGAGCGCCGCCCAGATGCCCCTCCGCGGTCGGGATCAGCAGCAACGAACCGCTCTCCGCCTTGTAACCCGCCTTGCGTGCCCAATCGAGCGCGATGGGATCGATGGTACCGGTCTCGATATGCGCGGGGGTAACGGCAAAGATCGGCAGGGTCGCGCCACCCTTCGAATTGAAGGGCGTCGCGCGCTCGATGAATTGATAGGGGGCCATGACTATCCTTTGACGATGACTTCAGGGAATCGGGGACTTCAGGGAATCGAGAGTTAACCGTCTGTTAGGGTTAACAGATTATTGCTGGAGCGAACATTGCGTCGAACCTTTCCCTGTTCCGATTCTAGGCCGGGCGCAAGACTATAGGAATACAGGGATAAGCGACATGCCCGCCGTCTCAGCTGCGTCTTCATTCAGAACCTTTCTTTTCCGGGGGGCTTCGTCTGCGCTTCTGGCGATCGCGCTCGCAAGCTGCTCGACAACCGGAAAAGATCGGATGACGACGGGCTCGATCCCCACGGCGTCGCGGCCTCTCGACACGATGAACAGCACCGATCTCGCACAGGCGACCGCGACGTTTGGCAAGGCCTATGACGCCAATCCCAAGGATCGCGATGCCGGCGTCAATTATGCCAATGCCTTGCGCATGAGCGGCCGCAACGATCAGGCGCTTGCCGTCATGCAGCAGGTGGCAATCGCCAATCCGAGCGATCGCGGCGTCCTGGCCGCCTACGGCAAGGCGCAAGCGGCGGCAGGGCAGCTCGACGAAGCGCTCTCGACCATTGACCGCGCACAGCTGCCGGATCGGCCGGATTGGCGGCTGGTTTCGGCGCAGGGCGCCATCCTCGATCAGCTCGGGCGCTCCACCGATGCACGCGCCAAATATCGCGATGCCCTCGTCCTGGCTCCCAACGAACCGACCATCCTTTCCAATCTCGGCATGTCCTACGTGCTGACCGGCGATCTCAAGAATGCGGAAAGCTATCTCCGTACGGCCGTCGCACAGCCGGGAGCCGATAGCCGCGTGCGGCAGAATCTGGCGCTCGTTGTCGGCCTGCAGGGCCGCTTTGCGGAAGCCGAACAAATCGCTCGCCAGGAACTGACGCCGCAACAGGCGAACGCCAACGTCGCTTATCTGCGCGGCATGCTGGCGCAGCAGAACTCCTGGCAGAAGCTTGCCGCCAGCGGCGACAGCAAGAAAGTCGCCCAGCAATAGAACAAGAGAGCCGTAACGGCTTTCCCGCGCAACTTTCGAAAACGGAAATCATCCGCTAATCGGCTCAGGCGAACGCCCGGCAACCACCGGCCTTTAACGTCAGATGTGGCGTGGCAGCCCCTCGACGACAAGCCGCGCGCCGAGAGCGCCCATCACAACCCCGGCCACCCGGTCTATCCATAACTTCGCACCGAGATAGATCGCGCGCGGCCGGTTCGAAGAAAAGGCCATCGTCACCACCGTGTACCAGCCCACTTCAACCAGGAAGACTGCGGGCGGAACCGTAAACAGCAGCCAGGGCGCCGGAGCCGCCGGCAGAAGTGCGGCAAAGATACTGCCGTAGAAAATGGCCGTCTTCGGATTGCTGAGCTGCGTGCCGAGCGCAAAGAGGAAATTGCGCATCACACCGCCTGCCGCCGGCGTTGTTGGCGCATCGATGGGAAGATCGTCCGCAGCGCTGCGCCAGATGCGGATGCCGACATAGATCAGATAGAGACCACCGGCGACCTTCAGCGCCAGATACAGCCATTCGACTTTCATCAGCAATGCGCTCAAGCCGAACAGGGCCAAGGTCGCGAAAATGACACTGCCCGTTCCCATGCCGAAGGCTGCGGCAAGACCTGCCTTGCGCGAACGGGAAACAGCGATGCGCGAAACGAGCACGAAGCTCGGGCCGGGGCTCACCGCCCCGATGAAGACTGCTGCGATGACGCTGAGAAATATTGCCAAAGATGACATGCGAGACCTCCCAAGATGGTCGACACGAACGCCAGGCGCCTTTGCGGAACGATGCGCCTGACGCCAATCAGCGACATTGCATGGAAGATAATCATGCCCGCATGCCGCGAGCAAGTCGGCGTCTCAGAATTTGTCCATTGCCTGAATGATCGCCGGGCCGAGAATGACCGCCATCAGGACCGGCAGGAAGAAGACGATCATCGGTACGGTAAGCTTTGGCGGCAGCGCGGCCGCCTTCTTTTCCGCCTCGTTCATGCGCTCGTCGCGGCCTTCCTGCGCCATAACGCGCAAAGCCTGCGAGAGCGGCGTCCCATAGCGTTCGGCCTGGATGAGCGCCTGCGTCACGGATTTGACGAGTTCGATCTGCGTGCGGGCGGCGAGATTGTCAAAGGCGGTGCGGCGATCCTGCAGGAAGGAAAGCTCGGCCGTGGTCAGCACCATTTCCTCGGCGAGCGCCGGGGACTGCTCTGCCATTTCCTCGGACACGCGATGCATGCCGGCTTCGATTGAAATGCCCGACTCCACGCAGATCAGCATCAGGTCGAGAGCATCCGGCCAGGCACGCTTGATCGATTTCTGGCGCTTGGTCACCAGATTGGAGATATAGATGTTCGGCGCGTAGAAGCCCAGATAAGCGAAACCGATGACGCCAAGCAGCCGGATCGGCAGGGGCTTTGCGGCAAACCAGCCGAGAACGAAGACGACGACGATCGCAACCGCCAGAAACAGGAAGGGCAGCAGGAATCGCGCCACCAGGAACATGTTGAGCGCATTTTCCGAGCGCAGGCCGGCGGACCGCAAGCGATTGACGGTATTGGCGTCGACAAGCGCATTGCGCAGGTTGAACCGTTCGACGATCTGCCTGACATTTCGATTATTGTGGCTGCGCAGCGACGCCTTGCCGCCCTCCGCACTCAGCCGCGCACGTTCACGGGCGCGGATCTGCTCGCGCTCTGTCGACACGGCCTTCATACGCTTGCTGAGATCACCGCGCTCCAGCAGCGGTATGGCGATGGTGTAGAAGGTCGCGAAGACGGCAATGGCAACCACAACGGCAAGAAGGGTACCGGGATCGGTCAAATTGGCAGCCAGATCGGACATGGGCTACGCGGCTCCTTCCGCTCAGATCTCGAAATTGACCATGTTGCGCATGATGAAGATGCCGAACGACATCCAGATGCCGGCCCCAATCAAGATCAGGTGGCCGCGCGGATCGGTGAACAGGATCATCATATATTGCGGCGACGTCAGATAGACGAGCAGCATCACGATGAAGGGCAGAGCGCCAATGATGACGGCGGATGCCTTCGCCTCCATCGACAATGCCTTGACCTTTGCCTTCATTTTCTTGCGTTCGCGCAGCACCTTCGAGAGGTTGCCCAGCGCTTCCGACAGGTTGCCGCCCGCTTGGGCCTGAATGGTGATGACGATCGAGAAGAAATTTACTTCCTGCAGCGGCATGTGGTTCGTGATGCGCGCGCAGGCGTCCGACATGCTGAGACCGACCTGCTGCGCTTCGACCACCCGCCGAAACTCCGTCTTGACAGGCTCTCGCGCCTCGCCAGCCACCAGCCGCACTGCATCGTTGAGCGGCAGGCCCGAGCGAAGCGAGCGCGTGATGACATCGAGTGCGTTCGGAAATTCTTCGAGAAACTTGTTTTGCCGGCGTTTGATAAGGAAGCCGAGAATCCAGCGCGGCAGACCGAAAGCGACGGCAAAGAACAGTCCCAGGATAACCAGGGGCGGAGCGCCGACAATGAAAAAGATCAGCACCGCGAACAGGCCGAACAGCACGCTAAAAACATAGAAGCGCGATGGCGTCAACGACAGCCCGGCCTGCGCCAGACGTGCCTTCAGCGACTGCTTCTTCTTCGTGTTTTCGCTCTGTCGCCGCTCCAGATCCTTGAGTGTATCCTGCACCGACTTGCGCCGCTTGGACATTTCCTGAACGCGATCGCGTGCAGCCTTGACCTTGGCGCGATCGGTCTCGGCCTGTTTGACCCGGTTGACCCGGCTATCGGCCTTTTTCTGTGTCTCGATCCGTGAATAGAGAATGCCGTAACAGACCGCGGCGGCGGAGACCGCCGTCAGCAGGACAATCAGCAGCACTATCGGATCGATACCAAACATCGCGAACCCTATTGCGCCTTCTGTTCCATCTCATCGAGGGCGGCTGCCAGACGCCGCTCCTCGTTATAGTAGCGAGCACGATCCCAGAAATGCGGCTTGCCGATGCCGGTGGAGACGTGCCGTCCGATGATCCGGCCGTTCGCATCTTCGCCCTCGATCTCGTAGCGCATCAGATCCTGGGTAATGATCACATCGCCTTCCATGCCGATCACCTCGGTGATCTGGGTGATGCGGCGCGAACCGTCACGCAGGCGGGCGGCCTGGATGACGACGTCGACGGAGCTGGAAATGATCTCGCGCACGGTCTTGGCCGGCAGGCTGAAGCCACCCATGGCGATCATCGATTCCATACGGCTCAGGCATTCGCGCGGCGTATTGGCGTGGATCGTGCCCATGGAGCCGTCGTGGCCTGTGTTCATCGCCTGCAGCAAATCGAAGACCTCGGGTCCGCGCACTTCGCCGACGATGATGCGTTCGGGGCGCATACGCAGGCAGTTCTTGACGAGATCGCGCATGGTGATCTCGCCCTCGCCCTCGATGTTCGGCGGGCGGGTTTCGAGGCGCACCACATGTGGCTGCTGCAATTGCAGTTCGGCGGTGTCTTCGCAGGTGATGACGCGTTCGTCGCGGTCGATATAGTTGGTGAGGCAGTTCAGAAGCGTCGTCTTGCCCGAGCCGGTACCGCCTGAGATGACGACGTTGCAGCGCACGCGGCCGATGATCTGCAAAAGCGTCGCGCCCTCCGGCGTAATGGCACCGAAGCGGACGAGCTGATCGAGAGTGAGCTTGTCCTTCTTGAACTTACGAATGGTCAGCGCCGGCCCGTCGATCGCCAGCGGCGGTGCGATGACGTTGACGCGCGAACCGTCGGGAAGGCGCGCATCGCAGATGGGGCTGGATTCATCGACACGGCGTCCGACCTGGCTGACGATGCGCTGGCAAATGGATAGAAGCTGCGAATTGTCGCGGAAGCGGATTTCGGATTCGACGGTCTTGCCGCCGACTTCGATGAAAGTCTGGCCGGCACCGTTGACCATGATGTCGGCAATGTCGTCGCGGGCGAGCAGCGGCTCCAGCGGGCCATAGCCAAGCACGTCGTTGCAGATATCCTCGAGCAGCTCCTCCTGCTCGGAGATCGACATCGCGAAATTCTTGATGGTGATGATATCGTTGACGATATCGCGGATTTCCTCGCGCGCGGCCTCGTTGCCAAGCTTGGAAAGCTGCGACAGGTCGATCGTATCGATCAGCGCGGAGAAGACCTGCGATTTCGTATCGTAATATTCTTCGGTGCGCGCCGTACGACGCCGGCTGGGCGTCTGCATCGGCGGCGGAGCAACTTGCTGACGCGGCTGCGCGGTATCACGGGACGGCTCTATCAGCACGGCCGGCGCCGGTGGCCCGCCTGTGGGAGCGGGTGCACGCGCCGGTACCGGCGGAGGCATCGCGCCGCCGCTCTTTGCAGGACCTTCACTTCCGCGCTTGCCAAACATGTCTTCGATCCAATTCTACTGCTGCTGCATGGCTTTCACGAAAGATCAGCTTTCAGAAGGCCACGCGAAATCATAGGGTTACTTCCGCTTCAAAAGGCCAAGCAAACCGCCCTTCCTTGCCTTCTTCAAAGCGACACGCCCGGTGACGATGTGCGATATCTGCGAGAAAGTTTCCGCGATCGGCGACTTCGGATCAGTCTCGGAGATCATCTGTCCACTGTTGGCGGCATTACCGAATAGGTTGATGTCAAAAGGTATGATGGCGATCGGGTCCGTCTCCAGCGGCGCGCAGAATTCCGCAGGATTGATCTCCGGGCGCTTCGGCATGCCGACCTGATTGAGAATGAGGTGCGGAGCCTTATCGTTGGGCCGCAGCTTGCGCAGAGCATCGATCAGATTCTTGGCGTTGCGCAGATTGGCAAGATCGGGCGCGGCACAGATGACGACCTCGTCTACCGCGCTCAGCACCGAGCGCGTCCACTCCGTCCACACATGCGGCACGTCGAGAACCGCCACCGGCGCGCTGCGCTGGAGAACGTCGAGCACCGGCAGGAATGCCTGCCCTTCGAAATCATAGGCACGATCCAGCATCGAGGGCGCCGCTAGCAGCGACAGATGCTGCGAACATTTGGTCAGCAGCCGATCGAGAAAGACTTCGTCGAGGCGTTCCGGCGCATAGACGGCCTCGGCTATCCCCTGGGCAGGGTCCTGGTCGAAATCGATATTGGCGGTGCCATAGGGCAGATCGAGATCGGCAAGAATGGTTTCGGTCGAGAAAAGGCTGGAGATGCCGAAGGCGCAATTATGGGCGATGGTGGATGCACCCACTCCACCCTTGGCGCCAATGAAAGCAATGCTGCGGCCCAGCGGTTCGGCATCGGGATCGATGAAGATCGAAGCCATCGCCGTCATCAGATCGACCATATCGGTCGGCTGTACGATATATTCCGAGATGCCGTTGCGGATGAGTTCGCGGTAAAGACCGATGTCGTTGTGATAGCCGACGATGATGACCTTGGTGCTCGGATCGCAAACTGCGGCGAGTGGCTCGAGTTCCGCCAGGAGGCCGCGTGGGTTGGCGCGTGTTTCCAGAATGATCAGGTTCGGGGTCGGCGCCGAGGCGAACATGTTCGCCGCAGCCGCCACACCGCCACTGGTGATCCGCAGGCTGACCTTGGACATGCGCCGATCATTGGCACACTGGTCCATAACCTGCTGCAGCTGCTCGCTTTCGCAGAAGGCATGTATGGAAATACGCGGCAGCGGCCGCAGATTGTCGAGATTGCCCGAGCGCGAAGCTTCCTCCGCTTCTGCGGGAGTCGGGCCGATATCGTATTCGATGGCGTTCATGATTTCATCCCGTTGCGCCGGCCTCTTGCGTTCAATTTCCGCTGCCGAAGCCGCCGACCGTCGCCGTGCTGGTCGGGGTTGAGCCGGTGCGATAATCGCTGATGACCTTGCTGCGCTGATCGGCATCGATCGGCGTCATCGCGCGCGGCGAAATCAGATCGGTCGGATTTGCGACCTGCGCTGCCAGATTGTGCTGGGTCGCACAGCCGAAATTATAGTAGTTCTGATTGTCGAATGCGTTGTCGGAAAGGTCGTCCGGCCACTGGCCGCAGGCGTTGGTGGCCGCCGTCGTTGCCGTAAAGCGCAGGCGGATCGGCGCAGCATCGCCCGGGCCGCCGGCCGGGTAATAGCTATTGACGATTCGCCCCGACGGAATGCCGTTCGTGACCAACTCCCGACGGATCTGCGAGTTGAGCGCCGATGCGGCGAAGGCATTTGGCGATTGCCGCGGCGAGAGGATTTCCACCGTGCCGCTTGCATGCGCGCGATAATCCTGCACGAAACCCCGAACCGTATCGCGCATACCTGTTGTCAGATGCCGGTCACTGGCCGCGACCGGTATATCGACGCTATGCTCCTTTTCAGTAAGCACGATGGGATGCCGTTGGCGATAGTCATCCCTGATGGCGCTCGTCGTCATGCCATCCGGGGAGCCCGCGCAGCTGCTGACAGCCGATATCAGCGCCAATGTCGGGAGGATCAGCATCGATCTTGAGAAACGAGGCCGGGCACCGCGGGGTGTATTGCGTTCGAGGCTGGCCATCTCTTGCTCTCTCGTTGACCTCGTTGAAAAGGCTGGCGTCATGGTCCCGCTCCTCACTTGTAGATGAAGCCGACTGTGCCGTGGAAATCGGCATCGGCGACCGGCGGACCATCCTTGCGGCCGTAGATCTTGTTGACACGGTTCATGAAGAAGACACCGGCATCGTTCGTCGGGGAAAAATTGTCATCAGGGCGGGCAAGCTTGTCGCGCGCTACGGGGCGCACGAGATAGGGCGTCGCGATAATCACAAGCTCGCTCTCATCCCGCTGGAAGCTCTTCTGACGGAACAGGGCGCCAAGGATCGGGATCTTCGATGCGCCAGGCGTTCCCGAGGTCGTCTGCTGCACGTTGTCGCTCAGCAAGCCGGCAAGAGCGATCGATCCCCCGGATGGCAGCTCGACCGAAGTATTGGCGGCGCGCTGGTTGTAGGTCGGGGTGGATGACGATGCGACCGGTTCCGAGACCTGAGTCTGCACATGCAGGCTGATACGGCCGCCGGCCAAGACCACAGGTGTGAAGGCCAGCGTGATGCCGTATGTATAGGGCGTGATCGTCGTGTTGCCGTCCTTGTCGGTGGTGGAGTAGAGCGTCTGGCCACCGGAATTGAAGGTTGCAGCCTGTCCTGAAATGGCGGTCAATGTCGGCTCCGCTAGGGTGCGCACGGCACCGGCCTGTTCGAGAGCATTCAGATAGGTGCTGATATTGTATTTGCCGAGCGCATATTTGAAGAGTGTCGAGAGACCACCCGCGCCGGTAGCGTTGCTGGGATCGCCGTTTACTCCCAGGAAGTTCGTGGTTCCGGTATTTCCTATACTGCCCAGCTGCGCCACGCCTAGGCCGGAGGAATTGCTGACCAGATTGTCGAAACCGATCTGCTTCAGGACGCTGCGCTTGATTTCGGCGACGGTGACCTTGAGCGTCACCTGATCCTCGCCTTCGATCTGCAGCATATTGACGATCTGCGAGGTCTGCCGCCCTTCGGCGAAAATGGCGACCGCGTTGTTGTCGCCGCTGCCGGAGGCAGTCTGGTTTCGTGTCGTCGCTTCGCCGCCCTTGAGGAAGGCCTGGGCGAGCTGCTGTGCGCGGATCGAATCCTGCGGCGTGCGCACCATGCCTGTCAGGACGATGTTGTCGGAGATGATCTCGACGTTGATGTCGGAGTCCGGGATGAAACGCTTGATATTATCCTGCAGGCCAGCAATGTCGCGCTCGATCTGGAGATCGAGGCTGACGATCTCCTTACCGTCAGCGCCGAAGATGAAGATATTGGTCTGACCGACCGTCTTGCCGAACAGATAGATGCGGCGAGAGGTCCGCGTCACCGCATCGGCCATCTTCGGATCGGAGACAAGGATGTCGTGGGCATCGGCCGGCAGATCGACGACAAGCGCCTTGTTGAGACCGAGCTTCAAAGTGCGCTTCGTGCCGAGGCCAGCAATCGTGACGATGCTGTCCGAGCCGCCCGCAAAAGCGGTGGCCGTGCGCAGAAAGGCCGGAACATCTGCCAAGGGCAGGCCGGCAAAGGCAACCGAGAAGGAGAGGCTTACGGCAAGGGGGAAGCTGGCTTTCTTGCTTGTCTTTAACATGGTCTCGCCCCTTCTCATTGCGGTTTCGGCCCGCTGGGGCCGTCGGTTACGATCGCTCCCGATTTGATGACTTGTATCATGCTGCCGCCATTGTCCCCGGCCAGCAGATAATCGGCGGCCGTCGTATCGGGCTGCTGCGCGTCGGCAACGGAGCGCAGTGCCAGCGTCAGGCGATCGGCCATCTGATGAGCGACCGCCAGGACCTTCGTCTGGTCCGGCGTCAGCTCCAGCGTCGCAGTTGCTCCAACGACCGCCTTGCTTCCGTCCTGCTTTTCCTCGATCTGCTGATCGACTGCCAGGACGCGCACGTTGCTGAGCACGGTTTCGGTGACGAGCTGCTGCTGCGAACCCTTGCGCACCATGATGACATCGACGCGGTCATTCGGAAGGATGAAGCCGCCTGCGCCGGTGGCGACGGAAATCTCCGTGGCGACGGCCCGCTTGCCTGCCGGCAGCAACGAAGAGAGGATGCGGCTGCTGGAATCGGCGACCTTCTCCTCGCGGATCGGCTCGCCCTCGAATATCGGCAGGCGAACAACGGCACCGGTCAGCTCCTTCAGAGCATCTGGGCGCTCCCGTTCGGTGATGAGGCCTTTGACGATGCCGCTTTCCGGCCAAGGCATCCAATGGATCGACTGCTCGTTCAGACGCGCGCCGACGGGCAGATTGGCACCGGCAACGAGGACGTTGACCGTCGCCTCCTTTTCCACGACCGCCGCAATCTGCTGAGGAACGATATTGCGCGAACCAGCCAGACGCATCGCGAGCAGACCGGCCATCCCGGCCGCGACGGCTGCCACTGCGAGTATCATTATGCGAGCGGGTTTCATGGTCATTCCTTGAGGAACAGGATTCTTCGCCCCACAGAATGACCGGCAATTGGTGTAATTATGGTTAATGGGAAGTTACATTTATTGTTACTTAACCATGATTACTTGGTGTATATTAGAAAATATATATGTGCGAGTTCGGTTTTTACTCGCGGGCTCAAGACATGCTGCGCGTGGCCGCAATCAGGAGCGGTGAAGACGGAAAGGCCATGACGCCACCGATGGCAATGGCAACTCCGTAGGGAATTTTCTTGGCGATCACCAACGAATTCGGCAGCGCAAGACCAATGGCCAGTATCGTGTCGGCCTGGGAGCGGAGGAAGACGATGAAAACCGTCAATGCGCCGCCGATAAACGCGACGTAAACAAGAAATTCGACAAGGGATGAATCAAAGCCGAACCAAAGTGCGGCCGCGGCCAAAAGCTTCGCGTCACCGCCACCCATAACATTCAGCGCAAATAGCGCGAAGCATGCGAGAAAGACAAGACCGGCGCTGGCAAGATGTATGCCGATTTCAGCAAACGACAAGCCAAAAAACGGCGCCAGTGTCAGAAATGCGAGTGCGAGCGCGAGAGAGACGCGATTGGGGATCGTCATCGTCAGCAAATCAGAGATCGCCGCGATCGACATGCAGAGCGGAAATATAAATAACGCTGCAGTTTCCAGCATGCCAGTCTCATCTTGGATGATTAAAATTGAAAACCGCCCATGTTAGCGAGCGGTCTTCGAAAACACTACGATGCCGTGGTGAATACTTTACTTGGTACCGACGCCGCCACCAGACTTGTTCATCTGCGTAGCGATGTTCGTAAAGGTCGAGCTGAGCGTACCGCCGAGGGTAGTTGCGCCGGTGATGATGGCAACCGAGATCAGGGCGGCGATCAGGCCGTATTCGATTGCGGTCGCGCCGGATTCATCCTTCAGGAAACGCGAAAAAATCTTGGACATAAGTTTAACTCCACTTTGTTGACAGCACGTCCGCCAACTGTTGCCGTTGATCGGATGAGTTGCACGGTAGCTTCCCGCCGTTTCTATCGCTTTAAAGAATTAGGTTAATGCGCTGTAAATACATAGGCGAAAATAGAATAGTTAATGTGAGATCCATGTTATTCCGTAAGTTTTTAAAGAAAATCTTTATCGGAATAGAAATTATTAGATGCATGAATATTAGCGCGATATACGATTTGGCTCAAAACAATACATGATCTGCGCAATCAAGTGGCGATGAAGGTCTGCTTGGGACATATGCACCATAATCGCATGACGGAAGACGACCTTAATCGTTCATTCACCATTCTTTCTCATTCTATCCAGAAATTCTTTCCACTATCGCTTTCCAAGAGGCCAAACCATGCCAATCGGCAGCAGAACAGCATTCCTTGCCGGCATTGTCGCCACGGCCGGCATGATGCCGCAGCTTTCTCGCGCTGCCGGAGAAAGCATGCTGCGCGTCTATATGGATCACGCGCGCGTGTTGAAGCTGGACCGCCCCGTCAGCAAGGTCATCGTCGGCAATTCGCAAGTCGCAGACGCGACAGTCGCCGATCCGAAAACCATCGTGCTGACCGGCCGCAGCTTCGGCACGACAAACATCATTCTGCTCGATACCGACGGCAATGCCATCGTGGACGAGCAGATTCTGGTGTCGATCGACGAAGGCAACACAGTCCGTGTGTTCCGCCAGACGGACCGCGCGGTGCTGTCGTGCACGCCCAATTGCGAACAGCATGCCCAGCAGAACAATACGACGACAGCCCCAACGGCTGCTGCCGGACAATAACAACATTCGACAACGCAAATATTCTAAAGTAATTTAGCAGCAAACGACAATTCCAGTTTCCTCTAAATATGAAGAGAGAAGAGAAACGGATTATCAAGAAAGCAATTCTAGTGTCATCCGCGTGTAAATCGCCGCGGACTTCCCATGACGCCAGATAATACCCTTCACGCCAATACGGGCCGCGCACGCCGCAGTGCCCAAAGCAGCTTGCGTGAATTCGTGCGTTCTCGGGACGGGACAGCAGCGATCGAATTTGCCTTGCTTGCCATCCCCTATTTTCTGATCGTCTTTGCGATCATCGAAACCTTCGTCGCCTTTACCGCGGAGCAGGTCGTCTCAAACGCCGTCGATACTCTGTCGCGCCAGATCCGGACCGGACAGATTACGGCAGCCAATACGACTTCGCAGCAATTCCGACAGGCATTCTGCAAAGAGATTGCCGTGCTCATTACCTGCTCCTCTACCGAAGTACAGACGCCGGCGAACCTTTATCTCGATGTAGAGAGCTATTCGAGTTTTGCGTCCATGCCGACGACGATCCCCCGTACGTCGTCGACAGATCCTTATTCCGATCTCAGCACCACCGGATTCACTTTTACGCCCGGCGGCGCCAAGTCGCTGAACATGGTGCGCGCCTATTATCGCTGGAAGATCATAACGGATCTGCTGCGCCCCTATCTTACCAACGTGCATCCAACCGACGGCTCGGCGTCAGTCTATCTCATCGTCGCAACCGCGGCCTTTCAGAACGAGAATTATCCGTGAGCGGCCTCAAGAGCATGATCGGGAAAGAAAGTACGCCCTTTGGCATCCTGAGACGCTTCGTTCGCGACAAAGACGGCGTCGGCGCGATCGAATTCGCCATTCTTTTTCCCGTATTGCTGATGCTCTATCTCGGTGCCTTCGAGCTTACCGTCGGCCTCAACGCCTCGAAACGTGCCAGCCGTTCTGCAGGTTCGATTGCAGACATCATCT
Source organism: Hyphomicrobiales bacterium (assembly GCA_900472485.1). GTDB lineage: Bacteria > Pseudomonadota > Alphaproteobacteria > Rhizobiales > Rhizobiaceae > Rhizobium. Next base: position 86,906 of record UCII01000007.1, read on the forward strand.
CGCAGCAGACGTCAGTCACCAAGTCCGTGCTTGCGGGCATGCCCTCCGTTGCCGGCGCGATCTTCGCACCCTATAGCACGACCGGCCTGACGCTGAAGGTCACCGGCATTGCCATCGACACGACCGGCAAAGCGACCGTTGCCTGGTCCTGGGCGCAGGACGGAACCAGACCATATACACCAGGCTCCACCGTCACGGTGCCGGCCAACATGAACCAGGCGAGCACATTCCTCGTCCGTAGCGAGCTTGCCCTGCCCTATCAGCTCCTCAGCTTCGGTGCCAATTTCCTGCCAAGCGGAACAAACCAGATCACCATCAGTCGGCAATATTATTATCGGCAACGCGTCGGGAATTCGATCAGCTGTAGCGATTGCTGAGCGCTTCTCATCGAAACGAAGTCCCGGCGGGCCATTCCAAACGGAAAATTGCCAAGTCGATGCCTCCGTTATATGGGTGACGTCCAATAACCCGGAAGACCTGCCGGGTGACGGCATTCTATCGGGTGATCTATGGCGCGCGCCTTTCTCTTCGTTCTGGATTCTTTCGGTGTCGGCGGCGGCCCGGATGCGGCAAGCTATGGTGACGAGGGCGCCGATACGTTTGGCCATATCGCCGAGTTCTGCGCTGCAGGCGCTGCCGACCGCGAAGGCCTGCGTCAAGGTCCGTTGACATTGCCGATCATGTCCGGCCTCGGCCTGCTGGAGATCGCCAAAGCGGCAACGGGCAATTATCCTGCCGGCATGCCTCTGCCGGAAAAACTCTACGGCCTTTATGGCTGCGCGAGCGAAACCTCCCGTGGCAAGGATACGCCATCGGGTCATTGGGAGATTGCCGGCACGCCCGTCATGTTCGACTGGGGTTACTTTCCGGCGGAAGGCGATGCCTTTCCGCCGGAGCTGGTGAAAGCCATCTGCGAAGCGGCCGATCTGCCAGGGATTCTCGGCAATTGCCACGCCTCCGGCACTGATATCATCGCAAAACTCGGCGAAGAGCACATCCGCAGCGGCAAGCCGATCTGCTATACATCGTCCGACTCCGTCTTCCAGATTGCAGCACACGAACAGCATTTCGGGCTCGATAGGCTGATCGGTCTCTGCAAGATCGTGCGCACGCTGCTCGACCCCTACAATATCGGCCGCGTCATCGCCCGCCCCTTCATCGGCGAGACTATGGCGACATTCGAGCGAACCGGCAACCGCCGCGACTTTTCCGTATTGCCGCCCGAACCGACGCTGCTCGACCGTCTGGTCAAGGCCGAACGCACGGTGCATGCCGTCGGCAAGATCGGCGATATCTTTGCCCATCAGGGCGTCTCCAAGGTCATCAAGGCCAATGGCAACATGGCGCTGATGGATGCGACGCTGAAGACGATGGACGAAGCCGAGGATGGCGATCTGGTCTTCACCAATTTCGTCGATTTCGACATGGTCTACGGCCACCGTCGCGACGTGCCGGGCTATGCAGCGGCACTCGAGGCTTTCGACGCGCGCCTGCCTGAAGTGCACGAGAAGCTGAAGGCGGGCGATCTCGTCATTCTGACGGCCGATCATGGCTGCGACCCGACCTGGCGCGGCACCGATCATACGCGCGAACGCGTGCCCGTCATGGCTTACGGGCCGGGCATCCGCTCGCGCTCCATCGGCATCCGCCAGACCTATGCCGATATCGGCGAGACGGTTGCGAAACATCTGGGAATTGCGGCAGGGCCGCACGGGAGGAGCTTCCTTTGACATCGCATTTGAAGAAAGTGGAGCTGCACTGTCATCTGGAGGGCGCGGCTCCACCGGCATTGACGCTCGCGCAAGCGGAGAAATACGGAGTCGACACAAGCGCCTTCCTCAAGGACGGCATTTACCTCTGGAAGGATTTTGCCGAATTCCTCGTCTGCTACGACAAGGTTTCCGAGGTCTACCGCACCGAGGAAGACTATGCGCTTCTGGCGGAAACCTATCTGGAAGAGCTTGCCGGCATCGGCACGATCTATAGCGAACTCATCGTCTCGCCCGACCATGGCGACCGCATCGGCCTCGGCGCTGACGCCTACATGGCCGGCGTTTCGGCCGGTATCCGCGCCGCGAAGGCAAAAACGCGCATCGAGGCACGGCTGATCGTGACAGGCGAACGGCACTTCGGGCCGGAGCGCGTGGTGAAGGCAGCGGAATATGCCGCCAGGAGCGACAATCCACTGATTACCGGCTTCAACATGGCCGGCGAGGAGCGCATGGGCCGCGTCGCCGATTACGTCCGCGCCTTCGACATCGCCCGCGAGGCAGGTCTCGGCATTACCATCCATGCCGGCGAAGTCTGCGGCGCCTTTTCCGTCGCCGATGCCGTAGCTCTGGTGCGCCCGCAGCGTATCGGCCATGGCGTGCGCGCTATCGAGGATATGGATCTCGTCAAGTGCCTTGCCGATCTCGGCACCGTGCTGGAAGTCTGCCCCGGTTCCAACATCGCGCTCAAGGTCTTTCCAGATTTCCAGTCGCATCCGCTGCGCACACTGCGCGACGCCGGCGTGAAGGTGACGATCAGCTCCGACGACCCACCCTTCTTCCACACATCGCTGGAGCGAGAATACGAGCTGGCTTCGTCAGCCTTCGGCTTCAGCGACAACGAAATCGATGCGATGACACGCACAGCGATCGAAGCGGCCTTTGTGGACGAGGCAACACGGGCGGCGTTGCTCGCGAAGCTCTAAAAGCGTGGCTTAGGCCGCAGATTGGGGATGAAATCTCCAGAAGTGGCCTATTTTCTTGCACCAGAGGCGATTTCCGTGAAAGAAACATCTCATATCACGGAATTACTGGAAGGCTGAGACCATGGACGGCGTCACTGTCATCGATCACCCGCTTGTGCAGCACAAGCTTACCATCATGCGCAAGAAAGACACGTCGACGGGAAGCTTCCGCCGGCTGCTGCGCGAGATTTCGACGCTGCTCTGTTACGAAGTGACGCGCGACCTCGAACTGACCATCGAGACCATCGAGACGCCGCTGCAGCCGATGGATGCGCCGATCCTCGAGGGCAAGAAGCTGGTCTTCGCCTCGATCCTGCGTGCCGGCAACGGCCTGCTCGAAGGCATGCTCGATCTCGTGCCCTCGGCGCGCGTCTCGCATATCGGCGTCTACCGCGATCACGAAACGCTGCAGCCGGTCGAATATTACTTCAAGGCGCCGGAGGATATCTCCGAGCGCCTGATCATCGTCGTCGATCCGATGCTGGCAACCGGCAATTCCTCGATTGCCGCGATCGAAAAGCTGAAGGAGCGCGGTGCGCACAATATCCGCTTCCTGTGCCTGCTGGCAGCTCCCGAAGGCATCGCCAATTTCCGTAAGGCGCATCCGGATGTGCCGGTCTTTACCGCCGCCATCGACAGCCACCTGAATGAGAAGGGCTATATCGTGCCCGGTCTCGGCGATGCCGGCGACCGTATGTACGGCACCAAGTAAATCCGCTATTATACTTTTATCGTGCCCGGCAGTTACGCAACTGCCGGGCTTTTTATTGATCGCATTAGCGGCATTTCAGGAAAGCTCGTTTATAGATGGCATGGCCTGCTGGAGGGGCCTTGCCGATGTTCGTTCGCGTTCTTGTCATTGCCGGTATCATTGCCGTTGCGGCAACCCAGGTGCCGATGCTGGTGGATAGCTATAACGAGCACGCCGCAAAGCCGGCGCCTGTCGAAGCCGTTTCCCTAACCCCACCGAAGACCGAGGCACCCGTCTCCTACGGCAGCGTTCAGCTACGCGCCAATTCGGGCGGTCACTATGAGGGTGATTTCACGATCAACGGCCGGTCCGTGCACGGAATGATCGATACCGGCGCGACCTATGTGGCAATGAACGAGAGCACCGCGCGCAGCCTCGGCTTCAGCGGCGTCGATCTCGACTATCGCTACACGGTCCAGACCGCGAATGGCGCTTCCAAGGTCGCCTACATCAAACTCGACCGTCTGGAGATCGGCACGATCCGGGTTCGCGATATCGACGCCGTAGTGGCAAAGGACAGCGCATTGAGCACCACGCTGATCGGCATGAGCTTCATGAAGAAGCTGAACTCCTATGGAGTGCAGAATGGCACGCTGCTCCTGAAGCAATAGAACGGCCAGGACAGATCAAGAAGCCGCCAAGCGACCGGATGTAGCTTTTCAAATCAAATCCTGCCGAGGATGACAGGCGAGAGCGCTGGCGCCGCGTCCGCGATGCGATAATTAGCCGACAAATCGCCAACAGCCTTCTGCGCACTTGCTTCGTCCGCTGCATGCACGGTGGCGATGCGATCGCCCCTGCTCACCCTCGTGCCGAGCGGCAGGATATCGCTGAAGCCGACGCGATGATCGATCTTGTCCTGCGGGCGGCGGCGGCCGCCACCAAGATCGATCACGCTCATGCCGATATCTCGCGCATCGCAGGCACCGAGCCAGCCATCGGCGACGGCCAAAACCAGCTTCTGTACCGGCGCGCTCACCAGATAGTGATCGGGATGTTCGAGCAGATCGGCTGGGCCGCCGAGACCATGCACCATGCGGCCGAAGATGTCTGCCGCCTTACCGGAGCTCAAAGCCTCGCGCGCCCTGCCCTCGGCTTCGCCAGCGTTGGCGGCAATGCCGGCTTGCACGAGCATTTCGGATGCGAAGGCAAGGACGACCGTCTCAAGCCGCGTGCCCGACTTGTTGCCCTTCAGGAAATCCAGGCAGTTGCGAAGTTCGACCACATTGCCGGCCGCGTCGGCCAGAGGCTGGTTCATGTCGGTGATCAGGGCCGAGGTCTTGACCCCGCCGCCATTGGCCACCTCCACCAGCGAGCGCGCCAGTGTCTCGGCTTCTTCCTTCGAGGTCATGAAGGCGCCGCTGCCGATCTTGACGTCGAGCACCAGCGTTTCCAGCCCTGCGGCCAGCTTCTTCGATAGAATGGACGCCGTAATCAGAGGCGCCGAATCGACCGTCGCGGTGACGTCGCGCACCGCATAGAGCTTGCCGTCGGCGGGCGCCAGCGCGCCGGTCTGGCCGATGATGGCGCAGCCGGCCTCCTCGACCACCTTACGAAAACGGGCCGCATCCGGGGTGATCCCGTAACCGGGAATGGATTCCAGCTTGTCGAGCGTGCCGCCGGTGTGGCCGAGACCGCGGCCAGAGATCATCGGCACGGCGAGGCCGCAGGCGGCGGCGATGGGAGCCAGCATCAGCGAAACGTTGTCGCCGACACCACCCGTCGAGTGCTTGTCGGCGATCGGCCTGCCGATGCCATCCCAGGAGAGCGTGTCGCCGGAGCGGGCCATGGCGAGCGTCAGCGCTACCGTTTCCTCCCGCGTCATACCGCGAAACCAGACGGCCATGGCAAAGGCGCCGATCTGGCTTTCAGCCAGTTCGCCACGCCCCAAAGCACCGATAAACGCATCGATATCGGCGGCAGAAAGGGTGGCGCCGTTACGCTTCTGCCGGATGATCTCCTGCGGGATCATGGATCAGTAGCCTGAAGATGCCGTCTTGGACTCACCGCCGGCCAGCACGTTCGAGATATCGTCGAGCAGGCTCGATGCACCGAAACGGAAGGTCGAGGGCATGGCCCAATCGGGCGCCATGATGGTCTCGGCAAGGCTGAGGTAGAGAGCCGCATCCGAGACGGAGCCGATGCCGCCAGCAGGCTTGAAGCCGACTTTGCGGCCGCTTGCACGGATCGCCCGCAGCATGATATCGGCGGCCTCCAGCGTCGCATTGACGGTGACCTTGCCGGTGGAGGTCTTGATAAAATCGGAACCAGCATCGATCGCAAGTTCCGACGCGCGCCGGATCAGCGCGGTATCCTTGAGCTCTCCTGTTTCGAGGATGGTCTTCAGAAGGACCGGGCCTTTGCATTCGGCCTTTACCGCGGCAACCATGTCGGTGACGGCCTGCTCATTGCCCGCCAGAAAGGTGCGATAAGGAATGACCAGATCGATCTCGTCGGCGCCATCGGCAATGGCTTCACGCGCTTCAGCGGCAACATCGGCCACCTCCATATCGCCGGCCGGGAAATTCACCACAGTCGCGATCTTCACGACATGATCGGTTCCGAGAATGGCGCGCGCCTGGGCGACAAAGCGCGGCCAGATGCAGATGGCGGCCGTATTGCCATAGGGCGATTGCGCGCGGGCGCACAGCGCCTCGATCTGAGCCGGCGTGCAGTCGTCCTTGAGATTGGTCAAGTCGAGAAGGGAAAGCGCAACGGCTGCCGTTTCTCTCAGGGAATGGCCCGTCATTCTGGGTCTCCTTCGTCCGCGATCATTTCTTTCAGGATAGCGGCAAGCCGTGCACCGCCGACCGGGGCCATGTCCTTCGTCTCCTCATGCGAGAGCTCGCCGCCGGTCATGCCAGCACCATAGTTAGTGATGACGGAGGCGGCGGCAACCCTCAAACCGAAAAGACGCGCCAGGATGACTTCCGGCACCGTCGACATGCCGACGGCATCGGCACCGAGAATGCGCGCCATGCGGATCTCTGCCGGCGTTTCGAAGCTCGGGCCTGAAAACCACATATAGACACCGTGCGACAACTTGATCTCGGCCTTTTCCGCCGCCTTTCGCATGCGCATGATGAGGTCGGTATCATAGGCGCTTGTCATGCCGACGAAGCGCCTGTCACTCTCCTCGCCGATCAGCGGGTTCATGCCGGAATAGTTGATGTGATCGGTGATCTGCATCACCGAGCCCGGCGGCATCTCTTCCCGCAGCGATCCGGCCGAGTTCGTCAGGATCAGCGTATCGACGCCGAGTGCCTTCAGGGTCTCGATCGGCGCGCGCATGGCATTGGCGTCGCCCTTTTCGTAATAATGCACCCGACCAGAGAGCATGACGACAGGGACATCGCCGAGCTTGCCTGCTACCAGCGTGCCGGCATGACCGGAGACGGCGCTGACCGGAAAGCCGGGCAGGTCGGCGTAGGGAATGCGCAGGGCCTCTTTGACCTCATCCACCAGAGAGCCGAGACCGGAGCCCAAAATGATGCCGTAGCGCGGCTTCAGCTCGCCGAGCTTCTCGGCGAGGATATCGGCGGCCGCGCTCATCCGAGCACCTCCGTTTCGAAGCTGAAGGGCAGCATCTCGTCCATGGTCATGGTCTTCTTCACGCCGGTTTCGTCGCAAAGATAAATGCGCGTCTCCTTGCTGGCAAATTCGGCGATCTTCTGCCGGCAGCCGCCGCAGGGCGGGCAGAGCGGCAGCTTCTCGGCGATGACGGCAATCTCGACGATCTTCTTGGAGCCGCCCATGATCATCTGGCCGATCGCCGTCGGTTCGGCGCACCAGCCCTGCGGGAAGGACAGGTTTTCGATATTGGCGCCGGTATAGATCTTGCCATCCTCGGCGCGGATCGCCGCGCCGACCGGGAATTTCGAATAGGGAGCATGCGCGAAAGCCATCGCGGCGCGCGCGGCCTCGAACAGATCATGCGACATGGTTTAGCGCTCCTTGGTATAGGGCACGCCACCGGCCTTCGGGGGCTTGGCGACGCCGATAAAGCCTGCAAGCAGGATGCAGGTGAGGATATAGGGCAGCGCCTGGAAAATCTGTACCGGCACCTCGCCAATGCCCGGAACCGCCTTGCCCTGCATGAAATTGGCGAAGGCATCGAGAAAGCCGAAGAGAAGGCAGGTGAACATGACCGGCACCGGCTTCCATTTGGCGAAGATCAGTGCGGCCAGCGCGATATAGCCTTTGCCGGCCGACATGTTGTTGATGAAGGCGGCCGACTGGGCGATGGCGAGATAGGTCCCGGAGAAGCCGCAGAGGATACCGGCTGCTATCAGCGAGCGATAGCGCAGCCATTCGACCGAAATGCCGGCTGTATCGACAGCGCCGGGATTTTCGCCGACAGCACGCAGCCGCAGACCGAAACGGGTGCGATAAAGGATCCACCAGGAAATCGGCACCGTCAGGAAGGCGAGATAGGTCAGGATATTGTTGCCCGAGATGACATTGGCATAGAGCGGCCCGATGAACGGAACGTCGCGAAGGGCATCGGCGCCGGGCAGAGTGATACCGGAAAAGCGCGCGGTAGCAGGCAGGGTCGGCGTACGGCCGCCCTGCCCGAACCAGGCCTGACCGAGAACGATGGTCAGGCCGGCCATCAGGAAGTTGATCGCGACGCCCGAAACGATCTGATTGCCGCGATTGGTGATCGAGGCGAAACCGTGCAGCAGGCCGACAACAACCGAGACGACGATGCCTGCGCCAAGGCCGGCCCAGGGTGAGCCGCTGATCGAGGCGACGCAGGCGGCAGCGAAGGCGGAGGCCAGCATCTTGCCTTCAAGGCCGATATCGAAGATGCCCGCGCGCTCGGAAAACAGGCCCGCCAGCGCCGTGAAGATCAGCGGAATCGACAGACGGATCGTCGATCCAAGTATGCTGATGAGAAGATCATAATAATCCATCGTCCGATCCTCACGTCCTGGCGAATGTCTGGTAGATGCGTACGAGCGCAGGTCGGAACATGTACTCGAGAGCCCCGGCAAACAGGATGACGAGACCCTGGATCACCACGATCATGTCGCGCGTGATGTTCGGCATGTCGAAGGACAGCGCGTCGCCGCCCTGATAGAGAATGCCGAACAGGATCGCCGCCACGATGATGCCAAGCGGATGATTGCGGCCCATCAGCGACACGGCGATGCCGACAAAGCCCGCACCGAGCACGAATTCCACCTGCAGGCGCGCGGAAGCGCCCATGACGGGATTGAGCGCCATCATGCCGGCAAGGCCGCCGGAAAGCAGCATGGCGATGATGACCGTGCGGGCATAGGGAATGCCGGCATAGACCGCAGCGGTCGGGCTCAGGCCTAGCGTGCGCATTTCATAGCCGAGCTTGGTGCGCCAGACGAGCACCCAGACCAGGAAGCACATGACCAGCGCGATCAGGAACGACACGTTGAGCGGTGCCGCACCGATGGTCGAGCCGAACATATCCATCAACCAGCCGAGCTTCGGCAGCTGACCGCCCTCCAGAAAGGTGCGGGTTTCAGGCGCCATCTTGCCCGGAACGATCAGTATATGCACCAGCAGGAAGTTCATCATGGCCGATGCGATGAAATTGAACATGATCGTGGTGATGACGACGTGGCTGCCGCGCTTGGCCTGAAGCCAGGCAGGAATGAAGGCCCAGAGCGCCCCGAAGATCGCCGCGCCGATGACGGCAAAGGGCATCGTCACATACCAGGGCACATAACGGTCTAGGGTCAATGCCACCAGGGCGCAGCCGAGACCGCCGACATAGGCCTGGCCTTCCGAGCCGATATTGAAAAGGCCGGCATGGATGGCGACGGCGACCGAAAGGCCGGTGAAGATGAAGCTCGTCGCATAATACAGCGTGAAGCCGATGCCTTCGCCGCTGCCGAGAGCGCCCTGCAGCAGCAGCACGAGCGCATCGAGCGGGCTCTCGCCAATGAACCAGACGACGAGGCCTGATATCAGGAAGGCAACAATCAGGTTGAGAAGGGGGATCAGGCCGTAGGTGATCCAATTGGGGAGCGGAACGGAAGCCGTGCTCATATACGCCTCACGCGGCAATGCCGGCCATCATCAGGCCGAGTGTTTGTTCACCGGCCTCAGCCGACTTTTCACCGACGATATGGCCGGCGAACATGACGAGGATACGGTCCGAAAGCGCGCGGATCTCATCCAGTTCCACCGACACCAGCAGGATCGCCTTGCCGGCGTCGCGCATCTCGATGATGCGGCGATGGATGAATTCGATGGCGCCGATATCGACGCCGCGCGTCGGCTGGCCGATCAGCAGAGCCTTCGGATCACGCTCGATCTCGCGGGCGACGACGATCTTCTGCTGGTTGCCGCCGGAGAAATTGGCTGTTTTCAGCCGCGCGTTCGGCGGGCGAATATCGTATTTCTCAATCTTCTCGATTGCATCCTTGCGCATGGCATCGAGATCGAGCATGCCGGCTCGACCGTATTTACGGTCGCGATGATAGCCGAGCATGGAGTTCTCGTATTCCTCGAACTTGAGGACGAGGCCCATGTGATGACGGTCTTCCGGAATATGGGCAAGACCAAGGTCGCGAAGTGCTGCGGGATCGGCATTGCCGATCGGCTTGCCATGCAGCAGGATCTCGCCCGAAGCCGGCTTGCGGATACCGGCGATCGCCTCCAGCAGTTCCGATTGACCATTTCCGGCAACGCCGGCAATGCCGACGATCTCGCCGGCACGGACATCGAAGGAGACATTATCGACCATGGTGACGCCACGGCCATCCTTGACGGTGAGATTGCGCACCGAGAGCAGAATTTCGCCTGGATTGGGGGCGCCCTTTTCGACGCGCAGCAGCACGCGGCGACCGACCATCAATTCTGCCAGTTCCTCGACGGTGGTTTCCGCCGTCTTGCGGGTGGCCACCATCTCGCCGCGACGCATGACCGACACCGTATCGGTGATCGCCATGATCTCGCGCAGTTTGTGGGTGATGAGAATGATCGTCTTGCCCTGATCGCGAAGAACGCGAAGGATGCGGAAGAGATTATCCGCTTCTGCCGGCGTCAAGACGCCGGTGGGTTCGTCGAGAATGAGGATCTCCGCGCCGCGATACATCGCCTTCAGAATTTCCACGCGCTGCTGCTGGCCGACGGGAAGCTCTTCGATCAACGCATCCGGATCGACTTCCAGGCCATAATCCTTTTCCAGCCGGTTGAGCTCGGCGCGTGCGGCCGCTACCCCCTTGGCGAGAAGTGCGCCACCTTCGGCGCCCAGCATGACGTTTTCAAGGACGGTGAAATTGTCGACCAGCATGAAATGCTGGTGCACCATACCGATGCCGGCTGCGATTGCCGTCTGGCTGTCGCGGATGGCGATGGGCTCGCCGTTGATGCGGATCTCGCCGCTATCGGCGTGATAGAATCCGTAGATGATCGACATGAGAGTCGATTTGCCGGCACCGTTTTCGCCGATGATTCCGTGGATCGAGCCCTTGGCGACGGTCAGGTTGATATCTTTATTGGCATGGACAGCACCGAACTTCTTGTCGATGCCCACGAGCTCGATGGCAGAGATTTGGTTCACTATAGGGGCTCCAGAAACCGGTTTCCGGATAAGAAAAGGGCGTATGACGTTTTTGTCCCGTCATACGCCCTTATTTCATATCAGTTCTTCGGGCAGGCGTTGTCGGTCAGATAGTCGTGAACCTTGATGGTGCCAGCGACGATATCGGTCCGGGCCTTGTCGACGGCAGCCTGGATTTCCGGAGTGACGAGCGACTTGTTGTTGTCGTCGATAGCGACGGCGACGCCGTCTTCCTTCAGGCCGAGTTCCTGCGTGCCAGGCGTGAACTTGCCGTTCTTGGCGTCGCTGAAGGCGTTGTAAACGGCGAGGTCGACGCGCTTGACGACGGAGGTCAGAACGGAACCCGGGTGCAGGTAGTTCTGGTTCGAGTCGACGCCGATCGACAGCTTCTTGTTGTCGGCCGCGGTCTGCAGCACGCCGAGGCCGGTCGCGCCGGCAGCCGCATAGACAACGTCTGCGCCCTGGTCGATCTGGTTCTTGGTGAGTTCGCCGCCGCGAACCGGGTCGTTCCAGGCAGCACCGGTCGTACCGGTCATGTTCTGGAAGACTTCGATCTTCGGATTGGTCGCGCGCGCACCCAGCTCGTAGCCGCATTCGAACTTGCGGATCAGCGGAATGTCCATGCCGCCGACGAAACCGATCTTACCGGACTTCGATGCAAGGGCAGCCATGACGCCGGCGAGGTAGGAACCTTCGTTTTCCTTGAACTTGACGGAGCGGACGTTCGGCAGATCAAGGCTGTCGTCGATCAGGACGAATTCGGTCTTCGGATATTCGGCAGCAACCTTCTGAAGCGCGGAGGTCCAGGCAAAGGAAACAGCGATAACCGGATTGAAGCCCTTGCTGGCAAAGTTGCGCAGCGCCTGTTCGCCCTGGGTGTCGCCCGTCGGCTCGAAGTCGCGGTAAGCGATGCCGGTTTCCTTCTTGAACTTTTCAGCGCCGTTATAGGCAGCTTCGTTGAAGGATTTGTCGAACTTGCCGCCGGTTCCGTAAACGATTGCCGGCTTGATATCGGCCGCAAGCGCCGTTGCCGACATGGCAGCCAGGGCGAAAAGGGTCAAAAGGGATTTTTTCATGTGGTGCAGCCCTATTGTTTCTATCTTGTTGGGTCCTCCCGCAAGCCCGTTGACCGGGCAAGTCTGCGGAACCGCCGACCTCCCCGAGGCCAAGCTGGCGCGCATCCTTGCATGGCTGCATGAAAAATTCACGAGAAATTTTTCAGTTGGTAAAGATTTGTGGGAATTGGTGAAAACCCATCCAAACGACCCGTTTTTTAAACAATTTCGGACCAAAACTGCAATTTTATTGATCAGAACAGCTGCCGGTCAGCTCTCCGCGATCGCTAGTTCTACCGCTCGCCGCACTGCGATGGAACCGCTGCCAATTCCTTCCGACGCCTCTCAATTCCCTGAATGGCACAGGCCGAAAGACACAGGCCGAACCCCTTACGCGCTGAAGCGGCCGGCTGCAGGCTGGCGCTTGTAGGCGATCACCCACAGCAACAGGGAAATCACCAGGAAAACGGCGAAAGCCGGCTGAAACAGCAGCCATTGCATCGCCATGTCGTAGAGGCGGGGATGAACGTAATAGGCAATCGCCGAGCGGAGGCTTGCGAGCGACGACGGGCTGACATCGTTCCACGCATCCCCCATTGGGGTCATGACCACGGCGGAAGCCGCAACGGATTGTATGGAATCGATAGTGCCGGCGATAACAGCCACCACCAGCGCGACAAGGCTGGCAAAACGCAACAGGAAACGCATAAACTCCTCCGGATACTCCCTATGTTCAGCCCTGACGGGCCGACCGGTCTTATGCCGCCTCATCCATTTCTTTAGATAAGTGGAGCGCGAAATAAGCGCAATGGGGATGAGACGCAGAGTTTTGCGCCAACAAGTCAAAAATCTGTCAGATTCGGGTTGATTGCCAGGAATTCATCGGTATATATCGCGGCCGTTCCGACGATTTGCTTCCTGACCGGGTGCGAAACGCCAAAGGACAGGTGGCCGAGTGGTTTAAGGCGCACGCCTGGAACGCGTGTGTACGTGAAAGCGTACCGAGGGTTCGAATCCCTCCCTGTCCGCCATATTCATCCACTCTCCGCATGTCTTTGGTATGGCAATGGCGAAGCTTACATTATGTCTAAATTCTCGCTGGCTAGCCTGTCAGTTCGCGGTTATTTCATCGTTGGCAAACCGCAACAACATTTCGATGCACAACGTACCAGCATCCATCGCCTTTTGAGAACGCTCCATAAGGTAATAGTCGAACGCCATCATCGGTGTAGTTGTCGTCCCTCGCGTCGCTATCATTTCAGCGGCTTGCACTACACGGAGCAACTCTGAAATATCGAGCAGATGAGGGAACCCGCCAGTCGCGCCCATGAAATCTCTTATGAACCCGATACCGTAGGCTGCACGATCGTCTACAAGTTCCAAATCAGGAATTAGGACAATGGCATGCGCAGGCTGCTCCCGTTCAATTGACAGCGTACTGCCCTTCAAGTTTGTCACTGGAACGCTAGATTTAAGCGCCCGTATGGCCCCGCGCAATTGAGCGAACGCTTTATCAATATGGGCAGAGACGTCACGCTTTAGCTTCGCCCTGTCCGGCAATTTTTGGCGCGCCAAAACCGAAAGCGTTTTTGATTCAATTAATATGGCACCAAATTCGTGGCTCAACAGCATATCGGTTAGTTCACGCGTTCCGCTACCTTTTGGAATTTGTGGGCTGTGATGAACTCCCGAAGGTTGAAGACTGTCAGTCAGCCAAATGCCCAACTGCTCTTGCTGTTTGCCTTCGTCGGCATCGAATAAATCAATTAGACTGGACGACGCGCCTGCTGTGATGAAGTGATTATGGACGACTTTCCAATCAAGTCTTCCGCCGACCTCCAACACCAACCATGCATCATCATCTTCACTACGATGATGAAGACGATCAAGTAGGGAGAATGCCACAATCTCGACGGCCGAGTGATCAACCCGGCCTAACGCGGCACTGCCTACCCACATAGGCAAGAGGTCCAACATGCCAGGCGTGGGCAAGTCGTTCCATGCAACATTCACGGCAAGTTCGTTAAATAAGAACGCCACCAAAGGCTCGCCACGCGCCAACCCGCGAATGCCGTTCAACTCTTCTTCACGCTCCACCACCGACCAGAGGATACCGCCGTTGTCGCCGTCGTCACACACCTTCAACGCGCATAGCAGGCGACCATCGCACATAGTGAAAGCAAGCTGCATCCGCGCGCCAAGCACGATGTATTTCAATAGGATTGTGTTGGCCTTAATAAGAAGGGTTGGTTCAAACCCGTCGCGGCCACGGGCATAATCAAAGCGGATTAGCTGCGGAACAGCCAAAAACTCAGAACGGTTTTGCGACGATAGCATGTGCATCGGCCCATCATGCCCAGTCCTAGTAAAAAGCCAACGGTAAAATCATTTGCCCCGTTAAACATTGCCGCCGATTCGCTCTGCTTCGCCGAACCATCGTAACGCCGCTTCGGCTGCGGCTTCAAAATCCGGCTCTGCTTCGCCGACCCAAGCGACAACACCATCTGGCCGTATCAACAAGGCATTCACGCCAAGCCGCTCCCTGACATCACCGGCGAGATAGCCAATCCTGTTGCCCCAGCGACCGGCAAGCGCCTTGAGCGACGTATTGATATCGAAATCCAGCAGCAAACCCTTGCCCATCCTGAAGAGATCGCCGACCTTACTCCCATCAGCCAATTCGAAATCAGGAGCGCTGCGGCCGACGAGCGGATGGCTGCCACCAAGGTCATAGCGGAGAGAAACACCCCAGACCCGTTCGGCGAAATAAGTGGCTCCGTCGCGCGTGTCGATCAGATCGCGGATGACCGCTTCGAGGGCGCTCGGGCTTGGCCGCATGAGCGCGACCTGGGCGCGCGACCAATCAAGCACCTGCGCTCCAATGGGATGCCGCTCGCTGGAATAGGTATCGAGCAGGCCGTCCGGCGCATCGCCACGGATGGTGGCGGCAAGCTTCCATCCAAGGTTCGTCGCGTCGCCCAGACCAAGGTTGAGGCCTTGACCACCCAAAGGGGAATGGATGTGCGCGGCATCACCGGCAAGCAATATGCGTCCCCTGCGGTAAGCGGTCGCTTGGTAGGCCCGATCCGTCCATGTGGTGGCAAGCTTGAGCGCCGTCACGGTGACGTCGGTGCCGGAGATGCGGCGCAGCACCGTCTGCACATGCTCCAGCGTGATCGGCTGGGTCCGGTGGAAAGCGCCTCCGTCGAAGTCGGCCATCGCGATCGTCCCGGGCGGCGAGTAAGTGTACATGCCGGTCGCCGTGTAATGGCGGCCGGGACGAAGCTTATCCGGATCCGCCATCTCGATCTCAGCGGAATAGCCGGTGAATTCGGGATCTGTGCCGACGAATTCGAAAACGCCGACTTTGCGAACGGTACTGCGGCCGCCGTCGCAGCCGACAAGCCAGCGCCCGCGAAAGGTCGCGCCTCCGGCGCAGACGACAACACCTTCATCCGACTGATCGAGGCTCTCGACGCCGAAGCCGCGCCTGATCTCGACCCCCCATCGCCCCGGCGCGAGCGGCAAGGATCGTTTCGAGGCTTTCCATCTCGACCATCATGCTGGTGCCGGCCGGGCTTGGCAGGCGATAAGGCCACTGCGAAACATCGATATTGGCATGGAAGAAGTGGATGCCGGCGAAATGGCCGCCTGGGCGGCGCGACTGGTGCATCCAGTGCGCAGCCGATGAAGCGCGATCGCCCGAGCCGTCTTTGGCAGGTTTAGACGCAGCAACATCGTCCAGCAAACCGCGACGATAGAAAGCTTCGATGGTTGGGGAGGAAAGGCCGCGCATGCCGAAGGGAAGGCGCTTCAAAGGCGAGCGCGGATCCTCGGCCTGCTCCAGCACCAATACGGATAGACCGGCGAGACGCAGCTCACAGGCGAGAAACAAGCCGACAGGCCCGCCGCCGGCAATCAGGACATCATAAATCAAGACAGAACTCCTCAAGCGAGCGGCGCCGCAAGGGCGCCAGACATTCCGGCTTCGAGCGGCTCTCAGCCGGCGCGAGTCGTTGGAAAATGCCCATCTCCATTCGAGCGGGCGACGGTCCGGTCACAGAAACAGTCGTAAAACCTGTGCCAATTTCACTGTTTTCGTGATCGCCATACGATTTTTATACTCGGTATAAATTTACTTATGGTATAAATATCTTCATGTCAAACCGAATCAAACTCCGGGACCGCAAGAAGGAGATGACGCGCCAGGCGATCTCCGAGGTCGCAACGCGACTGTTCGTCGAACATGGCTTCGACAAGGTGTCCGTCGCCGACATCGCTGATGAAGCTGAGGTCGCCAGAAAGACAGTGTTCAACTACTTCCGCCGCAAGGAGGATCTGGTTTTCGATCGCGAGGATGAGGTGCGGGAACTGGTGCGCAAGGCGATTGCCGATCGCGGCCGAGAGCCGCCGGTCCTCGCTTTCCAGGTGCTGATGCGTGAACTGCTGGAGACACAGCATCCCCTCTTCAGGATCACGGACCGGCCAATCGCATTCTGGCGCATGGTGGCGGAAAGCCCGGCGCTGACGGCGCATGCCTGCGGACTGCAGGTGAGCCTTGCCGGCGATCTGTCGGGAATGCTGTCCGATGCCGTGGGCCGGCCCGCTTCCGATCCCGAGGCGCGGCTCGCCGGCACCATGCTGATGGCGACACTGGTGACCGCCTATGGCGAGGCGCTTCGCGTCTTTCGGGAAAAAGGAGATCCTCAAGCCGCTCTACTAGGCATTATGGATCGAGGCTTTGCCGGTGTCGACGCCGCTCTTGCCGGGACGCCCTACGTCTGACCCTGGAAATTTCCGGTTCTCGCCTGAAACGGACGAAAACCCGGCCGAGGGAGCGGCCGGGTTTTCGAATGTGTGGTCAATCAGACCGTCGACCATCTGCGGACCATGGCCGACGGCACCGGCATCACGCTGCGGAAACCTGCAGCTCGGCAAGATCCTGAAGCAGCGTCGGACCGTTGGGCTCCCAGCCGAGCTTCTGTCGGGTCTTGACGCTGGAGGCCGGCATGTCGTGGCCGGCAAACAGAGCGAGCCAGCCGAAATAATCCTGCGCCTCTTCCTTGGTGACGGATTTGACCGGGAGATTCAGGCGCCGCCCGATCGCCTCGACGATATCGCGCATGGGCACACCTTCCTCGGCGGCCGCGTGATATTTGGCATTCGGTTCCGCGCGCTCGACGACGAGGCGGTAAAGGCGGCCGACATCGGCAAAATGCGCCGCCGGCCAGCGGCTGAGCCCGTCCCCGACATAGGCGCAAACACCCTTTTGCCGGAATATCTGGATCAAAGGCGTAATAAGCCCCTGGCTGACCGGGTCATGCACCTGCGGGAGGCGCACGACCGAGACATTGACGCCGATTTCACTCGCCAATATCCCCGCTTCCTCCGTGGCGGCACGCGGATGCCTGTCGGAACGGACGATCGGATTGTCTTCCTTGGCGGGCTCATCCGGCATCGTGTTGGCGATCGGCGTGCCCGAGGTAATGACCAGCGGACGGGCGGAACCGGCGAGCGCCGAGGCCAGTGTTGCGATGACCCGGCGGTCATCCTCGCAATTCTGGACGAACCGTGAGAAGTCGTGGTTGAAGGCAAGGTGGATAACGCCGTCGGATTGCGAGGCGCCGCTTTTCAGGATTTCCGCATCCTCGATCGTGCCATGAAGGACTTCGGCGCCGGCAGCGGCAAGCGCGACCGCCTTTTCCTTCGAACGCGAAAGGCCGAGCACTTGGTGGCCGGCGCCGATCAATTCCCTGACGACATGCGAGCCGACATTTCCGGTCGCACCGGTAACGAATATACGCATATGCACTGTCTCCTTATTTCGTCGGAGACAAATCTGGGCCAATCGGTTATTCTGGTAAAGTAGTGACCTTATCATAGTAAAGACACTAACAGGATGACCGATCTCATCGAAACCGAAAACGTGCTCGGGACCTATCTGAGGGACCGCCGTGCGAAACTCGACCCATCCGCGCTGGGATTTGCCGGCGAGCGACGGCGCACGCCCGGGCTTCGGCGCGAGGAAGTGGCGCAGCGCGCCAATATCAGCCCGACCTGGTACACATGGCTGGAACAGGGCCGTGGCGGTGCGCCTTCCGCCGACGTGCTGGACCGGATTGCGCGTGCATTGATGCTGACGGAGGTAGAGCGCGAGCATCTGTTCCTGCTCGGCCTGGGCCGGCCGCCCGAAGCGCGTTATCGGAAAAACGACGGCGTGACGCCGCGGCTGCAGCGCGTGCTCGATGCGCTGGAGCCGAGCCCCGCACTCATCCGGACCGCCACCTGGGACGTCATCGCGTGGAACCGGGCCGCACCCGTGATGCTGATCGATTACGGATCGTTGCCGCCGGAAGAACGCAACATCCTGCGCTATATCTTCCTCGATCCGCGTGCCCGCGCCGTGCAATATGACTGGGAAAGCGTCGCCCGTTTCGCCCTGGGCGCTTTCCGTGTCGATGCGGCTCGCGCGGGCGCATCAAGCGAGATCGAGCCTTTCGTGGCGGAACTTTGCCGCATCAGCCCGGAATTCAGGGCCATGTGGCGCGAAAACGACGTTCCCGGCACCCATACCGAAGCCGTCAAACATATACGCCATCCCATCCTCGGCCCGCTGGCATTCGAGTATTCGGCCTTTTCGGTCGATGGCCGGACGGATCTCAGCATGATCGTCTACAATCCGGCGACGCCTGACGATGCCGAGCGGATCAGATCGCTGCTGCCCAAACTTTAGCGCGGAGATGTGTGGCGCAAGCATGTGCACGCTCGCCTTTCCCCGGATGTCTGAAGTCATCCAGCATGGCTGCCTTCACTGCGAAACTGACTGCGCCTTCAATCATAATAGGCCGGGACGTGCTTGAACTGAGGCCAGGCCTCGGGATCATGCCCCGTGACCACCAGGGCATCGGTCTGTTCGGCAAGCGCGCGCAGCTTGCCGACGGATCGCACCGTGTCGACGGCGGAAGTCATGAAGCCGGGGAGCGCCTTTTCGTTCCAATGATCGAGCGTATAGGCGGCATCGATGGCCAGCAATATCGCGCCCGCATTCGGCAGCTGCACGAGAAAGGATTGGTGGCCGACGCTGTGGCCCGGCGTGAAGATCATGCGCAGCACGCCGTCGCCATAGAGATCGTAGCCATCTGTGGCCTCGCCCTCGAGGAAGTGCCATTTCAAGCCGGGACGGTCGAAATCCTTTCGGACATAGGCGCCGGCGGCGAACCAGTCCGGCGCGAATGCATATTCATATTCGCGACGCTGGACGATATGGGTCGCGTTCGGGAAACGGCCGATAGCGCCGCTATGGTCGGAATGCAGATGGGACAGCACGACGAAGCGGATGTCTTCACCGGATATGCCGAGCTTCGCCAGCTGCGCGACGCATCCCTGCTCCTCGGTCATGAAAGGCTGATAGCTGTCGACGACATCGCCCCAATAGCCGCGCGGATCGGCCAGACCTTCTGCTGCCAGCCCGCCATCGATGACGATATTACCCTTGGGATGCGTCAGCAGAAACCAGGGCACCGGGATTTCGTAATCGGCGTCACCACCCTGGTTCATCCTGATGTCGTGGGCCTTGCAGCGCTGCGTACCCGATTGAAACATATAAAGCCTGATATCGCTCATAAGCCTGACCTGTGGTTGATGTTCGAGCGCCGTTTTCGGCGATCGAACTCTCCCCCACTAGGCGGCATCATCCGCTTACATTTATCGGCTGAGCCGATATATTGGCACACATGGATCTGTTGGTTGCGATGCGCGTCTATGTCAGAGTGGTGGAAAGAGGCAGCATGTCAGCCGCTGCCCGCGATCTCGGCATGGGCCAGCCTTCCGTCAGCGAGCGGATTGATCGGCTGGAGCAATATCTCGGCACGCGGCTATTGCTCAGAAACACCCGCAAGCTTTTCGTGACTGATGTCGGCGCCGCCTTCTACGAGCGCAGCAAGCAAGTTCTCGAGAGCGCCGACGATGCGCTGACCGTCATGGATGGCGATCAGTCGCTCCGTGGCACGCTGAGGATCGCAGCACCGCATGGAGTCGGCGAGGTCATTTTGCCGTCGATCCTGCTGCAGATGCGCAAGCGTCATCCGCTGCTCAAAATCGAGCTGATCCTCAACGACAGGATCGTCGATCCCGTGACGGAGGGCGTCGACATCTCGCTGCGTCTCGGCGATCTTAGCGAAGGCAGCTTCATTGCCCGCAAGCTCGGACATGTCGGCCGCGTGCTCGTGGCATCGCCAGACTATCTCGATAAGCATGGAACGCCGACAGAGCCCGATGATCTTGCCGACCACCCCTTCCTGCGGGTTTCCGGCCTCTTCAACAACGACCGGATTCCGTTGATCAACCCGAACGAACAGACCGAACTTGCCGCCGTCGACATCGCCTTGAGCACCAGCCATTGGCGGCCGCTGCACCGCCTGCTGCTGGATGGAGCCGGCATCGGTGTCCTGCAGGAGCCGGTCTGCGCGGAGGATCTTGCCAATGGCAATCTGATCCGCCTGCTGCCCAAATTCACCGTGCCGGGATTTGACCTGCATGCGCTCTATCCCGCGGTCAGACCGATTCCACCGCGGATTCGGGTGGTGCTCTCATTGCTGGAAGAGCAGCTGGGCACGGCTTCCTCACCGGAAAGCTAGCTATTTTTCCGGTCGACGCTCTGCGTCGCCACCTCAGGCGTTGCCCGCAAGGTCAGCGCCCAGAAGAGCAACGTTGCGAGGCTTATGGCAGCACCCGATATGCAGACGCCCGTCCAGCCCGCATGAGCATAGATGATCGTCGATGTCGATGATCCCACGGCGCTGCCGATGGAGTAGAAGATCATATAGGCGGCGGTCAGCCTGTTCTGCGCGTCCGACCTGACACGATAGATCATGCCCTGATTGGTGACGTGCGTTGCCTGCAGACCGAAATCGATGACGAGGACACCGAGGATCAGCCAGAGGATCGAGCGATCCAGCATGGAGATCGGTAGCCAGGCAAACAACATCAAGGCAAGTGCGATCCCCGTGGTGCGCTGTCCATGACCACGGTCGGCCCAGCGCCCTGCCCTGATGGCGCCGAGTGCGCCCGCCGCGCCGGCAAGGCCGAACAGGCCGACTTCGGTGTGGGACAGGGAGTAAGGCGGGGCGGTCAGCGGCAGCACGAGCGGTGCGAGCAGCGTGGTGATATTGGCGAAGATCAGCATGGCGATGATCCCACGGATGCGCAGGACAGGTTCTTCCACGAGCAAGGTGCCGAGCGAGCGGATGAGACCGAAATAGGACAGATCACTCTTTGGCCTTTCCTGCCGCGGCAGCGCGCGCCAAAGGAGAAGCGCGATCGCCAGCGTCAGCGCGGCCGAGACAATGTAGACGGTCCGCCAGCCGGAGAGATCGGTCAGCGTGCCCGCGATGCTGCGCGCCAGCAGGATGCCGAGGACGATGCCGCTCGTGACTATGCCGACGATATGGCCGCGCTCGGCGGGATGCGCTAGACTGGCCGCATAGGCAACGAGCGCCTGTGTGACCACCGCCAGAAAGCCGACCGCGGCCATGGAGGCGAGCAGCATCGCTGCACTGGACGAGAAGCCGACGAAGACAAGTGCCGCCACACTCAGCAGCGACTGCACGATGATGAGCTCGCGCCGATCGACCAGATCGCCGAGCGGCACCAGCAGGATCAGGCCGAGCCCATAGCCGAGTTGCGTCGCACCGACGATCAGGCCGGCAACCGTGCGCGACAGCTTGAGATCATCGGCCATGACATCGAGAAGCGGATGGGCGAAATAGGCATTGGCGACAGCGAGGCCGCTCGCGACAGCAAAGAGGAAAATCGTGACACGTGTCAGCGGCGTATTGGCTCCTCCGGAGTATTCGGCGCCCTTAGACGAACCATCTCGCGAGGAATGAGGGCGCAGAATGTCCTTCGCGCTGCCGGCCGGCGGCGCGTCCTGATCGATCGTCATTGCAAAACTCCCGATTCTTCGGTTTAATAATGAAACCATCGACCGAGCAACATTATTGGTTTAATCATGCAACCATTCTTGCAGACAAAAGACCGGAAAGGTTTAAGCGCATGGTCGCGCGAAAGAGCCTGAAGGGTGATTATTGCCCCAGCGCCCGCTCACTCGACGTGATCGGCGACTGGTGGTCGCTGCTGATCGTGCGCGACGCCTTCGACGGGTTGACGCGTTTCGGCGAGTTCCAAAAGAGCCTGGGGATCGCGAAGAATATTCTCACCGAGCGCCTGCGCACGCTTGTCGCGAGCGGGATCCTGGAGCTTGTGCCAACAAGCGAAGGAGGCACACGCATGGAATATAGGCTGACGGCGATGGGGAAAGATCTCTTCCCGGTCATGGTGGCGCTGCGCCAATTCGGCGAGCGCCATCTCTTTGCGCCGGCGGAAGAGCATTCGGTGCTGGTGGATCGCGCCACGGGTCAGCCGGTGCAGCTCGACATCCGGGCGCAGGACGGGCGTGCCATCGGCCCGGACGAGACGGTTATCGTAAAGGTGCCGGAGGGGGAATAGATAGGGACGCCCGTTGGAGGGCCGAGACCTCCAAAACCAGGATTAAAACACCAGCGAGCGATGCAGCTGCGCGCCGGCCCAGGCGCCGTCGCCGACCGCAAGCGACACTGAATGCGGGATACGGGCGGCATCGCCGCAGGCAAAGGCGCCCGGGACGGTGGTTTCCTTCATGGCGTCAGTCTGGATTTGGGTGCCGAACGGCGTTTCTTCGATTGCGCAGCCGAGCCGCTCGGCGATCGGGCTCGAGGGCGACACGCGCGTCGCGGTGAAGAGGCCGGCAAACGGCAGCAGGCGCCCATCGGCAAGCCGCACATCGGCCTTTCCTTCGAGCTTTGTGATCGGTGCCTCTTCGATCGTTACACCGCGGGTGGCGAGATCGGCACGCTGCGCCTCATCCGGAACAAAGCTGCCGTTGAGGAAGAGCGTCACCTCGCCCCATTCCGGCAGCAATTGCGCCTGATGCACCGACATCGGACCGGTAGCGATGCAGCCGATACGGCCCCGATCGAGCTCGTAGCCATGACAATAAGGGCAATGGAAGATGCTTTTGCCCCAACGTTCGCCCAGTCCCTCGATCTCGGGCAAGCTGTCGGAAACGCCGGTCGCGAAGAGAAGGCGCCGGCCGCCATGGCGCGCGCCGTCAGCGGTGGTGACGACAAATGCATCCTTCTCGCCCTCGGCCTTTTCGGCCGTGCCCTCGATCCAGGACAGCGTCGGATAGGCGGAAAGCTGTTCACGCGCCTTACGGGCGATCTCGCCGGGGTTGACGCCGTCCTGGCCGAGAAAGCCGTGAGATTCCTCGGCGAAACGATTGCGGCGCTTGTCCGCATCGATGACCAGCACCTTGCGGCGGGCGCGGAGAAGCTGAAGGGCGGCCGCCATGCCGGCGTAGCTGCCCCCGATGACGATGACGTCATGGGTCATGACAGGGTCCTTTCTGAGCGCCATTGCGCATGACGTCGCGCAAATTCGGCGGCGAGATCGGCAAGCGTGACATTTTCGAAGCGCTGGAGCAGCAAGGCTTCGGCTTCAGCAAAGGCGTCGTCGAGCACGGAATTGACCGATTGCTCGACCAAGCATTCCGGCGTCTCGTTGCGGTTGCCGATGGCAAAGACGGCCGGTTCGCCGAGTGCCTCATGCAGCTGGCGCAGCGTGACGCTTTTGAGATCGGTCGCGATCGTCCAGCCGCCGCTGTGCCCCTTGGCGGAATGGACAATGCCCACCTCGCGCAGCAGGCCCATGGTGCGTCTCACGACGACCGGATTGGTGTGCATGCATTGCGCCAGGGTTTCGGAGGTCAACGGCCCATCCTGCTCGGCCATATGGAGCAAAGCGTGGAGGACGGAGGAAAGTCGGCTATCGCGTTTCATGTAACTTCTATTATTACGATTCGACGCGATATTCAAGGGTAGCCCGCATTGATGAGACGAGAGCTGCGACTAAGCCCGCTCCTTGAAACGAACCTCACGTGCAGAGGCGAAGATCCCGATCTCGTCGCCGAGCGACCATTCCGCGGCCCGCGCTGCCATGGCCGCGGGCACGCCCTGCGAACCTGGTCCGGCCGGAACATCATAGGTGGCGTGGGCATCATGCGGCAGCAGCACGCCATAGCCGCGCTGAAACGCCGCCCGCGCGGTTGCGGCGACACACATCTCCGAGAGCACGCCGCAGATCACCACATCCTTCACGCCGAAGGCGGTCAGAATGGCGTCGAGATCGGTGCCTTCGAAACCATCATCCTCCGTTTTCCTGATGACCACCTCGCCGGAGAGGGGTGAAAAATGGAGTTTCCATCCCGGCTGAAACGGCTCATCCAGCGCGCCCGCCGGACCATCATTCTGCAGGAAAATCACAGGGACCCATTCCGACCGCGCCTTGTCCAGCAGGACCTCCACCGCCGACCGCAACATGGCATGATCGGGGACCGCGCCTGGACCTTGTAGGAAGGCATTCTGGACATCGACGACCAGCAAGGCATCGGCCAATGGATTGTTATCGGAAATCTCTCGCTGCTCTTCTTCCATCCATCCCCCTGATCCTGCCATGAAATAAACTCCATATGGGTGCGCACCGGGCAGCCCGGCAAGACTGCCTTAGAAAGAGGCCTTCATCACCATCTCGGCGCCAAGCGCCAGAAGGCAGATCAGAAACCAGCGGCGGAAAGTGGCAGGACTGACGCGATTGCGGATGATCTGGCCGGCCCACATGCCGGCAAGTGCCGGGACGATCGCGAGGGTAGAGAGTGCGAGATTGTCGATGCGGAAGGCGCCATGCCAGGCGAGTGCGGCGGCCAGTGCCACCGTCGAAACGGTGAACGAAATGCCGAGCGCCTGGACCAGCTCCTCCCTCTCCAGCCCGAGTGCCTGCAGATAGGGCACCGCCGGCACGACGAAGATGCCGGTCGCGCCTGTGAGTAGGCCGGTGACCGCGCCGACGAACGGCGACAGCAGCGGCTCGAACCTTGCGGGCACATGCAGTTGACGGGCGAGCAAAGCATGGCCGGCATAGACGATGAGCGCCGCACCCAGCGCAGCGGTCGTCAGACGCGTATCGCCGGCAGCCAGGAAATATGAGCCGGCGAAGGTTCCGACGACCACAGCAAGAACCAAGAGGAGGAAACGACGGGCAAGCGCGCCAAAACTCGGGCCTGCCAGCAACTGCCAGACATTGGTGACGAAAGACGGCACGATCAGCAGGCTCGCTGCCGTCAGCGGCGAGATCAGCGCGCCCAGCACGCCCATCGCCACGGTCGGCAGCCCCATGCCGGTGACGCCCTTGACCGTACCGGCGATGAAGAAGGTCGCGAAGATCGCCGCGACGAGCCATATCGAATGATCCATCATACCTTTTCAGTAGCAGAGACAAAGACCGGCACAATGCGGATGACGCGAAGTCAGCCTTCGGCTTTTCCGAAGGCTGGAGATGCGGTAATCTGAACTTCATGCGCTTTGACCTGACCGACCTTCGCCTGTTCCTCGCCGTCGTCGATGCCGGCAGCATCACGCATGGAGCCGCCGATGTCGGGCTTTCGCTGCCGGCTGCCAGCGAGCGGCTGCGCGACATGGAGGCGAATGGCGGCGTAAAGCTGCTGGAGCGCGGGCGACGCGGCGTGAGCCCGACGTCCGCCGGCGAGGCGCTGGCGCATCATGCCCGGCTGATCCAGCGGCAACTGACACAGATGCGCGGCGAGCTTGGCGAACATGCAAGCGGCCTGCGCGCAACCATTCGGCTTCTCGCCAACACCGCCGCGATCGCTGAATATCTGCCGCCTCGCCTTGCCGAATGGATGGCCAGAAACCCGCGAACGGACATAGATCTCAAGGAGCGCCAGAGCATCGATATCGCCCGGGCAGTGTCAGCGGGGCTGGCCGAGATCGGCATCCTATCGGACGCGGCGGATACCTCCGGCCTGATATTGCGGCCCTTCGCGATCGACCGGCTGGTGGTGGTGATATCTAGCGATTATGCGCTTGCAGCATCAAAGCAGACCAGCTTCACGGAAATCCTGCATGAGCATTTCATCGGACTTGCCGGCGGAGCACTGCAGGATCACATCGACGCGCAGGCCGCCCGACTCGGCACCCGGCTGAAGATGCGGGTGCGGATGCGGACATTCGAAAGCATTTGCGAAATGGCAGGCCGTGGCATCGGCCTCGGCATCGTGCCGGATACGGTGGCGCGGCGCTGCTGCCGATCCGCAAAAATTGCGGCCCTCCGCCTCACCGACCCATGGGCGACGCGCCGGCTTTCGGTCTGCGCACGATCCCTCGAAGACCTTCCGTCGCCGGCCCGCGATCTTTTCGAACATCTGGCAACGATATGACCCCGACCTGTTGAAAAGACGCGTTGGGATCGACTAGTCTCCCGCATGACTGGCGGGAGGAGACGGCGCAATGGGAGGGGGATATGGAATTTCACGATGACGAGCTTCATCGCTTCGAAGCCGAGGGGGCCGCACCCCTGCCGCAAACCGAGACGGAGGGCCATGTCGATCATGAAGGCGCCAGCATCTGGTATGCCTCCTATGGCAGCGGTGCTCCCGTGATCCTCCTGCACGGCGGGGTCGGAAACAGCGGCAATTGGGGCTATCAAGTGCCCGCGCTCGTCGATGCCGGCCATCAGGTTGTCGTCATCGACAGCCGCGGCCATGGCCGCAGCACGCGCGACGAGCGACCATACACGTATGAGCTGATGGCCTCTGACGTTCTCGCTGTCATGGACAGGCTGAAGATCGACAAGGCAGCCATGGTCGGATGGAGCGACGGCGCCTGCATCGGCATGGTGCTTGGAAAAACCCATCCGGAGCGCGTTTCCGGCGTCTTCTTCTTTGCCTGCAACATGGACCCGAGCGGCACGAAGGAATTCGTGGCGACGCCGATCATCGAGCGCTGCTTCTCGCGCCATAAGAAGGATTACGCAGCCCTTTCCGCCACGCCGGACAAGTTCGACGCCTTCGTCAAGGCTGTCGGCCTGATGCAGCGGACGGAGCCGAACTACACGATCAAAGATCTCGCCGAGATCGACGTGCCTATCGCCATCGCGCAGAGCGAGCACGACGAATTCATCAAGCGTGAACACGCCGATTACCTCGTGCAGCACATTCCCGGCGCGCAGCTGATTCTTCTGCCCGGCGTCAGCCATTTCGCACCTCTGCAGCGGCCGGCGCAGTTCAACGCCGCTCTGCTCGCCTTCCTCGCTCGGATTGCCGCCTGAGATCAGATTCAGTTGCGCATGTCCGATCGTTGGAATAAATGATGATCATCATCTTATTCGAACTCCCGAGACCGAATCGCCGCTGACAGGCCCTTCCGCCCCGGGGAGCAATTTTGGCTCCAGGCAGGAGAATTTTATGACAGCCACTTTGTTTTCGCCGCTTTCCATTGGTCCTTATGAATTTGCGCATCGCATCGTCATGGCGCCGCTGACCCGCATGCGGGCGAGCCAGCCGGGCAATGTGCCTTCGACACTGAACGCCGAATATTATGCCCAGCGAGCCAGCGAGGGTGGCCTGATCATTTCCGAAGGTTCTCAGATTTCCCGCGCCGGACAGGGCATGCCGGCCACGCCGGGCATCCATACGGCCGAGCAGATCGCCGGCTGGAAGGCGGTGACGGATGCGGTTCATTGCAAGGGCGGCAAGATCTTCCTGCAGCTCTGGCATGTCGGCCGCATCTCCCATTCCTCGCATCAGCCTGATGGAGCTCCACCGATCGCCCCTTCCGCCATTGCCGCCAAGGGGCAGGCCTTCACGGCTTCCTTTGAGCGCGTGCCCTTCGAGACGCCGCAGAGGCCGCCGAATGAGCACGCCAAGCGCAGTTATTGTCGGCGTGGGTGCCGAGCAGGGTCTCGGTGCGGCGCTCTGCCGACTTCTCGCGGACAAGGGCTATCATGTCGTCGTTGCCGGCCGGACCGCAGCGAAGATCGATCAGGTAGCGGCTGCCATCCAGGCAGCCGGCGGCAGTGCCGAGGCGATCGAAACGGATGCGACGGATGAAACCGCCGTCATCCGGCTATTCGAGCACGCCTTTACCGTTCGGGACGACATCGCTCCGCCCGATCTGGTCGTTTTCAACGCGGGCATCAATCGTCAGATCGGCTTTCGCGATCTGACGGCCACCCAGTTCGAAGAATTCTGGCGCATCTGCTGCTTCGGCGGCTTCCTGGTCGGCCGCGAGGCGGCGCGTCATCTCGCCCCGCTCGGCCGTGGCACGGTGATTTTCACCGGCGCTTCCGCAAGCTTGCGCGGTAAGGCGGGCTTTGCGCAATTCGCCGCCGCTAAGGCCGGTCTTCGCATGATCAGCCAAAGCATGGCGCGCGAGTTCGGCCCGCTCGGTCTGCATGTGGCTCACACCATCATCGACGGCGGCATTGACGGTGAACGGCTGCGCGCGCGCCGGCCGGATGTGGATACCGATGGGCTGCTGAACATCGACGCCATTGCCGAGAGCTACTGGCATATCCACCGTCAGCATCCTTCGGCCTGGACGCAGGAGCTCGATCTGCGCCCCTACAAGGAAAACTTCTGAGGCCGGCGTTGGAGCAACTCGTGGCGTTGCTCTAGCAATTCCGCGACAGGGCCTTGGCGATCGCGAGGAATTTCGGGTCCCCGAAGCCGGTGCGATGCCGGATCTCGGCTTCGCCGTCCTCGTCTGATGTCTCGCTCGGTATGGTGAAGGACCACGCCGACGGCCGCTTCCGGCGGAAAAGCTGCGCCAGCCGGCTCAGCACGCTCTGTTTGTCAGCCTCATCCTTGTGTTCTGAAGGCGGATCGATGGCATTCGGATTACAGGGATCACCCCATCGCTCATCATAGAGGTCCTTGAAGAGATAATTGGTCATCACGGCTTAGTCCTTCACTTTTGAATCGGTTCAATTTTTGCTCGCACTGCTTTCTTGAATCGGTTCAATCGTACGCTTCGAAAATCTGCTGTCAAGCAGAATTGAACCGATACAACTTCATTGCTAGTATCTGCCGGAAACATATGGAGGATTTCATTGGCCAAGGGCACCATCAGGCTCGCGGATGTCGCCAAGGCGGCAGGCGTATCGCAGGGAACAGCCTCCAATGTTTTCAGCCGGCCGGAAGTGGTGCGCGAGGAGGTGCGCGAGCATGTGCTCGAGACGGCCAAGCAGCTTGGCTATGCCGGGCCGAGCCTGACGGGCCGGCTGCTGCGGGCCGGAAAGGTCAATGCCATCGGCGTCGCCGTCGTCGAGCCGCTTTCCTATTTCTTCAACGATCCCTGGGCCAGGGCGCTCCTGGCCGCTGTGTCCCAGGTCTGCGATGCCAGCGGCACAGGTCTCGCCCTGGTCTCGGCCAAGGATCGGCACAAGCTCGACTGGAACATCAAGAGCGCGCTGGTCGACGGCTTCATTCTGCTCTGCGTGGAAGGCGGCGAAAAGCTGGTTCAGTTGACGCGCGAGCGGCAATTGCCTTTCGTCGCTCTCGCCCTGAATGACGAGGATGCGTCGATCCCCTCGATCAGCGTTGATAATCTGGGTGGTGCAGCCGTTGCGGCCCGGCATCTGGCGGAACTCGGCCACAGACGTTTCGGCGTGCTCGCGACCGAACTTTCGGACGATCATGTCGGGCCGGTCAGCGTCGCCGGGATCGGACGGGCGATGTATTCCACCTCGCGCGATCGCGCACTCGGCTATTGGCAGGCGCTCGAAGCGTTCGGAATTGGGCGCGAAAACGTGCCTATCTTTGAGACGCTCAATGACAAGCCAAGCGTCGAAGCCGGGCTCGACTACCTGTTTTCCGCGCCGGAACCGCCGACGGCGCTCCTCGCCATGTCCGACAATATCGCGCTTCTGGCGATCAACTGGCTGCGGGCGCGAGGCCTCTCAGTGCCGCAAGACGTCTCCGTCATCGGCTTCGATGGCGTGCCGGAAGGAGGCATGGTGGAGCCCGGCCTGACGACCATGGCTCAGCCCTTTGCCGAGATCGCGCAACGCGCGGTGCAGGCCGTTCTTCACGATGCCGTACCGGCCGAACGCGAGATGATCGATGTCACCCTGATCGTGCGTGGCACCACGGCGGCGCCAAAGCCGTGATCCCAAGGCAAACGAAGCCTTCAGATTCCGCCTCTCGCCTCTATAAACCAGTTCGCCGGTCTAGGTCACATACCCATAA
>UCII01000020.1 GCA_900472485.1 Hyphomicrobiales bacterium
AATTCAAATCGATAGCCCCCTCATCCGCCCCTTCGGGCCACCTTCTCCCCGCGGGGGAGAAGGAATTTCCGGTGCCGAGCCACCCCATATGCGATACCCCTGCTCCCCGAGGGGAGACGGAAGTCTGCCGCAACCACTTCATTCTCAATGGCCCAGGCGAGGAGAGGGCGGTCGTAGCGCCTATTCAAACCTTGAGAGGCGACCGTAATTCTGCCGCTCTTGCTCAAGCCGGGCGATAGGCCCCCAGCAGCGCCGGCGGTCCATCGGTCTCCACCTGACCCTTCTCGATCAGATCTTCTAGATGCGCCAGCACCGAAAGTGCCGCCGCCCCATGCAGGCGCGGGTCCGTGTCGCGATAGATGGCTTTCACCATATCAGGGATCAGCCGGTCCCCGGCCTTGATGCGTTCCAATACGGCGCGCTCGCGCATGCGGCGGTGGGTTCTGAGGCCGCGCATGAAGGAGGCCGGCTCCTTCACCGGCCCGCCATGTCCGGGCAGGAATAGCCAGTCGTCGCGAGCGAGAAGCCGCTCCAGCGAAGCCATGTAATCCGCCATCGATCCGTCAGGAGGCGCGACGATCGAGGTTGCCCAGGCCATGACATGATCGGCGGAAAAGACGATACCCATCCCCTCGAGCGCGAAGCAGGCATGATTGGCGGTGTGGCCGGGCGTCAGCAGTGCCGTCATCGTCCAACCGTCCCCGGAGACGCTTTGACCATTGGCGAGCACGATATCCGGCTGAAACTCCATGTCGGAGCTTTCGGCAAAGGGATTGACCTCGCCCTGATGGAGTGGGCGCGCGGCCCGATGCGGCCCTTCGCCGACGGTCAGCGCCCCCGTCGCCTCCTTCAGCCGCTTCGCCAGCGGCGAGTGATCGCGATGGGTGTGGCTGATAAAGATATGGGTGACCTCGCGCCCCTTCAGCGCCGCCATAAGGGCGGCGAAATGTTCCTCGTTCTCCGGGCCGGGATCGATGACGGCGACGGAGGAGGTGCCGACGATGTAGCTGTTGGTGCCGTGAAAGGTGAAGGCGCTGGGATTGTTGACCGTCATCCGCTCGATGCCGGGCACAATGGGAACGGCGCGGCCATAAGCGGGTTCGAAGGCAAGATCGAAGTCAGGCGTGCTCATGATTGCTTGTATTCGATTTCGATAAAGGACATCGGCTCCGAGCCGGCATTGACGACATTGTGTTCGACACCCGCTTCGCGCCGATAGGCGGCACCCTTGGCGATATCGACACGCCTGATGCCGCCGGGCTCCTCCAGCAGAAACTGGCAATCCGTCATCGGCACCACCACATAGCCAAGGCCGTGGACATGATGCCCGGTATCGGC
Source organism: Hyphomicrobiales bacterium (assembly GCA_900472485.1). Lineage (GTDB taxonomy): Bacteria > Pseudomonadota > Alphaproteobacteria > Rhizobiales > Rhizobiaceae > Rhizobium. The sequence goes on from UCII01000020.1 coordinate 1,339, forward strand.
GCCGGGCTCGAAATCCCAGCGCGTGATGCGGCAGACGGCATCATCGAGAAGCACGGTGGGCACGGCCGGCGGGCGGGCGCGAAACTGGCTCATCAAGCCTCCTCATTTCGAATGCAGTGCGCAAGACCTATCATAGCCGCCCGAAAAGCACACAGAAATATGCGTCCGCGCATCACTTAGTCATTGTAGCGGCAAGCGACCTTTGCTAATCAGACGCCGATTTGGCTGGCATGACAGCCATTTTCTCTGTTGGGGCGTCGCCAAGCGGTAAGGCACCGGTTTTTGGTACCGGCATTCCCAGGTTCGAATCCTGGCGCCCCAGCCACACACCCTAAGATTATCCTAGAGTCCACCAACGCTCTGCTCCTTGGCGGCAACAATATCTTTGCTGCGTTGGAGATATTGCCCTGCGAAGTTCTCGGCTGGCAGCGTCGTTATTTCATCTCTTAAATCTTGTTTGACCTTTCTCCTTCATTCTGACCGCCATCATCTCGATACAGGCGATCATGAACCAGAAACCCCAGGAACTGCTGCTTTCCATCGTTGCCCCCTGCCACAATGAGGAGGAGGGGCTTGGTGAATTTTGCCGGCGGGCGGTGGCGACGGCGCGGGGCATCGCCGGCGAGGCTTTTGAAATCATCCTGGTGGATGACGGGTCGACCGACGGCACCTGGGAGGTGATCGCCTTGGCTGCGGCTGAGACGCCGCAGGTGCTCGGCGTGCGGCTGATGCGCAATCACGGCCATCAGCTGGCGGCCACCGCCGGACTTGCCGCCTCGCGCGGCGAGCGGGTGCTGCTGATCGATGCCGATCTTCAGGATCCGCCGGAATTGTTGCTCATGATGATGCCGATCATGGATCGCGGCGCGGATGTCGTCTATGGCCAGCGCATGCGCCGGCAGGGGGAAAGCTGGTTCAAGCTCGCCTCCGCCTCGCTCTTCTATCGGCTGCTGTCGCGGCTCGCCTCGGTGGCGATCCCGCGCGATGTCGGCGACTTCAGGCTGATGCGCCGCCGCGTTGTCGACATCCTGCTGGCGATGCCGGAGCGGGATCGCTTCATCCGCGGCATGGTGAGCTGGATCGGCGGCCGCCAAGTGGCGCTGCCCTATGAGCGCGATGCGCGCTTTGCCGGCACCACCAAATATCCGCTGCGCAAGATGATCAATTTCGCGCTCGATGCCATCACCAGCTTCTCCACCGTGCCCCTGCGCATCAGCACCTGGCTCGGCCTTGCCAGCGCCGGCTGCGCCGCCTTGCTGCTCGTCTACACGCTTATCCGCTGGTTTGCCGGCGAGACCATTGTCGGCTGGTCGAGCATCATGGCGGCGATCACCGCCTTCAGCGCTATCCAGCTCATTTGCATCGGCATTATCGGCGAATATGTCGGCCGTCTGGTGCAGGAGAACAAACGGCGCCCGATGTTCATGATCGAAAGCCTGCTACAGGGCGGCCGTTCGCTCGAGATTCCGAGCGACTTCTCCGATCTGGACGCGGCGGGCAAACGGCGCGCGCTTGACCATACCTTGAGCGGCTCCGGCGAGATGGCTGACAATGCGGAGCAGGTGAGGGCGATCCGCTGATGCCGCAGCCATCAGCAAGCGCGCCATCACCGGAAGATGCGGCTGTTTCCGCGACCGCGCGCGAAACAGCCGATACGGATGTCGCCATCGCCAAGCAGAAACCGGGTCTGGCGATTGCAGCCTTTCTGATCCTGGTCGCGATTTTCGTCGCCGTCTTCAAGTTTCCGCCGATCCTCGACTATCCCAACCATTATGCGCGCATGTGGCTGCTGGCCGGCGGCATCAACACGCCGCCCTTTCATGAGATCTATGCGATCGACTGGAACAGGACGTTCACCAATGTCGGCATCGATCTCGCCGCCTATTGGCTGGGGCCGCTGATCGGCGTTTCGCTGCTGGCGCGCGGCCTTCTTTTCCTGGCGATCGTGCTGCCACCGCTCGGAGCGATCGCCCTGCACAGGCGTTTGTATGGCGGCGGCTATTACTGGCAGATCGGCATATTGTATTTCGCCTGGTGCGCGACGCTGATTGGCGGCTTCGTCAATTTTCAGATCGGGCTCGGCATGGCGCTGTTCTTCGCGACCGCCGACCACGCTTTGCAGTCCCGCAATGCTGCCGCATTGTTCGGCTGGCGTCTGCTGGCGGGTCTGCTACTGACCGTCATGCATCTTTTCTCGCTTGGCTTCTATATGGCGCTCGTCTGCGGTCTCGAGTTCTCGTCGACGACGGCGGCATTGAAGTCGCCCCGCGATTTCCTGCGCCTGTGCGGCAGGCTTATTGCCGCAATGCTGGCTTGCACTCTGCCCGCGATCTGTCTTTTCCTTTACCAGCCTGTCTTACCCAGCGCCGGCAACAGTATCGATGCAGCCTGGAACGATACGCCGCTCCTGATCTTCGCCAATTTGGCCTCGGCGTTTTGGAGCTACATGCTATCGGCGGATATGCTGCTCCTGATCCCCTTCGTGCTTGTCGTCGTCAATGCCGTTTGCACCCGCCGGCTGCGTCTGCATGCGGGTCTGGCCGTCACCGTCATTGGCTTGCTGATCCTCTCCTGCCTTTCCCCGCGCCATGTTCTGGGAACGGGTTGGATCAGCTGGCGCTTCCCCATCATGGCAGCGCTTGCGGCCATGGTCATGGTGTGTCCTTTGCCAAGCCTGCCTCGGCGCCAAGCGGTTCTCCTAGCCGCCATACTGGTAGCCGTCGCACTCGGCAGAACAATCTGGATCGGAGCCAACTGGTGGCATGGCGAGGCCGATGTCGTCGACATCCGTACCGTGCTTGCAAATGTTCCGGAGGGAGCGGCAATTTTGCCGATGGCTCATAAACCCGCGAATATGCCAACAGACATAAGCGCACGATATTATGCCTGGAACGAGGATACATTCCGGCACCTGCCGACCCTCGCGATCCCTTATGCCCATGCCTTCGTACCGACGGTTTTCACCGCTGCCGGCAAGCAGCCGCTGACCGTCATGCCGCCATGGCGGGATATCGCCGTGCCGGAGGGCAATCTCGTCTCCTCCGGCCTGCTGAATTGTCCCGCAGAGCTAAAGGCTTTCATCGAGGTAGCGCCGTATCTCGTCGATTGGCGGCGCCGCTTCGATTTCCTTTTGGTTGTCAATGCCGATATGCCCGATCAATACAGCGACAAGCTTCCCGATGGCCTGAGGCTCGTTGCCGACACACGGTTTGCCAAACTCTATGCGATCGACAAAGCATTTATGCCCGCAGCCGATGGTTCGTCATCGCAGGGCTGCTCGCCTCCGCCAAAGACCTGAAGCGCGCTGCGGCCTTTAAGATCCGCTTCGAGCGCTTCAGGTCCTTGATTGCGTAGCTTGTTCGCGGATTTCATAAACGCAACAGGCGGCCTTCGCAGACCGCCCGCTGGCATTATTTGGTGATGAAGCTTCGCTGTCAGCTTGCCTTTTCCGGCGGCGCCAGAAGCTCGGCGCAGTAGGACGGGCCATTGACGCCGGGCTGGTCGCCGAGGATTTTAACCGAGCGGATTTCGTAGCTCTGGTTGGTGACGATGTCGGCCTTGCAGCTCAGGGAGCGCTTGCCGCTCTTCTTGCCGTCCTTGGTGACGATGGTCACGTTCTTGTAGCCGCCGCGCCAAGTATAGACGCGATTACCGCTTTCGTCGCGGTCGGAGAGCGGCGGGCCGTAAGCCGCGAAGAAGCGGCCTGCAGACTGGCCCTGCCAGCGATCCTGAACGGGGTTCTTGGCAAGCAGCGGAAGGGCCGCTGTCGTTGTTGTCGTCGTGGTGCTGCAACCGGCCAGCGCCAGCAACAGTCCAGCCGCGGTGATCATGCGGATATTCATCGTGTCGTCCTTGAGCTTCTGTCACGCATAAGGTTGCGGAAAAGCCGCTGTCCCACGACGTTTCCACCTGTCCCGCATAGGGCTTTAGCGCCAAAGCCGGCAAAAGAAAATTCCCATCCGCGTGTACAAACGGGATTTTACTTGATCTGTTGCGCCTTTTGCACGCTGGCATTTTCGACAGTCGTTTCCTGCCGATTTTACAGGCAGTTGAGGCTGTAATTTTTTCGTCAAAAATCAAAAGGTTTTTTGAAATTGGTGCTTGTGCATCAAAAATGGCTGGTCTATAGAAGCGCCGCTGGTCACGGAGTGTAGCGCAGTCTGGTAGCGCACCACGTTCGGGACGTGGGGGTCGAGTGTTCGAATCACTCCACTCCGACCAGCTTAAAATATTGATCTTTTCCCGAAAAGCCTCCCACTGAAAATGCCATTTGACGGATTTGCGCACGGCTCGGCCGTGTTTCGCCGATATGCGATAGCGGCGTTTCCTCCTCAATGTGTCAGTTGCTCAAGGCTGAGTATTTGTGGCTTGCAGAAGCCGTTCTGACACCGCTAAGCCATTCTCGATCCACATCGACCAAGATCTAAACCCGCTTCAAACATGCTTTTATAAAACCGGCTCTTTTTGTCGCCCGAAGCACCATATACAAGGAAGAGGGACGTGCATCCGACTCAGGCGAGGGTTCGGCTGGCAGGTGCTGAAGCGGAGTAATGGAATGGATCTTGTTGACGGGGTGGCCAGATTGGCTGGGGAGACGATCATGGGGCGGCGGCAGCCTAGCGGCGCTTTGCGAGGTCATGCCGTAGGGAAGAGATCGGGGATCGCAGCCGGCTTTAGTGTCCTGGCGTTGAGCGCCGCGTTTCTTCTAGGCTCCAGCAGCAATGCTCTGCGTGCTGCCGATTGTGGCAATGTCGCCGGACCCGGGCTCGACTGGAGCGGCTGCAGCAAGACCAATATCATGCTGCAGAGCAGCGATCTTCACGCTGCTAACCTTGCAGGCGCGCACTTCGACAGCACCGATTTGAGCGACACCAACCTGACCTCGGCCAATCTCGAAAAGGCTACCCTCGTGCGTGCCTGGCTGAAGAATGCCAAGGCCGATGGCGCCAACTTCGCCAAGATCGAGGCCTATCGTTCCGATTTCAGCAACGCCTCTGCCAATGGCGCTTCGTTTGCCAATGCCGAATTGCAGCGGGCCGAATTTGCCGGCGCACAGCTTAACAATGCCGATTTCCAGAAGGCGGAGCTCGGCCGCGCCGATTTCGACAAGGCCGTGCTGACAGGGGCGAATTTCGCCTTTGCCAATCTCTCGCGCGCGACTCTGAATGGCGCGGTGATGGATGGCTCGACCTCCTTCAGCGGCGCCTTCATGTATCTGACGCGCATCGAGGGTCTCGATCTGTCGAAGGCTAGCGGTCTGCAGCAGGCGCAGATCAATCTGGCTTGCGGGGACAATACGACCATATTGCCGTCCTGGTTGAAGGCGCCCTCCAGCTGGCCTTGCCCGCCGGATGAGAAGGACTGATAGCCTTTTCGCGCCAGAACTTCGAAAGAGCAAACCCATGTTCGTAGAAAAAGCGATCCAGCACGACAGCAAGCCCGAATTCTATCGCGAGCTGGCCGATCAGTTGAAAGCCTTGCTTGATGGCGAGCACGATCCGATCGCCAACGCGGCAAATACCTCCGCGCTGATCTTCCAGATGCTGCCGGACCTCAATTGGGCGGGTTTCTATTTCCTTCAGCGGGAAGACGAGCTCGTGCTGGGGCCATTCCAGGGCAAGCCGGCCTGTGTCCGCATTGCTGTGGGTCGCGGCGTCTGCGGGACGGCGGTCGAAAGGGCGCAGTCGATCCTCGTCGAGGATGTGCATGCCTTTCCCGGGCACATAGCCTGCGATGCCGCCTCGCGATCGGAGTTGGTCGTGCCGCTCTTTCGCGATGGAAAGGTCTTCGGCGTCATCGATCTCGACAGCCCGCTTCCCGGCCGTTTCGATGGTGACGATCAGGCTGGCATCGAGGCGCTCGCAGCGATTTATGCCGCCTCGGCCGAGGCGAATGGGTAGGGTACGGCGTCACGCAGTCGTGATCGATATGGCAAATCGATCACGCGATGCCTATATTGGCTCTGCAACCACTCCCTCAGCGCTGATCGAGCAACATTCGGCCCTTTCGAGCCCTCATCGAGGACGTTAGGCCAAGCTCGGAAGGTGTGCCAAGGGGCAAGGAGAACAACAATGGGCAAATACAGCAAGACGGCAGAGGCCATCGCCAAGCTTACCCCTGAGCAGTATCGCGTGACGCAGCAGAGCGGCACGGAACGTCCCGGCTCCGGTGAATATCTCTATAACAAGCAGCCCGGCATCTATGTCGATATCGTCTCCGGCGAGCCGCTTTTTGCCTCCGCCGATAAGTTCGATTCCGGCTGCGGTTGGCCGAGCTTCACCAAACCGATCGAACCCGCCAATGTCAGCGAACTGACAGATGTGTCGCACGGGATGGTGCGCACTGAAGTGCGTTCCGCCAATGGCGACAGCCATCTCGGCCATGTCTTCCCGGACGGACCGATCGATCGCGGCGGACTACGCTATTGCATCAATTCCGCCTCGCTCCGCTTCGTGCCGCGTGACCGCATGGAGGCGGAGGGCTATGGTGCCTATATCGATCAAGTGGAGGATGTAAGATGACAACGGAACGTGCAGTTCTCGCCGGCGGTTGCTTCTGGGGCATGCAGGATCTCATCCGCCGTTACAACGGCGTCATCTCGACGCGCGTCGGCTATAGCGGCGGCGATGTTCGCAATGCCACTTACCGCAACCATGGCACCCATGCCGAGGCGATCGAGATCATCTTCGATCCGCAGAAGATCAGCTATCGCGATCTGCTGGAATTCTTCTTCCAGATCCACGATCCCTCTACGCGCAACCGCCAGGGCAACGATGTCGGTTTAAGCTATCGCTCGGCGATTTTCTACACCAGTGAAGAGCAGAAGCAGGTCGCCTTGGACACGATCGCCGATGTCGACGCTTCCGGCCTGTGGCCCGGCAAGGTCGTGACCGAGGTCGCCCCCGTCGGCGATTTCTGGCAGGCTGAACCGGAGCACCAGGATTATCTGGAGCGCTATCCGAACGGCTATACCTGTCACTTCGTCCGGCCCGGCTGGAAACTGCCCCGCCGGCAGGCCGACGCAGCGCAGCGCGCCGCCTCATGATGAAGGGATCGGCCGGCGCTGACCGGCTGAACCTCTATCTCGGCACATGGGAGGTGAAGCGGCGGATCCTCGATCGCTTCAACCACTCTCTCGTCACTTTCGAAGGGCAGGCGTTCGTCACGCCTGTCCAGTTCGAGGAACATGGCGATACGCGAAGCGATCACGCGACGCTCAGAAGCAGCCGCACCTATCGGCTCGATGATACGCGCGACGAGCTCGTCGTGCGTTTCCCCAATCTTTCGGAATTCATTCGCGTCGGTGAAGGCGCCTCGCAGCACATCACCCATCACTGCGGTCCCGATCTTTATCGGGGCCGTCTGTTCTTTCGCTCCCCGGATACTTGGGCGGAGATGTGGCGTGTGCGCGGGCCGAGAAAAAACTATCTGAGCCTCGCGCACTACCGACGTATTTAACCTGAACCCATTCTCCTGAATAAGAGACGGCGTTAGCGTGCCTGGCGCCGTGCCCGAACGGCCTTTGCCAGATCTTCCAGCGTACGGACCGATGTCGGCCAGTCGATGCAGCCATCGGTGATACTCTGGCCATAGACTAGCGGCTTGCCCGGCACGAGATCCTGGCGGCCCGCAACGAGATTGCTCTCCATCATCATGCCCTTGATCCGCCGGTCGCCTGTCGAGACCTGCTCGGCGACTGATGTGACGACGAGCGGCTGGTTTTCCGGGTTCTTGCTGCTGTTGGCGTGGCTGGCGTCGATGATGATGCGCGGCTCAAGACCCACCTTGAGGGACTGTTCCGCCGTCGACCGCACGCTAGCGGCGTCATAATTGGGCTCTCTGCCGCCGCGCAGGATGATGTGGCAATCCTCGTTGCCGCGGGTCGAGGCGATAGCAGCAAGACCCTCCTTGGTCACGGCCGGGAAGTGATGCGGCTGCGACGCCGCGATAATCGCGTCGAGCGCGATCCGCACGTCGCCATTCGTGCCGTTCTTGAACCCGACAGGGCAGGAGAGGCCGGATGCCAGCTGCCTATGCACCTGGCTTTCCGTCGTCCTCGCTCCGATCGCGCCCCAGCTCACTAGGTCGGAAATATATTGCGGCGTGATCGTATCGAGATACTCGCAGCCAGCCGGCAGGCCGATCTCGTTGACATCGAACAGGAGCTTGCGGGCAATGCGCAGACCTTCCTCGATGCGATAGCTGCCGTCGAGATGCGGATCGTTGATCAGGCCCTTCCAGCCGACGGTCGTGCGCGGCTTCTCGAAATAGACCCTCATGATGATTTCGAGATCGTCGGCGAAGCGGTCGCGCTGTTCCTTGAGGAGTGCTGCATATTCGTGGGCCGCAGCCGGATCATGGATGGAGCAGGGGCCGATCACGACGATCAGCCGGTCGTCTTCGCCGTGTAGGATGTTGTGAACGGCATTGCGGGCGCCGCTAACGGTCGCCGTCACGGCCTCGTCGCGGGGAATTTCATCTATGATCCGAGAGGGCGGCGTCAGCGCCGTGATCTCGACAATGCGCAGGTCGTCAGTGGAATTCAACACGGTATCGGTTCCTTTTGGGGTCATACCGTGGCGACAAAAAAGCCGCCAGGTAGAACCAGCGGCTGTTCGGGTCTTGCTGTCGTGTCTTTTCTAACTACGCACAGGCCCGCCTCCGCTGAGAGCAGCGGTACGAATAAAATCGTGCGGAATATGCGTGAGCGAAAGACATAGGCTGTCTCTACGATAAAAAATGCCTGGTGTCGATGAGGAAGATTGAGTTTCAGACGGCGCTGCGGAAACGCCATTAGGCAGCCAACTATCTATCTGCCGGGCTTCCGTTCCTGTTTCACCCAAGTTTCTCCCTGAGCCAGCCCTCAGAAAAATGACGAACCCTGGCTCGGAAGGATCGGCCCGACTTCGCTGGAAGTAAGGCCGATCCCCATCCGATCAGGGGTCAAGTCAGATCAGATCTCGTAACCGAGCGATTAGAAGCTACGCTGGAAGCGGAGAACGCCAGCCCACTGGTCCTGATTGATGGAGTCCCAGTTGGTGTAGGAAACTTCCGGCGTGATCTGGAGGTTCTTGACCGGGTTCCAGCGGACGTTTGCGGTGGCTGCGAAGATCTTCGAGTCGGTGTAGGCAACCTGAGCGTTTGCCTGCAGCTTTGCGTTGATCGGAACAGTGACGCCGCCCCAGACAGCCCAGTCGCCCCAGCCGATACCCTTGGCAGAGCCGGCTCCGTTGGCGTTTGCGTACTTGTTCAGCTTGTCGCCATCGGTGTTCCAGCCGCCCATCAAGAAGGCCTTGAAGACGCCGAAGTCGGCATCGACGCGAGCCTTGATAGCGCCTTCTTCAACGATGGAGTCATAACCACCGACGATCTTGAAGCCGAAGTTGCCAGCCTTGTAGCCAGCACCGGCAACGACGTCAGGCAGGTAGTGGTTGGTGCTGTTTTCGCCATTGGCGCCCGTGGCGCCCGAACCGGAGTTGCTGTCTTCAACCGAGATCACAGCCGTGAAGCCGTTGCCAGCGTCATAGTTGTAGGTCAACTGGTTGAGTTCGTACGGGCCGTCATTGACCACGTCGTCGTTGATGACGTTACCGGCGTAACCGATGTACGAGTTGTACTGGGAGTCAGCCTTACCGACCAGGAAGCCGCCGAGGCTGATGTTGGCGAACAGCAGCTTAGTGGTGGTCGCGCCGCCATCCTGCCAGTCCCAACGGATGACCGTGTTGGTCTTCAGCGGGCCGTATTCGGTGTCGGTCGCGGTGTCGAGGCTCAGATGAGCGCGGGTATGCCAGAGCGTGCCATTGTGGCTGTTCGGGTTGTAGGCATCGTACCACTTGCCTTCGGTACGGACATAACCGCCGATCTTGAGGCAGGTTTCGCTGCCCGGGATGAAGAAGTAGCCAGCGCCATATGCGTCGCAGATGCGGACGTATTCGAGCGGTTCCGGCTCGGCAGCAACGATAGCGTCGGCTGCCTGAGCGCCAGAAACTGCTGCCAGGGCAGCAGCGGAGCCGAGAAGAAGGCTCTTGATGTTCATAAAAACTCCAATCCAATATAGATTGGGCATAGGCAATCGCGCCGAAAATCGACGTGCCTTAACCCTATCCCTGTTTAAAAACCCCGACTCGGGAGAAACGGGCCCCACCCGCTTCTGGTCGCTATTAAAGACGAATTCCTGCAAAGTTATATGATATATTTTTCTCGGGATGACTTTTTCGTGAAATTTAAGTTCAAGTTGCAAGAAAGCAACAGGCGCTAACAAAATGCTAAGTGCTGCATAATATTGGCTACGTAATAGTCATTTTAGGGTATAATATTTTTCTTTATCTTATTCGAATATTATTTGATAATATTTGTTGCGCGTGCTCGGCCAAATGCAATTACCCCTTTGATGGCTTGCACCACATCATCACCCTCCCGCGGCAGCCGAGGGGTGCCTGTTCAAGCCATCGCTAGCTCTTCCGGTCGATTAGTATGAGGCTGGCCGCTTCGAGGCTGAAACGATGAGCTTGCTCAAGATAGAGCCGATCATGATGCCCCAGAGCCCGCTGGTCATGCCGACGATGATATCAAGCGGCGACCCATAATTGCCGCTTGCCAACAGATGCGAAACGGAAAGTGCCAGCACGCTGCCGATCATCAGGAGGCAGGTGAAGGAGGGAGACTGCGGGTAGGCGAGACGGGCAAGCATGCCTGCTAAGCAAAGCGCAACGGCGCGAAAGATGTCAAACGGATTGCCGAATGTGGCTTGCCAATTGAAATGCGCAAGCGTTACGCCGATAAGCGCCGCAATATAGGTCCAGGCAATAATCTTCAAAAACCGGTCTGATATCATGGGGATATGATATAGCAGCGGCGAATACAAACGCCAGCCTGACGCCGCTGCGAAGATCGTTGGCGCACGAATCCGGTGCGCACATTTTATGTGGTTTCGAAATATTCTGTTGCGGCGCGCTGGGGTTTTCGGCTGTGTTCGGCCTTCGATTCGCCTTCTTGCCGTGCCGCGGGCGGTGAGCGGACTGGCCGCGTTACTTTCCGCCAGTCATTAATGCCACTTAAGCTTTCGATACGCGAAGCGCCTCTTCATCCTCGTCCAATTGCTCCGCATCTTCTTCCGCGGCGATAGTCGATGATGAGCGGCCCAGGAAGGAAAAGACGACAATGGCCGTTAGGACAGTGATGCCGGTCAGTAGCCAGAGCAGTGTGCTGAAGGCGTCGCCATAGCCCTGGATAAGAGTGCCGTGCCCTATTGCGGGCACATTCGATGCTGCGGCGGCCAGGTTGCCGGTTACGAGCTGCTGCGCGGCCATCGCGGCGTGCTCGCCAGCGGATACGCCGAGGTTCGAGTGAACGAAGGCGGAGAGAATGGCGCTGACGACGGCAAGCGCGACCCCTTCGCCGGCGACGCGAGTGGTGCTGAAGATGCCTGTCGCCATGCCGGCCCGCTCCCTGGGGACGACGCTGACGGCAAGCCCGTCTATGAGGCCCCAGGGCAAGCTGATGCCGACCCCGATCGTCAGCAGCGGACCGATGAGAGCGGCTGGGGCCGAGCCGACGGCAAAATGGCTGAGCCAGAAAAGGCCCGTCGCCGAGATGATGAGGCCGGTGCCGCAGATCGTTGCGGGGCTGAACCAGCGGGTGAGAAGCCCGGCGACGATCGGCAGGATGAGCAGCGGCGCCGAAAGCGCGACCATCATCCGCCCGGCGGCGATCTCGCTCATGCCTTCGATGCCGACGAAACGCACGGGCAGCAGGATCAACAAAACGACAAAGGCGTAAGCAGGTGCTGCCGCGAGCAGCTGCACGCCGACGAAACGCGGATAGCGAAACAAGCTGAGATCCAGCATGGGCCGCTTCACGACCCGCTCGATAATACCGAAGGTGAGAAAGAGCAGTGCGGCGCCGGCCAGCAGGGCGAGAACGAGCGAGTCGCTCCAGCCAGTTTCCGGCGCGCGCAGCACGCCATAGGTGAAGAGTGTCAAGGCTAGCGTGAAGCTCAGTGCGCCCGGCCAATCCAGCCCCGCCGCGTCGGGATCTTTGGATTCGCGCAGAAAGCAGGCGCCGAGGCCAAGTGCGAGCAACGCCAGGGCGACTACGAGGATGAAGATGGACGGCCAGCCGAAGGCATCGATCATCAGGCCGGATGCGATCGGCCCGAAGGCGAGACCGACCCCGAAGCTGGAGCCGACGATGCTGAAGGCCCGCATCCGCGCTGTGCCGTCGAACTCCTGAGCCAGCGATGCCATGCCGCCGGAAAAAGCGGCGGCTGCGCCAAGGCCCTGCAATGCCCGCAATATGTCGAACCAGACGATGTTGCCAGCCAGCGCCAAGCCAGCCGAGAACAGCGCGAAGCAGCCGACGCCGGTCAGGAAGATGCGCCGCCGGCCAAAGCTGTCTGCCAGCGCGCCTGATGCCATCAGGCAGCTGCCGAAGGTCAGCATGAAGGCGTTCGTGACCCAGTTGAGCGCGATCGGACTGCCGCCGAGCGTGCGGCTAATGGCTGGCAGAGCCACGGCGGGGCCGGTGAATGTGAGCGGCATCGCCGCTGCGGCGCAGCAGACGGCGACGAGGACGAAGAATTTCTCGGTCGCACTTGCGACCTTTGTCTGGGGAGAGGTCATGGGATTACCGTTGAGTTTGAGCAAAGGGGAAGCGGCGGGCAATCCTGGGAGTCGCGCTGGCCAAAGGCCGGCGCCCGCGCGCTTCAAATGACCCAAGCAGGATATATTTGCTGTAATCGGATGATAATTGCGCTAGTTATCCATATATACCGGAACAAAACTCTCGAATGGAATGTGCCTATGGATCGTTTGAGCGGCTTGACGGCTTTCGTTCGCACGGCGGATCTCGGCAGCTTTGCCGCCGCCGGACGCGTGCTCGGCCTTTCGGCATCCGCTGTCGGCAAGGCGGTCAGCAATCTGGAGCATCAGCTTGGCGTTCGGCTGCTGCAGCGTTCCACGCGCAGCATTCGGTTGACCGAGGAGGGGCGTCTCTTTCACGAGCGTTGCCGGCGGGTGCTCGACGATCTCGAGGATGCGCAGGCCTCACTTGCGCAGGCGGTTGCCGTGCCACGCGGGCGGTTGCGCGTCAGTGTGCCGATCGTCAGCTACCACTTCCTCTTGCCCGTCGTGCCGGAATTCGTGGCTCGCTATCCCGAGGTCGAGCTCGACATCGATTTCAACGACCGCATCGTCGATATGATCGAGGAGGGAGTCGATGTCGCGATCCGCAGCGGCGATCTGCCGGACTCTCGGCTGATATCGCGCACCTTGCGGCCGTTTCAGATGTTGCTCTGCGCTGCGCCCAGCTATCTCGAACGCTTCGGTATTCCCGGTTGCCCGCGTGATCTCAACGAGCATCTGGCCGTCAGGTTTCGTTTTCCCAACAGCGGCAAGCTGCAGGATTGGCCGCTGACCATGCCGGAAGGCGAGCCGGAGCTGCGCATGCGAACGGCCTTCTCCTGCAACAATATGGAGGCAGTGCGCGGCGCGACTGTTGCCGGTCTCGGCATCGGTTGCATGCCCGATTTCCTCGTGCGCAGCACGCTTGCGGAAGGAACGCTCAGAACCGTTCTCCACGATTTCATCGACGAGCCCGCCCATTTCCATCTGCTCTGGCCATCCAATCGTCATATGTCGCCCAAGGTTCGGGTTTTCGTGGATTTTCTGAGCGAAAGGCTTTTCGCGAAAAGCTGCGATGTTTTGCCGGCGACGACCGCTGCCTGAGACACAGACCATCGTATCGGCTAGAGGTCCGCTTGCCTGCCGAGCGAGATAATTTCAGAATTGCCCGGGAGGCAGTTGTCGCGGGAGCTCGAGTTTGCGACGGTGTTTGCTCATATGCAGACTTGCCGCACGATCGGTCTGCAATCGCTAACTTTGGAAATCACGATGAGCCGCTTCTGGAGCCCTATTGTTCATTCCTTGATCCCCTATGTCGCCGGCGAGCAGCCGGCCACGGGCGGAATAATCAAGCTCAACACCAATGAGAGTCCTTATGGTCCTTCGCCGTTTGCCCTGGAGGCGATCTCGAAGGCTACATCCGATACGCTGCGGCTCTATCCGGATCCGACGGCTCGGGAGTTGCGTGTTACAATCGCCGAAAGTTTCGGGCTCGACAAGGACGAGGTCTTCGTCGGTAATGGATCGGACGAGGTTCTCGCTCATACGTTCCAGGCGCTGCTGAACCATGATGAGCCTTTGCTTTTCCCCGACATCAGCTATAGCTTCTATCCGACCTATTGCCGCCTCTTCGGCGTGGCGTACCGGAAAGTTCCGGTCGATGCCGAAATGCGGGTCCGCCTCGAGGATTATCGCCAGCCCTGCGGTGCAATCATTCTGCCCAATCCCAATGCGCCGACAGGCATCGGTCTGCCTCTGGCTGATATTGAAACTCTTCTTAGGGATCATCCCGATCAGGTCGTCGTCATCGACGAGGCCTATGTCGATTTCGGCGGCGAGAGCGCGGTTCCACTTGTCCGGACATATCCGAACCTCTTGGTAATCCAGACCCTGTCGAAGTCGCGCGGGCTTGCCGGCCTGCGTGTCGGTTTCGCTGTTGGTCAGAGACCACTGATCGAGGCACTGGAAAGGGTCAAGGACAGCTTCAATTCCTATCCTCTCGATCGGCTCGCGCAGACAGGTGCCGTCGCGGCCTGGAAGGATCGGGACTGGTTCGAACGCCATCGCGTCATGATCATCGCCAGCCGGGAACGGCTGGCCGCCAAACTCGAGGAGCTGGGCTTTTACGTCCTTCCATCCTCCGCCAATTTTGTGTTCGCGCGGCATCCGAACCGGCCGGGTGTGGAACTCGCGGCCGAGCTTCGGAGCAGAAACATTCTGGTAAGACGGTTTTCCGCCGAGCGTATCGACGACTTCCTGCGCATCACGATTGGAACGGATGAGGAGTGCGACCGGCTCGTGGCGGCGCTTGGCGAGATATTGCATTGATCTTACGCTTGGAGCGATTGCTCCACGGCTGATTGGGGCGATTGGGTGAGTCGCCCTCCAAATGAAAAAAGGCGGCGGAGCCAAGTCCGCCGCCTTCTGTCATCATATGTGATAGCGATCAGATGTCGCTTGCCGCGTTTGCCCAGATTTCCGCGGCCTGTGCGGCGGTGACGCGGCGCACGTCCGTTTCATCGCGGCGGCTGGCGAAGAGTTCGCTTGCCATGATCTGCTCGGCGAGATCGGCCGGCAGCGACAGGAGAACACGCTGTCCTTCCTTGTGGATGCCACCAACGTCCGAGCGCTTGCCGGTGATCATGCCGCCGGCGACCGTGTTGTTGCTTTCGGGATCGATCAGGATGAAGGAGCCGGTCGAGCGGTTCTGCTCATAGGGGTCGAAGATGGCACTCTCATCGAAGGTTAAGCGAACCTTGCCGATGGCATTCATCCACAGCGCCTGCGCTGGCGCCCAGGCACCAGTTTTCAGCTCGAGCTGGGCGATCGGCTGCACCTGCACACGCTGGCGGCGGCTGCCGCTCTTCAGCCAGTAGCGCTTGCCGGGTTCGATGCCTTCCGGCTGCAGCGCGACGATCTGCGCATCGAAGGAGAGGCCGGTCTGCGGCTGGCTATCGATGGCGACGATCATGTCGCCACGCGACACGTCCACCTGGCGGTCGAGAACGAGGGTGATGGCATCGCCGGCGACCGCCGCGTTGCGCACTAGATCGAAGGTGACGATCTTCGAGACGTTGGCGACCATGCCCGACGGCAGGATCATGACACTGTCGCCCGGCTTCACCGAACCGCCGGCAACGGTGCCCTGATAGCCGCGGAAGCTCTCACCCGGGCGGGAGACGCGTTGCACCGAAAGGCGGAAGCCGACCGTCTGGGCCGAGCGAACGGTCGCGAGTTCCAGCGTTTCGACCAACGTCGGGCCGGTGTACCACGGCATGGCGGCCTGGCCGGAATAGACGACGTTTTCACCCTTCAATGCCGACATCGGAATGGCGGTGATCTGCTTGACGCCGAGCGACAGTGCGAATTCGCGGAAGTCGTTGGAGATCTTCTCGAAGCCTGCGCGGTCGTAGTTCGTCAGGTCGATCTTGTTGACGGCGAGCACGAACTGCTTGATGCCGAGCAGTGACGCGATCGTCGCATGGCGGCGGGTCTGCTCGAGGATGCCCATGCGCGCATCGACCAGCAATACAGCGAGGTCGGCGGTGGAGGCGCCGGTTGCCATGTTGCGGGTGTACTGCTCGTGGCCGGGTGTGTCAGCGACGATGAAGGAGCGCTTGTCGGTCGAGAAATAGCGATAGGCGACATCGATGGTGATGCCCTGTTCGCGCTCGGCCTGCAGACCGTCGAGCAGCAGTGCGAAGTCGGGCAGGCCGAGATCGTTCTGCTTGCCGGTGGAATCGCGCTGAAGCGTGGCGGCCTGGTCCTCCTTGACCGCCTTGGTATCCCAGAGGAGACGGCCGATCAGCGTCGACTTGCCGTCATCGACGCTGCCGCAGGTAATCAGGCGAAGCGGGCGTGAGTCGCGAAGGGCCTTGGCCGGTTCGGAGGCGGACCCAACAGCAGGCCCAGCAACGGGCATCGTGACGACGTTGGCGTTTGCGGTCATCTCAGAAATATCCTTCACGCTTCTTCTTTTCCATGGAGCCGGACTGGTCGCGGTCGATGGCGCGGCCCTGTCGCTCGGATACCGTGGCGATTTCCAGCTCTGCAATAATGTCTTCAAGGGTCGTGGCGGTGGAACGGATGGCCCCGGTCAGCGGGAAGCAGCCGAGCGTGCGGAAGCGGATGAGCTCCTCGCGCTTGGCTTCGCCGGGCAAGAGTTCCAGCCTTGGATCTGCCGCCATGATCATCATGCCGTCGCGCTCGACAATGGGACGCTTCGCCGCGAAATAGAGCGGCACGATCGGAATATCCTCGGCCTGGATGTAGCGCCAGATATCCACTTCGGTCCAGTTGGAGAGCGGGAAGACGCGCACGCTTTCGCCCTTGCGGATCTGGCCGTTATAGACGTTCCAGAGTTCCGGGCGCTGGTTGCGCGGATCCCAGCGATGGTCCGGCGTGCGGAAGGAATAGATGCGCTCCTTGGCGCGTGAGGCTTCCTCGTCGCGGCGAGCGCCACCGAAAGCCGCGTCGAACTGGCCGGCATCGAGCGCATGACGCAGCGCTTCCGTCTTCATGATGTCGGTGTAGCGGGCCGAGCCATAGGTGAAAGGCGTGATATTCTCTGCCTTGCCGCGCGGGTTGATATGCTCGATGAGGTCGAGATCATACTTCTTCACGATCTCGTCGCGGAAGGTGATCATCTCGGCGAATTTCCAGCCGGTGTTCACATGCAGGAGCGGGAAGGGCACGCGGCCGGGATGGAAGGCCTTGCGCGCCAGATGCAGCAGCACCGACGAATCCTTGCCGATCGAATAGAGCATGACGGGACGCTCGAACTCGGCCGCAACCTCACGGAAGATGTGGATCGCCTCGTTTTCCAGCGCCTTCAGATGCGGATCGAGCGGTGGCTTGGCGCTTTGCGGATGGGAGATTTCCGTATCCGGACGGCTATCAGGCATTTATCACTCCAGAACTTTCAAATGTCCCGACCGAAACTTGGCCGGAAAGAATGGATGCGTTGGTTCCCGGTTGAACAGCGGCGTAGGAAACGCGCTTCGGATCGGTGTCGGGAGCCGGCGGGCGTATTATTGTGCTGGTGCGGCAGCACCTTCTTCGTGGACATGCAGGCCGCATTCGCGTTTTTCATCGTTTTCCCACCACCAGCGGCCGGCCCGCTCGGGCTCGCCCGGCTTGATGGCACGGGTGCAGGGTTCACAGCCGATCGAGGGATAGCCGCGCGCATGCAGCGGGTTCACCGGAACGCTATTGTCGGCGACATACGCGCGGATAGCATCGATGTCCCAATCGGCAAGCGGGTTGATCTTGATCAGGTTGCGCTCGGGATCGAATTCCGCAAAGGGCGTATCGGCGCGATTGGCGGACTGGCCGCGGCGCAGACCGGTGATCCAGATGGTGGCGCCCGAGAGTGCACGCGCAAGCGGCTTCAGCTTGCGCACGCCACAACAGGCATGCCTGGCTTCGACGCTCTCATAGAAACCGTTCAGACCGTATTTTTCGGCATAGGCATCGATATCGGCCTGTTCCGGCTCGTAGCGGACGATCTTGATATCGTATTGGCTTTCCGTCTCGTCGATCAGAGCGAGCGTTTCCGGGAAGAGGCGGCCGGTCTGCAGGGTCGCCACTTCGATCGGCAGGCGGTGATTGCCGATCTCCGCCGTGATCACCTGATCCTCGATCCCGAGCGACGTCGTGAACACGGCACGGCCACCGAGGCCGGCCACAAGAGACAGGCGGCCGGCAAGATCGAGCGATGCAAACTGGCTGTTGAGCGTCGCGGCATCTTCAATAAGGGTAATGGCAGTCATGGGAATCCTGTCCTGATGTTGCCGGGAGTATCGCAGTTCGCAACGGCAGCGGACAGAAAAATAGATTTCGAAAGGGAACGCAGGAGAGTAAATATCTCCATGAAGCAGCGCCGATAAGAAAAAGCGACCGCCTCGGCTGTTAACCAAGGCGTTTTGCCGCCGGAAGCGGCCCTTCGGAAGCACTTGATATGGCTGACCATGTTTAAGTGCTTGCTTTAATGTCTATAGAAATAGTAGAGTTACACATAGCTTGTCAAATGGAAATCGGAAGTGATGCCCGAAATGATGCGTTGCGGCGGATTTTGCGCTAAACTATGGGCATAGCGACGAAGAATGATAACAAGTCTGGGTTGCTAACGTTTCCTGGCCGTGCGCCAAGGGTGTGAGTGCTTCGACATTGCCCCGGGGACGAGGGCTGAGAAGTTCTTTAGCGGACCGGCCGAATCGCTCGACCGGACGTATCGCATGTGTGTGTGAAGCGGTTCGAAATGATTACTCAGAAAGCAAAATATGCGCTGCGGGCGCTGTCTGCCTTGGCCCAATCCGAGGCGGGTGAGCCGATGATGATTTCCGACATCGCCGCCCAGCAGAAGATCCCGAAGAAATTCCTCGAACAGATCCTTCTTGACCTGAAGCATCAGGGTGTCGTCATCAGCCGTCGCGGCAAGCAGGGAGGTTATCTCCTGCGCAGACCGGCGGACGAGATCACCTTTGGCGAAATCCTGCGGGTCATCGATGGACCGCTGGCGCCGCTGCCCTGTCTCTCACTGACAGCCTATCGCCGATGCGACGATTGCGACGGTGAGCAGACCTGCGAAATCCGCCACGTCTTTGCCCGGGTGGCGGATGCGACCCGCAAGGTGTTGTTCTCGACGACCATCGCCGATGCCATCGCTCAGCCTGACAGTGCGGAAGTCGCCAGGCTGATGGCATAGGCAGGTCAAGGCGGGGGAGGCCATACGGGTTCCTTCCTCCGGAAACCGCGGAGCTTCGGCATTCAGTGGGTGGCGTGTTCCTCGCTGCCTTCCTTTTCCATAGCGCGCCGGGCGCGGATCGCTGCCGCGATGAAGACGCGGGACAGGCCATGATATAAGGGCTCGCGCGATAGCAACCGCGAGGTCACATAGCCGATCATTGATACCGCCATGATCGGGATGACGGCTTGATGGTCGCCGGTCATTTCCAGGATGATGACGAAAGCGGTCATCGGCGCCTGCACCACGCCGGCGAAATAGCCGGCCATGCCGAGGATTGCCGCAAGCGCCACGCCGCCGCCGACCAGCGTGCCGACCGTGCTGCCGAAGCCGGCGCCAACGGCAAGTGAGGGGGCGAAGATGCCGCCGGGAATGCCCGAGATCATCGACAGAAAGCTTGTCAGTAGCTTCTCGACGAAGAAGAGCAGGGGCAGGGCATGTCCTTCCACCGCGCCGCGGGCTTGCTCGTAACCGGTGCCGAAGGTTTGCCCGCCGGAGAGCACGCCGACGGCGGCAACGACAAGACCGCAGAGGCCGGCCAGGATCAGCATGCGTTTCAACGGCTGCGGTTGTGCCCAGCGGCGGATGCGGATGCCGGCATAGAGCGCCAATCCGCTGAAGGTGGCGCCGAGCGTGCCGCCGCCGACACCGCAGATCAGCATGACGATCCAGTCCCGAAGCATCGTCGGCGCGGCTTCAGCCGTGCCGAAATAATTGTAGCTGCCGGAAAGGCCGAGTGCGGCAAGGCCGGAAAGAATAACGGCAGTCAGAACCAGACCGTTGGCGCGGGATTCATACGTGCGGCTCATCTCCTCGATGGCAAAGACGATACCAGCAAGCGGCGTGTTGAAGGCGGCAGCGATGCCGGCCGCGGAACCGGCAAGGATCAGCCCCTTGGCCTGCGCCATGCCGCCGAAGCGTGCAACGGCCAGCATGAAGGAGGCGCCGACCTGCACCGTCGGTCCTTCGCGGCCGATCGAGGCACCGCTCAAGAGGCCCAATATGGTCAGTACGATCTTGCCGAAGGCGAGCCTGAGCGAGAGCAGCTTCGTTCGATCCTCTTCATGATGCAGATGCCGCGCGGCAATCGCCTGCGGAATGCCGCTCCCTTGCGAATTGGGAAAGAGCGTCGCTGCAAGATAGGCCGAGAGTACGAAGCCGAGTGGCGTCAGCACGAGCGGCAGCAGCCACATCCACTCGCCCGATTGCGTCACGCCGGTAAAAGCCCGCTGCGCCAGATCGGCGAGCTTGGCGAAGCCGACGCTGATGACGCCGATCGCCAGAGCGCCCGTCCAGAACACCAGACGTGGCCGCCAGAGATTGAAAGACCCCCAGAAAACGCGGGAACGGCGGAGCAGCTTGGACTTGCGGTAGATAGGGGGCATGGGATGTGTGACCGTTATGCTGGCCCGCATGCCCTTTAGAGGCATTTTTCCGGGCCGCTCACCTCGTGGGGAGAATTGCGATATCAATCTTTGTTACAGAATTTCCTTTTGCGGCCAAGGCTTAATCCACGTGTTGACCGTTTCGAGCGATCGAATAGAATGTATCGCAATTGCAATGCAAAGGGCCGATGTATGAAATCCGCTTCCATACCCCCCTTGAGGGTTGATCCCGCCTTGCGCGCCGCTGCTGAAAGCGTGCTGCGAGAGGGTGAGTCGTTGTCAGCATTTGTGGAAAGTTCGCTACGTGCGCAGATTGAACACCGCCGAACGAGGGCCGAATTCATCGCTCGCGGCCTTGCTGCGCGGGAGGATGCGAGGAAAACAGGCGTGTATCACAGCGCCGACAACGTGTTGGGAATGCTGAAGCGCAAACTTGAAGCTGCAAAAGCGTCCGGACGAAAATGACCTTTGCAGTGCGTTACTCCCAAGGCGCGCTCGATGATCTCGAACGACTCTATGACTATCTCCTGGTGAGAGACATCGAGCTTGCGGAAAAAGCCTATCAGGCGATTGCCAAGGCAACGGGATTTCTGGAGAATTTTCCGTTCAGTTGCCGCAAAGCCTCGGCGGACAATGCATTTCTCCGCGAACTCGTCATTCCTTTCGGCTCGTCAGGCTATGTCGCTCTATTCGAAATCGAGGATAGCGAGACGGTGACAATACTGGCGATCAGGCATCAGCGAGAGGAAGACTATCACTGATGCCCATCCATCCTACCGATCGCTCGTCTCCCAACGCGGATTGATCCAAGGCTCCTGGTTCGAACGGGCCAGCCGCGGCTTGCCGAGAATGTGGTCAGCCGCCTTTTCGCCGGTCATGATCGAAGGACCGTTCAGATTGCCATAGGTCACATGCGGGAAGATCGAGCTGTCGGCGACGCGCAAGCCATCGATGCCGATGACGCGGGTGTCGGGGTCTACGACCGCCATCGGATCGTCCTTCGCGCCCATACGGCAGGTGCCGCAGGGGTGATAGGCGCTTTCCAGATGCTCACGCAGGAAGGCATCGATCTGGTCGTCGGTCTGGACGGTTGCTCCTGGCTGGATTTCCGCGCCGCGATATTCGTCGAAGGCCTTCTGCCCGAAGATCTCGCGGGTGAGGCGCACGCAGTGGCGGAATTTCTCCCAGTCCTCCGGATGGCTCATATAGTTGAAGCGGATGACCGGATCGGCCTTCGGGTCGGAGGAGCGCAGCGTGACGTTCCCACGCGATTTCGACAGGTTATAGCCGACATGCACCTGGAAGCCGTGGCTCTTGGCCGCCGCCTTGCCGTCATAGCTGATGGCGACAGGCAGGAAGTGATACTGGATATCAGGCTGCTTGACGCCGGGTGCCGAGCGCAGGAAGGCGCAGGCTTCGAACTGGTTTGAAGTACCAAGCCCCTTCTTGAAGAATAGCCATTGCGCGCCGGCGATCCCCTGCATGTACCAGGGCAGCCAGGAATAGAGCGACACCGGCTTCAGGCTCGTCTGCTGGAAATAGAATTCCATATGGTCCTGCAGGTTGGCGCCGACGCCCGGCCGGTCAACCTTGACCTCGATCCCCATGTCGCGCAGATGCTGCCCCGGCCCGATACCGGACAGCATCAGCAGCTTTGGCGAATTGAACGAGGAGGCAGAGACGATCACCTCGCGGTCCGCCTTGATCAACTCGATCTTGCCGTCACGTTCCACTTCGACGCCGGTCGCGCGGCCGTTTTCGATGACGATCTTGCGGGCGAAGCAGCGGATGAGCGTCACGTTCGGCCGCTTCAGGGCAGGCTTGAGATAGGCAGTCGCCGCGGACCAGCGCCGGCCCATCCAGGTCGTCTGCTCCATCAGGCCGAAGCCTTCCTGCTTGCTGCCGTTATAATCGTCCGTCGCTTCGAAGCCCGCCTGCTTGCCGGCTTCGATGAAGGCGTGGAAGAGCGGATTGCGGGCATCGCCCCGGCGCACATGCAGCGGACCATCCTTACCGCGCCACCCTTCTTCGCCGCCATGCGAATGCTCCATCCGCTTGAAGTAGGGCAGCACGTCGGCATAGGCCCAGCCTTGCGCGCCCAGCTCTTCCCAGCGATTGAAATCTTCCGCATGGCCGCGCACATAGACCATGCCGTTGATCGAGGAGGAGCCGCCGATCACCTTGCCGCGCGGGGCGGTGATGCGGCGGTTGTTGAGTTGCGGCTCGGGCTCGGAGAGATAGCCCCAATTGTAGCGATCCATGCTCATCGGCCAGGCAAGGGCTGCCGGCATCTGGATGAAGGGGCCGAAGTCACTGCCGCCGAACTCCAGAACGATGACCGAATGCTTGCCGTCTTCCGACAGGCGGTAAGCCATGGCGGAGCCGGCTGAGCCTGAGCCAACGATGACGAAATCTGCCTGTTCCATATCCATCTCCTGTGGCCGTCTCGATCCTTCGAGGCGCGCCTTTGGCGAGCACCTCAGGATGAGGCGGATCATCGTCCGTGCTTGCGGTTAACAGCTCTCGACCTCACCCTGAGGTGCCGCCACAGGCGGCCTCGAAGGGCGAGGTTGAGCCCCGAGGTTGCATCAATAAGGCGCCTGTACTGGCCCCATGCCGACATAGACGGTCTTCAATTCCGAATAGTGCTCCAGCGCCGCCAGCGAATTCTCGCGGCCGAAGCCGGATTGCTTGGAGCCGCCGAAGGGAATTTCGACCGGGCAGAGATTGTAGGTGTTGATCCAGAGCGTGCCGGCTTCGAGCTGGTCGACCACACGGTGGGCGCGGGTGAGATCGGCGGTGAAGACGCCGCCGGAGAGGCCGAATTCCGTCGCATTGGCGCGGGCGACCACCTCGGCCTCGTCGTCGAAATCGAGCACGCACATGACCGGCCCGAAAATCTCCTCGCGCGCGATCGTCATGTCATCGGTAACGTCGGCAAACACGGTCGGCTGGATGTAATAGCCTTCGCCGGAGACATTGTTCGGAATGCCGCCGCCGGTCAAAAGCGTTGCGCCTTCGGCCTTGCCCTTCTCGATGTAGGAAAGCACCTTCTCACGTTGCGCCCAGGAGACCATCGGGCCGATCTGCGTTGCCTCGTCCATCGGGTCGCCGATGAGCATGGCGTCGGTGCGGGTCTTCAGGCGCTTCAGGAATTCGGACTTAATCTTGCGGTTGACGAAAACGCGCGTGCCGTTCGAGCAGACCTGGCCCGTCGAATAGAAATTGCCGAGCATCGCGCCGCCGATGGCGCTGTTTATATCGGCATCCTCGAAAACGATCAGTGGCGACTTGCCGCCGAGTTCCATGGTGACATGCTTGAGGTTGCCCGCAGCCGAAGCAGCCACCTTGCGGCCCGTCGGCACCGAGCCGGTCAAGGATACCTTCGCCACATCCGGATGGTTGATCAGCAGCGGCCCGGTTTCGCGGTCGCCCTGGATGACATTATAGAGGCCCTTCGGCAGGCCGGCCTCGATGAGGATTTCGGCAATCTTCAGCGCGCCGAGCGGCGTGTTTTCCGAAGGCTTGAACACCATGGCATTGCCGGCAACCAGCGCTGGCGCGCCCTTCCAGCAGGCGATCTGTTGCGGGTAGTTCCATGCGCCGATGCCGACGCAGACGCCGAGCGGCACGCGCTTGGTATAGGCGAAATCGCCGCCGAGCGGGATATAGGAGCCGTTGAGGCCGGCTGCCGCGATGCCGCCGAAGAATTCGAAGCTGTCGGCGCCGGACGTCGGATCGGCAACGATGGTTTCCTGGATCGGCTTGCCCGTATCCAGCGTTTCCAGTTCCGAAAGCTCGCGGTTACGCTCGCGCATGATGTCGGCCGCCCGCTTCAGGATGCGGCCGCGCGCCGTCGGGCTCATGGCAGCCCATTCCGGCTGCGCCCGCTTGGCGGCCGCGATCGCCTTTTCGACGATATCAGGCGTCGCCGCGTGCAAGTGGGCGATCACTTCGCCGGTCGCGGGATAGATGCTTTCGATAAGGGTGCCGTCGGTGTCCTCGACATATTCGCCGTCGATAAAATGCGAGGCTTTCGGTTGTGCGCGCATTATAGAACCCTCAATTCTTCGTAGGACACCATGACATGCTCTTGGAAAGCAGGCCGCTCGGTGAGGTTTTCGTAGTAGCGCTGCAGCCGCGGATGGGCAGGGCGCTGGATGTCGATGTCGAAATAGCGATAGAGAACGTGCCCGAATTGTATGTCGGCCAGCGTGAGAGTATCGCCCGCAAGGAAGCGATGCCGTCCGAACTGCGACTCGGCGATGTCAAGCTTCGCACCGAGGGCAGTTACAGCCGTTGCGATCGCCTTCTCATCGCGCAGGGCAGGGGCCGTGCGCACCGCGCGCCAGAATACCGGTCCGGTGAAATTCAAGGCGATATTGATCTTGGCCCATTCGGCCCATTTGTCGATCTGGGCGCGATGGCGCGCATCCTTCGGCCAGAAGGCATCCTCGCCATATTGGGCGGCGAGATAGCGCAGGATGGCGCCCGTTTCCCAGAGCGGCTCGTCATCGCCATCCCGCAGCACCGGAACCGTGCCGTTCGGGTTCATCGCCAGGAATTCAGGCGTGTCGTTGACGCCATAGGTAAAGCCCGCATCGATGCGCTCATAGGTAAGACCCAGCTCGCCGATGCACCACATCAGCGCCTGCACATTGGATGACGATTTGCGGCCCCAGACGGTCAGCATCGCTTCAGCCCTTCAACGCGTTGAGATGGGTCGTCAGATAGTCTTCGGTCAGCGCGATCGACGCCTCGGTGCTGATCGGCGCGGAGCGAAGGCCTTGCCGAATATAGAGTCCGTCAATCATGGCAGCAGCCCCCTCCGCAATCCGCCCGGCATCACCGGTCGGGCATAGAGC
This sequence comes from Hyphomicrobiales bacterium, assembly GCA_900472485.1. GTDB lineage: Bacteria > Pseudomonadota > Alphaproteobacteria > Rhizobiales > Rhizobiaceae > Rhizobium. The sequence continues at coordinate 26,954 of UCII01000020.1, forward strand.
CTTGAGATTGGCGACGAGATTCGAATGCAGGCGGCGTGCGTAGATGACGAGAAAGCGCCGCGTCTCTTCCGAGCGCTGTGCTTCGGCATAGAAGGCGAGCCAGGCAGCGATCGTTTCCGGTGCGAACTGATCTGCCTGAAAGCTGACGCGGATGACGGCGGAGAGCTTTTCGCGCGGCGTTTTCGCCTCGCGGAGCGCCGTCACGACGCTGTCGCGCAGCCGCTGTAGATGCACGCGGACGGTCTCGATCAGCAGCTGTTCCTTGCTGCCGAAATAGTGATGCGCGAGCGCAGGTGAAACGCCCGCCTGCTTGGCGATTTCGGACATGGTGACGGTTAGCGAGCCGTGATCGCCGATCACGCGCATCGCAGCATCCACCAGCGCCTTGCGGCGCACCGGCTCCATTCCGACTTTCGGCATTGCGTCATCCCCAAGGCTGGAGCCGAATGTATTTTTGATTGACTGATCAATCAATAAAAAAATCACATGGCCAGCCTTGCCTGACGAAAAATCCGCAACCTCTTTCCGCAAAGCGTTTCTGTGCCATACTTCCTCATAGGAGGAGGTGCAGTCATGGTTGATATTCTTGATGAAGTTCCCCCATCCGCGATGCGCGACAAATGGGGTTGGTTTGTCGGACTTGGCATATTGCTGCTGATCTGCGGCGGCATCGCCCTTGGCAATCTGTTCATCGCCACGGTGGCCTCGGTCTATTATGTCGGCATGCTGATGCTGATCGGCGGCATCGTGCATCTGGCCCATGCTTTTCAGGTGAGGGGCTGGGAGCATATCCTGTTCTGGGTGTTGAGCGGCCTGCTCTATACGGTTGCCGGTATTCTTGCTTTCGCCAATCCGCTGTTGACCTCCGAGGCATTGACGCTGTTCCTTGCCATCGCGCTCCTCATCGCCGGCACATTCCGCGTGTGGGTCGGCCGCAAGCTGAAACCGGAGCGCGGCTGGATCTGGATCGTCATCAGCGGTCTTGCGACTGCCGTCGCCGGCATCGCCATCGCTGTCGGCTGGCCCGTCAACAGCCTTTGGATCCTCGGCCTTTTCCTGGCCTTCGATCTGATCTTCCAGGGCTGGACGGTGGTGGTCTTCGGCCTCGTGCTCAGGCGGTAGTGCATCTCCCAAAAGGGGTAACGCACTGCTACTTTTTGACAAGAAGCGTGAGCGGCGTTACTCTCCACACTTCTGCCGTATCAGGCAGAACGGCGTTGCGTTGATGTAACGGCAGTATCTTCATCTGGAAGTCCGCATATCGAGGGATATGCTCGAAGAAACTGGTCGAAGCCGCGGAACATGGTTCCAGACAAATTTCCGCCAGATAACGTCAAGGGAGGAATATCATGCCGATGGTAACGGTTTCCATCTCTCCGCTTCAGGCTGCCGGCATCCGGGCAGCGGTCGACACCGGGACTTACGCCTCGAGCAGCGAAGTCGTGCGGGAAGCTCTTCGCATGTGGGATGCGGCGCGCAAGCGTGGTGACATTTGCGAGGTGCCGCGTGCCGCCAACGATGGCGGCGAGACGGCAAAGAACGGCCGCTGCGTCGCCGATATGTTTGCCGATTACGAGGCAGAGCGGCACTCGAGCAATCAGCACTGAATCCCACTCGTCACGGCAGCCCTCGGCTGCCGTGTGCTGAGTCTGCGTCCCGGCGAATGGTTAATATTGCTTTACCATTCATGAAACTTTCACATAGGGGAAAGGTTTCGTTGACGCGTTATGGTGCATCTTCCGGCCGAAAACGTGGTAAACCCAAAGTTTTACTCAATAAATTAGATGGAATCCGCAAGTGGAGATGGGCATGTCCCTCACTGCCGCAGCCGAACCGGGCGTATTGCGCCGATATGCCAGCGACCAGATCGTCACTCTCGCCAAACTCGTCATCGAAAACGCATTTCAGTCGATCGTGGAGGCCGGCACCGGCTCGGTTTTCGGCTATGAATCCCTGATGCGCGGCCAGGAACGCATCGGTTTCGGCAGCCCTGTGGAGATACTTGACGAAGCCGAGCGCAGCGGCCAGCTTCTCGGGCTGGAGCAGATGGTCACGAGTCGCGCGCTGGCGAAATTTGCGACCCTGCCCAATATCGCCACCACGACGCTTTTCCTCAATCTGGATGTCCGGCTGATTGCGCAAGGCGCCACCCTGGTCGATGGCCTGCTGCAGCATATGAGAAAGGCCGGTATCGCACCGTCCTCCGTCTGTTTCGAATTCTCCGAACGTTTCGACAATACCATCGTGCCGGAGTTTTCGGCGCTGGTTGCTAAGATGCGCAATGCTGGCTTCAAGCTCGCGATCGACGATTTCGGCGTCGGCCGTGGCGAGATGAAGCTGCTGTCCGATTATCCGGTCGACTATCTCAAGATCGACCGGCATTTCATCGTCGATATCGACCGCAGCGCCCGCAAGCGCCATATCCTTCGAAATCTGGTCAATATCGCCCATGTCCTCGGCACGCGCGTCATCGCCGAGGGCATCGAGACGGAGGCGGAGTTCCTGACCTGCCGCGAATTCGGCGTCGATCTCGTACAGGGCTGGTTCATTGCCCGCCCGACCGTACTGGTCAACGAGCTGAAGCCGAGCTTTCCGCATTTGCAGGATCTCGGCAAGACGGCGCGAAACAGCCAGTCGCTCGATGAAATCCTTATCCGCAAGCAGATCGAAGTGCTGCCGACCATCCGTGAAAGCGACAGTATCGACAGCGTCTTCGAGCTCTTCCGCCGCAATCCCCGCCGCGCCTATTTTCCGGTCGTCAACGCCAATGACGAGCCGCGCGGCATCATCCACGAGTACCAGCTCAAGGAATATATCTATCAGCCTTTCGGCCGCGATCTGCTGAAGAACAAGGTCTACGAGCGCTCGATCTCGCATTTCGTCGAGATGGCGCCGATCGTCGGGCTCGATTCCGATGCCGACACGCTGATGGCGATCTTCGCCAACATGGAAAGCAGCGATTGCCTGATCGTCACGGAAGGCACGCATTATGCCGGCATCGTCTCGGCAGCCTCGCTCATCAAGGTCATCAACGAGAAGCAGCTGAAGATCGCGCAGGACCAGAACCCGTTGACCGGCCTTCCTGGCAACAGGGCGATCCATGATTTCATGCAGAGCGCCGGCCGCGATGGCGATGATGTCAGGCATTTCTGCTATTGCGACTTCGATAATTTCAAGCCGTTCAACGATGCCTATGGCTTCCATCTTGGCGACCATGCCATTTCGCTGTTCGCGGCATTGATGCGCCGCTACTTCTTTGCCGAGCGCAATTTCCTCGGCCATGTCGGCGGCGATGACTTCTTTATCGGCGTTACCGGCTGGAGCGCGCAGGAGCTTCGTGAGGTTCTGGATCGGCTGCTTGCCGATTTCCATGCCGATGTCCTCGAACTCTATTCGGCTGAAGACCGTGCTGCCGGGCGCATTCATGGTCACGACCGCAGCGGCGCGGTCGCGGAGTTCCCGCTGATGCGTTGCTCGATTGGTATCCTGCAACTGCCGGAAGGGTTGGTGATCGACAACATCAACCGGGTCAGCACTTCCATCGCGGGTATCAAGGCGAAGGCAAAGGAAAGCGCCATTGGCGTAGCATTCCTCGGCTTGGCCGAGACGAATTGACGCCCTCCGGCACTCGGTCCTTTTCAAGCGCTTTGCGCTAAACTATCTCCACTGCTTTGCTGGGAGAGGAGATTGCGCCATGCCCTTGCCGTCTGAAATGCGTTTCGTGGATTTGCCGTCCTTTGGCGGACCAGAGGTCATGACCATCGCCCGAAAGCCTCTTCCGGTGCTGAAGCCGGGCGAGATCCTGGTCCGTGTCGAGGCCGCTGGCGTCAACCGGCCGGATGTGGCGCAACGGCAGGGCACTTATCCGCCGCCGAAGGAAGCAAGCCCGATTCTCGGCCTCGAAATATCAGGCGAAGTCGTCGACGTCGCGCCCGGCGTGACGGAGTTTGCCATCGGCAACAAGGTCTGCGGTCTCGCCAATGGCGGCGGCTACGCCGAATATTGCGTGCTGCCAGCCGGCCAGGCGCTGCGCTTCCCGAACGGCTATGACGCCGTGCGTGCAGCGGCACTCCCCGAGACTTTCTTTACGGTCTGGGCCAATCTCTTCCAGATGGCGGGGCTGACCGAAGGCGAAAGCGTATTGATCCACGGCGGCTCCAGCGGCATCGGCACGACGGCGATCCAGCTTGCCCACGCTTTCGGTGCGACGGTCTATGCGACCGCCGGGTCGAAGGAAAAATGCGAGGCCTGCGAGAAGCTTGGCGCCAAGCGGGCGATCAATTACAAAGAAGAGGATTTCGCCGAGGTCATCAAGGCCGAGACCGAACATGGCGTCGATATCATCCTCGACATGATCGGCGCCGCCTATCTGGAAAAGAACCTTGCATCACTTGCCCGTGACGGCTGCCTCTCCATCATTGCCTTCCTTGGCGGCGCCGTGGCGGAGAAGGTGAACCTTGCGCCAATCATGGTCAAGCGGCTGACCGTGACGGGATCGACCATGCGTCCGCGCACGGCTGAGGAAAAGCGGGCCATCCGCGATGATCTTCTCTCCCAGGTCTGGCCGCTGCTGGACGAGGGCACCGTTGCCCCCGTCATCTATCGGACATTCTCTTTCGACGATGTGGTCGAGGCGCATCGATTGATGGAAACCAGCGACCACATCGGCAAGATCATGCTGAAGCTGGCTTGATCGTGAAGGACAGGATGATGGCGATGAGGCCGGGTATGGCCATCAGCGCATAGAGCCATGTCGCGGCAGAAAGGCTGCCGCTGATACCGCCAGGATGTGTCAGGCCCGCTCCATTGACGATGACGCCCGTGAGCGCGGCGCCGAATGCGCCACCAAGCGATTGCGTCATCGAGATCGCTGCCGAAGCCTTGTCCTGTTCGGCTCTGCGGGCGATGCCGATAATCCTGGTCACAAGATGCGCCCAGCCGAGACCGACGCCGAATCCCATCAGGAACATCGTGATGACGGCGGGCGCAAACCTGGCGACGGTGTCAAAAGGCGTGTTCGTTGCCAGGAAGAGGATCAGCGACGCCGTGGCCGCCGTTTCCAGAATGCAGCCGGCAATGATGGCGACGGCCGCTGACCTGCCCGAGAAAGAATTGCTGAAGAAGGCCGCGATGGTCCAGCCGAGCGCTACCAGCGCCACGAGATAGCCCGAGACCAGCGGCGTCACGCCATGGAGCGTCTGCAGGAAGTAGGGGATATAGATGTCGCTGGTCAGCACCAGCATCATCGTGAATATTGTTAGGTAGAGCCGCGCAATGGGGTTGCTGAGCATGACGGCGCCATAAGGCAGGAGGCGCACTTCGCTCTTGCGCTCGATCAGCACCATTGTTGCGACGAGCACGATCGAAGCTGCGATCAGCACCATCTTTGATCCATGTTCGATCGTGCCGGCAATGCTGACGAACAGAACTGCGGCAAGCAGAAGTATGATCTGGATCAGTGGCGTCCTCGTATCGATCCGGTCATCTGCAACATCGGGCAGCAGCCGGCATGCGGAAAGCGCCATGATGACGGTCAGCGGCACGAGAATGATGAATGCCTCGCGCCATGCGCCTCCGGTGGCGAAGAGGCCGCCGAGTGTCGGCCCGAGCACGGTCGCCACACCCCAGATGGCGGCATAGAGGGTAGAGGCCTTGCGCCACAATATCTCCGGATAGACGAAACGGATGAAGGCATAGGCGAGGCCGGAAAGCATGCCGGCCCCATAGCCCTGGATGGCGCGGCCCGCAAGCAATACAGGCATCATCGGCGCGATAGCGCAAGCCAGGCTGCCGATGCCGAAAGTAAGCGCCGCCCCGACATACACCGTGCGCAGGCCCATGCCCTTCGGCCGGGTTGCAACCGTGATGGAGCCAAGCACGCCGGCGGCGACGAAGAGCGTCGTCATCCATGAGAATAGTTCAAGGCCGCCGATGTCCCGCACGATTGAGGGAGCGATCGTGGCGGTGATGTAGCATTCGACGGCATAAAGCGTAACGCCGCCGCCGAGCATCAGCGTCGCAGGCAGACGTTTTGGTGAGAATAATGTGAAGACGGAGGAGGACGGAATGGGGGCGGTGGTTTCGATGCTGGACATCGGACGATCCTCGGTATTTTCCCTAGCGGTTGATTATTTTCCAAGTTATAATTTGGAAAATTACATCCTTGCCGAATTAAAACAAGAGAAAACTTGGAAAAATGCGTCAGTCACCTGCCAATCGAATCCTGATCCTGTTGAAAACCGACGGGCCGCAGCTGGCTGCAGCTGTCGGCGATGCGCTCGGCATATCGTCGGAGGCGGCACGCCAGCAGTTGACGAAGATGGCTGAAGATGGGTTGGTCGACCCGGTGGCGGAAACTGCCGCCGGCCGGGGCAGGCCGCGCCAGTTCTGGCATCTGACGGCGGCCGGCAACAGGCAATTTCCCGATGGCCATGCCGATCTGACCGCCATCCTCCTTGCGACCATGGCCAGTCAACTGGGGCAGGGTGCCGTCGATGCGGTCATCTCGGCGCGCGAAACGGAGACGCTTCGACGTTACCGGAGCGAGATCGACCTTTCGGCCGATCTGCCGTCGCGCGTCGCAAACCTCGCCGCAATCCGCACGCGGGAAGGCTATATGGCCGATCACTGGCAGGACAAGGATGGCTCGCTGGTGCTGGTGGAGAACCATTGCCCCATCTGTGCTGCCGCATCTGCCTGTGCTGGCTTCTGCCGATCGGAGCTGGAGACTTTCCGCATGGTGCTCGGCGCTGACGTCGAACGGGAGGAGCATATCCTGCTCGGTGCCCGACGTTGCGCTTACAGGATCCGCGACGCAGCCTGAGAGATCGCATTTTGATGCTGGCCGCCGGCATCGGCGATTGGCAATCCACTGGGCAGCGGCTATCACTGGCCGTCTAGCAAATCAGAGGCTGCATTCCGTCATGTCCAATCCCGTCTGCGTCGAAGTCACCCGTGGCAATCAGGTGGAAAGCTATCATCGCGGCTCCGTCGTTGTCGTCGATGGCGATGGGAAGCTGGTTTTCTCGCTTGGCGATATCGAAAGCGGTGTCTTTCCGCGATCCGCATGCAAGGCGATGCAGGCCCTGCCACTGGTAGAAAGCGGCGCCGCGGATGCCTATGGTTTTGGAAACAAAGAGTTGGCACTCGCCTGCTCCTCGCACAATGGCGAGGATGAGCATGTGGCGCTCGCCGCCTCCATGCTGGCGCGCGCCGGCCGCGATGTCGGCACGCTCGAATGCGGCGCGCATTGGTCCTTCGATCAGAAGACATTGATTCATCAGGCCCGCACGCTCGACAAGCCGACGGCGCTGCATAACAATTGCTCTGGCAAGCATGCCGGCTTCGTCTGCGCCTGCTGCCATCAGGACATCGATCCCCAGGGCTATGTCGGTTATGACCATCCGCTGCAGCAGCAGATCCGCGATACGATGCAGAGCCTGACCGGCGCTATTCTGGCGCACGACAATTGCGGCACGGACGGCTGCTCGGTCCCGACCTATGCCGTGCCGCTGAAGGGACTGGCGCACGGCTTTGCCAAAATGGCGACCGGTGTCGGGCTGGAGCCCCTGCGCGCCAAGGCATCGCCCCGGCTGTTCGAGGCCTGCATGGCCGAGCCCTTTTACGTTGCCGGCACCGATCGCGCCTGCACCAAGCTGATGCAGATCGCTCCCGGCCGCATCTTCGTCAAGACTGGCGCCGAAGGCGTATTTTGCGCGGCGATCCCCGAACAGGGTATTGCCATCGCGCTCAAATGCGATGACGGCACCACTCGCGCAGCGGAGGTCATGGTGGCCGCAACATTGGCCCGCTTCTTCGAGAAGGACGGCGCTGTTCATGCCGGACTGATGGCAATGGCCGACCGATCCTTCAAGAACTGGAACGGCATCCATGTCGGCGATATCAGGCCGACGGCTGCTCTGACTGCATAGGTAACTCATCGCTTCAGCCGCTCGTTTTCTGAGCCGGTACATGGTGCCGGACGACTTTGTATTCCTGCCAGATGAGAACCATGACCACGAGGTCGAAGATGGTGAGGATGATGAGCCCGATGCCATGCGTGTCGGTGAAGCGATAAAGCTGGTAGACGATGAAAAGGCCTAAGGCCACGAGCGAGGCCGGATAGGCCCACATCTTGCCTCGGAGCAGACCGATGACCAGCAGCACCTTCACCAGCCCGTGGCTCAAGAGGTAATAGGCATAGAAATTCTTCGTACCGACGGAGAAACCCTGTGCCCAAGTGAGCAGGTGCGTCGCGATGAAATCATTGGGGTCGTTGAGCAGCTCGGGCTGCGTGATCCGGTTTGCCAGCCGAAGGATCGAGTCGGTGCTGACGAGCGCCAGCACTATTCCACCAAGACATTCGATCAAGGCATGCGCGCCCTTCAACAGCACGCTGATTTCAAAAAGCTGGTGAATGCGGCGTTCGTTCATGGGCGATCACAACCTCTGAGGCCTATTCAGGTAGGCTTGATCGGTGGCGGCGACAAGGTATGCCGATCTCCGGCTGTCGATCAGGCCAGGAAGATCGGCACGTCCGTATCTCGATAGGGTGCCAGCCTCTCCTTTTGAATATCGGAGGGCACAATCACGCCGGAGATGCCCGTTATTGGAAGGATCTGGCATGGCGACGCGGCGTCGAGCTTCTCGACCGTCGCCAGCACATAGGTTTCCGCCGAGCATTGCGCGATATGCCGCTTGATGGCCGCTTCCTCGAAATCGCCGGTCGAAAAGCCGCGGGCGGGATGGATGGCGGTGACGCCAAGAAAGAAAACGTCAGCTCTTATCGATGCGATGGCTGCCATGGCGACGGCACCCGTTGCCACCATCGAATGCTTGTAGAGCTTGCCGCCGATCAGGATCACGTCGGCCAGCGGATGATGCTCCAGCTCGCCTGCGATCGTCGGGCTGTGGGTGACGATAGTGACGGGAAGATCCTTCGGGAGCTGGCGGGCAATTTCGGCATTGGTGGTGCCGCCATCGAGAAACACGGTCTGGCCCGGCTGGATCATGCTGACCGCATGCGCACCGAGCCGCCGCTTCGCATCGGATGAAACCGTCTGCCGCGCGGTAAAATCGGGCAGCTCCGGTGACAGCGGTAGTGCGCCACCATGCACACGCTTCAGCAGTTTCTCCGTCGCCATTTCCCGCAGATCCCTACGGATCGTATCTTCGGATAGCCCGAGATCATCGGCCAATGCCTTGGCGATTACCTGGCCGTCCCGGCGCAATCTGTCGAGGATGAGGGTTTTCCGTTGGCTGGTCAGCATGCCGATCTCTGCACGATATGTCACGAATAATCGTGAATTTATCAGAATCGATTCGACATTCAAGAAAATATGCGCATATTCGTGCAAATTCCTGCAGCAAGCAGGAGCTAAAAACGGAGACAAGACATGTTGATCCTGATCGCGGGGCCTTATCGCTCCGGTACTGGCGATGATCTGAAGAAGATGGCCGAGAACCTCAAGCGTCTTGAGGAGCCGTCCTATGCCCTGTTCAAGGCGGGCCATCTGCCTATGATCGGCGAATGGGTCGCGCTGCCGGTCTGGCATGCTGCTGGCGGCAAGAGCATCGGCGACGATCTCTATGAGGAGATTTTCCACCCGACGGCCGGCCGCCTGCTGCAGCTTTGCGAAGGGGTTTTGAGATTGCCGGGTGATTCCAAGGGCGCGGACAATGATGTCCGCATCGCCCGCGAGCGCGGTATTCCCGTTTGGCACAGGCTGGAAGACGTGCCCGGCTGCGCCTAAACACGTGCCGCCCATCCCCATCGCGCCAGCCCATAGGGATGGGCGTGCCTGCCCGATTGATCAAAACCTTTTGTGGCGCCCATCAGCATCAGCCACTTCCGTATCGGCCGGGTTCGCTTTAGCTTCCTCGCAGAATTCAATCAAGGAACGGAACATGCTGACATTTTATTATGCGCCCGGAAGCTGCGCGCTCGCCAGTCTCATCGCCCTGGAAGAATCCGGCCTTGCCTACGAGCACCGACGCCTCAACCTCGCCAATGGCGATCAGCGCCAGCCGGATTATCTGGCTATCAATCCCAAAGGCCGCGTCCCGGCGCTGGTGACCGATCGCGGCGTCCTCACCGAGAATATCGCGATCATGGCTTACATCGCTCAGATCGCACCGGCCGCGAAGCTGGCACCGCTGGATGACCCCTTCGAATTCGCGCAGATGCAATCCTTCAACAGTTACATCGTCTCCACCGTTCATGTGAACCATTCCCACAAGATGCGCGGCTATCGCTGGACCGACGATGCGGCAGCCATCGAGACGATGAAGGCCAAGGTGCCGCAGACCATGACCGAAAGCTTCGCCTTGATCGAGGACAAGATGCTGAAGGGTCCCTGGGTGATGGGCGAGCAATATACCGTTGCCGACGGCTATCTCTTCACCATGGAGAAGTGGCTGCCGGGAGACAATGTCGATATCAAGCAGTTCCCCAAGGTCAGCGCGCATTATCAGCGTATGCTCGAGCGCCCGGCCGTTCAGAAGGCGCTTGCCGTCGAACAGGGCTGATCGATCAGCCGAATGTTGCCAGAAGTTTTTTCGGGGCGCGGTATCGCCACGCCTCGATCAAGCGCAGCTCCAGTTCCTCGTCGCCGATCGCGTTGATGCGCAGCGGCACGGAGGGCCAGCCGATATAGTGATCCGTCTGAAAATAGATTTCGGGCGCCATTTCCATCAGCTGCTCCTTGCGGTCGATCGGCAGCGACAGCACGATAGTCTCGTTGTTCTTGACGGTCACGAACGCCTTGCCGCCGACTTTGAAGGCCGGCCGGCCATAATGCAGGCCAGATTCGACCTCGGGCAGCCGGGCTTGCGCGATAAGCCGCTGCAATCGTTCGGCGATAACGTCCATATCGATGGCCGATGTCATGTTTGCACGCGTGGAGTAGGTCTCTCTCAGGCGCATTCTTCCGGCTGAATGCACCGCTTGTCCAGCGGACGCCCGAGATTTTCCGGCATCAGCGGCAGGTCGGCCAATTCTTCCAACGACATGGCCGCAAGCATGGGATGCTGCAGCGGATCGCTGTCCGGTTTGCGATCCTCTTCGAGAAGATGACTGAAGAAAAGCTTCAAGATCGACATGGTATGCCTCCTTGGACGCTCGCATCGATGCAACCATGAGAGCATCAACTGGGCAAGCAGCGACGGTCTTCAATTTCATGGTGCATAATCGCGCGAATATGCGCTCGATGCAATTGAGAATGCGGGGATGCTGATATAGATATTCTATAATGAGAAACCTCAACAACGTTCATCTGAACGGTTTACGCGCCCTGGAGGCGGTCGGGCGGCTCGGTTCGCTGCAGGCGGCAGCCGACGAACTCGGCGTGACGGTCGGCGCGGTCAGCCAGCAGGTCATCAAGGCCGAGGCGCAACTCGGTCGGCCGCTGTTCGAGCGGACCCCTAAGGGCATGACGGTGACAGCGTCGGGGCTGGCGATATTGACGAGGCTTAACGAGGGCTTCCAAGCGCTTACGGCCGCAGTCGCGCTTGCGCAACATAAGGATGAGAACATCCTCACCATTTCGGTGGCGCCCGTTTTTGCCGCCCGCTGGCTGGTCTATCGGCTAGATCGCTTCGCCGGCCGCCATCCGGATATCCGCCTGCGCATCGACGCCACGACACGGCTGATCAATCCGGCGACATCGGATGTCGATATCGGCATCCGGGTCGGCAGCGGGCAATGGCCCGGCGTCAAGGCCGAGCTGCTGCTGGCCCAGGAGGTGTTCCCGGTCGTCACACCACAGATTGCCGCCACGCTTCGGGAGCCTGCCGATATGCTGAAAGTCCCCGCCGTCATCGACGGACATGCGATGTTCGGCTGGGAGGTGTGGCTGCGCGAGGCCGGGCTTTCGGGCCATTGCATGGAAGAGCGCCACATCTTCAACGATGCGTCGCTCTGCCTGGATGCGGCCATAGCGGGGCAAGGGGTAATGCTCGCCTGGCAGACGCTATCAGCTTATGCCCTCCAGCAGAAATGCCTTGTCGATCCCTTCGGCATCCGCGCCAAAACCGGTTTCGGCCACTATTTCATCACCGCCGAAGGCGTGCGGGAGCCGAAGAAAGTCACCGCCTTCAAGGCCTGGATCCGTGAGGAAATGGAAGAGAGCATGCGTCTCTTCCAATAATGTCAGACCGGTTCCTTGCCGCGGATCGCCTGCATTGCCTTGTAGGCGACGCGTGACTGGCAGCGCTCGATCCAGGCCTTCATCTTCGGGCGAGCGTCGAACAATTCCTGCTCGGTCTGAGCATAGCGCAGCACTTCGGCCAGGTTGAGGTCGGCGGCGGTAAAACGATTGCCGACGAGATAGTCCTGATTTTGCAGGTGCTTTTCGAGCACGTCGAGTGGTTTCTTCAGCGAGCGGCAGGCGACTGCGATCCCGGCCTTGCCCGCGTCGCTGTTTTCCTGGGAATTGTCATAGATGCGAACCAGCGCGACGCTATAAGGCTCGACTTCCGTCGCCGCCCACATCGTCCACATAGACATCAGTCCTTCTTCCTCCACCGACTTGCCGGCCAGCGGACCGCCATATTTGCGTGCGAGATAGAGGTTGATGGCGAGCGACTCATGCATCGCGAGATCGCCATCCTTGATGCAGGGGATCATGCCCATCGGATTGACCGCCAGAAATTCCGGCGACATCGTATTGATCGGGGCGTCGGCGGCGAGCGGATTGGCAAGTCGGCTGGCCTGGATAACGGGCACGGATTTGAACTCGATGCCGAGCTCCCCAGCCATCCAGTAATTGCGCGAGCCGCGCGAGCGATAGACGCCGTAGATCGTCAGCATGTGGGTCTCCAAGATTCGAATGGGCGCGACCTTATTGGGCAGGTTGGGCGAGTAAAAGACCCTGCCGTTGATATCTGCAATGAAAGCTCGTGATGGATGGCGGATGGCCGGCGCCGCGCAAGCACGAAAATATCCGCCAACCCACCGAAATCTTTGCAAATCATGCTGCCGAAGGCTAGCCTTCGTTCAGAAATTAGCGTCGCTGCATGTTACCGTTCGATCACGGCTTTCGTCGGATGCGGTAGGAGGCATCCGGTGAAATGCACATGGGCAATCGGTAACTGCGATCTCGGGAGGAGAGCAGATGCTTGCGACCAGCGTTTCGCTAGACGACAAATATATCGCTGAGGATGGCCGCGTTTTCATGACCGGCCTGCAGGCGCTGGTGCGGCTGCCCATGACACAGATGCGGCGTGACCGCGCCGCCGGGCTCAATACGGCAACGTTCATCTCAGGCTATCGCGGCTCGCCGCTCGGCGGCTATGATCAGCAGCTTCTGAAAGCCAAGACTTACCTCGACGCGCATGACGTCACCTTCCAGCCTGGAATCAATGAAGACCTTGCAGCCACGGCCGTCTGGGGCTCTCAGCAGGTCGGCCTTTCTCCCGGTGCCCGCAAGGATGGCGTGCTCGGCATCTGGTACGGCAAAGGCCCCGGCGTCGATCGTTCCGGCGATGTGCTGAAGCACGGCAATGCCGCCGGCACCTCCAGGCATGGCGGCGTTCTCTGTTTTGCCGGCGACGATCATTCCGCCAAGTCCTCGACCATTCCGCACCAGACCGACCATGAATTCATGTCGGCGGTCATGCCGGTCATCTATCCCTCGTCGATCCACGAATTCCTCGAATACGGCCTACTCGGCATTGCCATGTCGCGTTACTCCGGCTGCTGGGTCGGCATGAAATTCATCGCCGATACGGTCGAGACGACTGCGGCCGTCGATCTCTCGGGGGAAAAGCGGCAATTCCTGTTGCCGGCGGATTTCGAACTCCCTCCCGGCGGCCTCAATCTGCGCTGGCCCGATCCGCCGCTGGTGCAGGACGATCGCCTGCAGAATTACAAGGCCTATGCCGCCATCGCTTTCGCCCGCGCCAATCGCGTCGATGAAATCACCCATGACGTACCCAATGCCCGCCTCGGCATCATTTCCTCCGGCAAGGCCTATGAAGATGTGCTGGAGGCGCTGCGCGAGCTGGAGATCGGACCGCGGGAGATGGCAGCGATCGGCTTGCGTATCTTGAAGGTGCGTATGCCCTGGCCGTTGGAGCCGGAGGCCGTGCGCCATTTCTCGGAAGGTCTGGACGAGGTTCTTGTCGTCGAGGAGCGGCGCGAGATCATCGAAAACCAGATCAAGCAGCAGCTGTTCAACTGGCGCGCCGATGTCCGCCCGCGCATCGTCGGCAAGTTCGACGAGCGTGACAAGCCCTATCTCAGCCTGTCTTCGGCGCTGACAGTCGGCGCCGTCGCGAGAGCCATCGCCGGGCGCATCGTCAAGCTCGATCTCGATCGGGGCCTGCATGACCGCATTGCAGCCAAGCTTTCCTATCTTGCCGAGCGTGGCCAGATCAGTCGCAGCCATGTCGCGCCGTTGAACCGTACGCCCTTCTTCTGTTCCGGCTGTCCGCACAATACATCCACCCGCGTTCCCGAAGGCAGCCGCGCCATCGCCGGCATCGGCTGCCATTACATGGCCACCTGGATGGACCGCAGCACCGAGACCTTTACGCAAATGGGCGGCGAAGGCGTGCCGTGGACCGCGATCGCCCGCTACACCGACGAAAAGCACATGTTCGTCAATCTCGGTGACGGCACCTATTTCCACTCCGGCATTCTCGCCATCCGCCAGTCCGTCGCCGCCAAGGTCAACGTCACTTACAAGCTGCTCTACAACGATGCCGTTGCCATGACCGGCGGTCAGCAGATCGACGGCCACCTGACGCCGCAGCTGGTGACGAAACAGCTGCATGACGAAGGCGTCAGGCCGATCTATCTGCTGTCGGACAATCCCGATGCCTATCGCGCATCCGAACTGGCGCCTGGTGTCAAGGTTCTGCATCGCGACCACATCGATCAGGTGATGCTGACGCTGCGCGAAACCGAAGGCTGTTCGGCGATCGTCTATGTCCAGACCTGCGCGGCGGAGAAGCGCCGTCGCCGCAGCCGCGGCCTGATGGAGGATCCGGCCAAGCGCGTCTTCATCAACAAGGCTGTCTGCGAGGGGTGTGGCGATTGCTCGGTGCAGTCCAACTGCATCTCCATCGAGCCGCTGGAGACGGAGTTCGGCCGCAAGCGCCAGATCAACCAATCGAGCTGCAACAAGGATTTCTCCTGCGTCAAAGGCTTCTGCCCGTCCTTCGTGACGGTTCATGGCGGCAGGCGCCGCAAGCGAAAGCCACTTGATCACGCCGACATCGACGTGCCGATGCCGGAAATCCCTCTCATCGCCGATCGCCCCTGGAACATCGCGATCGCCGGCGTCGGCGGCACCGGCATCCTGACCATCGGCGCCATCCTCGGCATGGCTGCGCATCTGGATGGCAAGGTGCCGATGATCCTCGACATGGCCGGCCTTGCTCAGAAGGGTGGCGCGGTCATGAGCCATCTGCGCATCGGCCATAATCAGGCCGATGTCACCTCGTCGCGCATCGTCAACGGCGGCGCGGATCTGCTGTTATCAGCGGACGAGGTGGTGGGCGCCTCCAAGGATGCGATCACGCTTTGCTCGCCGACGCGGACGACCGCCATCGTCAACACCGGGTTGATGCCGGTTGCCGATTTTGTCCGCAACCGCGATTTCGATTTCAAGACCGGATCGATCCAGCACACGATCGCCAAGACCGTCAGCGACAAATCCGTCTTCCTCGATTTCGGCCATATCGCGACAGAAGTGACCGGCGATGCCATATCGACCAATATCCTGCTGACGGGCTTTGCCTGGCAACGCGGCCTGCTGCCGCTGTCGCTGGAGGCGATCGAAAGGGCGATCGAACTCAACGGCGTTGCCGTCAAGCCGAGCCTCTCCGCGTTTCATTGGGGCCGGCTTCTGGCGCATGATCCGCAGGCCGTGCATGCCGTGATGGCCAAACCCAAGACGGGAAAGACGCTGGCTGACATGAGTCTCGATGATCTCATTAGGCACCGCAAGGCGCATCTGACCGCCTATCAGGATGTGGCCCTTGCCGAGCGCTATGGTGCTTTCGTCGCCCACGCCAATGCGCTTGCCGCAAAAGAGCGGCTTTCGGACAAGGTGCCCTTTGCCGTCGCCGTCACTTATGCGCGGGTCCTGGCCTACAAGGATGAATATGAGGTCGCCCGCCTGCTCACCGATCCTGCTTTCGAAGCGCAATTGCGTGAGGAGATGGAGGGAGATTTCAAGCTGGCCCTCAATCTTACCCCACCCATCCTCGGCGGCAGGGATCCGAACGGCCGGCCAAGGAAGCGCGAATTCGGCGCCTGGATCCTGCTGCTGCTGCGGGTGCTTGCGCCAATGAAGCCGCTACGAGGCACCGCTTTCGATCCCTTCGGCTATATGGCGGAGCGGCGCATGGAACGCCGCCTGATTGCCGAATACGAAGAGATCGCCGGGCGTGTGCTTTCCGGTCTGCGCCACGACAACGAGGCGGAAGCCCTTGCCATTCTCTCGCTGTTTGATGAGATAAGAGGCTTCGGCCCGGTCAAAGAGGAGGCTCGCCGGAAGATCATGGTGAGGATCGCGGACAGACTGAAAGCCTATGAGACGCCGCGGGAGGCGCAGCATGTACCCGCAGATGCGGCATGACGCCCGCAGTGGAAACTTGAAGCAGGCATAACGAAACATACGTTCAAAGAGATTGGACGTTCGGGAAGGTCGGGAGGAGAAGCCGGATGTTTTCTGGGGGATTGAACTTCGCGCTGGGCGAGGACATCGACGCGCTGCGCGAGCAGGTGCGCCGCTTTGCCAGCAACCGCATCGCACCCTTTGCCGATGAGATCGATCGTAACAACAGTTTCCCGATGCATCTGTGGCGGGAGATGGGCGATCTCGGCGTACTCGGGATCACGGTTGACGAAGCCTATGGCGGCGCCGGCCTCGGTTATCTCGCCCACACGGTTGCCATGGAAGAGATCAGCCGTGCTTCGGCTTCCGTCGGCCTGAGCTACGGCGCTCATTCCAACCTCTGCGTCAACCAGATCTACCGCAACGGCACCACGGCGCAGAAGGAGCGCTACCTGCCGAAGCTGATATCGGGCGAGCATGTGGGGGCTCTCGCCATGTCGGAACCGGGCGCGGGCTCCGATGTCGTCTCCATGAAGCTGCAAGCGGAGAAACGCGGCCATCACTATGTGCTGAACGGCAGCAAGATGTGGATCACCAACGGTCCGGATGCCGATGTTCTCGTCGTGTATGCCAAGACGTCTCCTGATGCGGGCCCGCGGGGGATCACCGCCTTCCTCGTCGAGAAAGGCTTCTCCGGCTTCTCCGTCGGCCAGAAGCTCGACAAGCTCGGCATGCGGGGTTCCAACACCTCGGAGCTGATCTTCCTCGATTGCGAGGTTCCGGAGGAGAATGTTCTCGGTCACGTCGATGGCGGCGTACGCGTGCTGATGTCGGGTCTCGATTATGAGCGCGTGGTCCTTTCCGGCGGCCCCGTCGGCATCATGGCGGCCTGCATGGATGTGGTGCTGCCTTACATGCATGAGCGCAAGCAGTTCGGCCAGTCGATTGGCGAGTTTCAGCTGATGCAAGGCAAGCTGGCCGACATGTATGTCACCATGAATGCGGCGCGTGCCTATGTCTATGCGGTGGCCGCCGCCTGCGATCGCGGCGAGACGACGCGCAAGGATGCCGCCGGCTGCATTCTCTATTCCGCCGAGAAGGCAACGGCACTGGCGCTCGAATGCATCCAGGCGCTCGGCGGCAACGGCTACACCAATGATTATCCTGCCGGCCGGCTGCTGCGCGACGCCAAGCTCTACGAGATCGGCGCCGGCACATCCGAAATCCGGCGCATGCTGATCGGTCGCGAGCTGTTCGGCGAAACGGCCTGACTGCGAAATTCCATTCCCATCAACCGGTGAAGCGCATGACCGTCCTGAAATCAGAGATATCGACGCATTCGGACCGCTTTCGCGATAATCGCGCCGCGTTGCTGGAGGCGATCGGCGTCGCCGAGACTGCAGCGTCGCAGGCAGTGGAAGGCGGTGGCGCGCAGGCGCGTGAGCGCCATGTCAGCCGCGGCAAGATGCTGCCGCGCGATCGTGTCGCCGGGCTGATCGATCCCGCCACGCCGTTTCTGGAAATCGGCACGACCGCCGCGCACGGTCTCTACAACGGCGACGCGCCGGGAGCCGGCCTGATCGCCGGCATCGGACGCGTTTCCGGCCGCGACTGCATGATCGTTTGCAACGACGCCACGGTCAAAGGCGGCACCTACTATCCGATCACGGTGAAGAAGCATCTGCGTGCGCAGGAAATTGCCGCGGAAAACAATCTCCCCTGCATCTACCTCGTCGATTCCGGCGGCGCCAATCTGCCGAACCAGGACGAGGTGTTTCCCGACCGCGATCATTTCGGCCGCATCTTCTACAATCAGGCCAATATGTCGGCCGCCGGCATCCCGCAGATCGCTGTCGTCATGGGCTCCTGCACGGCCGGCGGCGCCTATGTGCCGGCCATGTCGGATGAAACCATCATCGTCGAAAAGCAGGGGACAATCTTTCTCGCCGGTCCGCCGCTCGTCAAGGCGGCGACGGGGGAGGTGGTCTCGGCCGAGGATCTCGGCGGCGGCGATGTTCACACGCGCCTTTCCGGTGTTGCTGATCATCTGGCGCGCGACGATGCCCATGCGCTTGCGCTCGCCCGCCAGGCGGTCGCCAATCTCAATCGCCGCAAACCCGAGAGCGTCGAGCTTCGCACGCCCGAGGCACCGCTCTACGATCCCGAGGATATTCTCGGCATCGTCCCTTCCGATCTGCGCACGCCCTATGATGTGCGCGAGGTTATCGCCCGCATGGTGGATGGCTCCCACCTCGATGAGTTCAAAGCGCGCTACGGCACGACGCTGGTCTGCGGCTTTGCCCATATCCACGGCATCCCGGTCGGCATCATCGCCAACAACGGTGTTCTCTTCTCGGAGTCGGCGCTGAAGGGCGCCCATTTCGTCGAGCTTTGCTCGCAGCGCAAGATCCCGTTGGTCTTCCTGCAGAACATCACCGGCTTCATGGTCGGCCGCAAATACGAGACGGAAGGCATCGCTAAGAATGGCGCCAAGCTGGTGACGGCTGTCGCCACGACCAAGGTCCCGAAGATCACTATGCTGATCGGCGGCTCCTTCGGCGCCGGTAATTACGGCATGGCCGGCCGGGCCTATTCGCCGCGTTTCCTCTGGACCTGGCCCAACAGCCGCATATCGGTCATGGGCGGAGAGCAGGCGGCGGGCGTGCTCGCCACCGTGCGCGGCGAGGCGCTGGCGCGGGGCGGCAAGCCTTGGACGCCGGAAGAAGAGGCCGCCTTCAAGGCGCCGACGCTCAAGATGTTCGAAACCCAGAGCCACCCGCTCTATGCCTCGGCCCGCCTTTGGGACGACGGCATCATCGATCCGCGCAAGAGCCGCGACGTGCTGGCTCTCTCGCTTTCAGCAGCACTCAACGCACCGATCGAAGACACACGCTTCGGTCTGTTCAGGATGTGAGGAGACGGAGATGAAACGCGATACCATAAATGCCAAGAATGCGCCGCAGCCGCGCGGCGGCTATGCCCAGGCCGTGAAGCTCGAGAATTTCGAGCGACTACTTTTTATCAGCGGACAGATACCGACCGATGTCGATGATGCCTTGCCGGAGGGTTTTAAGGCGCAGGCCCGTCAGGTCTGGCACAACATCGATGCGCAGCTGAAGGCGGCCGGCATGACGAAGGACGATATCGTCAAGGTCACCACCTTTCTCGCCGATCGACATCACACGATCGAGAACCGCGAGATCCGCAGCGAATATCTAGGCTCGCTCACGCCGGCCATGACTGTCGTGATCGCCGGTATCTTCGACACGGCCTGGCTGCTCGAAGTCGAAGTCATTGCCGCGCAATAGGGTCTGCCGATGTTTTCGAAGATACTGATCGCCAATCGCGGCGAAATCGCCTGCCGGGTCATCCGCACCGCAAGGCGGCTGGGCATCCGCACGGTCGCCGTCTATTCCGACGCCGATCGGGATGCCCTGCACGTGGCGCTGGCCGACGAAGCCGTGCATATCGGCCCGGCGGCTGCGAGCGAGAGCTATCTGTCGAAGGAGAAGATCATCGGGGCCGCGAAGCGAACCGGCGCGGAGGCCATCCATCCGGGCTACGGCTTTCTCTCGGAAAATGCAGGTTTTGCCGAGGCCGTCGAAGCTGCCGGCCTGGTCTTCATCGGCCCGTCGCCGGCCTCCATCCGAGCGATGGGGCTCAAGGATGCGGCCAAGGCGCTGATGGAGCGGGCAGGGGTGCCGGTCGTGCCAGGCTATCATGGCGATAGGCAAGAGCCCGGCTTTCTTGCCGCACAGGCCGATGGCATCGGCTTTCCCGTTCTTATCAAGGCGAGGGCCGGCGGCGGTGGCAAGGGCATGCGCCGCGTCGACCGGCCGGAGGATTTCGAGGCTTCGCTGGAGGCAGCGAAACGCGAGGCGAAATCCGCTTTCGGCGACGATGCCGTGCTGATCGAGAAATATCTGACCAAACCGCGTCACATCGAGATCCAGGTCTTCGGAGACAGCCATGGCAATGCCGTGCATCTTTTCGAGCGCGATTGCTCGCTGCAGCGCCGGCACCAGAAGGTGATCGAAGAGGCGCCTGCGCCTGGTATGACGGAAGAGATGCGTAGCGCCATGGGCGAAGCGGCCGTGCGCGCCGCTCGCGCCATCGATTATCGCGGCGCCGGCACCGTCGAATTCATCGCCGATGTCTCCGAGGGCCTGTCGCCGGATCGCTTCTTCTTCATGGAAATGAATACACGCCTGCAGGTCGAGCACCCCGTGACCGAAGCGATCACCGGCGTTGATCTGGTGGAATGGCAATTGCGCGTTGCGAGCGGCGAGCCGCTTCCGATGAGGCAAAATGAGCTCACCATAAACGGCTGGGCCTTCGAAGCGCGCATCTACGCCGAAGATCCCTCGCGCGGCTTCCTGCCGGCAACCGGCACGCTTTCCCACCTTCTCTTTCCCGAAGGCGATGTGCGCATCGATTCAGGCGTGCGCAAGGGCGATACCATCACCCCGCATTATGATCCGCTGATTGCCAAGCTGACCGTGCACGCGCCGGATCGGGCGGCCGCCCTGGCGAAGCTTACGCGAGGCCTGGAGCAGACGCAGGTTGCCGGAACCACGACAAATCTCGATTTCCTCATTCGCCTCGGCCACCAGCCGGATTTCGCCGCCGGCCAACCGGATACTGGATTGATCGATCGCGATGTGGAGGCGCTGACCTCGGCGCGGCAGCCCGACGATGCGGCTCTTGCCATTGCTGCCATTGTCGAGGCGGGTGGGTTCGCGCAAGCCGCTGACAATGATCCTTGGCTGTCGCTCGGTGCTTGGCAGCTCTGGGGCGAAGCAAGTCGTCCCGTCACGCTGCATTTTGCCCATGGTCAGCAAAATTGCCGCGTAGCTGCAAAGGGTCGGTCGCTGTTCAGCGTCGCCTTTGACGGTCGCGCCATTCTCGTCCGCCTGCTCGCAGGTGAGGGCCTTTCCCGTCATGTCGAGATCGACGGCCGGCAATCCCACGTCGATATCTTCGAGACATCGTCAGGTCTGACTTTGTTCCTCGATGGGCAGACGCATCATTTCCATCGCCTCGATCTTCTCGACGGAGGAGAGGAGGCGGCCAGCGGCGGCGACCGCGTCATCGCGCCGATGCCGGGCCTCGTCAAGATCGTGCGCGTGCGCGAGGGTGACACGGTGGCGAAGGGTCAGGCGCTGATCGTCATGGAAGCCATGAAGATGGAGTTGACGCTGACGGCGGCACGCGACGGTATCATCGAAAGCCTGCATGTCGGCGAGGGCGATCAGACCAGTGAAAGCGCAGTGCTTCTGTCGCTTCGCCCGGAGGATGCGGCATGACCGACAAGCCTTCCAACCACGTCACCATCGTCGAGATGGCGCCGCGCGACGGCCTGCAGAATGAGAAGCAGCAGGTCGATACCGAACGCAAGATCGAGTTGGTCGACCTGCTCTCCGATTGCGGTTTCGAGCGCATCGAGGTGACGAGTTTCGTTAGTCCAAAATGGGTGCCGCAGCTCGCCGATGCTGCCGATGTCATGACGGGCATAAGACGACATCCCGGTGTTCGTTACGCAGCGCTGGCACCCAACATGCAGGGCTTCGAGGCAGCCCTTGCCGCCGGCGCCGATGAAGTGGCGATCTTCGCCTCTGCCTCGGAAACCTTTTCCATGCGCAATATCAACTGCTCGATCGCCGAGAGCATCGAGCGCTTCCGGCCGGTGGCCGCTGCCAGCCGGGATCGCGGTGTCCCGTTGCGCGGCTATGTCAGCTGCGTCGTCGAATGCCCCTATGAAGGCGCGGTGCCGCCACAAAATGTCGTCAGCGTCGCCTGGCAATTGCGGGCACTTGGCTGCTACGAGATTAGCCTCGGCGACACGATCGGCAAAGGCACGCCGGAGGCCGTCGACCGGATGCTTGCCGCAGTGCTGGGCGAGCTGCCCACGGCAGTCCTTGCCGGCCATTTTCATGACACGTCCGGACGAGCGCTCGATAATATCGGCGTCGCGTTGGAGCGCGGCCTGCGGGTATTCGATGCGTCAGCGGGTGGCCTCGGCGGTTGCCCCTTCGCTCCCGGCGCCAAGGGCAATGTCGATACCGTTTCTGTTCAAGATTATCTATCGGTGCGGGGTTTTGAGACTGGTCTCGACCAGGACAAGCTTGCGGCCGCCGCCGCCTTCGCCCGCAGCCTCAGGAGTACCGCATGATATCGCAAACGATCCGCATCACCACAGACGAGCGCGGTGTCGCCTATCTGACGCTGACGCGCGCCGAAAAGCACAATGCCCTTTCGGCTGAAATGATCGATGATTTGATGGTGGCTACAGAAGACCTTGCTCACGATAGGGCAGTCCGGGTCGTCGTGTTGACCGGCGAGGGCGCCAGTTTCTGTGCCGGCGGCGATCTCGGCTGGATGCGTGCCCAGTTCGATGCCGCGCGGGACGGGC
Source organism: Hyphomicrobiales bacterium (assembly GCA_900472485.1). Lineage (GTDB taxonomy): Bacteria > Pseudomonadota > Alphaproteobacteria > Rhizobiales > Rhizobiaceae > Rhizobium. The sequence goes on from UCII01000020.1 coordinate 49,931, forward strand.
GCATGGCCGAGGCGCGACGACTTGCCATGCTGTTCAAGACGCTGAACGAATTGCCGAAGCCGCTGATCGCACGCGTTCATGGCAATGCCTTTGGCGGCGGCATCGGCATCCTTAGCGTCTGCGATATGGTGATTGCGGCATCGACGGCCCGCTTCGGCCTCACGGAAGTACGCCTCGGCATCATCCCGGCCACGATCAGCCCCTATGTCGTCGCACGCATCGGCGAGACGAATGCCCGTCCGTTGTTTCTGTCTGGCAAAATCATCGATGCCTGGCAGGCACATGCTGCCGGCCTGCTGTCGCGGGTCGTGGCGGAGGAGGCGTTGGATGAAGCCGTGGAGGCGGAGGTTCGCCATTTTCTTGCGGCGTCACCACAGGCTGCCGCTCGTGCCAAGGCCCTGGCGCGTTCCGTAGGCAGGCCGATTACTGATAGCATGATCGATCACGTCGTCGAGCAATTGGCCGATGCCTGGGAGACCGAGGAGGCGAAGGAAGGCATTACTGCCTTCTTCGAAAAACGGCAGCCGAACTGGCGATCGGCCTAATGCATGTCGCGCAAAAGTGTTCCGCGGTTTTGCGACAACGACATGCGCAAAATCAAAGACCTAAAGCGCAAGAAGCGAAGCTGAAAGATCGCGATGCACTTTAGGCGAGCCTGTTGTTTTCAATAGTCAACTGCGGGAACTGCGTGCTTCCCTTAATGAGATCGCCGGATGCCGGCTTGTCCCAGCGAAAGCCCATGATCGCGGCTTGCCGCATCTCCTGAAAGAGATTGCCGGCAATCACCGCCGAGCCGGCACCATCCGCAACCGAGACGACGCAGCCGATGCCGGCATGTCTGACGATATTGCCGGTCGCGACGACATTGCGGAGATATTGCCCCCAGCCGAGCCGCATGCCCCAGAGCGGCGCATTCTCGATGACGTTATCGGCAACAAGCGTATCGGCTTCTGCCAGGATACCGATACCGAAGCCGCCATCCTGCGCATAGGGTGCCGTCAGCGACAGGTTGCGGATGACATTGCCCGTTACCGAGGCGAGCCTTCCACCCTTGTCGAAATTGGTAACCGAGATGCCGTTCGTTGCGCCATCGACAAGGTTGTTGCTGATCGTGGCGCCGACGAATTCGAATTCGCAGTAGATGGCCGTTTCGCCGGAGCGCAGGCACTGATTGTTCGAGATCTGCACATTCGATGCCGAGTTGGCACGGATGGCGGTGAAGGTGCAGTCGGTGATCTGATTGCCCGAAACCGTGACGCCATCGGCGCGGAAGACGTTGATGCCATTGCCGTTCTGGCCGGTGCCGCCGCCGTTGGCGCGGATGCGAGCAATGCGGTTGTTGGTGACGCTGCTGCCATCCTCGGCCTTGTCCCAGCGATGGATGAGGATACCGCCATTGCCGCAATCCTCGACGCGATTGCCTGTCGCCGTCAATCCGGTTGACTGGACGGAATAGATGCCGGCTTCCGCCGCGCCGGAGATGCGGCTGCGCTCGATGCGGCCGCCGCAGCGCTCAAGCTGCAGAGCATGCTTGCGGCTGCCGGTAACTTCGCAATTGTCGATCAGCACCTCGTCGACACCGGTAAATTGCAGGAGGCCGCCGGCATAATCGGCGAGCCAGCGATTGCCGCCATCGAGCACAAGGCCGGAAAGCTCGATACGCCTGGCCTTGTCGGCATTCATCAGATGGCCGTCGCCGCTATAGATCAGCCGCGACGCACCGGGGACGCCCGTGATGCGGGTATTATCCGGCAGCGTCAGGTTGGAAATATTGTAGGTGCCTGGCGGCAGGAAGAGCGGCATGTTGGTGTGCGCCGCATTGTCGATCATCGCCTGCAGCTTGCCGCTCTTGAAGTCGCTGGCGCCCGGTGTCGTCTTAAGCGCAACGGCGTCGATCGGCCCGCGTAGCTCGGCACCGGCCATCTTGGCCAGCGGCGCGGCGAAAACGCGCGGCGTAAGCAGGCCGGCCGCCGCCGAGGCGGCGAGGGAAGCGACGAAGGTGCGGCGTTGGATCATTGCGAGCTCCTGGAACGTCGCTCCCGAAGCAGAAATCGTGCCAGGCCTGTCTGTGCCGTTTTGATACAGCGGCCGCTCGTCAAACACTTTCGATCGGCCAAGAGCCTCGACCTCTTTCTATTTCATTTACCAGTCCCGTACAGGCGATGACCCGCACCTAATCCATTTGCGCTAGGGGCGACTCGCCGCGCATGTTATCCCTGCCGCATGCGGATCGCGGCCTTTCAACGTCTGGCACTTTTCGACGCCGTCGAGCAGGCAGCCGAGGTTTTGGCACGCGATCTCGCTTGGGCGGAAGCTGAAGGCATCGATCTCGCACTCTTTCCGGAATGCTATCTGCAGGGGCACAGCTATAACGAAGCCATCGCCAGACGCCGCGCGCTCTCCCTTGACGATCCCGGGTTGAATGCACTTGTCGCTCGTTTCGCCTCGGGCAAGACGACAGCGATCATTGGCTTCTTCGAGAAGAGGGGCGATGCGCTCCACAACAGCGCCATGGTCGTCAAATCCGGCCGGATAGCCGGGGTCTATGCCAAGGCTCATCCGCTCGAAAGCGGCTGCACGCCCGGAAGGGATTTTCCGGTCTGGCAGGAGGGCAATTGGCGTTTCGGCATCAATATCTGCGCCGATCTCCGATATCCCTACACGTCGGCCCGTCTGGCTAAACAGGGAGCGGGCCTCATCTGCAATCCCATCAATCTGATGCTGCGACCCCACAAGGCCGAGAAATGGCACAGGCCGGGCATTTCCGGCTTACAGATATGCGCCAAGCATACGGGATGCTGGGTCATGGCGTCCGATGTAGTCGGAAGCAACGAGGATGGCTGGGTGAGCTATGGTACGAGTGCAATCGTCGATCCGAGCGGCGTCGTCGTGGCAAAGGCCAAGCCGCATAGCGAGGATGTCCTCGTCTTCGATCTGCCGGATCGGCAACCCGAATGACGATTCGCTCAAAAAGCTGCTGTCGTCGCTACCTAATCGTGCAAATCGCGCTATCCTCATAAGTCATGAGACCCGATCAACTGCTTTATCCGGCGCCCGAGGGCCTGTTCTGCCCGATCGGCGGCTTCTATATCGATCCCGTACAGCCGGTCGAGCGAGCGCTCGTTACGCATGGTCATTCCGATCATGCCCGCTCCGGCCATGCCCATGTGCTCGCCACCCGCCAGACACTCGATATCATGCGTATTCGTTACGGCGATGATTTTGCCGGCTCGGAGCAAGCAGTCACTTTCGGCGAGGAGGTGACGATCAATGGCGTAAAGGTGCGGTTCCATCCTGCCGGTCACGTCCTTGGCTCCGCTCAAATCGCAGTGGAGAAGGATGGGCTGCGCATCGTCGTCTCAGGTGATTACAAGCGCCGGCCGGACCCGACCTGTGAAGCCTATGTGCCGGTCCCCTGTGATGTCTTCATCACCGAGGCGACCTTCGGTCTGCCGGTCTTCCATCATCCCGATCCGATGGCCGAGACACGCAAGCTCCTGGGTTCGCTTCGCCAGTTTCCGGAACGAACGCATCTGATCGGCGCCTATGCGCTCGGCAAGGCGCAGCGAGTCATCCGTCTGCTGCGCGATGCCGGATATGACAAGCCGATCTATATCCATGGCGCATTGGAAACTCTCTGCGATTATTATGTCAGCCAGGGCATCGCGCTTGGCGAACTCAAGCCGGCCACCCTCGAAAGCCGCGATCAGTCGATCTTCCATGGCGCCGTGGTCGTCGGCCCGCCCTCCGCTTTCCAGGATCGCTGGGCGAGGCGGTTCCATGATCCGCTGCCAGCTTTCGCCTCCGGCTGGATGATGGTGCGCCAGCGCGCCAAGCAGCTCGGTGTCGAGCTGCCGCTGGTCATCTCCGATCATTGCGACTGGCCGGAGCTGACGGAGACGATCTCCGATCTGAAGCCGAGCGAAGTCTGGGTCACCCACGGCCGCGAAGAGGCGCTGGTGCGCTGGTGCGAGCTGCAGGGCATCGCCGCCAAGCCGCTGCATCTCATCGGCTATGAAGACGAGGGCGATTGATGAAAGCCTTTGCCGACCTTCTCGACCGCCTGGTGCTGACGCCGAGCCGCAATGGTAAGCTGAAGCTGCTGACCGATTATTTTCGCGATACGCCCGATCCCGACCGTGGCTATGGTCTGGCCGCCATTGCCGGCACGCTCGAGGTGCGCAACGTCAAGCCCGCCATGCTGCGCGAGCTTGTTCTCGAACGTATGGACGAGGTGCTGTTCCGCTACTCCTACGATTATGTCGGTGATCTCGCCGAAACGATCTCGCTGGTATGGGACAAGGAGAGCGACATCGAGCGCCCTGCCGGCGAGCAGCCGAAACTCGGCGAAGTCGTCCGCAGCATGAACGCGCTAGGGCGGACCGAAGTGCGCAGTTTCGTGCGCGATCTGCTCGACCGATTGGATACTTCGGGCCGCTTTGCCTTCCTGAAGCTTGCGACCGGCGCCATGCGCATCGGTGTTTCCGCCCGGCTTGCCAAGCAGGCGCTGGCTGAGATGAGCGGCAAGGATGTAACGGAAATCGAGACGTTGTGGCATGGCCTGCAACCGCCCTATGAAAGCCTGTTCCACTGGCTTGAGGGCAAAGGCGAGAAGCCGATTCTGGCGACGCCCGCGATCTTCCATTCCGTCATGCTCGCCAATCCCGTCGAGCCGGGCGATCTCGATGGGCTCGACCCCCACGATTTCGCCGCTGAATGGAAATGGGATGGCATCCGCGTCCAGCTTTCACGCTCCGGGGAGACGAGCAAACTCTATTCTCGCTCCGGCGATGACATATCCGGCGCCTTTCCCGACGTTGTGGACGCCATGAACTTCGAGGGCGTCATGGACGGGGAGCTGCTGGTTGGCGGCACCGTGCGATCCAACAGCCCGACACGCAGCTTTTCAGATTTGCAGCAGCGTCTGAACCGTAAGACTGTGACTTCGAAGATGCTGGACGAGTTTCCCGCCTTCATCCGCGCCTACGATCTTCTCTTTGATGGCGCGGAGGACGTGCGCGCCCGTGGCTTCCTCGATCGGCGCGAGCGACTGACGGAGATCATCGATGCCGCCCCGCATGATCGTTTCGATCTATCGCCGCTCGTCGATTTCACCTCGTGGGAGGAGCTTGACCGGTTGCGCTCTTCGCCGCCCGATCCTGTCATCGAAGGCGTGATGATCAAGCGCAGGGACAGCGCCTATCTCGCCGGCCGGGCCAAAGGCCCCTGGTTCAAGTGGAAGCGCGATCCCTATAATGTCGATGCCGTGCTGATGTATGCGCAGCGCGGCCACGGCAAGCGCTCCAGCTACTATTCCGATTTCACCTTCGGCGTTTGGTCGATGACGCCTGAGGGCGAGCAGCTGGTTCCGGTCGGCAAGGCCTATTTCGGCTTTACTGACGCCGAACTGGAGGTGCTGGACAAGTTCGTGCGCAACAATACGGTCGATCGTTTCGGCCCCGTGCGCGCCGTACGCGCCGATCGAGATTTTGGTTTCGTGCTCGAGGTTGCTTTCGAAGGGATCAATCGGTCCAGCCGCCACAAATCCGGCGTTGCCATGCGCTTTCCCCGCATTGCAAGGCTACGGCCAGACAAGCCGCCCTACGAGGCCGACAGGTTGGAAACTTTGATCGCGATGATTGACGCCAAGGCTCCGGTTGTCGATGAATAGGCGAGGGCGATTCCTCACCACAAAGTGAGTTGGCCTTGCCTTTCAACCCGTGCAGATTTGCCCTGCGCCGGGACATTTAGACAGAGCTCATGACCATGTCTGACGACAACGCATTTCGTCCCAATCGCCGCGGCGTTCTTACCGGCATCGCCATCACGCTTTTTGCGCCCTCCATCGTCCGGGCGGCTGATGACAGCACTACGGTCGGCAAGCCCTCTGAGACAAAGGCGATCGCCCGGAGTGATGAAAAGGCCGAGGATGCGCCGCCACAGCTTTCTGGTGACTATGCCAAGGAGCGTCATCTCTTTCGCACCGACCTTGTGAGCAAGGGGCCGGCTCCCGATATCTACGAACCGCTGGCGACGCCATCGACCGCCGAACGGCTTTTCTATCGCAGCGGTGTCGGCGAAGAGCTGGAGCTCGTCGCCTGGGTTTCCCGCTACACACGCTCAGAGAAGCCGAAGCCGGCCGTGCTTTTCCTGCACGGCGGCAACGCCATCGGCCAGGGGCATTGGCAGCTGATGAAGCCCTATGTCGAGGCCGGCTATGTCGTCATGATCCCCTCCATGCGTGGGGAAAACGGCCAGAAGGGCAATTTTTCGGGTTTTTACGACGAAGTTGCCGATGTGCTGGCCGCGTCTAACCGGCTGCGGCATCTGCCTGGGGTTGATCCGCACCGCATGTTCCTGGCCGGACACAGCATCGGCGGTACGCTGGCCATGCTGGCAGCCATGTCGACCCATCGCTTCCGGGCGGTCGCGCCGATATCAGGCAATCCGGATGCCTATGCCTTCTTTGGTCGCTATCCGCAGGACATCCGATTCAACACCAGGAACCCGCGCGAATACCAGATGCGCTCGCCTCTCTGCTATGCGCACAGCTTCAAGAGCCCTGTAAAGCTGTTCCACGGGACCGAAGAGGCGCATTTCGATTCGCGCTTGGCATTGCTTTCGAAGCGGGCGACAGCAGCAGGCGTGAAAATGGAAATGGCGACCGTGCCGGGCAGCCACAATTCGGCTTTGCCGGGCGAAATCGCTCAAAGTATCGAGTTCTTTAAGAGCGTGGCCGTCTAGACCAGCTCCCGTAAGAGCGGCACCGGAGATAAGCCGCACCGCTCTGCTAGTCGGTGCTTACGCCATCAGCTTCTCGATCAGAGCCGCCGCCGCTTCCGCAATCACGGTTCCGGGCGGGAAGATCGCGTCGGCGCCGGCTGCCTCCAGCGCCGCAAAATCCTGCGGCGGGATGACGCCACCGACTGCGATCAGAATGTTGCGGGCATGACGCCGGGTGAGCGCCTCCTTCAATTCCGGCACCAGCGTCAGATGGCCGGCGGCAAGCGACGATGCGCCGACGATATCGACGCCTTCGCGAACGGCGACGTCGGCGACTTCCTCAGGCGTCTGGAACATGGCGCCGACGACGACATCGAAGCCGAGATCGGCAAAGGCCGTAGCGATCACCTTTTGCCCGCGGTCGTGCCCATCCTGGCCCATCTTGGCGATGAGGATGCGGGGCTTTTCGCCGCGCACCGTGCGGAAGGCCTCGACCTTGGCGACAGCCTTGTTGAAAGCGGGATCGGCGTCGCCGACTTCCTGACGGTAGACGCCTGAGATGGTCCTGATCTCGGCGACATGCCGGCCATAGGCCTTTTCCAACGCGAGCGAGATTTCGCCGACGGTCGCTCTTGCCCTTGCTGCCTTCACGGCGAAGTCGAGCAGATTGCCGGTGCCGTTTCGCGCGGCATCCGTTAAGGCATTCAGGGCTGTTTCGACGGCCGTCGTCTCGCGCGTGCCCTTCAATTGCTGCAGCTTGGAAAGCTGGCGTGCCCGCACCTCGGAATTGTCGACCTTCAGAACGTCGACCTCGATATCTTTTTCCGGCCTGGAAAAATTGATGCCGACGAGGGTTTGATGGCCGCTGTCGATGCGTGCTTGCGTGCGGGCCGCCGCTTCCTCGATGCGAAGCTTTGGGATGCCTTTCTCGATCGCCTTTGCCATGCCGCCAAGTGCCTCGACTTCCTCGATATGGGCAAGGGCGCGCGCGGCGAGATCATGGGTCAGCCGTTCGACATAGGCCGAGCCGCCCCAGGGATCGATGATGCCTGTCGTTCCCGATTCCTTCTGCAGCAGGATCTGCGTGTTGCGGGCGATGCGGGCGGAATGATCCGTCGGCAGCGCCAGCGCCTCGTCGAAGGAATTGGTATGGAGCGACTGCGTGTGTCCCTGTGTGGCAGCCATCGCCTCGACCATAGTGCGGATGATGTTGTTCATCGGGTCCTGCGCCGTCAGCGACCAGCCGGAGGTCTGGCTGTGGGTTCTGAGCGCCAGGGATTTCTGGTCCTTCGGTGCGAAATTCTTCTGCATCAGCGCGGCCCAGATCAGCCGCCCCGCGCGCATCTTGGCGACTTCCATGAAGAAGTTCATGCCGACGGCCCAGAAGAAGGACAGGCGAGGCGCGAAGCTGTCTATATCGAGCCCGGCTGCCACGCCTGCCCGCGCATATTCGATGCCGTCGGCGATGGTGTAGGCGAGTTCCAGATCCGCCGTCGCGCCGGCCTCCTGCATGTGGTAGCCGGAGATCGAGATGGAGTTGAACTTCGGCATACGCTGGCTGGTATAGCTGAAAATGTCCGAGACGATCCGCATCGAGGGTTGCGGCGGATAGATATAGGTGTTGCGGACCATGAACTCCTTGAGGATGTCGTTCTGGATCGTGCCGGACAGCTTTTCCTCGGAGACGCCCTGTTCCTCCGCCGCGACGATATAGAGCGCCATGACCGGCAGCACCGCGCCATTCATGGTCATCGAGACGCTCATCTCGTCAAGCGGAATGCCATCGAAGAGCTGGCGCATATCGAGGATGGAATCGATCGCCACACCCGCCATGCCGACATCGCCCGCAACCCGCGGATGATCGCTGTCATAACCGCGATGGGTGGCAAGATCGAAGGCGACCGAGAGCCCTTTCTGGCCGGCGGCGAGATTGCGGCGGTAAAAGGCGTTGGACTCCTCGGCGGTGGAGAAGCCGGCATATTGGCGGATAGTCCAGGGTTGCTGGACATACATGGTCGGGTAGGGGCCGCGCACAAATGGTGCAGCGCCAGGATAGGTTTCAAGGAAGCTCAGGCCGCCGAGGTCGCTTTCGTCGTAAACGCGCTTGACGCGAATACCTTCGGGAGTTTCCCACGCCGGGGCGTCGGTTGGTGAGGTCGTTGCCTGCGGCTTGGTCCAGGGGATGGCGGCGAAGTTGGGGATCTTGGTCATGGAGCCGATGCCTCCGTGGATGTGGAGGGCGCGGTATCCCCCTCTGTCGCTTTCGCGACATCTCCCCCACAGGGGGGGAGATTGGAAACTGGTGGAGTCTTTCTGCCCCAAATAGATACCGCATCTGCGGCAGCATAGGTTGTCATTCTCGCTGGGGTTAAATTCTGGCGCGGAACGATCTCCCCCCTTATGGGGGAGATGTCACGAAGTGACAGAGGGGGGTACCCAGTCTCCTCGAACGCGATGTCCATTCTCATCCCTCCATCCCCTCATCCAGCCGCATCGGCACCAACCCCGTCCCGCCAGCGATCGGACTCAAAGGGCCCAAAACCGTCACTGGCCGCTCGGTCTTCATGGCAAACAGCGTCGTCCCTACGATCGGCTTGGCGATGCGGCTCTCGCGTGCCTCGGCAACCATCGCCGCCAGCTCACCGCTGGGAATGACCCTCGCCAATCCGCCTTTGCTTTCGATCTCGATAAAGATATCCCAGGCCCGCTCGCAAAGCGCGTCGGTCAGCGCCTCGATGCCACCCGCACCGGCAGCGGGATCGAGGACATGATCGAGGTGGCTTTCGGCAATCAAAATCGTCTGCGTGTTGCGCGCCAGCCGCCGCGCCAGCGGGTCGGGTATGCCGTGCGTCAGGCTGTGCGGCAGGACGGAAATCTCGTCAGCGCCGCCGACGCCGGCTGAAAAGACCGCGATCGTGTTGCGCAGGATGTTCGTCTCCGGATCGAGGCGGGTCAGCATGCGATAGCTCGTCTCAGCAAAGAGATACGCCGGTCGTGGGTCGGTGACGCCGCAGGCCTCGGCGATCCGGGTGAAGATCAGCCGTGCGGCGCGCATCTTCGCGGTTGTGACGAACTGGTTCTGATCAGCTGAAAGGCAGAGGCTGGTTGCCGCAAGCGCTGCTTCCGGCGACAGTCCGATCTCCTCAAGCAGTCGTAAATGGCCGACGAGGCTTGCCGCCATCACCGCCAGTTCCTGCGCCTCGGTCCCGCCGGCGTTATGCACGGCACGGCCGTCCGCATTGACGATCGTATCTATCGACTTCAACTCTTTGAAGTATTTGATGTCGTTGTTAAAATTGGCGAAATGCACGGCTGTCAAGAAAGCGTCGAGCCCAAGGTGCAAACTTTGGACACCACCGTCCACAACCGAGGCTGCTATCGTTTTGGCGATGCTGGAGGAAAAGCCGTCGAGGCGCAGAGTTGTCGTCTTGGCGGATGCTGCTGCCAGCACTTCGGAAAAGGTTGGCGACCGAGCATCCATGCCGATGCCGAAAGCCGAAGCGGACCCGCTGGAAATCAAGCTGATACCACTTGCGCCATTGGCAAGATCGTCACCGAGTTGCACGATCGCTCGCTCGGTGTCGGGATCGTCCATGCGCTGCGTCACCGTCCAGGGCAGCTCGGCCCGCTGACGAAATAGCGGCTTGCCGTCGCGCCGTCGCTCGTAAAGCGGCTCTATCGTGATGCCGTCATCGGTTCGCGAGACCAGTGCTTCCTGGAAATCCTTGCCTTTCAGCGCCCGTTCCACCAGCTTCAGCCAAGTCTTGTGGTCGGTCTGGCCGAAGATGCCCGGGTCGAGACTGTCGATATTCATGCGCTCCTCCGTACTGCATTGGTCTAGCCCATGATGCCGCAAGGGAAAACAGGAGTTTGGCTGATCGGTGCAATATCTTCGTTGGAACCGTCTGGTGATCGACGCCAGCCTCGCTCCAGCCGCGGCATTCATTATGCGGCCTATCCGATGTGTCCCAACTGGTTTCCGATAATGGCCGACCTGCTGCCCGTTTCCCGTCACCTGTTTGTCGCTGCCGCGCTGACGACATTGTCCGCCTGCAGCATCATTCCTGATACGGGCGCCACCGATCCGGATCGCTTTGTGCAGGAGACGACGCCCGTCTTCTATCGTCCGGAGGGTATCGAGCCGAACAGGGTAAGGCGCCTGCCGGTGCAGCCCGTGCCGCAATCACGCGATCTCTTCCGCACCCAATTCCATCAGACCTATGGCCTACCGACCTTCAATCCAGTGCATCAGGCCATGTATGCGCAGCGCAGCGAGGATGATTTCACGTTGCCGGCCATTCCCTACAAGCGCATCGATCCGCGCTTCCTGCGGCAGGAAGTGGACTACCAGACCAGGGAGCGCCCCGGCACTATCGTTGTCGATACGCGCGAACACTTCCTCTATTTCATCGAACCGGGCGGCAAGGCGATGCGCTATGGAGTCGGCCTCGGTGCGGCGGGATATGCCTGGCACGGAAGGGGCCTGATCCAATGGAAGCAGAAATGGCCGCGCTGGACCCCGCCCGCCGAAATGGTCGCGCGCGAACCGCAGATCAGGCCGCTATCGGCCGAGCGCGGCGGCATGAATCCGGGGCCGACCAACCCGCTCGGCGCGCGTGCGCTCTATATCTATCAGAACGGCCGGGATACGCTTTATCGAGTTCACGGCACGCCGGATTGGCAGTCGATCGGCAAGGCCGCATCTTCCGGATGTGTTCGGATGCTCAATCAAGATGTAATAGATCTCTACAGCCGGGTGCCCGATAAGGCAGAAATCGTCGTTCTGTAGCGGTATTTTACCACAAATTTTCGTGATGTTGCATAAGTGCGATAGTCGGGGTGGTTTGCGCTCTTTAGTTTTGCGTCTGTCTCTGCGAACCTCTCGGGGAGCCGAATCAGCCTGTTGTTACGGGTTTTCGCTTCCTCCACAAAAGGAACTATGCTGTCGACATGAGCCTTCCTTCATCCCTATCCCGACGTAACTTCCTCGCTCTAGCTGGTCTCGGCGCCGTTTCGACGCTTGCCAGCTGCGCCTCCACCATCGACAACGGCCCCGTCGTCAGTCCGGTTCAATATACCGGCTCCCCCCGGCCGTTCCGAACCTGGTTCTCCAGCTATGATGGCGAGCAGCCCGATCCGGCCGTAATCTATGCCTCCGTCGAGGATGGGGGCTTCATCATTCCGGCGGTTCCCTACCAGCAGATCGATCCACGCTTCTACCGTCAGCGGGTGGTCGACCCAACAGGCGAGGCACCCGGCAGCGTGATCGTCAATACAACGCAGCGCATGCTCTATGTGACCGAGCAGGGCGGAACGGCAATGCGCTATGGCATCGGCGTCGGCCGCGAAGGATTTGCCTGGCAGGGCCGCGGCGTGATTCAGTGGCGCAAGAAATGGCCGCGCTGGAATCCTCCGGATGAAATGGTCGCCCGCCAGCCGGAACTCGTGAAGTATTCCATCGCCAATGGCGGCATGGACCCGGGTCTGAAGAACCCGCTGGGGGCACGAGCTCTCTATATTTTCGAGGACAAGCAGGATTCGCTTTACCGTCTGCACGGCAATCCCGACTGGCGCTCCATCGGCAAGGCCGTTTCCTCTGGCTGTGTCCGCTTGCTGAACCAGGATGTCATCGATCTCTATGATCGCGTTCCCGAGCGAGCGCCGATCCTGGTCACGGCCTGATACCGTATCATTGAAAAAAGGGCGTCACTGGCGCCCTTTTTTGTTCGCGGTCCTGACCGGAAGTAGCCGGCATCCTGAAACCGATTTCAAACCATTGCCCACCTGACCTTCGGCTGTGGGCGCTGGTCGCGCGGATTGGCTATTCGCTCACATCGCGGGCCGTTGCCATCTTCCTATTGCCGGCATTGTCTCAATTCATTTTCCTAATCAAACACCGAAATCTATATTGCGCGCGATTAAATCGTGATGTATATAAAATTCATCCAACCGAAGGAGACATGACATGCCTATTCTCTATACGACCAAAGCTTCCGCCACCGGTGGCCGCGCCGGCCATGCAGTTTCCGAAAATGGCGTCCTTGATGTCACGCTGACTGTTCCGAAGGAGCTCGGCGGCGATGGCGCTACCGGCACCAATCCGGAGCAGCTCTTTGCAGCCGGCTATTCCGCCTGCTTCTTGGGCGCTTTGAAATTTGTCGCAGGCCAGCAGAAGGTCAAGATTCCGGAAGACGCAAAGGTCACGGCAACCGTCGGCATCGGCCCGCGCGCGGATGGCACCGGTTTCGGCATCGAAGTGTCTCTAGCCGTCCACATTCCCGGCATGGACAAGGCCGAGGCTGAAAAGCTCGCCGCCGCCGCCCATATCGTATGCCCGTACAGCCACGCCATGCGTACTTCGACCGAAGTGCCGGTTGCTGTTGTCTGACGCGCACCGCGCCGCCAGCCGATTGAAGGCCGGAAATACGGAATATATTGAAAAGGAGCGACAGTTTAATCTTTCGCTCCTTTTCTTTTGCAAGAAAAATGCTATATCTTTTCCTAGGAAAGGAAGTAGCCATGATAAAGGCCCAGACAATAGGTCATACGATGCCCGGCGAAGCGCTCGTTATGACTAAAGCCGTCGTCAACGCTGCTGAAAGACTGGGATTGAACGCCCGTAGCCTGGCGGCCATCATCGGCGTGTCGGAGGCGACGGTATCGCGCATGAAGCGGCAGGATCATCTGTTGGAGCGCGATAGCAAGCCTTTCGAACTTGCCGTGCTTCTCGTTCGTCTCTTCCGTTCGCTCGACGCTATCGTCGGCGGCGACGAGGCTGTGGCGCGGCAATGGCTGCGTAACGGCAATATCGCCTTTGGCGCAGCGCCAATCGACAAGATCATCTCGATTTCTGGTTTGACCGATGTCCTTGCCTATCTGGACGCCCGCCGCGCTCTCGTCTGAGACAAGGGCCATTTCCGGCCAATATTGGCGGCTGGTGGAATCGCAGCATCAGGTCTCAACGCTGAAGCTTGTCGATACGCTGGAAGAGCAGGCGCTTCTCGAAAGCATCTTGGAAGAAAGCAAGCCGGTTCTGCCGCCGGAATGCGCAGGGCTCGACTATCTCCTTGCTACACCCTTCCGCTATGGGGCGATCTATCCCCACGGTTCCCGTTTTCGTCGCGCGGGCCGTACGCTCGGAGTCTTCTATGCCTCGGAGCAGGTAGAGACGGCGCTAGCTGAAATGAGCTTCTACCGGCTGCTCTTCTTCCGTGATTCCCCCGATACGCCGTTGCCTGCCAATGCCGCCGAATATACCGCCTTTGCCGCTGCGATTACGACGAAGGCTGGGATCGATCTGACGCGGCCTCCCTTGGATCGCGATCGGAAGCTGTGGACCGATCCGATCGACTACGACGCCTGCCAATCGCTTGCAGAGGCGGCGCGAACCGGCGGCATCGAGGCAATCCTCTACCGTTCCGTCCGCGATCCCAGCGGAGGCATGAATATAGCGCTGCTCACGGCCAGAGCCTTCTCTGCCCGCGAACCCGTTGAACGCCAGACATGGCGCATCCGGCTGTCGCGCGTCGGGGTACAGGCGCTGTGCGAATTCCCACGGCGCCGCATCGGCTTCGAAAGGCAGGATTTCGAGGGTGATCCGCGACTATCTGAGGCGCAGTTCAGAGCAGAATAGCAAGATCGCTGCGCAGACGGTCGCCATTGCCGTCGGGCAGTCGCTCTTCGAGGGCGGCGTGCGTCGTCTTCCAGATCGGCACGGCGGCAGCGAGCGCCGCCTTTCCCGATGGCGTGAGGCTGAGCAGGCGGGCGCGGCGATCTCTAGGATTAGGCACGATGCTAACCCATCCCCGCCGTTCCAGCGGCTTTAAGGCCGCCGTCAGCGTCGTCTGGTCTATTGCCAGGAGTGCCGTGACCGATCCCATGGATGCCGGCACGGGCCGGTTCAGGGACATCATCAGGGAGAACTGGCCGTTGGTAAGGCCGAATGGCCGCAGCGCCTCGTCAAAGCGACGGGCAAGAGCGCGCGCTGCTCGCTGAACATGCAGGCATAGGCAGGTGTCGCGGACTAACAGCGTGGTTTCAAAGGGGATTTCGACGGCGTTTGACATGATTCATTAATATTGATATCAATATATTTGTCAAGATTTGGAAATGAAAACGCCGGAGGAGGGCGCGGACAATGAACCAGGTCGTTTCCAGGGAAGTGTGGCTGGAGGCTCGCCGTCAACTGCTCGCCAGGGAAAAGGAGGCTACGCATCTTCGCGATCGCGTCAATGCGGAACGCCTGGCCTTGCCTTGGGTAAAGGTCGAGAAGGACTATGTTTTCGACACGCCGGCCGGCAAGAGGACGCTTGCCGATCTCTTCGACGGCCGCAGTCAGCTGATCATCTATCATTTCATGCTCGGTCCGGACTGGGATGCCGGATGCACCGGCTGCTCCTTCCTTGCCGATCATTTCGATGGAACGCTTCCCCATCTCAACCATCACGATGTCACGCTGGTCGCCGTTGCCCGCGCGCCAATCGAAAAGATAGAGGCCTATAAGAAACGCATGGGCTGGAAGTTC
This sequence comes from Hyphomicrobiales bacterium, assembly GCA_900472485.1. GTDB lineage: Bacteria > Pseudomonadota > Alphaproteobacteria > Rhizobiales > Rhizobiaceae > Rhizobium. The sequence goes on from UCII01000020.1 coordinate 65,178, forward strand.
CCATGGGTGTCGTCCTTCTCCAACGATTTCAATTTCGACTATCACGTCTCTTTCACCAAAGAGCAGCTTGCCGGTGAAAAGGTGTTCTATAATTTCAGCGATATGGACGCCGCCAACGGCAATGACGAGTTGCCTGGTCTCAGCGCCTTCTACAAGGATGAAGCCGGCAATATCTTCCACACCTATTCCAGCTATGCCCGTGGAGGCGAGGAAATGATCGGTACGCTGATGATCCTCGACAATGCGCCGAAGGGCCGGAATGAAGGCCAGACCATGGATTTCGTGCGCCGTCACGACGAATATCAAGACGCGGCGAAGGCGGGCTCCTGCTGCCATTGAAGCATGACGAGACTGTCAACTTTACGTCATGCGGCGCAAGGGGTCGAATTATTACGTCTTGCGCCTAGTTAAGACCTGGAGCCTGCTCGCCGGGGAGCGACGGATCAACCGATTGACCATCGTTCGGCTGTTACGTTCATCGGCCATGATGTGCTTGCGCCGACATCAGGCTCAGGATGAGACGGATGACCGCAACAATCACAGTAGGGAGAGAGATATCATGGCAGAGAAGGGATATTTTGTCTGGTACGAGCTGATGACGACGGACATGAAGGCGGCGGAAGCTTTCTATACCAAGGTCGTCGGCTGGGATGCGGCGGATGCCGGCATGCCTGATGTCGGCATGGACTATACGCTGTTCAGCGCAGGCGCGGGGCCCGTTGCCGGTTTGATGATCCTGCCTGACGAGGCGAAGGCCATGGGGACGCCGCCTTGCTGGACCGGCTATATCGGCGTTCCCAATGTCGACGAAGCCACCAAGACCGTTGTCGGGAAGGGCGGCAAGACCTATCGCGAGCCTACGGATATTCCAGGCGTGGGCCGATTCTCCGTCGTCTCCGATCCCTACGGTGCAGCGTTCTGCCTGTTCACGCCGCTGCCGGGCCAGGATTGGGAGCCGCCTGCTCCTGCGACACCGGGCTACTTCGGCTGGCACGAGCTCTATTCCAACGACGGACCGAAGGCCTTCGATTTCTACAGCGAGATGTTCGGCTGGGAGCTAAGCTCCGATTTCGACATGGGGCCCATGGGCAAGTACAAGATCTTCAAGATCGGCGACCGCGACTTCGGCGGTATCATGACCAAGCCGGCGGAAATACCCGTGGCTGCCTGGAACTTTTATATCAACGTCCCGGCGATCGACGCCGCGATCACCCGCATCACGGAAGGCGGCGGCAGGATCGTCAATGGCCCGATGGAGGTCCCCGGCGGCAGCTGGATCGTGCAGGCGACCGATCCTCAGGGCGCGTTCTTCTCGCTCGTCGCGCCGGTGCGCTGATCTTTACCTCCCCTTGAGGGGGAGGTCGCCGCAAAGCGGCGGGGGGCATTCGGACCTGCAGAGATTGCCGCGGATCACCCCACCCCAGAGCTTCGCTCCGACCCTCCCCCTCAAGGGGAGGGTAATCTTCTACCGCTTCAGGCTGCCAAGAATGCCCCGCACCAGCGCCCGCCCAACCTGCGTCGCCACCGTGCGGGCCATGCTTTTCATCGTCGCTTCCAGGATCGTCTCGCGCTGATAGCCCGAACGGCCGCGGCTTGCCGGCTTGCTGCTGTCGCCGCCGAAGCCGGGTAGGGTCCAGCCATCGCCAGCACTCTCGCTCTGCGGCGCAGCCGCCTTGCGTGCCCGCTCCGTCAGGATTTCATAGGCGGATTCGCGGTCGATCGTCTGATCATAGACGCCGGCAACCGGACTGCCGTTGATGATGGCTTGACGCTCGCCATCCGTGACGGGGCCGATACGGCCGGATGGCGGGCGGATCAGCGTGCGTTCGACGATGGAAGGCGCACCCTTGCCCTCGAGCATCGATACCAGCGCCTCGCCGGTGCCGAGCGTTGTAATGACGGTGGCGCAATCGAAAGCGGGATTGGGGCGGAAGGTCGAGGCCGCCGTCTGCACGGCCTTCTGCTCGCGCGGCGTATAGGCGCGAAGCGCATGCTGCACGCGATTGCCGAGCTGCGCCAGCACCGTTTCCGGCACATCGAGCGGGTTCTGCGTGACGAAATAGACGCCGACGCCTTTGGAGCGGATCAGTCGCACCACTTGCTCCACGCGCTCGATCAGCACCTTCGGCGCATCGTTGAAGAGCAGATGCGCCTCATCGAAGAAAAAGACCAGCTTCGGCTTTTCCGGATCACCGACCTCAGGCAGTTCCTCGAACAGCTCGGAGAGCAACCACAGCAGGAAGGTGGCATAGAGGCGCGGGTTCATCATCAGCTTGTCGGCCGCAAGCACCGAGACCTGCCCGTAGCCATCGTTGCTGACGCGCATGATGTCGGAAATCTTCAGCGCCGGTTCGCCGAAGAAGTTTTCCGCGCCCTGCTGCTCGAGCACGAGCATTGCGCGTTGAATCGAGCCGACGGAAGATTTCGAGATCAGGCCATATTTGCTGGAAAGCTCGCTCGCATTGTCGCCCATATAGTTCAGCAGCGCCTGCAGGTCCTTGAGATCGAGCAGCGCCAGGCCGTTCTCATCGGCAATCTTGAAGGCGATGTTGAGTACGCCTTCCTGCGCCTCGGACGCATCCATCAAGCGTGCCAACAACAGTGGTCCCATCTCGGCGATGGTAGTGCGCACGCGGTGGCCCTTTTCGCCATAGAGGTCCCAGAAGATGACTGGGAACTGATCGAATTCATAGGGTGAGAGACCGATTTCCTCGGCGCGCTTCAGCAGGAAATCCTTGGGCTCGCCCTTGACGGCGATACCCGAAAGATCGCCCTTGATGTCGGCACAGAAGACAGGCACGCCGGCCTTGGAAAATCCTTCCGCCAGCACCTGCAGCGTCACCGTCTTGCCGGTGCCCGTCGCGCCGGTGACGAGACCATGACGGTTGCCGAATTTCAGCGTCAGGAACTCGTCCTTATTGATGCTTTCATCGGGGTTGCGGCTCGCGCCGACGAAAATCTGTCCATCCTGCTGCGGCATGGTGTCGTCTCCCTTTGGGCGGCGGCACAGCAGCCTTTAAGGCTGCCAGGGCCATTCATCGATTTGTCCTGACACTGTTATAAGAACTCACAGGACGGGGGACAACCATTCGCGTGGAGGTTCCGCTTCTGGTAGTATAACGAAGTCCGGCGCGGCTTGTGTCGGTTGCTTCATTCAGTTACGTTGACGTTAACGTTATAAAGGCAGGAGGCCACAGTGAACGAAGTTATTGATCAAATCGCGACCAAAGCCGGCATCGCTCCCGACCTTGCGGAAAAGGCCGTCGGCATGATTCTCGGTTTCCTGCAGCGCGAAGCTCCGGATGGTCCTGTCACCAAGATGATCGAATCCATCCCCGGCGCCTCCGATCTGGTTGCACAATATAACGGCGAGGAAACGGGTGGCGGCGGCCTGCTCGGCGGCCTGCTCAGCGCAGTTGGCGGTGGTGGCGGCCTGATGGCACTCGGCCAGCAGCTGATGAGCAGCGGTCTCAGCATGGGTGAAATCAGCTCGCTCGCCAAGGAGACGATTGCAACCGCCCGCCAGCATGCCGGCGACGAGGTGGTCGACCAGGTCGTCAATTCCGTTCCGGGCCTGCACCAATTCATTTGAGGCTGCTATGCCTTGACAAGAAAGCCGCCGGCCAAATCCCGGCGGCTTTTTGTTGTTCAGAAGGCAGGCCGACCTCGCCAAGTTGCGCCCTGTTAGAACGCAACAGCTGGCCTCTATCGGCTGATCTTCTTCAGGATCAGATCTTCCTGCCCTTCGGCGTCCCGTCGATCTCATGCCATTTGCGGCCGTCGCGTTCGATGAGTTCGTCGGCGCAGGCCGGGCCGGTGCTGCCGGGAGCGTAAGGATCGGGTTTGCCGCCCTCTGCCCAGAGGTCTAGGAAGGGCTGCACCGCCGCCCAGCCGGCTTCGATGCCATCGGCGCGCTGGAAGAGCGTCTGGTCGCCGACGAAGAGTTCGTAGAACAGGCTTTCGTAACCGGTCTGATTGCCGATATCGAAACTGTCGGCGTAGCGGAAGTCGAGCGAAACCGGCGCTGTTTTCAGCACCAGCCCCGGCGATTTGATCGAGATTTCCATATCGAGGCCCTCGTCGGGCTGCACCTGGATGATGAGCCTGTTCGGCGGCAGTTCGGGGCGGGATTCGTGGCGCGGGAACTGGGCGAAGGGAACCGGCCGGAAGGTGATGACCACTTCCGTATCCCGCGCCTTCATCGCCTTGCCCGTGCGCAGATAGAAGGGCACACCAGCCCAGCGCCATGTATCGACCAGGAGTTTCAACGCCACGAAGGTTTCGGTGTTGCTGTCGGGCGCGACATCGGGTGTCTGGGTAAAGGCCGGCAGATCCCTGCCGGCAATAGGCCCGGCCGTATAGGCGCCGCGCACGCCGTTCTTGATTGCCTCCTCCCGCGAGTAGACGCGCAGGGCCTTCAGCACCTTGCCCTTTTCATTGCGGATGGATTCGGCATCGAAGCTGTTCGGCGGCTCCATCGCCACCATTGCCAGCAGCTGGAAGAGATGGTTCGGCACCATGTCGCGAAGCGCGCCGGTCGCATCGTAGAATTTGCCGCGCGTGCCGACGTCCACAAGCTCGGCCGCCGTGATCTGCACGTGGTCGATATAGTTGTTGTTCCATAATGCCTCGATCATCATGTTGGCGAAGCGTGTCGTCATGATGTTCTGCACGGTTTCCTTGCCGAGGAAATGGTCGATGCGATAGATCTGACTTTCGGACACATGGTTCAGCAACCGCGCATTCAAAGCCTGTGCCGAGGCAAGATCGTGGCCAAAGGGTTTTTCGATCGCGATGCGGCGGAAAGCCCCGGTGGCCTCGTTCATCAGCCCGTTTTCGGAGAGTTTCTCGGCGATATCGCCGAAGAAGCGGGGTGGCACGGCGAAATAAAAGGCCGCGTTGGCGCTCGGCGCATGCGAGAGATAATCCGAAATTTCCTTGTAGACGCCGTTCTGGGTGAAATCGCCGGAGATGTAGCTGATGCGCTTGCGCAGGCTCTGCCATGCCGCCTGCCGCTCAGAATCGTCCATGTCCCCCGATGTCTTCAGGAACGATTCCAGGCGATCTAGCAGCATCTCGACACCGCCGGTTTCGATGCCGATGCCGAGGATATGCAAGTCCTCGCCGATAAGCCCGCTGCGGGTCATGTTGATCAGCGTCGGGATCAGCAGGCGCCGGGTGAGATCGCCCGCGGCGCCGAAGATCACGAATGTCAGCGGCGGGGCCGGTGCGACGTCAGGGGTGGTCATGCGCGCATCTCCTTCTGACGGCCATATTCGGGGCTTCTGGACGACATCGACTATCTCCTCGGAGCTATTGCTGTTTCAGCTTTGGCTATGGATGTTCTAGCGCGGGCCGGCGCCGGTTGTCGATGGGATCGACGCATCGCCATCAGCCGGCATTTCGGGGCTCATAAATGACTTATTTCTTCACCGCGACCAGGAAGAGCCGCGGAAAGCGCAACAGCACCTTGCCGTCGACAAGCGGCGGATAGGCCCGCTCGATATGCTTCAAATATTTGGCGGTGAAGGCATCGCGATGCTCGGCACCGGCATGGTCAAGATAGGGGCGCAGGCCTGTGCCCTTCACCCATTCGACGATGGCCGCTGCGTTTTCCAGCGCGTGATTATAGTTCGTGTGCCAGATATCGACGCGAGCCGACTTGCCGATCAGCCTGTTGTAATAGACCGAGGGCGCGGGCAGGGGATTACGGCGCACGCTCTTCTTCGCAAAGGCATCGCTCCAAGGACCATTCTTGGCCGTCTCCTCCATCATCAGATGGCTCTGTTCGGTCAGATTGTCGGGCATCTGCACGGCAAGCACGCCGCCAGGCTTCAGCCCGTCCATCAGGTGGTCGAGGAGGTCGAGATGATTGGGCAGCCACTGAAACACGGCATTGGCAAAGAGCAGATCCACGGGCTCTTCCGGCCGCCATGCGGCGAGATCGGCCTTGACGAAGCTTGTGCCCGGCAGGCGCTTGCGCGCCGCCTCCAGCATATTGTCGTCGCTGTCGAGGCCGGAAACGCCAGCGACGCCGTATCGTTCGACGATAAGTTCCGTCGAATTGCCTGGGCCGCAACCGAGGTCGATCGCGCGTTCGATACGCTCCAGTGGCACCTGTGCCAGCAGATCGCGCGCGGGGCGCGTGCGTTCATCCTCGAATTTCACATATTGGCCGGCAGACCATGCCATGAGCGTTTCCTCTTTCTGGATTGCCGTTTCTTCCGATGCGCATAGCACCTGGATATATCAGAACCGTGTAATGACGCTGATGCCTTTGCCCTCGGCTTTATCCAGCGACATCAGCGCAGGTACAGCCTCTTCCAGGCTGATCCTGCGTCCGATGAGCTTTTGCGGCGCGATCTTGCCGGCGGTGAGCATGTCGAGCATGGCATCGTAACGCCAGGCCTGCATGCCGTGGCTGCCATAGATTTCCAGCTCATGGCCGATGACCTGCGCCATCGGGATCTGCGGCGTCGCATAATCGCCGAGCATGAGGCCAACCTGCACATGCCGGCCGCGCCGCCGCAGATTTTTGATGGAGTTGAAGCAGGTGGCGGGGTGGCCGAGCGCATCGATCGAGACATGCGCGCCCCCCTTGGTGATCTCGCGCACCGCCTCCACGACATCGGCGACCTCAGCCGCATTGATCGTCGCCACCGCGCCGCATTCGCGGGCGAAGGCGAGCTTCTCGTCGGAAATGTCGATGGCGATGGCATTGGCGCCAAGGGCGCTGGCGATCATGATCGCCGACAGGCCGACGCCGCCGCAGCCATGCAGGGCGATCCATTCGCCCGGCCGCGTCTTCGCCTGGTCGGCAACGGCGCGGAAGGAAGTAGCGAAGCGGCAGCCGAGGCTTGCCGCCGTCGCATCGTCGACCGTCTCCGGCAGGTGGACGAGATTGGTGTCGGCATAGTCGATCGCAACATATTCGGCGAAGGAGCCCCAATGGGTGAAGCCCGGCTGGAACTGGCTGGGGCAAACCTGCTGATTGCCGGAATGGCACTCGGCGCAATGGCCGCAGCCGGAGACGAAGGGAACGGTGACGCGATCGCCCACCTTGAAGCGGACGACGCCGCGCCCGGCGGCCACCACCTTGCCGGCAAGCTCGTGGCCCGGCACATGCGGCAGCCTGATATCGGGGTCATGTCCCATCCAGCCATGCCAGTCGCTGCGGCAAAGGCCAGTCGCACCGACGGCGATAACGACGCCATCTTCGCCGGGTGTCGGGTCGGGCAGGGTACGGATTTCGGGTGTTGCCTCGAAGGCCTCGTAATACATCGCTTTCATGGGAGTGCTCCCTCTCTCCTGACGATCCCTATGGTCCATCACTTCGGGTGATGGACCCATTCGTCAAGCTGTTGTTTCGACGCATGAAAATTGCGCTATGAATGCGATATCGGGCGCTTTGTTGCAAATGGATTTTGCCGCGCAGTTTCTGCTTGACCCTTAGGTTACGCGGTTATTTGTTCGTCGCCATCTCAAGCAATTCCGCCAAAGCGCGGTCACGGCTTTCCGTCCGGAGTTGCGAGAAAACAAAGAGATGGAGCGGTTCCGCAATCCCGCGAAAGCTGAACCGCTCAAAGGGAGGAAATACCATGTCCGTCGATACATCGCCCCGTACTGCCACCTGGACCTATGTCGAAGGAGAATGGCTCTCCGGCAATCCGCCGCTGATCGGACCGACCTCGCACGCCATGTGGCTCGGCTCGACCGTGTTCGACGGCGCGCGCTGGTTCGATGGCATTGCACCCGATCTCGACCTCCATTGCCAGCGCATCAATCGTTCGGCCGTGGCCATGGGGCTGAAGCCAATCAAGACTGCTGGGGAGATCGAGGCGCTCGCCTGGGAAGGCATCAGGAAATTCGACGGCAAGACGCCGATCTACATCAAGCCGATGTATTGGGGCGAGCATGGCTCGCCGGGCAGCGTCGTCGCCGTCGATGCGGAATCGACGCGCTTCGCCCTCTGCCTGTTCGAGGCGCCGCTTGGCGGCAATGGTGGCATCACGCTTACCGTCTCTCCCTTCCGGCGCCCCTCTCCGGAAACGGCGATGACGGACGCCAAAGCCGGCTCGCTCTATCCGAACAGCGGCCGCATGATCCTGGAGGCGAGGGGTCGCGGTTTCAACAATGCGCTCGTCCGCGACATGAACGGCAATGTCGTCGAGACAGCGTCGTCCAACGTCTTCATGGTCAAGGACGGCATCGTCTATACGCCGGTCGCCAACCGCACCTTCCTTGCCGGCATCACTCGTGCCCGCGTCATCGGCCTGCTGCGCCAGGAAGGCTTCGATGTGCGTGAGGAAACCCTGTCCGTCGAGCAGTTCATGGGCGCCGACGAGATCTTCACGACCGGCAACTATTCCAAGGTCGTCAGCGTCAACCGACTGGACGACCGCGAATTCCAGGAGGGGCCGGTCGCCCGCAAGGCGCTGGAACTTTACATGGATTGGGCTCACGGCCGCAGCGCCAGCGAAGAGTGAGCTTCTGAGGTCCCCGGGCAATCCCTGTCTAAGGATTGCCCAGGCAAAAGGCCATGGACCGAGGTTTGCCCCCGATCAGCCTATGGATTCCGCCTGCTTCTTCGGGCTGACCCACCAGCAATAGATCGCGCCGATCGCCAGCAGCACGCAGGTTCCGAGGAACACGGCACGCATACCGATATGGCCGCCGACGAAGCCACCCATCACGGGACCCGCCACCTGGCCGACATATTGCGAGGAGATGGAGAGCCCGAGAATGCTGCCCGTCGCCGCATCGGGAACGTTGTGCCTGATAACGGCGGTGATGCAGGGTAGAAGGCCGCCAAGCGCCACACCCATCAGGAAGCGTAAGCCGATCAATTGCCAGGCCGAGGTCACGAAAGCCTGCGGTATCAACAGCAGCGCTGCGACGGCAAGCGCCGCCATGATGACGCTCCAGTAGCCGATGCGGTCGGCGAGCTTGCCGAGCCATGAGGATGACAGGATGCTGCCGAGCGCCGCAGCCGCCATGACGACGCCCGAGACCATCGTCACCTTGGCGTCCGTGACGAACTGCGCGACATAGACAGTGATGATCGGTTCGATTGACATATTGGCCAGCATCAGCAGCAGGCCGAGCGACAGCATGGCGACGACGGGGCGTTTGTCCGGAATGGAGGCCCAGCTGCCGCTGGCCTTCGCAGCCTTCTTCCGCGCCGTGGATTTCTCTTCCTTGATGAGGAAGGTTGTCGCCAGGAAGGTGAAGAAGATCGCGCCGCCTGCGAGCAGGAAGGTGCCGCGAATGCCGATAATAGGCGGCAGCGCGCCGCCGATCAGCGGTCCGACAAGGTTGCCGGCCATGATGCCGGCGGACAGCGTGCCCAGCGCCCAGGCGGAGCGATGCTTCGGCGTCTGCGCCGCCACCAGCACCATCGACCCCGAGGCATAGCCACCGGCGAGGCCGGTGAAGAGGCGCAGCGCCACCAGCTGCCAGACATTGCCGGCCATGCCCATCAGCGAGATGGCGACCGTCATGCCGAGACTGGCGCGGATCAGCATCAACTTGCGGCCGTAGATGTCGCCGAGCCGTCCCCAGAGCGGCGCGACGAAAGCGGCGGCAAAGAAGGTGGCGCCATAGGCAATGCCTGACCATTGCACGATCGCCGCTTTATCGGTGATGCCGAGTTCCTCGACATAGAGCGGCAGGAAGGGGAGCAGCAGAGTCATCGCCACGATCGTCGTGAACGAACCGACGAGGCAGATGATCAGGTTCCGCATCCAATGCGCGGTTTCCGGCTCGGCCGGTGCTGCTGCATCCCATCTCGTTTCGGTCATTTCTCGGCCTTTGCATTCAATGTGTAAAACAGTTCCTGGCTGCCCGATGCGAGGATATGACCTTTCGCGGCGGCGATGAGATCGGCGCGGGTGAAGAGATCCGGCAGGTTCAGTCGGTCGACATCGAGCGCATAGACAGTGACGTGATAGCTGTGGACACGCGCATCGTTCCAGGGCGGGCAGGCACCCATATAACCGCCATGCGGTCCGTCCTTCAAGTTGCCGCCGCCGGCACCATTCTGGCCGCGTCGCCCATAGACCGTGCGCTCGAGCGGCAGGCCACCTCGCGAGGGGCCGTTTCCGTCCGTGCCTTCGGCAAGGCTGGTGCGCGAGGCGGGAATATCGGCCAGTACCCAGTGAACGAATTCCATCCGCTTGAAATCCTTCGGAATGGTTTTGTCCGCCTTGTTGAACAGTGAGAAATCGGCGGGCACGTCAGGGTCGACCATCGTCAGCGCATAGGATCGTGTGCCCTTCGGTCCTTTCGACCAGGAGACGGCAAGGCTCTTGTTGGGACCGGGGGCCGACTTGTCGGACCCTGTCGAAATGCAGGAGGCGTTTTCCGGCAGCAGCGCGCGGCCATTGCTCTTTGCGAATGTCACCTCGAGATCGGCCGATAGGGCCGGGGTGGCGACAACTGCTGTGATGATGGTGGCGTTCAGAAGGTTGAGCATGGTTTTCATGATTTGCCCTTTCGCATTTGGCTCGTGAGGGCAGGGTCTAACAAATCTGTGTCGAGCGCTGGCGTACGCAAACGCTCAAAATGCGGCCGGAAACGCTCACGCGCTGCGAAGTCGATCGGCGAAACGGCGCGGCGAGCGATAGCCTGTCGCAAGGGCGGCTTCGCGCAGCGAAAGCCCATCTTCGGCAAGGAGAGTCGTCGCTAGCGCCACGCGCTCGCTTGCCAGCACATCCCGCAGGGAAGCGCCCTCGCGTGACAGGCGGCGGCGCAGCGTGGCGTTGCTGGTGCCGAGCTCTGCGGCGATGAGATCGGCTGTCCAGGCTCGATCCGGCTGCCAGCGCACCAGCGCACGCACCGCCTCGGCTGTGGTCTCCGGCGAACCGGGCAGGGCGCCGCGCATGCCGAGCACCATGAGGATTTCGAGAAGCCGGTGCTCGATCAAAGGGATCGGCATATTGCCGCCGGCAATGCCTTCGCCTGCATGATTGATGGCGGCAGCCAGTAGCGGATCGAGCGGCAAGTCTATCTGAGAAGCGATACGGGCAGGCGGAAAAGCCTTTGCCGCCCGGCGCGTCAATTCCTCGGGGAAGGTGATGAAAATCGCCCGATAGACGCCGGTCTGCGGATCGGGGTCGTTGACTACATCGCCACTCCAGCCGGCCGGCAGCACGAGCACCGTACCGGCCGCAAAATGCCGCTGCCGTCCCATGCTGACGATTTCCTTGGAACCTTCGAGGATGGTGACGATTGAAACCTGTGAAAAGGCCGACCCGGCAATGCGCTCGCGTTCGCGCGTGACGAAGGTAAAAAGCGTGGAATAACTGCCGATGCCGCTCGGTGCGATCGTCGGGCGGTTATCCTTTGCCGCCAAGCGGCGCAGCTTTTCCAACATGTGGTGATGAGCCTCGGACACTGCGATGGCTTCCTGCTGATTGGGGTGCTCGATGAGTTTGGACCACGCGGCCGGCATTGCCAAGTCCGCAAAGCGCCTTGTTGGTTCACCCGGCTGATGTTATAAACTGATTGCATTATGCAATCAGTTTATGGCTGGCGGATCAAAAACCGCACTGATGCAAAGGAGGAGGCAGATTATGAATTCTCTCGAAAATGCCCGTTGCGATGCGGTCAAGCGGCTGTTTGCAGCCTATATCGCTCAGCATCCCGATATCGTCGACTCGATGCTGACCCGGGATTTCACCTTTTCCAGTCCGCGCGACGATCACATCGACCGGAAGCAGTATTTCGAGCACTGCTGGCCGAAGGAAAAGGTATTCCGCCATATTCATATCGAACATCTTGTGCCCGATGGTGATGATGTGATCGTCGGCTATCGCGCCGAAAAAATGGATGGCGGCAGCTTTCGCAATGTCGAACTGATCCGCTTTGCCGGCGACCGCATCGCCGAGGTGAACGTCTATTTTGGGCGCAACCTGTAATGCTTCAGCTACCCGTAATCTTCGCTATCGCCGCTGCAAGTGCGGCCGCCGGACCGGTGATAGGCTGCGGGCAGTTTCCCGGAAGAAGATGAACTGCATCGGTCATCGACGCCTGAGCGAAAGCGATCGTGACAGCGCTTTCGCCGCTGGCCGCCGTTACCGCATCGGCAATGGAAGCTAGGTAGGCCGAGAGATTCCCGGCCCGGAAGTGCGTCCATGCACCCGGCACCAGCCGAACCTCGATTTCGGCCCCCGTCGCCTTAGCCGCTGCTTCGAAAAGTGCAGTCGTCGGAGCGATGGTCGTTTCGACGGTGCACAGCACGATAACCTTGCCGCCTGCCTTGACCGCCTGCTCGGCCAGCATCGCATCAGCCCGGATGATCGGGGCTCCGGCACCGGCCGCGATCTTTGACGCCGCCGGGCCTAGCGTCGAGCAGTTCAGCACGACGGCTTCGGCATCCTCCGCCAGATGCCAGAGAAGCGCTGCCGTTTCCGCCGAAATCTCATCTGTCAGGCGCCCAGCCTTTTCGGCGGCGAGAAGAAGATCGGCGCGGACATGATGACGCAGCATGCCATCAGGCAACCCGAGTGCGTTTGCCGCCGCTTCATAGACGGCGATATTGCTTTCGGCGGTGTGTAGGCAGGCGATCGTCATGGGTTCCCATCAAAGCTGAATATCCATGAACCTAGCCATGGCAGCCTTTCTTGTCGACGTTTTGCCGCGGCATTCCGCCCTGTATCGAAACATCATCGTATGCAATAAGCTAAACTTCAAAGTCGATGCTATACCTACTTGAAAACTAGGGCAATTTTTACTCCCGAGTGCAACTTTTTTGGCATGTCGCCGGTTGCTCTTCCAGGCGACGGCTCCTATGTTCCGCTTCACCTGCCGACGCAATTTTTTGCCAAGAGGAGATATGACCATGGCTTTCGAATTGCCTGAACTTCCATATGATTACGATGCACTTTCGCCCTTCATGTCGCGTGAGACCCTCGAGTATCACCACGACAAGCACCACAAGGCCTATGTCGACAACGGCAACAAGCTCGCTGCGGAAGCAGGTCTTGCCGATCTTTCGCTCGAAGAAATCGTGAAGAAGTCCTTCGGCACCAATGCAGGCCTCTTCAACAATGCAGCCCAGCACTACAACCACATCCATTTCTGGAAGTGGCTGAAGAAGGGTGGCGGCGGCAACAAGCTGCCGGGCAAGCTCGAAGCAGCCTTCGCCTCCGATCTCGGCGGCTACGACAAATTCAAGGCCGATTTCGCCGCTGCCGGTGCCACTCAGTTCGGCTCCGGCTGGGCATGGGTTTCCGTCAAGAACGGCAAGCTCGAAATCTCCAAGACCCCGAACGGCGAAAACCCGCTCGTTCATGGTGCCGACCCGATCCTCGGCGTCGACGTCTGGGAACATTCCTACTACATCGACTACCGCAACCTGCGTCCGAAGTACCTCGAAGCCTTCATCGACAGCCTGATCAACTGGGACTACGTCCTGGAGCGCTACGAAGCCGCTACGAAGTAAGGTTTGCCGCATAGGCTGGCTTTCGCACCCGGCGTCTTCCTGGCGTCGGGTGTTTTCTTATGAGCAGCCTTGTTGATATATCCGTGTGCCGCATGGCGGCCCGGGAGACCGCCCAAGGAGGCTGAATGCCATCAGCACCGCTCTTCCGCTTTGGTGTCATCGCCGATCCGCAATATGCGGATCTTGAGCCGAATCTGACCCTCAATCGCTATCCGGCGAAAAGCCTCGACAAGCTTCGCGCGGCGATCGAGGAGTTCAATCGGCACGATCTCGCCTTCGTTGTCACGCTTGGTGACATCATCGATCGCGAATGGAAGAGCTTCGACGCCATTCTGGCTGTCTACGAAGCCTTGCGGCATCGCAAGCATTTCCTCCTCGGCAATCATGATTTCGCCGTGGCATCGGAACATCTCGGCGGCGTATCCGCCCGTGTGGGCATGCCGTCTCCCTATTACGATTTCCGCCTTTCCGGTTATCGCTTCATCGCGCTCGACGGCAACGAAATCAGCGTCTTTGCGCCGCCGGAAGGGGATCCGCGGCGGCAGGAGGCGAAGGAAATGATGCGGGCGCTGGAAACAACCGGCGCGCTCAATGGTCAGCGATGGAACGGAGCGATAGGCGACACGCAATATGACTGGCTTGCTGCGAAGCTCAGGGAAGCAAAGGCGGCAGGTGAGAAGGTCATCGTCATGAACCACTATCCGATCTTTCCAGAGAATGGGCACAACGCGCTCGATAGCGATCGCATGCTTTCGCTTTTGGCCGAGCATGACCATGTCGTCGCTTACCTCAATGGCCACAATCATGCCGGCAATTTCGGAGTGTCGGGCGGCACATACTTCGTCAACTTCAAGGGCATGGTCGATACCGAAGATACGAGCGCCTATGCGATCGTTGCCGTCTACAATGATCGGCTGGAGGTTACGGGCTTCGGGCGCGAGGATAGCCGGGTGCTGGCGCTGGCCGGCGTTTGATGAATCCCCTGTATCGTTCGACATGGGGAACGATCCGCATCGTTGAAAGTTTAGGAACTGAGGCTGCTGTGAGGCGGAGCCGATGTTTTCGGCATTGCAAATTCTGACAATCCTGGTCGTGGCAGTCGCCATGGCACTGGCACTGGCGCATCTGCTGGAGCTGCCCGGCAAAATGCGATTGTCGAAAAAAGACTATATGACGGTTCAGCGGATTTATTATCCCGGATTCACGATCGGCGGCGTTGCCGAGCCGATTGGCACTCTTTTGCTTCTGCTTCTGCTGTTCCTGACGCCAGCCAACATCATCGTATTCTGGTTGTTTGCCGCTGCTTTTGCTGCCATGGCCGCAATGCATGCAGTCTTTTGGTTGCTGATACAGCCCGTAAACAATTTCTGGCTCCAGGATGCCGAGTTGAACGGGTTGGGCGCAGGTTTCTTTTCCCATGTTCCAGTCGGCGGTCATCGGATCGAAGCTGATGCCGAGGCGGACTGGACCATGCTGCGTGATCTCTGGGAATGGTCGCATGCCGCACGCGCTGTCTTGGGGCTACTGGCTTTCATTCTGTTGGTGACTGCGATCACTTTGTAGCGGTGCGTAAAGCCGGAGTTGATCGGTTATTACTCCGCCGCCATCCGCATCTCGGTCACATCCCTTTTCGGCGGCGTGCCGAACATGCGGGCATATTCACGGCTGAACTGCGAGGCGCTTTCATAGCCGACGCGGTAGGCAGCACTCTCCACATTGGCGTGCCCGGCGACCATCAGGCGGCGGGCTTCTAGCAGCCGCATCTGCTTCTGGTACTGCAGCGGCGTCATCGAGGTCAGTGTCTTGAAATGCTGATGGAAGGAGGAGGGGCTCATGCGCGCGGCGGCCGCCAGTTGCTCGATGCGCACCGGCTCCGCGAAATTGTCGCGCAACAGGCGGATGGCGTCGGCGATGCGCCGGGTCTGTCCGTCCGGCAGCACAAGCTTGCACACCTCGCCGCCATTGGGACCGGTGAGCAGCCAGAAGCAGATTTCCCGCATGATCGCCGGATAGAGCACCGGAATGGCGCTTGGGTTCGACAGCAGGCGGGTCAATCGCAGGAGGCAATCTGCAAGCTCGTCGCCGAGATTCTCGACGAAGATGCCAAGCTGGGCGCCGCCTGTCGGTTTCGGCGGCCCCTCGAGCTGCTCCATCACCTCACGCATCATGCCGACATCGAATTCGAGTGAGATGGCCATATAGGGCTTCTCGACACTCGCCTCGATCACCCTGCCGGCGGCGGGCAGCTCGATGCTGATGATGAGCGCCTGCATCTCGGCATAGTCGATCACCCTGTCATTGAGCATCAATTGCTTCGCACCCTGCAGAATGACGCAGAGCGCAGGTCGATAGATCATCGCATGCGGCATTTTCGGCTCGGGCGAGCGCATGATCTGCAGGCCATCGATGCCCGTGGAAAAGACGCCAGTGCCTTCGCTGTCATTGGCTTCGATGAATTGTGTGATCGCATCCTTAAGGGCTGAGGACATCGGCGGTCTCCGGGGGCAGGTATCATCGTGGCATCATAGCAGCGAGGTGTCAGCGGACAAGGTAGTTGGAGGAATAGGCAAGAAATTCGAGAGTTCCGGCATTCAGGGAAATGGCTCCGTAGGCGTAGATTCCGGCCACCAAACATTCCCTGGAGAACGGCAATGACGACCGAAAATACCGATAAATCAAAGACAAAGATTGCGATCATCACCGGCGGCAGCCGCGGCCTCGGCCGCAATACCGCCATTCATCTCGCCGAGCGCGGTGTCGATGCCATCCTGACCTATAACGCGAATAAGGCAGAAGCCGATAGCGCCGTTGCCGAGATCGAAGCGCTCGGTCAAAAGGCCGTCGCTTTGCGGCTCGACGCTGGCGATATCGCATCCTTCGACGTTTTCGTCGCCGAAGTCGGCCGCGTGCTGCAGCAGCGTTGGGGTCGCGATCGCTTCGATTTCCTCGTCAACAATGCCGGCACCTCTTATCATGCCTCCATCGCCGAAACGACTGAAGCCGAGTTCGACAAGCTCTACAATGTTCATCTCAAGGGCGTCTTCTTCCTGACGCAAAAGCTGTTGCCGCACATCAATGATGGTGGCCGCATCGTCAATATCTCCTCCGGTCTTGCCCGCTTCAGCAATCCGGGCTCGTCCGCCTATGCAGCCATGAAGGGTGCGGTCGAAGTGCTGACGCGCTATCTCGCCAAGGAGCTCGGCTCACGCGGGATTACAGCCAACACCGTGGCGCCCGGTGCGATCCAGACGGATTTCAGCGGTGGCATCGTTCGCGACAATCCGGAGGTGAACAGAATGGTTGCGTCCATGACGGCGCTCGGCCGCCCGGGCCTGCCCGACGATATCGGTCCGATGATCGCTTCGTTGCTGTCGGATGACAATCGCTGGGTTAACGGCCAGCGCATCGAAGTCTCCGGCGGCATGATTCTCTAGAATCTGATCGTATCTTGAACGAGCGACAATGTCTCAGCCAGCCGCGGCCGGGGTGTTTATCTGCCAGCCATTCACCCAGATCTGCCTGAGGCCATCGCCTTCGCCCTTGAACCAGAGGCCGGTCGGCTGGCAATCCTCGATCCGGTCGCTGCGGAAATTGCGGATGGCCTGGCGCAGCTCGCACCAGGCAACGATATTGGCGGTCTCAGAATAATAGATCAGCGCGATTGGCCGGATGACGCGTTCCGTGGCGCGGCCGAGTTCGTCGCGGTAGGCAAGGTCCAGCTTTTCCTCGTCGCGAATGGCGCGGCGAACCAGCGCGAGGTCGATCGCTGAGGCCGAAGGCGCGGCAAAGCCCCAGGCATGCAGCGCATTGGCGTCGAGCGTCTGGCGCAGCGGTGGAGGCACCGCGCCGGCAATCTTGGCCGTGACGCGCTTGGCTGCCTGCTTGAGTTCCGCATCGCCGGTGCGCTCCAGCAGTGCCAGCGACAGCACGATCGCCTCCATTTCCTCGATCGAGAACATCAGCGGCGGCAGGTCAAAGCCGGGCCGCAATATATAGCCGATGCCGCGTTCGCCCTCGATCGGCACGCGCATCGCCTGAAGCGCTGCGATATCGCGATAGACCGAGCGCACCGTCACCTCCAGCCGGGCGGCAATATCGGCCCCCGTCACCGGCCGCTTCGCCAGCCGCAGGATCTGAATGATCTCGAACAGGCGCGATGCCTTGCGCATTTCTTGCCCCAACGATGAAGGCTACTGACAATACCCCGTCAGTTGGCTCATTTTATAAGACTGCCTATCGACTTGAAAATCAACCATTTCCTCTCCTATTTCCATGGAGAGCTCGATAGGCAACTGACATGAGTTACGCAGAAAATCTCTGGCTCTTCTTCATCCTTCTTCTGGGCATCATCATCGTACCGGGCATGGACATGCTGTTCGTGCTCGCCAATTCGCTGACTGGCGGCAGCAATCGCGGCCTCGCCGCGACGGGCGGCATCATGCTCGGCGGTGCGGTGCATTCGCTGAACGGCGCCATCGGCATCGGCTTGCTGATGCATTTCGTGCCGGTTCTCTTCAATCCGCTGCTGATCGCTGGCGGCGCCTATATGGCCTTCATCGGCTATACGCTGATGCGCAGCTCCATCACCGTGGGAGGTGAGGGGCCGGCCGGCAGCCGTTCCGCCTGGAAAGCCTTCCGGCAGGGGGCGGTGACTTGCCTCATCAATCCCAAGGCCTATCTCTTCATCTTCGCCGTCTATCCGCAGTTCCTGAAACCGGATTACGGCCCGATGTGGATACAGGCCGTCATCATGGGAGCCATGACCATCGCAACGCAATTTGCCATTTACGGCGGACTTGCCATTACTGCCGGGCGCAGCCGCGATCTGCTGGTCACCAATCCCAGGGCAACCGCATTCGCGGGCCGCGCGGCTGGGCTGCTGCTTGTTGCAGTTTCGGTATTCACGGTATGGGAGGGCCTGAAACTGGCGTGAGGGCTGAGGCGGCGAATGCGTGTGTCTATTGCATGACACTGATTTCACTCAGCTCTCACCATTTTGTGACTTCATTGCCGGAAAGGAAATCGGCAAACATGTCGCCGTAATCATGCGCCGGGCCGCACGCGCGGTCCTGATCACTCGGAGAGAGGTAGGAGAACGAAATGAAGTGGAAAGCGATTGTGATGGCGACGGCCCTGGCCGGCATCGCACTGGGTTCGGTCGTCGCGGCCGACGGCACGCATGACTCCCGTATCGGCATGATGAAGAAGATCGGCGGCGCCACCGGGGCTCTCGGCGCCATCGCCAAGGGCGACAAGCCCTATGACGCCGATATCGTCAAGGCGTCGCTGACGACGATCGCCGAAACCGCCAAGGCCTTCCCGGATCAGTTCAATCCGCAGAGCGACAAGACCGATCCCGAGGTCAATCCGAAGATCTGGGACAATCTCGATGACTTCAAGGCCCATGCTGCCAAGCTTTCGACCGATGCCGAGACGGCGCTCGCCCAGCTTCCCGCTGACAAGGCCGGCGTCGGCGCGACGCTGAAGACCCTCGGCGCTAGCTGTGGCGCCTGTCATCAGGCCTATCGCATCAAGAAGGACTAAGCGGTAGGTCGGCCTCGCCCAGAGCAATTCTGGGAAAACTGCGCAGCGGTTTTCCGTCCGGAATTGCGTAAAGGCTCTAAATATCGATTTTGGCGTCCGCACCGGTTCTGCCGGCGCGGAGCCTTATAACCAGAGCTGAGGCGAGGGGTGGAATGATGGCGCGGTTTATTCGATGGCTGCTTTGCCTTTTCGGCGTGATCATCCTCGGCAGCGGCGCGTTTTACGTCATCACCGCGCCGTCGCCTTTGCCGGCGAGCCATTGGGCCAATCTCGGTGATCCAGATGTCAAGAACGGCGAGATGGTCTTCTGGGCGGGCGGCTGCACGAGCTGTCATGCCGCTCCCGGCGCGCAAGGCGACGCCAAGTTGGTGCTTTCGGGTGGTCTGGCGCTGACGAGTCCCTTCGGAACCTTCCATGTCCCGAATATCTCGCCGGATGAGAAGGCGGGGCTCGGAACCTGGACGCTTGCCGATTTCGGCAATGCCATGAAGCGCGGCGTCGGTAAAAACGGCGACCACCTCTACCCGTCCTTTCCCTACGGCTCCTATACCCGCATGAGCGACAAGGACATCAACGACCTCTGGGGCTTCCTGAAGACGTTGCCGAAGAGCAGCAATGTCGCGCCTCCGCACGAGCTGTCCTTTCCCTTCAATATTCGGCTGGCGCTGGGCGGCTGGAAGTTCCTCTATCTCAACGACCAGCCGCGCGTCGTGATTGCCAATGCCGACGAGAAGGTCAAGCGTGGTCAGTATCTCGTGGAAGGGCCGGGCCATTGCGGCGAGTGCCATACGCCACGTGACAGCCTCGGCGGCTTCGTGAGCGGCCAATGGCTGGCGGGTGCACCCAATCCGGAGGGCAAGGGCCAGATTCCGGATATCACGCCCGGCTCGAAGGCCATCGGCAGCTGGAGCGCCAGCGATATCGCCAACTACCTCGAAACCGGCTTCACCCCGGACTACGATTCCGCCGGCGGTTCCATGGCCGAAGTCCAGCAGAACATCGCCCATCTGCCCGCAGCCGACCGCCAGGCGATCGCGGCCTATCTGAAGGCGTTGCCGGCGAAGTGAAGCTCAAGCGGCGCCCGAGCGCTTGGCGAGATAGAGATGCGTTTCGTAACGCAGCTCGAATACGCCGCCATGCCCGTTGATGGCATCAGCAAGCTCGGAAAGCAGCGTTTCCCGCTGATCCTCGGTCAAAAGCCGGTAGCTTGAGAGCGTCTGCAAAAGGTCGATATAGCTTTGTGCCGTGTGCGAGCGGCTCCAGCGATAGGAGCGATGGACTGGTTCCTCGAAATAATCGGACTGCAGTAGCTCCTTGGCAAAGGGGCCATCGGGCAGATACCAGGCTTCCGCGGGCGGACCGGCGAGTTGCGGGGTATGGCGGGCGTAGATCCCCGCGAACCTATCCGACAGCGGCGGTTCCGGCTTCATCGGCACATTGCCGAAGACGGCGAGTGTTCCTCCCGGCGCGAGAAGTGCGGCCGCCCGGGCGAAGCGCAGTTCCGGCGAAACCCAATGGAAGGATTGTGCCGCGAATATCAGCTTGAAGCTCTCCGGCTCGCCCGGCCATGCTTCGAAGGTGGTTTGCTCGAGCCGCACTCGCGGAAATTCCGCCAATCTTTCCTGGGCAACTGCAATCAGTTCCGCGCCGGGATCAAGCGCGAGAACGGAGAAGCTGCGGCGAGCAAAGCCCTCTGTCGCTTGGCCGGTGCCGCAGCCGATTTCGAGGACCTGATCTTTGGCTTCCAGCCCGGCAAAATCGATGACGTCGGCAAAAAGCGCATCGGGATAGAGCGGGCGGGAAGCACTGTAGAGGCCGGCGACGCCATCGAATGTGAACCGCTGTTCCAAGTCGCATCTCCAGTTGCAGGCCGAAGTCGATAGCCATTTTTCTAGCGCATTTCCGGTCAAGCTTGTAGCCATGGGATTCGGCAACAGGAAAGTGTGGTCGTGGACGCAAGGGTGGCGCGGAAGGTTCCTTATTTCAGCCAATGGGAAACGCCTGACATGACGCTGGCGGTCGTCGCCGAGGGTGCGCAATCGGCCTTGCTGAAGGACCCGCTCTGGGCGTCATCCGGCGCAAGCAGCATCGAGGATTATGCGCGCTGGGCCGGCAATCTCTGCGGCATGGCCTGCCTGAAGATGGTGCTCGCCGCCCGCACCGGCAAAACCATCCCGATCATGGGTCTGGCAATGGGCTGCCGGGAGTATGGCGGCTATGTCGAGGAGGCGGATGGCCGGATCAAGGGATTGATCTATGCGCCGTTCGTCTCATTGTTTCGTGATCGCTTCGATCTGGATGCTCGCGTCGTCACTGGGATTTCCGTCGCCGACATCGATGATATCCTCGATCAATCGGAGTTCTTCATCGCGTCGGTGCATCATTCGATCCGCTGGCCAGAGACCGAGCCGCCGGTCAAGGGCGGTCATCTGGTGCTGGTGACGGCCATCGACGGCAATAATATCCGCTTCCACAATCCATCCGGTCACGTCAACGCGACGCGCGAGAATGCTGAAATGCCGCTGGAGGTGTTCGAGAGGTTCTTTGCAGGCCGCGGGATCGCCATCGATCACTGAAGCATTTCCAGGAAAAGTGCGCAG
>UCII01000024.1 GCA_900472485.1 Hyphomicrobiales bacterium
AAACATGAAACGCTCTAGGATTGAGCAGTGGTTTCAATCCTATATGACGGGCCGAACCAACGTGCATTTCGTTGCCGCGCCTATGGAGAAGACGTGCGACGCGTCTCACGTTTTGTCGTGGCGGGCCGTCATGAGGAGTTTGTCTCGCCTGCCACTGGGCGACCGCCCCACGCATTTTCTGCGTGGACATTCACCTGTGGGCTTCCGTTCCTGGTATTAGGTCGCCAATGACGCCAAAACGATATCCGGCACGACTGAAAAATAAAGGAACTAAGGGCATTTAAAGGAAATTGGCTGGGAAACCTGGATTCGAACCAAGATTAACGGAGTCAGAGTCCGCTGTTCTACCATTGAACTATTTCCCAACAGCCGCCGGGCGGTAAAGTGCCCCTGCGGGGAAAGCAGGGCCTCTATAATCGAATTTGCCGCGGATGCAAACACTTTAACGCTGGGAAATGCGATTTTTTGAAAGTGGCACACAGTGGATATTATAGGCGACGATTCTGACTGCCGCCAGCAGGTTTTCCAAGCTCGACTGCCCAATGGCCGAAGGCGGCTGCCTGACGGACGATTTTGCCAGTTCGAACGTCACGCGTTCGGCCGCGTCACCACCGCAACAGGCGTTTCCCGAGGACATATCCGACTGCCGTCACCATGGCGATCGCGATAGGATACCAGAGCAGGACGAAAAGCGGGCTGTCGTCCGTGCAGTTGGAGGCATAGAAGGTCGCGGCGATACCGCTGGCGGCAAGGCCGGCGACGGCGCCGGCCGCACCCGGCTTCTCCGGCGCGCCATGGCGCAGGGCGAACAGGAAGCAGGCGAGCGGACCGATCGACAGCAGCGGGATGAGCGTCAGGCAGAAGCGGGCATTGTGGCCGATCATCCGCGCACTCCAGCTATCGGCCGGCATAACGGCCATTTCGACGGCGGCGGCGGCAAGCAGCAGGATGGGCGCCAGGAACAGCGTCCAGCCCCAGAGGCGCAGCGACGCGCCCGGACGCCCGATGCGGAAGACGACGGCGCAGCCTGTTATGGCAAGGGCGATGGTCACGACGAACTTGAACAGGAAACGGACGGTCTCCATCGCTGTATCGATATCGGCTCGAAAGCCGATCATGGCGAAGAAGATACCGCCGCTGATCAGAATGCCCGCGACGACCGCCAGGGTCAGGACCTTGCCGATCCGCATACGGACCGGCGCGTCCTGCGCCAGAAGATTGATGAGGTCATCGGTTTTCACTGGTCTCACTCCGATACAAAGCCGCAAGCGCCTTTAGCGCGCGGTGCAGCGCCACGCGCACCGCCCCTTCCGTCATCTTCAGCCGGTCCGCCGTATCCCGCACGCTGCTTCCTTCGACGGAAATCGAGCGCACGATCGTCTTCTGCGGGTCTTTCAACAGCTCCAGCATACGATCGACATCGAACCGGTCCAAGGCGTCGGTATGCACTTCCGCCTCCAGGAAATCGATCACATCGTCGATCGGTACGCTCATATGCCGCCCGCGCCGTCTCAGGCTGTCGATCAGCTTGTTGCGCACGATCGTCGACAGCCAGGGTCCGATCGGGCGGGATGAATCCCATGTGCCGCGCTTCAGATGGATGGCGAGCAGCACTTCCTGAACCACGTCCTCGGCCTCGCTTACCGGCGCACCCAGCTGATCGCAGCGCCGGCGCGCCATGGCGCGCAGATGCGGCGTCACAGCGGTGAGGAAACGGTGATAGGCCTGCGCATCGCCGCCTATGGCCGCGCGCATCCAGACTGCCCATTCCTCTTCGCGCGCCGAATGATTCATCCGACATCTCCTCTACGCAGGACCGCAGACTTTCGTTACCGGCAACGGCAACTATTTTTCAAGCTCTTTCGTCTCCGCGACAGGTTCTCCGCCACTTGCGTCCGCTACCCATGCACGTGTCAGCTTGACCACCACATCTGCCCGGCTAACTGCCCGCCGCAGCAGATAGCCGGCACAATACAAATGATGCTCTCTCGAAAAAAATTCCGATGCGGCTGTAACATCCGCTCCAAACGCTCCGTAGACCTCGATGCAAGCCAATGACGGCTCGCATCCATCTAGGAGACAGATCCATGAAGAACAGCATCCTCACCCTGGCCATTGCTGGCTCGATCGCATCGGCACTTGCATCCGTCGCCGTTCCGGCTTCTGCCGCCGATACCAAGGAAAAATGCTACGGCGTCGCCCTCAAGGGTCAGAACGATTGTGCCGCCGGTAAGCATGATTGTGCCGGCAAGTCGACCATGAGCTACGACAAGATGTCCTTCAAGCTGGTTCCTACCGGCACCTGCACCTCGATGAAGACCCCGAAGGGCCACGGTTCGCTGACCCCGGCCTGATCCGAAACCGGATTGATCGTCAACCATTTCTCGTAAGGAGTTTGTCATGAGCAAAATGTCCGCACTCGCCCTGGCCGCATCGGTCGCAACGGCGGTGACGCTGGTTGCCGGTGTGACGACAGCATCTCCCGCCGATGCCAAGGAAAAATGCTACGGCGTCGCCCTCAAGGGCCAGAACGATTGCGCCGCCGGTCCCGGCACAACCTGCGCCGGCACGTCGAAGGTCGACTATCAGCGCAACTCGTGGAAGCTGGTTCCCGCGGGAACCTGCGAGACGATCAAGACGCCGAACGGCCACGGCACCCTGATGCAGGGTCAGGCCCCGGTCTGACCCTATCAGACAAGGCAATGCAAACGTGGGCGGCGCATCGTTTAATCCGGCGCCGCCTGCCTCCCGAACACAAACTGCTTCACAACTTTGCTGGAATTACTCTCATACGGAGGCCCGCAATGAAACCGTCACAACTCCCCCGTCGCGCCGGCGTCGGCTTCAAGCCGGAGCATTTTGCCGAAATCCATGGCTCTACACAGCCGATTGGCTTCTTCGAAGTCCATGCGGAAAACTATACGGGAGCCGGCGGTCCGCCACATGCCCAGCTCGGCAGGCTACGCCAGGATTATGCCTTGTCCATCCATGGCGTCGGCCTCTCCATCGGCTCGATGCAGCCTTTGGATAGCGAACATCTCGCTCGCTTGAAGATCGTCTGCGATCGCTATGAGCCGGAGAGCTTTTCGGAGCACCTCGCCTGGTCGACGCACGACACGACCTTTCTCAACGATCTTCTGCCCCTGCCCTATACCGAAGCGACGCTCGCGCAGGTCTGCACTCATATCGATCAGGTGCAGACAATCCTCGGCCGCCAGATGCTGCTCGAGAATCCGGCTACCTATCTGCTCTTCGAGGAAAGCACGATCGAGGAAACGGAATTTCTGGCCGAGGTTGCCAGACGCACCGGCTGCGGCCTGCTGCTTGACGTCAACAATGTCTTCGTCGCCGCCACCAATCACCACATGGATGCGCGGGCCTATCTCAAACGCTTTCCTGTGCAATGGGTGCGCGAGATCCATCTGAGCGGTCATTCGGAGACCGTCGACGATGCCGGTGCCCCGCTTTTGATCGACAGCCACGATACGCCGGTGAAAGATCCCGTTTGGGCGCTTTACGCCGAGCTGATCGACCGAATCGGCCCAGTGGCCAGCCTGGTCGAATGGGATAACGACGTGCCGGAATGGCCGGTTCTGAGGGCCGAGGCAGAAGCGGCCGACGCCATCCTGAAGCGCGCTGCCGCACGCAGAGCAGCCTGAGGAAGGATCGATGTCTCTCGCCACGCAAAGCGAATTCGCCGCAGCACTCATCGACCCCGATCTCGCAGTGCCCGATGGATTGACGGCTTGGAATGGTCCACAGCCGGCACGGCGTTTCGGCGTCTATCGCAACAATGTCGCCATCGGCCTGATCGGTGCGCTGGCCTCCCGCTTTCCAGCTGGGGAAAGGATCGTCGGCGAGGAATTCTTCGCCGCCATGGCGCATGAGTTCATCCGCCTGCATCCGCCACGCTCGCCGCTGCTGCTTGCCTATGGCGATGACTTCCCCGACTTCGTCGCGCGTTTCGGACCGACGCGAGAAATCCCATATCTGCCCGATGTCATGCGATTGGAGGCGCTGCGGGGGCGGGCCTATCATGCGGCCGACGTCGTGCCGCTCGATGCGGCACTCGTGGCGACCATAGAGCCGGCAGGCTTGGCGGAGCTGACTTTCGTGCCGCACCCTTCCGCGTCGGTCGCACGTTCCACCTATCCGGCCGTCACCATCTGGGCGATGAATACCGGCGAAATCGAGCTTGCAGATATAAACGATTGGACGGCCGAGGATGCCCTCGTCATCCGCCCGCAGATGATCGTCGAGGTGCATCGCCTGCCGCCGGGTGGCGCAACATTTCTGGAAGAGCTGTTTTCGGGCGCCGCCCTTGGCCAGGCCTATGAGACGGCTCTCGCTGAAGCCGCCAATTTCGATCTTTCCGCCAACCTCGCCGGTGCGTTCACGGCAGGCGCTTTCATGGCCATTCGCTGAACGCCAAGAGGAACGAAGATGCAGAACCAGACGATGACGGCCGCTCCGGCCGAACGCGAAACTATGCCCAAAAGGCTCTATAGTGTCCTAAAGCTTCTCGACCGTATCCCCTATGACCTGATCGCACTCATTGCGCGGTTGTCGATCGCCGCCGTCTTCTGGCAATCCGGCCAGACCAAGGTGGATGGCTGGCACGTGACCGACAATGCCGTCTATCTCTTCCAGACGGAATACAAGCTGCCGCTGGTCGATCCCTGGATCGCCGCCCATATCGCCGCCTTCAGCGAGCATTTCTTTCCTTTTTTGCTGGTCATCGGACTGGCGAGCCGGCTCTCGGCGCTGGCGCTGCTCGGCATGACCCTAGTCATCGAAATCTTCGTCTATCCCGATGCCTGGCCGACGCATGGCACATGGGCAACCTGCTTTCTGGTAATCATCGCAGGCGGCCCTGGGCGCATCGCGCTTGACCACCTGATCGCCAGGTGGTTCAGCCACTCGGCCTGAGATCGGTCAGACGGGAGCGCCAATTGCGAGTGGCGCTCCGTGATACCAGCTAGATGCGCCCTCTATTCGCGCATGTCGTTGTCGCAAAGCCGCTGTGCGCTTTTGCACGGCCTACTCTAGCGCAGGACGGGTTCTCCGTGGAAGCGGCGACGTGATGGCTTCGAGACCCCGAAACCCACCTCCATCATCAGTCGCGGCTTCTGCGTCGGCACGGTGCCCATATGAAAACCGAAGGGATCTTCGACGAAGCCCGAGCCGGCTTTACCGGTCAGTGTCAGTGCATTCGCCTCACCATAATAATCGAGCACTTCGTTTGCCGGATGCCCGACCAGCAAAGTCAGCTGATGACGGACCCGGCGGCGCTTGTGGCTTCCCTTGACGAAGACATGTGGACCAGTGCCCTCATCCACATCGACAAGATTGAAGAAGAATTTCAGCATACGCCAGTCGTCGAGATCGAAGTGATATTTGTCGAGCGAGGCAAGGCTCCGGTCGGCTTCGGAAGCCTGAGTCGGGAAGCTCCACCAGATGCGGGTGGTGATCACCTTGGCCTGGCCGCCGAGATATTGGCGAGCGACGTCGATCAGCAGCGGATCGCGTTGGACCGCCATGACCGCTTCGCAATCAAGCGAGCGCTCAAAAAAATGTCCGCTCAGAATCGGCCGTCCGAAGCGAGCCTCCGCTTCCTTATGTTCGCCTGCGACAAATTCGAGCTTCCGGTTGAAATTGCCGAAGCAGGCGGTGTTGGCAGCGAATTCGGCGATTTCCTGATGAATACGATCCGGCAGCACCAGGCTCGGATAGATGCCATCGGTCCGTAGAGCGTTGACGACGGCGCTGCGTTCGGTGCCGGCAAACATCGAGGAGCCGGAAACGGGAAACCTGACGGGCTGCTTGGTGGCCAGCCAATGGATGCGCCGAAACGGCAGGGTCCTGGCCAGCAGAAACATCGGCAGCCAGGCCGGGTTTTCCTTAAGATCGGTCAGGTAGGTGGGTATCCTGACGGCCATTCGCTTGAATCGGCCGCCCTGTCGGGCGATAGACTCCAAGTCTTCTGCCGGGGGATTGTGCATAGCGATCCTTTCCACGCATTTAAAAGATCCGTGACAGCAGGCCCCCAACCCGCTGACGATAATTCATTGAAACCTTAACATTTATTCGCTCTCGCGAATGTCTGCTGCACCGCGGCAAATAGAAGTCGGCAGGCCTTGGTCAAGGGGGCGAAAAATCAAAACCTGATCGACTCGGTAGAAATTTCCGCAGAAACACGCAACGCTTTCGAAACCGGTGGCGAATTCGCCCGGAAGGGTTGCTTTTCCGGGGCGGCGGGCGAGACAGACGCGAAGGATTGCAGGAACGGCGCACCGTGTTTGCCGTTGCTTAGGATAATGGCGCTAGAAATTCGTTAGGAGCAAATAGAAGAGGAAGTTGCGGATAGGCGGCTGCGGTCTATATCGGCGGCAATTTCCATTGTCTTCTAGCAGTCATATTCCTGTTCGCATTATTGGCTACATGAGCGAAAAAGCGTCAAAGAGGGCCCCCTTAGATGACAGAAACGAAGACCTTTGAGCCGGCGGAAGGTATCGTCGATTTCGACGCGGGTGAGGGCGAAAGCCCAACCGTTGTGGAGATGGACGATTATACCAAAAGTCTAGCGCAGGCGAAGGCCAAGTCCGTCAAGCTGATCGACGCCATCACCGGGCAGGTGCTGAAGAAAAAAGATGCCGTGCATGTCGACGATCTTCGCCCGTCGCTCGCGGATTTCATGCGGCTGAAGCACCCGGAGCTTCGTGCCGACGACTATATCAGCCGCAAGGTCATGGACGATTACCGCGCTCAGTATATCGCCGAACTGTTGACGGTAGAGCGCGGCGAGCTTTCCAACCTCGAAGACGAGGTCGTCGAAAGCCTGAAGACGCATGATACGCTGGCGGAAAACATCGAAGAGGACTATGAGGACCACCGTTCGATCGGCGACCGCATGGCGGATGGCGTCGCGTCCTTCGGCGGCAGCTGGACCTTCATCATCTCCTTCTGTCTGTTTCTTGCCGTCTGGATGGGCATCAATCTCGTCATGGGCGAAAAGCAGGCCTTCGATGCCTATCCGTTCATCCTGCTGAACCTGGTTTTGTCGACCATCGCGGCACTGCAGGCGCCGATCATCATGATGAGCCAGCGCCGCCAGGAAGAGAAGGATCGCCTGCGCGCCCTCAACGACTATAAGGTCAACCTGAAGGCCGAACTGGAAATCCGCCACCTGCATGAAAAGGTCGACCACCTCCTCAATCGCCAATGGGAGCGTCTGACCGAAATCCAGCAGATCCAGATCGAGATGATGCTGGAACAGGCAAAGGCGGCGACCCGGGCGATCAAGGCCAACAAGGCGGCGAAGGCAAAGACCAGTGCGCTGAAGAGCCTCTTCACCAAGGTCAAGGACACCGATCCGGACGATTCCGTCAACTGATCGCACCGAACGGCTGCACCAGTCATCTTGGACCGTGCCATATTGCTGGAGCTGCTAACCGCGTAATCCCTCTATGTCGTTCCACCATATGCCCTTCAGGATTGCTCGCTTTTTCGATGTGCCGCTCCTTCCAGCGGCTCATCTGCCCGCTGCTGCTTCGCGAAGAGCATCGGCATGCAGAGGAGATAGAGCGAGGCGCCAAGTACCCAGACCAACCCGGGAAAGACATGCCGCGAGGCGAAATAGATCTCGCTGATCGCCAGGGGCGCAACCATGGAGGCGAGGCTCGTCAGGCTGGTTAAAACACCCTGCAGACGCCCTTGCTCGTCCGCGCCGACGCGTTGGGTCATCAAGGACAGCAACGCCGGCTGG
This sequence comes from Hyphomicrobiales bacterium, assembly GCA_900472485.1. Taxonomy (GTDB): domain Bacteria; phylum Pseudomonadota; class Alphaproteobacteria; order Rhizobiales; family Rhizobiaceae; genus Rhizobium. The sequence goes on from UCII01000024.1 coordinate 7,766, forward strand.
CCGATCCCACCGAGGCAGAAAAGCGGAAACAGAAAAAAGACGAAAAAACCCTGCGTGACGAAGGCGATGGCGACATAGGCAGCACCGTCACAGACGATCGCAACCATGAGCGCGCGGCGTTCACCCCAGCGCTCGCTCACGGGGCCGGCAACGAAAGCCTGCGCCAGCGCATGGAACAGGCCGAAACCTGCAAGCGACAGGCCGACGGTCGCCGTATCCCAGTCGAACTTGTCCTGACCATAGAGCACCCAGACGGTACCGCCGACCTCGCCGACGATGGCAAGAAGGGCGGACATGAAGAGCAGTGATAGCAGCGCCGGAAAGGCGCCGATCCAGCGCAGCGGCGCTAGCGGATGAAAGGCCGCGGGATCGATCCGCTTAGGCTTCAGCGTCCGCGTCTCGGGCAGCGCGACAAGCGCAACTATGAAATTCACCATCACCAGAAATGCGGCCGCCACGAAAGGCGCGCGTAGCGAGATTGTGCCCAACACCCCTCCGATGACCGGTCCGAGAATGAAGCCGATGCCGAAACAGGCGCTGAGGAGCCCGAAAGCCCGCGTCCGGCGCTCCTCCGGCGTGATGTCGGCAAGGCACGCACTCGCAACTGCGGCATTGGCGGCCGTCAGACCGGCGACGGCGCGGCCGAGGAACAGCCACCAGAAGCCCGGCGCCCATGCCATGAAGGCATAGTCGATCATGCCGCCCGCCAGCGAGGCGAGCAGCACCGGCCGGCGGCCGTAACGATCGCTCAGCGTTCCGAGAATGGGAGAGGCCAGAAACTGCAGCGCCGCGTAGAGCGACAGGAAGGCGCCATAGCGCCAGCCGAGCTCAGGCGAATGAGCGACACTGCGCAGAAGTTCCGGCAGAATCGGCATCACAAGGCCGGTACCGGCGGCATCGAGAACGACGACCGCTAAAATGATCATAAGCATCTTGTTCATAGCGAAAACTTATCATTGATAAGGAAGTTTATCGCCGATAAATTATACGCGAGAGACTGTCAATCGGAGAAGCCATGAAAATCGACAGGAGCCAGATCGTCGATGCAGCGCTGACCATCTTGAACGAAGTCGGCGTCGACGGCCTGTCGACGCGGCTGATCGCCCAGCGCCTCGGCGTGCAACAGCCCGCGCTCTATTGGCATTTCAAGGGCAAGCAGGCCCTGCTGGCAGCGATGAATGCCGAGATGCTGAAGCGGAACCACACCCGCAACCTACCTTTGTCGGGGGAAACCTGGCAGGAATTCCTACGCGCCAATGCCCGTAGCTTCCGCGCCGCTCTGCTGGCGTGGCGCGACGGCGCCCGCGTTCATGCGGGAACGGCGGTCGATCCTCCGCACCTCGACGCGATCGAAGCCCAGCTCGAATGCCTGCTCGCCGCCGGCTTCCATCCGGGAAAGGCGCTGGAGCTGCAGATCGCGATCAGCCGCTATGTGGTAGGATGCGTGCTGGAGGAGCAGGCCGATATGGCCGGTTCAGAGGATAGGGCGGCGCTTGATGTCGCCGCCGCAAGCCATCCAAACTTGGCCAAAGCCTTGGCGCTCTACCGCGCCGACGGCCATGATGCACTGTTTGAAGCCGGTCTTGAGCTGCTGATAGGCGGGGCCGAAGCGGGCAAATTAAGCCGGTGATCGCATAGGCACCCCCGCAGAGAATCCATCATCTCTCCGCCTTGAAGGTGCGGCCGAGATCCGGCCCGGTGCCGAAATAATGTCGAAACACATAAAGCAGCGGGCTCCATCTGCTGGTATCGATATGATGGGTGCCGGCGATGACAATATCCCTGTGTGCGTGGACGCGAAGGACCTTCGCTTCGACGATGAAGAAGGCTTCGGCACGCTCCGGGGGCCATTCACCGCCGGGAGGATGCGCCGCCACCACCTCCGCCTCGAACTGGATCGGACATTCGGCGATGCGGAGAGGCCTCACCAGATCGGCCGCCTGCGGCGTGAAGCCGGCCACATCGAATTTATCGGCCTCGAAACGATAGCCGATCTTCTCCTTGTGCGGGGGAACGGGATCGCGTCCAGTTGTCGGGGCGATCGCCTCGACCTTTGGCCACAGCTCCGGCGAGGGAAAATTCAGCACCAGCTGACGCTCGCGCAGGAGATTTTCTCGACCCTTGCTGGTGGATGTCAGGCCCAGAACAACACGATCGTATAAGGCCCAAACCGAGGATATCGGCGAGATATTCGTCGTGCCGTCGGGGTTGAGGCTCGTAATCAGCACGACGGGAGTGCCGATATAAAGCACGCTGGGCTTGATTTCGATATGCTCGCGATCGCTCTCGGCGGCATTGAATTTGGCTGTGTTCGTCAACATAGAAACTCTCCTTTGAGAGTTTCAGTGTAGCCGACATGCCGCCTGAAATAGTTCGGTCGCGGCCGAACTGTCGCTCGACGATGGGCGCGCCTGCCTCATTCCTCAGGCGGCGGCACTACGATCACCGTATCCTCCGCCATAAGCATCCGCCCATCCTGCGCCCGCAGTTCCAGCCGCCGCACCGGCAGCTTTGTCGCTCTGTCGACCAGTGTCACATGCGGCTCATTGGGCTCGAAAAAGAAATCTTCGCCCCATTGGCGAAGCGCGACCAGCAGCGGAAACAAGCCCTGCCCTTTTTGCGTGAGCACATATTCCTGATAGGGGCTGCCATCGGAGGCCGGCACGGTATCCATGATGCCGTGAGCGACGAGATTGCGCAGCCGGGCCGAGAGAATGTTCTTGGCAAGCCCGAGGCTCTTTTGAAATTCGCCGAACCGGCGCAGCCCATCGAAGGCATCCCGGATAATCAACAGCGACCACCAGTCGCCGATTGCATCCAGCGGCCGCGCCACGCCACACATCGAATCCTTGTGGCTCACTCTCTTTGCCATGCCCCGCTGCCCTCGCCTGTTTTCATGTCTGCCGTCAGGACCGCGATCAAGCGCCTGTATCACCAGCTCAATGTATCGGTTGCAAACTAAAACTACAAGAGATATTGAATCATGGTTTCAAATAAAAACCACATTAGGAGAACAACTGTGATTCCTGCCAATGAAGCATTCGCCGGCACATTCCCCTTCGCACCGCATTTCACCGAGGCACCTGGCTTCCGGATGCATTATGTCGACGAAGGGCCTCGCGATGGCGAGATCATCCTCTGCCTGCATGGCGAGCCGACCTGGGGCTATCTGTTTCGCCACCTCATCTCGACGTTGAGCCGCACGCACCGCGTCGTCGTTCCCGACCATATGGGCTTCGGCAAGAGCGAAACACCCAGTGGCCGCAGCTATTGGCTGCAGGATCACATCGCCAACCTGGAGGCCTTCGTGCTCGCGCTCGGCCTCACGGATATTACGCTCGTGATGCATGATTTCGGCGGCCCCGTAGGAATGGCCCTTGCCGCCCGCCATCCCCACCGTATCCGCCGCATCATCTCGGCAAACGGCCCGACACCTTTCGGCCAGCCGGATAGCATGGAGCGAGGCGTGGCAAATGCTGCCGTATCCCCATGGTTTCAATGGATCCTCAAGGCTGAGGCCGACGGCACGCTGGAGCCGGTGCTTAACAATCTCGGCTACAACATTCTCAGCACGCTCAAGCTCAACGGCTTCGAAAACAACGCCATCATCGACGACACATGGCTCGAAGCCTATGGCGCTCCTTTTGCCACCGCGGCTGAGTGTCTCGGTGCGCTTGGCTGGGCCAAGAGCTTTGCGACCGGCGCCCATCAATTCGAGATACCCGATCCGGCCGCCGAGCGCATTATCCGTGGCAAACCGGCGCTTGCCATATGGGGCGAGGCGGATAGGACGCTACGTGCGGAGCATTTCCTGCCGCTCTTTTCCGCCCTCTTCCCGTCAGCACCCATCGAGCGCCTCCCCGGCGCCGGCCACTATTGCTTCGAAGATGCGCCGGAGACGATCTCGGGGTTGATCGCGGACTTCCTGCGGCGGACATGAGGCCATCAGGTCAAGGCAATCGCGACCCAAAGGAAGAGAGCGGGGAAACCTTCCCGCTTCCATCACGTCCAATGTTGCCTCTTCCTTAGCTGTTGCGCGCTCAGACAGGACGCAAAGGGCAACAATCGACAGACGTCAATCGATACCCATCCAATTGACATTCTCAGCGCTTGTGACACCGTTCCACGTGGTTGCTGACCCACCGTCCTGAGGCAAAATGACAAAGCGATCGCAAGCCGTTATCACCACAGCCGACGAGCGCCCGCGCGACGGATGGAACGACCCCGTCCACGGCTCCATCTCCTGGCATACGCTGCTCAGCAGCGATATCACTCCCACCGACAGCATGAGCGCCGGCATCGCCGAACTGGCACCCGGCGGCGAGCTGAAACCGCATCGCCACGACCCCTCGGAAATCTACTTCATCTTCGAAGGAACCGGCATCGTCCGGATCGACGGCCAGGAAACGACGGTGAAATCAGGCACAACCGTCTTCATCCCCGGCAACGCCGAACATGGCATCCGCAACGAATCGTCAGCCGATTTGAAATTTTTCTATGTGTTTCCGACGGGATCGTTTGCGGAGGTAGTCTATCGGTTTCCGGGGAGTTGAGGCGTTTTAGGCTATTGTGGCTGCTTGTTCAGTTCGCTTGAAGGTGACCGATAGCGAAAGCCAAACTGGCGGAGAGGGTGGGATTTGAACCCACGATACCCTTGCAGGTATGCCGCATTTCGAGTGCGGTGCATTCGACCACTCTGCCACCTCTCCGGTTATGCTGGTCGGCGCTTGTTTGGCGCGGGCTGTCTCATAGCGACAGACGAGGGGGATGCATCCGCAATCAGGCTGTGGCGAAGTAGTGCCTGATCCTCGTCTTCCCCAAGATATGTGCTATTAGATGGCGACATTTTGAGGCGGCGCCATTAGAATCTCGAAGCACCTGAACAAAGTGACCCGGACCTCTTCGCCCTAGCTTAGGCACCCCTCAACCTGGAGATAAAATGTCAGAAGCTTCTCGTGAGAGCTTGAGTCGAATCGATGAAGAGTTCAGCACGCAAAACTCGGAAGCAGCTCTTCGCCTGTCTAAGATTGATTGGGATTTCAAAGTTCGTATCGTTACAAACGAAATCGAGAATGTTCATCCGTATCCAGCAAAGTTTATCTCAGACCTACCGGCGGCATTTCTAGATTCTCTGCCGTTAAAGCGAGATAGCATTATCTTGGATCCGTTCTGCGGCAGCGGAACGACAGTAGCTGAGGCACAGCGACGTGGGTATAGTAGCCTTGGCGTCGATCTCAACCCTATCGCTTGCTTAATGGCGCGAGTGAAAACCTCCGCGGTCCCAGAGAATATCAGCGATTCAATATCAAATGTCTGCAAAATGATGGACAAGACAGCAGATATTGCAATTCCGCCCATTCCGAACCTTGGCCACTGGTTCAAGCGGCCCATCCAAGTGGCTCTTGCGCGTCTTACCGCAGCAGTTGATGCCATGCCAGAAGGGCACCAGGACTTCCTTCGGCTCGCGGCTTCAAGCATCATAGTTCGTGTTTCCAACCAAGAAAGTGATACGCGTTACGCGGCTATTGAGAAGCCGGTTAACGCTTCCGATGTTCAGTCCCATTTCCGTAGATCTTGCGAACGTCTCGCAAGCGCACTTGCGGTCCGAACCTACGAGTTGCTTCCTGCGACCATCATCCAGAGTGACCTATTGGAGGTCGACCTCGATGCATTCTCAGGAAGAATCGGCGCAATTATAACATCACCACCGTATCCCAACGCGTATGAATATTGGCTCTACCACAAATATAGGATGTGGTGGCTTGGACACGATCCGATTGCTGTAAAGGAAAAAGAAATTGGTGCCCGTGCCCATTTCTTTAAGAAAAACAGGCATACATCCCAAACATTCGTTGATCAAATGAGCAGGGCGTTTGAAAAATTTCAATCCTTACTCATGCCCGGCGGATGGGTCTGCTTCGTAGTTGGAAGATCAATTATCCACGGCGAAACAATTGATAACGGCGCAATCGTTCAGGAGGCCGGTGAACGAACCGGCCTGAAGCTGGTTTATCGCGGCGAACGCAACGTTCTCAGCTCTCGTAAATCATTTAATCTGTCGCATGCCAACATTAAAAAAGAAAAGGTCATCGTGATGCGTAAGGTGTCGTCATGAAGCTAGAGTGGGGCGCCTACAAACACTTTCCTTATGAAAAAGAACTCGCCCTGCGCGAGATCAGTGCTCTCATAGGGAAAAATATTCATTTCGGTGATGACGGACACGTATTCGCGGACGCTAAGGACGTTCAGAACGCGCAGTTACTTACCTACTTCGCTTCAGTATCAATAGAAGGACAGAGTCACGAAACTCTTCAGCAGAAGCTTGAGCGCTCGGCGTCGGGCGGCAGCCGCAGACAATCTACCCGATACTCCGTTCACGGCCTGCATGAATATCGTGGCAAATTCAATCCTCAGGTCTGTCGCGCCCTGATGAACATCTTGGGCGTTCCAGAAAACGGCCTCCTTTTGGACCCGTTCTGCGGCAGTGGCACGACGCTAGTTGAGGCAGCGCACCGCGGAATAAGAAGTGTCGGCACCGATCTCAATCCGCTCGCCGTATTCATTGCAAACGCGAAACTAAATGCAATGCGGACGCCGGCGGAGCACCTTATTGATGCACTCCAGAGGATTGTTGATCGCGAAAACGCAGTAGGCGTGCCAAGCGAAGACAACGCGCGACATCACTATTTGTGCTCTTGGTTTGAGCCCGATATTCTGGCTCAGATAGAAAGGCTACGGGTCGCTATCGGGTTCGAAGGCGAACACATAGCCTCTTTTTTTCTCGTAGTGGCAAGCAATCTACTTCGCGAATTCTCTCTTCAAGACCCAGCAGATTTGCGTATCCGAAGAAGGCCAACGGCGAATGCCAAAGTAGTGTTCTCATCCTCTTTTGAAGCGGCTAGCGTCGAGGCCATACGAAGGCTCCGGGCTGCTCAAGACGTTCTAAAACCTAGCCGTGCACTCGGTCGAGCATATCTGAAGGACAATCGAGAGCTCAGTGGGTTAGAACTTCCGGAACTCGCTGATGCCGCGATAACGAGCCCACCGTATGCGACCGCGTTGCCATATATCGATACTCAACGGCTATCTCTGGTATGGCTCAGCTTGTTGCATCCGAAGGAAATCAGCCAGGTTGAAGCCGACCTTACCGGAAGCCGCGAGATTAGCCCCCAAGCCAAACGTGAAGCATTGGAGGCTCTGGAAAATAACGCTGCCGGTTTGCCCAATGAGGAGTGGGAGCTTTGTGTCGGCTTGCAAAGCGCGCTTACCGACAGCGACGGATTCCGTCGCAAGGCCGTTCCCACTCTTCTGTATAGGTATTTTAAGCAAATGCGCCAAACTTTTCGCGCCGTTTCTTCTTTCGTGAAGCCCGACGCGCCTTTTGCGCTTATTGTTGGTCATAACCATACTGTGTTGGGCGGAACGCGGTTCGATATCGACACTCCTCGACATCTAGTTTCGCTCGCCCATAGTGTCGGATGGGGCACCGAAGAGGTTACTCCTCTACAAGCATATCAGCGTTTCGGCCTACACTCCTCGAATGCCGTGCAGGCCGAGACCCTTATTGTTCTTAGGAACCGGTTACCACTCAGGTGAAAAATCCGTCGGCAGCCAACATGCTCCTCGACTTGCCAACTGGTCATTGACCGCAGCCTGGTTCCAGATTTCTCTAGTTGCAATACCCAAGGCCGACTGCTGATCAACAAACGTCATCCGAAAAGTGGGCGCATTTGGCGTTGGCCACTCTAGCAGTGCGAGATCCGTAGCCGCGGGAACCGCCACATTTTGTGCTAGAAGAATGTCTCGCATTGCTTTCACGGGTGGGGCGGGAAGGTTTAAGCGAAGGTCCCCATGCCCCGTATCTCCAGGCGTGAATCCATATGACATGATCCCGGCTCGGCTTGGGTCTCCTGGAATGATGAGATCGTCACCGATATAACGAATGACGAAGTCAAATTCAGCCCGTGGTCGACGTCTTTCCCTGTAGACGCCGAAGCGAATAGTGGTCGCGGTCGAAACGGGAATACTTATGTTTGCGGTGCCGTCCTCCCCGCGCCAATGGCGATCATTGTCCCGGTTTAGCTTGATGATGAGCCCGGCAGCATCACCAAGACCGTTATTCGTTAGCGCGTCCGGCCCAACCGTTGGTCCTTCAGCGTCGGGAGCAAAGAAAATGTATGGAGGATAAGGCGGGTTTCGCAGTTCGGTTGGTAGGGCTTGCCATTGGACATTTTGTTCAATCGCCACGGGCACAGGCTGATTGTTGAAGACCACGAGTTGGCTCAGCCGTGGGCGCTGCGGTGGCTGTCCGCCCGGCCCAGCCGGGCGAGGAGGGCGGGGTAAGGGGGCTGCTCTAAGAATTCCGGCGGCGAGAAGTTGTTGGACGTGCTGGATGTTCTCCACGCGTTCGAAGCCAGCGGCAGGGTTTTCAAACCACCGATCCGTTGCGTTAGCGATCTGGTTTAGGACCTCGGGCGCGTCACCCTGGCGACTGTCCAAGATAATCCCGGCTTCTATATGTCGTGCTGCGACGCCCGGCATAGTGAAATTTGCCGAGCCAACATACGCTGTTTGGGAACCATCAGCCCTTTGAAAGTGATATGTCTTTGGGTGAAAGTAAGCGTTCTGATAGTAAATTACCCCCAAATGAGCATTGGGCCGCGGAAGCTGGAGTGCCCCCACTAGTTCCTCTAGATGCGAAGCAAGGGTTTCGCCATCGTTTGATCCAACGACGATACGAATAAGGTGGCCATTGGCCGACAGGTCTGCAAAGTTCTGGCGAAACGGGGCAAGGGCCTCCCGACTGTAAAACCCCGATTGAATTCGTAGTCCTGTAACGTTTTCGGCTAATTCCTGGTTGAGCCAGTTTCCAAGTGCATGGTTCGGGTCCCGGGACCCACTGTCGATGTAACGCATTGTTTTCCTCTCGTGTCGGCGACGCAAAGGCTACCAGCGAACGAGGAAAGAGCCAGCGGAAGTTAAAAAAATCACAACCGAAAGTAAGGAATGGTGGCGAACCCTATCATGCACCATTCAGTTGCATGGTCACGCATCGAGGAATCCGTATTCGTTTCGGCATCCTTGCCAAACTCATCGCGGCGAGCGCGTGTGGAACATTGTCGACGACTTCTGGTTTGTAAAATCGTCTAGGCTTGAGCTGATAAAGCCATCGTCCCGGAATAACTTGCCGAAACCTTGTCATGGTCACTCCGTAGCCTTACGACCTGACAACTGATGAGGTTTTTATGCAGTTTACGCGTAGACAGATCTACGATCTCGTATGGTCGAAACCGTTGAACAAGCTCGCGGCCGAATTTGGGCTTTCAGACCAGGGGCTGGCCAAGGCGTGCAAGCGTTATGACGTTCCAGTGCCTCCGGTCGGCTATTGGCAGAAGCTCGCCTACGGCAAACGGGTCGAACATCCGCCTCTTGGAAGCGACAAGTTCGACGATGATGCGATTGTCGAAGTCACAACCGGCGTAAAGATGCGACCCGCGACCATCGTGCGATCCGACTTGGAAAAGCGCGGCCCAGAACCCACTCAACAGATCGAACCAAAAACAAACAAGCCGGACCGCACCCATCCGATGCTCTCGAAGATCAAGAAGGGGTTTGATAAAGCCAAAGATCCAGACGATTTCGCTTACATCAATGTAGCGCCGTTCAAAATTCGCGCTTCGCCCCTCCAATCCGATCGAGTAATCACGCTTATTGCCAACATTCTCGCCGCCGCGTCCTCTGAAAATTGGGAGATCAAAACCTCGAAAGACGGAGAATGGGAGCTGCTCGCGAGCGAGGAGCGGATCGAGCTTGCGATCAATGAGAACACGCGTAAGATCGCGCATACCCCCACCCCGGCTGAAATCCGCGACAACCAGCGCTACTCCTGGAACAAGATCCCCGAATTCGACTATCTCCCGTCCGGTGAGCTAAAGTTCACTATCAGCAACGGTTCGTATCTTGGCGTGCGGACGAATTGGTCGGACGGCAAGAAGCAGACACTAGAATCCGTCCTTCCAGGATTGATCGAAGGCATTTCTATCGTCGGTGCAGCTCGCTATAACCGCCGCCTGGAACGAGAAGAGCAAGAACGGCAATGGGAGTTACAGAGGCAGCGCGAGGCTGAACGTCGCCGGCTTGAAGAAATTCAACGCACGCGATTTGCCGTCTTCAAAGAGCAAGCAAAGCAGCACAACGAAGCTCAAGTGCTGCGTGCCTACGTCGACCGGGTGAAGCGGCAACTGGACCAGCTTCCACAAGCTGACCTTCTGAACGTGCAGACATGGATCGAGTGGGCCGAAAAGTCGATTGAAGATTTAGACCCGCTGAGCTCGGGGCCTCCGGTCCTGATGTCGGAAGAGGAAGCATCGAGAAACTCGTGGCGCTACCGGGAGCAATGACCGCTGCTTGACTCGAAGAAGCTCACTGGCTGGCACAGCGCTCCCGGACGTTGCCCTCCGCAGCTCTCGACGTGCCGAACGCGCCAGCGAGTCTCTCTATTCGATTGCGTGTAACGCCGATCAGTTCGCGGCCAGAACGTCACATCCTCGAATTAGAGTGGCCACTTCGGCTCTAAATATAGCGCTGCGACCATCTGCGAAAATAACGAGACTGAGATCGTTCAGCTTGCCGCCGGGCGTCGCAGTTATCTTCATCGGAAACCCTTGAAGCCAGGTGCGCGCTATTTCCTGACCCCGACCAGTTACATCGACGCTGATCTTTAAGAGATGCGTCACCCGATAGGCTAGCAAAGGAACGGATAAATCTGGAAAAGATCCGGTTTGCGACGTCAGTTTCGCATTCATCTCGAGGTCACGATCGCTTGTGACCGATGGCCAAGGATCAAGATCGTCGGCGGTATCAATGGTCAGGATCTGCCGGCCGTTGTCATAGCAGGTCAACCAAGCGCGTGGCCGGCGCATGAAATCACGATCCTTGAGATCCTTGTCGGTCAGCTCTGCTCTCAGCGTTACATTCAATCCGTCGATCTTTGTCTCAGCGGTATCTTCGTTAAGAAACAGATGAACTGAAGCTTCTTCTGCATGAGCGGTAGCCAGGCCGCTTGAGGCGAGGAGCACGGCGGCGAGAACCCTGACAAATTTCATACGGCATTCCGAGGTTTTTCATGCCGACAAAAGGGAACCTTTATCCCATAGCTTAGCCGAGGAATGCCTTGCCGTCTTAAACCGTTGTTTCCCTTCGCGTGGTTGCCACGGTTCACAGATAACCCCATGCCGGACAAAAAGGTTCCTTTAAGTCAATGGGTTACCGGGTATGATAGCCGGAAACCAAAGTAGAATTCCGGTTCAAAAATGCGCAAAATTGGCTATGCTCGAGTATCGACGAACGAGCAGCATCTCGACCTCCAACTCGCGGCGCTAAAGGCGATCGCCTGCGACCATATTTTCACCGACCAGGGGATTTCCGGCTCAACGTTTGATCGGCGTGGCCTGGTCGACGCCCTATCCAGTGTTGGCGAAGGGGACATGCTCGTGGTGTGGCGGCTCGACCGTCTGGGTCGATCGCTGATCGACCTGATTCGCATAATAAACGACCTCGGGACAAGAGGTGTCGAATTCAGATCCCTCAACGAGGCGATAGACACCTCTACGTCGGGAGGTAGGCTGACGTTTCACATTATGGCGGCGATGGCCGAGTTCGAGCGCTCAATCATTAGCGAGAGAACCAAGGCGGGAATGTCAGCCGCGCGGTCCAGGGGAAGCTTAATCGGTCGACGGCCAGCCCTAACGCCAGAACAGCTCCTCGAGGCGAGGGACGCATTTATGATTGAGAAGGTATCGATCGACGATCTCGCCGAGCTTTATAAGGTTCATCCCCGCACTCTCGTGCGGGGAATGAGGCGCGGCGTATTACTGGCCACCGATCTCTGAGTTAACCGAGAACGTCCGGCGGTGGGATGTCGCCTTAACACGGATCCTGGGCTTTGCCGGCTTCTGACAGCAGCAATGGATGACGGGCAGCACGCGCTGGAAATTCAATTCCCGATCACGCGACCTGTCAACAGCTGCGCGAACACGAGCCCTCAGTTCCTCACTCAACATTATGATGTGTTCCTCTTGTTGGAGAATTAAGCGGCGCGGCGAGCGCCCGAGCGGTAAAGAACTTCGTGCACCCAACGACCACCGGGCCGACAATTCCCGACATCGCGGGCTTCGAGCAAACGGTTCACAAGGCGAGCGACATCACCGTAGCTCCGTTCCTCACGAAACCAGACGATAGCTTCGTGTCCGCAAAGCCGCCGAAGGTCGCAATCATAGTGCCGAGGGAACGGCTCGTCATCCGTAGCGAGGATTCCGCATAGCTCACTCAAATCGACTACGGATCCGTCACCGGCGCCGGAGCCATCCGCATCGTTGAAATCGAGGAGACGCTCGAACCGGTTCCGGAAGAACCGGCGCAGATTCAACATTTCGTTCTGCATCGTAGTTTCCTTATAGTTGCAAGTCATCGTCCACGCCGCCGGCAGGCGGCGTGGTGTGGTCTGTCTGACTGTATGGGTGCGGGTTATCCGTTTCCCGGAGAGGGAGAGGGCGTAACGGTTACCCTAAGTTTATATATCTTTTTAAAGAAGAAGACGTATTTGGTTGACCGTTACACCGCGATCTCCTCCGGCTGCGGAGAGCCTTCATGCTCACCAGCCTTCTTCCGGGCGCGAAACCTCTGCACCCGGAGCCTCGTAGTCTCAGTAGTGCTCTTCTTCCGGCTACGCTCGAGCGGAGACAGAGTTCCAAAACGATCATGCATGTGATCGGACACGGTGCGCACCGCTCCCTGGCACTGTTGCGACAACGGGCATGACTTACATTCCGGCGACGTTCCTTCAAAAGCGAACGGAAGGCCGAAGCATCCCGGCGCAATCGCGATATCCGGCAACCGTCCTGCACGTTCGTTCCGTCCAGTAGCGAACTCAAGTTCATCGCGAAGGTGGCGAATGGCCAACTGGCGAGCGCCCTTCGGCACAAGCCTGATTGCCTTGCCGATGGGAAGATGACGACGGCTAATACAATGGTGGGCCAACTTAGGTCCCCAGGCCCCTACCCTCTCCTCGATGCCTGCGAGGAGGTAGTCGTGGAACTCCCTCTGAACAGGATAGGACCGGTAATTCTCGTGCCGATACTGCGGCAGGCTCAGGCGCTGAACCTCTTGGTGCAACGGATCCACAATCCACTTCTCGAGTTCGAGCGGCCACGCGATGCCGGCGTTACCACTATCGAAGAGCTGGCCAGGACGAGGCGCGCGCTTCCGCGTCCGCCGACCAGCGAAATGGAAGCTAAATTCGAAGAGTAGGTTGTAAGGCAGGCCAAGTTCGTCGGCACGCTGTCTCGCGTTCCAAACCTCGGTAAGGGACCTGTTCGGCTCACCGAAGAGCCTAGTTCCCAATCCCTGTGCGGCGTCGGCATCATGAGCATCCCGGTGTGTGCGGATATACCGCTTGAATGCCTCGCGATACAAATCTGCAAAGAGCACCGTCGCCTGCAGTGGCGACATAAAGCGATACGCATACCACTTCGAATGCGCGCGCTCACGCTCACGCATCAAGACATAGGGCATAACAAGCCTGAGTGCCGTGATGTTGTCGCGAACGCGATCTTCGAACGAAAGGTAATCTTCAGTCACAGGTTCTCCTTAGGATAGATGAGTATCCATTCGTAAATTTTGGGGTCGCGGCGCTGCTAATTCGCGTTATAGCGACTTGGTGTCTCAGATGACTCAAGTCGTGAGCACATTGCGTTCGGCCGACGGAAGAGCGGTCACAACGGTGCTGACTTTTTATGTTTTAGCCAAGATTTGGTGAGATGCAGACGATCGTGCGCGGTATCGTATGGTTGACTGTAGGGTCATTGCTGGCGCGCTCCTTGTCGATCCATGCTCAGATTACTCATGGCGTCCCGGACGCTCGCCTACGAGCTTCTATGTCAATCATGACATGGGAGGATCCGGCCCCCGGACATCGGTGGACGCAAAAACCATCCCCATGAAGCTCATTGACGGCTTCTAGGACTTCGACAGTCTCCTGGGGACTTCATCTATGATTCTGCGGCACAATCTCAAGGCAGGAGGATCGGGTCGACCGGAACAATATGAACAATACGGATGCGCCGAAATCCACAACGTCCGTCAGGCGCAAACTAGTCGAGAAACATGGCGACGACCCTGTCTCTGTTGTCGGATCCTACTCCCGGCTGTTCGGCTTACCTCGAACCGAGACTACGACAAGCACACGAAAACGCCATCATGCCGGAAATATTTTCGACGCTACCACGCAAGGCATCCGTCGCCGGGTAAGCACTGCTGCCATGCTCCGATCCCTCATTCATGCAGCGAAGCTTAGCAGCGACGATACGCGGCACCGAAGAACCCTTTCGCCCTACAAATATTAGAGCCACCTGAAGTTGACAGTTGGGCAAAAACGATCGAAATCAGCAAAAAGTGCCAACTAAACGTCAAGCTCCGTCAACTTAGCGTGCAAAAATCGATGATTTCTAGCTCGAATTTGAGTCGAAGGTTGACGTTTTCGCGGGATTCAGACCTGGAAATTGACACTTATCAACACCCAATGATTGAAGTGTCAACTTTTCGCAACATCCTTAAACGTGTGCTTCGGATTGTATCACCTTCCCCAGGCGACTGACGAGGTCGTCCGCTGAGAGATGCGTATAGCGCTTCAGCATACGCAACTCCTTGTGCCCTGAGATGCTACTGACCTCGATGACGTTCAAGCCGCGCTCGAATAGTCGACTGACAGCCTCGTGGCGTAGATCATGAAAGCGGAGCCCTTTGATTCCGGCACGCACCAGCAGACGATACCACGCTTGCTCAAGGGAACCGGGAGCCATGGGAAAGACACGCGATTGATCGACGTCCGCTTGGGTCTTCCATTCCGTCAGCGCATCAAACGACCGCTGAGACAATGGCACCTCGCGTCCGGATCCGTTCTTCGTCATTGTCAGCGTGATCACGCGACGGTTATGCGAGATATCACTCCATCGCAGCCCCAAGATCTCGCCACGGCGCATCCCGGTCTCGATCGCGACGATTAACAAGGTCTTCATGAACGGGATCTTGCCGCCATCGCACCCGTCGAGCAGCTGCTGCTCCTCGTCGCCAACCAAACGGCGATTTCGCTCGTTCCGGATCATCGGACGACGCACGAGCTTGATGACGTTGCGGCTGAGCGGAAATCCCCAATCGCGGATAGCGACCTCGATGACGTGACTAAGGATTGCCAGCTCGCGAACGGCGGTGGAGGGAGCTACTGAGCGGAGTCGCTCGTCTCGGAATGAGGCCGCGTCCTGCTGGGAAAGCCCTATTAGCGTCCGATGAGACAGATCATGCCGGCGTAGCACGTCAATGCGCTGACACTCTTGAGTAAAGCCGCGCTTTGTTGGCGAAACCTCTTGCTGGTAGCGCTCTAATAGCTGTCCGAGCGTCGTAACTTCAAGGATCTTAGTGTCCGGCGCGATGCCGAAGCGGTCGACCTGGGTCTCCAGATCGCGTGCCCACTTTTCAGCTTCGGCTTTGCTGTCGAAGCTCTTTGCCCGGGCTTTCATACCGCGCCGGCGCACCTGGGCTTGCCAGCGTCCTCTAAGTTTTCTGATCGTCGCCATGTGATCTCCAATCTATATTGAAGATCACGCGTAGGATGCCCCCGAAGGGGTGCCAAGGATTATCCCATAGCATTGATTGTTGCGCCGGTTGAGCCTGTCTCCTATGAATGATTACGACAGAAAAGAGACGTAAGATGAAGAGGTTCGTGGTCTCAATGCCGACCGAATTGCGAGAGCTGTTAGTCGGCGGGATTCATTGGAGGCTAGTTTGAAATCGCTTATTGCGCTGTGCCGAGGTTCGTCCGACTCAAGCCGTCTTCGCGACGAAGCCGCCGTTCAACAAAATCTTCGTCAAGAGTTATGCGCTTGGTAAAGAGCGATGCAACTTTAGGCTATCATCAGCAAAGCATCTGAACTGATGTGAAATGAAATCATCTGGCTATACAGGTCTTGATAGGGGAGCCGCAGTTGGACACACCGCTTAATGCTTCAGCGAGCACTGCTGGAGGGCTAATCTCGGGTTCAACCTTTGAGGTCCCACCCTATCAGCGCGAGTATTCCTGGCGTGAAGATGAAGTCAGAGAGTTTTTCGAGGATATACAGAGAAGCCTCGATTCAGATTCCTACTTTCTCGGCCTCATTATTCTCACAGATGAGGACGGAAGAAAGAAAATCGTAGACGGCCAGCAGCGGGTGGTCACCCTAACCCTCCTTGCGTCCGCGCTCTACCATGAGGCGAAAAAGAGGGGGCGGTCCGCGCTTGCCGAGCGCCTGAACGCGGATTTTCTAACATCAATAAATTATGAGACTGACGGAAGTGACCCGCGAGTAATTCTGACGGACAGTGCGGATAATGAAACACTGCAGCACATCGTCCGCACGGGCGAAGTTCCGGCTCAAAACCCAGGAAATGGCGACAGTGTTTCGTTAGAAATTTGCAAATCTTACAATTTTCTTGTCAAAGAATTGCATGAGGATCTTAAGCCAGACCCGTTCAAACGGTTAGGAAAATGGACTGAATTTATTACGAACAAACTATACTTTGCTGTTTTCGTTCACCCCTCACCTTCGTCTGCCTATCAAGTATTCGAAGTTATTAACACTAGAGGAAAAGACCTTACAACCGCTGATCTTCTCAAAAATTTTATCATCAGCCAAGTTCCACAGAACCAGCGTGGGGAAGTATATGAGCGATGGAAACGGGTTGCTGACAGCTTTCAGAATGACGGAACGAATAGCTTTGTTCAATATATTCGCCATGTGGTTACCGTTCAAAGCGGCCACATTCTCCCGAAGGATCTATTCTCTTTCCTAGCCTCCCGAAGTGAGCATAGCACCCGCGTAGCGCCCGCTCCGCTCGCGCTGATCGAAATGTTGGAAGCAAGACTGCCACTTTATCTACAAATGATAGATCCTAGCTTGCCGGGACCAGCCGATGAACACGCACTGGCAGTATTCAGAGCCCTCAATCGTCTAAACGTGATTAACGTGCGCCCACTCATGATGGCAATGACCGGCGCCGCGGACACCGACGAGGGGCTGAATCAACTGTTGCGGTTGGTTGTTAGACGAATAGTCGTGGGTAACTTGGGGACGGGCAACATTGAACGCCGATTTGCTGAAGCCGCGAGGAAGGTCGCAGAGAATGCACAATGGGTTGAAGCGCTAACGGACCTGGATGATCTTAGTCCGGATAGAATTTTTTTCATCGATCGATTATCAAAAAGATCTTTGAATAAAGGCGTTTTAGGATTTCTTAGAAATACAATTCTCGCAGAAAATATAGCGCCTGATAACTATTACTTCACTCACTTTATTATTCCAAAATCTTTGAAAAATCACCCAGATTTTGAAGAAGGGGAGCTAGCATTTTGGGGCAACACGATCGGCAACACGTTCCTGAGCATGGAAGAAACCAGAGCCGACGGTGGCGATGATTGGAAGACTTTCCAGGAAAAAATGTTTCCGCTAGCCGCACCGAACGAGCTGCTTGCTGATCTCAGTGCGTTTGACAAATGGAACGCAGATTCGATCCGCGAAATGGGTTTGATGTTAGCCGACAAAGCAGCTGAGGTATGGTATGACTGAAGCGGCTGGTGTGGGCGCGGATGCGACACTTGCAAAAATAATCGACGTCCTGGATCGACGTGAAGATATACCTATCCTGGAGTCTTTGGCGTCGGCTGTGAAAGGCGGGGCACAAGACGCAGAGTTAGCCAATTCGGCCTTGGTGTTGGATGCGAACGTTTTCCTCCGAATCCCATCCCACAAGAAGAGCGCCGACATAATGGACTACCTTACCGGCGTCCATGAAAAGCCCGTTGTAGTGCCTGGACAAGTAATTCAAGAGTTTTGGAATAACCAACTAAACGCAATTGACACTGTTTATAAGGCCGTCTCCAAAAAGTATACCGAGATATCAAAAGAAGTCGATAAATATAAAAATGCCGGTGTTGCCGGCATTGATGCGGTCGGCGAAGCCTTAGAGACTTTTAAACTCGGAAATGAGCACGTTTTCGAACCGGAGCTGATGAGTAAAACGTCTTCTTTCTTGGAGAGATTGGTTGATAAGGCTGTTGTTCCATTTGCACCTAGAGAGCGATTTGCTAATATTTCTCTCAGTCGAAAAAGGGCTAAAACGCCTCCAGGCTTCAAAGACGAAGGCGATGGCGACTTCTTGGTTTGGGTTGATTTGCTCTGGGGGCTTTATGGAGCGAAAGCCGGCGGTGCGTCTTTCGATAACGTCATTCTGCTGAGTCACGACGCAAAAATCGATTGGTCGCGCGGCAAGGTCGCTCACCCCATTCTGACGGCCGAACTTAAGGCAGTGTTAGCCGCCCATTTCGAGATTTGGACGCTGGACAGATTCGCGGATGCAATTGGGTAGACAACTTTTTGATTATTCCGAACTTAGGAACACCCGCAGCCGACCGCGATAGGTGCGCTTCAATCCCTGTCGCGTTTCAGCATTGCTTCGACGACCTGATTTGCAGTCTCAGGTTCAATCTGCACGCCCTGACCATCTTGATCAGGAGAGGCTCGCTCAAGTTCTCGACGCCCCCCTTCATTGAGCCAGTAATCTTCCAAAACCTTTAACCGCGCACGGTGATTATCTGGAATCGTGGAGAAATACGTATCTTCACTACCTTCGATGTAAGGGATGATGATATTGCCCTTATGTTCCAGGAAAAATTGTTCACAAAACCTCTTGATGTCATCGGTATTGCGCGACTTTTGATCCAGCAGGGTGTCCTCAGCCCGCTCTAACGGCGACGATTTAGCCATATCTATCCAGAACACAGGGTAGCCAAGCCCCCCAAGGACGCCCTTTAAGTGCTGGCGCCCCTCGTAGTGGATTTCCAATTCGTCTAGCCCTAACTCCGGGGGACTACCTCTAACCGCATGCACCAACATCAGAGCAAGATCGACGGCAATAATAAATTTGCGAGGCGTGGCTAGTGCACATAGACGGAAACCAGCGTCAATAGAGGGACCTATGAAGTCTCTCCTCATCGTCACGCTAGACCCGTTCTCATAATACTTATGAAGTAAAGCAAGATTTGAGAATATTGTGTCATCGTCATTAAGCGGACCATCGCTATAATCCAATGAAGAATTAAATATTACTTCAGTATTTGTTATAGGAAAGCCAGCAATCCAGGCGGTCGATTTGACGTCCAACGATGGATACTTAACCCGTAAGGCAACACGGAAAATGCTGACGCTTCGGATCCAACAGTGCAGACACGCCAGCGCCTCTCGATGATCACGAAGAAGTTTTATATATAGCAGTTCGTCGCCCGCGCTTTTCCATAACTCGGGAGGTTCGCCAATAGGCCAGTCAAATCTTTTCGCAACGGTCTCGGCGTAAATTGTCCACTCTTGCGAAAAAAGGCGCTCAATCTCGCGGTAGAATTCTGCGATTGGAGAAAACCAAGGCTCAGCAACACGAGAGATCGATTTTTCGTCCGACTTGAACGCTGCCTGGTTGGATTGCTTAAACGCCGTCGAGCCAACGATGTCAACGCTCAGAAACAGCCTTAGCCGCGCAGACAAAGGTCCAGTGTTGGCCACCGACAAACCCTATGCTCCGAGGCTCAATGACTTTGCGCGAACCTTCGCGGCCTCTACCGACACCTTGAATCGGTCCGCAAGCGCCGCGATACTTCCATTAACTTCAGCGTAAATCCTTCTAAATTCACCTTCTGGCATAAGGAATGCTGCGGCAAACCAGTTGGCCTCCCATTCGACGCGGCCGGTGCCGTAGCGCTTCGCCTCGATCGGACCTACTTCTTTTTTTTGATTGAGTGGCCAAAGATAGTGGAGAACATAGTGCCCCAGCTCGTGGGCGATCGTGAACCTATCACGAGCCGGTCCCGTATGAAGAGCAACAACGACTTCAAAGCTGTCATGAGAATCTATACGGATTGAGCCAGAGCTTGAATCGGCAATTTCCCAAAGCTCCTGGGCGCGAATCCGGCCGCCGAGCTTCGAGATCACGTCACTCAAATCTCCACCGACGCCAAAGCCTAGCTGCGTCGCCACCGAGGCCGCAAAATTCTCTACCGAATCCTTGCTCAAGCCCGAAGGTTGCGGGGGATTATACGAAATCGTAGCCACTGCGAAATTTCCGGTTGCTTTATAAACAATATAGAGTCCCAGCTGATTCGCAGCAAGAGGTTGCGAATCGCTCTGCTTTCGCCCGGGATCGGATACGGCAGTGCCGCGAGTGTGGCTCCGGCAGGTGTAACATGAAGTGTCGAACAAAGATAATGCTGGCAGTCCAGCGCCAGAAGAGGGTAAAACCTCTAGCCGCAAAGGAGCATGGCGGAGAGGGTGGGATTTGAACCCACGATACCCTTGCAGGTATGCCGCATTTCGAGTGCGGTGCATTCGACCACTCTGCCACCTCTCCGGTTATGCTGGTCGGCGCTGTTCGGCGCGGAGGGCTACATAGCGAGAGACGAAGAGGATAGCAAGGGCGAATATGAAAGCTTTTCATCCTTTTGCCTTGACAGATCAGGGGCGCTTATATATCCCGTGCGACGCAATAGGTGTGGATAAGTCCGTGCCTTGCCCGCCCTGCTTCGAGCAGGGTTTCACCGGCAGAACTTTTTGAAGGCTCAAGCCTTTGGAATCCCTGCTAAGTTTCGACTGATAAAAAGACGGCCGCTCGTCCCCATGGCGAGAGAGCCGGAACGAACATGAAAGGATAAAAAATGTTCGCAGTCATCAAGACCGGCGGTAAGCAGTACCGTGTGGCAGCCAACGACGTGCTGACCATCGAGAAGCTCGAAGTCACCGCCGGCGGCACCGTAGAATTCACCGAAGTCCTCGTTATCGGCGAAGGCGCCGACGCTGCGATTGGTGCTCCCTTCGTCAAGGGCGCTTCCGTCAAGGCCGAAGTGGTCGAGCACAACCGCGGCAAGAAGGTCATCGCCTTCAAGAAGCGCCGTCGTCAGAACTCGAAGCGTTCGCGCGGCCATCGCCAGCATCACACGGTCGTCCGCATCACGGACATCGTGGCTGCCAAGTAAGTAACGGGATCAAGGTTTAAAGGAGAACTCCAATGGCACACAAAAAAGCTGGCGGTTCCTCGCGCAACGGTCGCGATTCCGAATCCAAGCGCCTTGGCGTGAAGAAGTTCGGCGGCGAAGCCGTCATCGCAGGCAACATTATCGTGCGTCAGCGCGGCACGCAGTGGCATCCGGGTTCCAACGTTGGCCTCGGCAAGGATCACACGATTTTTGCGCTTACGGCGGGCAACGTGAACTACCGTACGAAGGCCAATGGCCGCGTGTACGTGTCTGTAATGCCGAAAGCGGAAGCAGCGGAATAAG
The DNA here is from genome assembly GCA_900472485.1 of Hyphomicrobiales bacterium. Classification (GTDB taxonomy): domain Bacteria; phylum Pseudomonadota; class Alphaproteobacteria; order Rhizobiales; family Rhizobiaceae; genus Rhizobium. The sequence goes on from UCII01000024.1 coordinate 29,175, forward strand.
CCGGTAGCGCTCTAAAACAGCCGGCGTCTCATCGACCCGGCTGACGCTACAAGGTTCAGTCAAGAAAAAAGGGGAGATGGGGCGCCATCTCCCCTTTTTCTTTACCCTCAACCAAGGAGGACTGAACCATGCAAGGCGAATTGTTAAGGGAAGACCAATCAAGGTCTCCCGAAGAACGGCTGAGGCCGGATAGGTTAAGGACCGATTGCCCCGTCTTACTGTCGGAAAGGCTCGTTCTGCGCGCCCCCCACGAAGAAGACATCGACGCCCTTGCCCATCTCGCCAACAACGCCAATGTCGCCACAATGGTATCGCGTATGCCGCACCCGTATACGACCGCCGATGCCGCCGATTTCGTGCGACGCACGAAGCTTGGCGAGATTGGCAAGTGCGTCTATGCCATTACCAAAGCCGACAACGGCGCCTTTCTCGGCTGCTGCGGGGTAGAGCCCACGGGTGATCCGAACACGGTCGAGATCGGTTACTGGCTGGGCGAACCCTACTGGAACCAGGGCTACACCACGGAAGCGGCCCATGCCCTCATCGACATGGTCTTCCGCACGCGTGAGAACGTCGCCCAGATCGATGCCCGTTGCCGGGTAACGAACGTCGCCTCCAGGCGTGTTGTCCAGAAGTGCGGCTTCCAGTTCCAGGGATCCGGCCTTGCCGCGTCGCTGGCACTCGGCAGCACGGTACCCGTCGAATGGTACCGGCTCGATCGTAAGACCTGGATCTCGCTGCGCAGCTGGGGAGGCATGAGATGAACGCTCTCGCCCTCACCCGCCGCGATGCCCGGATTTTGATGCCTGGGCCGACGCCGGTCATCCAGACCGGCCGACTGACGCTGCGCCCGCACCGGCTCAGCGATGCCGATATGATTGCGGAATCGCTTTCGGATTTCGCCGTCACCCGCATGCTGGCCCGCGTTCCCGCGCCCTACGACCGGCAGGATGCGCTCGACTGGCTGGTCGAGCACACCTCCGGCCTGGGTGTCGATTGGGAGCTCGCCATCACCGAGCGGGATGATGCCCATATCGGCTGCGTCGGCATCGAGCTTCGCCACGGCCGCTGGCACCTCGGTTACTGGCTGAACCGCTTCTACTGGCGGCAAGGCATCATGACCGAAGCGGTCAAGGCTTCGCTCGAACGTTTTGCCCGCCGCATGCCCGAAGTCGCCGTTCATTCCGGCGTCTTCGCCGACAATCCGGCGTCGCTGAAGCTGCAGCAGAAGCTCGGCTTCGAGATCACCGGCTGCTCGGAGATCTACAGCTTTGCCCGCAACACCATGGTTCCGCATATCGAAACCGTGCTGAAGCCGGGCGCGCTGCGGCTCTCGCAGGCAGCCTGAGGCCCCGAAAATCGGTCATCGCTGGCCCGCCCGGCGATGACCATCATGCCAATTGTACAGTTCCGCCCTTTATGGCACTGGAGCAGCACGATATTCTTTGACCTCAGCCCGAAGCGCCTATATCGAAGGCGACATGACGGGCAAACGGCCGCCCGATGCGTCTTTTGGATGCGTGATGAGCGGCAGACATTGAAAAGAGCGCATAGGCTTTGTGAATCCCATTCGATCCGAAGGGATATGCGCCGACACCGAGTGACGGACGTAAGATGAAATTTCTCGATGAAGCAAAAGTCTATATTCGCTCAGGCGATGGTGGTGCGGGCAGCGTCTCCTTCCGGCGCGAGAAGTTCATCGAGTTCGGCGGCCCGGATGGCGGCGACGGCGGCCGTGGCGGCGATGTCTGGGTCGAGGCAGTCAATGGCCTCAACACGCTGATCGATTTCCGTTACCAGCAGCACTTCAAGGCCACGATCGGCACGCACGGCATGGGCAAGAACCGCGCCGGCGCCAAGGGCGAAGATGTGACGCTGAAGGTGCCGGTCGGCACGCAGATCTTCGAAGAAGATGGCGAGACCCTGATCTGCGATATCACGCAGGAAGGCCAGCGCTTCCGCCTTGCCGCCGGCGGCAATGGCGGTTTCGGCAACGCCTATTTCAAATCCTCGGTCAACCAGGCGCCGGATTGGGCCAATCCCGGCCTGCCGGGCGAAGAAAAGACCATCTGGCTGCGGCTGAAACTGATCGCCGATGCCGGCCTCGTCGGCCTGCCGAATGCTGGAAAATCGACGTTTCTCGCAGCCGTCAGCCGTGCACGGCCGAAGATCGCCAACTATCCCTTCACGACGCTGCATCCCAATCTTGGTGTTGCCACCATCGACGGCCAGGAGTTCATTCTCGCGGATATCCCCGGCCTGATCGAAGGCGCCCACGAAGGCGTCGGTATCGGCGACCGCTTCCTCGGCCATGTCGAGCGCACCCGCGTGCTGCTGCATCTGGTTTCCGCCCAGGAGGAAAAGGTCGGCAAGGCCTACAAGACCGTGAAGCACGAACTTGAAGCTTACGGCAACAGTATCCCCGACAAGCCTGAAATCGTCGCTCTCTCGCAAATCGACGTGGTCGACGAAGAAACCCTGAAGAAGAAGACGCGCGAACTGGCGCGAGCCTGCGGCAGAACACCCCTCCAGATTTCCGCCGTCACCGGTCGCGGCATGACGGAAGTGCTGCGCGCGCTGCGCGATGTCATCGTCGAAGCCAATGCCGGCGAAGCGGACAAGCCGGCAAAGTCGCCGAAAGTACGGCATCGCGACATGCAGGCCTCCGACGATGAAGGCGCTGACGAACGTCTTGGTGAAGACGGGGATCATCAGGGATGACTGCCCGCAAGCCGCTCGACCGCTACCGCCGCATCGTCATCAAGATCGGCTCCGCTCTCCTGGTCGATCGCAAGACCGGCTTGAAGAAATCCTGGCTCGACGGCATGTGCGCCGATATCGCCGCACTGAAGGCCAAGGGCATCGATATCCTGGTCGTCTCCTCGGGCGCAATTGCGCTCGGCCGCTCCGTGCTCGACCTGCCCTCCGGTGCGCTGAAGCTGGAAGAAAGCCAGGCGGCGGCGGCCGTCGGCCAGATCTCGCTGGCCCGTGCGTGGTCGGAAAGCCTGTCGCATGACAATATCGTCGCCGGCCAGATCCTGCTGACGCTCGGCGATACCGAGGAGCGCCGCCGTTATCTGAACGCTCGCGCCACCATTAACCAGCTTCTGAAGATCGGCGCCGTGCCGATCATCAACGAGAACGATACGGTCGCGACCAGCGAAATCCGCTATGGCGACAATGATCGCCTTGCCGCCCGTGTCGCCACCATGACCGGTGCCGATCTGCTGGTGCTGTTGTCGGATATCGACGGGCTCTATACAGCGCCGCCGCATCTGGACCCACAGGCGAAATTCCTCGATACGATCGCTGAAATTACGCCTGAGATTGAAGCCATGGCCGGCGGTGCCGCCTCGGAACTCTCGCGCGGCGGCATGCGCACGAAGATTGATGCCGGCAAGATCGCGACGGGTGCGGGCTGCGCCATGATTATCGCATCGGGCAAGACCGACCGGCCGCTGAACGCGATCGAAAGCGGCGCCCGCTCCTCCTGGTTTGCGCCGTCAGGCACGCCCGTCACCGCCCGCAAGACCTGGATTGCCGGGCAGCTACAGCCGGCCGGCGAATTGCATGTCGACGATGGCGCGGTGACCGCACTCGGCGCCGGCAAGAGCCTGCTGCCTGCCGGCGTGCGCAAAGTCGTCGGCCATTTCGGCCGCGGTGACACCGTCGCCGTCATCGGCCCCTCCGGCCGCGAAATCGCCCGTGGGCTCGTCGGCTACGATGCCGAAGAGGCGCGCCAGATCACCGGCCGCAAATCGGCTGAGATCGAGGCAATCCTCGGTTATGCCGGCCGTGCCGCCATGGTGCATCGCGACGACCTTGTCATGACGTCATCCGTCAAGACAAAGGCCGAGAAATCGAAGAAGGACGAAGCTCATGCTTGATACTGTCGCACAAAGCCCCGACATCAATGCGCTGATGAACGATATCGGCCGCAAGGCCCGGGCTGCGTCGCGACCGTTGGCCTTTGCTTCGACCGAGAGCAAGAACAAGGCGTTGAATGCCATGGCGGGCGCCATTCTGGTCCGCAAGGATCACATCCTCGCTGAAAACGCCAAAGACCTGAAAGACGTCGAAGGCACCGATATGCTCGCCTCCTTCGTCGATCGCCTGACGCTGAACGGCAAGCGCGTCGCCGAGATGGCCGAGGGTATCCGCGCCATTGCCGCCCTCTCCGACCCGGTCGGTGAAGTCATCGCCGCTTGGGACCGCCCGAACGGCCTGAAGATCGAGCGCGTCCGCACGCCGCTCGGCGTCATCGGCGTCATCTTCGAAAGCCGGCCGAACGTGACGGCCGATGCCGGCGCGCTGTGCCTCAAGGCTGGCAACGCCGTGATCCTGCGCTGCGGCAGCGATTCGCGGCGCTCGTCGCAAGCAATCCACGAGTGCCTCGTCGAAGGGTTGAAGGCGGCAGGCCTGCCGGAACATGCCATACAGCTCGTGCCTGTCAGCGATCGCGCCGCGGTCGGCGCCATGCTGCGCGGTCTCGAAGGCAATATCGACGTCATCGTGCCGCGCGGCGGCAAGAGCCTCGTGGGACGCGTCCAGACCGAAGCGCGCGTGCCGGTCTTTGCCCACCTCGAAGGCCTCTGCCACATCTATGTCGATGCTTCAGCCGATCTGGAGATGGCGAAATCCATCGTCGTCAACGCCAAGATGCGGCGCACAGGCATTTGCGGTGCTGCCGAAACGCTGCTGGTCGACAAGAAGGTTGCGTCTACCCACCTGAAGCCGCTGCTCGACGGCCTTGCTGCGGCAGGCTGCGAAATCCGTGCTTCGGCTGACGTGCTGAAGCTTGCACCCGGCCTGAAGGCGGCAACCGAAGAAGACTGGACGACCGAATATCTGGCCGCGATCATCTCGGTGGCCCTGGTCGATGGCATTTCCGGCGCAATCGGCCACATCAGCAAATATTCGTCGAACCATACCGAAGCCGTCATTGCCGAAGATCTTGCCGTTGTCGAACGCTTCTTCACGGAGATCGATTCGGCGATCCTGCTGCACAATGCTTCGACGCAATTTGCCGATGGCGGCGAATTCGGCATGGGCGCGGAAATCGGCATCGCCACCGGCAAGATGCATGCGCGCGGGCCTGTAGGCGTCGAGCAGCTCACCTCCTTCAAATATCGCGTTCGCGGCACCGGACAGATACGGCCCTGACGTGCTGAAAGAAGAGATCGATCAACGCTATCTGCGTATGCCCCATGCCGAGCGCGGCATGGTTGTCGGTCTTTTCGGCGGCTCGTTCAATCCGCCACATGAAGGCCATGCACTCGTCGCCGAGATCGCCATCCGCCGGCTAGGCCTTGATCAGCTCTGGTGGATGGTAACGCCAGGCAACCCGCTGAAGAGCCGCAATCATCTGGCGCCGCTTGCCGAGCGCATCGCGCTCAGCGAGCAAATCCTCCACAATCCGCGCATCAAGGTGACAGCCTTCGAGCAGACGTTGGGCATGAGCTATACGGCCAATACGCTGGCGCATGTGAAGGCGCGCAACCGCCATGTCCACTTCATCTGGATCATGGGCGCCGACAGCCTGAACACGTTTCATCGCTGGCAGAAATGGGAAGAGATCGCCCGCACCTTCCCGATTGCCGTCATCGACCGGCCGGGATCGACGCTTTCCTATCTCTCGGCCAAGATGGCAAAGACGTTCCACTACGCACGCGTGGATGAAGATGACGCCCGCGTGCTCTGGAAGAAGCGGGCGCCGGCCTGGACCTTCATCCACGGACCACGCTCAACGCTCAGCTCGACCGCCTTGCGAGCCGCACAATAATTCCGCCAATTTTTCGGGAAGCCTGGAAAATAAAAAGCCCGACGCGGGAGGAGGTGCGTCGGGCTTTTGAACCTGATCAGCAACTGGGAGGAGGAGAGTTGCTGATCCATATCGAACGGCATTGGGAGGAGGAGATCGCCGTTTCGATGATTATGTTTTACCAGATTTTACCGAATGATAAATGGGCGATTGCGCAATGCAGCAATGCATATGACGCATGACTGCGGAAATTTTCTGCCCAAAAAACGCTTCTTTTGCAGATTTCTCGCTGTTTGATTTTCAGTGTGGGACTTAATTCGGCGAAAGAATGGCGCGAGATCGCACGGTTCGTAACGTTACGTCTTGCTTCGTGAGCGTTCGCCAATCCACTGAGCAAATTCAGTCATGCATTTTTGTAATGCCCAAAACCGTTCATATGCGCTGCGCCATGGAAAATCCATAGAATTCGTAGGCTTACGCGATCATATCGCGATGTATTTTTGCAAATACATCCCCTAGCCAAGCCTCACGTGCCGTTATATCTCTCGAAATATGTCGACATCCTTGGGGAGAATTAACATGACCACCAGCCGACGCCAATGGATCAAGCTTGCAACCGCCGCAGCATCAGCCGCATGGCTCGGCCTTTCAATCATTCCGACGCCGGCCTTCGCCGCCGATAAGATCGTGGTCTTTGCTGCCGCCAGCATGAAGAACGCGCTCGACAATGCCGACGCCGCCTTCACCAAGGAAACCGGCAAAGAAGTCACCGTCTCCTACGCGGCGAGCGGACCGCTTGCAAAGCAGCTTGAAAACGGCGCGCCGGCCGATGTTTTCATCTCCGCCGACACCGACTGGATGGATTATGTCGCCGGCAAGAAGCTGATCAGGGATGACAGCCGCGTCGACCTGCTGGGTAACAAGCTCGTTCTCGTCGCCGCCAAGGACAAGGCGAAGCCGGTCGAGATCAAGCAGGGCTTCGATCTGGCTAACCTGCTCGGCGACGGCCGGCTGGCGATAGGCCAGCCGGAATCGGTGCCAGCAGGCAAATACGGCAAGACGGCGCTCGAAAAGCTCGGCGTCTGGGCTTCAGTCGAAAAGAAGGTCGCCGGCGCTGAAAGCGTGCGTGCCGCCCTCGCGCTCGTTTCGCGCGGCGAAGCGCCTTACGGCATCGTCTATCAGACCGATGTCTCGGCCGATCCGGGCGTTGCCGTCGTCGGCACCTTCCCGGCAGATAGCCATCCGCCGATCGTCTACCCGATCGCCATCACCAGCAGCAGCAAGAACCCGGACGTACAAGCCTATTTCGACTTTCTGAAATCGGCTAAGGCTGTTCCGTTCTTCGAGCATGAGGGCTTCACCGTCCTGAAGCAGTGAGCGTCATCGCCGCTGATCGGGCAAGGAAGGTTCAATCCTCAGGCTCGCCGGCCGTGGCGGGCCTGAGATGTTTAAAGGGGCGGAATTTGGACGCGTTGGGTTTGAGCAGCGACGAATGGACAGCCATAGAGCTGAGCCTGCGCGTTTCCATCGTCGCCATGCTGGTCAGCCTGCCCTTCGGCATCGGCGCAGCACTTCTGCTTGCCCGCGGGCGCTTCTGGGGCAAATCGATCCTCAATGGCCTCATCCATCTGCCGCTGATCCTGCCCCCCGTCGTCACCGGCTTCATCCTCCTCATCCTCTTCGGTCGCAAGGGGCCTATCGGCGCGCTGTTCGAGCAATATCTCGGCCTCGTCTTCTCCTTCCGCTGGACGGGGGCCGCGCTTGCCTGCGGCGTCATGGGCTTTCCGCTGATGGTCCGAAGCATCCGCCTGTCGGTCGAAGCCGTCGACCGCAAGCTGGAGGAAGCCGCCGGCACGCTCGGCGCCAGTCCCATTTGGACTTTTGCGACGGTGACTCTGCCGCTGATCCTGCCCGGCATCATTGCCGGCATGATCCTCTCCTTCGCCAAGGCCATGGGTGAATTCGGCGCCACCATCACCTTCGTCTCCAACATTCCCGGCGAGACACAGACCCTGTCTTCGGCGATCTACACCTTCACCCAGGTTCCAGGCGGCGATGCCGGCGCCATGCGGCTCACCATCGTCGCCATCGTCATTTCCATGGCGGCGCTGCTCGCTTCAGAATTCCTTGCCTATCTCGCCGGACGGAGGGTGGATTTCGAATGACGCTCTCGGTTGATATTCGCCACCGCCTCGGCGCCTTTTCGCTGCAAGCCACATTCACGTCCGATGGCGGCGTGACAGCCCTTTTCGGCCCCTCCGGCTCCGGCAAGACGTCGATCGTCCGCATCATTGCCGGCTTGACCCGGCCCGATCACGGCCGCGTCAGCCTCGATGATACCGTGCTTGCCGACACCGACAGGCAGATCTTCGTGCCGCGTCACCGCCGCCGCTTCGGCTATGTCTTTCAGGAGGCGCGCCTGTTTCCGCATCTATCCGTGCGGCAGAACCTCAATTATGGCCGCTGGTTCGCACCCAGATACGAACGTAGCGAAAACTTCGACAGCGTCATTGATCTTCTCGGCATCGGCGGCCTGCTCGATCGCCGGCCGGCAAAACTTTCCGGCGGCGAGAAGCAGCGGGTCGCGATCGGCCGCGCCCTGCTCTCTTCGCCGCAGCTCCTATTGATGGACGAGCCGCTTGCCGCACTCGACGAGGCCCGCAAGGCGGAAATCCTGCCCTATCTCGAACGGCTGCGCGACGAGACGAAAATTCCGATCATCTATGTCAGCCACTCGATTGCCGAAGTGGCGCGGCTCGCCAACCGCGTCATCGTCATGCGTGATGGCAAGATCGAGACGATCGGGGCCGCCGTCGACATCTTCAGCCAGTTGTCCGGCCCGCTGGCGGCCGACCGCCGCGAAGCCGGCGTATTGCTGGAAGGCCGCGTGGAATCGATGGACGATCGCCATCATCTGACAGTCATTGCTCTGAAGACGGCAAAACTCTTTGTACCGGCTCAGACGGCGACGGTCGGCAAGACCGTTCGTGTCCATATTCCCGCCCGTGACGTCATACTGGCAACGACGCGGCCCGAGGGTCTTAGCGCCCTCAATATCCTCGACGGCGAAGTGCAGGGAATTGGCACGGCCGCCGACGGGACGGCTGAGGTCAGGGTCGATTGCGGCGGCGACATCGTCACTGCCCGCATCACCCAATTCTCAGTCGACCGGCTGGGATTACGGATTGGCCTGCCGGTCCATGCGGTCATCAAGACCGTGGCGCTCGAACATTAGTCAGGATTTTTTCACGGAAGCATTCGCCGAGCTGCGATTGGCTTCGAGCCAGTTCAGGTCATCGGCTATTGCCGCGCGCAGCGTCGTTTCCATGCCGCGGAACCGCCGCAGCAACTCCTCGCCGAATGGCGTCAGGGCGGCGCCGCCGCCCTTCTGGCCGCCGCGCTGCGATTCGACGACCGGCTCGCGGAACATGTGATTGAGTTCGCTGATGAGCAGCCAGGCGCGGCGATAGGACATATCCATGGCACGGCCGGCGGCCGAGATCGAGCCGGTCTCCTGAATATGCTCGAGAAGCTCCATCTTGCCGCGCCCAAGCCGATCCTGCCCGGAAAAGCTGATACGGAGAATGGGCTTCAACGATGGCTGCGGAGCGTCGGTCATGGCACCTGTAACGGTCTGGTCTCAATGGTTTATAGGCGGCTTTCGCGCGCCTGTACATGCCGGGAGAATGGACAGGGGACGGTAGCGGCCTATCTGATTTCCAATACAATGGCGCCCTTCCAAACAGGAGTGGCGCGAGTTCTTTGTCGCCGCACGGATGGGAAAAACAATGCCGGCTTATATCATCTCCGATGTCACGATGAGCGATGCCGAGGCCTTCCAGACCTACCGGACCCGCGCAGCCGCCTCGATCGCCCACTATGGAGGGCATTATCTCGTCCGCGGCGGCCCGATCGAAAAGCTGGAAGGCGACTGGTCGCCGCGTGCGATCGTGATCATCGAGTTTCCGGATTTGGAACGAGCAAGAGCTTGGTATCGCTCGCCGGAATATGCGCATGCCCTCGAGGTCCGCGATCAGGCGCTCAGCCGCAACCTTATTCTTGTCGATGGAGTGCGCCAGGAAGGCTGATTTTCGTCTTCGGCACGAATATTCGCCCATATCTGGTGCGAAAGCGCCCTATTCGGACACAAATCCTTGTCTTCAACGCCTCAAGATGGCCAACTGCGTCTTGAAACCTTAATGCTTTGATGCCTATCTTTATAACGTGATCGACTCAGATCACTCACGTGCATGTTCTGTTACTCAAGGAAGGAAGAGCACTGACAACAGTACACGCCAAGGGAAGAACGCCTGTCGTTATCCCGAAGAGCTCGGAACGTGGCGCCGATGCCGCTGCCCGCGCCCTGCAAGCCGTCCTCGCAAGCCTCGAGGATTCCAAGGCCGAAAATATCGTCACCATCGACATTGCTGGCAAGTCTGCGCTTGGAGACTACATGGTCGTCGTCTCCGGCCGATCGAACCGCCATGTCCTGGCGATTGCCGACCATCTCATGACCGATCTCAAGGACGAGGGCTTCGGCAATGCCCGCGTCGAGGGTCTCGATGGCGGCGACTGGGTGTTGATCGACACCGGCGACATCATCGTTCATGTCTTCAGACCCGAGATCCGTGAGTTCTACAACATCGAAAAGATGTGGGCAGCACCCGATCTCGACGAAGGCACGTTGCACTAGCGGAGCGACCGCATTTTCGGGAAAGCGCGCAGGCGGTTTTCCGTCCAAAATGCGGAATAATCCAAAGGCGCCTTCCCGGCTCCTCTGTGTGCAGGTTTACTGCGCAGCTTTTTGATCGCCGGAGATGAAGCCTCCGGTAAGAGTTTGGTTTTGTGCCGCCATGACGGCGGATATGCGTGGGAGCGGGAATGCGGATAGGTCTTTTTGCGGTGGGACGGCTGAAAGCCGGCCCTGAAAAGGATCTTGCGGCTCGTTATCTCGACCGTTTCGCCAAGGCCGGGCCGGCCATCGGCCTGGAAATGGCACGCATGACCGAGGTTGGCGAAAGCCGCGCCTCCAATAGCGAGACCCGCAAGCGCGAAGAGGCGGGCCTGCTGCAGAAGGCGCATCCCGAAGGCGGTGTCCTCATCCTTCTCGACGAACGCGGCAAGGCGCTCGACAGCGAGGCCTTCGCTGCCATGCTCGGAGCATACCGCGATCAGGGCAAGCGCGACCTGACGATCGCGATCGGCGGCGCCGATGGCCTCGACCCTGCCCTCTACGACAAGGCCGACATGACCATTTGCCTGGGCAAGCTGACCTGGCCGCACCAGCTCGTGCGCATCCTGATTGCCGAACAGCTCTACCGCGCCGTGACCATCCTCTCCGGGCACCCCTACCACCGGGTGTGATTGCTCCACCTGTTTTGAAAACAGTTTGGCTTTCGCCGTTTTTGCGTTAACGAAACGCTCACACAGGCGTGTTTTGATTCCCGCCCTGAAAATGACGATGCTTCCTGGAGCATTTCCAGGAAAAGTGCGCAGCGGTTTTCCGTCCGGAATGCGTAGAGAAACAAGAACATAGAGCGTTTTCGCGATTCGAAGAAAAGCAGAAATGCCCTAGATGATCGCGGCAAATCAGCTTATTTTCGCGTGATCCGAAGGACCAGGCCGAACCGACTGGATGAGAAAAGCCCCGCCCATGCTTTCGCGTATCGTGCTGCCAGCTTTGGCGGCAACGCTCGGCATGGGCGTCTATATGGCAGGCCCTTTCTCTCGGGAGGACGTCGCCGTCGCCCAGGAAGCCGATGCCATCGCGCCGCAGGCACCCGATGATCGTACTTCGATGACGGCTTCGATCCCGCCGTCCGCACAGGAGGCGCCTGATCCGGCGGCAGACCTTGCACGCAAACGCGACGAAACCCGCACGCAGCTCGATGCACTTTCCAAGACGATCAGTCTTTCCTCCGGCAAGACGAAGGAGCTGGAAGACAGCATCGCCTCGCTCGACAAGAGCACCGCCAGCCTACGCCAGGCACTGATCGACAGTGCCACCCGCCGCAAGGACTTGGATCGCAAGATCCAGCAAAGCGAGAAGACGCTAACGAACCTTGCCGTCAAGGAAGGCAAGATCCGCGCTTCTCTGCATGATCGCCGCGCCCTGCTGGCCGAAGTGCTGGGCGCTCTCGAGCGCATGGGCCGCAACCCCCCGCCGGCATTGCTGGTAACGCCGGACGATGCGCTCGCCTCTGTGCGCAGCGCCATTCTTCTCGGCGCCGTCGTGCCCGGAATGCGTAAGGAGACGGACAAGCTCATCGCCGATCTGACCGATCTCAGCAAGTTGCAGGCCGATGCCGCCGCCGAAAAAGCGAGCTTCACCGCCACCATGACCAACAGTCTGGAGGAGGAGCGGCGCATGGATCTGCTGATTGCCGAAAACGACAAGCACAGCAAGGAGAATGCCGCCCAGCTCGAGGCGGAGCGCAAGCGCGCGGAAGAGCTGGCGGGCCAGGCAACCAGCCTGGAAGGTCTCGTCGCCTCGCTGGAAAGCCAGATCGGCTCGGTGCGCGACGCCGCCGCTGCTGCCCGCGCGGAAGAGGCGCGCCGAGCGCAGATGAGCGAACAGCAGCGCGAGCAGGCGAAAGCCCTTGCCGAGAACGGTGTGCCCGATAAAAACCGCATTACGCCCGCATATCCCTTTTCAGACCTGAAGAAAAAGTTGGAGCTGCCCGTGGCGGGCGATATTCTCCGCCAGTTCGGCGACGACGATGGCACCGGCCACACAGCGATGGGACTGACCGTCGCGACCGGCCCTGAAGCACTGGTCACGGCTCCCGCCGACGGCACGGTCGTCTATGCCGGCGCGTTTCGCAGCTACGGACAGATGATCATCTTGGATACGGGCGACGGCTATCATATGGTGCTGTCGGGCATGGACGCGATCAAGACGCGCCCTGGCAGATTCGTCTTCGCTGGCGAACCGCTTGCCACAATGGGCCAGAAAAGAGTCGCAAGCGCGACCGCATTGGCGCTGGAAACAGATCGGCCAACGCTTTACATTGAATTCCGAAAAGATGGAAAACCAGTCGATTCTCGGCCCTGGTGGACCTCCAAAGACACTGGAAAGGCACGCAATGATACGTAGGGCTTCTCTTGTTCTCGTTGGCGCATTGATGGGTGCGACCGCGATGGGCGTTATCTACTCGGCGGTAGCGCCGGCGGAAGCTGCTGGCACTTCCACCTACAAGGAGTTGTCGATTTTCGGCGACGTCTTTGAGCGCGTCCGCGCGCAGTATGTGACCCCTCCCCAGGAAGACAAGCTCGTCGAAGCCGCCATCAACGGCATGCTGTCTTCGCTGGACCCGCATTCGAGCTACATGAACGCCAAGGATGCGGAAGACATGCGCACCCAGACCAAGGGTGAATTCGGCGGTCTCGGCATCGAAGTGACGATGGACAACGACCTCGTCAAGGTCATCACCCCGATCGACGATACGCCCGCTGCCAAGGCCGGCGTCCTTGCCGGCGATTATATCACAGCCATTGACGGTCAGTCCGTCCGCGGGCTGAAGCTGGAAGACGCCGTCGAAAAGATGCGCGGCCCGGTCAAGACGCCGATCAAGCTCACCCTGATGCGCAAGGGCGTCGACAAGCCGATCGAGCTCACCGTTGTTCGCGACGTCATCGCCGTTGCCGCCGTCAAGTCGCGCGAGGAAGGCGGCGATGTCGGCTATATCCGCATCATCTCCTTTACGGAAAAGACGACGCCGGATCTTGAAGCCGCGATCGCCAAGATCAAGAAGGATATTCCGGCCGACAAGCTGAAGGGCTATGTCCTCGACCTGCGCCTCAACCCGGGCGGCCTGCTCGACCAAGCGATCAACGTTGCCGACGACGTGCTCGAGCGTGGCGAGATCGTTTCCACGCGCGGCCGCAATCCGGACGAAACCCGCCGCTTCAACGCCACTCCCGGCGATCTGACCGACGGTAAGCCGATCATCGTGCTCACCAACGGCGGTTCGGCCTCCGCCTCGGAGATCGTCGCAGGCGCCTTGCAGGATCTGCGCCGCGCCACCGTTCTCGGCACGCAGTCCTTCGGCAAGGGCTCTGTCCAGACGATCATTCCCCTGGGCGACGGCAACGGCGCTCTGCGCCTGACGACGGCGCTCTATTACACGCCGTCGGGCCGCTCGATCCAGGGTACCGGCATCACGCCTGACATCAAAGTCGACCAGCCGCTGCCGGATGATCTGAAGGGCAAGCTGACGGCGGAAGGCGAATCCAGCCTACCGGGCCACATAAAGGGCCAGAGCGAGACCGACAAGGGCTCCGGCTCGTCGGCCTACGTGCCGCCGGACCCGAAGGACGATATCCAGCTCAACTACGCGCTCGACCTGCTGCGTGGCGCCAAGACCGATCCGGCCTTCCCGCCGAACCCCGAAAAGGCGGTTTCCTCCAAGTAAGGATTGGCGCCGGGCTGGAAACAGACCCGGCGCTTTCATGATGAGGGAGCGGGATAGGCATATCGTTCCGCTCTTCCTCGATCAGCCTGAGAATCCGACGTCGTTCGGAACAGTTTTGTTCATGTTTTAACGCTTTGAGTGCCGCGGGCATTTTTCCGCTTCGCCTTGAGCGATATGCTCGAGGCCAATAGAGTTTTCCGCTTGGGGTGGATTGAAGCTTGGGAACGGACTTGCATGCACCGTTGGGACAAAATCGCGGCCCCGGCCGCCAGCGGCGGTCCATCCCCTTTGGACGCATTCTGGGTGGCTTCTGCCTGATCGCGATCGCAGGCTTTTCGCTCTATTCCGCGCTGATGCGCGATCCCCTGCAAAAAACCCAGCCGATAGAGACGGCAAAGAAGGAAGATCCGGCTCCTCCGGCCGAAACCAAGGCGGCTGCGGCCGGCCAGACCGGGCTAACCCAGGTCGATCCGCAGTCCGGCGCCAATACCACACGCATCGTGACCGGCGATGGTTCGGTCGTCACCATGTTCAGCCCAAACAACCGTGATGGCAGCGGCCCGATCCTGATCAATGCCAATCAGGTGGGCCAGGACCCACGCATGGCGGCAACGCCGAATGACAGCCTGCTGGAGGATTCGCCCTTTGGCAAACTGCCGATTATCGGGCCAAGCGGCTTGCGGCCGATGGATCAATATGCGCGGCCCTGGTCCGGCGCGCGCGGCACCCGTGTCGCTATCGTCGTCAGCGGCCTTGGGCTGAGCCAGACCGGCACGCAGCGCGCCATCGAGAAGCTGCCGGAGGACATCACGCTCGCCTTTGCCGTCAGCGGCAACAGCCTGCAGCGCTGGATGCAGGAAGCAAGGCGCGGCGGCCATGAGATCCTCATCCAGGTGCCGTTCGAGCCCTTCGACTATCCCAGCAACAATCCCGGCCCGGATACTCTGCTGACCTCTCTTTCGGCGGCAAAGAACCTCGACAACCTGCACAAGGCGATGGGCAAGATCACCAATTATACCGGTGTCATGAACTATCTCGGCGGTCGTTTCCTCGCCAATCCCGGCGCCATGGAACCCGTGCTGCGCGACATCGGCAAGCGCGGCCTGCTGTTCCTGGATGACGGCTCTTCGGCACAATCCAAATCCGGAACGCTCGCCAACACGCTGGAAGTGCCGCATGCTTTTGCCGACGTGCAGCTCGACGGAGAACTGCAGCAGGACGCCATCCTCAGGAGACTCGACGAGCTCGAGCGCATTGCCCGCCGCAACGGCTCCGCGATCGGGGTGGCCTCCGCCTTCGACGAGAGTGTCGATGCCATCGGCAAATGGAGCGAGGAGGCCGCCATGCGCGGCATTGAAATCGTCGCCGTCTCGGCGCTTGCCGACGACCCGAAACATCCCTGACCCCCTTGGCCTGTTCCCGGGCCTGATCGCTGGAGAGAGAAATGAGCACGCCCCACGCGCCCGTAAGAGCCGAAGACCTGCCCTACCGCCCCTGTGTCGGCATCATGGTCCTGAATCGGGAAGGCCTGGTTTGGGCCGGGCGTCGCATTCCGGATGGCAATTCCGAATATGACGGCTCGCCGCAGCTCTGGCAGATGCCGCAGGGCGGTATCGACGAGGGTGAAGATCCGCTGAAGGCAGCCTATCGCGAGCTTTACGAGGAAACGGGCATGAAAACCGTGACCCTGCTGGCGGAAGCCTCGGACTGGATCAATTACGATCTGCCGCCGCAACTGATCGGCATCGGGCTCAGGGGAAAATACCGCGGCCAGACGCAGCGCTGGTTCGCCTTCCGCTTCGACGGCGATGAGGGTGAAATCGCCATCAATCCGCCGCCGGGCGGTCACGAGCCGGAATTCAACGCTTGGGAGTGGAAGCCCATGGCAGCGCTTCCCGATCTGATCGTTCCCTTCAAGCGATCGGTCTACGAGCAGGTCGTTTCGGAATTCAGCCATCTGGCCGGCCTGAAGGCCGAGGACTGAATGGGGGAGAACCGGCCGCTTTCGCGGCCGGTTCTGCAAGATGTCGATTATTCCGCGGAATCAGCCGAGTCGGCATTCAGCTGACCGTATTTGGCTTCGCCGATCTTCCCGAGCAGTTCGAGCTGGGTTTCGAGGAAATCGATATGGCCTTCCTCGTCCGCAAGAAGCTCTTCGAACAGCTTCATGGAAACATAGTCGCCGGCATCGTGACAGATATCGCGGGATTTCTTGTAGGCCGTGCGGGCGTCGTATTCGCCGGCGAGATCGGCTTCCAGCACTTCCTTGACGTTCTGCCCGATGCGCAGCGGCGCGAGCGTCTGCAGGTTGGGATGACCTTCGAGGAAGATGATGCGGGCAACGAGGCGATCGGCGTGCTGCATTTCCTCGATGGATTCTGCGCGCTCCTTCTTGGCGAGCTTGGTGTAGCCCCAGTCTTCGAGGAGTCTGTAGTGAACCCAATATTGGTTGACTGCGCCAAGCTCGAGGAACAGCGCCTCGTTAAGCCGCTCGATGACTTTTTTGTCGCCTTTCAATGTCCGCTCTCCTGTTGTCTTCATGGAATTTTTTCAGGCGGGACATGAAATCAAATATTTCCGCTTCCGTCGAGTGGCGGCGGGCATGATAATCTTGGGTTGTCTGTATAATGATATCAACGACATTCGGGAAGCAGCCGCAGCAACGACCGCGCTTTTCCATCGCATGATAAACCTTGGCGGGAACGATGAGCTGCCAACAGTCCTGATCAAGGAACTCGTTGATAACGTCCCGGATTTCTTTGTCGGTGATGTAATTACAACTGCAAACCAGCATTCTTCGCTCAGCCCGTCAAACATGACATCCGCTGTCTTGTTATCTGCTAAAGAAGACGCTCTTTGTCAAGAAAGAAACGATTCGAATCTCGTCCGGAGGCCGAGTTCCGAGGCTTTTGCTCGATACGAAGCTTGCAACCTCAATGAAAATTGCGGCCTCGCGGCATGACTCTGGCTGTTTCGGCACCATGGCTGCGGCCTTCTTTCGCTGCGCCCGCACCGGATGCGCCTGGCGGCAAGGCTGAGGTCTTCTGCCTGTGATCCATGGTCGGCCGCAGCGCCTCATCCGCTCGTTCGCTGACGCCGAAACGCCGTGCCTCGCGCTGAAGAATGCCAAGCGCCGGCGTCATGTCCTCGATATGATCGACCACCACATGGATGACGCCGCTCTCGCTCTGCAGCCGGCCACGAATCTTCACCAGTCGCGCCCCCATGACGATGGCGCGGTATTTCTCGAACTTCTTCGGCCAGACGATCGCATTGGCGACACCGGTCTCATCCTCCAGCGTCATAAAGATCACCCCCTTGGCCGAACCAGGCCGCTGGCGCACCAGCACCAAGCCGGCGATCGTCACCATCCGCCCATTCGCCACCTTTGGCAGATCCCGGCTTTGCACGATCCCTTGCCGGGCGAAATCGGCGCGCAGGAAGGAAACCGGATGCGCCTTCAAAGATAGCGACAGATAGCGGTAATCCTCGATGACCTGCTCGCCGGGCAGCATGTCCGGCAGCGCAACCGCCGGCTCGACCTGCAGCTCCGCATGGTCGTCGAGATCGAAGAGAGGAAGCTTTTCGGCGGCACTTCCGGCATCGAGCGCCCGCACAGCCCATAGCGCCTCCCGTCGGCTCAAGCCGATGGAGCCGAACGCATCCGCATCCGCCAGGCGCTCGATCTGCGCCTTGGCAAGACCGGAGCGCAGCCAGAGATCGCGCACGGACCGATAGCCATCGCCCCGGCGCTTCACCAGCTGCTTCATCTCCTCCTCGGAGAGGCCCTTGACCTGCCGGAAGCCGAGGCGGACGGCACATTGCGTCTTGATATCATCGCGCATCGTCGCATGGCGCGGCTCGACCGCCCCCCGATCGAAAAACGCCTTCTCCAGCAGGCAATCCCAGCTGGAACGATTGATATCCACCGGCCGCACCTCGACGCCGTGCTCGCGCGCATCGCGCACCAGCTGCGCCGGCGCATAGAAGCCCATCGGCTGCGAATTGAGGATCGCCGCACAGAAGACATCGGGATAATAGGCCTTGAGCCAGGAGGAGGCGTAGACGAGCAGGGCGAAGGAGGCCGCATGACTTTCGGGAAAACCATATTCGCCGAATCCTTCGATCTGGCTGAAACAGCGTTCGGCAAAGTCCTGAGGGTAACCGTTTGCGGTCATGCCCGAGACCATATCCTGCTTGAATTCGTCCACCTTCCCCGTTCGCTTGAACGTCGCCATGGATCGGCGCAGCCGATCGGCCTTGGCGGGCGAAAATCCAGCCGCAGTGATGGCGATCTGCATCGCCTGTTCCTGAAATAGAGGCACTCCTAGCGTTCTTTCCAAGACCGCCTTCAATTCCGGACGATGGTAATCAATCGGCCGATTATGAAGAACGTCATCCCGCCGCTTGAGGTAAGGATGCACCATATTGCCCTGGATGGGACCGGGTCGGACAATCGCCACCTCGATGACCAGATCATAGAATCTGCGAGGACGGAGACGCGGCAGCATGCTCATCTGCGCCCGGCTTTCGATCTGAAAGACGCCGATCGTATCGGCGCGGCAGATCATATCATAAACCGGCACGCCATCAGGATATTCCTTGCTCCCAAGATCGGCGAGCGCCTTCTTCACGTCGTAATGCAGCAACAGCAGGTCGAAAGCCTTGGCAAGACAGGTCAGCATGCCGAGTGCAAGCACGTCGATCTTCAAGATGTTGAGATTGTCGAGATCATCCTTGTTCCACTCGATCATGTAGCGATCATCCATCGCCGTATGCATGATCGGCACGACTTCATCCAGCCGATCCCGGGTGATGACGAAGCCGCCGACATGCTGGGTCAGGTGCCGCGGAAACCCCATCAGCGTAGAGGCATAGGAAAGGACGTTCCGTGTCGTCTTATCCTTGAGATCGAGGCCGGCAATCTTCGCCTCGCGTTCGGACAGCTCCTCCGTCGACCAGCCCCAGACGCCGCTCGCAAGAGCCGACTGCACATCCTCCGACAGACCGAAGGCTTTCGCCACTTCGCGGCCGGCCGAGCGCGCCCGATAACTGGTGACCGCCGCCGTCAGCCCGGCATGCTCCTTTTTGTAATGCCTGTAGATGAACTGGATGACCTCCTCCCGCTTCTCGTGCTCGAAATCGACATCGATATCAGGTGGCTCCTCGCGTTCCGTCGAGATGAAGCGCTCGAAAAGCAGGCTTGTTATTTCCGGATTGACCTCGGTAATCCGGAGGCAATAGCAGACCGTCGAATTGGCCGCCGATCCGCGTCCCTGGCATAGGATATTCGCACTGCGGGCAAACTCCATGATGCGATGCACCGTCAGGAAATAAGGCTCATATTGCCGCTCCCGGATGAGCTTGAGTTCATGCTCGATCTGCATCGAGATCTTTGGGGGAATCCCTTCAGGAAACCGCCATCTGGCGCCCTCCCAAGTCAGACGCTTCAGCGTCTTCGCAACAGTTTCGCCCTTGGTGCTTTCGTCGGGATAGTTATGCTTCAGCTCATCCAATGAGAAAGACAGCCGGCTAAAAAACTTCTGCGTATTGGCGATAGCCTTCGGATAGTCCCTGAAGAGGCGCGCTATCTCGGCAGCGTCTTTCATATAGCGTTCGGCATTGGCCGCCAGCCTGAAGCCGGCCTCGGCGATCGGCACATGCTCGCGGATCGAAACCACGATATCGGCAAGCGGCTTGCGCTCGGTCGCATGATAGAGTGGCTGGTTGCTGACAATCAGCCGCACGCCATTGCGCTGTGCGATGATGGAGAGCGTGGCGAAGACCATCCGATCCCGCCCGTCATAGGCCGGCGACAGAACCATGTGAAACTTCCGGCCGAAGCGCATCCATAGCCGCTTCAGGCATTGCTCCAGCTTTTCCTGCCCCTCCTGCGTCTCGACACTTGTCGCATCGGGAATAAGCGCCAGCATCATCTCGTCGCCCCATTCCGCCAGATCGGCCTCTTCGAGCTGGCAGGAACCCTTCTCGGCTCTGAGATTGCCGGCACTTAGCAGCCGGCAGAGATGCGCCCAACCTTTTCGGTTTTCTGGATAGGCAAGAATGTCAGGCGTGCCGTCCGAAAACACCAGGCGCGCGCCCGGCTGGAAAGGAACCGGCTCCAAAAGAAGCTCTACCGGCTCACCCTTGAAACGCAACTCTAGATTTTTCTTAATACCCTCTTTGTATTTCTCCCGGAGAAGCTTGGTATATGCATGCGCCTTGACCACACCGGCAACCGAATTGCGATCGGCAATCCCAAATCCGGAGAGCTTCAGGAGGGCGGCCTGTGCCACCATTTCCTCCGGATGCGAGGCTCCCTCGAGAAAGGAGAAATTCGTTCTCACCCCGATTTCGAAGAAGGGTACGGGTTCGTGGAAGCTCGGGCGCGCGTTCATGCGAAGACCCCATGCATGTACCAGTCCGGCGTCGTGCCGCCTCGGCCATAGAGCCCCTTGCGGAACAGCCAGAAACGATGGCCCTCCTCATCCTCAACCTGGAAATAATCGCGGGCAGGCTCTTCCTTTTCCCTTTCTTCGAGCCACCATTCCGCCGAAAGCCGCTCCGGCCCTTCGGCCCGGCTGACCCGATGCATGACCCGCCGCCAGCGGAATTGCCGGGGAGGGCCATCAGGCACTTCGGCGGCAATGGTTTCGACCAGCTCCGGCATGCGAAACAGCCGCAACGGCCGTTCGCCACGGAAAAAGCCAGACCCGGCATCTTCCTGACCTGTCCGGCGCCGGGAAGCGAGAAGCCCCATGGCCGGCATCGGCCGCACGGCCCGCTCGGGGATATGGCTCTGCCGCAGCTCAAAACCCTGCAGGCAATCCGGCCCCAGCCGCGCGGCCACGCGATCGACAAAGGCGGCAAGCGAACCTTCCTGGCGGTCTTCTCCGACGAAATCGCCCTGGATTGCATCGAAAGGCGCATGCTGAAGCACATTGAGGCGGACGATTTCGAAACCATAGCCGACATCGAGATCGTCATGAATGGCGCCGAAGCGCTCCGTGAACAGGCTGGCGATCCGGCTCGGTTCCCGCAACGGCTGCGACGCACCGGCCGCGATATGGAAAACCGCACCATCCACCCGGAAGAGCAGGAGCTCGAAGGAACGGCCACCGATGCCGCGGGCTTCCAGCCCAGGCTTCAGGCTTTCGGCAAGCTGGCGGGCGAGCTTAAGGATATCGTCTTCCGCCTGCACCGGTTCGGCCAGCCGACGCTCGGCCGACAATTGCGCGACCGGCCGGCGCGGCGAAATCGGCTCTTCGACGAGGCCGACGGCCTGGTCGAGCCGTAACAGCAGCTGCGCGCCGAACCGGCGGGCAAGCGGCGCCCGCGGCGCGGCTAGAAGATCGCCCACCTGCTTCAGGCCCATCTTCTGCAAGGCCGCAACAGTCTCGTCGCCAAGCCTTAAGGAGGCGACGGGCAGCGGCGCCAGAGCTTCTTCCATCGCCTCCGGAGGAACGATACGGCTGCCATCAAAGCGGGCAACGGCCCATGAGAGGCCGGGCGCTGAGGAAATGGCGCCACGCACATCGAGCCCCAGCCGGGAAATCCGGATCAAGATGTCCTCGAGCAGCGCCTCTTCGCCACCGAAGAGATGGGCGCAGCCGGTAATATCGAGAAAAAGGCCATCCTTGCCGTCGATCGCCACCAGCGGCGTATAACGGTCGCACCAATCGGCGATCGCTTCCAGAAGCTTGCGATCCGCGGCCAGATCCTCCTCGACGACATCGAGATCGGGACAGATCGCCTTCGCCTCGGCCACGCCCTGACCCTGTTTCAGGCCGATCATTTCGGCGCGCTCGTTGATGGCGGTCAGCCGCATGGCATTGTTCAGCTTGCCGGCACAGGCGAGCGGCGGCGCTTCAAGCCTGCCTGTCGAACGCCAGGACAGACCCCAGCGCTTGCGCGCGATGCGGTCGGTCGGCAGATGCGGGAAGGTCAGCGCCAGAATGCGCTGCGTATTCGCCGGGAAAGGCAGGGTGCTGAACATCGGAGACAGAGGCAAAGCGGCGGTCATGGGCATTCCACTCCAGGGTTATGGAAAGGGGGGCCGGGTTTCGGCTCTTTTCCAAGGTCAGACGAAAGGCCGGGTGACCGATGCTGCCGCCAAGCACCGATCCGTCCGGCAGGGGCCGCGCCTGCGCCGGCGCGGGTTCGACGGAAAAGCGGAAGAGGGCGCTGCTTGCTTCCTCCTCGCCTCCCTGTCGCAATAGAAACAAAGGCCGCCCCGCCGCCTTGGCCCTCAGCGCCAACCGCCGGCTTTCGGTCAGGCCGAAACGGGCGGGATTGCCGCGTACTTCGAGAATGACGACGGCAAAGGCAGCACTGCCAAGCGCCGCCTCCGCCACCCAGAGCGCATCATCCAGCTTGCGCGGCGACGCCTGCAAGAAAGCCTGAGGCTCCAACCCGAAATCGCTGATGCCGATGGCATAGGGCAGGCCAGCCTCCATCGTCGCAACCGTATCGCCGATCCACAGAACCGGAGACTTGGCCGCGACCGTGTCCGACGCTCGCGCATGCAGCCGCGCGGCAAGCGCAAGGGCAAAACCGCTCGCCGCCCCGGCATCGCGCAGGCCGAGGGAGCGGATTTCGGTCAGCGCATCGAGCGGCAGGCCGCCTTGCAGCGCCGCATCGAGATCGTCGACGCCGATCGGAAGGAGCGACTGTTCAAGCATAGGCGAGGCGGGCAGGGACTTCGCAATACCCGCCGCCTCTTTCGCCGGCTTGTCTGCCAGCGTCTCATGCGCCGCAGCTGTCAGGGCCGGGATCGGCCTGCCTTCCAGTCGGGCAATGGTTTCACGCAGGGCAAAAAGCGTTTCCCGCGCCACGGCAGCCTCGGCCATGACGTTCACTCCAGATCGATAATGTTCCTGTTATGTTCTTATGGATTCCAGAGCTTGGAGAAAGAGTCAACACCATTTAATGAGAAAATATTCCTCTGCCTCAATCTGCTCTCGTAAAAGCAGCGCAAAGTCTCTATATGACCAGCCAAGGAAGGAATATTCATGGCTCGCGTCGACCAGAGCGAAGATTGGCGGGATCGCCATTCGCCCTCCATCAGCACATTCGAATCCCTGGCAATGGAGGCCTACAGCCACCTGCCGGACGAATTCCGTTCGCTCACCGGTGATCTCGTCATCCTCATCGAAGATTTCCCGGATGATGAGGTATTCGAGGACATGGCGCTGGAAACGCCCTTCGACCTGCTCGGCCTCTTCGAAGGCCGCGGCATCTCGGAGCGCTTTACCGCCCAGACCGGCGACATGCCCAACAAGATTCGCCTCTATCGCCGGCCGATCATCGATTACTGGGCCGAGAACGAGGAAACCCTCGGCGACATCATCACCCATGTCCTGATCCACGAGATCGGCCACCATTTCGGCCTGAGCGACGAGGACATGGAGCGCATCGAAGCGAGCGCGGAAGAAGCGACGGATCGCTGAAGCATTTCACATGCGAAAATTGCTGGCTGGAAAGAAGGAAAATCCGACGATTTATTCGCCTGGATGAAGCCTTTGCTGGCGCCGATCATTCCAATCGTTGACGAACACGATTATCCATCCCAGCGCCGCGATGACAAAGGGTAAGATAAAGAAAAAGAAGATGGCTGCGCTATTCATAGTTTCAGCCTCCCCAAAACGTGCCTTGCTGCCATATGTAATGTAAAAGCAGCAAAAAGCCAAATGATGCTGGAAAGAATGGCAATCCACGAGACTTGCAAAGCAGCGGCACCGTTCACCGCTGAAACCACGGGGGCAATCAGGCCCGCAGCAATGCAAGCGGTAGACGCCCGATCAAGTGCATTGGCCAATAATTTGGTGCGTTCGTTGTGGACGAGGGTCATGACGGCTTGTTCTGCTTTTCTTCCGCATCACTGCTCCGAAAGCTTCATCTCCGGATCGTAATCCTTACCGGCGACCTCCTTGACCACAGCCTGGCCGCACTCCATCCGACCGCTCGTAGAATTGAAGCCATAGGTCGGCGAGCCGTATAGCTCCCAGCCCTTGTTCAGCGCTGCGCTCACCTTGTGGCAGAAGGAAGCGTCATCGGGGCCGGTGAGGAAGCGGTAGAGTTTCATCAAAGCATCTTTCGTGTTTGGCCGGGCAATTCGACAGTCAGGCCTCGGTGCGAGGCGCCGCCGCAGCACCCGAAGAGCGCTGCTCGATCAGACGAGCTTTATGAATGAGTCTCTCCGCCTGGACAAGGTGCAGCCGCTCCACCATCCGCCCGCCAAGGTTCACAACATTCAGCGCGTTGGCGCCTGGCTCTGCGAAAGCGGCAATGATGGCTTCGGCCTCGGCGATCGCAGCCTCAGCCGGGCCGAAATGCCGGTTGGCGGCTTTGATCTGGCTCGGATGGATCAGCATCTTGCCGGCAAAGCCCATGGCGACACCCTGGCCGCATTCTGCCGCGAATTCTTCGGCATCCTTGAAATCGTTGAAGACGCTGTCGATCGCCTCGAGCCCATAGGCGCTGACAGCCAATATAACCTGCATCAGCCAGGGCACGAGATAGGGGCGACCGGGCTGCGGCAGAACGCCCGTTTCCTTCCTGAGGTCGTTGAGACCGACGACAAAACAATCGAGCCGGCTGCCGGCGGTGCGCCCGGCCTCGGCGATCGCGGCCGCATTCAGGATGCCGCGCGGCGTCTCGATCATGGCCCAGATACGCAAATCCTCCGGCGCGTCGGCTTCCGCAAGCCGGTCACTGACAGCAGTCACGTCCTGAGGCTCGTCCACCTTCGGCAGCAAGACCGCATCCGGCTCCAGTTCCGCAACCAGCGCCAGATCATCGGCACCGAAATGAGAGGAAAGCGCATTGATGCGGATGATCCGCTCCTTGTCCGGCAGCGGCAAAGCCGAAAAGAAGGCCCGCAAATTCTCCCGCGCCTCGGCCTTCTTCTCCGGCGAAACCGAATCCTCGAGATCGAAGATGACGGCGTCGCAACCGAGGCTCGAAAGCTTGTCCAGCGCGCGTCGGTTGATAGCGGGAACGCTCAAGACCGAGCGGCGCAGACGGGCGGGACGGGAAGGGGGGTTTTGGCTCGCAGATTGGCTCATTGTGCCGTTTTGGCGCGCTTTTAATCGG
>UCII01000025.1 GCA_900472485.1 Hyphomicrobiales bacterium
AAAATCTGAACCGCTCTAGGGTGAGGGGCTAAGCTGTTGAAAAGGCAGGCAATGGCTGCCGATACTCTACCCTCAAATATCGCCCGCAGAAGGTCCCCAGACATCCGTCATGGCAAAGCCTCCCGCCATCGGGTCGAACGGATCGAGCGCCACCTGGCTGAGGCCGAAAGTGAAGCCGCGCCCGGTGATCGTCGGGATGATGGCCGGCTTGCCGGCCACTTCGGTCTCCGCCTGCAATCCCACTTCGAACTCCGACCCGATGATCGAGCGGGACTTGAAGACATCGCCGACCTTGGCCTTGCCGCGGGCGTGCAGCGTCGCCAGATTGGCGGAATTGCCGGTGCCGCAGGGCGAACGGTCGGCGCGGCCGGGCCACATGGTCGTGCAGGTGCGGATGGCGCCATCGGCATCGATATCGCGGAACATCACATAGGCAACGCCCGAGATCGCCGGAATTTCCGGATGAACTACGGTCATCGCCCGGTTGATCGCTTCCTTGAGGCTCATGCCGGCCTGCACGAGGGCGGCCGCATTTGCCTTTTCGATCTTCAAGCCGATCTGACCGACATCGACGAGAGCATAGAAAATCCCGCCATAGCAGAGGTCGAGCTTGATCTTGCCCCATTGCGGCGTGTCGAGCTCCACGTCCAACTCATGCACGAAGGACGGCACCATGGTGAGCTGCACCTTTTCGCAGCGGCCGTCGCGGCAGGTCGCGGTGGCGCGGACGAGGCCAGCGGCGGTATCGAGCGTGACGACGGTTTCCGGCTCCTTCATCTCGACAATGCCGGATTCGAGCAGCGCCGTGGTCACGCAGATGGAGTTCGAGCCGGAGCTTGCATGCGCCTGATCGGGCTGCAGGATGATGAAGCCGGCATCGGCCTCAGGATGCTTTGCCGGCAGCAGCAGATTGACGGAGCCGATCGGCGCACCGCGCGGCTCCAGCACGAGGAAACGGCGCAGCTCCTGACCCTTCGGATCGGTATTCAGCCAATGAAGCTGCTCGGCAATGCTGTTGCCGGGGATCTTCGGGACGCCGCCAATGGCAACCTTGCCGATTTCACCTTCGCAGTGGACATCCAGCAGCTGGATCGTGCGCTTCCATCTCATTTCACAGGCTCCCATCAGACGTGTTGCGTCATGCCGCCGCCAATGGGGATATTCTGGCGGGTAAAGCGAGCCGGCGCCATGCGCAAATCTCTGATATATCAGATCAAGCAGCGTGGCTATGGTATTTTGCGGCAGCGCTGAACCGCCTCCGCCCAGAAATTTGCTGTGAAAGCGCTATTGCTTCAATGCGTCGCCGACATTGTTGCCGGTTGCCTCGACGCTATCGCCCAGCGAGCCGACGGTATTGTTCGCCGATGCACCGACGCGACGCCATTGCTCGCCATAATTCGCGCGTGTCCGAGGATCGAAAATGGCAATCGGAGCGCTGACGGCAGCACCCGCGACACTGCCGACCGTCTGGGCCGCACCCATGGCGACCGCGCCCACGGCATCGCCGATACCGACATCGGAATCGGTGATCGTCTGACCGGCAATCAACCGTGCGCCGATCAGCTTCACCACTTCCGGGCTTTCGGCGAACTTGCCGTGATTGAGGCCGTCGCCGGTCTTGAGCTTGGTGAGATCCAGCACGGTGATCCCCTGTTTTTCCAGCTCGCTGCGATAGGGCTCGGCGGTGGGATCGATCTGACCGAGCCGGTCGATATTGCCGGAAATGCGCCGCGACAGCGAAAGAGCGCGGTCGTCCCGCGAGACGAACAGCGTGAAGTGCGGCTTGTCCTTGCCGAGTGCAGCGAACTGCCGGCCGAAGACATCGACGTCGAGATCAGGCGAAGCGAGGATGACGTTGTTGATCTTCGGCGCGACGCGGCCGTTGCGGATCGCCATCTGCCGCAGCGATTCGACTGCGAGCCAACTGCCCATCGAATGCGCCATGAGGGTGATGTCGCCGACAGCCGGATCGGCCGCAACGCGACGCAGCAGCTCTTCTAGGGAGTCGCGGGAATAGTTCGTGCTTTCCTTGTCGTAGGCATAATCGAAAATGCTGGCGCGCGACGGCCAGGTGAATACGATCGGCGCGACGTCGGCATGCGAATCGTGAACGATCTGCGCAAAGCGGTAGACGGCATCCTCATAGCGGTTGTTGAAACCATGCACGAAGATCAGCACCCGCTTGTTCTTTGGCAATTCCGCATGCACCCAGGCACGCCCATCCGCTTCGGTCGCGAGTGGCTTGACGCCGATCGTGACGAAATTCTTCAAAGGATTGCCCGGCAAGCGACTCGGCCACTGCACCTGACCGACCTTGCGATTGGCCTCCGGCGGAATGGAGACGCTAACGGCATCCACCTTGAGCCCCGGTCCGCGCTCGCCCGAAAACAGAATGGCCGGGTCCTTGTCCGGCAGGCGTGTCGTCGCGACGAGGAGGTCGACCCTGGATGTGCCCGGCACGTTTTCACTGATAGGCTGCATGACCCCGATGGGGCGGCCGCATGCGGCGAGCGACAACGTGGCAACGACAGCTACAGTTCGGAAAAACAGCTTTCTCCATCGGTCCGAACCCGCCATGCGCTGCATCATGCAACCCTTCCTTACCGCCATAACGTCGCGCCACTCTACGCATGGATACCTGCGGCGCAAGCGACTCCAGCGGTTCTTGACCACATGATGCGATGCTAATTCGCGGCGGCATTGCAAAGGCGCAACGCCTTTAAAGATCCGGAAAATCACTGAGGAAGATAAGATAAAAAAAGAGCCCGATGCGGGAGGAGGATGCATCGGGCTCTTGATCCGGATTGGCAACTGGGAGGAGGAGGAGTGTTGCCAATCATTGAAGGAGCGCTGGGAGGAGGAGTGCGCTGCCTTCGAGGGATTAGATATAACGCTGGCGACTGCATGAACAGATCATCTTTCGCATTGCAGCAATGCAGCGAATGCATTGCTTTCTTCGCAGATGCCGAAAATATCGCATAGCGCCGGCATTTCGAGGCTTCCAGCGCCTATTTTGCAGTCGTTCTTTGCCAATTCCGCAAGATTCACATGATTGTGATCATCACTTTTGCATGGGAAGCGCCGTTCGCCGAGATATGGCCGGTGGGTCATGTCCCGCCGGCCAAACGATTTTCAGCTCACGCCGCCTTGAAGGCCTTCTTGCCTTCGGCATCCAACGCTGTGAATTCCTCATCGGAGAGGACGATGTTCACGGCGGCGGTATTTTCCTCGAGATGCTTGACCTTGCCCGTTCCGGGAATCGGCAGCATCACAGGGCTGCGCTTCAGCACCCATGCAAGCGCGATCTGGCTCGGAGCGGCATTGTGCTTCTTCGCGATGGTGTCGAGCAGAGAGCCTTCCTTGGCGAGATCGCCGGCGGCCAGCGGGAACCACGGGATGAAGCCGATGCCGTGCTTTTCGCAATAGTCGAGCACGTCTTCGCTGGTGCGATCGACCAGATTGTAGCGGTTCTGCACCGTGACGACCTTGAAATGCTTCGATGCGGCTTCGATGTCGGCAACAGTCACTTCGCTCAAGCCCGCGTGGCGGATGATGCCGTCATCTAGCAGCGACTTCACGGCATCGAACTGCTCCGCCGCCGGCACCTTGGAATCGATGCGATGCAGCTGCCAGAGATCGATACGATCGACGCCGAGGTTGCGCAGGCTCTTGTGCGCCTGCTGGATCAGATATTCAGGGCGACCCACCGGCACCCAGACATTCGGGCCGGTTCGGGTAAGACCGCCTTTGGTCGCAACCACGAGACCATGACCGTAGGGATGGAGAGCCTCCTTGATCAGACGTTCGGAAACATCCGGGCCATAGGAATCGGCCGTATCGATGAAATTGATGCCGAGTTCCGGCAGGCGCCTCAGCGTACGGACAGCTTCGTCATGGTTCTCTGGCTCACCCCATATACCGGCGCCGGTGATACGCATGGCACCGAAACCGAGACGATGTACGGGAAGGTCACCGCCGATCTTGAACTGACCGGACTTGGCTGCGTCGAATTCTGACATGGTTATAGTCCCTTTTGCTGATCTGAAATGTATCTGGCGTTTCCGGCATCTGCGGAGGAGCCGAGACTTGAAGGGCAAATCGAGGGTTTCGCGAGGGAGAGATATAGTCGCGACCCGATACTACATGGGTCTGCATCGCGGCATATGCAATGCATCGCGATGCACGATGCGTCGCGATCGATCAGGGCGGCTTCCCTGGGTTAGCCCGGCGCAGTCATGGGCGCCGTTGCACCTGCTCGCCGAGATCGGCAAGCGCTGCCCAAAGCTCATCGAACATGGTGCGAGCGAACTGCTCCACCGAAGCATTCTGCGGAGATTGCGTCCAGCGCTCACCGCCGATGCGCAGCATCGTCACGACCGCCGCCGCAAGCATGCCGAGGCGCAGACGCTCCTCCTGGCTGCCGCTGCGGGCAAACAGCGCGTCCGCGAGCTTCCTCTCCAGCTTGGCATATTTCAGCTGATCGCGGGCTTGAAGCGTCGGCGTATTGCGGATCAGGGCGACGATAGCAAGGCTCTGCGGATCCGCGATGGCCGCACGAAGAGCAGAATTGACGGCCGTCTCGATGACCTCGACGATTGAAGTACCTTCGGGCTGTGCGGCAACCGCGCCGATCAGCTCGCGGGCAAAACCATCCTGCCAGGCGGCAACCACCTCTTCCTTGCTGGGGAAGTAATCGAAGAAGCTACGCTTGGAAACATCGGCGGCTTCCGTGATGTCCTCGATGGTGGTGGCTTCAAAGCCACGCTCGAGGAACAGCCGCAGGGCGGCAGCTTCAATGCGTTCGCGGGTTTGACGACGCTTACGCTCGCGCCGGCCTTCCTTTACCGCGCTATCGACATTCGGCTTTTTCGCCATCCGCTAACCCCCGGCACTCACTAAGGGCCGCCCCAAATCGGCCTTGCCGGCTTCCGGCACCTAAGCGCTGATTCCAGCATTCTCTCCGGTGCTACGATATTTGGAGCCGATGATCGAGAGCTCCAGAGGATTTTGCCGCGATATCCTGTAGACGCCGGCAGGCGGAATGTTGCGCACCGTACCGCCGATGCGCTTTGCGGTGAGCCCAAGGCTTTCAAGGATCGGTTTTTGCACCGGACAGCGCGGGCCGTAGGTAAACTGATAGAAAGCCCCTCCCGGCTTCATCGTCTCGAAGGCACCGCCGACGATGGCCGTCACCTTGGAAGGCGGCATGGACAGCAATGGCAAGCCGCTGATAACGGCGCCAAAAGGCGTATCATCGAAGAGACCGCATTGACCGAGCTTGGCCGCATCCATATGCACCACCCGCGCTTCAGGGAAGCGCCCGCGCAAGCGGACGGCAAACTCCTCGCCGAATTCGACGAGCGTCAGCGCGCTTTCAGGAATACCACGCGTAAGCAACGCCCGCGTGAATACGCCGGTGCCTGGGCCGAGCTCAAGGATCGGACCATCCAACGGCTCGATCTCCTGCGTCATCAATCTTGCCAGCCGCTCGCCCGAGGGCGCCACCGCCGCAACCCGCATGGGATTACTCACCCAGGAGCGGAAGAACTGCACGAAATCAGCGCATGAGGTCTTGGTCGTCATTCCGCAAATCCAATCTTCGGTCACATGATTTGATGAGGGCCGAACAGCGTGGCAATTCGAAGGCATACAGCGCCGCTAGACCGTCGAAAGTCATTGATATGCAAGCATCATCGCATATTTTGCACTTACATATTTTCATTTATTGCAAACTTGCATTTAGTGTAGAAATCACCAGATACAATGGGCAACGCCAAAATCTCTCCACAGGAGCTCCGCAATGCCAGACTGGACAGTGAAAGATATTCCGCCACAGACGGGCCGTATTGCAGTCATCACCGGCGCCAACAGCGGTATCGGCTACGAGGCAGCGAAGGCTCTGGCAGGGGCCGGCGCCAAGGTCGTCATCGCATCGCGCAACGAGGCCAGGGCCAATGAGGCACTCGCCAGGATCCGTGCAGCAACACCGGGCGCAGACGTGACATTCGAAGCGCTCGATCTTGCCAGCCTCGATTCCGTCGCGCGCACGGCAACCCGCATCGCCGATAGGCTGCCGCATATCGACCTGCTCATCAACAATGCCGGCGTCATGGCCATCCCGGACCGGCACGAGACCGAAGATGGTTTCGAGATGCAGATGGGCGCCAATTATATCGGCCATTTCGCCTGGACGATGCGGCTGCTTCCAAAGGTTTCTGCGGCCGAAAATCCGCGAGTGGTCACGGTGAGCAGCCTGGCGCATCGCAGCGGCCGGATCAATTTCGATGATCTGCAGTGGCGCAAGCGCTATCGTCCCTGGCCCGCCTATTGTCAATCGAAGCTCGCAACGCTGCTCTTCAGCCTGGAGCTCGATCGCATCGCACGCGCCGAGGGCTGGAAGCTTAAAAGCATTGCCGCCCATCCCGGCTATGCCGTCACCGGCCTGCAAACCACCGGCCCCCGCATGGGCCGCGACAGGCCGGGCAGTCTTGAACTCCTGACGAAACTGCTGGGACCGTTTACATCGCAATCGGCAGCGGCTGGCGCCTTGCCGACGCTTTTTGCCGCCACAGCACCGTCCGCGGAAGGCGGCACCATGTATGGCCCGAACGGTTTCTATGAGCTCAAAGGTCCGCCGGTGCGTGCCAAGATTGCCGCCCATGCCCGTGATCAGGCGGTCTGGCGGCGGCTGTGGGACGTCTCCGAACAGTTGAGCGGTTGAAGACACCCCTTCCCGCGGCGGTCTGAAAAGAAATTCCTCTCCGCGAAACGGAGAGGAATTTCAATCTTTTTCGCATTACGGGCTGAAGCACTGACGGCGCGGACCGTTGGTCGGCTGATAGGTATTGTCCGACGCACGATAGGTTTTGTAGCGGCTTGCACACCAGCGAACATGCGCACTGCCGCGCGGCGGATGGGCAACCGCACCGCCGATGATTGCGCCGGCGGTGAAGGCGGCCATCGGATACCACCAGCCATCATGCCGCCGGTAGCCTGGACGGTAATAGCGATAGCCGCGATGGCCATGCCAATAACCCGGGCGATGATCCGGACGGTAGTGAGGACGATAATGAGGTCGATGCCGACCGCGATAGTGCCTGTTGTGGTGGCGATATTGAACTTCGGTCAGGCCGGCGGGCTGATTGTCCGTCTGCTGGATTGCCGGTTGGATCAGCGGCTGGATCGGTGCAGCGGCCGCCGGGTCGAAAGACGTAACCGCAAGCAGGGCGCTCAAGGCAGTCACTGTTACGGTTGTCAGAAATCGTTTCACAGCTCTTCTCCTCCTATCGAGTCGTAATACTGATGAACAACGCGCAATGATTGAAAACCTTTCACAATATTATCGCTTGCGCAAGTACAAGCCGCGCGATACGGAGATAGATAGGAAGCCTATCTATCTATGTGCGAACGAGGCTATCGATGAGCAAAGCCGACCGTCATCACGGGGCCGAGGAAGCCTATGCGCTGGCAGAGGCGTTGCGTCCTGCCCTCCATCGCCTGCATCGACAATTGCGGCGCGAGAGCGACGAGGCCGGGCTGTCGCCACTGCACGCCTTGTTGCTCGTCGCCATCATTCAACAGCCGGGCATCGGCGTTGCCGAACTGGCGCGGTTGGAGAGACTGCGCGGACCGACGATTTCAGGCCATGTGAAGGCGATGGAGCGGGACAGCCTCATTGCCCGTTCGGAACCGGACCCGAGCGACCGCCGCCGCAATGGTCTCGTGGCGACCAAGAAAGGTGAGGAAATCATCCGCAACCTGAAACGGCGGAGAACCGACTGGCTCGCCTCCGAACTTGCCAAACTGTCGCCGCAGCAGCGGGACGCCATTCGCGCCGCAATCGAACCGCTCATGGAGATCGGACAATGAATACGGCTCGTCCGAATGCTGTCCCACCATCAGCTCCGACGGCAGGCGACCCGCCCGATCGCCGCGAGATCCGCGCCGTCATTCTAGGCCTGATGATCGTTCTCGGCCTCGGCGCCATCGACCAGAGTATCGTCGCAACGGCGCTGCCGCGCATCGTCAGCGATCTCGGCGGACTGACGCACCTCTCCTGGGTGGTCAGCGCCTATGTGCTCGCCTCAACCAGCACCATGCCGCTCTATGGCAAGCTCAGCGACCAATACGGCCGCAAGCCGATGATCTATGCGGCAATCCTCATCTTTCTTCTCGGCTCGGTGCTGAGCGGCATGGCGCAAACGCTCCCGCAGCTCATCATCTTCCGAGCGATCCAGGGGATCGGCGCGGGCGGATTGCTGCCGCTGGCGCAGATCATCATCGGCGACATCGTGCCGCCGGCCAGACGCGGGCGTAATCAGGGTTCGATCGCGGCCGTCTTCGCCGTCTGCAGCGTCATCGGCCCGATCGCCGGCGGCGTCATCACCGATCTTCTGTCATGGCACTGGATCTTCTACGTCAACCTGCCGATCGGCGCTGTCGCCCTCGTCATGATCGGCCGGGCGCTGAAGCGCCCGCATCAGGCGCGCAGCCGCCGCATCGACTATCTCGGCGCGGCTCTGCTGACGAGCTGCACGACCAGCTTCCTGCTGGTGCTGGCCCTCGGCGGCAATGAATGGGCCTGGAACTCGCCGGAGATTTTCGGTCTGTCCGCCGTAGCCGTCGTTCTGTTCGTCTTTTTCATCCTGCATATCCGGCGTGAGCCCGAGCCGGTGCTGCCGCCCGATCTCTTCCGCAACCGGCTCTTCGTCGTCGCCTGCATCGTGCTCGCCCTGACCTTCATGGGCATGCTGGGAGCAAGCCTCTTCTTTCCACTATTCTTCCAGATGGTCATGGGGGTCAGCCCCTCGCATTCCGGCCTGCTCACCGGCCCGCTGATGATCGGTGTCGTCATCTCCTCCATGCTCAATGGGCGCGTGCTGCTGCACCGCTTCGGGCGCTACAAGCCGGCGCAGCTCTGCGGTCTCAGCCTCGCAACCGCCGCCTTCGCCGTGCTCGCCTGGGCGGCGGCGACCAGCCAGGGCTTCTGGATCATCGAGCCGGCGATCTTTGCGCTCGGCCTCGGCCTTGGCCTTGTCATGCCCACCATGACGATCGCGGTGCAAAATGCCCTCCCCCTTGCCCATCGTGGCGTGGGGACGGCGACGCTTGCCTTCTTCCGCTCGCTCGGCGGCCTCATCGGCGTCACCGGCTCTGGCGCCATTCTTGCCTATCGCGTAAAGAATGCCGCCAGCATCCTCGATGGGATGCATGGTTCCTCATTGACCGAAGCCGGCATGAAGCAGCTCGCCGCCGCCTCCCCGGAGGCGCATGACGCCGCGATAGCGCTCTATCGTCACGCGATCGCCATGACTTTCGCGACGGGAACGGCCATCGTGGCCTTGGCGCTGATCGTGCTGTTGTCCTTGCCGGAATTACCGTTGGCGACGGATCATGGGCAGGAAATGAAGCGCCAAGGTTGATCGACGCAAAGAGGACGTCAGTCCCTCAACGCGTGCAGCGATTATTCAGCGACAGATCCATAGTGCATAAGCATTATGTCGTCAGTCAAAAAAGCAGATGGAGAAAATGGCGCACCCGAAGAGATTCGAACTCCTGACCCCCAGATTCGTAGTCTGGTGCTCTATCCAGCTGAGCTACGGGTGCGTGGCCGAAACGGAAGAAACCGTTGGCGTGGGCGGTTCTCTAAAGCCTCCCTTGAGGGAATGCAAGTGGATTTCTGAAAAAGATCGCGATTTTCGCGCATCTTGATGCCAAGCAGCTGAAAACAATCAATTTTCTTGGAGGCTTCTGCTGCGGTAATCATCGAGGGATACCGGGCGGTCGGGAATTTCGATGCGGAACTGCGTGCCGGCCGCCGGTTTTTCGACGAGCGCGATCGTGCCGCCATGGGCAAGGACGAGCTCACGGGCGATCGCCAGGCCAAGGCCGGTGCCACCCGAGCGGGCCGAGCCACGGAAGGCGGTGAATAGATTCTCCCTCGCCTTTTGCGGCATGCCCGGGCCGGTATCGTCGACGGTGATGCTGACGACACTGCCGATTCGGTGCGCCGAGACCGTGATCCGCCTGACGCTATCGGGCTCCGCCTCGCCGAAAGCGATCAGCGCCTGATGGGCGTTGCGGCAGAGATTGTGGATGACGCGGAACAGCTGCTCGCTGTCGGCATCAACCTCCAGGTCCGGGCTGAGCTGCTCGATGAACTCGATGCCGCTATCTGGATCGATCGCCAGGATATCTCGGACCTCCTCGACGAGCTCGAATATGCGAATCTTGCGCCGACGGGGCGCCGATTCGGAAGTCTGGCCAAAGGAGAGGACCTCGGTCGTATAGCCAACGGCGCGGTCGATGGTGCGCAACAGCTTTGGGGCGAAGCGCTTGACCATCGGGTCGTCGACATCGACCAGACGGTCCGACATCAGCTGCGCGGCCGAAAGGATGTTGCGCATGTCGTGATTGATTTTCGACACGGCGAGGCCCAGCGCTGCCAGGTTCTTCTGCTGCTTCAGGGTTTTCTGCAATTGCGACTGCATCGCGGCGAGATGCCGGCCGGCCACGGCCAGTTCGTCCCGCCCCTTCACCGGCGCAAGAATACGGCCGGGATCCTCGGGATCATCGGAATAGGCCTGCATGCTATCGGTCAAGCGACGGATGGGACGGATCATCATGCGATTGATCGCGAAGAAGATCAGCGTTGCGGTGAACAGCGAGATCAGGATGGAGACGAAGAAGACGCTGGTCGAATAGGCAAGCATGGCGTTGCGCAGCCGGGTATCCTTCAGCACCACCTCGATACCGGTATTGGCATCGCCGCCGACCGGACCGAACACGCGGATGATGCGATTGCCGCCAAACAGCAGCGTATCGAGCGCATCCTTGATAGCGGTGAGCTGGGACACGTCACTGAGATCGTATTTCTCATCCACGGCGGCCGGCATCTCGGCCGTCGCCAGCAGCCGCGACGTGCCGTCCTTGCGCAGGACGATTGCCCGCGTGCCCGTCGCCATCAGCGTCTCCTTTTGCAGAGCACGCGGCAGTTCGGCCGGCTGCAGACCGTCAATGACGATGGCGGCAGCGGCGGCGGTGTTCAGCCGATCCTGCAGCCAGCGCAGCCGCATATTGGCGACCGAAGGCACAAAAATCAGCACTTCCGCCAACGAGATGAAAACAACGGTGAGGATGAGGAGCTTGCCGGAAAGGCCGCCGAAAATACCTGTGGGACGGTAAAGCTGTGACAGGCGGCCTTTCTCGACCTTGCCGTTCTTTACGGCATCCTTGTCCTGCCCACTGTCCATTTCAATTGTCCCGCTTCGCTTAAAAAGCGATCTGATGCGACCTGATCGAAACTAGATAATAGGCGATTGTGGAGGTTTTTCCAATCGGCTCGGGATTTTGACAGAAGGTAAGGCCGGCAGCGACGCTCAGGCGCCGCAGCCAGCCTCGTATCTGACGGATCAGAACTCTTCCCAGCCTTGCGCCGTCGTGGCCGGAGCAAGCGCTCCGCCGGCAAAGGCGGTCGCGACCCTGTCGATCATGCGGCGTGCCGGCGAAGCGGCCGGACGATGCGTCTCGGCGCGTGCTGGAACAGGAGCGGAAACATTGGCTGCGTCCACCTTGAAGCGCGAAACGAGCTGGACGAGACCATCCGCTTCGGCTGCCAGGCGATGGGTCGCGGCCGAAGTTTCCTCGACCATAGCTGCATTGCGCTGGGTAACTTCATCCATCTGGTTGACGGCCTTGTTCACTTCGGATAGGCCCGTTGCCTGCTCACGCGCCGCCGTCGCTATCGAGTGGATGTGGTCGTTGATCCTGAGCACACGCGCCTCGATAGACGACAGTGCTTCGCCGGTTGCCTGCACCAGTTTGACGCCGACCTGCACCTCGTTACCGGATTTGCCGATCAGCGCCTTGATATCCTTGGCAGCTGTCGCGGAGCGTTGCGCAAGCTCGCGTACTTCCTGGGCAACCACCGCGAAGCCCTTGCCCGCCTCGCCGGCGCGCGCGGCCTCGACGCCCGCATTCAACGCGAGAAGATTGGTCTGGAAGGCGATATCGTCGATCACGCCGATGATCTGGCTGATCTCGCCCGAGGCCTGCTCGATGCGCCCCATGGCGTCGATCGCGTTGCGGACGACCGTGCCGGAACGGGCCGCATCGTCCTTGGCTTCGCTGACCATGACACTGGCTTCGCGCGCCCGCTCCGTGGAGTTCTGCACGACGGATGTGATCTCGTCGAGCGCTGCCGAGGTCTCTTCCAGGGCGGCCGCCTGCTGTTCGGTGCGCTTGGAGAGATCATCACTGGCGTGACGGAGCTCATTGGTGTTGGAGTTGATCGAACCGGTGGTGCCGCGCACTTCGCTCATGGTGCTCTTCAGCGTCTCGAATGTCGCGTTGACGTTCTGTTGCAGTTCAGCGAAGGCGCCCTGGAAATTGCCCTTCATTGCCTGGGTCAGATCACCGTCAGCCAGGCTTGCAATGACGCGGCGAACCTCGCCGATCCCCGTGTCGACACTGATCAGGAGCTCGTTGACGTTACGCGCGAAACGGTTGAGATTGACGTCGCCATAGTCCTTCTCGATGCGCTGGCTGAAATCGCCGGCTGCCGCGGCAGAAACTGCGAGAGACATGCTCGACTGAAGCTCGTCGCTTTTTGCGCGCAGGGCCGCTTCCTCGGCATTCATGCGGCGCACGGCATTGCCGTTTTCCTTGAAGACGTCGACGGCTGCCGCCATCTCGCCGATTTCGTCCCGACGGCCGGCAAATGGCACCTCGATATCGAAATGACCGTCAGCGACATTCTTGATCGCATCGGTCACCTTGCGGATCGGGCGGCTCAGATGAACCGTTCCGATATAGGCGCCGAGGCCGACGCCCGCCACGATACCGGCAATCATGATGCCGAGGACCACCCACAGGACGCTGCTGTGAAAGGCTGCAATCTCGGCCTCGGCCTTCGCGAGCTCCGCCTTGTCGGTCTGGACGATCGCATCGATCTCAGCCTGGAAAGCCTTGCGGTTGGTGCGGTTGGCTTCATTGTTGCCCTGCTTGCCGGCGGCATCCGGACCATCCGTCACGCCGAGCCTGGCCGTTTCCGTGCGAAAAGCGCGAAACTCTTGGGCGCGGGCCTGCAGCTTGGTGAATTCCGGCTTCTGCGTATCCGGCACCAGAGGCGCCCAGCTCGTCAGCACCTTGTCGATTTCGTCGAGATCGGCCATCAGCCCATCGGCAAAGGGCTTGGAATCCTTTGCCGCGGCAGCAGCATAGATGCCGCGCGCTTCCATGACCACCGCGGTCACGTAGCGATTCAGATGCTCGCCCATGTAAGCGCGGCTCGCCGTCTGCTCGTAGCTCTGTAATTTCTGGTCATATTGATGCAACGCATAGAGGGCCGTGGCGCCGATCAGTAGCGCCGCCCCGGCCATGACAGATACAAGCAGATTTATTTTGCCGCGAATTTTCACAATACCCCTCCGGCGCAGATCCCATCCCCCACAAATCGATGGGTTTTACGACATAGAGCTAGATATCGGCTAAAATCATTAACGTTATATTGAGGTATTTTTAATCTAGACATGCGGCATTCCCTACTATACTTTCCGCATATTTTAGAATATCAACAATCTATATTTAAGGTTGCGCACATATTCCGGCAAGCATGGCCGCCAAATGCGCATTGCTGCCGCCGATGGCGCGAATTTGCCTGATTTCAAGGAATCTGCGCTCCTATAATTGACTTCCGGGGCCTTGATCCGTATAAGCCCGCGCACGTCCGGTCATGGAGCCTGCATTTGCGGGCCAAGTCCGTTCGCCATAATCAACAACGCTCCTTGCTATCAAAAGCAAAGCTCAAGAAGGGCCGCACTCCGCGGTGTTTAAATAAATGAAGCGTACCTACCAACCATCCAAGCTTGTCCGCAAGCGTCGTCACGGCTTCCGTGCGCGCATGGCCACCAAGGGCGGCCGTGCGGTTCTTTCCGCTCGCCGTAACCGCGGCCGCAAGCGTCTTTCGGCCTAAGGGCCGAAGTGCCCGGTAATCCAGGATGGCGGGCAAATTGACGAATGAACGACCCAAAAAGACTGTCGGGCGGCTGAAAAGCCGGCCGCAGTTTCTTGCAGTCCGCGAAGGCGAGAAGCGCAGAGGCGGCTTCTTCCTCATCGAAATGCTGGACCGCAAGACCGCCGACGCCGAACCCCGCGTCGGTTTTACCGTTACCAAAAAACATGGCAACGCGGTGGAGCGCAACCGCATGCGGCGCAGGCTGAAAGAAGCCGTGCGGCTTCACGCCGGATTTGCAATGCAGCCCGGACACGACTATGTGGTTGTCGCGCGACGCGAGGTGCTGACCGCGCCTTTCGAAAAACTGGCGAGCGAACTCGTAAGCCGCATCGAAACCAGGCCGAAACACCGGCGGTCGGAAAAGGACCGCTCCAGGAAAGTATGATGGAAAACAACCGCAATTACTTCATTGCAATTGCACTGTCTGTGCTGATTGTTCTCGGCTGGCAGTTTTTCTATATGAACCCACGCCTCGAAGCGCAGCGTCAGGCCGAGCAGGCCGCCAAGCAGCACCAGCAGGCGCAGCAAGCTCAGCCGACGCAGTCGCCCGCAACGGGTGCCGCCGTGAACGGTTCGCTGCCCGCAGGGGGCCAGACGGCGCCGACGGTTCTCACCCTCGAGCAGTCCGTCGCCAAGACCGCTTCGTCGCGCGTCACCATCGACACGCCTGCCCTTGCCGGTTCCATCAATCTGGAAGGCGCCCGCTTCGACGACCTCCAGCTCAAGGCCTACCACGAGACCGTCAGCAAGAGCAGCCCGATCATCACGCTCTTCAGCCCGGCCGACACCAAGGACGGCTATTTCACCGAACTCGGCTATGTCGGCAGCGACGCGACCGGCGCAGTCCCCGGCCCCTCGACCCTGTGGAAGCTTACCAGCGGCGACAAGCTGACCGACAAGACACCGGTGACACTGTCCTACACCAATGACAAGGGCATCACCTTCAGCCGCACGATCTCCGTCGACGATCGCTATATGTTCACGATCACAGACAAGATCGCCAACGCCAGCCAGGCTCCAGTTTCTCTGTCGAGCTACGGCCGCGTCACGCGCTACAACAAGCCCGAGACGCCTTCGGCCTACGTCCTGCATGAAGGTTTCATCGGCGTCATCGGCGATGACGGCCTGATCGAGACCAAATACGCCTCGACCGAAAAGGAAGCCACGACGCCCGCCAAGGCGACCGGCGGCTGGCTCGGCATGACGGACAAGTATTGGGCCGCGACTATCGTGCCGCCGCAATCGACAGCCTATGACGCCCGCTTCTCACACTTTACCGATGGCACTCCGCGCTATCAGGCCGATTACAAACAGGATGCGGTCACTATCGCTCCCGGCCAATCGCAGGATCTGAAGAACCTCGTCTTCGCCGGCGCCAAGGAAGTCCCGGTCATCGACCGTTACGAGACGAGCTACTCGATCCCGCGCTTCGACCGCCTGATCGACTGGGGCTGGTTCTATTTCATCACCAAGCCGATGTTCAAGCTGATGGATTTCTTCTTCCGCTACTTCGGCAATTTTGGTGTCGCCATCCTCTGCACCACTATCGTCGTCAAGGCGCTCTTCTTCCCGCTCGCCAGCCGGCAATACGCCTCCATGGCGAATATGAAGCGCGTGCAGCCGAAGATGGAGGAGCTGAAGGCCAAGTTCGGCGACGACCGCATGGCCCTGCAGCAGGCGACCATGCAGCTTTACAAGGAAGAGAAGATCAATCCGATCGCGGGCTGCTGGCCGGTGCTTCTGCAGATCCCGATCTTCTTCTCGCTCTACAAGGTGATCTACATCACCATCGAAATGCGCCATGCGCCGTTCTTCGGCTGGATTCAGGACCTTTCCGCTCCCGATCCGACCTCGATCGTCAACCTCTTCGGCTTGCTGCCGTTTGCGGCTCCGACCTTCCTGCATCTCGGCGTCTGGCCGCTGATCATGGGCGTCACCATGTTCTTCCAAATGCGCATGAACCCGACGCCGCCGGACCCGACTCAGGCGATGATCTTCAACTGGATGCCGCTGGTGTTCATGTTCATGCTGGCAAGCTTCCCCGCCGGCCTCGTCATCTACTGGGCCTGGAACAACACACTCTCGGTCATCCAGCAGTCGATCATCATGAAGCGCCACGGCGTGAAGGTGGAGCTCTTCGACAATCTGAAGGGCCTCTTCAAACGAAAACCGGCACCATCGAAATGACGAGAAAAGCCCCGCTTCTGAACTGACCCC
>UCII01000044.1 GCA_900472485.1 Hyphomicrobiales bacterium
TTATGAGTCCGTCACCTAGATGTGTAGTCCCGGGCAGCCCAGTACGTCATCTAGTGGCAATAGCATCTTCTGCCGGAAAGCCACCACGATGGCTTCCTCATCCGACGTCAGCACCGTGCTCTTGGGAGACTTGGCTCCCATCGGTGCATCCGCTGTCGTCGTCCGCTCCCGCCATGTGGCCACCGTTTTTGGGTTCAGGCCGTAGCGGGCGGCAAGGGACCGGGTGCTTTCTTGCGACGCTTGGAGTTCGGCTCGAAGACGCGGCGTCGTGCGGGCGCTGCCGTGAAGAATACTTCCCATAATGCATCCTC
The DNA here is from genome assembly GCA_900472485.1 of Hyphomicrobiales bacterium. Taxonomy (GTDB): domain Bacteria; phylum Pseudomonadota; class Alphaproteobacteria; order Rhizobiales; family Rhizobiaceae; genus Rhizobium. The sequence continues at coordinate 312 of UCII01000044.1, forward strand.
TTCCTGACGGACAAGGATCAATGATGCACCATTACACTCAGGGACTACACACCTAGAGTTTTCCGGCTTCATTCAGGGAGGCGACTTGTTGCCGATCGCACCATGTGGCCGAACCTTATTGTAGTCTCTAAGCCAATCCTCCATCTTTTCGCGGGCATCCGCAAGGGTCACGAACCAGTGTTGATTCAGCACTTCGCCCGGAATCGGCTGTTAAACGCCTCCATGAATGTGTTGTCGGTCGGCTTCCCAGCGCGGGAGAGGCCCAATGTCACGCCTTTGGTATTAGCCCAGAGGTGGAGATCACGTAACACGAACTCCGCCCCTGGTCGACACGGATCGTCTTAGGATAGCCAACCTGACGACACACCCAACCCGCGGCTTCGCGTTGACACGACGCCTAGGGACGAGCTCCAACGATTATTGGGTATGGTCTTTGTGCAGAGCAAGATTGGGAGTCTCGAATGCCTACGGCACGTCGTCGAGCCATTCTGCTTTACGAGCGGAAGTCGCTTTTTTCATTGAGACGGCAGATGCGATTGATGCCAAGGGTTAATTGAGTTCCGCCTCGACGGGTGGTATCTAAGATAGCATTAACGCTTGTGCTCCGGTGATATAGAAATCTTTGAAAAATTTACTTCTGTTTGGGTTTTGATTGGTGTTGATAAATGGTGCAATCGTCTTTTTCTTGTCAATTAGAGGCTCAAAGGTAACCATCCTTAATCGGTGGAGAAGCAGCCAATGGTTGCAGGTAAAGCGAGTATAGGGTGAATGTATGAGTAAGCAGCAACGGAAGGTTTTTGGGTACTTAGATAGTGTAAGTGAAAACTACATCACTGGCTGGGTATTCGATGCTGCAGAACCCAACCTCAGCGTGGAGATTGAGCTTTTTGTGGGAAATCGATATTTGGGGCAGTGGTTTAGCGGCTACTACAGAGAGGACCTGTATCTAGCCGGCTTTGGAAATGGCTGCCACGGCTTCAAAATTTTCCTGGCAGAACCGATTTCGCCTACGCATGTTCACGATTCAATCGAAATATTCGTTCTCGGTTCTAAGCCTATTTGGCTTCGCGCTCTGGATGGTAAGCTCCATCCACATCCTGCAATATATACAAAAAAACGAGCAGAATTTTTCCGATTTTATAGTAAGATACTATCTTCCATAGATGGTTCGGAGAGAGAAAAGGAGGAAAGTAGAGATAATGGTTCAATTGCGTCGTATACGCCTAGTAGATGCCTAGAAAATATACGCATTGCGAATCGTGAGGGCATTTCCGACGATTTTGATTTTTTGCAATTTATTCAAAAAAAATTAAAAAAATTTGAGAATACTCATAAATTTTACGAATGGTTTGTGTATGAGTATCTAAGTTATTATCCGAGAGATATCGAAATTCCACTCGCAGAAAGAGATGTACAAGGCATATTAAATGCTATTTACGCTACGAGACAGCCTGCTCCAGTTAAATTCGAAAGGGGGATAAGCCGACTCAAACGACTCGCTGCGAGTAGCCGAAGCATTCCATTTGAGAAAACTATGCAAGCATATTGGTGGATTGTCGAAGGTGGTCGAGGGCTTCGACTCTCGGAGATTTGCGTAAAATCGCAAGCTTTGGCGTTGTTGACGCGACCGATCAGATTTCTTGGTACTTCAATCCCAGTTAATCGATTCATGATTATTTTTTCTATTAAGCGCTTGGGTAGAAGCCCACTCCGGCTTCTTTTCTATTCCGGTAGAGCTGAGGTGTATATCTGGATATTTCTCCTGTCGCAGCAAAATCCTTTTCTTTTGCGCTGTTTACCTGAAGGTGGTTTGAGGCAGCTAATCTGTAAATTCCGAGAAAATTCCAGCGATATGGCTTATGCTCTAAAGCGGGTTCAAAGTTGGGGTAAGCCTATTCGGAACACCACCGATTTAGCGCTGCCTAAAGTTATCCTGCAACAATTAAATTCATACATCTTAGATGGTAAGCAAGGAGGATGTGAAATTGATTTCGATGTTAACCTTCAGATCATAGGGCCTTTTTCCAAGGTCCTTGGGCTTAGCGAAAGTTGCCGTCGCTTGGGAAGTTTAATTAGGGAAAACGTCGATCCCTCTTGCTGTTTAACAGATTATCAAATTGGTAATCTAAGCCCATTAATAGAAAATAAATATAATAAAGAAATAAAAAAGGCAAAAATTAATATAATTCATCTAAATTCTGAGGAGATTCCAGAATTTTACATCAGAAATAGACGGATTATTGAGAGTTCTTACAACATATTGTATCCATATTGGGAACTTGATACGCTTTCGTCGGTGCATTTTCCTGGCGTTAAGCTAGTCGATGAAATTTGGACAGCCTCGGATTTTATAGCTCGGGCTTTCAAAGGAGCTAAAGAAAATGTTTTTCGTATAGGGCTACCACCGGCATCATTTGAGTATAACCGGTCTTTCAGAAATAAAACTGGAGAGTTTGTATTTCTATCAACATTTGACGCCCTATCGTGGCCGCAACGAAAGAACGTTGCGGCGGTCATTGAAGCGTTTATGCTTGCTTTCGAAATAGAAGTGCAAGTCAAATTGATCGTGAAATGTCACAACGCCGATAAAATCAATGAAGCAGAACAGAAAGCTGAGTGGCGGCAAATTGTTAGCAGATGTCAAAGTGATAATCGCATTTGCTTACTAAATGAGACTTTAGATCGTTCCCAGCAGGAATATCTCCTTTCATCAAGCGACTGCCTCGTTTCACTCCATAGAGCGGAGGGATTGGGAATTGATATTCTGGATTGCCTTGCCAATGGGATACCCGTCATAGCGACCGCCTACTCAGGTAACATGGATATTTGCAGCCACAGCAATTGCTGGTTAGTCGACTACTCGCTGATTGCAATCAATGAATCAAGTTATGCTTATGTAGAGGAGGGACACATGTGGGCAGAGATCAATCTGGACTCTGCGGTGAAAGCCTTCAGAAGCGTTTTCTTCGAACCAACTGAGCGGGAGCGAAAGTCAGCCAGAGCCGTCCGTGATGTTGCTGCGATCGCTTCAGCGGACGTCATCGCATCAAAAATATTGGAGAGACTTACATATTTTGACCGGGCGTCAGAAAAATTTAGCTTCCGGCGGTCTAAGTGTGTAGTCCCGGAATGAG
>UCII01000034.1 GCA_900472485.1 Hyphomicrobiales bacterium
TGAGTCCGTCACCTAGACCGCATATCACCTGGCGGTGACGGATTGCCGCTATGCTTTTTGCATGCGTGGAACGGTTACCCTGTCGACCATTTTGACGCCCGATTCCGCCAGGCTCTTGTGACCTTCCATATCGACCACCAGATGCCAATGACCGGCTTCCGGAATGACCAGCCGTATCGGCGATTTCTTGGCAACGCCGCCGAGAAACTGATGCTTCAGCGTTTCGGTGAAGCGCTCGAAATTCGAGCCGTTCATCAGCCTGACATTGGCAATGGCCGAGAGCGTGATTTCGATCACCGTTCCGGCGCGCTGCTCTCTAAGGTCGTAGTGGCTGTAGCGGAAGGCAGGCTTCGACATGGCTTTCTGTTCTTTGATATCTGGCCGAAAGCTTAACTGGGGGCGGTTAAGGAAGCGTTTGGCGAGATGCTGTCGAAGCCTGCTAAGGTCAAGTTCAGTGCAGGTTTGACGATGCGGAGGCAAAGCCGTCGAGGTCGAGGATGGCGCCTTCGGGTGCCAGGCAGATGTCGGCCGGATTGTGGTTGCATTCTTCAGCAGCGAAGTGCAGGGCGGCTGTCTCGTTGCGGAACAGGCCGCCAACGAGGCCTTGCCGGTCCTGAACGATCCAGCTGCCGCGGCGGTCACGACCGATGATGAAGCGCGCCGGCGCCGGAGCGAGCGCGCTGGGGGCCGAGCGACGTTGAAGATGCTGTGCGTTTGCCATTGTTATTTCCTCTTGGATCTCTTCGATTTCGCTCAGTGTCCGGTCAGATGCAGCGCCATTTGCAGGGCGGCGGCGATCAGGAGGACAAGTCCGAGGCGCGGAGCGACGGAGCGAATTCCGTCGAGCAATGCGTCCGAAGAGAAGTGTCGCTCGTTGCGCGCAAACGCGACGGCGCGAGGGCGTTGGAGAAGGTCGGCGGATAGGCCGACTTGTCTGTAGCGTGACATCATGGTTCCTTTCAGTGTCACCAGCACTATGGGTCCGATAAGACCATTTCCAGTGCTACGCTGTTAAATCTATGAGGGAGTTGCTAGGTTTTCCATTTGGCTGAAACGGCAAAAATATAAAAATCTCATAGGGATGAAGCGATTTCATAATCCCCTGCGATAGGCATGGCGCGAGGCAAACCGGCCGCTGCCATCGAGCTGAAACGGAGTGATTGCCGCCTGGATGGCCGCGGCTGTCTCGGTGCCGACACCGACCAATGGCAGGCGAACCTCCGCCTCGATGTCTCTTGCCAGTGACAAGGCGTACTTGATCGTCGCCGGCTCGGTTTCGCGGGCGAGTGCGTTGAACAATGGCTGCAGACGCTCGTCGATGGATCGGGCAGCGTTGATGTTGCCGCACGCGCCCGCATGCTGCATGGATCGAAACAGGCGTGGGACGATATTGGCTGCACAGGAGAAGCAGCCATGACCGCCCGCAGCCGTGAAGCCGAGCGCGTTGGTGTCGCTGGATGTGAACAGGCCGAATCCCTCCGGCAGGAAATGTCGCCAGAGATCGATGCGCGAGATAGCGCAGCCATCGTCGGCGATCCCGATGATCCCACGGATTTCGGCGAGGCGCGCGATCGTTGCCGGAGCGAGATCGATGGCGGTATGCGATGGCTGATTGTGGATGATGATCGGCAGTTCGGTCTTCGCCGCTAGCTGCTCGAAGTGGTGGATGATCCCTTTTTGCGTCGGCTTGGAATAATAGGGCACCGTCATGAAGGCCGCATCTGCGCCAAGGCGCTGTGCCTGTATCGTTTCCTCCAGGGTCGTCTTCGTGTCGTTGGTTCCGGTCGCGACGATGACCGGCACCTTGTCTTCGGAAAGCTCCACGCAGATCTCGATGGCTCTCAAGCGTTCGGCCTCGGTCAGTGTCGGGCCTTCGCCGGTCAGCGAACCGACGAGAAGTCCGTCGATCTCGCTCAGCAGCTGCCACTCGATATGAGCCATCATATCGATGCCATCGAAAACGCCGTCGCGGAAAGGCGTGACAAGGGCGGTGATCGCACCGCCGATGCGCCTTCGAAAAGCCGGTCTACTCATGTCTGTGAAATCTCAAAGGTAATGCAGCACGATGAAGAGCTCGAGGGCGCCGAGCAGCAGGCCGAAGGCGAACATCGTTTGAAAGGTGCGCTTTTCCCGGACCTGGGGCGAGTGAGTCTTATGCTTGCGCGAACTCTTGGTTGTTGCAGCCGGTGCCGCAACGCGATGATGCTTCTCGTCGCTGTTATGAACGAGGACGCGGATGGATTCCGTAAGATTGGGGACGTGCGTGTCGAGCATGGGATCTATCTCCATATTCCACCGCAAGCGTAACGCCGGCTCCCATAGGAAATCCATTCGGGGTTACGGACGAAGACGTAAGTGAAATATAAAGAACTGATATGCCCGGAGTTCCTCCGGAAACTGGCCCGTGGACCGCTGCCGGAGGATCGAAAAGCTGTCTGGCGTAGTCGACCGCCGCTTACTCGGCGCCTTGCTGGTTCTTGCGGTCGAGCTGCGTCACCAGCGCCAGGATGGTCGCTGAGACCGGCGTCGGCACATTTACGAGCTTTCCGAGCGAGACAACGACGCCCACGAGGGGCGTGATTTCCAGCGCCTTGCCGGCAAGCAGATCCTGCAGCATCGAGGTGCGTACGGGTCCGATCTGACGGGAACGCTCAAGACGTTCCTCCACAGACATGGCGATGTTCGATCCTAAAGCCTCGGCAACGGCTTTTACCTCGCTCATTACCTGGCCGACCATAGTCGCAAGCGCGGGATCGTCCATGATATCGGACATTAAACCGCGGGTGAGCGCACTGATCGGATTGAAAGCGGCATTGCCCATGAGCTTGCTCCAGATATCGTCGCGGATGCGCGAGGAAATCGAAACATTCACCCCGGCCTGCTGCAGCAGCGCCGCAATAGCTTCGATATCGCCCGTCGTCTCGCCGGAAGGTTCGCCAAGGATGAAATGTCCGTTGTTGGCGAGTTTGACCTCGCCGGGTGCGACGACTTCCGCTCCCTGATAGGCAACACAACCGATGACGCGCTCCGGCCCGATCAGGTGCCAGAGATCGCCGTTCGGATCGAGCTCTTCCATCTGGTATTCGGCATGGCCGCTCTGATGGTCCCGGTGGAAATACCACCATGGAACGCCGTTGAGGATCATGACGACGCGGGTGCCCGAATGCAGCAGCTTCGCAATGCCGGGGGCAGCTGCGGCAAGCTGATGCCCTTTGAGGCCAGTGATGACAAGATCCTGTGGCGGCAGTTCGCCAGCATCGGCCGTCGCGGTCATCTGCGCGACGAGGGGACTATCCGCATCGGCTTCCCACAGGCTTATGCCGCCAGCGCGAATGGCCTCCAGATGAGCTCCGCGCGCCACGACGGAAATCCTCGTCTGCGCTTCTTTGAAAGAGGCGAGCTTGGCCGCCATCGCACCGCCGAGTGCGCCGGCGCCGTAGACACAGATGTTCTTGAAGGGAGAGGGCGTCATGACTTGATGCTCCGAAAGAAGTCGCATGCTCTGCCAAGATATGGCGAGCCCATGATTTAGCGAGTGGTTTATCAGATTGTCGGCAATTGGAATTGAAAATCGCCAAACCTTCCGACACACTACAGTCTTATCGAAATTTCACCATACTCGTCCGAGCGCGAATGGGGTCAACAGGTAAAGGAAATACCTTCTCAGCCGTCGCTGCTTCACCCGGATTTTGTGAACAGATTATGTTTTCACTGCATACATTTGGCGGTTTGAAGCTTTTGGAGGGCGATGGTCACGAGGTCGCCTTTCCCGAGAAGGGTCTGCTGATCCTGGCCTATCTGATGCTGGAGCCAACGTCGCGCGCGTCGCGCAGCGCGATCGCCCGGCTTTTGTGGGGAGACGACAATGGCAGCGCGCAGGTCAATCTGCGCAAGCTGGTTTCGCGTATCAGGGTCCGTCAGGAAGCACTCGGGAGATCATTTCTGCGTTTCAGCGAGACAGCCGTCGAACTCGACGCGCCTCCAACCACCTCCGATCTCTGGTTCGCGCATACGAACGATGACGGGCCAATCTTTGCAAGATTGAAATCGCTGGTGAGGACGTTCGAGGCGGAATTCCTGCAGGGTATAGATTGCCAGAGCGCGGTTTTCTTTCATTGGCGGGAGGCCCAACATGGCAGGCATCTATCGGCGCTGAAGAAGGCGCTGAATGCCGCTGCAGCCGAAGCCAATGGGATGGAGGATGTCGCTCTGGTGAGAGAGGCGGCGCTCCTGATCTTTGGTATAGACCCCGAAGATCGCGATATTCATCGCATCCTGTTACGGATATTCGATGCAGAAGGTGAGGTGGAGCACTTCAGGCAGATTTTCGCGCAGCGTGCCGCGCTGCTGGCCTCATGGTTGGCGCAGCGGGAATATGCTTCGGAAATTCGAGCCGGGGATACCATTCTCCATCACGAAGGGACTTCGGCTGCACGAGCGAGGGTGAAGATACCCCTCCTGCTCTTGCCCTCCACGGAAGGGCAAGGGCAAGACTATGATGCTTCATCCCTCGTGAACGATATCGCAATCGGTTTCTGCGCGCTGGACAGTCTCCAGATTGCGGATCGCTACACGGCGGTCCGGGTTGGCAGGGCTGGTGAACGTGCCGTCGCAACTTTCGACCAATGGGATCGTTCCTATATTCTCGAGATGCGGCTTAGCCTTCGCGACAACGGACCGCTGCTGTTTTCGCAACTGGTCGACGCCGCAAGCGATGAGATCATCTGGGCCGAGCGCATCGGCCTCGGACAATCCTCGCCCGAGAAGCGGAGACAGGCGATCGCGCGTCATATCGTTCTGTCGCTTGCAGGGCAGATCGAACGGCGGGAGATGATGAGGTCGCATTTCGAGGAAAATCCAGCGGCCTATCAGCGCTATCTCGCCGGCAAGCGCTACATCGAGCGCCTCTCCGTACCCGATCTGCAGAGGGCGCGGGGTGAGCTTGAGATGGCGCTGCGCACCGGTGGCCACTTCGCGCCGGCCTTGAGCGCGATGGCTCGCACCTATTCCAAGGAATGGGTGTTGACCTTCGGTGGCGATGCGACCTTGCTGGACGAGGCGGAAAGCTATGCGATGCAGGCCATCGCAGCACGGCGCGACATCGCCGACGGCTATCGCGAGCTTGGCATGACGAAGGTCTTCCGGAAGGCGAGTGAGGAGAGCATTGAGGCATTGAAACTGGCTGAAGCCCTTAATCCGGGCCATGCCGGTATCATTGCCGACCATGCCGAAGCTTTGCTTCATGCGTCCCGGCCGGATCTGGCACTGACGAAGATTGAAAGCGCTATCGCGCTCAATCCGGTAAGCCCCGATACCTATCTTTGGACCGCTTCCGTGGCGAGCTATACGCTCGGCCGCTTCGAAGCTGCCCTCGATTATATCGGCCGAATGGCGAATGCACGCCTGGCGGACAGGATTTCCGCGGCGAGCTGGGCGATGCTCGGGCATGAGGAAAAGGCAGGCTTTTTCGTTCGGCGCGTCCATAGAACCAACCCGGATTTCGATGTCGATCGATGGCTTTCCGTCGTGCCGTTCAAGGAGCAATGGCAGCGTGACATCTATCGGGAAGGGCTGCGACGGGCAGGTTTCTGGAAGGCAATCCCGAACGTGAGCATGGCATAGCAGCAGTCCACCATCAGGTGGAAGCGTCGTCCTTGCTCACGTCAGTGTTTTCCGATCGACACAGGCTCGGGCTAGTCTTTACCACAATCGCATCCTAACCTCTGCCATATCGCTCTGGACCATGGACAACCGGTGCGGTATCGATTTCTCAATTGTCCTTTCTAAGTTGATGAATTCGCCGGGGAAGATCGTTGCGTTTCGAAGCCCTCAACCGTCTCTGGAACAGCGTTCGGGAGACCAGCCATGATTTCCGAGCCTCGACGGACGTGTTTCCCGTCGTCGATATCGAAAAGCTAGGCACGACCCTCGACCTGAAGGAAAAGGGCGCCGCTGCCGGGCGTCAGAACCGGCCGCCGTCGGATGCGCAATCGCATGACGAGACGGAGCAGCGCATCGTCGCCTGGGTCGAGGCGGAAAAGAAAAGCTCCTACCAAATCCTTGAAGATCAGTTCCAGACCTTCGATAGCCGCTTGCGCAACCTCGATTTCGAGGGACAGTTCGGGCTGATCCGCCAGGCGAACGCGTCAAGCATCTCGGATTTCAAGGCGGAAGTGGCAAGCGGCGTCGACGAGCTGCATGGTCTGCGCCGCAATCTGAAGACGGCCGAGGATGAAATGGTGGGCTTCAAGGCCAGGCATAAGCTGCAGCGCGCCGCGAAGGTTTCCAGCAAGGCAGCCTGGGGCTTCAAGGTCTCGCTGATCGTTTTCCTCGTGCTCATCGAAATGGTGATGAACGGCAGCTTTCTCGCCAAAGGAAGCGAGCAGGGTCTCGTCGGTGGTGTAACTGAGGCGGCCGCCTTCGCCTTCCTGAATATCGGCATGGCGCTGATTTTTTCTTTCTTCTGCGTCCGCTTTCTGGTGCATCGCTCCTTTGCGCTGAAGCTACTCGGCCTGCTAGGGCTTGTCGCCTATGTCGTCGTGGCTTTGGGCATCAATATTGCGCTGGCGCATTATCGCGAGGTCTCCGCGACGATCTTGAGCGGTGCCGGTGCCGAGGTGATCCAGCGGCTCAAGACCGCACCGCTCGGGTTGCAGGAGCTGAACTCCTGGATGCTCTTTGCCATCGGCCTGATGTTCTCGCTCGTCGCCTTCATCGACGGCTGCTATCTGACCGACCCCTATCCGGGCTTTGCCGGTGTGCAGAAGCGTCTCGATGCGGCGAGGGACAATTATATCGACCGCAAGCTCGATCTGATCGAAGACCTCCGCGAGATCCGCGACGAGCATAACAGCAAGATCGAGGAGATCATCCGCGACCTCTCGCTGCGCCGGCAGGAAACGGCTGCCATCATCGCGCATCGCGCCAGGACCGCAGGCCTCTTTGCCGAACACCAGAACCATCTCGAGCGTGCTGCCAATGTGCTGCTCACCTCCTATCGCGATGCGAACCGTGCTGCGCGAACTGAGGCGGAGCCACCCTATTTCAAAACCACTTACAAGATGGAGCGCCTGGCGCCTGTCATCCGCGGCGAAGAGGAGTGGGACGACAAGGTTCTGGGCTCGCGCATACAGAGCGCCCAGGCGGAGCTTTCGGAGCAGATCAAGCGGATCGGTGACGAATTCGAGCGCGCCATCGAGAAATACCATCAGCTCGACAATCTTTTCCCGGAGAGCATCCTTGGCTCGACGCAAGCGGCGTAGCCGGCGCGGCGGATCCGCCGGTCTCATCATCGCAACGGTTTGTCTTGCCGTCCTGTCCCTCGGGATCGTCGGCGCCTATGGCTGGCTGCGCTACAAGGCAAGTGGGAACATCGCCGTCGATCAAGCCTCGCTCTGCCCAGTGGACGGACCGAAGGCGGAAACGGCCATTCTGCTCGATGTCACCGATCCGATCGCCGATACGACGGCGCTCGATCTGCGCAACCAGTTCCAGAAGATCGTTGCAGATGTGCCGATCGGCGGGGCCATCGACATCTATGCGCTCACGGAGAAGGAAGGGGAGCTCATCCAGACCTTCCATGGCTGCAATCCCGGAAGCGGCGCGAATGTCGACGAATGGACCAGCAATCCGCGGTTGGCGCAGGCGCGCTGGGAAAAAGGCTTCCAAAAGCCGCTTGCCGATATCGCCGGCAAGCTGACGGCGGGCGAGTCGGGCAGATTGTCGCCGATCATGGCGGCCATTCAGAAGATCAACCTGGAAGTCTTCGCCAATGCACCAGGCGGCATCCCGAAGCGGCTCTACATCGCTTCCGACATGATCGAACACACCGCCGCCTTCTCCAATTACCGGGATGGCGTCTCCTATCAGAAATATCAGAACAGCCCTGCGAACGACCGCTTTCGCACGTCACTGGATGGTGTCACGGTCAAGATCCTTGCCTTTCAAAGGCCGAACATGAAGTTCAGCATGGAGGATCTTGCGAATTTCTGGGCGCAATGGATCAAGAACAACAAGGGTGATTTTGGCGGCTTCGTGCGGCTGGAGGGGATACGCTGATGGCCAATACCGACGCCAGATATCTCATCCGGGATTATGGGCCGATGGCGCTGTTCGCCTCCATCACCGTCGGGGGCATGATCTTCATCTGGTCGTCGAAGCTCATGGGCTGGTCGCTGCCTATCGTCACCGGCGTGCCGCTGATGCTGATGGGGATCTACTTCATCGTGTCGCTGGCCGTTGCGGGATTCCGGCTGCATAATGAGCAGGCGGGCGACAACCTCTATTACATGGGTTTTCTCTTCACCCTCTCGAGCCTCGGCGTATCGCTCTATCTCTTTGCCGGCGAAACATCGATCGAGACCATCGTCCGCAATTTCGGCATCGCCGTCACTTCGACCATTGCCGGCGTCACGCTGCGTATCCTCTTCAACCAGATGCGGCGCGACCCGATCGACATGGAGCGCAGCGTGCGCCATGAGCTAGCGGAGATGACGCGGCGCGTGCGCACTGAACTCGATTCTTCGTCGCGCGAATTCTCGCACTATCGGCGCGTCAGCAACCAGATGCTATCGGAGGGGTTCGAGGAGATCGCGCGGCAGGCAGAGCGCAATGGCCAGGAGATCAACAAGATATTGGAATTGCTGGCAAGGCAGGCGGTGACGCCGATCAACGATGCCGCCGCGCAGCTGACGGCGACGACCTCGCAGCTGTCCGAGATCATTGGCACGTTCGGCACCGCTGTCGAGAATGTCGGCAAGAAGCTGGAAGAGATTCGCGCGCCGGAGGATGTCGTGCGCGCCGAGCTGGCACCGGCGATTGCCGCCATCAAGGAGATGTCGGAGGCGCAGTTGCAGCCGCTGCGCAACATCGAGGTGGCGCTCGGCCGCGTTGCGGAGGCGATGGGGCAAACGCCGCTGCCGAAGCCCGACGGCCATATCGCTGCTGAGCCCGAAATCGTGCCGCGAAAACGCTGGTGGCATCTATGGTAGCTGGAGGTTCGGACAGCACGCCGAAACTGGAGCACAAGGGCTATAATCGTGGCCTCATCCTTGGCCTGACGATGGCCGAATCCATGCTGCTTCTGGTTTTCTGCCTGCTGTTGGTTGCCGCCGCCTTGATCACGTCGGAGAGAAACAAGCGCTACGAGGTCGAGCGGAAGCTTGAGAAGGCCGCGCAGCAAGTCGCGGTGCTGGAGAAGAAAAGAGCCGAGCAGGCCGCCGAGATCGTGCTTCTGCAGTCCAAAGTCGTCTCCGGCGATCTCTCTGCCGCCGACAGGGCCGTGGTGGACAAGCAATGGCGCGAGCTGGTGCTGGCGAAGGAGACACTCGACAGCATGGCGGATCAGGGCGCGACAACGGCCGATCTGCAATCGCTTTCCAAGCTTGCCGCTGTTCTGAAGGAACATGGTGTCTCGTTGGCGGGGGCACCCGATGAGGTCAACAGGCTCTTGGCCGGCAATGCGGGCGGGAAGGGCGCGCACGACTGGCCGCCCATCATCAATCTCGACGATGCCAAGAAAAACTATTTCCAATCGGGAAGCGCCGAGCTCACCGGCACCTTTTCACAGCTGCTCAGCACGACGATCACGGACGAAATCGCCAGCAATCTGAGCCTCTATGGCGCCAATATCGTCGAGGTAATCGGCCATACGGACGAACAGCCTCTGGCGCGTGAAAAATCCAATCTCGACGACACGATCATCGGCGCAATGGATGGCAAACTGCCGGTGTCGGCCCTGTTGCCCGCCGACAATGCCGGCCTCGGCCTTGCTCGCGCCATTGCCGTCGCCAATGTGCTCAAGGCCAATCCCAAGCTGAAGGACGCGACCATCCTGCCGATGTCCGCCGCACAGCTCATCCTGCCCGGGGATACCGTCACCTCGGGCCAGCGCGGCGCTGTCGAAGCGCGCCGCCGCATCGAAATCCGCGTGCGCGGCAGGACGGCGCCCGTTGCCGTCATCAATGCCGGTGCCGCGCCGTCAACGAATACCCAGTAGTGCTCGTTCCGCCTGTTATCAGCTTCTGAGGCCGGGTGCTTCGTAACCGGTGCGTTCCACATACTCGGTGTAGCCGCCGGTATATTGGTGGATACCTTCGGGCGTCAGCTCCAGAACGCGATTGGAGAGCGCTGCCAGGAAATGCCGGTCGTGCGAGACGAACAGCATCGTACCTTCATATTGCGACAGCGCCTCGATCAGCATTTCCTTGGTGTCGAGATCAAGATGGTTGGTGGGCTCGTCGAGTACCAGCAGGTTCGGTGGATCGAAGAGCATGATTGCCATGACAAGCCGCGCCTTCTCGCCACCCGACAGCACGCGGCACTTTTTTTCCACATCGTCGCCAGAGAAGCCGAAGCAACCGGCAAGCGCTCGCAGAGCGCCTTGGCCTGCCTGCGGAAAATCATGTTCGAGCTGCTGAAATACGGTGCGCTCTCCATCCAGCAGATCCATGGCGTGCTGAGCGAAATAGCCCATCTTGACGCTGGCGCCGAGCGCGACGCTGCCTTCATCCGGCTGCGCCGAGCCGGCAACCAGCTTCAGAAGCGTGGATTTGCCGGCACCGTTGATACCCATGATGCACCAGCGCTCGCGGCGGCGTACCATGAAATCCAGTCCTTCATAGATGGTGCGGCTGCCATACTTCTTGTGGACGTTCTTCAGCACGGCCACGTCTTCGCCCGAGCGCGGTGCCGGCTGGAATTCGAAAGCGACGGTCTGGCGGCGCTTCGGCGGCTCGACACGATCGATCTTTTCCAGCTTCTTCACGCGGCTCTGGACCTGGGAAGCATGCGAGGCGCGCGCCTTGAAGCGCTCGATGAACTTGATTTCCTTGGCGAGCATGGCCTGCTGGCGCTCGAATTGCGCCTGCTGCTGTTTTTCGTTCTGCGCCCGCTGCTGCTCGTAGAATTCGTAGTCGCCCGAATAGCTGGTCAGGCTGCCGGCATCGATTTCGATGATCTTGGTAACGATGCGGTTCATGAACTCGCGGTCGTGCGAGGTCATCAAAAGCGCGCCCTCGTAGCCCTTCAGGAAGGATTCGAGCCAGATCAGGCTTTCGAGATCCAGATGGTTGCTCGGCTCGTCGAGCAGCATGACGTCGGGGCGCATCAGCAGAATGCGGGCAAGTGCCACACGCATCTTCCATCCGCCGGAAAGCGCGCCGACATCGCCATCCATCATCTCCTGGGTAAAGCTCAGGCCCGCCAGCACTTCGCGGGCACGGCCCTCGAGCGCATAGCCATCGAGCTCCTCATAGCGTGCCTGCACCTCGCCATAGCGCTCGATGATCTCGTCCATCCGGTCGGCCTGATCCGGATCGCTCATGGCCGCTTCAAGCTCGCGCAGCTCGGCAGCGACAGCGCTCACTGGACCGGCACCCTCCATGACTTCGGAGACGGCGCTACGGCCTTCCATCTCGCCGACATCCTGGTTGAAATAACCGATGCTGACGCCTTTATCGACGGAAACTTGCCCTTCATCCGGCAGCTCCTGTCCGGTGATCATGCGGAAAAGCGTCGTCTTGCCGGCACCGTTAGGGCCGACAAGCCCAACGCTCTCGCCTCTGTTAAGCGCCGCGGATGCCTCGATGAAGAGGATGCGATGGCTGTTCTGCTTGCTGATATTCTCGATACGAATCATGATTACGCGGGGCCCGAAGAAAGTTTTTCGGGGGCCTTATGCCACGGGTTATCGTCTCTGTCGCAGCTTTTCGAGCAGAGAATTGAGATTGATGGCGAACTGACGTTCAAGGCGACAATTTCCGGTCCGCCTATTTGCCATGCGGAAGAGAAACTTTCGCCGGGGCGACGGATTTTTGCCCACGCGCTCGTTCAAGCAGCATGGCTTCTAACAGGATCGCCGGCTGTCTTCCGCTTGGCTGGAAGTCGCTATATTCATTGTCATCCGTCTCAGCCGAGTTTTTACAGATGAAGATTATGAGAAGCATTCAGGGCCGGGTTTGTACCCGACTGACGATCGCAGCATTGATTGCCATCGGCATGTCAGGCGAAGGCCAGTCGGCCGATGCGGCTTCCCAACACGCGCGGCTCGAAGAACCCGTCAAGGAAGTCGCAGATCAGCGCCTGCTTCTCGATACGCCCGAGGGGAAGGGAGAGCTGCCGGTCTACGCGGATCATGCGATCGAAGCGGCATCGCCTGACGTGACGAAGGTGCTGATCATAGTCCACGGCACGCTCCGAAACGCCGATGCCTATTACGCAACCGGGCAGGAGCTGCTCGCAAAGGCCGGCGATCTCGCCGACGGTACGATGGTGGTCGCGCCGCAATTCCTCATAAGACCGGATGTGAATGCCTTCTCGCTGTCTGCGCAGACGCTGGCCTGGACGCAGAACGGTTGGAAAAGTGGAGACGCCGCGCGTCAGCCGGCACCGATTAGCTCCTTCTCCGCGCTCGATGCTCTGCTGCGGCATTTTACCGATCGTCGCCTATATCCTTCGCTGAAGACCATTGTCGTGATGGGGCACTCGGCAGGAGCGCAATTGGTCCAGCGTTATGCCGTCGTCGGACGGGAGGCGGAAAATCTGACGAGTGCCGGCATCGCCGTTCGCTATCTCGTCGCCAATCCGTCGAGCTATGTCTATTTCGACAGCGAGCGGCCGGCCTTGCCGGATCAGCAGGCGGGGCTGGCTTCCTGCCCGAAGGCGACGCAATGGCGATACGGGCTCTCCGGCGCTCCACCATACATATCCTCGCAGGATCCGAAGCTTCTCGAAACGAGATATGCCGCGCGCAACGTGGTCTATCTGCTAGGCCAGGCGGACACCAATCCCTATACCCACTTCATCGACCGCTCCTGCGGGGCGATGGCGCAAGGACCCTATCGGCTTGCACGGGGGCTCACCTATTTCGACTACATGAAGAAGCGGCATCCATCCGATCTCAATCAGAAGGTCGTCGAGGTGCCCGGCGTAGGGCATGACGACGAGGCGATGTTCACCTCGGATTGCGGCATTGCCATTTTGTTCGATCGACCGGTGCCGCCATCCTGCCCGGTGATCGATGGGACGGCAGAAGTTTCCGGAGCGGTGCCGTAAGTCTCTTCGAGTTGTCGATCCCTTGGCGACTGCATGCCATTGCAGCCTGATGCATTTCGGTCCGCTGAGATCTGTTCGGCCACTTTCATGCGTCAGCTGCGATAGACCGGCCGCGGGCGCGACGATCGCATTTTTCGCTGTATCGGGCGCTCGATGCACATGTAGCAAACGATGGCAAAGGCCAGCGAGCCCACTGCGATGGGCACAGGCTGCATGTTGTGCGGCACCCCGACGCGTAAAAGCAGCGCTGTGACCAGAATGCCCGTCAGGACATGCCAGACATAGATGGAATAGGAGGCATCTCCCAGGAAATGCAGGAATGCCAGCTGCGGCACGCCTCGTTCCCGCTCCGCGAAAACAGCGCCCGACAGCAGCAACACTGCCGGTATGCCCCAGCGCACAGCCCGTTCCAGATGGATCAGCGGGTCACTCGCCACTAGCAGCACGACCCCGACGATCATCAAGCCGATAGCGGCGGGAAAAGGCAGCCGAAAGCCCTGTTTCCACAGGCGTCCGATGACGATGCCGGCGGCGAATTCCAGAATGACCGGCTGTGTGAAAACACTGAGATAGCCGGAAGGCAGCAGATAATGCCCAATCACGATGGTCATCAGGGTCATCATGAGGAACCATAGCCGCCTGAACTCAGGCAGAAGCAGTGAAATCGAAAAGATGAGATAGAAGAACATCTCGTAGGAGAGCGTCCATCCCTGCTCGACGACGGGATGCAATGCCTCGTCCTTCATGAAGGGCACGAAAAACAGCGAGCCGATCAAGTTCTCGATGCTCGAATTCGTGTCGAAGAAGAATTGTGGTTTCAGCACGGCGACGACGAAGGTTGCCGCCGTCGCAATCCAGTATAGCGGCACGATCCTGACGAGCCGGCGCCACATGAATTCCTGCGGGCCGAGCGATCTTCCATCGGTCGTGACCCACATGATAAAGCCGCTGATGACGAAGAATATATCGACGCCCGCTGCTCCGCTCTTGAAGTCCAGGCCGTATGTTTCGCAGACATGGAAGCAAAGAACGGAAATTGCAGCGATGGCCCGCAGATATTGAATGCTCTTGATATCGCTGCCAGTTTTCAAAGCGGTGCCCCACACGATTGAACTGCTATCTCCGATACCTCAAGGGCTGGACTCAGCGATAAAATGCGTCGAAAGGCCGGGCACCGTGCATGACGGGTTTGAGGCTCGGCAGACCGAATATTGCTGCACATTGCTGCAGCAACAATTTCAATGAAAATGGATCATTTCCCGCCGGTTTCGTGGCTGAAATCGGGCAATTGGGATGAAGGGGGCGTGAACGGCGCTGAAGCCGATCAGACCGCTCGAACCTCGGCAAGCCGCTTGACCGCATATTCGTCCTGCCAGCAGACGGCAGCTTCCCATGCGGCTGACGCCTGTGCGGCGATATCATATGCACCGTCATCAAGGTCGGCAGCGTTATCGGGCAACACGAGGTCGAGGTCTGGAACGTCGACATGTGACTCGTCCCAGTCGATCAAAGCGACGCGATCTGCAGTCATGCGGATGTTGGCAGGGTTATTGGGGTTTCCATGGACAATGCATGTCTGACGCCCGGCGAGACGTGCCCACGCTGCTCGACATCGAGCAACGCCCTCGGGCGGCATCGCGGCAAGATTGATCCTCGTTCCGGCTTCGGCATGCAGAAGGTCGGTCGACGATTTCCAGCCGGGCCGTTGAGGCCAGCCCTGCGTCAGCCGGTGCAGCTCGCGCAATGTTTTGGCAACACGACGCCAATCGGCCCCTGTCTCCGGCGGTCCACCCTCCAGATATTTCATCACCACCAGGCCGTCCACAAACAGCCGGCCATCCATCGTAGGGAGCGGCACTGGAACGGTCATGCCTTCATGATCGAGGTGCTGGAGTAGGGCGGTTTCCCAATCAAGATCGGCATCGGACCTAGAACCGAGACGAGCGACGGCAATCCGTCCATGGATGCGAACGCTCCATACATCGTTGGCAACTCCACCGGTGAGTGGTTCGAGGCGGACCGCGTCCTCACCCCATTGCGCGAGTGCTTCCCATCCCATTGGCGATATCCTGGCGCATGATTAGTGCCCGACTTGCTCTCTCTGCAAGCGCTGGGCAATGCTAATTAGCGAGTTTAGCGGCTGAACAAGTTGACCTTGTTACGTCCCTTTTGGATGTGGGAGCTTGGAAGTGCTGCTGGTTCTTCTTTGCATACACTCGCGATTGGCGTAATATGCAACAGCGATGGCATCTTCCGTCAATGATCGATCGCTGGCGAGCTTATATTTGTGATCTTGCGAACAAAGAGGCAGATATGAGCATTACACGCAAGAAAACAGCGCTCGTGACCGGTGCGTCATCCGGGATGGGCAAGGAAATCGCCAAGCGTCTCGTCAGCGATGGCTTCAGGGTCTATGTAGCGGCGCGCAGCGTCGATAAGATGCTGGATCTCGAACGCCTTGGGGCACGTGCCCTGCAGATGGACGTGTCTGACGACGACGAGATCAAGGCGGCCGTGGGAATCATTCTCGCCGAAAGCGGAGGCGTCGATGTCCTTGTCAACAATGCAGGATTCGGACTGTATGGACCGGTCGAAGACATCGCCATGGACGAGGCGAGATATCAGTTCGAAGTCAATGTCTTCGGCCCGGCTCGCCTGACTCAGCTTCTTTTGCCCGCGATGCGCCAGAGAGGTTCCGGCACCATCGTCAACATCACGTCGATGGGTGGCAAGATCTATACGTTGCTTGGCGCGTGGTACCATGCCGCCAAGCATGCGCTTGAGGGCTGGTCGGACAGCCTTCGGCTGGAACTGGCCCCGTTCGGCATCGACGTCGTTGTCGTCGAACCGGGCCTGATCGAGACGGGATTTGGCGACGTGGTCGCCGACGGCCTTGTGAAGCGCTCCGGGTCAGGTCCCTATGCCAAGGTCTCGCAGGTGGTCGCCAAGATCACGAGGGCGACCTATGGCCATGGGCGCGGCACCGATCCGAAGGTGATCGCAGATGTCGTCTCGGCTGCCGTGCATGCGAGAAGGCCGCGGACGCGCTACGTCGTCGGTAAATATGCCAAGCCGATGATTGCGATCCGTAAATGGCTCGGTGATCGGATGTTTGATCGCATCATCATGAGCCAGATGCGCTAACATTTCCGCAAGCGAATGACAGACCAGCGTACCTCTGCGAGAGCAGACTTAGAGGATTGGCTGAGATGAGTGTGATGCCAGCAGACAAATGCAAGGTGCCTCAGGCCTTCTGGCGTGCGGTCGAGCGGATCGGCTTGCCACCCTCCGCGGTGCTGCGGCAGGCTCGGTTGCCCGCTACGCTGCATCTGGGCGAGACCGGCATGGTGACGACCGCGCAGTATTTCGCGATCTTCAGGGCACTTGAGGAGTTGGCGCCGGAGCCTGCACTCGGACTTCGGCTCGTCCGCGAGGCAGACACGGCGGCTCATCCACCATCGACTTTGGCCGCCTTTCACGCCAAGGATTATCGCGATGCACTTTACCGGGTTGCGCGCTTCAAGCGGCTCTGCACGCCCGAGCAGTTGAGTTTCCATGAGGACAAAGGCGAAGTTTCGATCGCAACCAACTGGGTTTACACAACCGAGCTTGAGCCTGGGATCGCCACCGACGTTACCTTCGCCTTCCTGATCGAGCTTGGCCGCCGCGGAACTGGCCAACTCCTGACGCCGGTTCGGGTCGAGTTCATGCGCTCCGGGCCAAAGAGCGATCTGTATCGGCTCTTTTTCGGGTGTCCTGTGAAATATGGTGCTCCGCAGAACAAGCTCATCCTGAAATCGGTCGATCTTGACCGCCCGTTTCCGGGCCACAATCCCGAGCTCCTGGAAATCCTCACGCCCGCGCTTGCTGCCGCTATGGGTGAACTGCAGGCCCGCAGTTCCATTGGCGACCAGGTGAAAGTCGTCCTCAAGCGATCGCTTGCAAGCGGGCGTCCGGAGTTGTCGCAGATAGCGCAGGATCTCAACATGAGCGAGCGAACGCTGCAACGGCGCATCACCGAAGAGGGCAAGACCTTCCGCGAGCTTCTGTCGGAAGCGCGCCAGGAACTCGGGCGGCAATTGCTGTCCAATCCGTCCACCGACATCGACGAGGTCGCATGTCTTCTAGGTTATCAGGATCGCAGTTCTTTCTATCGCGCGTTTCGCGACTGGGAGGGGCTGACGCCTCTGCAATGGCGCGAGCTGAACGGGCACGACGCGGCACAATTCAATTCACTGCATTGATGCGGTTCGGACCGCTTGCTCCCGCCATGGCGGCAGACGAGAAAGATTATTTTCAGCCATCAAAGGCAAATCTTTGGGCGCCCATTGCAACGCGATCGGCAACGTCTGCCAGCGTTGGTATGCCGCTGCAGATACGGAACGATGTCACAGGCCGATAGCGGCTGTTGTCAGACTGAAGCCAAGGAAACATGCGTCGTACAAGCGCACGAAGAACGACATCGGCGTTGGTAAAAGCATTTGCCGGCAGTAATCCACTGAATATATGTTCTTGTTTCGTTCATCTTTGCGCTTTCCGGACACCGAAGTGCCCGGAAAGTGCCAATTGGAATTTACTCAATCGCCTGAGGCTAGCCCATTGGCTTCCCAGACTTTCGCACGGACCGATACTCAGCTGCAGCCGCTCGTGGCTCCACAGGTGTCGCACTTCTCGCAAGTTCCATTCCGGACCATGGTGAAGTTCTGGCACTCGGTGCACATGTTGCCCGTGTAGCCCTGCATGATGGAGCGGGCGCGGCGTTCGGATTCCAGCTTCTTGGCCTCCGTCTTGGCATTGGCTGCTTCGCTTGCCGCATTCTCGGTGAAGAGGCCTGTCGCGGATTCGGCGATGACTTCCTCGGCGATCTCTTCGGCCAATTCCTTTGCGCGCTCCTCATAATCGCGCTTGAAGGCGACGACTTCGGAGGTCGAGACGGAGCTTGCCGGCTCCAGCTTGCGGACCGTGTTGCCGGCGAAAGCCGTCACCGTACCAAGCGAGGCGGCGCGGGCAGGGGCAGCCGTTGCCGAACCCTTGGCTTCGGCTGCCGGACGCTCGCCCGATGTCGGCACCAGCGTCGGCTTGTAGCCGCGGGTCAGGCCCTTGGAGACGACATCGGCCTTGCCTTCGGAAACGCCACGGCCGAGCGCCGTGTTGTTGAAGTCGGACGTGTCGACATGGGCGAGATCGTGGCGGCCGAGATAGGAGATCGCCAGTTCGCGGAACACGTAATCGAGGATCGACGTCGCGTTCTTGATGGCGTCGTTGCCCGTGACGATGCCGGCCGGCTCGAACTTCGTGAAGGTGAAGGCGTCGACATAT
The DNA here is from genome assembly GCA_900472485.1 of Hyphomicrobiales bacterium. GTDB lineage: Bacteria > Pseudomonadota > Alphaproteobacteria > Rhizobiales > Rhizobiaceae > Rhizobium. Next base: position 18,373 of record UCII01000034.1, read on the forward strand.
TCCTCGAGCGGCACGCCATATTGCAGGCCGAGCGAGACGGAGATCGCGAAGTTGTTGATGAAGGCGCGCAGGGCTGAGCCTTCCTTGTTCATATCAAGGAAGATTTCACCGAGACGGCCGTCGTCATATTCGCCGGTGCGCAGGAAGATGGTGTGACCGCCGATCTTGGCCTTCTGGGTATAACCCTTGCGGCGGCTCGGAAGTTTTTCCTGCGTACGCACGACCTTCTCGATCACGCGCTCGACGATCTTTTCCGTGATGGTGACGGCCTGGGCGGCGACCGGCGCCTGCAGGAATTCCTCCAGCGCATCCTCATCGCTGTCATCCTCGATCAGTGATGCGTTCAGCGGCTGGCTGAGCTTGGAGCCGTCGCGATAGAGCGCGTTCGCCTTGAGGCCGAGCTTCCAGGACAGCATGTAGGCGTTCTTGCAATCCTCGACAGTCGCCTCGTTCGGCATGTTGATCGTCTTGGAGATAGCGCCCGAGATGAACGGCTGCGCTGCCGCCATCATGCGGATGTGGCTTTCGACCGAGAGATAGCGCTTGCCGATCTTGCCGCACGGGTTGGCGCAATCGAAGACAGCCAGATGCTCTTGTCTCAGGAATGGAGCGCCTTCCAGCGTCATCGCACCGCAGACATGGATGTTCGCAGCCTCGATATCCTTCTTCGAGAAGCCGAGATGGTCGAGCAGGTTGAAGCTCATATCGGCCATCTGCTCGTCGGACACCTTCAGCGTGCCCTTCAGGAAGTCGGCGCCGAGCGTCCATTGGTTGAAGACGAACTTGATGTCGAAGGCGCTCTTCAGTGCTGCGTTGACCGCATCGACCTTCTCAGCCGTGAAGCCCTTGGCCTTCAGCGTCGACGGGTTGATGGCCGGAGCCTGGTTCAGGTTGCCATGACCGACCGCATAGGCCTCGATTTCGGCGATCTGGCTTTCGGAATAGCCGAGCGTGCGCAGTGCTTCCGGAACGGCACGGTTGATGATCTTGAAGTAGCCGCCACCGGCGAGCTTCTTGAATTTCACCAGGGCGAAGTCAGGCTCGATGCCGGTCGTGTCGCAATCCATGACGAGGCCGATCGTGCCGGTCGGCGCGATTACGGTTGCCTGGGCGTTGCGGTAGCCATGCTTTTCGCCGAGCTCCAGCGCCTTGTCCCAGGCAGCCTTGGCATGGGCGACGAGATCCTGGTCCGGATTGTCGGAATGGATCAGCGCCACTGGATTGACCGACAGGTTCTCATAGCCCGAGGCTTCGCCATAAGCGGCGCGGCGATGATTGCGGATGACGCGCAGCATATTCTCGCGGTTCGGCTTGAACATCGGGAAGGTCCCGAGCTCGGAGGCCATTTCCGCCGAAGTCGCATAAGCGATGCCGGTCATGATCGCGGTCAGCGAGCCGGCGATGGCGCGAGCTTCGTCCGAGTCATAAGGGATGCCCGACGACATCAGCAGGCCGCCGATATTGGCGTAGCCGAGGCCGAGCGTGCGGTATTCGTAGGAGAGTTCGGCAATGCGGCGCGAGGGGAACTGCGCCATCATCACGGAGATTTCGAGAACGACGGTCCAGAGGCGGACGGCATGCTCGTAATCGGCAATGTTGATGCGCTTCGTCGCTGCGTCCTTGAAGGTCATCAGGTTCAGCGAAGCGAGGTTGCAGGCCGTGTCGTCGAGGAACATGTATTCCGAGCACGGATTGGAGGCGCGGATCGGGCCGGCAGCCGGGCTGGTGTGCCAGTCGTTCATCGTCGTGTTGAAGTGCAGGCCCGGATCGGCCGATGCCCAGGCGGCGTAGGAGATGGATTCCCAGAGGTCGCGGGCTTTCAGCGTCTTTACGACCTTGCCGTCCTTGCGGGCGGTCAGGTTCCAGTCGCCATCATTCTCGACGGCACGCAGGAAGTCATCCTTGATCGAGACGGAATTGTTGGAGTTCTGGCCGGATACGGTGAGATAGGCTTCCGAATCCCAGTCCGTGTCGTAGGTCTTGAATTCGAGATCCTTGTAGCCCTGGCGGGCGAACTGAATGACGCGCTGGACGTAGTTTTCCGGAACCTGATCCTTCTTGGCAGCGCGGATCTCGCGCTTCAGGGCCGGGTTCTTGGCCGGGTCGAAGCAATCGTCATTGTCGCCTTCGCAGTTGACAGTCGCCTTCATGATCGCCTTCAGGTGCTTGGCGACGATCTTCGAGCCGGTCACGAGGGCGGCAACCTTCTGCTCTTCCTTGACCTTCCAGTTGATGTAATCCTCGATATCCGGATGGTCGATGTCGACGACGACCATCTTGGCGGCGCGGCGGGTCGTGCCGCCCGACTTGATGGCGCCGGCAGCGCGATCGCCGATCTTCAGGAAGCTCATGAGGCCGGAGGAACGGCCGCCGCCGGAAAGCTTTTCACCCTCGGCGCGCAGCATCGAGAAGTTCGAGCCGGTGCCGGAGCCGTACTTGAAGAGACGGGCCTCGCGGACCCACAGGTCCATGATGCCGCCCTCGTTGACGAGGTCGTCCTCGACGGACTGAATGAAGCAGGCATGCGGCTGCGGATGCTCATAGGCCGACTTGGACTTGGTGAGCTTGCCGGTGAAGGGATCGACATAATAATGGCCCTGGCCGGGGCCATCGATACCATAGGCCCAGTGCATGCCGGTGTTGAACCATTGCGGGGAATTCGGAGCGACGCGCTGCGTGGCGAGCATATAGGCGAGCTCGTCCTGGAAAGCGGAGGCGTCTTCCTCCGACGAGAAGTAGCCGCCCTTCCAGCCCCAGTAGGTCCATGTGCCGGCAAGGCGGTCGAAGACCTGGCGGGCATCGGTTTCGGAGCCGCTCTGCTGATCCTTGGGCAGATCTTTCATGGCCGCATCATCGGGCACGGAACGCCACAGGAAGGAAGGAACGTCGTTTTCCTCGACCTTCTTCAGCTTGGCGGGCACGCCGGCCTTGCGGAAATACTTTTGCGCGAGAATGTCGGCGGCGACCTGCGAGAACTGCGCGGGTACGTCGATGTTTTCGAGGCGGAACACGATCGAACCGTCAGGATTCTTGATCTCGCTCGTCGCCTTGCGGAATTCGATATCCGCATAGGGTGACTGGCCGGCCTTCGTAAAACGACGTTCGATGCGCATGGTCCCAATCCTTCATTCGTTGGTGTGCGCCCGCATGCAAGCAGGGCGCAAAAATTCTCATTCCGGCATCGCGAATTCAACGCGCAGCCAGCTTCCGATCCGCTCTTTGACAGGAGGTGTCACCCGGAGATGTCTTTCCTGTATCTTGTGGTGATGGTGGCTGCAAACACTAAATATAGTATTAACAGCTTATTGCCGCCAGTCCCCGCATATGTTTTTTCGGCAGCTCGAGCTCGGCACAAAAATCCTCACGGCGGGCCACCTGCACAGGTGAATCACCTTGAATCCAAATCCGATTTCGAATTGAGAACCAGTCCTCGTAACCCCGCCTGGTCCAGTCGCCGCCGCAACGTCGTCCATTAACTTTGAAAGACCCGATTCCGTCAAGGGGTGGTTTGTAACGGATTGCTAACCACAATATCTTGTGGGCTCACCTGTGGAAACTGGGGAAACGCCAGTAGGCTAAGAGATTCAAGAGCTTGAGGAGGGATGCTCGCCCTTCGCGCGACCGTTGGCGCAGCAAGTATCATCACCGGCGGTGTCGAAAGCGACAAAATTGTGACCGTGACCCCGATGCCATTGGCAGCGCGGCAAATTCATGCCGTGACGCATCATGATTCGGGTGGAAAGCCTTGAATCTCACGCTTTCTCGCCTTTGTGGCGCCCACTAAATCTAGTGGGCGCCGCAGCGCCCACCTCTATTACCGTTATCCGAATCAGATTTCGGCATCGCGATCAGATCTTGACTGATTCGCGCCTCCGGGCAGCTGGAGATCAGCCGCGATGGCCCTTGGCGATCGGTTCCTGATAGGTGAAGCCCATATCCCAGGGGAAGTAGATCCAGGTGTCTTGGCTAACTTCGGTGATGAAGGTGTCGATGGTTGGCACCCCCTTCGGCTTGGCATAGACGCAGGCGAAATGCGCCTTCGGCAGCAGGTTGCGAACCTCGACGGCGGTCTTGCCGGTATCGGTGAGATCGTCGATGACAAGTACGCCTTCGCCACCATTGACCGACAGTTCCGGTGCAATACCCTTGAGCAGGTTCATTTCGCCTTGGCTGGAATAGTCGTGATAGGAGGCGACACAGACCGTCTCGATCAGCCGGATGTTAAGCTCGCGAGAGATGATGGCGGCCGGCACGAGGCCGCCGCGAGTGATGCAGACGATTGCCTTGAATTCACGGTTGAGGCCGGCAAGCCGCCAGGCAAGCGCGCGCGCATCGCGATGGAACTGATCCCAGGATACGGGAAAGGCTTTATCGGGCAGGGACATGGCAGAAAGCTCCGGGGCATGGAATAATAACGCACCGGCGGCGCCGGCGACCCTGAGCAGACCCCGCGCCGGGCGCGGACCAAGAACCAAATCCGGAACGCGATTCGCTTGCTATCTGCTTGAACAGGATCTCATCCGGGAAAAGCCTAGGCTTTTCGGGATCATGCCCCTTAGACCGCGCGAACGGCTCCCTGGCGGGAATTCTGTCATCGGTCGCTGCTTTCTGCTGGATTTGCGGGCAAAAGGCAATAGCTGCAAGGGGCGCAACCGATGCACATTTGCACCGGTTGCCGCAGGATTTGAGCTTTAAGCCGTTCAGCGGGCCAGCAGCGTCATCGCCGTCATCGATTGCAGCAGGGTGCGCGTCGTGCCGCCGAAGATCATCTGCCACAGCCAGGAATGCGTATAGGCGCCCATGACCAGCAGGTCGATGCTGTCGTCTGCCAGCCGGTTTTCGATGACCTGCGACGGCGTCGACTTGCCGCTGCAGGCTGCCGTCTCGAACTTGGCGCGAACGCCGTGGCGCGTCAGCGCGGCGGCTATCCGGACGCCGGTTTCCTTGGACGGATGTGGGTCCTTTTCCGAGGTGCTGACGGAAAGGATCTCGACTGAATCCGCAGCCTTGAGGAAAGGCAGGGCGTCGAAGGTGGCGCGCGCCACTTCCTTCGAGCCGTTCCAGGCGATCAGCACGCGGCGGACGGGCTTCGGCTCCTTGAGAATGTAGGGGATCAACAGGACCGGCCGGCCGCTGTCGAACAGGAAGGTTTCGACATCGACCTGAGTATCGGCATATTTCGACGGGTCCGGCTGCACGGCCACCAGGAGATCGGCGCTGCGGGCGCTTTCGATCAATGGCTCGGTGCCGTAGCCGACCGTACTGGCAAAGCTATGCCATTCGTAATCGAGACCGGCGCGTTCCATCTTCGAGCGGAACACCCGTTCGATTTCGACCGCCTGATTATGGGCGACATCCTGAAGCGCCTGAACAGCGACAGGGTCCGGAATCTCCATGGGCGCCACCAGCGGCACCGTCGAGACGATTTCCGCATGAAGCCCGACGACATGGGCGCCATGCTCCTTTGCGAGGGCGGCTGAGAACTCCGCCGCGACGCGCGTGTTGTCGGGATTGTCGAGAACGGTCACTATCGTTTTGTAGGACATGAAGAGATCTCCCATGCGGAAGGGTTGGATCGGATCATGATATCAGCATTCCGCTACAAGATAATGCTCTGAATGCTCTCAGGGTTCCCCGGAAGTACACGTCCTCGTTGAGAATCAGGCTTCAGCCGACTGATTTTCGATACAGCGCGCGCGTCATATATGACGCGCAAAGGTCGCTGTAATACTTTAAGTCTGCTGCATAATTTATCCTTAAATCGATTTCGATTTAAGGAATCATGCAGTTGCTTTCGACTGACGGATGGCCTCGATCATTGCGCGTACTTCCGCTGCGACACTTTCGACCAGTTCCGCCGAGCGGCCCCGGACGACGATCTCGGTCGAGAAGAATTGGCCGACATAGCGCGGATAGGAGCCGATGCTGGTATCCGGATGCGCCTTCTGGATAAGGCCGAGCGGCGTGCCGATCTCGCCCTCGCCATAGGGACACGAAATCGCTGTTGATAGCACCTTTGCGCCGGTCTTCAGCGTCGGGATGACATTGTCGAGCATCGCCTGGAAGACCTGCGGCACGCCGGCCATGACATAGACATTGCCGATGTTGAAGCCGGGCGCAGTCGAGACCGGATTGGCGATATGCTTCGATCCCACGGGCATGCGTGCCATGCGCTGACGGGCCTCGGTGAATTCCATCTCGCGCCGGGCATACATTTCGCCCATGATCCGCATGGCCTCGGCATCGTGCTCGCAGGGCACACCGAAAGCCTTGGCGATGGCATCGGCGGTGATGTCGTCATGCGTCGGGCCGATGCCGCCTGACGTGAAGACGTAATCATATTGACCGCGCAGGGCGTCCAGCGCCGATACGATGGCATCTTCATCGTCAGCCACGATGCGGACTTCCTTCAGGTCGATGCCGGCCAGCAGCAGCACATCGGCAAGATGGCCGATATTCTTGTCCTTGGTCCGGCCGGAGAGCAGTTCGTCGCCGATGGCCAGCATGGCGGCTGTGACAATGATTTCGTTCGACATAAAGTTATCCAGGACAATGCGCGGTCGGCGCGTTCAAAAAGGTCCGAGATAGGTAGCGCTGTTTGCAGCGAATGCAAACGCTCCTTTTGCTGGGCCGCTGGTCATCACAAGATGTTGCAAGTGGATTTCCGTCTACACAGGATGAACACTGCGTTCTGAGCGTGGGGGCTGCGCCCCTGTCGCATCGCTGATACAACATTCCTCGACATTCAACGCGTCCAACAAACGGGAGACGTTCTCATGGCTAAGGTTCTGGTTCTCTATTATTCCTCGTACGGTCATATCGAGAAGATGGCCTATGCTGTCGCAGAAGGTGCAAAGTCCGCCGGTGCTGACGTCACCATCAAGCGCGTGCCGGAACTCGTTCCGGAAGAGGTCGCCAAGGCCTCCTACTTCAAGCTCGATCAGGAAGCCCCGATCGCAACGCCGGACGAACTGGCAGACTACGACGCCATCATCGTCGGCGCCGGCACGCGCTTCGGCACGGTCGCCTCGCAGATGCGCAATTTCTGGGATCAGACCGGCGGCCTCTGGTTCGGCGGCAAGCTCGTCGGCAAGGTCGGCTCGGTCTTCACTTCGTCCGCGACCCAGCACGGCGGCCAGGAATCCACCATCCTCGGCTTCATCCCGACGCTTCTCCACCACGGCATGGCCGTCGTCGGCCTCCCTTACGCCTTCCAGGGCCAGATGGGCACGGAAGAAGTCAAGGGCGGCTCGCCCTACGGCGCCTCCACCATCACCAACGGCGACGGCTCGCGTCAGCCCTCCGAAATCGAACTGGAAGCCGCAAAGTATCAGGGCGCCCATGTCGCCAAGATCGCAGCCAAGCTCACGGCCTAAATTTGAAAGTCTTGCAAGTATCGAAGAGGCGCAGCGAGAGCTGCGCCTTTTTCATTGGGATTTTGATGGAATTTAATTTTGGTGCGGACGACGGGGGTCGAACCCGTACAGCCAAAGGCCGAGGGATTTTAAGTCCCTTGCGTCTACCAGTTTCGCCACGTCCGCGTGCCTTTCCCCTTCAAGCACTTGAGCGATTCAGTCAAGGAAATGTTTTGCAGGAAGGGGATCGACAGGTGCCGGTGCGCAGCTCAGTGACCCTTGAGAACGCCGACGAGCGCGGGTGTCAGCTTCTTCTGTTGGAACATGGCCTTGAAATCCGCATAGCTGATCTTTCCCGATACCACACCGTTCATCAGTCGCTGACAAAAGAGTCGCTTTGCGTCGCTTCTTTGAGATTTGACGTAGAAAGCGATTTCATCCAGCGTTTCCGGTGGCAGGCGCTGCGACATGCACTTGTCGATGACCTGCGCTCGTGCCGTCGGGCTTTCCTTCATAATGGGGATGTTTTTCTCGAAGCTTTTTTCCTGCGAGGCGCAGGAAGCAAGCACCGCAAGAGTGAAAGCGATTACAGCTAGGCGCATGAGGCGCATGATGATGTTCTCCCCTCGAACAAAACTGGGATAAACATCTTTCGCGCGATTCTCAATCCCAGGCGCAAGTATAAGTTAGTGCCCAGGGATAGGCGAAGCCCGCCGGAGCCGACGGATCGGATTTAGGGCGGGCCTCTAACCATCATCATGATGGCTGTGTCATATTGGACCCAGGCGGAGCTTGGCTGTCAACTCGCAGATTTAGGGGTTTCGACAGTCAGGGGCATAAATGGTTAATGACTTGTTCGGTGCGGCCAATCTCGCCATTGCAGGACCGAAAGCGCGATAAAGAGGCTTTCTTTGCTCATCTTTCCTGTGTCATAGCGAGGGCGATTGAAGAAGGACGGATAGACCGTGGACAAACACAGTGTTCTCGAAGCCACAGAGGCCATGCGTGGCCTCTTCCCCGCAACGCCGCTGCAGCTAAACGAGCATCTTTCCGCCCGCTATGGCGCCGATATCTGGCTGAAGCGTGAAGATCTGACGCCGGTTCGCTCCTACAAGATCCGCGGTGCCTTCAATTTCTTTCGCAAGGTGATTGCCGAGGGAGGTACGGGAAAGACCTTCGTTTGCGCATCCGCCGGCAATCATGCCCAGGGCTTCGCCTTCGTCTGCCGGCATTTCGGCGTGCCGGGCGTGGTCTATATGCCTGTCACGACGCCGCAGCAGAAGATCGACAAGACCCGCATCTTCGGCGGCGAGTTCATCACCATCAAGCTCTTCGGCGATTTCTTCGATCAGTGCTATCAGGCGGCACGCGAGCATGTCGAAAAGATCGACGGCGTCATGGTGCCGCCTTTCGATCATGCCGATATCATCGAAGGGCAGGCGACGGTCGCAGCCGAGATCGCCGAGCAGCTGCCTGATGGCGTTATTCCCGACCACGTTTTGCTTCCCGTAGGCGGCGGCGGTCTTGCCGCGGGCATCACCGGCTATTTTGCCGATACGCTTCCGCGTGATGCCTTCACCTTTGCCGAGCCTGCCGGCGCGCCGAGCCTGCGCCGCAGCATCGAGGCGGGGAGGGTGATCACGCTCGTCAAGGTTGATAATTTCGTCGATGGCGCTGCTGTCGGCCGTATCGGCGAGTTGAACTTCGCCGCGCTTAAGGGTTTTGCGGCCGAGCAGGTCGAACTCATCGAGGAAAACGCCATCTGCGTCACCATCACCGATATGCTGAATGTGGAAGGCGTTGTGCTGGAGCCAGCCGGCGCTCTGGCGATCACGGCGCTGGAAAAGCTCGATCGCGATGCCATCCGCGGCAAGACGATCGTCGCCGTCGTCTCCGGCGGCAATTTCGATTTCGAGCGCCTGCCCGACGTCAAGGAGCGTGCCATGCGCTATGCGGGTTTGAAGAAATACTTCATCCTGCGCCTCGCGCAGCGCCCTGGCGCGCTTCGTGATTTCCTCAACATGCTCGGACCGGAGGATGATATTGCCCGCTTCGAATATCTGAAGAAGAGCGCTCGCAATTTCGGCTCCATCCTGATCGGCATTGAGACGAAGAATCCGGATAATTTCAAGCAGCTTATCGCGAACTTTGAAAGTTCCGGCATGGGCTATGAGGACATCACCGAAAACGAGATCCTGGCAAACCTGATCATTTGACTTTGCGACCCCGCAACCTTCATGCTAAAGGCGATCCATGGCTTCGTTCTTTTCAAATATCCTTTCGATTTTCACTGGTGGCGCATCGCAGGCGGGCACTGCAAAGTCCGGCGGCTCGACGGTCAGCGTCGAACCCCAGGTGCATGCCGGCTGCACGATCTATGCGACGCCGCAGCGCGAGGGCAATCAGTTCCGGCTCATGGGCCGGATCGAGAAGGATGTGAACGGCGAGATCCTGGTGCGCAATTTCATCCGCGCCGATGTCTTCACCTCGTCGGATGATGCGGTGGAATCGACCTTCCGCAAGGGCCAGCAGATCATCGATCAAAACGGTGCCGGCCTCTTCGGCGACGGCGAAAAAGTTCGCCAGGTCTGATATCGGGCGCATTTCCTTAATAGGCACCTGATGCAGGGGCCGCCTCCAGCGTCTGCTTTGGCGGCCCATAACAATCACTGACAATTGATGACTGATAGTTCGCAGGGTTCAAGCCGTGCGGAAGAGCTTGGCGCCGGACGGAGCGTTGATCGCGCCGCCGTCGACGGTGATTTCGATGGCCGTTACGTTGGCGGAATCGTCGGAGGCGAAGTAGAGCGCGGCCTTGGCGATCTCGTCGGCTTCGCTCATGCGGCCGAGCGGGCTGAGGCTGCCGAAGCGGGCCTGTAGAGCATCCAAGGCCTCTGGCGTGGCTGCGCGTGGATCCCAGATCGGCGTCTTGGTGGCGCCGGGCGTCACCTGGTTGACGCGGATGCCGCGGGGCGCAAGCTCGGAAGCAAGATTGCGGGTCATGGCGCGAACCGCGCCCTTCGTGCCGGCATAGGCTGACGCGCCGGGAATGCCGAGAACGGCATGCACGGAGCCGTTCAGGATCACGGAACCGCCATCGTTCAGATATGGCAGGGCGGCCTGCACGGTGAAGAAGACGCCGGTGAAATTGATGCGGACGATGGTTTCGAACTGCTCAAGCGTCGTTTTGCCGAGCGGCGTATCGCCGGCAATGCCGGCATTGGCAAAGACCACATCGAATTTTCCAAGCTTTTCCGCAGCCTCGGCAAAGGCTTTTTCCATGGCCGGAATATCGGTGGTGTCGGCCTGCAATGCCAGCACATCGCCGCCGAGTTGCTCGGCTGCCGCAGCCAGTGTCTTGGCGTTGCGGCCTGTTATGGCGACCTTGGCGCCTTCGGCGAGAAAGAGGCGGGCGGTGGCAAGGCCAATACCGCTGTTTCCACCGGTGATGACGGCGACCTTGTTCTTGAGACGCATATTCATAGCTCCTGTTGGCTTCTGTCACGATCTGGATTATGATCGTTATCTACAAGGATTATGATCGTAATCCATTTTGTCAAGCCAGGCATGAAAGGATTTTCGATGGGCCGCTCACAATTGGAGAAGCAGAAGACGCACGAACGCATCGTGACGCTCGCCGCCAAGCGTTTGCGTGAGGAAGGATTGGAAGGGATTGGCGTCGCCGATCTGATGAAAGAAGCGGGGCTTACAGTCGGCGGCTTCTACAAGCACTTCGCCTCTCGCGACGAACTGGTGGCGGAAGCCGTGGAATCGGCGATCGGGTCGTGGCGGCGACAGCAGGAGGAAAAGGGGATCGATCCCGCAAGCATCTCGCTCGACGAGTATGTCGATACCTATCTCAGCGGACGTCACCGCGATCATTGCGGTGAGGGCTGTGCCTATGCGGCGCTGACGGCAGATATGGCGCGCAGCAGTGATACGGTCCGCGCTGTTGCGACGGAAGGCTTGCGGAGGAATTTCGATGCGATGACCGCGCGCATGCCGAAACCGGAGACAGCCGAAGCCAGACGCAAGGCGATCATCACCTCCTGCCTGATGACCGGTGCGCTCGGCCTTGCGCGCGTGTCAAATGACGAGGCTCTTTCCGATGAAATTCTGGAAACCGTGAGGTCGTTCGTGAAGGAGTTGCCACAGGCGGAATAGCAAAGCGGCCGGCTGATGCCGGCCGCCTGTCAATGTCTGAAGGCTGCAGTCGATTAAGCCGCGAGAGCCAGCTCCGAGGCGCGGGCCTGGGCGGCACCGACGGCCTTTTCAGCAGCTTCCGGACCAAAAGCAACGCCTTCGATGTAAACGGTCTCGACATCGGTGATGCCGATGAAGCCGAGAACCGACTTCAGGTAGGGAATGGCATGGTTCAGCGGGGCAGCTGGGCCTTCGGAGTAGACGCCGCCGGAAGCAAGCACGATATAGGCCTTCTTGCCGGTCGCCAGACCCTTCGGGCCGGTTTCCGTGTAGGTGAAGGTGCGGCCGGCGCGGGCAACGTTGTCGATCCAGGTCTTCAGCGAGGAATAGATGTTGAAGTTGATGAGGCCGGTGCCGATGACCAGGGTGTCGGCTGCCAGCAGCTCGTCGATCAGCGCGTCGGAAACCTTGACCAGTTCCTGCTGTTCGGGCGTGCGGGCGTCAGCCGGCGTGCGGATGGCGACCGTGAAGGGGCCATCGATGTGCGGCAGGTTGTCGGCAGCGAGATCGCGCTTGACGAGCGTCTTGCCCGGATTGTTGGCCTTGATCTTCTCGGCCAGTTCGGTGGCGATCTTCGTGGAGAGCGAGTCCGGACGCGGGCTGGCGGTCAGAAGCAGAATGGAGGACATATCCGTTTTCCTTTTCAATGAGTTGCTAAATCGGCTGGGAGAGTCCGATCACGTTCACCTCCATAAATAAGTCTTCAGTGCTATCGAGAAAAACTGTGATAATATGGATTGGAATTATCGATAGAATGGATGGCAGATGCTCCCCAATCCCACCCTCGACCAATTGCAGGTCTTTCTGACCGTTGCCGAGTCAGGCAGTTTCTCGGCCGCGTCACGGATGCTCAACCGCGCGCAATCGGTCATCAGTTACACGATTGCCAATCTGGAGGCCCAGCTCGAAATGCCGTTGTTCGAGCGGTCGGGCTCGCGCCAGCCGAAGCTGACGGACGAGGGCAGGGTGATGCTGGAGGATGCGCGCCGTATCCTTTCCGATCTCCAGGTGATGCGCGCCAGAGTGAAGGGTTTGAAGACGGGGCTAGAGGCAGAGGTGGCTGTCGCCATCAGTGTCATGGTGCCGGTTCATGCCACCGTCGAGGTGTTACGCGAATTCCGCGATCGCTTTCCCTATGTGTCGCTGCGGCTCGATACGGGCGAGCTAGGCACGATGATGGAGCTTGTCACGAGCGGCAAGTCGACCATTGGAATCGGCGGCGCTGTCGTCAAACAGGATGACGCTTTGGTCATCGAGCGCATCGGACATTCCTTCATGATGCCGGTCGCAGCCCCGACGCATCCGCTCGCTTTGCTGGGACGACCGCTGACTCTTGCCGACGTGCGCGAAGAAGTGCAACTGGTCGTCACCGACGCATCAAACCTCACCAATGGCAAGGATTTCAACGTCCTGTCCTACAAGATCTGGCATCTCAGCGATATCGCCACCAAGCATCAGCTGATCCGCGGTGGTCTTGGCTGGGGCGGCCTGCCGGCCTCGTTCATCATGGAGGATCTGCAGAAGGGCAGGCTGGTGCCGCTGGCTCTCGATGCCTACGATCAGAGCGAATATCCGCTCTATGCCATCCGCAAGGTGGATAATCCCCCTGGGCCTGCGGCTGCGTGGATGATCGAGGCTTTCCGCTCGCGTCTGGCACGGTGCCCGAATCAGGAAGACTTCAAGTCCGCCGTCGAGATGTTCCATCCGGGAGACAAGCGCTTGGCGGCGGAGTGAAAAAGTCCTCTCCCCGAATAAGAGGAGAGGACGCTACCATTCGTGATTACAGCACCAGCCGGTAGTTGCGGAAGCCGTCGGCACCTTCGCCGGCATCTTCGATCTTCACGCTCTTGACCTGATCGAGGAAATCCTTGGCCTTTGGCGAGCTCTGGAACCGTACGGTCGTGTCTGCCAGCGGCTTGAAGGTCCAGTTGCCGTCGGCGGTCGGATTGATCGTGCCCTGCTCGTGGACATAGCGCACGATGACGTCGCGGTTGGTGTCCGGTGCCTGATAGACGACCTTGTCCGCCGCGATTTCCGGGAAGTTGCCGCCGCCGCCGGCGCGGTAGTTGTTGGTAACGACCAGGAATTTCTGTGCCGGGTCGATCGGCTTGCCGTTGAACTGAAGGCTCTGGATGCGGTTTGCATCGGCATTCAGAACCTTGCCGTCATCGCCGAAGCGGCGCGGCTGCGAGAGGTCGATCTGGTAGGTGACGCCGTCGATGACGTCGAAATTGTAGGATGGGAAGCTGTTGTTGATGAGATCCGCATCCTTGGCGCCCGGCTGCACCTGATTGAACATCGCGGCCGACATTTCCAGCCAGTTCTTGACCTGCGTGCCGTTGATGACGACGGCCTGCACGGTGTTCGGGTAGAGGTAGAGATCGGCGACGTTCTTGATGGCGATATTGCCGGCGGGAACATCCGTATAATAATCGGCGCCGTTGCGGCCGCCGCACTTGAAGGGGGCTGCAGCCGAAAGAACCGGCAGGTCCTTGTACTGGGTCTCTTTCAATATGTTCTTGATGTACCAGATCTGCGCCTGGCTGACGATCTGGACGGAGGGATCATCGGCAACCAGCGCGAAGTAGGAATAGAGCGGCGCGGAAGTCTTGCCGACGGGCGTGCGGACATAGGTCAGCGTCGCCTCATGCTCGGCCTTGGCGGCTTCGACGACTTCCTTCTTGTCGGCGACATCGGCGACGACCTTCTTTTTATCGTCGCGGTGGTAGATCGGGCGTGCCTCGGAAGTGAAGTCGACGATCTTCCAGCTCTTGCCGTCCTTTTCGAGCAGCAGGTCGATGAGGCCGAGATGCGAGCCCCAGAAGCCGGCCATGACAGCGGGCTTGCCATGCAGCGTGCCCTTGACCGGATCGGCATCCTTGATGCCGTCCCAGGTCTTCGGGCCGGGGAAGACGAGGTGCTGGTGGCCGGTGAAGACGGCATCGATGCCATCGACCGCGGCAACATAGAGAGAGGCGTTTTCCATCTTCTCGCTCGGGCCGCTGCCGTCGATGCCGGAATGCGAGAGCGCGATGATGATGTCGGCGCCTTCGGCCTTCATGACAGGCACCCAGGCCTTGGCGGCTTCGACAATATCGCGCGTCTGCGCCTTGCCTTCGAGGTTCTTGATATCCCAGAGCATGATCTGCGGCGGCACGAAGCCGATGAAGCCGATCTTGATCGGGCCTTCATTGCCGGCGCCGTCCTTGATCTTCTTTTCGAGGATCAGATAGGGCTTGAAGAACAGGTCGTCCTTGGTGGGATCGGAAGCAAGCTGGCCTTTGGTCAGGTTGGCGCAGACGAAGGGGAAGTTCGCGCCGGCCAGCACCTTGAACATGAAGTCGAGGCCATAGTTGAATTCGTGGTTGCCGAGCGTGCCCACGGAGTAGCCGAGCGTGTTCATCGCCTTGATGACCGGATGGACGTCGCCATCCTTCATGCCGTGCTGATAGGCCATGTAATCGCCCATCGGATTGCCCTGCAGCACGTCGCCATTGTCGATGAGGAGCGAGTTGGTGGCTTCGGCGCGGATATTGTCGATGATCGTCGCCGTGCGCGTCAAGCCCATCGTGTCGTTCGGCTTGTCGGCATAATAGTCATAGGGAAATACGTTGACGTGAATGTCGGTCGTTTCCATGAGGCGCAGATGCGCCTGGTTGCTCGCAGCACGGGCGGCGAAAGGATGCAGCACGATCAGCGCCGCTGTGGCGCTGAGGCCTTGCAGCAGGGAACGGCGCGACATGCTGGGCAAATCCAGAATGGAAGACATAAGACACTCCTTCAACGATGGGGCTATGGTCCGTCGATCATCTCTCGGGCGAGGGAGATTAGGACGATTTTTGAAGGTGTGCACCAGGAATGTGACAGGCTTATTGTGGATCGTAGCCGGCTCAAGCCGGCATGCCATCAACGTTTGAGAACAGGCTTCATGTCCTTATGGAAAAAGCGGAAATAGGATGCGACCTTAGCCGAGGCATTGGACGAGCGGTCGAACTCTATGCCGATACGGCCGTTGTGAGCCCAGCGCACGAAACCGTCCAGCAAGCCGATATCGTCGCATTCGACGCGAACCTTGCTGCCCGCGGCCGCATAAAGCGGCGCCTGCAGGTCGAGAGCGATGCCGCTTGTGGAAATATCGACGACACGGCCGGCGACAAGTCTGGTGAAATATCGAACCTGGCCCGTGAGCCGCGCATGATGGCGCGGCGAGCCGCGTGTCTTGATTTTCAGATTACCCTGAACGGGAGATTTCGAAGAGAACTGCATGATGTTATCCCGGCTCATCCATCTTTTCTAGGTTTGGATATCAGATGTGCCTTGAGGGATGTTTAGCATAATCGCTAAAATTGTAGCCGGACGTCCCGAATCGGTACCGCATCGAGATGACCGCTGCAATCGGCGATGTGACTATGAGAGGTGCAGGATATGCGTATCGTTTCGTTGAATGCATGGGGCGGTCGGCTGCATGAGCCGCTGATGCCCTATCTCGTGGATGTCGATGCGGATATTCTCTGCCTTCAGGAAATGGTTCGCACGCAGGGAGCGGATGCCGATTGGCTGGTTTATCGCGATCACGGCATCGAGCTCCTGCAGCGCGCCAATCTCTTCGAGGAGCTGAAGGCTGCTTTGCCGGCTTACGATGCTTTCTTCCTCCCCGTGGCACGAGGCGATCTTTTCGATGGGGACCGGCGATTCGATTCCGAGTTCGGACTAGCAACCTTCGTGCGCCGGACCTATCCAGTCATCGGCCAGGCAGCCGGCTTCGTTCACGGCGAATTCTCGGCCGATGGCTATGGGCCTCATCCGCGCTCCCGCAATGCCCATTGTATCCGCCTGTTCGACTATGAGCGCGGCTACCCAATAACTATTGCTCATCTGCACGGCCTGCGGGATCTGGAAGGGAAGGGCGATACGCCGGCCCGCCGCCATCAAGCAAATGCGTTGGTCGATCTCATCCGGCAAGTAAAGCAGGAGGGTGACAGGCTGGTCGTCTGCGGCGATTTTAACCTGCTGCCCGGCAGCGAGACCTTCGATATTCTCGGTCCACTTGGCCTTGTCGATCTCGTCACTTCAAGGGGACATGAGGATACGCGCACCTCGCATTACAAGAAGCAGCCGCGCTTTGCCGACTACATGCTCGTGACGTCCAATGTCGAGGTCATCCATTTCGATCCTGTAGCCGAGCCTGAAGTCTCGGATCACCGCGCTTTGCTGCTGGATTTGAAATAGGAAAGGTCACAGGCCAACATTTGGCCGGTCGATGATCTCACGTAGCGCGAAGCTGGAATTGATCTTCACGACGTGCGGCAGGGCTGAAAGCCAGTCGCGATGGATGCGTTCATAGTCCTCAAGGTCGCGCGCAGCGACACGCAATATGTAGTCGTATTCTCCAGACATGAGGTAGCAGGAGAGCACATTGGGGCAGCGCTTGACCGCGGTTTCGAATTCCGAAAGTGTCTTGGCGAACTGGCCCGACAGCGAGATATGCACGAAGGCGATCATCTTGTAATCAAGCGCCTTGTGCGAGAGATGCGCGTGATAGCCGTCGATGACGCCGCTCTTTTCCAGAATATCGAGCCGCCGCGAACAGGCCGAAGGTGAAAGACCGACCTTCTCAGCCAGTTCCGCATTGGTGATCCGGGCATTTTGCTGCAGCATCCGCAGAATCGAATGATCTATGGCGTCTAGGTCGGACATTCGAAGATCTTTCGAAGAAATTCCTATTCGCGCAATAAATCACGAAAAATGACTGGAGCGCAAATCGTCTTTGCAAGGACATTGCGGGGCGGTGGTGGTCTGATTTCACGTGGAGAAAATGAAAGACGCAAAAGCATTCGAGGAGGAATGAAATGCGCGTTGGCTGCCCCAAGGAAATCAAGAACCACGAGTACCGCGTCGGCCTGACGCCGGCGTCCGTTCGCGAATATGTCGCCCATGGCCACGAAGTCTGGATTGAAACGAAAGCTGGCGCCGGCATCGGCGCCGACGATCATGCCTACATTGCCGCCGGCGCGAAGATCGCCGCAAGCGCCAAGGATATTTTCGAGAAGTGCGACATGATCGTGAAGGTCAAGGAACCGCAGCCCTCGGAATGGGCGCAGCTTCGCGAGGGACAGCTTCTTTACACCTATCTGCATCTCGCGCCCGATCCAGAGCAGACAAAGGGGTTGCTCGCCTCGGGCGTGACCGCCGTAGCCTATGAGACCGTGACCGACGAGCGCGGCGGCCTGCCGCTGCTGGCGCCTATGTCCGAAGTCGCGGGCCGCCTGTCGATCCAGGCGGGTGCGACCGCTCTGCAGAAGGCCAATGGCGGCCTCGGTATTCTGCTCGGCGGCGTACCGGGCGTGCTGCCGGCCAAGGTGGCGATCATCGGCGGCGGCGTCGTCGGGCTGCATGCCGCCAAGATGGCAGCCGGCCTCGGCGCCGATGTCAGCATCCTCGACCGATCGCTGCCGCGTCTGCGCCAGCTCGACGATATCTTCAATGGCCGCGTTCACACCCGCTATTCGAGCATCCAGGCGCTGGAAGAAGAGGTCTTTTCCGCCGATCTTGTGATCGGCGCCGTGCTGATCCCCGGCGCCGCCGCGCCGAAGCTGGTGACGCGCGAAATGCTGTCAGGCATGAAAAAGGGCTCGGTCATCGTCGACGTCGCCATCGACCAGGGCGGCTGTTTCGAGACCTCTCATGCGACGACGCATTCCGACCCGACCTATGTGGTCGAAGGTGTCGTGCATTATTGCGTCGCCAACATGCCGGGCGCGGTTCCCGTGACCTCGGCACATGCGCTCAACAACGCCACGGTCTATCACGGCCTCGCTTTGGCCGATCGTGGCTTGCGCGCCATCGCGGAAGACAAGCATCTCCGCAATGGCCTCAATGTGCATAAGGGCCGCATCACGAACCGGCCGGTGGCCGAAGCGCTCGGCTACGAGGCCGTTGCGCCGGAGAGTATTCTGAACGTCGCGTAAAGCCCATCGCGCGCACGTCAGATGGAGGCGCCGGCATCCGCGTATGCCGGCGCCCCTGTTCTATCGATCCGGCATTGATAGCAGTTGTTTCGCGCCGAGCGGATATGGACATAGGCGATGTCGGGGCGCTCAAGCAGCGAAGCCGCATAAGCTGGAATGTCTCCAGTCGGCGTCACGGCACCAGTCCCGTAGACGATGCGGTCATTCTTCCCATAGCCACGCACGATGAAATCCTTGCTGGTCGTTAGTACCGGCGGGAGGATTTCTTCCGCTTCATAGCGTTGGCACGGAGTCTTATGCAGGAAGATCGGACCCGTCTCCGCATAGGGCTGCAATTCCGGGAAGGGGCGATAGGCGAAGACGAACAGCTCTTCGCCGGCATCGACATTGCGCAGGCAGTGGCGGCAGGGATGGCCAGGGCCATTGGAAATCAAGATCTCGGGCTGGTGACCATAGGCATCTGCGCCACCGTTCCACAGAACTTCGGCGTCGGAGGTGGGCATGGCTGCAAAGGCGATGGAAGGCATGGCAAAGCTCCTTTCGAGATTTGCCATGTGATGCGCCGGAACAAGAACCAAAACCACCCGATTCCTGTCGCTAGGGAGCCCCTAGCCCTTCTTGGCGAGCTCAAGCAGCTCCTTGTCGCTCAACGGCCGAACGATACCTTCGCCAGTCGAAATCGGCGAGAATCCGAACATCTGATAGAGCTGCAATGCTCTGGGATGATCGAGATTATTTGTGGTCGTCACGATGCGCTGCGGGTTCAGCGTCCAGATGGCGTAGAGCGACTGCAGTAGAAACCATTTGCCGATGCCGAGACCGAGTGCGTTTTCGATGAGACCGAAATGGCTGAGTTCGATCGTCTCCTCATCCTGGCGGAAATATTCGAAGAATCCACCCGGCGCGCCGTTGACGTAAAGTACGCTGATATCGTTGCGCTGATCGTGAAGGACAGCGGTCAATTGCTCGTCGGAGAGGCGCAGACGCTCCACCCAGTGCCAGCGGGCGCCAACCTGGCGATAGAGGTAGCGGTAGAAGGGCAGCGGGATGCCAGGCGCCCGCATGATCGCGGTCTGGATATTGACCGGCACCGGCAGGCTGGCCTTGGGCGGCGCGGTCATTTCCAGACGGGTGATGTGAACTTTGATCGACGAGGGCGTCTTCACGGCTATGAGGCTCAATCTTGACCGGTGACGATGGGCGTATCCGCCCGGCTGCCCCATTCCGACCAGGAGCCGTCATAGAGCTTGTTGTTGCCGTGATCGAGAGATTCGAGCGCCAGCGTGATGATGGCGGCGGTAATGCCTGAGCCGCAGGTCGTCACCACAGGCTTGTCGAGATCGATGCCGGCCTTCTCGATGGTTTCCCTCAATTCAGGCAGCGACTTGAACTTGCCATTCGTGGCAAAGACGCCGGATGGCAGGCTTCTCGCGCCTGGCATATGGCCGGAGCGCATGCCTTCGCGCGGCTCCGGCTCAGTCGCGGCAAAGCGCCCGCCACTGCGGGCATCGGCGATCTGCAGCGAACGACTTTCGACGATTTCTCGCATTTCCTCGAGCGAAACGACGCGGTCGGCATTGAACTTCGGCTTGAACGTTGCGGGCGCGAAGCTAGGCGTCGCCGTCTCCAGCGGCCGACCCTCAGCCCTCCAGCCATCCAGGCCGCCATCCAGTACAAAGACATTCGGCGCACCCATGACGATGTGGAACAGCCACCAGACGCGCGGCGAAGCAAATAGGCCTGGACCGTCATAGATCACGATACGATCGCTCTCGCTGATGCCGAGCCTGCCGACCTCTGCCGCGAAGAATTCGGGCGAGGGGACCATATGCGGCAAGCCGGTCGAATGATCTGCGATCTTGTCCTGGTCGAAGCGGATGGCGCCGGGAATATGGCCGCTGGCATATTCGGCATCGGCATCGCGCTTCTGGGCCGGCAGATAGAAGGATGCATCGAGGATACGCAGGTCCTTGGCCCCAAGCTCGCCTTGCAGCCAGTCGGCGGATACGACGAAACGGCTCTTGTCCGCTGCCATGATGATCACTCCCTGCTATAGTTTATTGGTCTTGATATCGAGATATAGGCGCTTGGCCGGTCAGTTCTCGCCGGTCGGCGCGCCGAAACGAATACGGAAGCGGCGGTTTTCCTTGCCCTTCTTCTCGATCTTGGCGATGTGGATCGCGCCGACCTCCTGCGTTTCCGACACATGCGTGCCGCCGCAGGGCTGGCTGTCGATAGCCGAATCTTCACCGATACAGACGAGGCTGACCCGGCCAAGGCCCATCGGCGGGCGTACATTCTTGGATTTGACGATGCCGGGATTGGCGATCAGCTCCTCGTCGGTAATCCAGCGGACGAAAACCGGATGGTTCTCGTTGACGAGCGCCATCATTTTCACCGTCACCTCGTCCTTGTCGATCGTCTCGCTCATGTCGAAATCGACCCGGCTCTCATCCTCGCCGACCGCCGCGCCCGTGATCGGATAGGGGCAGACCACCGAGAGCAGATGGCAGGCCGTATGCATGCGCATCAGCTTGTAGCGGCGCGCCCAGTCGATATGCAGCACCAGCTTCTCACCGACGATGGGCAAGGGCTGATTTTCGAGCGGGACATGAATGATGATGTCCTTGATCAGCCCATGCTTCGTCTGACCGAGCATGATCCTCGAGCCGTCGCCGCGCTCGAGGAAACCGGTATCGCCAGGCTGACCGCCCGAAGTCGCATAGAAACAGGTCTGATCGAGCTCGATGCCCCCATCTTCGTGGATCGCGGTGACGATGGCTTCCGCCGTCGACAGATAGAAATCGTCACGATAGAGGGCATGGACGGTCATATGGTCACGCTGTTGTTTCGTATGGGACGACGATATCAGCCCGTTTTTCCAAATAGCCCGGCAGTGGCAGGCCCTTCGACTTCAGGAAGTCGGGATTGAAGAGCTTGGACTGATAGCGATTGCCGTAATCACACAGGATGGTCACGATCGTATGTCCGGGGCCGAGATCCCGGGCAAGGCGAACCGCGCCGGCAATATTGATGGCCGTAGAGCCGCCGAGGCACAGGCCCTCGTATTCGACCAGATCGAAGACATAAGGAAGCGCTTCGGCGTCGGTGACCTGATAGGCAAAATCGGGCGTGAAACCTTCCAGGTTCGCCGTAATGCGGCCCTGGCCGATGCCCTCGGTGATCGAGGAGCCGGAGGATTTCAGCTCGCCGTTCTTGTAGAATTCATAGAGCGCGGCGCCTTCCGGATCGGCGATGCCGATCTTGATGTCCTTGTTGAAGGCATGCAGGCCCATGGCGACGCCCGCCAGCGTCCCGCCGGAGCCGACCGAGCAGATGAAGCCATCGACCTTGCCTGACGTGTCGGCCCATATCTCCCTGGCGGTCGTCTCGATATGGGCCTGACGGTTGGCGACATTGTCGAACTGGTTTGCCCAGATCGCGCCGTTCGGCTCTGTCTTCGCCAGCTGTTCGGCCAAACGTCCCGAGACCTTCACATAGTTGTTCGGGTTCTTGTAGGGGACGGCTGGAACTTCCACCAGTTCGGCGCCGAGCAGCTTCAGCGCATCCTTCTTTTCCTGGCTTTGTGTCTCAGGAATGACGATGACGGTGCGGTAGCCGAGCGCCTTGGCAACCAGTGTCAGGCCGATGCCGGTATTGCCGGCCGTGCCCTCGACAATGACGCCGCCGGGTCTCAGCAGGCCCTTCTTCTCGGCATCGCGAATGATGTAGAGCGCGGCGCGATCCTTCACCGATTGGCCGGGATTCAAAAACTCGGCCTTGCCGAGAATGGTCGAGCCCGTCGCCTCGGAGGCGCCCTTGAGCTTGATCAACGGCGTATTGCCAATTGCTTCGAGGACGGACGGATGGACGGTCATTGGAATCTGCCTTCTGTTCGCAACTACTGTAAGAACGGTCTTTTCCCTTCACAAGGCGGGATAGGCAAGAAATTCTGTTCCTTGCTATCTATTCGCCTCGCAAAATTCGACTTGGCGAGCGTCTCGGCCTACCTCTTTCATCCAAGTCCTCGGTCTCCAATTGGTGACATTGTTTTCCCGATGACGCCGTTAGTCTGGCCGAAAGCGGCCACAATGATGCGCTATTTCTAAATTGCCACGAGCGGTCGCGGTTTAAGCGTTTGATGTAGGCGGCCGTCAGCCAAGGAGAAGAGCCATGAGCCCGTTCATCGCACGTCCTGAACATGGAGTGGTCTGGATCACCGGCGCCAGTTCCGGTATCGGCCGCGCGCTCGCGCTGAAACTGGCTGAAGAAGGATACAAGGTCGCCGTTACCGCTCGCAGCCACGACAAGCTTCTGGCGCTGCAGGCCGAGGCCAGCGCGCTTGCCGGCAGCATCGTCGTACTCGATGGCGATGTGACCGATGCAGAGGATATGGAGCACACCGTTGCCGCCATCGAATACCAGCACGGCCCCATCGCCTTGGCGGTTCTGAACGCCGGCATTTATCTGCCGGCACGGGGAGAAGACCTCAATCACGAAGTGTTCGAGCGCAGTTTCGCCGTCAATCTTCACGGTGTCGTCAATTGTCTCGTTCCGGCGGTGCGGCATATGCGGGCGAGGGGATACGGCCAGGTTGCCCTCGTATCCTCCGTGGCCGGTTATGGCGGTCTGCCCGGCGGTGCAGCTTACGGGGCCAGCAAGGCTGCTCTGATCAACATGGCCGAAAGCTTGAATTTCGAGCTCGACCGCATGGGCATCCACATCCAACTCATCACACCCGGTTATGTCGACACGCCATTGACGGCGCAGAACAAGTTCGAGATGCCTGATATCGTGTCGGCACAACAGGCGGCTGATGCGATCGCTGCCGGATTGAAATCCCCATCCTTCGACATCAGTTTCCCGAAGAGCCTGGTCTATCGGGCAAAACTGTTGAAGTTCCTGCCCTACGGCCTCTATTTCAAGGTGCTCAGGTATTTTCTCGGGAGCGGCAGCAAGCGCGGATCGGTCGGGCCGCGCATAACCGCGCATCCGGCCGAATAGCGCCTATCCATTATCTCTAAGCGATGCGTGCGCAGCGAGTGCGCGCTGCCGCGCCATGGCATGGTCGACGATTGGGCGGGGGTAGTGTTTGCCGAGTTCTATTCCTGCACGCTTGAGCACATCATCGGGCGCCTCGAACGGTCGATGGATATATTTGCGGTCGAGATCGGCCAGCTCCGGCACGAAGGCCCTGACGTAGCCGCCATCCGGATCGAATTTCTCGCCCTGCAGCACCGGATTGAAGATGCGGAAGAAGGGAGAGGCATCGGCGCCGGAGCCCGCCACCCACTGCCAGTTTGCCGTATTGGCGGCCGGATCGGCATCGACGAGCGTATCGCGAAACCAGGCTTCGCCGTCACGCCAGTCGATCAACAGATCCTTGATGAGAAAGGAGGCCGCGATCATGCGGACGCGATTATGCATCCAGCCGTGGCGCCAAAGCTGCCGCATGCCGGCATCGACGATCGGATAGCCCGTTTGCCCACGCTGCCAGCTTCTCAGCAGCTTGGCATCGGTAAGCCAAGGGAAGTCGTCGTAGCGATCGTTCCAGTTTTCCGTCCTGAGTTTCGGGAAATGAAAGAGCTGGTGATAGCAGAATTCGCGCCAGACAAGCTCCTTGCGGAAGCGGACGACATTGTCCGTGGCGATATTGTCAGGCAGTCCGCGCGTCGCATGCCAGATACGGGCGGGCGAAATCTCTCCGAACGCAAGATGCGGAGAAAGCAGGGAGGTTGCGGGCTTGTCCGGAAAATCGCGATCGACCGCATAGTCGCCAATCGCATCGTCGATGAAGTCCTCCAGCCTCTCAAGAGCTGCAGCTTCGCCCGGCTTCCACATATTCGGAAACTCGGATGCCCAGTTCGGCTTGGTGGGTAGCAGCGACCAGGCATCGAGCCTATCCGATTTCGGCCAATGGCTAGGAGCTGGAAGTTTTTCGGGCGGCTCGATAGGAAACGGGGGTTCGCCGGATTGCTCGAACGCACGCCAGAACGGCGTATAGGTCTTGTAGTGGTTGCCGGTGCCGGTGCGCAAGCGTATCGGCTCATGCAGCAGCTGGCCGGCAAAGCTGGTGGCTTCAATGCCGTTGCCCCGCAGTGCCTTCTTGATCTGCGTGTCTGCCGCTATGCCGGCCGGATCGTAGCGTCGGTTCCAGACGATGGCTTCGGCGCCAGTCTCCGCAATAAGGTTATCGAGTACAGCCAGCGCATCGCCTTGTCGAAGGATGAGCTTGCTGTCGAGCCTACCGAACGCCACTTGCAAGGCAGCGAGCGAATGGTGCAGCCACCATTCCTGCGCGCCGCCCAGCGGCCCGCCGCCATTTCCTTCGAGCTCGAGAATATAGATCGGAATGACGGGACGGCCTGATGTTGCGGCGGCCTGCAGGGCGTGATTGTCGTCAAGACGCAGGTCCTTGCGAAACCACAGCAGGATGGGCTTTGTCTTCGATGTCGTCATGGTCGCGGCCGATCGCCTATCCTTCGCTTCTTTCAGCAACATACGGCACCAGCAGCGAATGGTTCCGCTACCGCGCGTTTTATAATGGAATCCTACACGCAACTCTCGTGAGGAAATCTGGATGCGGTTTGTGATATAGGGCGTGCTTGTCACTGTTCTGTAATGCAAATTCGCTAGCAGTCCACCCGATTGACGTGCCGAAATGGACAGGCGGGGAAGATTAAAATGGCGGAAATCCGCATTGAACAAGTTCGCAAGGCCTATGGCCGCAATCCGGTCGTTCATGGCGTCGACCTGAATTTCCGATCGGGCGAATTTGTCGTCATCCTCGGACCTTCCGGATGTGGCAAGTCCACGCTGCTGCGCATGATTGCCGGCCTTGAGGACATCACCTCGGGCGAGATCAGCATTGACGGCAAGGTGGTCAACCAGCTTGAGCCGCGCGAGCGCGGCTGCGCTATGGTCTTCCAGAACTATGCGCTCTATCCGCACATGGATGTCGCCGCCAACATGGGCTATGCGCTGAAGGTCGCCGGTGTGCCGCGCGCCGAGCGTGATCGCCGCATCAGGGAAACCGCCAAGATCGTCGGCCTCGAGGATTTCCTCGCCCGCAAGCCGGCCGAGCTTTCCGGCGGTCAGCGCCAGCGCGTCGCCATGGGCCGCGCCATCATCCGCGAGCCGAAGGTTTTCCTGTTCGACGAGCCGCTTTCCAATCTCGATGCCAAGCTGCGCGTGCAGATGCGCGTCGAAATCCGCCGCCTGCACAAGCGCTTGTCGGCAACATCGGTCTTCGTGACGCATGATCAGGTCGAAGCCATGACGCTCGCCGACAAGCTCGTCGTCATGTACAAGGGCAATGTCGAGCAGGTCGGCACGCCGCTCGAGGTCTACAACACACCGCGCACCCGTTTCGTCGGCTCCTTCATCGGCTCTCCGGCCATGAATTTCCTGGAAGGCACTTTCGCGGCCAATGGCGAGCAATTCATCTTCGACGGCATTCCGATCGCCATCGACGCCAACATCGGCAAGCGCCATGCAGGCCAGCCGGTCGCCCTCGGCCTCCGGCCGGAACATGCGCGCCTCGTTCCTGCCGGTACGCCCGGCGCTATCCCGGCAACCGTCGATTTCGTCGAAGAACTCGGCGCCGGCCGCGTCATCCATTGCGATATCAACGGTTCGAGCTTCGCCGTCGCCGTTGCCGATCATACGACGGGCCAGACCGGTCAGTCCGTAGCACTGGAACTGCCGCAGCAGCACACGCATCTGTTTGCCCAGGATACCGGGCTGCGGCTCGACGCCGTTGCTTCGGTTACGCCGCTGAAGGTGCTGGCGAGCTGATTTCAAACATAAGTTTTCAGTAGGTGTTGCCCGGAAGTTTTCCCGACTTCCGGGTTTTTTATGTGTCGCAGGTCGACTGAGTTTAAGTGAGGTTGGGTTTGCGTGGGGATATTCCAGCGCGATGCAGATGAATACTCGATCGCGGGACTGCCGCGCTCGCAAATGCGACGCGGCAGGAAACGAGATTACTTCTCCGTAGCGATCATGCCGCGAACGACCCAACGCTGCATCAGCACGACGACGGCAAGCGGCGGAATCATAATGATCAGCGTGCCGGCCATAGCGATATGCCACTCCGGAAGGCCGCCAAAATTCGGGATGAGCGACTTGAGTTCGTGAACAGCCGTTATGTGGGCGGGATCGGTAGTCACCAACAACGGCCACAGATACTGGTTCCAGGCCCAGAGGAACATGATGGTACCGAGGGCGGCCATATTAGTGCGCGACAGCGGCAGCAGGATGTCGACGAAGAAGCGCAATGCCCCGGCGCCGTCCATGCGCGCGGCCTCGGCTAACTCATCCGGTATGGTCAAGAAGAACTGGCGGTAAAGAAAGGTGCCAGTCGCCGTCGCGACCAGCGGCAGGATAAGGCCGATCGAAGAGTTAAGCAGCCCGAGGTTCAGGGAGACTTCGATGCCCGTAAGCTTTGCGATGAGCCAGGTGATTCCGGTAAAGTCGAGGATTCCCTGGAAGGGCGACAGGACGTTCGCTGCGACCGCATAGGTCGGCACGATACGCACTTCGAGCGGCAGCATGAGCGTTATGAAGATCAGCCAGAAAATGAAATGGCGGCCGGGATAACGGAAATAGACCAGGGAAAAGGCCGTTATCGCCGAAATGAGCACCTTGCCCACCGCAACGCCGGTGGCGAAGATCAGGCTGTTCAGCAGCTTGGGACCGAGACCCGCGGTCGTCCATGCCGTCTGCATGTTGACCCAGAAATCCGAACCGGGGATCAGCGACATCGGCACTTTGTTGACGTCGGCGATGTTATGCGATGCGGCAATGGCGACGATAGCTAGCGGGCCCACGGCGACGATGAAGCCAAGGAGCAGGATCAGGTGAGTAAAGAAATTGAGAATGGGGGTGCGCTCGACCATGTCAGCCTCAACGGTAATGTACGCGCTTCTCGATGAAGCGGAACTGGAAGATGGTAAGCAGGACGATCAGCAGCATGAGAATGATGCTCTGCGCCGCCGCACCGGAAAAATCGAGGCCTTTGAAGCCGTCCGAATAAATCTTGTAGACCATGAGGTTGGTCGAGTTGTGCGGGCCGCCCGATGTCATGATGTCGACGATGCCGAATGAATCCTGGAAGCTTTCGGTGATGTTGATAACGAGCAGGAAGAAGATCGTCGGCGTGATCAACGGGAACTGGATGTCCCAGAAGCGGCGGAGCACGCCGGAGCCGTCCATGGCGGATGCCTCGATCAGCGCGCGCGGAATGGCCTGGAAAGCGGCGAGAAAGAAGATGAAGCTGTATCCGATATACTTCCACGAGAAGGCGGCGATGACGCAGGCCATGGCGGCGTTGCCGTCAAGTCCCGGGTCCCAGAATCCCGGCCACCACTGATTGACCACGGCCATAAGCCCTGCTTCCGGCGCCAGGATGAAGCGGAAGGCCATCGCCGATGCGGGCGCCGCAATTCCGTAAGGCCAGATCAAGACCACGCGGTAGATTTTCGAGCCGCGCAGCTGCCGATCGGTCAGGGCCGCTAGTATCAGGCCGCCCGCCATGGAAATACTCGTGCTGATAGCAGCGAAGATGATGCTGATCGTGACCGAGTTCCAGTAATCGGAGCTGGCGAGAATGGATTTGAAATTGTCGAGCCCGACCCAGATATTGCCGCCGCCCCACGGCTGCTGCAGCGTCAAGGACCAGAAGACCGCCTGACCCGCCGGCCAATAGAAAAAGGTGAAGATGAGAAGCAATTGCGGCACTGCGAACAGGATGCCGACGCTCCATTTGTTGAAAGTTACTCGCTTTTCCATTGTCTCTACCGGCTTGAGATCTCGATGCCATGCTTGCCTTCATAACGAACGTCCGCCGGGAAACCCCGGCGGACGCTGTTCTGTTGCGAGCTTGGCCGCTTACGGCAGCTGCTTGCCCTTGTAGGTGGCTTCGAAACGCTCGAGCACGGCGTCGCCGTTCTTGACGAGGTTGTCGATGCCTTCCTGAACGCTGACCTTGTTGGCGAAGATGGCCTGCATCTGGTTGCCGAACTCGGCGCGGATCTGCGTGAAGCTGCCGAGGCGAATGCCGCGGGTGATCGCGGTCGGCTCGGAAGCGGTCAGGCTGGCGATAGCGACTTCGCGGCCCTTGAAGGGAGCCTTGTCGTAGAAGCCGGAGGACTTCATGAATTCGAAGCCGGACTTCGTAACCGGGATGTAGCCGGTGTTGGTCGACCAGAAGAGAGCGGTTTCGGGCTTGGCGATGAAGTTCAGGAACGCGGCAGCGCCCTTGTATTCGTCAGCCGATTTGCCGGAGAGAACCCAGAGCGAAGCGCCGCCGACGAGCGAGTTCTTGCGCTCGGTGCCGGCGTAGACTGGAAGCTCGGCAACATCCCAGTTCATGTCGGCCTTATGGGTCTTGCCGACCGTGCCATGGTCACCGACCGAGGTCATGATCATCTGGCAATCGCCGGCGGCGAAGGCCTGGACCATGTCCTGACCGAGATCCTTGGACTTGATCTTGACGAGGCCCTGGTCGTACCAGCTCTTGAGATCAGTCACATACTTGACGAACTTCGTCTTGTTGACCGTCAGGCGGGCGTCGAGGCCGTCGTAGCCATTGTTCTTCGTAGCGATCGGCTGGTCGTGGATGGCAGAAAACTGTTCCATCAGCTGCCAGCTTTCGTTGCCGGAGATGTTGATGGCCATCGGGCATTCATAGCCGGCGCCCTTCAGCGCCTTCATGTCGTCGGCAGCTTCTTCCCAGGTCTTCGGCGCGGCGGTCTTGCCGATCTTTGCGAAGGCATCCTTGTTCCAGTAGAGCAGGGCGGTGGAAGAGTTGAAGGGGAAGGAGAGCAGCTCGCCCTTCGAGGTGGCGTAGTAGCGGGCGATACCCGGGAAATAGTTGTTCCAGTCAACCTTGTAGCCGTTCTCTGCCATCAGCTTGTTGACCGGATAATAGGCGCCCGAAAGCATCATCGTTGCCGTGCCGACGTCATAGACCTGGACGATCGTCGGCTGCTTGCCGGCGCGGAAGGCGGCAATGGTGTTCTGCAGCGCGGCGTCGTAATTGCCCTGGCTGACGCAGGAAACTTCATAATCCTTCTGGGAATCGTTGAAGTTCTTGCAGAGCGTCTCAACGACGCGCTGAAGGTCGCCCGACAGACCGAACCAGAAATCGAACTTGACCGGAGCTGCGGCAGCCGGCATCGCCAAAGCGACGCTCATGACGCCAGCAGCGGCGGCAGAAATGTAATTTTTAAGTTTCGACATAATCCCTATTTCCTTTTGAAAGCTCGGAACCGGTGGCCTTGCGCAAGTCCGCGGTAGCGCGGGTTATAGACAAGCTGTGTGACAGTTTGTTGTGGGCAAGAATCCCGCATTGACGGGCTTTTTCACAAGCGCAGCGGCTCTGCGGAGCAGCGTTCGTTGCAGGATCGTGCATTTGCGGTTTTGCTAATCAAGAGGTGCGGGCCGCGTGCGTTCGTTCATAGATTGCCGGTCGGCTAAGAAGACGCGATGGTCTTCCTTGCTTGTGCCCCGAGCGATGTTGCAAGATCGCCGGCGGGACGTTCGGAACGCATTAGAGGAATGAGAGCATGGGTCTCAGCGAGCGGCAGAAAATGGCGACGGGGGAGTGGTATTGCTGCTTCGATCCGGAGCTCGACGCCTTGCGCTGGCAAGCACGCGAGGCTGTGCATGCACATAATACAATGCCGCCCGCCGAGCGCGGCAATCTCGCGCCGGCTTTGTCTGCGCTCTTTGCCGAGATCGGCGAGAGCGTCTTCATCGAGGCGCCGTTTCATTGCTCCTATGGCATCAATATCTCGCTCGGCCGCCGGGTCTACATGAATGCCGGCTGCACGATCCTCGACAGCGCCAGCGTCCGCATCGGCGACGGCAGCATGCTGGGGCCGGGCGTTCATATCTATTGCGCCGAACATCATAAGGACGCCGAACTGCGCGGGGCAGGCATGGAGGTTGCACGGCCGGTAACGATCGGCAGAAGCGTATGGATCGGCGGTGGAGCGATCCTCGTCGGCGGCGTGACGGTAGGCGATGGTGCGATCATCGGCGCCGGCGCGGTCGTCACCAGGTATGTTGCCGCCGGGGCGACTGTTGTCGGCAATCCTGCTCGTCCTGTTCGCGCGGGATAGGATGAAAGAGCTAGTTTGCCGGGCGGCGCTTTCGCGTCCACCATACAGCGAAACGGCGGCGCCAGCGGCGCACTGTAGGCATGTCGTGCGAGAGCACGATAAAGCCCAGTGGCAGCATCCAGAAACCGAGCACCGGCAGAAAGCCGAGCAGTCCGCCGAAGACAAGCGCTATCCCCACGCCAACGCGGGCAAGGCGTGAACGGGGCAGGGGAATTCTCACGGAGCCGAAAACCAGCTCGCGGGTCGAGGGATCAATACCAAAACGGCGGGTTTTCCGGCCATTCCGATCGGCATTTGCTGTCGTTTCGCTTTGATCGGTCATCCACAGGAAATGGTGGCGCGAGGAAATAATGCAAGAGAATGCATTTTTTTTGAAAAAACCGCTTGGCAAATCGGGAAAGCATTTGTATTACCCCGCTCACACCGCGCCAAGCGCATTCCCTGGTAGCTCAGCGGTAGAGCATTCGACTGTTAATCGACAGGTCGCCGGTTCGAATCCGGCCCGGGGAGCCACTCTTCTTCTACAGAATTGAAGCTGATATCGGCGCTAGCCCGCCCGATTGATTGCATCCTGCGTCTGTAATTCTCAAAGCTGATGAGTGCGTCCGGGCTTATAGCAGTACATTTTTGCAGTTTTATTGCGCATGCCTCGTGGCGCTGACTTCGGCCGCGGCTCGTCTGGTTCAATAGCCTTATCGTCGTTGACCTGTCTTTCTCATTCATGCCAGATTGCCGCCGCTTGTCAGTCAGGCGTCAGTTCCGATTGGCAATCGGGGGATGTGGGCGAGATCTGGCGCATTGGGGGATAAGATGGCTGAGAATGCGAGCTTTCGTGGTGGAATGGCGCTGGGATGGGTTCTTAGCGCAATTGTGACTCTTGCATTGGTGGCGGATGGGGCCGTTGATCTGTTTGCGCCGGCATGGATCAGGCCGCAGATTGAAGAGACGGGTTTTCCGGTAGGGTTGGCAACACCGCTCGGCCTAATCATCCTCGTCTGCGTCGTTCTTTACGCAATTCCGCGCACGGCCGTCCTTGGAGCGATCCTCGCGACCGGTTTCTTCGGCGGCGCTATTTGCGCCCATTTCCGTCTCGGAGAAATCGGGTCGCCTCCACAACTTATCAGTTTATTGCTCGGCGTCATGGCGTGGGCTGGTCTTTATCTTCGCGACGAACGTGTTCGGCGCCTGTTGCCCCTTCGTTCGGTGGACGACCGAAAATCGAATGCATAACTCATTCCGATTTTTTGCGGTGCAATAACAATATCTTGCGCTGCACTTCCCTTATCACGGGATGGTGAATGGTAGCGGGCTAATGAGGTTGTGCCAAGGTGAAGCATCCGTGATTTTCAAGAGCCCACAGAGGCGGCTCTTGGCGGATACATGAGGTATTTCTAAAAAAATTAGTTCAAGGTATGGTTGCTCTCGCGAATGTGAGAGCATGTTCATGTGTCGTTAATGCGATGCGGCGCATGAACGTAATGCGCGATCCGCGCAGCATAGTCCCCCAATGCTTTAGAGGTTCGACATGAAAAATCTGATTCTTGCTTCTGCAGTAGCTGTGGCGTCGGTCTTTGCCTTCAGCGTGCCGTCTGAGGCCGCCCCGATGCATCATCATTATCGGCATCACCACTATCATCATCATTGCCATGTGAAGAAAGTGAAGCGCAAGGTTCATGGACGCTGGGTTGTGCGCCATGTGCGCGTCTGCCGCTGATCGAAAGACCTAGGAACCGGCGCAGGTTCCTCTTTAAGCGATACGGCCGCCGCCGGAATTCCGGTGGCGGCCGTATTGTTTCCATTATACCTCGAACTGACCCGCTGCCTACGTCTAGCGTGAGTTTGGCAGCCGGCATATCAGTCGCGATATGCTAACTGCTCGCAGCCGCCAGCGCACTAGGGTCGAATCTCGAATATCACGCCGCCGTGGCGGCGATGATGATAGCGACGGTCGTGCCGCCATCTATCATCCCAATGGCGGCGGCGATCCCAGCCGCGATCACCATGCCAATGACGGCGATCGCGATCGCGCCAGCGGGGCCGGTCGTCATCGCGCCATCGGCGCGAGCCTTGCTCTTGCACGAGGATAATATCCGACGCGCGCGATATGGATGGATTGCTCGGCGGCGCGGCCATTGCGGGCAGGGCGGCGGGTAGCGCGGAACCTATAGCCAGCGTCACGCTCAAGGCGAGTGAAGCAAGGTGGTGTTTCAAGGTTCTAACTCCTGTATTCAGCCATGTCCCTTTTCATCGTTAAACGTCAGGGCAACGACTAGGTTCCCTTTTCGTTGTCTGGAGATCCTTGTGACACGCGTATTGATCGCTGGAGGAGCCGCTGATTGCGGGTGTTGCAATTAAAAAAAGGGGGCCGGCAGGGAAAGCCGGCCCCCTTCCTTCTCTGATCGGAGGTCAAGTCTGATCAGGTTAGAAGTTGCGTTCGAAGCGCAGGATGCCCGAAACAGTGTCGTCGTGGGCATAGTCATAGTGAACGTAGGTCAGTTCCGGCTCGACCAGGAGGTTCTTGACCGGGTTGAACTTCAGGTTCGTGGTTGCTTCGAAGATCTTCGAGTCGCTATAGGCGAGCTGGAGGTTCCACTTCAGCTTGTCGTTGAACGGAACGCCAACG
The DNA here is from genome assembly GCA_900472485.1 of Hyphomicrobiales bacterium. Lineage (GTDB taxonomy): Bacteria > Pseudomonadota > Alphaproteobacteria > Rhizobiales > Rhizobiaceae > Rhizobium. The sequence goes on from UCII01000034.1 coordinate 51,647, forward strand.
CCGCCCCAGACAGCCCAGTCACCCCAGCCGCACTTCGATGCATTGACGGTGCCGTTCGGCGCCGTGCAAGCGGAGACGTCCTGGTTGGTGCCTGCGTACTTGTTGAGCTTGTCGCCGTCGGTATTCCAGCCGCCCATCAAGAAGGCCGTGAATGCGCCGAAGTCAGCGTCGACCCGAGCCTTGATGGCGCCTTCTTCGACGATTGAGTCATAGCCGCCGACGACCTTGAAGCCCCATGCGCCAGACTTGAAGCCAGCACCGGCAACGACGTCAGGAGCGTAGTGGTTGGTCCGGTCGTCCGTCCACCAGCTTGCACCGTAGGATGCCGAGCCCGTCGTGGCGGAGTTGGAATCTTCGAGCGAGATCACGGCCGAGAAGCCGTTGCCGCCGTCATATTCATAGGTCAACTGGTTGAGTTCGTACGGACCGTCATAGATCACGTCGTCGTTGATGACGTCGCCGGCGTAGCCGATGTACAGGTTGTACTGCGAGTCCTTCTTACCAACGGTGAAGCCGCCGAGGCTGATGTAGGACCACAGCAGGTTGGTGGAGGTCGAGCCGCCGTCGTTCCAGTCCCAACGAACGATGGTTTCGGTCTTCAGCGGACCGTATTCGGTGTCGGCTGCGGTATCGACGTTCAGCTCGGCACGGGTATGCCACAGCGTGCCCTGATGGCTGTCGCGGTTGTAAGCGTTGTACCACTCACCTTCGGTACGTACCTTGCCGCCGATCTTGAGGCAGGTTTCGGTACCCGGGATGAAGAAGTAGCCAGCACCGTATGCGTCGCAGATGCGGACGTATTCCAGCGGCTCGGGCTCAGCTGCTACGATCGCATCAGCCGCGTGAGCACCGGATACTGCCGCAAGTGCAGCAGCGGAGCCGAGAAGAAGGCTCTTGATGTTCATAATAACTCCAATCTTTCTTGATTGGGCATGAGATATCGCGCCGAGAAACGACGTGCCCAACCCCATCCCGTTCATGTTCCCTATCAGTAGGTGCGAAGTAATAAGCTTCGCGAACTATTTCCTGAACCTGCTTCAGTGATTTGGCAAGATACTAAGGGGATGGAACTATATGTGCACTACTTGAAAACCCGCGTTGTTGCAAAAATGACGCAATTCGCGGCGGTATCTGATCCCAGCTTGTTTGCCATCTCGTTTGCATGGCTTGTCTTCTATCTGCCCGGGAAGTGGTTAAGTCTCTGGCTGTTAAGGCGATACGCGCGCTGATTTGGGGCGGGCGAGTGCAGGAGGTCGCAGCCACATGATTATGGTCAATCCTGAGACCGGGCGCAGCCGATTGCCTCTCAATCTGGATAGCAGCGCCGAGTCGCGGCTCGTCTGAGTCGCAAATATTGAAACGATTCTCGGCGAAGAAACCTGTGGCAGCGCGCATCACCCCATAAAAGAGAAGGTGAGAGTCGTCTGGCAATCGCGCTTGGTTGCGATGCGATTGACGGGCGCTTGGCCATGGTGCGTCCGACGACATTACTGGGGGCGTAGTCTCGTCGGACGCGGCACTGTCCGGTTCGTGGGTGGCGTACAAACCGGTAGTCCGAATTCTAGCAGCCACCATAGGTCTCTATAACCTACCTGAATGGGCTGGCAGTCCCAATCTCCAGATGGGATGGCCGCGCCTCGCTTCGGCAATGATGCTTCAATCCTCAATGCCGCGTAAAGGCTGTGTAGTCTTGAGTTTTACAACTATTTCGTGCGTCATGCCGGTTCGGCCAATAGATGGGACGGAAAACTGAACCGAGAACGGATTGCCTGGCTTCGGTGTAACCGAATGATTCAGGCCCAAATTGCCTTACCTGAAAATTCAGCAGAAAATCAGTTATCTATGGAAGATTTAAGGGAAATTGGAGGCCTCGCCCGGAATCGAACCGGGGTGCAAGGATTTGCAGTCCTCTGCGTAACCACTCCGCCACGAGGCCATCCGAAAGCAATTTGCGTTGTGGTGGCGCGGATTTAGAATGATCCAAAGAAAACCGCAAGAGGCTTATTCTGAATTCCGTCCTTTTTTCACTCTGAAGAGAGAATTGCCTGCTGCTCTTGTGCAAGCCTTCAATGCGGATGATGAAACGCATTGCACGGGACGGCAGGAGCGGCGTTCGATCTTCGAAATTCTCTACTGAATAAACATTATAAGGAACACGACACCGAGCAGTGTCAAAGCACCGAAGATTGGCAGCAGTCGAATCATAATCAGGCGAGCAAGTTTCTTGCGCTCGACGGATGTCAGCGCAGGCCACTGCGACTTCGGTAACGACATTGATACTCCCTATCCCCGTCTCAGCGTCGCATTCGAAACTGAAATGACGCTTAAGGTACAGCGGAGTTATGGGAGTTGAGGATGGCGGGCACCGGCGCTCCGGTTTCAGCATTGCGCTCAAGTGGCAAATGCAATCGGACGCCCATCCCGCTCGGTGGCGAAAGTGCGAAGCAAATGGATAGAGAGTTTGCGCGTCCATAAAAGCAAAAGCGGTCCAGTCTAGGGAAAAAACTGGGCCGCCTTTTGCTGGACTAGAGGTCAATCAAATTCAGCGTGCTAATTATAAGTGATACTTAGTAGTTGTCAACGCAAATGCGGTGTGACGTCGTCGCGCATCAACCTTCGCCTTCTTCGGCCTGACTGAGATCTTCGCTTGAGCTGCCGGGTCCCTTGCGCATTTGGTCCGCAGACGGGCAGGGCATGATCGCTTCGGATGATTCTCAATTCTCAGCGAAAGTTTTAGCTGTCTCGTGTCGGTTCTCAGCCGCCATTGCGGGAGGACGACTATTCCTCAAGGCAAGGAAAGGCGAATTTGTAGGCGCGTGCGATCAGCGAGCTGGCAGGCCGCTCGAGCTGCCAGGAGTGCTCCGCCATCCATTTGCAGGCTATTGTCGTCGCCTTTGTATTGCTCAGCTCGGGCGGCAGACAGAAAGCGCCGACGAACTGTTGAAGGTAGCGCTCGTAGCGCGATGAGTTTTTCGGAGTCTGCTTCGTGGCCCGGATCGTCAGGTTCTTCGTTCGCTGGGCTTCATCGAGAATGCCCTGGATATAGACAGAAGCGAGCGTTCGGTCCTCTTCGCACCATTCGTCGAGCTGTTTTCCGGTAACGACATGTCCGATGATTGGAGCGGTCTCTTTCGGCTCGTCCTCGCTTGACGTTTCCTCGCTCAACGCGACCTGAGGTAAGAGAAGGAGAAGCGCTGCGGCGAAGAGCGAAAGCCTCATTCGGAAAACCTACATCATCGAGGAAAGACTCGCGGCCAGAAAAACCACCAGCGGCAGCGACGTTACGACGAAAAGAACAAGAGAAACAGGCATCCCAGCCACCTTCTATTCAAATTTAATATCTGGGCCGAATGGCTTCGGGCCGGAAGGTTGATTGGTCACCACACCCGGGCGGGTCCAATGTCCTGAAGCGTGGTCGCGTGAAGTTAACATTTTGCTAACGAGCGTCCTGGTCTAGGACGGCGCGGATTCGCAAGGTGTTGCAGATCCCGGGTGCCGAAAGGCGCTGACTCGAATTTAAGGGGACGATTGTTGTTCGTCGGCGACGCCTCGCCATGAATCTCGGCGCCTGTTGCGGCAATACCTTGAAAGCGCAGCGTCAGGCGATTAAGAAACGCGTAACAGAAAGTAGAGCCAGCCCGTTTGGGCTCCAAGGCGCAAGAGGATAAGATGGATTTCGAAGCAGCGCGCGTGAAGATGGTCGAGAACCAGATCCGGACGACGGATGTAACCTCCCATTCCGTGTTGAATGCGTTTTTCGCCGTACCGCGCGAAAACTTCGTACCGGAGAAGTCGAAGCTCCTGGCCTATGTCGATTGCGATATCGAGGTCGCTACTGGACGCTTCCTCATGGAAGCCTCGCCGCTCGCAAAGCTGCTGCAGCTCGGCGCCATCACCAAGGACGACAAGGTTCTCGATGTCGGTTGCGGCACGGGTTACGTGTCCGCCATCCTGTCGCTTCTCGCCGGCAAGGTTATCGCACTTGAATCCAACGAGGAGCTTGCGGCTCAGGCGAAGGCCAATCTTGCCGCGCTTGGCTACGACAACGTGACTGTCGTGGGCGGCGACCTTGAAAAGGGGCATGCCGCCGACGCGCCCTACGATGTGATTTTCCTCAACGGCTCGATCGAGCAGTTGCCGCAGGGTCTGCTCGACCAGCTCGGCGAAGACGGTCGCCTGATCACGGTCATCGGCTATGGTCACGCCGCCCGCGCCACCGTTTTCATGCGCGAACGCGGTGCGTTTTCGGAAAACGTCTTCTTCAACGCCTCGATCAAGCCGCTGCCGGGCTTTGCCAAGGCCAAGGAATTCGTCTTCTGATTTCCTGAAGGTCCGATGATTGAGTTTGCGACAGGCGCCTTCGGGTGCCTGTTTTTTATTGTCGCGCCCTGTGGCAGAATCACGCTTAGCAGAGCGATTCGTCGTAGTCGTAACAAAACTGTGCATCACCGGGTTTAGTGCTTTTCAGGTGATTTTGTTCCCGAAGGCAGTCATCTAGGGTGGCCCTGATTCGGGTGCCACCTGGCGAGTTTGTGGTGTGAGTTTCCGGTCGCTGAATATGGGAAAACGGGGATGAATATGGCTCAGCCAAATGTAGTGCGTGAACCGTCCATGGAAGAGATTCTGGCGTCGATCCGCAGGATCATCGAAAGCAACGAACCCGTAGGTGCCAAGCCGACTCCCGCGACGCATTTCGCCGGCTCCGGCATGCGTGATGACGATATTCAATTGACTGTGGATGAAGAATTCGCTGCCGCCGATCGGGCGCGCGCAGCCGAACAGGATCCGCGTTTCGTTGCGGCAAACTCGCAGGTGCCGGTTGCAGACCCGGAAGCCGGCGGGCGCGGTCTGTCGCTGGCCGATGTTGCCGCGCGTGTCCGTGCCGCTTCCGAGCGCAATACCGCCGCATTGCTGAATGCCGGGCGCGAGCCGCCGCAACCGCGGGAGCTGCCGCCGGCCATGGCTGCGCGCCTTGCCGAGGTGCATGTCGAGCCGATCGCCGATGCCCCCCTGAGACAAGCCATTACGGATGCTGCCGCGCCGGTTGCTCCGCCTGTTATGCGGTCGGTGGCCGAGGTTGAACCTGAGATGGAAAATGAGAGGCCGATGGCTGCCTCTGCGGCGCCTCAGGTCGCAGCACCCGTCGAGACACCGATTTTTGAGGCGTCCGAACTAACCGTTGCCGCGGAAGCGGAGGCAGCATCCTTGCCATCGGCCCAGGCCGTATCCGCATCGCCGCTGATGTCGGAAGCCACCGGCGCGCAGGTTTCCCGCTCGTTTGAAGAACTGGCTGCCATCGTCGATGGCGGCCCGCGCCGCTCCCTCGATGAACTGGCACAGGAGATGCTCCGGCCCATGCTGCAGGAGTGGCTCGACGACAACTTGCCGACCCTTGTCGAGCGTCTCGTGCGCGAAGAAATCGAACGAGTGGCCCGCGGTCCGCGCCGCTGACGAGCCCGAGCTTCGGTTAGACGATCCGCCGCTCCGGGCTCCGGGGCGGCTTTTTTATTGACTTGCCCACGGCCATCCTATTTACAACCCGCATCACCCAGTCCTCTAGATCCGGTCCTAAAATGCTCGACAAAACATATGATTCCGCCACCGTCGAACCGAAGATCGCCCAAAAATGGGATGAGGCCGACGCCTTTCGCGCCGGTGCGAACGCCAAGTCGGGCGCGGAAACCTTCACCATTGTTATCCCGCCGCCGAACGTGACCGGTTCGCTGCACATGGGTCATGCGCTGAACAATACGCTGCAGGACATCATGGTGCGGTTCGAGCGCATGCGCGGCAAGGATGTCCTCTGGCAGCCGGGCATGGACCATGCCGGCATCGCCACGCAGATGGTCGTCGAGCGTCGTCTCGCCGAGCGCCAACAGCCGGATCGTCGCAAGATGGGCCGCGAAGCCTTCATCGAGAAGATCTGGGAATGGAAGGCCGAATCGGGCGGCCTGATTTTCAACCAGCTAAAGCGTCTCGGCGCCTCCTGCGACTGGTCGCGCGAACGCTTCACGATGGACGAGGGCCTGTCCAAGGCCGTTCTCGAAGTTTTCGTCACGCTCTACAAGGAAGGCCTGATCTACAAGGACAAGCGCCTCGTCAACTGGGATCCGAAGCTGTTGACGGCAATCTCCGATATGGAGGTCGAGCAGCACGAGGTTAAGGGCAATCTCTGGCACCTGCGCTATCCGCTGGAGCCCGGCGTTACCTATGAATATCCGATCGCTTTTGACGAGGAAGGCGAGCCGACCGAATTCGAGACGCGCGATTATATTGTCGTTGCGACGACGCGCCCGGAAACGATGCTCGGCGATACCGGCATCGCGGTCAATCCGGAAGACCAGCGTTATCGGGGTATTGTCGGCAAGCATGTCATCCTGCCGATCGTTGGCCGCCGGGTCCCGATCGTCGCCGACTCCTATGCCGATCCGACCGCTGGCACCGGCGCGGTAAAGATCACGCCGGCGCATGATTTCAATGACTTCGAAGTCGGCAAGCGCGCCGGACTGCGCGCCATCAACGTCATGGACGTCGATGCCTCGATCACCATCAAGGATAACGAGGACTTCCTCCAGGATCTCGATAACCCCGCAGCGCTGCATGGCGCTTGGGACGAGCTGGAAGGCAAGGACCGCTTCGAGGCCCGCAAGATCATCGTTCGCATCTTCGAAGCGGCGGGCCTGCTCGACAAGATCGAGCCTCATACGCATGCGGTGCCGCATGGCGACCGCGGCGGTGTGCCGATCGAGCCGCGCCTGACCGAACAGTGGTTCGTCGACAACAAGACCTTGGGGCAACCTGCGCTGGAATCCGTTCGCGAGGGCAGAACCAAGTTCGTGCCCAGGAATTGGGAAAACACCTATTTCAACTGGCTTGAAAACATCGAGCCGTGGTGCATTTCCCGCCAGCTTTGGTGGGGCCATCAGATCCCGGCATGGTATGGGCCGGATGGTCAGGTCTTTGTCGAAAAGACCGAGGAAGAGGCACTGCAGGCAGCGATCCAGCATTATCTTTCGCATGAAGGGCCGATGAAAGCCTACGTCGAAGATCTGCTGGAGAACTTCAAGCCCGGCGAAATCCTGACGCGCGACGAAGACGTGCTGGACACTTGGTTCTCGTCCGCACTCTGGCCGTTCTCCACGCTCGGCTGGCCGGACGAGACGCCGGAACTGGCGCGCTACTATCCGACGAACCTCCTCGTGACCGGCTTCGATATCATCCCGTTCTGGGTCGTTCGCATGATGCAGATGGGTCTGCATTTCATGAAGGATGACAACGGCAATCCCGTCGAGCCGTTCAGCACGGTTTACATTCATGCTCTCGTTCGCGACAAGAACGGGCAGAAGATGTCGAAGTCCAAGGGCAACGTCATCGATCCGCTGGAACTGATCGACCAATACGGCGCCGATTCGCTGCGTTTCACGCTGGCGATCATGGCCGCGCAGGGTCGCGACGTGAAGCTCGACCCGGCCCGCATCGCCGGTTACCGCAACTTCGGCACCAAGCTCTGGAACGCCACGCGTTTTGCCGAGATGAACGGCGCCAAGAGCGATCCGCATTTCGTGCCCGAAGCGGCCGAGCTCACGGTCAACCGCTGGATCCTGACGGAACTGGCGCGTGCAGAGCGCGACGTTACCGAGGCGCTGGAAAGCTTCCGCTTCAATGATGCGGCGAGCGCGCTCTATCGCTTTATCTGGAATCAGTTTTGCGATTGGTATCTTGAGCTATTGAAGCCGATCTTCAATGGCGAAGACGAGAATGCCAAGGCGGAGGCTCAGTCCTGCGCTGCCTATGTGCTCGAAGAGACCTACAAGCTTCTGCATCCGTTCATGCCCTTCATGACCGAGGAGCTCTGGGCGCACACGGCAGGCGAGGGGCAGGAACGTGAAGGCCTGATTTGCCACGCGGATTGGCCGGCGCCGTTCTATGCCGATAACGTCGCCGCCGATGAAATCAATTGGCTGATCGATCTGGTTTCCGGCATTCGTTCCGTTCGTTCGGAAATGAACGTGCCGCCGGCTGCAACGGCACCCCTGGTCGTTGTCGATGCCAATAGCCTGACGCGCGAGCGCCTGTTCCGCCATGACGCCGCTATCAAGCGCCTGGCGCGCGTGGAATCGGTTTCGCTTGCCGATACCGCACCGAAGGGTGCTGCTCAGATCGTCGTCGGCGAGGCGACGGTCTGCCTGCCGCTAGGCAGCCTCATCGATCTCTCCGCGGAGAAAGCACGCCTCGAAAAGGCGATTGCCAAGAACGATCAGGAGATCGCCCGCATTGCCGGCAAGCTTTCGAACGAGAAGTTCGTTGCCAATGCCAATCCGGACGTCGTCGCCGCCGAGCGCGAGCGCCTCGGCGAGCTCGAGGGGCAGCAGTCGAGCCTCAAGGTGGCGCTGGCCCGGGTCAGCGAGGCCGGTTAGGACATGCGGCGTGCGCTCAAGGGTGAGAAGCACAAGAAGCGAAGCTGAGAAATCGCGATTCGCTTGAGTAAGTAGAAATCTGGAATCGAAAAAGGCACGCGGTGTTCGCCGCGTGCCTTTTTGTTTATTTCCTTCGATTCGATGGGATTGGGCGGATCTAACGCCCCGGATCCGCCACCAGTTTCGCACAGGCGAAACAGATTACCCCTAAAGTTGCTGGACATGCTCGAAAAGCAAAACTGTTGTCATATTGTAACAGAATTGTTGCCGTGAAGAATGAGATTCTATTAGGGGCTAAAAATGTTATTTCGAAAGAAAAAATTACCTACATCGATGGATTTTCAGAGGCGACGCTCGTTTTCTTACGTAAATCAATCACTCTCTTACATGGCCAGTGCTCTTATGGGCCACATTGCCAATTCACGCGATCATCGCAACAATCGAACCACTGAATGCACATGTGGGGGAGATACAATGGCATTTTCTGTTGCGTTGAGGAGCGCAGTCACACTCGTTATCAGCTCGTCTTTCGCCACCGCTGCCTTTGCGGGCGGCCTTGATCGTGGCGGCTATGATATTGATCTGCTTTTCGACAAGGGCCGTTATGTGTTTGAGTCAGGCGTTACTTACGTCATGCCCGACCGTAAACTGAAGAACGCCAAGGACATCAATCCGGCCGACGGCAATCTCAATAACCGGAGCCGTTCGACGGATGCGGCTGAAAATTACGCCATTCCCTATGCCGCATTCAAGATCGGCATCACCGATGATCTCGACTGCATGGCCGACTATTCGCAGCCTTTCGGCGGCCACCTCAACGAAGGTGCAAATTGGGCCGGCGCCAATAACGAAACCGAAGTCAAGGTTCGCACGAACAACTATTCGGCCACCTGCTCGTACAAGTTCGATGCGGGTCCGGGTCAGCTGCGTCTGATCGGAGGCGGTTTCTATCAGGAAGTCAGCGGCTACAAGTCGCGCCTCGTCTACGCCACTCCGGCCCCGATTTCTGCCATTTACAACGGCATGGGTTCGCTTGACATCGACGGTCACGGCTGGGGCTGGCGCGCCGGTATCGCCTACGAAATTCCGGAATATGCCTTCCGCACGAGCCTCGTCTACAATAGCCGGGTCAAATATGACAATCTGAAGGGTAGCGTCGACCTGACCGAAGTACCGCCACCGGTCGTCCCCGGCTTCGGCGGCAAGGTAACTTCGGTTTTCGGCTCGGCCGATGCTCCTGATTCTCTCGAGTGGAAGGTACAGACCGGCATCGCGCCCGATTGGCTGGCCTTCGGCTCGGTCAAATGGACGAACTGGAGCATCCTGCAAAGCATCGCGCTGTGCCCGAGCTCCACGCGGAGCATATCCTGCAGGGCCAATGGCCCCACCGAGCTCACCTCGCTTGACTTGTTGTACAAGGACGGCTGGACGATCACTGGCGGTGTCGGACACAAGTTCAATGATAAGTGGAGCGGCGCCGTCAGCCTGACCTGGGATCGCGGTACGAGCGATGGCTATGGCATGAACTCCGATACATGGACCCTCGGCGCGGGCGTCGCCTACAAGGCGACAGAGCATGTCCAATTCAATTTCGGCGGCGCTCTCGGCCTCATGACATCAGGCAAATCCGGACCGGTCACACGCGGCGGTGTCGTCTACGGCAACGATGCGACCTATAGCTTCGGCAATGACTTGGTGGCGGCTCTTCAGACATCGGTGAAGGTCAGCTTCTGACGATAAGCCTTTGAATTGAAGGAGCTTATTGACTGATCCTTCGCTCTATTATTGACGTCGCGAGCTTTTCCGAGTCTCGCGACGTTTCTTTGTCTGATCGGCAAAGGCGGAACGCAAACCGCCTCTTTTGCCTGATTTATGGTTAAAGAAATCTCAAGTTCGATAAAATCTTTGTGACGAATTAGCAACACTCTATTTCAAGACATTGCAGCCACGTGATCAGATTACAATTTGTCCATTTCCCGCCACAAATGGGGAGCAGCGATTACGTGGGCACAGGGGCAAGCCTTGTAGAAAGTGCGTAAGCGGTCGATGGGTGAACTTCCACTTTGGCATAAGCAACAATTCGGGATCGGAGCCGCGATGCTTTCGACGCAGCCGAAAACGCGTTGTCTGCCAAGGAAAGTCGTCAGCCGGCCGATCTTTGGGCTCCATCATCGGAAGGCGAACGAGGGCGCTGCTTCGATGGTGAGATGCGATAGCGGCCGCACAAATGCTGGTTTGGACATAATTGCAAGCTATGCTCGCAATTGTGGCAACCAGCATCGGTTGGATGCCACAGGAAACGCCTTTTCGAAGGACGATCCAGTCTCGTGCGCCATCAGGGAAAACATTCGTGAAGCTGGCGGCGTTTATGCAAGTGCCGTGACAGGTCCGAATGGAGCGAAAGAAATCGACTGTTATGTTTAAGTCCGAGTTCATATCAGCGAGAGTCATGATGCTCAGCCTGTCCCTTGCCACCGCGTTGGTGCTTGTGGGTCAAGCCAAGGCATTCGATATCAATGCCGGTGTCACCAAGGAATCAGGTCCGTTCGATCTCTTCAAGTTCGGCTTCAAAGCCTACAAGAACGGACAGAAGGAAGAGGCAGTCGAAGCCTATCGCTATGCCGCTGAGAAAGGCCATACCGGCTCACGCTGGGCCTTGGCCAACATGTATGCCGATGGCGACGGCGTGGCGCAGAACGATTTCGAAGCTTTCAAGATCTATAGTGAGATCGCCCAGCAGGGTGTGGAACCGGGCTCGGAAGACACCGGCTTCTTCATCAATGCGCTGCTGGCGCTCGCGAGCTATTACAAGAGCGGCATCCCCAACAGCCCGGTGAAGATTGATCTCAATCAGGCCCGGCAGCTTTATTTCCAGGTGGCATCGACTTTCGGCGTTCCGGAGGCGCAGTTCCAGCTTGCGCAGATGATGCTATCCGGCGAGGGCGGCTCCACCAATGTTCAGCAGGCCAAGAAATGGCTGAACCAGGCCCGCAAGAGCGGCCATCCGGGCGCCATGGCCGTATTCGGCAATATCCTGTTCCAGGAAGGCCAATCCATCCGCGGTCTGGCTTTCATGACGGCGGCACTGGACAAGTGCAAGCCGAAGGACTGCAGCTGGATGGAAGACCTGCAGGAGCAGGCATTCTCCGTTGCCAACGAGAACGATCGCCGCGTAGCGGTCTCCATGGCCCATCAGCTGGATGTTGCCGGCTCCGATTGATCGCCGGCTTTACGGACGCCGTTGCTGCCGAGGCCAAGCGAGGTGCTTGCAGCCGGCCGGACTAGCTCCCGAAATCAAGATGCGCGATAACAGGCACGTGGTCCGACGGTTTTTCCCAGGCGCGCACATGTTTCTCGATTGCCGTTGCGGTGAGGCGATCGGCAGCCTCGGGCGACAGCATCAGATGGTCGATGCGGATGCCGTTGTTCTTCGGCCATGCGCCGGCCTGATAATCCCAGAATGAGTAAAGCTTGATTGCATCCGTCGTCGCGCGCACCGCATCGGTAAAGCCGAGATGTTCGAGCTGACGGAAGGACTGGCGCGTCTGCGGCAGGAAGAGGGCATCGCTCTCCCAGACCTTCGGATCGAAACAATCATGTGGCTCCGGAATGACGTTGTAGTCGCCGGCGAGTATCAGAGGCTCCTCCAAGGCCAGGCGATCCAAGGCGAATTTGCGCAGGCGCTCCATCCAGGCGAGCTTATAGGGGTATTTTTCGGTATCGACCGGATTGCCGTTCGGCAGATAGAGGCAGCAGATCCGCAAGGCGCCATGCCCTTCGACGGAAAATACCGCCTCGATGAAGCGGGCCTGTTCGTCGCTCTCGTCACCTGGCAAGCGGCGCGTCACTTCATCCGGCTTGGTCTTCGAGAGAATCGCGACGCCGTTGAAGCCTTTCTGCCCGTGCGTTTCGACGTGATAGCCAAGCGCTTCGATCTCCAGACGCGGAAAGCCTTCGTCGACCGTCTTGATTTCCTGCAGGCAGACGATATCCGGGTTCGAGTCCTTCAGCCATTGGCAGAGGTTCTCGATACGCGCTTTGACGCCGTTGATGTTCCAGGTGGCGATTTTCATGGGCGGCTCATTCCTTTTCTTCGCCCTGTTGTATCCGCAGCCGGTCGGCTTGACTACAGCCCATATGAAAACCGGCCCGGAGCGAAGGCTCCCGGCCGGTCATCAAATTGTGGAAAAAGAATGTGAGGATCAGATCGCGAAACTGGTGCCGCATCCGCAGCTTGCGACCGCATTCGGATTCTTGATCTGAAAGGATTGGCCGAGAAGATTGTCGACAAAGTCGATCTCAGAGCCTGCCATGTAGACCAGCGATAGCTGATCGATCAGGACGGTCGCATTGTCCTTTTCGACGACGATATCGTCATCCTCGGGGCCTTCAACGAGATCGAATTTATAGGAAAAACCCGAACAGCCGCCGCCTTCGACGGCAACGCGAAGGGCGCGCTTTCCGGCATCCGCGCCGACGATAGCAGCGATTCGCTTGGCCGCAGCATCCGATAGGGTAACACTTGTCTCAGTCATGTCTTCCTCCTGCCGGGGTCAAGATCCGGAGAGAACCAATAAGCCGTCGAACTTTCAAACGGCTGATATTCGTAGCCTTTATCATGAAAGTCAGGCCGTTGACAGCTATGGTTTCGTGGTTGAGCCACACACCATTTTGCTGTTTTCTTGTCTATAGGTATGAAGGCCGCAAAGCGGCGTCAATGGGCCGGGATGTAGGAAGAGCGGACATATGTCCGTATTGCCGGGCAGAGCCGGAGACCGATTGCAGGGAAACGACTGTCGCGCTGATGGCGGTGCGGGAGCCAAATGCCGGAATGGATTGATAATGACGATTGATACGCATGCATTGGGTTTCGGATATGGGGAAAAGGCAGCCTATGCGACAAATCCCTGGGAATCGCGTGGAAGGCTCTACGAAGAAGGATCGAGCCCGACGCGCTCCGAATTCCAGCGCGACCGCGACCGGATCGTCCATACGACCGCCTTTCGTCGGTTAAAGCATAAGACGCAGGTATTCATCGCTCAGGATGGCGACCATTACCGCACTCGATTGACGCATACGATCGAGGTTGCCCAGATCGCCCGCGCCTTGGCGCGCGCCTTGAAGCTGGATGAGGATCTGGCGGAGGGTGTGGCGCTGGTCCACGATTTCGGCCACACGCCTTTCGGTCATACGGGCGAGGATGCGCTGCATGAGGTGCTGTTGCCCTATGGCGGCTTCGATCACAACGCTCAATCCCTGCGCATCGTCACCAAACTCGAGCGCCGATATGCCGATTTCGACGGGCTCAATCTCACCTGGGAAACGCTTGAGGGCCTCGTCAAGCACAATGGTCCGCTGATGACGCCTGAGGGCAAGGGCACCCGCGGGCCTGTGCCGCAGCCGATCCTCGACTATTGCGAGATCCATGATCTGGAAATCGCCTCCTACGCCAGCCTGGAGGCGCAGGTCGCCGCGATCGCTGACGATATCGCCTACAACACGCACGATATCGATGACGGCCTGCGCGCCGGCTATCTGACGTTCGACATGCTGGAGGAGGTGCCGTTTCTCTCCAAGCTGATGGCCGAGGTGAGGGCGCGCTACCCGCATCTGGAGGCGAGCCGCTTCACCCACGAGATCATGCGCCGGCAGATCACCCGCATGGTCGAGGATGTCATCGCCGTTTCGCAGCAGGCGCTCGCCGAAATCAAGCCCGGCAACGTGGCCGACATCCGTGCTGCCGGCCGGATTATCGCGACTTTCTCGCCTGAGATGGCTGAGACCGACAAGCTGATCAAGCAGATGCTGTTCAAGCGCATCTATCGCCATCCCGACATCATGCGCATCCGTGCCGGCGCGGCCCAGATCGTCACCGACCTTTTCCACGCCTATATGGAAAATCCCAGGGAGATGCAGAGCCACTACTGGGTGGATCATATTGCCGGGCTCGCAATTGCCCCCAAGGCAAGGCATGTCGGCGACTATCTCGCCGGCATGACGGACACCTACGCCATCAGCGCCCACAAGCGCCTGTTTGACCAGACTCCCGATTTGCGGTAGGCAGCGGCGGCGCCGGGCCGATAGCGGCTCGCCGAAGCTAATGCGTGGACGATATGATGAACCTTTTCACCGACTTCGAAGTAAGAATTAAGAACGCTCTCGAACAAATTGATATCGTGCGAGAAAAGCGATCTGAAGTCGACTTCGGACGTATTGGCGTGGAACCGCCGCGAGATGCCAGCCATGGTGATGTCGCCACCAATGCGGCCATGGTTCTGTCCAAGCCGCTGGGCACCAATCCGCGTGCGCTTGCCGAAATCATCGTCGCCAAGCTCAAGGAAGATGCTGATGTCGCCGAGGTTTCGGTCGCTGGCCCCGGCTTCATCAATATCCGTCTTTCGGTCGGCTACTGGCAGCGGCTGCTGTCGACGATGATCTCCGAGGGTGAGAAGTTCGGCCGCTCCAAGCTCGGCGGCGGGCAGAAGGTCAACGTCGAATATGTCTCGGCCAACCCGACCGGGCCGATGCATGTCGGCCATTGCCGCGGCGCCGTCGTCGGCGATGCACTGGCGAACCTGCTGGCCTTCTCTGGCTATGAGGTCACCAAGGAATATTACATCAACGATGCGGGCTCGCAGATCGACGTGCTTGCGCGCTCCGTCTTCATTCGCTATCGCGAAGCGCTTGGCGAGCAGGTGGGCGAGATCCCGGCGGGTCTCTATCCCGGCGATTACCTGGTTCCCGTCGGCGAGGCGCTTGCCAGGGAATTCGGCACCAAACTGCGCGGCATGCCGGAAGATCAGTGGCTGCCGATCGTCAAGGATCGGGCTATCGACGCGATGATGGCGATGATCAAGGAAGATCTGGAAGCGCTGAACGTCCATCACGACGTGTTCTTCTCCGAACGCACCCTGCATGCCAACGGCGCGGCGCTGATCCGCACCGCGATCAACGACCTGACTTTCAAGGGCTATGTCTACAAGGGCGCGCTGCCGCCGCCGAAGGGACAGCTGCCGGAAGATTGGGAGGATCGCGAGCAGACGCTCTTCCGTTCGACCGAAGTGGGTGACGATATCGACCGCCCGCTGATCAAGTCAGACGGCTCCTATACTTACTTTGCTGCCGACGTTGCTTACTTCAAGAACAAGTTCGACCGCGGCTTCAACGAGATGATCTACATCCTCGGCGCCGACCATGGCGGCTACGTCAAGCGGCTGGAGGCAGTCGCCCGCGGCGTTTCCGATGGTGCTGCGAAGCTGACGGTGCTGCTGTGTCAGCTCGTCAAGCTCTACCGCAATGGCGAGCCGGTGAAGATGTCGAAGCGCTCGGGCGATTTCGTCACGCTGCGAGAAGTCGTCGATGAAGTCGGCCGCGATTCGGTGCGCTTCATGATGCTTTACCGGAAGAATTCCGAGCCTCTGGATTTCGATTTCGCCAAGGTCACAGAGCAGTCGAAGGACAATCCGGTCTTCTACGTGCAGTACGCACATGCCCGCTGCATGTCCGTCTTCCGCCAGGCCAAGGAGGCCTTCCCAGACCTCGACATTGCCTCGCTTGACCTGTCGAAAGCTGTCATTGGCGCCATCTCCGATCCAACTGAATTGCAGTTGGTTGCGAAGATTGCGGAATTCCCACGAATCATCGAAGCTGCAGCACAGTCTCAAGAACCGCATCGCATCGCTTTTTATCTTTACGATTTGGCCAGTTCCTTCCATGGACACTGGAATAAAGGTAAAGATTTACCGGAATTACGTTTTGTTAACGATAAGAACCGAGAATTGAGCATTGCCAGACTTGGGCTGGTGTACGCTGTCGCGTCGGTTTTGAAGTCGGGTCTTGGTATAACCGGGACCGCAGCACCGGACGAAATGCGATAAACGTCACCATTTACCCACATTGCGCTGGCATTAACTGTAGTGTTTGCGAGTGGAACGGGTGATGGCAGAAAAACAGTTGGCGTATCGCGCAAGCGGAAACGACGAGTTCTTTGCGGATGATGATCCGCTCGCAGAACTCGCTCGTATCGTGGGTTTTGAGCCGCGCCCCGCTGCTCAGGCAACTCCTGCGGCTCAGCGGCAGGAGCCGGCCTTCAACCTGGAAGATGAGCTTCTTCGCGAATTCGAGCGCTACGATACGCCGCGAATGAGTCCGGCAAATGACATCGCTGCTCCGGTCGAGCAGGTGTCTCCGCCGAGCCATGAAGAAGTTGCGCAATCCGCCGAGCCGGTGCGGACCGAACCTACGTTTGAAGAGCCAAAGTTCGAAGAACCTGCACTGCAGCCTGTGGCTCCGGTGAAGCCGACGATCGGCGCTCGCGATCTGATCGACGAGCTGGAAATGTCGATCGCGCCGGTTCTGCAGCCGGCGCCGAAGCCTGCACCTGTCGAACCGCAGCCGGCTGCTCCGGTGCTGAAGCCGACGCCGCAATCCGCTGCCGCTACCATACGGCTGCCCCTTGCCAACTTTACCCTGGCAACGCCCGCCGCCTCGCGTGAGCAGTTCACGCCGGCGGCCGCGCCTGCCGTTGCCCAGCCGGCCCCGAAAGCCACTTCTGACGAAGCGCTGTTCGATGGCGCCCTTGATTTCGAAGCGTTCGATCCCGTCGAGCCTCCGCGCGCTCCTGAAGCCGTCTCGCAGCCTGCTGCATCCCAGCCGGCTGCGGCCGTCTTCCGGGCACCAGAGCCGCCAAAGGTCGCGAAGGCCGATCCGGCTGCGCTTTCCGCCGAGATCGATGCTCTGCTCGCCGATGTGAATCGCTATCCGGTTCCACCCAGAGTCAATGCGCCTGCAGGGAAGGAAGAGCCGGATTTCGGTAGTTTCGGCGCTTCGTTTTCCGAGCCTGCAGAGTTGTCCGCCGCTCCCGTGGCTGCCGCACGGCATGAAGAGCCGAAGCCGATTACCTTCGGTGCGGAGGACCCCTTTGCCGGTCAGGACTTCGAATTCGATCTGGCCGATATTGAAATGGAACTTGCCGGTCTCGATTTCGCTGAAGCCGAAAAGTCTCCCGCTGCGTCTCAGCAGGCTCCGGCCGCTCCCGTTGTAGAGCCGATCCTTTCCCGCGCAACGCCAGTTGCTCCGGTGCCCGCCGCTCCAGTGATTGCCGCAGCGGCGCCACAGCCGTTGCAACCCGCGCCGGCGCCGGTTGTGCCTGCCGCAAATGCTGCAGCCACGGCAGCGCCTGTATTCGAGGCCGACCAGCCTCTGCCGTTCGATCCCACGGAAATCGCCGAGACGGAGGAGCGTGTCGAAACCTTCGAGGGTTCGCATGTTCCGCATCTGCCGGCGATCGAGCCGGAAGAGCCGATTGCGGTGCCGTCAGAATTTGAATTCGATCTTGATTCGGAAATGGCGAGCCTGCTCGGTACGCCGGCCAAGGAAACCGCATCCGAGCCGATCAAGCCGGCCGTTGCCGCCGCACTTGGCGGTGCCGCTGCCGCCGCTTCATGGTCCAAGAATGCGGCGGCCCAGCCTGCTGCGCCCGTCGCAAAGCAGCCGATCGAGGAGTTCGACGAGTTCGAGCGTGCGCTGGAAGAGGACTTCCGCCGCAGCTATCGTGAAGCGGCGACGCCTGTCGAGAACGTTGCCAGGATGACCTTGAATCCCGCCGCAAACCGTCGCCCGGTCCGCTCCGTGCGCGGCATGGTAACGACCGCCGCCGTCATAGTTGTTCTCGGCGTCGGTGCCTATGGCGCCTACAGCTGGATCCGTCACGGCGCGCCGATCTCCAGCTTCTCCGGAGAGCCGCGCGTGATTGCGGCCGACAGCGATCCGGTCAAGGTCGCTCCCGAAAATCCGGGTGGCACCGTCGTTCCGAATCAGGACAAGGCCGTCTACGATCGCGTCGCTGGCGATAGTACGGCGGCGCCGAAGCAGAAGGAGCTTGTCTCCTCCAACGAGCAGCCGGTTGACGTCGTCCAGAAGACGCTGATTCCCGAGGCGGTATCGCCTGACGACAGCGACGGCGATCAGGTGACGTCGACGCCGGTCGGTGAAACCGAAGATCCGCGCCTGCTGCCGAACCAGAATGGTGGAAACACCAACGTCGCCGCCAACAACGACGATCAGGTGCCATCAGTCTCTCCGCGCAAGGTGCGTACGATGATCGTCAAGCCGGATGGTTCGCTGGTTCCGCGCGACGAGCCGGTTGCCGATACGACGACTGCAGCCGCCAAGCCGGCGAACAATCAGGTCGCATCGACCAATTCGCGCCCGTCTCAGGCAAATACTCCGGCAGCAGCCCAGTCGGATAATACCGACGCTGCCAGCGCCGAAAGCACGCCGATCCGCGTCGTGAAGACGAACCCGGTTCCGACGACACGTCCCGAGCCTGCCGCCAAGGCCAATACGGCTGCTCCGGCCCCGCAGGCTCAAGCTCCAGCTCAGCCCAAGGCTCAGCCGAAGCAGGTCGCATCTGCTAGCCCGGCGGCTGCAACTCCGGCTGCCACCTCCGCTGCAAGCGGCGGCGCTTACGGCGTGCAGATCGCATCCCTGCCGACCGAGGCCGACGCGCAGAAGTCGCAGGCGAACCTCAAGGTCAAGTTTGCTGGTGTCATCGGCAACCACCCGCTGGAGATCCGCAAGGCCGATATCGCCGGCAAGGGCACCTACTATCGCGTCCGCGTAGTCGCCGGCTCGAAGGATGAGGCCGCTGCCATCTGCACCCGCTATCGCGCCGCCGGCGGCACCTGCCTGATCTCGAAGTAGTCGAGTTGGGTTTTTAGCCCTGGTGTTCCGATAGAGTTGAAAAATCCGCCCGCAGAGATCAATCTGCGGGCGGATTTATTTTGGCGCGCTAAGCGTGGGACATGGCGAACGATGCCGCATCTACAGCTATCGACGCATCGAACGTCCGTCAGGCCGTTTGTTCCTGAGGACGCTCCGGACATCTTTGCTAACATATCGCCTCACATTACGCGGTTCATGGCCTGGCAGCCGCCTGAGACCGAGGCGGCTTTCGCAGATGTTTGGCGGAGGTGGCCGAAGGCAATCGAAGACGGCTCGGAATTCCACTTCACAGCCCGAGACAAGGATGACGATCGTTTTCTGGGTGTTATCGGCATGCATGCTGCGCTGACCGACACGCCGGAGCTTGGAATTTGGCTTCGCAGCGAAGCGCACGGCCTGGGACTCGGCCGCGAATTGATCGGCGCCATCATTGGATGGGCGAGCGCGAGCTTTTCTATCCGTTATTTCGAATACCCCGTCGCGGAGGAGAACATCGCCAGCAGGCGGATAGCCGAAGCCTATGGCGGCGAGGTGAGGGAGCGCAGGTCAAACCCCAAATATCGCTCAGTCGTCTACCATATACCGCCCAAGTAGCCTGCAGAAGACGGTTGTTCCTGTGTATCCCCGCTTGACCTCACTCGCATTTCCCGCCGCAAGCCTTATGATTCGGATATGACCGAATCGAAATCCATGATCCTTGGCTGCAGCGGCCACACCATTACGCCCGAAGAGCGATCCTTCTATCAGGGGGAGCAGCCATGGGGCTTTATTCTGTTCGGGCGCAATATTTCCGAGCCGGCACAGATCGCCGATCTCGTTGCGTCCCTGCGTGACAGCGTCGGGCGAGATGCTCCTGTTTTCATCGACCAGGAAGGCGGCAGGGTGCAGCGCATTCGCCCGCCGATCCTGCCGCATTATCCCTCGGGGCAGGCACTCGGTGATATCTATCGCCAGGATCACCAACGAGGCCTGCGCGCCGCTTGGCTGATGTCGCGGCTTCATGCCTTCGATCTGCTGAAATTCGGCATCAATGTCGATTGCCTGCCGGTGCTGGACGTGCCTGTGGAGGGGTCGAGCAACGTCATCGGCAATCGCGCCTATGGCTCCGATCCGGTGACGGTGACGGAGATGGGACGCGCGGCTGCGGAAGGTCTGAAAGCCGGCGGCATGCTGCCCGTAATGAAGCATATGCCCGGCCATGGCCGCGGTTTTGCCGATTCGCATCACGAATTGCCCGTCGTCTCGGTACCGCGCGCGGAGTTGGAGGCGCATGATTTCGCTCCCTTCGTTGCAATGAAGGACGAACTCATGGCAATGACTTGCCATGTCGTTTTCACCGACATCGATCCGGACAATCCGGCCACGACGTCGCGCAAGGTGATCGAGGAGATCATCCGCGGCTATATCGGTTTCCAGGGCCTGCTCCTGTCGGACGATACCTCGATGAATGCGTTGAAGGGTACGATCGGCGAACGTGCAGCAAATATTATTGCGGGCGGATGCGATATCGTGCTGCATTGCAATGGCGTCATGGAGGAAATGCAGCAGGTGGTTCGCAATGTTCCCGCTTTGGCGGGTGCGTCGCTGACAAGGGCCAAGGCGGTCGAAGCGGTATTCGGCAGAAATGATGGCGCCGATGAAGCCTCTATTCGGGCGGAATTCGACGCGATGTTCGCAGTGGCGTAAAACCGGACTTCGAGGAACGGACGGGTGACAGAGTGAGCGGCAGCACGGACAAGCTTCAGCAGGCGGCAACGCCGATGGACAAGCTCTGGCAGGAGGGCGAGACGCAGCGCGGCTCGCACGAACCGTCGCTTGTCGTCGACCTTGCCGGCTTTGAAGGACCGCTCGATCTGCTGCTGCATTTGGCGCGCACCCAAAAGGTCGATCTGTCCCGTATCTCCGTTCTGGCGCTGGCCGAGCAGTATCTTCAGTTCATCGAGAGTGCCCGGCGCATCCGCATCGAGCTTGCGGCCGATTATCTCGTCATGGCGGCGTGGCTCGCCTATCTCAAATCCAAGCTGCTGATCCCGCAGCAGAGCAAGGAAGACGGGCCAACCGGCGAGGAGATGGCGGCGACTCTCGCTTTCCGCCTGAAGCGCCTGGAAGCCATGCGCGATGCTGCCACCGATCTCGTCAATCGCAACCGCCTCGGCCGCGATATCTTCGCCCGCGGCGCGCCGGAGCATATTCCGGATCGACGCCAATCCGCCTTCGATGCCAGCCTCTATGATCTGCTCACCGCCTATGCGAGCCTGCGTCAGCGTCAGGCCGTGACCCAGGTGACGATCGAGAAACGCCGTGTCTGGTCGCTGGCCGATGCCCGCATTATTCTGGACCGGATGATCGGCGAAATCACCGATTGGACGGCCCTGGAACATTACCTGCTGAGCTACATGACGACTTCAAGCGAGCGGGCGACGGCGATCGCCAGCGCTTTTGCGGCTTCGCTCGAACTGGTGCGCGAAGGGCAGCTCGAAATTCGTCAGGAAGGCGCGTTTCAGCCGCTTTACATGCGGCGCGGGCCGAAGCATTCGTCGCTGGAAGCAGCGGAATAGGGCAGGGAAGCGCGTGACGGAACCGGACGACGAGCAGCAGCATGTGGAGCACGAGGCGGAGACGCCCGATGTTGACGATCGTCGGCTGAGCGAGGCCGAGCGGATCGCCGAAGCATTGGTCTTCGCCTCGGCCCAGCCGGTCTCCGAGGCGTTCATCGCCGAGCGGGTGGCGCGCGGGGTCGATATTGCCGCCGTCATGCAGAAGCTCAAGGCCGATTACGCCTTGCGCGGCGTCAATCTCGTTCAGGTGGACGGTGCCTGGGCCTTCCGCACGGCCGCAGATCTTTCCTTTGTAATCCGGCGCGACGAGAGCGAGGTGCGCAAGCTGTCGCGCGCGGCGCTCGAGGTGCTGGCAATCATCGCCTATCACCAGCCCGTCACACGCGCAGAGATCGAGGATATCAGGGGTGTACAGACCTCCAAGGGTACGCTTGATGTCCTGATGGAATCCGGCTGGGTGCGGTTCCGCGGCCGTCGCCGCACGCCGGGGCGGCCGGTGACGCTTGGCACAACGCGCGATTTCCTCGATCATTTCGGTCTCGAAGAGCTGCGGGATCTACCTGGTCTCGAAGAATTGAAGGGGGCAGGGCTGCTCTCCGGCCGGATTCCGGCCAATTTCAATATTCCCTCGCCATTGATGAGTGACGAACTCACCGAGGATGAAGATCCGATCACGCAGCTGGATCTGGAGGAACTCGGCATCCTGCCGCCAAGCGGCGCAAGTTCCAGCGATTGAGTGTTGGCTGGCGCGCATAATGGGTTGCAGCCCTATCTGCAGATTTTCGCGAAGCCGCCGGCAAAGTCTCTCTTTTGCCATCAGCGGGTGCGAATATAACAATCATCCTCTCGGCTTGGAGACGTTTGATCGCCCGCATGGGCGCTCGTCATCCCGATATGCGTGGATGCATTGCATTTTGGTGTTTGAAAAACATCCGCAAACGTCTTACATCGAAAAGACACTGTAATTGGGAGTTAAAGCAATGGGTTCTCTAAGCATATGGCACTGGCTCATCGTCCTGGCCATCGCGCTGTTGTTGTTCGGCCGTGGAAAGATCCCGGAGCTAATGGGTGACGTCGCCAAGGGCATCAAGAGCTTCAAGAAGGGCATGAACGACGACGAGGATACTTCGGCGCAGCCGACGTCGGCGACGACGTCCCGCACGGTCGAGCACAAGGCTGACGAAACGAAGTAATCATGTCCGGCAGGCGTCAAACTAAAAGGTTTGCCGCAGGCCCAGGAGCCTTTGCATGTTCGATATAGGCTGGTCCGAGCTGGTGGTTATTGGCGTCGTGGCCTTGGTGGTGATCGGCCCCAAGGAATTGCCGGCGACCTTGCGGACAATCGGTAAGATGACGGCGCGGGCCAGGAAGGTCGCTGGCGATTTTCGTGCTCAGTTTGATGAAGCCATGCGCGAGGCCGATCTGGACGATGTGCGCCAAACGATCGCCGATGCCCAGAAGCTCAATCCGGTCAACTCGCTGCGGGAAGCCATGAACCCGCTACGGGAGATGGGCAATGAGATAAAGGCGGATCTGCAGCGTGTCGCTACGCCGGACAAAGCAGCGCCTGCCGCGACACCATTGCCGTCCGAGCCGGTTCCCGGCGTCTCGTCCGGCCTGCCGGAAGCACTTGCGGCTACCTCCGCAATGCCTGCCGCTTCGAGCAATCCGCCGCCGGCGGTTGCTCCGGAGGCAGTAGCAGCCGTCGTTCCGCAGCCGGTCGCCGCTGTGAGTGAAGCTGCCGAGAAGCCGAAGGCCGCTCGCAAGCCTCGCGCCAAGACCCCGCTCAAGACCGAGGATGTTGCGGCGGCTGCCGTCCAGACGCCCGTCGTCGCGGAAAAACCAAAGCGAGCCCCGCGCAAGGTCGCGGTTACTGCTGCCGTAGAGAAGACGCCCCCAGCTCCCAGGAAGCGTCCGACTGCGACAGCCAGCAAGGCGACGCCTAGAACGCCCAAGAAGAAGGACCAGGCATGACGGGTGACATCGACGATAAGCCACAGCCGCTTATCGAACACCTTATGGAATTGCGCACGCGGCTGATCTGGTCGCTCGTTGCGTTCTTCGTTGCCTTTGTCGGATGTTTCGCGGTGGCGAAGCATCTCTTCAATTATCTGGTCTATCCCTATAAATGGGCCGTCGAATGGGCTCATCTCGATCTCGCGAAGTCTGAGCTGATCTACACGGCGCCGCAGGAGTTCTTCTTCACCCAGGTGAAGGTCGCCATGTTCGGCGCTCTGGTCATCTCCTTTCCGATCATCGCCGCGCAGAT
Source organism: Hyphomicrobiales bacterium (assembly GCA_900472485.1). Lineage (GTDB taxonomy): Bacteria > Pseudomonadota > Alphaproteobacteria > Rhizobiales > Rhizobiaceae > Rhizobium. The sequence continues at coordinate 75,616 of UCII01000034.1, forward strand.
CTACAAATTCGTGGCGCCGGGCCTCTATAAGAACGAGCGCAATGCCTTCCTTCCGTTCCTGATCGCATCCCCCATCTTGTTCCTGATGGGCGCCGCACTCGTCTACTTCTTCTTCACGCCAATGGTCATGTGGTTCTTCCTGAAGATGCAGCAGACGCCGGGTGAGGGGCAGGTGGGTATCGCGCTGATGCCGAAGGTCTCGGAATATCTGAGCCTCATCATGACTTTGGTCTTCTCCTTCGGGCTCGTCTTCCAACTTCCCGTCATCACGACGCTGCTTGCGCGCGTCGGCCTGCTGACCTCGGCGTGGCTGGCGGAAAAGCGCAAGTTTGCCATCGTTTTCGCCTTCATCGTCGCCGCCGTGCTGACGCCGCCGGATCCGATGTCCCAGATCGGCCTTGCACTGCCGACGATCCTTCTCTACGAGATTTCCATCTACGCGGCGAGACTCGTGGAGCGTCAGCGTAGCCGGCAAGCGCTTGAAGAGAGTGGCGGAAGTTCCGACATCGCCAAGACGGACGGCGTCTAGGTGAAGAAGGCTTAGCCTCGTTTTCCTGCTATTGCCGTTTCGACCTCCGACCGAGACCTCGGTCGGAGTTATACTCATGTCAAACGACCTGGAACGAAGATGCTTGATATCAGATGGATTCGTGAGAATGCCGAAGCTTTCGATGCAGCGCTTGCAAAGCGCGGTGCGGAGCCTCAGTCGCAAAGCCTCATTGCGCTCGACGAGAAGCGCCGCTCCGTCATTCAGTCCGTCCAGGACATGCAGTCCCGCCGCAACGCCGCTTCCAAGGAAATCGGCGCGGCAATGGCGCAGAAGAACAGCGAGCTTGCCGAAAAGCTGAAGGCCGAGGTTGCCGACATCAAGGTCTCGCTTCCGGCTGCGGAAGAGGAAGAGCGCAGGCTGACGGCCGAGCTCAATGATGCGCTGTCGCGCATTCCGAACATACCGCTCGAGGACGTGCCCGTCGGCAAGGACGAGCACGACAACGTCGTCAAGCATGTCTGGGGCGCCAAGCCAACCTGGAATCATGAGCCGAAAGAGCATTTCGAGATCGGCGAAGCGCTCGGCTATATGGATTTCGAGCGCGCGGCAAAGCTTTCCGGCTCGCGCTTCACGGTGCTGACCGCTCAGCTTGCCCGTCTTGAGCGCGCGCTTGGTCAGTTCATGCTTGATCTCCACACCAGCGAGCACGGCTACACCGAAGTCAGCGCACCGCTGATGGTACGCGACGAGGCGATGTTCGGAACCGGCCAGCTGCCGAAATTTTCCGAGGATTCCTTCAGGACCACGGACGGTCGCTGGCTGATCCCGACGGCGGAGGTTTCGTTGACCAATCTCGTTTCTGGCGAGATCCTTGATCAAGAGAAGCTGCCGCTGCGCTTCACGGCCCTGACGCCGTCCTTCCGCTCGGAGGCAGGCTCTGCCGGCCGCGACACGCGCGGCATGCTGCGCCAGCATCAGTTCTGGAAATGCGAGCTGGTGTCGATCACCGATGCGGAAAGCTCCATTGCGGAGCATGAGCGGATGACGGCTTGCGCGGAGGAGGTGCTGAAGCGTCTTGGCCTGCATTACCGCGTCATGACGCTGTCGACCGGTGATATGGGCTTTGGCGCCCGCAAGACCTACGACATCGAAGTCTGGTTGCCGGGGCAGGATACCTATCGCGAGATCTCTTCCTGCTCGGTCTGCGGAGATTTCCAGGCACGGCGCATGAATGCCCGCTATCGCGGCAAGGACGACAAGAACACCAAGTTCGTCCACACGCTGAACGGTTCGGGAACGGCGGTCGGCCGCTGCCTCATCGCAGTGCTTGAGAATTATCTCAACGCCGATGGCTCGGTCACTGTCCCCGACGCACTCCTGCCATATATGGGTGGTCTGAAGAGGATCGAAAAAGCAGCATAATCGGGTGGTGGGGCGATGCGTATTCTTCTGACCAATGATGACGGCATTCACGCCGAAGGTCTGGCGGCATTGGAGCGTATCGCCCGCACTCTGTCTGATGACGTCTGGGTCGTCGCGCCGGAGACGGATCAGAGCGGCCTTGCCCACTCATTGAGCCTTTCCGAGCCGTTGCGTATGCGCAAGGTCTCCGATAAGCATTATGCACTCAGGGGAACGCCGACCGATTGCGTCATCATGGCGATCCGCAAGGTCTTGGATATCAAGCCGGACCTCGTGCTTTCGGGCGTGAATTCCGGCTCCAACGTTGCCGACGACGTCACCTATTCCGGCACTATCGCCGGTGCCATCGAGGGCACGCTGCAAGGCGTGCGCTCCTTTGCGTTGAGCCAGGCCTATCTCTATGAAAACGGCGCGCGCGTCGTGCCCTGGGAAGTGGCAGAAGCACATGCTCCAGCTTTGCTTAACAAGCTCATGAACGTCGATCTGTCTGACGGGACCTTCCTCAACCTGAATTTTCCGAATTGCCGTCCCGACGAGGTCGACGGAGCGGAAGTGACCGCACAGGGCAATCTTGCCTTCAACGTGCAGGTCGAGGAGCGAGCCGATGGTCGCGGCTTCCCTTATTATTGGCTTCGCTTCGGTGAGCGGAGCGGCATCTTCCGTCCAGGAACCGATATTCAGGCGTTGAAACAAAATCGTATTTCGGTAACGCCTTTGAAACTCGATTTGACGGATTATTCGGCGCAAGACCGCGTGGCGCGGGCGCTCGGTATGGAGTAGCGGATTGACACCTCGTTTGGTGGAAAAGGAAGGCTTTGCGGCCGTGGTGTTGCGGCTGCGGGCAGAAGGCATATTGGACATCGATCTGATGACGGCGGTCGAGCAGACGCCGCGCCTGCCTTTCGTGCCGGTGCAATTTGCCGATGATGCCTATTCCAGCCGCACGATTCCGATCGATTGCGGTGCCTTCATGGAAGGCATCGATCTCGTGGTGCGTATTCTCCATGGCTTGAAGATCAAGCCTGGCCATCGCGTTCTCGAGATCGGCACGGGAAGTGGTTTCACTGCCGCTGTCATGGGACGAATCGTCGAGCGCGTGCTGACAGTCGATCGCTATAAGACGCTGACGACATCGGCGCAGCAGCGCATGGATACGCTCGGGCTGCGCAACGTTATCATCCGCCAGGCAGACGGCAGCGCCGGCCTGCCGGGCGAGGGCACCTTCGACCGTATCCTGGTGACGGCAGCTTTCACGACAATGCCGCGCTTCTATGCCGAACAGCTGGTGTCCGGCGGCTCGATGATAGCCCCGCTTATCGTCGATGAGCATACGTGTCGTCTGGTGCGACTGACGAAGACGGGAAGCCGATTCGAGCGCGAAGAATTATTCGACGTTCCCTACCAGCCCATCGTGCCCATGCTCGCCTCGTATCTTTGAGGCTCAAATCGCGCTGATGCCCCTATGAAACGGGCGATTGGTGCCGTTTCATTCTCTATGGTTAGCAATTCCTCAAAAAAACACATGCGACACCAGTGCTTTAACCGCATGGTAAGATTAACGCGCTTTAATCGACCCATAATCGGTTGCGTCTTAAGTGGGTCGAGTCATGGGTTTCAGTCTTTCTTCAAACGTCAGCAAATCGGCAGGGAAAGTCCTGGTGGCTATTCTTCTGGCGAGCACTGCCACAGCTTGTAGTTCGGATACGACCCGCTTTAGCGGTCTCTTTAACAAGACGGACAATGTAACGACCGGCTCGATCAATCGACGCAGCCTTAATGGCTCGAACGGGGATCCGGTGCCTCGGGCCGACGTCGCCCAGGCGGGCGGCTACGGCCAGCAGGATTACTCGCAACAGAGCGCGCCGGTGTCGCAGCCCTATCCGAATTCTCCGGCTCGTTATAATCCGTCTTATTCCAGCGCACGGGCTTCGACCGCTCCTGTCGCAATTCAGCGCACCGATCTCGCTCCTCCCAGCGCTTCCGCCAATGCCGGTCGCTCTCGCGCGGTATCGCAAGGGCAAGCCGAAGCGCTCGCGCAGCCGTTCCCCTCATCGCGTGGCAATGGTTCCCGCGCCGCGCCGGCACTTGCTCCCGACACCATGTCGACGGGCACGATCAAGACCGCCGCCGCGCAGCAGATGTCTCCCGGCTGGACGACGGTCAATGCGCCGAGCGTAACGCTGCATCAGGGTGAAAATATTGCGCTGCTGTCGCGCCGCTATGGCGTTCCGGAAAAGGAAATCTTGCGCGCGAACGGCTTGCGCAATGGCGCTGCCGCGCAGCCAGGCCAGCAGATCATCATCCCGACGATGAATGGGGCCGGTGTCTCAGGCCCGGCCAAGATGGCCGCTGAAGCGACGGATCTTTCCAAGGGCGGCAAGATGCCCGGTCCGGCCAAGGCGCCACAGCAGGAAGCGCTCGCATTGCCTTCCGGAAACCAGATGCGCGGCAAGGCTCAGGCTGGCCTTGCCGATCCCAATAAGCTCGCAGCCGGTAATGGCAAGGGGCCGGCGCCGAAGGGCACCTATGTCGTCAAGCCAGGTGACTCGCTGGCGAGAATTGCCAAGGAAAGCGGTGTTTCCGTCGCCGAACTGAAGCGTGCGAACAACATGCAGGCAGGCGACAGCATTCGCATCGGTCAGGCGCTCGCCTTGCCGCACGGTGGCGTCGCTGCCGCAGATCCGGTGAAGACCGCCTCGATCGAGCCGCAGAAGGCGTCGGCCAAGCCGGGCGCACTGCCTGTAGAGCCGAAGCAGGCCGCCGCCGATCCGATTGCCAAGCAGGCGCCCAAGGCGGTTGCCGATGCGGCAGCGGATGCCCCTGCCAAGCCGAAGGAAGTTGCCTCCGCTTCGCCGAGCCAGTCCATCAACGATGCGGCAAAGTCGGATGCGCAGGCCGATGCGCCCGAGGCGACCGGCATCGGCAAATATCGCTGGCCGGTTCGCGGCGCCGTCGTCGCCAACTATGGCGCCAACGTCAATGGCAGCCGCAACGACGGCATCGACATCTCGGTTCCAGAGGGCACGCCGATCAAGGCGGCCGAAAACGGCGTCGTCATCTATGCCGGCAACGGCCTGAAGGAGCTGGGCAACACGGTCCTCGTTCGCCACGACGACGGCACTGTCACGGTCTATGGCCACGCGGATGCACTGAACGTCAGCCGCGGCCAGAAGGTCCAGCGTGGCCAGACGCTGGCGACGTCGGGCATGAGCGGCAATGTCAGCCAGCCGCAGCTGCACTTCGAAGTCCGCAAGAATTCGGCTCCGGTCAACCCAATGACGTTCCTTGAATAGGTAGTGCGTCTCAAGGACTCTGCAAAAAGCCCGGTCACAGCCGGGCTTTTTGTCATTTATGGCGATGTTGATCGATCCAGGATCAATCCCGTTCCAGCACGATGCGCAATCGGCCGGCGAGATCCTGAATATATTGCCATGCGACGCGACCGGAACGGGCGCCGCGGGTCGTCGCCCATTCAAGCGCCTCGTGATGCATCTGGGCGCGGTCGAGATCGAGCTTGAAGTGATCGGCATAGGCATCGATCATCTGCAGATAGTCTTCCTGGCTGCATTTGTGGAAACCGAGCCAGAGACCGAAGCGATCGGAGAGCGAGACCTTTTCCTCGACGGCTTCCGAGGGATTGATCGCGGTCGATTGCTCGTTTTCCATCATATGGCGCGGCAGCAGGTGCCGACGGTTGGATGTCGCATAGAACAGGACATTATCGGGCCGGCCCTCGACGCCACCGTCCAATGCCGCCTTCAGCGACTTATAGGCAGTATCGTCATGATCGAAGGAGAGGTCGTCGCAGAAGATGATGATGCGATGCGGCGTTGCCTTCAGGATATCGAGCAGCACCGGCAGCGAGGAAATGTCTTCGCGATGGACTTCGATCAGCTTCAGCGACACGCCTGTCGCCCGACGCACATCTTCATGCACCGCTTTGACGAGCGAGGATTTGCCCATGCCGCGCGCGCCCCAGAGCAGCACGTTGTTGGCCGCGAAACCTTCGGCAAAACGAAGCGTGTTTTCGTGCAGGATGTCGCGCACGTGATCGACGCCGCGGATGAGGGTCAGCGCCACACGGTTCGGCCGTGGCACCGGCTGCAGATAAAGCCGGGCAGGGGCCCAGACGAAGCAGTCGGCGGCATTCCAGTCGTTGACGGCCGGGGCTGGCCCGGCCAGGCGCTCGATAGCGTCGGCCAGGCGACGGACTTCGGCAAGGATCAGGGCGTTTTGGTCTTCAGTCACCGTTTCCTCCTGAATATTGAACAAGAAAGTCGTAAAATGCGCGCGCTGTCTTGCCGGGTATCATGCTCCTTTGGGGGGTGAAAGGCTAACAGACCGGGAAAACGGTACGGTTGACGGCTGTTTTTGTTGCATTCGCCATACGCGTAACTATATTCCGGCCACCCGACGCAGGGCGCGTTCCCGCTCGGAATTCAAGGGAGTTTTCGATGTTTATCACCAACGCATATGCGCAGAGCGCGACAGATTCGGCCGCGAGTGCCTTCGGCGGTTCCGGCTTTGAAATGATCATCCTGTTTGTGCCGCTGATGGTCGTTTGGTATTTCCTCCTCATCCGTCCGCAGCGCGCGCAGGCGAAGAAGCGTGACGAGATCCTGAAGAACATCCGCCGCGGTGATCAGATCGTCACCAGCGGCATCGTCGGCAAGGTCACCAAGGTCATCGACGAAAAGGAACTGGAAGTCGAGATCGCTGAAGGGGTGCGCATCCGCGTTGTCCGCAGCGCCATTTCCGAGGTTCGCGTCAAGGGTGAGCCCGTCAAGGCGGACGCCGCGTAAGGCTCCTTCGAAAGGCGGCTCTAGCCGCCGCTGTGCGTCCTCGAAATTCGAGATCGACTTTCTTGAAGGATTGTGCACAAATTCAAGGTGTTACTGCGCCCTTTGCATTTTCGGTCGAAAGGGAGGGCGCGGTAGGGAAGCCCTAATTCGAGAGAGCGATGCTGCACGTCTCCTGGTGGAAGACCGCCCTGATTTGGTTCGTCGTTCTCTTGAGCGTGCTTTTGGCCGCTCCCAATCTGCTTGGTGAGCGCGCACTTTCATCCTTCCCGGCATGGTGGGCACATCGTAAGATCGAGCTTGGCCTCGATCTCCGCGGTGGATCGCATCTGCTGTTGAAGATCGAACGGGGCGATGTTGAGAAGGATCGCCTGGAAAGCATTGTCGGCGATATCGCGACCCGATTGCGTACGGTCAATGTCGCCTATTCGGGCCTCACCGGCACCGGCCGCAAGATCCAGCTTCGCATCAATGATCCCGCACAGGTCCAGCCGGCCTTGACGGCACTGCAGCCGTTGACATCGGGACCGGATAAGCCGTCCGTGGTTCTGTCTCAGGGTGACAACGGGGCACTGACGCTCGATATCACCGATGCCGACATCAATAACCATGTGTCGACTGCGATCGCTCGTGCGATGAAGGTCATCCACGCCCGCATCGCACAGCTCGGGGTAGGCGAACCTCTAATCCGCCGGCAGGGATCTGACCGCATCGTCGTACAGGTGCCGGATCTTGCCGATGCGCAGCGGCTGAAAAACCTTCTCGGCCAGCCCGCCAAACTCAGCTTCCGCCTGATCGATCAGTCGATGTCGGTCCAGGACGCCATGGACAAGCAGCCGCCGGCTGGATCCGATGTGCTGTTTTCCGAAGACGATCCGCCTGTGGGTTATCTGGTACAGCGGCAGCCACTGCTCTCGAACGTCGATTTTTCCGATGCCGTCGCGGTCGTTGACAATCAGAAAGGCGAAGGCACCGTCTCAGTCAAGCTGACTCAGGAGGCGACCCATCGCTTTGCGCAATCGACGGCCAGCAATCTCGGCAGGATCATCGTTGTGGTGCTTGACGATCAGGTCATCTCCGCGGCCTCTCTGAAGACGGTCATCGCAATAGGAGAGATCGACGTTCCCGGTGATTTCACCGCCCAGGGCGCGCAGGATCTGACCGTCATGGTCAAGAGCGGACCACTGCCTGCGACGCTGACGACGGTCGAGGAGCGGACTATTCAGCCGGGCCTCGGCGGCGAAACGGCGCGTTATGGCCTGATTGCCTGTATTGCCGCTGCGGTCTTCGTCGCCGTACTGATGATCGGCTTCTACCGCCTGCTCGGCATCATCGCGACCATCTCACTCGTCATCAACATGATCATGGTCGCAGCGCTCATGGGCCTTCTCGGCATTACGCTCACCCTGCCAGGCGTCGCAGCCATCGTCCTCATCATCGGCATCGGCCTCGACGCGCTGGTGCTGATCTACGAGCGCGTGCGTGAAGAAGAAAAGAAGACCCATCTTCTCGTCGATGCGCTGCGTCATGGCTTCAACCGCGCGGCTGCGACCGTCGCCGACGCCAATCTGACCATTCTGATCGTCGCGGCCATTCTCTTCTACGCAAGCACCGGCGCAGTGCGCGGCTTTGCCGCCACGTTGATGGTGGGTGTCGTCACCACCTTCTTCACTTCATGCTTCGTCACACGGTCGCTGGTGAATATGTGGATCTCGCGCCGCAAGCCACGCACTTTGCTTGTTGGCGTGCGCAGCGGCATTTTCGACAATGCCAATATCCGCTTCATGGGTATCCGCCGCTATACGTTTACGGTCTCCGCGGCTCTTTCGGTCGTCACTCTCATTGCCTTCGCGACGGTCGGCATGCACCTGGGCATCGATTTTGCCGGCGGATCGATCATCGAGGTCCGGGCCAAACAGGGCGTTGCCGATCCCGTCGACATTCAAACCCGTCTCGGCGCCGTCATTCCGGGCGACGTGCGCGTCGAACGGCTCGCCGATCGTCTTGGTGCAGTGGTTCGAGTTCATGCTCAGGAGGGCGGTGAAAACGCCGAGCAATCCGCCGTCTCGCTCGTTCAGGACGAGCTGGGCAAGGACTACAATTTCGCCCGCGTCGAAGTGGTCGGTCCAGCCGTATCGGGCGAGATCACCACCACGGCTTCCCTCGCCGTCCTGGCGGCCCTGGCGGCGATCCTGATCTATATATGGGTACGATTCGAATGGCAGTTTGCCGTCGGCGCCATCATCGCAACGCTGCACGATGTGATCCTGACGCTCGGCCTCTTCGTGCTATCAGGCATGGAATTCAACATGACGAGCATCGCCGCGATCCTCACCATCGTCGGCTATTCTCTGAACGACACGGTCGTCGTCTATGACCGCATGCGTGAGAATTTGAAGCGCTATTCGCAGATGCCGCTGCCGATTCTGATCGATGCCTCCATCAATCAGACATTATCTCGTACCATTCTGACATCGGCGACGACGCTTTTGGCGCTGCTCGCCCTCTACATCTTCGGCGGCGAGGTGATCCGTGCCTTCACCTTCGTCCTGCTTTTCGGCGTCGCTGTCGGCACTTTTTCGTCGATTTATATTGCGGCGCCCGTGCTGATCCTGTTCAAGCTGCGGCCGGACAAGTTCCAGACCGGCGGCGAAAGCAATGGACCCGCGGCCGGCAATATCCAGTCAGGCAAACCAGCGGTGTGATACAGTGGCTAAAGGTATAGAAATTCGAAACGCGCACTTCCCGGGCCGCGCACCGATCGACGCCTACGGCAATGGCGGCTTCCGCTTTGCCGACATGTCGCATCGTGGCTCTCTGCTCTGCCTACCCTCGGGCATCTATGGCTGGGACATGCTTCAGGGCGATGCGCTGACGTCGGACCGCTTCCAGAAAGTGCTCGATGAAGCTGCCGAGATCGAAGTGCTGCTCGTCGGCACCGGTACGGAACTGCGCCCGCTGCCGGCCGAGCTGAAGGCTGCCTTGCGCGCAAAGCAGATTTCCTCCGACCCGATGAGCACCGGGGCGGCGGTGCGTACCTTCAACATCATGCTGTCCGAATCGCGCGCCGTGGCTGCGGCGCTGATCGCCGTCTGACGTCGGATCCAAGAGTATGACGACATCAGCTGCGCCTCGGAGCAACCGGGACATCTGCCTCGCCACGCTTCGCGACACCGATCGCGACCGCTATCTCGCCTGCCTGCTGGCGCCGGAAGAGAAGCGTCCTGCGCTGGCCGCGCTCTATGCCTTTAACGCCGAGTTGGCCCGTATTCGCGATCTTGTCCATGAGCCGCTGCCCGGCGAGGTGCGCATGCAGTATTGGCGCGATCTTCTCGAGGGGCAGTCCCACGGCTCGAGCGAGGCGAATCCTCTGGCCTCCGAGCTTTTGACAGCGATCGAGCAATATCGCCTGCCGCGCCAGACACTGATCGACATGATCGATGCCCGCATCTTCGATCTCTACGACGATCCCATGGAGAGCCGCAGCAGCTTGGAAGGCTATGCCGGCGAGACGGCTTCGGCCCTGATCCAGCTTGCAAGCCTGGTCTTGTCGGCCGATGAGGCGAAGCGCTCCGCCGACGCCGCCGGCCATGCCGGCGTCGCGCAGGCAATCGCCGGCTTGCTGCTTCTGATGCCGCTTAATCGCCATCGCGGGCAGGTGTACCTTCCGCTGGAGATTCTCTCGGCGACCGGGCTCAATCGCGACGGTTTTCTCGCCGGCGAGGACAAGCCGCGCATTTCCGCGGCGATCGAGGCCTTCGCCGGTCTCGGTCGCGAGCATCTCGCCAAGGCGAGGGCGGCAGGCGCCGTACCGCGGGCCGTATTCCCGGCGTTTCTGCCTGTCACCTTGGCCGAGCCTGTCCTGCAGAAGGCACAGAAGCTTGGTGCCGGCATCTTCGATCGATCCCTTGTGCTGCCGCAATGGCGCCGGCAGCTGCGCATGGCGATAGCGTCGATCACAAAGAAAATCTAAAATACGACAAGCTCGCGCAAGTCTGGCCCAGTATGAAGAATGCCGGGCACTGAATTTGCATTTCAGGGGGAGTTGCCATGGGTATTATCGTCTGGTGCATATTGTTCGCGATCGTCATCTTCATTGCCTATTACGCAACGCGTATGGCATCGCAGAACAAGGAAGACGGCCTGCACGATACCGGCCTCGCCATTCTCGAGTTCGGCCGCGCCTTTCCGACCGAGGCGATCCGCCAGTTGCAGACGACAGCCGACGGGCAGGCGGTCTTCGTGCGGCTGCACGACGACAAGGCGGGCTTCATGCGCAATGTGCGCAATCACTTCAGTGTCCATCTGATCGAGCCCGGCCGGGTGCATGCCAAGATCTCGGGAACCGGTCGTGGCTTGACCGTCGATTTTCTGGATGCGCCTCACCACAACGGCACGTTCGAATTCAAGACGCCTGCCGAAGCCGCGGAAGTATCGCTCTGGCTGCTCGGCAATTATGTGGCGGGTGACGACGCCAAGTTGCAGGAGCAGGCGTCGCCGGCCAAGGCTTGAAAATCCCGAAGCTCGGGGCGGTTAGGCGCTCTCCGCGAGAACCGGCGTCTGCATGCCCAGCCATTTCGCGCAGTCGGCAAGTGCACGCTTGGCGATCAGCTGCCGCTTCATGATGGTCTTGTCCTTGCCGCGAAAGCGTTTGACGCCTTCCGGCTTGACGATCGAGCCCGGCTCCAGTTCCGGGAAAAGCCCGAAATTTATATTCATCGGCTGGAAGGAGCGCTTGCCCGGCTCCTCGTCCGAGATGATATGGCCGCCGGTGATGTGGTTCAGCAGCGAGCCGAGCGCCGTGGTGGACGGCGGCAGCGAGGGTGCTTCGCCCTTGCGCTCGGCGGCGGCGAAGCGGCCGGCGAGCAGGCCGATGCTGGCGCTCTCGACATAGCCTTCGCAGCCTGTGATCTGGCCGGCGAAACGCAGGCCCGGGCGCGACTTCAAGACCAGCGAGCGGTCGAGCAGGGTCGGCGAGTTGATGTAGGTATTGCGGTGCAGGCCGCCGAGGCGTGCGAACTCCGCATTTTCAAGGCCCGGAATGAGCCGGAAGATCTCCGCCTGTGCGCCATATTTCAGCTTCGTCTGGAAACCGACCATGTTGTAGAGCGTGCCGAGCGCATTGTCCTGGCGCAGCTGCACGACGGCATAGGCCTTGACCGTCGGATTATGAGCGTTGGTCAGCCCCATCGGCTTCATCGGCCCGTGGCGCAGCGTCTCACGCCCGCGCTCCGCCATGACCTCGATCGGCAGGCAGCCGTCGAAATAGGGCGTGCCTTCCCATTCCTTGAAGCCGACGGCATCGCCGGCGATCAGGGCATCGACGAAGGCATTGTACTGGGCTTCGTCCATCGGGCAGTTGATATAGTCCTTGCCGGTGCCGCCGGGGCCTACCTTGTCGTAGCGCGACTGATACCAGCAAATGTCCATGTTGATGCTGTCGCGATAGACGATCGGCGCGATGGCATCGAAAAAGGCGAGCGCATCGGCACCGGTTTCGGCCTGGATGGCGCTCGCAAGCCCGGCTGCCGTCAGCGGCCCGGTGGCGATGATCGCCTGATCCCATACCCTTGGCGGCAGGCCTTCAATCTCCTCGCGGACGATGTTGATCAGCGGGTGATTTGCAATCGCCTGCGTCACCGCAGCCGAGAAGCCGTCCCGATCGACAGCAAGCGCGCCGCCGGCTGGCACCTGGTGCTTGTCTGCGCATGCCATGATGAGCGAGCCGGCCATGCGCATTTCCGCATGGATGACGCCGACCGCATTGCTGGTTGCATCGTCTGAGCGGAACGAATTGGAGCACACCAACTCGGCAAGATCGTCCGTCTTGTGTGCTTCGGTGCCGCGTACGCCGCGCATTTCATGCAGGACGACGGGTACGCCAGCATTGGCGATCTGCCATGCGGCTTCCGAGCCGGCGAGGCCGCCACCGATGACGTGAATGGGGGAGTGAGAAGTGATCTGTGTCATGCGCGCGTCATTATCACGGGCGGGCCGGCGATCCAATGCTTTGCTAAGGCATGTCGCGCAAAACTGGGCGGCGGTCTTATGGCAACCTTAGTCTCTGGTCGGCCTGCTTAGTGCGAGCTATCTATCGAAAGACCTTGAGGGCGGTTCTGCAAGAGTGATGCGGTTTCCGTCAGGGTCCGCCAATTGAGCGATCTTTCCATAGTTGCCTTGCGATTCACCCGTGAGCTTCACGCCAAAGTCTTGGAGCGATTTGCGAGCTTCCTCCATTTTCGGCACGACAATGGTTAGCCTGCCGTACCCCGCATTCTCCTTGTCATAGAAGATTTGAATGTTCGCGCCTGCGACATTGCGCCATTGGATCAAGCCATCCATTGGACGATCGTCAGGTCCTCGGTCGAAAAGTCGCGTATAAAACGCCTCCGCCCTATCCATGCTTGCCGTCGCGAGTGCTGCGTAAATTCCTAGAATCTGCATTCTCCGCCTCCCTGCTTAAGAGGTTTCCACCTGTAAATGAGAAAGGGGCGGTTCCGTTCCAAGAACGCGCGTGATGGCGGCAGCGGCTATGTCCATTCGGCGCACATGGCTACCGTGGCGCAGTATGATTGGCGGCAATGATACGAGGCGGTAAGGGCGGTGAGCGGCTCGCCATTGATTAACGAAAGCTCTGCGAGGCGATTAAATTGTACGGAGCTTCTAGTAATCGCCGGAATCAAAAACGGCGCCGAAAGGCGCCGTCTTGAGGCAGTCTACTCAGTTCGTTCCTATTAACGGAAAGAACGAGCAGCGATGTTGCGGATTTCGTAACGGCTGACGCCGATGTCCGAAAGGGTCTGGCTGGAGAGGTTGCCAAGTTCGTTCAGAGTGCGGCGGTAGCTGATCCAGTTCTTTGCAATGCGAATCGGGTTCATGATCTTATCCTCGGTATCTTGTTTGCGGGCGGTACGATTACCGCCTCAGCGCTTGCACTCTATATAGGCGCGAAGGGGCTGATTGTGCAGTGCAAAGAAGAGGCGCCTGCTATGCATTTGTGCAATATGACGCCCAAAAAGCAGACGATGCTCAAAATTTGTGTGCTTTGCAGATAAGGAATAGCTCGTGATGGAATTGACCATGCTGCGCTTGCTCAGTCGATAAGCAAAAAAGAACGCCCGCCGCGGAGGTCCGCAACGGGCGTTGAGAAGGCTTTCGCTGTTGGGCGAAGCCTATCCGGCGATTAACGGCCGGTGGCTTCGCGGGCAACGCGATGGATGTCGGCGCGGTCGATGCCGAGGTCGTGCAGTTCACGCGAGCTCATGCGGCCGAGTTCGTTAACGGTCTGACGATACTTGCGCCAGTTGTTGAAAGAGCGGGTCAGGTTCATTGTAGTCCCTTTCGAGGATCAAGGGATCGAGCAGTTCCGTGATTGGTTCCGTCGTCGATCTAATGGATTTAAATATATGCTGCGCCGCGAAAACTAAAAGCGCGAAAGCTTCATGTCACCTATGCGTCATATGCAAGCCTTATGGGTAATTTGCCTAAGATGGCGGCTGCTTTATGTGCATATCGCGGCCAAATGAAGAACTGCTTGAGAGGCTCGCTTCAGGGCAATGCCTGGCTTTCGCAGGTACTTTCCATTTGTTGCCGGCATTCGGCCATGTTTTGGCCAGCCATGCTGTTTGGGGAGGGCTGCATCGGCTGTTTTCCGCCTGCGGATCTTCGTTCGACTGCTTGCGCGCCAGGCTCCGGTATTTGTCGGCCCATTGGGGCGCTCGAAGCATATAAAGCCGATTTAGGTGGGAAAAATAACGCCCACCGCGGGAGGAGGATGCGGTGGGCGTCATTTGAGGTGATTGACGACTGGGAGGAGGAGTGTCGTCAATCTATCGGAGCGCACTGGGAGGAGGAGTGTGCCGCTCCGAATTCCGTGTCGGGATAATTATCCCGAGGCTTTCCGATTTGCGTCGGCACGGCGCGCCACCGCCGTCTTGTTGTTTGATAAATAGTATGACTTTTTAAATTTGTGCAGCGCAATAATTTCATGGGAGGCATGAGCTGCGTGCATATCTTTAATCGGTATCTCTTTACCGGCCGTCAAGATACTGCATGATCCCTTAATTCCGTATTAATATGGCACATATTCCTGTGAGCCGAAGCCTCTGCCGGAAAGGCTCGGCTCGCATCAATTGCACGGCGATTTGTGCTAACTCTATCGCGAGCAGAATCGCAGCGAGGGGAAGACGGGCATGTACAGGGGCAGGCTGGAGAGGGATCTGAAGATCTGGACCGACAAGGGCCTGGTCGATGCGGGGGCGGCCAAAGCCATCCTCAGCGAGTATGACGGTCGCCAGACGAGTTTCAGCGCCGGCCGGGTGCTGACCATCATTGCCGCCGTACTTCTCGGCCTTGCCATCTTGCTGTTCATTTCCGCAAATTGGGAAGCCCTTCCGAGAATTGCCCGTCTGCTGGGGCTGGTTGCGATGATATGGGCCTTCTATCTCGCGGCGGCATATTTGTTAGCCCAGGGGCGTCCCGTCGTTGCAGCCGGATTGTTGATCCTCGGCACCTTGAGTTTTGGTGGAGCCATGGCCCTGGTTGGCCAGATGTACAATCTGTCCGGCGACGAAGTGAGAATGATGCTCGTCTGGTTCGCGGCAGCCTGTATTGTTGCGGCGTTGTTTCGTTCCTCGGCGCAAGTCGGGCTCGCCGGTTTTCTCGCCTGGGCATTTTGCGGCGTCTATCTCTGGGGGCATTTCGACGAATGGTATGGGATCATGCCTTGGATGCCGCCTCTGATGGCCATGGTCCTGATTGTGCTTGTCCGCTATGTCGACGCGCCCATGGCTCGCCATTTGGCCTATCTCATGCTCGTCGGCTGGCTGACATGGCTGTTTGGCCGCCATGAGGGATTGAATACCGCAATCCTGTTTGCCGCTCTCGGCATGGCGACGTTTCTCGTCGTCAGCGTCCCCGCTTCGCCGCTGGTGCCTTTTGCCCGCAAGGCCGGCGCTGCGCCGGCCTTCTATACTTTTCTGATCGCATCGATCGGCTTCTTCCTGGTCCATGCCGAGATCAGCAATGGCTCTTTTGAGAATAATGTCTGGATCGAAGACAAATTGCCGCTCGTCATCGTGGCGGCAGCGACATTGGCGAGCTCCGTGGTCGCCATCGCGCTCAGCGACCGCGACAATGGCGCGGTGCGCTATCTCGCCTATTTCGTCTTCTCCTGCGAGATTCTTTACCTCGCCAGCGAGACGATAGGCTCGATCATCGGCACGGCGGGCTTCTTCCTCATCGCTGGCGTGCTTGTAGCGATTGCCGCCTGGCTGGTCATCCAGCTGGAACGGCGCTTTTCCGATAATGGCGGACAGGGGACGCGGGCATGACCGATATCGCTGAGAAGAGCCCGACCATCGGTTCCCGCCGACTATGGATTGCTGCCATCATCATTGCCGCTCTGCAGACGGCGGTTCTCGGTTATATGGTCGGCGAGCGTGCCTGGGGTCTGCGGAGCGGCGTCGAGGTTCTCTTGAAGACCGCGCCGGTCGATCCGCGCGATCTTCTGCGTGGCGACTACGTGACCTTGAACTACGACATCTCACGGGTTCCATTCTCGACGATGGTCGAGGGACCGCCGAAAATGAGCCGAAGTGCTGCGATACTGTCCGTTCGCCTGAAGAAGCAGGATGACGGTTATTGGGGCATCGCCGAATCATCCTTTGGAAAGCTCGATCCGAAGCCCAATACCGTCGTGCTCAAAAGCCTGCCTGTCGACTATGTTTTCTATGGCGATGCCACCGATCCCCAGCAGGCGATTGTCGGGGTCACCTATGGCATCGAGCGCTATTATGTGCCCGAAGGGCAGGGACGCGATATCGAGAGCGCCCGCAACGACAATCGCGTCGCCATTGCGGTGCGGGTGTCTTCCGATGGGGTTGCCCATATCAGAAGCCTGCTTCTCGACGGCAAATCCGTTTATGAGGAGCCGCTTTACTGACGATATCTGCGCAAAGAATCCCTATAAGCTTGAGCCTCGTCGCGGAACCGTCATTTTTCCTTTGCGTGGTTTGAAACGGGTGATATAGAGACGCCGCGCTCCGGAAGCCCCCATGGGCAGGCATCGCCATGCGGTTTTGGGAACGCGGGTATGGTGAAATTGGTAGACACGCCAGATTTAGGTTCTGGTGCCGCAAGGCGTGGGAGTTCAAGTCTCTCTACCCGCACCAACACTGTCTTGTGGACGGGGGGAGGTTCTCGAAGCCTGTCTTCCGATATGCCGCAGGACGCGCATCTTGCCCAAAGCATCCCGCTTTCGATGAGGAAAGTGGATAAGATGTTTTGGCTCCTGACGGGATAGAGCTGCCTTTTGCGCGTTTGTTTGAAGGCGCGGCGCTCTTGCAAGGTGAAAGAGAATTGCATCCAAGCCACGCTCGGGATTTTCCGGCGTCGTGCTCATCGAAACGAACGGCAGGCTGGGCACGGCCGCCATGAATGAAGGTAGGACAATGCAGGTTATCGAAACGCTCGCTGAAGGGCTGAAGCGCGAAATCAAGGTGGTCATCCCGGCCAAGGACATGGAAGTGCGCATGAACGAGCGCTTGGCCGAGGTCAAGGACAAGGTCCGCATCAACGGCTTCCGTCCGGGCAAGGTTCCGGTCTCGCACCTGAAGAAGGTCTACGGCAAGTCGATCATGGCCGATCTCGTCAACGAAATTGTTCGTGACCAGCCGCCGGCGATCCTGACCGAGCGCGGCGAAAAGTCGGCAACCCAGCCGGAAATCGCCATGACCGAAGACCAGGAAGAGGCTGAAAAGATCCTCTCCGCTCAAGCCGATTTCGAATTCACGCTGTCTTATGAAGTCATCCCGGCGATCGAACTGAAGCCGGTGGGCGGCATCAAGGTCACCCGCGAAGTCGCCGAGATCGGCGAAGACGAAGTGACCGAGCAGATCCTCAAGATCGCCGAAAGCGCCCGCAGCTACGAGGCCAAGAAGGGCAAGGCCGCCAATGGCGACCGCGTCACCATCGATTACCTCGGCAAGGTCGACGGCGTTGCTTTCGACGGCGGCAAGGATGAAGACTCGCAGCTCGTCCTCGGCTCCAACCGCTTCATCCCGGGCTTTGAAGAACAGCTCGTCGGCGTCAAGGCTGGCGATGAGAAGGTCATCACCGTAACCTTCCCGGCCGACTATCCGGCCAAGAACCTCGCCGGCAAGGAAGCCACCTTCGACATCAAGGTCAAGGAAGTTGCGGCTCCCGGCGACGTTGAAATCAACGACGAACTCGCCACCAAGCTCGGTCTGGAATCGGCCGACCGCCTGAAGGAGATCGTTCGCGGTCAGATCGAAAGCCAGTACGGCTCGGTTACCCGCCAGAAGGTCAAGCGTCAGATCCTCGACCAGCTCGACGAAATGTATCAGTTCGACACGCCGCAGAAGCTCGTCGACGCTGAATTCGCCAGCATTTGGCGCCAGATCGAAACCGACCTCAGCGAATCCGGCAAGACCTTCGAAGACGAAGACACCACGGAAGAAAAGGCTCGCGAAGAATATCGCAAGCTCGCCGAGCGCCGCGTTCGCCTCGGCCTCGTTCTCTCTGAAATCGGCGAGAAGGCCGGCGTCGAAGTCAGCGAAGACGAACTGCAGCGCGCGCTTTATGCCCAGCTGCAGCAGTTCCCGGGCCAGGAAAAGGAAATCCTGGAATTCTTCCGCAATACGCCGGGCGCATCCGCCAACCTGCGCGCCCCGATCTTCGAAGAAAAGGTCATCGATCACCTGCTGACCGAGGTCAACGTTACGGACAAGACCGTTTCCAAGGAAGCGCTGCTGGCCGACGACGAAGCCGAAGACAAGCCGGCTGCTAAGAAGGCCGCTCCGAAGAAGAAGGCTGCCAAGGCTGAAGCGACCGAAGCTGCTGCCGAAGGCGAAGAAGCCGCGGCTCCGAAGAAGAAGGCTGCTCCGAAGAAGAAGGCTGCTGAAGACAGCGCCGAATAATCGGCTTTTCTTCTGGACTGAAATTAAGCCCTGCCCTCGGCAGGGCTTTTTGTTGTCGCTCACCCCGATCCTCTCCCAGCAAGCAGAGAGAGGATCGGGGTAGGGCTACGAGCTCTCTGCTCGATGCGATTATTCCCTACCCAATGCACGGCGGATGGCGATTTCCACCGGACTATAGGCTCCGTCGGGTCGCTCCAGCTGATAGGCCTTGGCAAGCCCGATCGAAGGTTGCGCCATGAAGCGCGGCGTGCTGCCTCGATGCTTCTGCGCGGCATGAACGAGGAAGGGATGGCAGATGTAGACCGTGCCGGCCTTTCCCGTTGCCAGTGTGTGAGAGCGGTCGGCTCCCATCTGCTCGAGCATCATATGAGAACGCCCGTGCTCTCCCGCAGGTTCGAGATAGCGCGCCATATCCATATGGGAGCCGACGCGGATGCGGGTTGGCGCATCGTCTTCACCGACATCGGAAAACAAAAACAGCGTAAGCAGAGCGCGCCCTCGCGAGGTGACATTCACGCGCCAGGCCGAGAAGTCCGTTTTCTCGTCCGGATCGCAGTTGTCACCCGGAAAGCTGAGGTCGACATGCCAGCCGGCGTCGCCGGGATCGTCCGGATGCGGAAACCGCACGGGGAAGGTACCAAGCCCATCTCTTGGCAGCCATCGTCCCCGTCCGACCAGTTGATCGAAAGCGGTGTGCAAAATGGGCATGTTGGCGATGGTGCGGAATGGCTCGCCGCCATAGCCCGGCAGCCGGATGACCGGAAATCTCCAACTTGCCGGATCGTGCTCGCTGCAGGGAATATCGCGCCACATGATGGCGCGGGCTTTGGCAGCCTGTTCCCGTGAAAACGCACCATCGATGCGTACAAAACCATGTTCAATGAAATCGTTCACCTGCGCATCGGAAAGCGCAGCTGGATACTGTTTTTCGGATGGCATGAAATCTCTCTCGATCATCGCCGTCTTCACCCTTATTGTGCGGGCATCACGGCTATTTCGGCAAAGACCTGCTGCGGCCTTGCGGCCGTTGAGGCGGTCTCGTCTTCATTTGGCTGAAAGCCTAGGGATCAGCGGCTTATGAAGAAGACCGAAGCGATGTTGAGAATGCTCATCATGCCGACAGAGTAGTAAGCTCCGCCGGCATGGTCAATATTGACCCATTAGAGTTCCGACTTGATATCGCCCATGCGGTTCCAAGCGTCGAGGCCGGCGATCTTGTAGGCTTCGGCAAGCGTCGGATAGTTGAAGGTGTTTTCGACGAAATATTCGACGGTGCCTTTCAGGTTCAGCACAGCTTGTCCGATATGCACGAGTTCTGTCGCGCCTTCGCCGACGATGTGGACGCCGAGGAGGCGGCGGGTCTTCAGTGAGAAGATCATCTTCAAGAGGCCTGTGTCGAGGCCCATGATGTGGCCGCGCGAGGTCTCGCGGAAGCGGGCGATGCCGCATTCATAGGGGATATGCCGCTCCTTGACCTCTTCTTCTGAAAGGCCGCAGGTGGAAATCTCCGGCACGGCATAGATGCCATAAGGGAAGTATTTCGGCGGCTCCTTGGCAATCGCGCCGACGGCAACGCGGGCGGCGATGCGGCCCTGTTCCATCGAGGTGGAGGCAAGGCTCGGGAAGCCCACGACATCGCCGGCGGCAAAGATATGCGGAACCTTGGTGGCGAAGGTTTCCGGATTGACGCTCAGGCGGCCGCGCGCATCGGCTTCGAGGCCGGCTGCAGCAAGATTAAGGGTATCGGTCGCGCCCATGCGGCCGGCGGCGAAGAGAACCATGTCCGTGGTGATGCGGCGGCCATTGTCCAGCGTCAGCTCCACCTTGCCGCTCGGCAGGCGCTCGACTTTCTCTGCCTTCTGGCCGAGCAGCAGCTTCATATTGCGATCGCGCAGCTGATAGGTGAAATCCTCGACGATTTCCTTGTCGATGAAGTCGAGCATGGTCGATTTCGGATCGATCAGAGTGACCTGCGTATCGAGCGCGCTGAAGATCGTCGCATATTCGATGCCGATAACGCCGGCGCCGATGACGACCATGGAGCGCGGCAGCTGCTCGATATCGAGCAGTTCGTCGCTGTCGAGAACCGTCTTGCCGTCGAAGGGCATGTAATCTGGACGGAAGGGCTTGGTGCCGACTGCAAGCAGGATGCCGGCGGCGGATACGGTGACGACCTCGCCATCATCCTTGACGATCTGCATGGTCTGCGGATCGACGAAGCTCGCCTTGCCTCTGATGTGCTGCACGCGATTGCGGGCGAACTGGTGTTCCAGCACCTCGACTTCGTGGTCGAGGGTGATCAGCAGACGTCGGCGCAAATCTTCGGCGCTGATTTCCTGTTTGACGCGATAGGCGCGGCCGTAAAAGCCGCGTTCTCGCCAGCCGGAAAGGTTGAGCGCGGTTTCGCGCAGCGTCTTGGAGGGAATGGTACCGGTGTGGACCGAGACGCCGCCGACCCGTTTGCCTTGCTCGACGACGAGCACCTTCTTGCCGAGTTTGGCGGCTTGGATAGCGCCTCTGCGGCCGGCAGGGCCGCTACCTACGACTAGGAGATCGAATTGGTCCATCGGAAAGCCTCGGATGACTGGAATGGGGAATCAATGTCGCAATGCAACATGCTCCGTCAACCGGTAGCTTCTCAATGTTACAGATTATCTAACGGGAAAGTTTGGTGTTCACGATGCTGAAAGGCCGAGCCAGGGTTCCAGCTTCTCGAAAGTACGGTCCATGGCGTAGGCACGGGTGAAGGAGAACGGCAAGTGACCATAGATGATCGACATCTGGCCCTCTGCGGTAGCCTCATTCGTCTTGGCAATGGCGGCAAGGTAAAGTGCGGAGGCTAGTCCGGTTCTGTCCGCTCCGGCCTGGCAATGAATGAGGATCGGCTTCGGCGCATTCCGCATGATCTCGACAAGCTGCGCGGCTTGCGCCTGGGTCAGCTCTCGGGCCGAAGACATATGGAAATCGATATGGCCGATGTTGAGCGCTTTCGCCTCGGCGATTTCGGTATCATACCAATGGTGCCCGCTATTGTCGCCACGCAGGTTGATAATGGTCCTGATGCCGTATTGCTTCTGAAACTCGGCGATGTTGGTGGCCGAGGGCTGCGAAGAGCGGTAGAGCTCGCCGGCGATGACTGGATGGAAATTCGTCGTCCAGAGCATGTGAGCATAGAAGCCGCCGGCAACCACGAGGAAAGCGCCTGCCGCGACAAGCGCGCCGCGACCGATAGAAAGGAGGCGATGAGCAAGCACTGGCGACATCTTCGGCATTCGATCTCCACATGGCCGACGCCCGCAGCGGATAGGCCAAATCAAAACAATAGCTTCCGCCGGTGTATATGCCGATCGGATGCGATAATCCTTCTGCCAGATGATGCTGACGCTGAACTGAAAAATTGGAGCGGCGATCGCAACGGCAAATTCGGAGGACCCGTAAATATACGGTTTATGCCGAATCCATATTATCATTTAATATCAAATTGATACTGTGATTTCTTAAATATATTTATCGCTTTTGATGCGAAATTCTAAATTAAACGTAATGCACGAAAACTGACATGACCGTTCTTGCCGATAATAACGTGGTCGTGAACAGTGATGCCTAACGGCTTGGCTGTATCGATGATGGTCTTCGTCATGTCGATATCGGCGCGAGATGGGGTCGGATCACCGGACGGATGGTTATGGACCAGAATCACGGCAGAAGCGGAAAGCTCCAGCGCGCGTTTGACGACCTCGCGGGGATAGACTGGCGTATGATCGATCGTGCCGAAGCCCTGCACCTCGTCGGCGATCAAAGCATTGCGCTTGTCGAGAAACAAGAGGCGGAACTGCTCGCGGGCTTCGTGAGCCATGGCGGCATGACAGTAATCGATAAGCGCTTTCCAGGAGGAAAGCACCGGCTTGCCGGTCAACTCGCTTTTCAGCATGCGCTGCGCGACGCTTGCGACCAGCTTTAGGTCGAGGGCAACCGCGTCGCCGACGCCGCTGACCTCCGTCAACAGGTTGACCGGCGCGCCGAATACACCGCCAAGCGTGCCGAAGCGGGCAAGCAACGCCTTGGCGATTGGTTTCGTGTCGCGTCGTGGGATCAGCCGGAAAAGCAAGAGCTCGAGAATTTCGTAGTCCGCCAATGCCGCATCGCCACCGTCGCGATAGCGATTGCGCAACCGGTCGCGGTGACCATGATAATGAGCTTCGACGTTGGTTGGCGCGGATTTGGCTGGTGGAGCGGATTTGGAAGTCTGCGAGGCGGGCTTGGCAGGCTGCTGGGGGAAGAACAGCCGCTCGTCGAGCAGCGGAGCTTCTTCCAAAGTCTCCAGCTTCCCGCCTCTTTCGAGGGGCATGTCGCCATGTCCGTTGGAAGAAGCAGGACGTTTCGCCATGAATTATCCCTGCAGCGGCGGCAGGCCGGGGCGGTCGAGGCCGCCCGGCGACAGGGTGAAGATCTCGCAGCCCGTCGCCGTGACGCCGACCGTATGTTCGTACTGGGCCGAAAGCGAGCGGTCGCGGGTGACGGCCGTCCAGCCGTCGCCGAGCACTTTCACATGCGGCTTGCCGAGATTGATCATCGGTTCGATGGTGAAGATCATGCCTTCACGCAGCTCCGGGCCGTCATTGATCCGGCCGTAATGTAGGATGTTCGGCGAGTCGTGAAATAGGCTGCCGACGCCGTGGCCACAGAAGTCGCGAACGACCGAGCAGCGTTCGCCCTCGGCATAAGTCTGGATCGCTTCGCCGATAGCGCCGGTGCGGGCACCCGGACGAACGGCGGCAATGCCGCGCATCAGGGATTCGTAGGTGACTTCCAGCAGCCGCTCGGCCGAGCGCTTGATTTCGCCGACCGGATACATGCGGCTCGAATCGCCATGCCAGCCATCGAGCACATAGGTCACGTCGATATTGACGATATCGCCTTCGCGCAGCGGCTTGTCGTTGGGAATGCCATGGCAGACGACGTGATTGATCGACGTACAGGAGGATTTCATGTAGCCGCGATAGTTCAGCGTCGCCGGATAGGCGCCGTGATCCATGCCGAATTCGAAAACGAAGCGGTCGATGACGTCGGTGGGAACACCGGGCTTGACGATCGCGGCGAGTTCATCGAGGCAGCGGGCGGTCAGCTGGCATGCCTTGCGCATTCCTGCAAAGGCATCCTGCCCGTAAATGCGGATAGCGCCCGTATTCTTCGCCGGCGCCGTTGCCGCTTCGATGTAGTTCACCATGGTCAGCCTTCGGTAGAGATCTTAAACTGTTCTAATGCAGCTATGCCGGGTTCGTCTATCGGGATCAACCCGGCAGGCGCGATTTCCGTCGGCGAGACCCTGCATTTCAGCGCATAGACTTCGACGCCACGCGCCAAAGCACGGTCAAACGCCCGGGCGTAGACCGGATCGAGATCGCCACAGATCCGGAAGCGATCGCAATCATTGCGCTGAATCACGAACAACATGACGGCGCGGAAACCAGCCTCGGCCATATCGCCGAGTTCTTCCAGATGCTTGGCGCCGCGTGCCGTCGCCGTATCGGGGAACTCTGCAAGACCCGGCTGCCGCATGAAATGGACGTTTTTCACCTCGACATAGGTGGTTGTCCGCAAAGGGTCGGTCAAGAGTAGGTCTATGCGGGAGTTGCGGCCGTAGTTCTGCTCGCGCCTGACTGTCGTGTACTTGCCGAGATCGGAGACTTGCCCAAGCGCGATCGCTTCCGCCGCGATGCGGTTTGGCATGGCGGTATTGACGCCGACCGTAGTGTCGTCGGCTTCGATCAGCTCGAAGACATGACGGTATTTTCGCTTCGCGCCCTCGTGTTCGGAAAGCCAGATGCGCGAACCGGGTGTTGTCAGTCCAAGCATTGATCCGGTATTGGGGCAGGAGCCGGTGATGAAGGTGCCGTCCTCCAGCTCGGCATCGAAGAGGAAGCGCTTGTAGCGCGAAATCAGGCGGGCAGGGATGAGAAGCGAAGGAAATTGCATAATAGGGTGACTTATGCCCGTTCCATGACGAAGCTGCCGGGTGCCTCCTCAAGCGCATTGAGGGCCTTGCCGCCTGGTTGGCGCGCTGCCGCCATGCGATGGTCTTGCGCGAGGATCCAGGCATGCCAATGCGGCCACCAGGAGCCAGGCGTCTCCTTTGCCCCGGCGAGCCATTCCTCATAGTCGCCGCCGGTCGGGCCTCCCGTCCAGAACTGGTATTTATGCTTGTCGGGCGGATTGACGACGCCGGCAATGTGACCGGAGCCGGTCACCACAAACTCCACCGGACCACCGAAATACTGGCTGCCGACGAAGACGGATTTGGCCGGCGCGATATGATCCTCGCGCGTTGCCAGATTGTAGACCGGGATGCGCACGTCCTTCAGCGACAGCGTCTTGCCGTCGAGCACCATTTTGCCCTGGCTCAATGCATTGTTGAGGTAGCAGTTGCGCAGGTAGAACGAATGGTTGGCAGCCGCCATGCGCGTGGAATCGGCATTCCAGAACAGGAGGTCGAAGGGTAGGGGTTCCTGTCCCTTCAGATAGTTATTGACGAAATAGGGCCAGATCAGTTCGGAGGCGCGCAGCATATTGAAGGCCGTCGCCATCTTCGAGCCTTCGAGATAGCCGAGCACATTCATCTGCTCTTCGAGTGCCGCAATCTGCTCTTCATCGACGAAAACCTTCAGATCGCCGGCGAAGGTGAAATCGACCTGCGTCGTCAGGAAGGTAACTGTGCGGATGCGTTTGTTCTTTTCCTTGGCGTGGAGGGCAAGCGTGGCCGCGAGCAGCGTGCCGCCGACGCAATATCCGACAGCATTCACCTCTTGCTCGCCCGTTGCCTTTTCGACCGCCTCAAGGGCGAAATCGATGCCCTCGCGGGCATAGGAGGTCCAGTCCTTCGCCGCATGACGATGGTCGGGGTTCACCCAGGAAATGACGAAGACTGTGTGACCCTGCTCGACACACCATTTGATGAAGGATTTCTGCGGGTTGAGATCCAGAATGTAGAATTTGTTGATCCAGGGCGGGCAGATCAGCAACGGCCGCTTCAACACCTTGTCCGTCGCCGGCTCATATTGGATCACCTGGCAGACATCGCTTTGCGCGATCACCTTGCCTGGCGTCAGCGCCATGTCGCGGCCGACGGCGAATTTCGTCATGTCGGTTTGACGCAGGCGCAACTCGCCATGGCCAAGGCTGATATCCTCCGCCAGCATCTTCATGCCGCGCACGAGATTCTCGGCATTGGAGGCGATGGTCTCGCGATAGACCTGCGGATTCGTCGCGACAAAATTGGTTGGCGAAAAGGCGGCGGTGATCTGCTTCGTGTAGAACGCCGCCTTGTGGCGTGTATGCTCGTCCAGCCCTTCCGCTTCGCCAACCAGCTTTTCCGCCCAGTTCGACGTCAGAAGATAGGTCTGCTTCAGGAAGTCGAAGAAGGGGTTCTTATGCCAGTCTTCATCGGCAAAGCGCCTGTCCTTCACCGGTTCGGCTTCGATCTCGGCGGACGAATCGCCGCTGAGACGCTGCATGGTTTTTGTCCACAGGCCGAAATAGCCCGATAGAAGATGCGTTTGCGCTTCCAGCGTCCTACGCGGGTCGGAAAGCCAGTATTCGCCGACCTTGGAGAGCGTCTTGACCATGTCGGTGAAGGGATCGGCAACCGTGTCGACCTTCTCGCCGCGTTCACGCGGCGCAAGCCAGGCCGAGGCTGCCTTGCCGAGATTTTCCAGCGCACGGGCAAAGTTGACGGCCATCGCTTCGGGATCCCTGACGATGTAAGGCTCGACTGACTTTGGATCAAAGCCGGGGAAGCCGCTATTGCCTTCATTCTTGTCCCGCTTGCTGTCGGTCACGCATCATCCTCCCGGCGGCAGCTCGTGTCTTGTTTTCCATTTGTACATCTTGCGGGAAAAGGAATACAAGTCGAATGAAACGCAACCCTGCTCTTGCTTTGCTGCTGCGACAAATTTAACAGTCGCAACCCACAGCAAGGAATAGCGCAGGAAGACAATTATGGGCGGCGGCATGGTGGCAAGACTGAACCGGTATTCCGTACTCTGCGGTGCAATGTGCGGAATTCTCGCATTGACGCTCGCGGGCTGCTCGACGCCCGAGGAAAAGGCGGCCTTCGCCAAGCGCAAGCAGCCGCCTCAGGCTGTCATCGTAAAACCCGCCAAGGGCACGCCGGTGGTGGAAACCAGCACGCAGCAATATTACAAGGACGGCTATCCTTCCTTCAACGCGCCGCCGACCGCGGCAAACGTCCAGATCAACGATCAGCAGGCCGGCGATCTGGCTAAGCAGCTGACGGCACTTGGATCGCAGCGCAAGGCTGGCGCGATTTCTGAGGCCGAGTACCAGAAGCGCGTCGCCGAGATGCGCAAGCTCGCAGCCGAACATGGCCAGGATACGCTGCAGGAAATTCAGAAAGAGGGCAGCGCACAGCCGGCCCCGACGCAGAATTAACCTTGCGTTTCAGGCGATTTGGACGCAAAGCGTTCGGATAGGCCGAATTTGGATGTATCTGGCCGGCGGATTGCACTTTGCGTGCATAGCCGCCCAAGATTCACCTTATCTTTCGAGATAGCATGAATACGGCGCCGCGAGTCCCAAGTTCGTATCGTGGCTGGCCGGGAGATCAACGAACTTCAGCGCGGTTTTGAGGGCCGCTGTCCCATGGGGAAAGAAATGGAAGAGTTTCATAAAGTCCGGCGTTTGCCGCCCTACGTTTTCGAACAGGTCAACCGTTTGAAAGCGAGCGCGCGAGCGGGCGGGGCGGACATTATCGACCTCGGCATGGGCAATCCAGATCTTCCGACCCCCAAGGCGATCGTCGACAAGCTGTGCGAAGTGGTCCAGGATCCGCGCACGCATCGCTATTCCTCCTCCAAGGGTATTCCAGGCCTGCGTCGTGCCCAGGCCGCCTATTATGCGCGTCGATTCGGCGTGAAGCTCAATCCCGATACGCAGGTAGTCGCCACCCTCGGCTCCAAGGAAGGCTTCGCCAATATGGCGCAGGCGATCACGGCGCCAGGCGACGTCATTCTCTGCCCGAACCCGACCTATCCGATCCATGCTTTCGGCTTCCTGATGGCCGGCGGCGTGATCCGTTCGATCCCGGTCGAGCCGGATGACAGCTTCTTCCCGCCGCTGGAACGGGCTGTGCGCCACTCGATTCCGAAGCCGCTCGCGCTCATCCTGAACTATCCGTCGAACCCGACAGCCTATGTGGCGACGCTCGATTTCTACAAGGAAGTCGTCGCCTTCGCCAAGAAGCACGACATCATTGTGCTTTCGGATCTGGCTTATTCGGAGATCTACTTCGACGACGCGCCGCCGCCGTCCGTGCTGGAGGTTCCGGGCGCCATCGACGTGACGGTCGAATTCACCTCGATGTCGAAGACCTTCTCCATGCCCGGCTGGCGCATGGGTTTCGCAGTCGGCAACGAGCGGCTGATTGCGGCGCTGACGCGCGTGAAGTCCTACCTCGATTACGGCGCCTTCACGCCGATCCAGGTGGCGGCGACCCACGCGCTGAACGGCGACGGCTCCGACATCGCCGAAGTGCGCAACATCTACAAGCGGCGCCGCGACGTTCTGGTCGACAGCTTCGGCAAGGCCGGCTTCGACGTGCCGCCGCCGGCCGCGACGATGTTCGCCTGGGCGAAGATCCCCGAAAAGTTCCGTCATCTCGGTTCGCTGGAGTTTTCAAAGCTGCTGGTCGAGAAGGCCGACATTGCGGTCGCTCCGGGCATCGGCTTCGGCGAGCAGGGCGACGATTATGTCCGCATCGCGCTTGTTGAAAACGAGCATCGCATCCGTCAGGCGGCGCGCAACCTGAAGCGCTTCCTCTCCTCCGCGGACGAGACGATGCATAATGTCATTTCGCTGAACGCTCACCGTTCATAATATCGTGCGGCAGCCGTTTCCGCGGCTGCCGTCCCCATACTGATCAGGAATTTTCCATGGCAGATGCCCTCAAAATCGGCATTGCGGGCTTGGGCACCGTTGGTGCCTCGCTCGTCCGCATCATCCAGAGCCGCGCTAACGAGCTTGCCGTTACCTGCGGTCGTCCCGTCAAGATCGTCGCCGTCACAGCGCGCGATCGCACGCGGGATCGCGGCATCGATCTAACGGGCATCGAATGGTTCGGGGGGCCGGTCGATCTTGCGCAGAAGGCCGATATCGACGTCTTCGTCGAGCTGATTGGCGGCTCCGAGGGTGCTGCTAACGCTGCCGTGCGTGCAGCGCTTGCACGCGGCCTACATGTCGTCACAGCCAACAAGGCGCTGCTTGCCTATCACGGTGTCGAGCTTGCGCAGATCGCCGAAGAAAAGGGCGCGCTGCTGAATTTCGAAGCGGCCGTTGCCGGTGGCATTCCGGTCATCAAGGCCCTGCGCGAATCCCTGACCGGCAATACGATTTCCCGCGTCTATGGCATCATGAACGGCACCTGCAACTACATCCTGACCCGGATGGAGAAGGAAGGCCTGTCCTTCGCCGATTGCCTCAAGGAAGCCCAGCGCCTCGGCTATGCCGAAGCCGATCCGGCTTTCGACATCGAGGGTAACGACACGGCGCATAAGCTCGCCATCCTGACGACGCTTGCCTTCGGCAATCGCATCGCGGCCGACGACATCTATCTCGAAGGGATCACCAACGTCTCCATCGAGGATATCCGCGCTGCTGCCGATCTCGGCTACCGTATCAAGCTGCTCGGTGTTGCCCAACGCACCGAAAGCGGCATCGAGCAGCGCGTGCATCCGACCATGGTGCCGCTCGATTCGGTCATCGCCCAGGTCGATGGCGTCACCAATGCCGTGGCGATCGAATCCGATATCCTCGGCGAATTGCTGATGGTCGGCCCCGGCGCCGGCGGCAACGCGACGGCCTCCTCCGTCCTCGGCGACATCGCTGATATCGCCAAGAGCCGGCCGGGCGAACAGCGCGTACCGGTGCTCGGCCATCCGGCCAAGGCGCTCGAGCCCTACCGCAAGGCGCAGATGCAGAGCCATGAAGGCGGCTATTTCATCCGCCTGACCGTGCTCGACCGTACCGGCGTCTTTGCAAGTGTCGCGACCCGCATGGCGGAAAACCATATTTCACTCGAATCGATCGTGCAGCGCTCCAAGCAGCATCTGGCACCATCCGATCACCAGACGATCATCCTCGTCACCCACGCGACGACGGAGGATTCGGTGCGCAAGGCGGTTGCGGCAATCAAGAACGAAGGCTATCTCGTCGGCGAGCCGCAGGTCATCCGTATCGAGCGGCCGAAAGAATAGTCTCAGTAGCGGCGGCGTACCTCAAAGGGACGCCGCTCTCAAATTCCGGGAGAGATGGTGGAGCAACCGGTCGATCCAGTTCAGCGGGCATTTCTGGGTGTCGAGCGCTCGGTATCAGGCAATCGCTGGGTATCCAGGCTCGATCAGGCTGGCCAGAACAGGGCGCTTGCCATTGCGCAGACACATGGCCTGCCGGAGCTGATCGCCCGCGTGCTTGCCGGCCGCGGCGTCGGCCTCGACGAAGCCATGGCCTTCCTTGATCCGACCATCCGCGGCCTAATGCCGGACCCGCATCTGCTGACCGATTGCGAAAAGGCTGCACGACGGCTGCTGCACGCGATCGGGAAGGGCGAGACAATCGCGATCTTCGGCGATTACGATGTCGACGGCGCTGCGTCCTCGGCGCTCATCTATCGCTTCCTGAGCCATTTCGGCGTCCCGGCCAGCATCTACATTCCCGATCGCATCTTCGAAGGCTACGGCCCCAATCCCACTGCCATCGGCCAGCTCATCGACAATGGCGCCACACTGATTGTCACGGTCGATTGCGGCTCCACCAGCTTCGAATCGCTTGAGGTGGCGAAGGCGCGCGGTATCGATGTCGTCGTCATCGATCACCATCAGGTGGCGCATGAGCTGCCGCCTTGCCATGCCCTGGTCAATCCGAACCGCGAGGATGATCTTTCGGGGCAGGGGCATCTCTGTGCCGCCGGCGTGGTCTTCATGGTTCTCGTCGCGGCCCTGCGGCTGTTGCGGGAGGCGGGCGATTCCCGCGTGCGATCGATCGACCTGCTTGCCTGGCTCGATATCGTCGCGCTCGCGACCGTCTGCGATGTCGTGCCGTTGAAGGGTTTGAACCGCGCCTATGTCGTCAAAGGACTGATCGCCGCCCGCCATCAAGGCAATCTTGGGCTTGCAGCGCTGTTTCGCAGGGCCGGTCTCAACGGCCCCGTCTCGCCCTACCATTTCGGCTTCCTCATCGGTCCGCGCATCAATGCTGGCGGCCGCATTGGCGATGCAGCGCTCGGCGCGCGCCTGCTGACGCTGGACGACGGCGGCGAAGCGGAAACCATCGCCGCGAAGCTCGATGAGCTCAATCGCGAGAGACAGGCCATGGAGGCCGCCATGCTGCAGGAGGCCGAGGCAGAGGCCTTGGCGGAGTACGGCAATGGCGACGGCGCCTCCGTCATCATCACGGCGCGCGAGAACTGGCATCCGGGAATCGTAGGCCTAATTGCCTCACGTCTCAAGGATAAGCTCCGCCGGCCGGCCTTTGCCATTGCCTTCGATTCATCGGGCAAGGGCACCGGCTCGGGCCGCTCTATCAACGGCTTCGACATGGGCCGCATGGTGCGCGCAGCCGTCGATGCCGGTCTGCTGGTCAAGGGCGGCGGCCATGCTATGGCTGCCGGTCTGACGGTGGAGCGAAGCAATCTCGGAAAGCTGCGCGCCTTCTTCATGGAGAAGGCGGAGAAACAGGTGGCCGGCCTGGTTGCCAACGAAACGTTGAAGATCGACGGCGCGCTCGGCGCAAGCGGCGCGACCGTGGAGCTGATCGACAGGCTTGAGACCGCCGGCCCTTATGGTTCGGGCCATCCACAGCCCGTCTTCGCGCTTCCGAGCCACCGCCTGCGCGATTCTCGCCTCGTCGGCCAGTCGCATATCAAGATTACGCTGGAGGCGCAGGACGGTGGCCGGGTGGATGGCATCGCCTTCCGCGCGGCCGAGACGCCCTTGGGCGATCTGCTGATGTCGTCGCGCGGTGCACAGATCCATGTCGCCGGCACGCTCGGCGCCGATCACTGGCAGGGAAGTCGCCGCGTGCAGCTGCGCGTCACTGATGCGGCGAAAGCTCCGTAACGAAACGACGTCCGATATCGCATGAGCACAAAGGCGCTTTGCGAAGCAAAATCATCAATTTAAAAGGAGAAACAGTGGCACGCCCTAGGGGAGTCGAACCCCTCTTTACAGAATGAAAATCTGTCGTCCTAACCGATAGACGAAGGGCGCGTGCTGTGGCGCCCTTATAGTCAGCACCTTTCATTCCCGCAAGCGGAAAAACGAGAAAAATCGCAGAAAAATCTATGACTAGGCGATGATTTTTCGAGGTGCTTGTGGAAAACGTTGAGCCGCGCGGTTGGTACGCCCTAGGGGAGTCGAACCCCTCTTTACAGAATGAGAATCTGTCGTCCTAACCGATAGACGAAGGGCGCATGCTGCACGGCCTAGATAGGAATAGCCTATTGCGTCCGCAAGCGGTAGCTTAAATGAATCGACTATGGGAGAAGAACAACAGTGGCACGCCCTAGGGGAGTCGAACCCCTCTTTACAGAATGAAAATCTGTCGTCCTAACCGATAGACGAAGGGCGCGTTCAGCTGTTGTGTGGCGCGCTTATAGCGGGGTGATTTCATTCCCGCAAGCGGCAAATTTGCTTTTTTGTGGAAAAAAATGACAGATGGGTGAAACTATCCTTGGTGCTGAATAAGTGAGCCTTAACAGGCCCTTGCCGGCGACATCGAAGATTCCTTGGAAACGCGGGTCTTTTACTGACCGCTTGCGCCCTGCACGGGCTGAACCAATAGCTTGCCGTTTTGAGGCTGGTTCTTCGACGCGATGAACTGCGCCAGCGCCGCCGCCTGTCTGCCGTTCAACTCATGGACATTCGGGCCCGGCGTTGCCGCCGCTCCGGACGTCGTCACCTGGGCAATCGGCTGCGGCGAACCCGAGGCCGGCGAGGTCGCATTGCGAATGACGGGCGGGGGAAGCATGTCGGCCGATGTGCGGCCGTTCGGCACGGCGGCATCCATCGTCTGCGGCGCCTCTGTCTGCATAGCGCTTGATGGCGCGCTGTAAACGCTGCGCATCATCGGCGTGATCGCCTGGCCGCCGTCGGTCTGTGTCTTGGCAAGCGTCCCATCCGGATTGACGGCAATGGGCGGCGGTGCGGAAAAGATGCTGCTTCTGCTCGCATTGACGCCGGTCGGCTGCGTGACCAGGCCGGCAATACCGGTTTGCCCGTCCGCAGTCGGGGCCGTAGGCGCAGGATAGAGTGCCTGGTTCTGCTGGGCGACGATCTGCTGACGTGTGCCGTTGACGCTGTGGACCATCGGATCACGATAGGCGACATCGGCCTTGCGTCGCCGGGCATCGGCCTTGCTGTTCATATCGGCTGCCAGCTGTTCTGCCACGGTCAATGGCACGACCGGCGCAGCTTGCGAAGTCTCGATCGGCTTTTTGGCCGTGGTCGCGCAGCCCGCAATCATCACAAATGAGGCAAGAACGGCAATTGTGCTTGCTAGCTTCTTCCTGCCGTATAAAATCTGTTGATCGCACATGGGACGTTCCCTGCAAAAAAGGCTTGCATCGGAACGGCCTCCTGCGAGGGACGACGATACCGCACGCGCCGACTGGACGATGAGCGCGCGATATCCGATGCATGATGCTTCGAGTCGTCCAAGCATGCCGGAGGATGGGCGTGGGCTGCAAGCGCGAAACGGATGGCTCCGCGCGTGCCGTAAGCCTCGCGAAAGCTTAGGCTTTACCAGGAGCCGGTGTTGGCCATGGAAGCCCAGGGCTCGGCCGAGGGAAGATTGGCGCCCTTCTGTAGGATCTCGATGGAAATGCCGTCCGGAGAACGCACGAAAGCCATGTGACCATCGCGGGGAGGACGGTTGATGGTGATGCCGTTGTCCATCAGCTTTTGGCAGGTCGCATAGATATCGTCGACTTCATAGGCGAGGTGGCCGAAATTGCGTCCTCCGCTATATTCCTCCGGGTCCCAGTTGTAGGTCAGTTCCAGGCTGGGGGCACCGTTGCTGCGAGATGATTCGGCGTCCTCGTCGGCCGCAAGGAAAACGAGCGTATAGCGACCTTTCTCGTTTTCGTAGCGGCGGGTTTCGGTAAGCCCGAATAGAGTGCTATAAAAATGCAACGAGGCGTCGAGATCGGTGACGCGGACCATCGTATGGAGATAACGCATTCTATTTCCTCTCTTAATGTTGAGCTGGGCGGATCTTCGATCGCGACACCAGCTTCGCGCAAGTCTTGGAGCAATAATCTTAGGGTGGGAATAAACGAAAACTAGGACTTGCGCTTTTCCGTTACCAAGATGTTAATCTTGATATCAGGGAATCAGTTAACCGTAACAGTGTGACGCGTAATCGAGGGCTGACTAGGATGGGTGACAGAATTTCATCGAAGGGAGTTGTCGACTTCGAGGAGATGTCGGGTGATACCGTCGAGCTCATCGAAATCTCAGGCGTCGTCAAATGGTTCGATGTCGCCAAGGGCTTCGGTTTCATCGTGCCTGACAATGGCATGCAGGATGTGCTTCTGCATGTGACGTGTCTACGCCGCGACGGTTATCAGACGATTCTCGAAGGAACCCGCATCGTCGCGCTGATCCAGCGCCGGGAGCGCGGTTATCAGGCGTTCAAGATCCTCTCCATGGACCAATCGACCGCGGTGCATCCCTCGCAGATGCCGCCTGTTCGCACGCATGTGCAGGTGACGGCGACGAGTGGCCTGGAGCGCGCGCTGGTCAAGTGGTTCAACCGCACCAAGGGCTTCGGCTTTCTGACGCGCGGCGAGGGCACCGAGGATATCTTCGTGCATATGGAAACGCTGCGTCGCTTCGGCCTGGCCGAGCTGCGGCCGGGGCAGGTGGTTCTTGTCCGCTTCGGACCAGGTGAAAAGGGCCTGATGGCGGCGGAAATCCACCCGGATGCGCCGAGCCCGGTCACGCGGCCACATTGACATGAACAAAGCCGGATTTCTTGGAATTTTGAAAAGCGCCATTTTGGCGCTTTTTCTCGTTGGGGCCATCGCTCCATCGTCTTTCGCGGCACAGAGCGCAGGGCAACAGTCGATGGCTTTCGATTCGGAACCGCTTTCGATCGCATCGCCCAAGGGCCAGACGCATAAATTCACCGTGGAACTGGCCTTGACGCCGCCACAGCTCGAATTGGGCCTCATGTATCGCGACAACATGCCGGCCGATCACGGCATGCTGTTCGATTTTGGCACGTCGCGACCCGTCATGATGTGGATGAAGAATACCAAGTTGCCACTCGATATGCTGTTTCTGGATCAGAAGGGCGTCGTCACCCATATCCAGGAAAACGCCGTGCCCTATTCCGAAGCGATCATCAGCTCCGGCGGGCCGGTTGCCTATGTCATCGAGCTGAACGCCGGCATTGTTCGCAAACTCGGGCTTGCTGTTGGCGATACGGTGACGAGTGCCACCATCTCGGCAAAGCTCGGTAAGTGAATTTTCATCGGGGAAGATGTGTTCGGCAAGTTTTTACCTGTTGCAGTGGGGAGGCGAACCGTGTATCTCCCCACTCGTTCCGCAGGGCTAAGCGTTCGGCGGTACGGAAATCAGCTCATGATCTCGTTTTGGTCATGTAGTCGGTGCGGAGTGTAGCGCAGTCTGGTAGCGCATCTGGTTTGGGACCAGAGGGTCGGGAGTTCGAATCTCTCCACTCCGACCATTTAAAATTCCCTCATTAAAGTCTTTGAATTCGTCCTGGTGGCGGCTGCCTTTTTGCTTGAAAACAAAGGGATTCGCAGCTAAGCAAAAGTCGTGTTCGCGTGGCCTGTAAGGGACCGCGCCAAGGCAAGAGAAGCAAGAAGGCGGATCATTCCCGCTTGATTCGGAGGCGCTGCAGCAATGCCTGCCAAGATTTATCGTCCTGCAAAAACCGCCATGCAATCCGGCAAGGCCAAAACCAATATTTGGGTTCTGGAGTTCGATCAGGAAACGCCGCGCAAGATCGATCCGATCATGGGCTATACGTCCTCGGGCGACATGCGCCAGCAGCTCAAGCTGACCTTCGAGACGCAGGAGCAGGCGGAAGACTACGCCAAGCGCAACGGTATCGAATACCGCGTCGTCGCTCCGAAGGATCCCATCCGGCAGACCGTCTCCTATTCCGACAACTTCCGCTTCAATCGTATCCAGCCCTGGACTCACTGAAGCCAGGCACTTATGGAACGCCGGCCATTGAGTTTGGCGGCGGTTTCAGGCATGTGTTGCCCGCCGCACCTAAGGTGCGGCCAGGCCTTACGGCCCCTTAGCTCAGCTGGATAGAGCACTTGCCTTCTAAGCATGTGGTCGCAGGTTCGAATCCTGCAGGGGTCGCCATTTTCCCGATTGTCCATACCGAAGACATAGGTAACAGAGCGTACCTAAGACATGGGTGACAGCCTCGTGCCGAAAGGGTCCGGCAGCGGTTCGAGCCTGCCTGTCTCGTCATCGAAGCATCCCTGATCGTAGTCCATAAAGCTTGTGAGCCTGGGCCGGAATTTCAAAACGGCCACCGATATCTTGAAACACTGCCTGGCGCTGGATGAAGCCATGGCCGACGGGGCGATCGACAAACGCGCTACTTGGCATGCGAGGGAGCGCGCCCAGCCTTTAGCTGATGGGCTCTGCTCTCTGCACATTTGAAGATGTTGCGCTATGCAAATTTGGCGTGATCGAAATTGGTGCATGAGCGAAATTATCGCTACGCTGAAGCTACTTACAGGTCGATCTTTGATTGGCTGACTTGGTTGGATATAAGGGCTTTCAAAACATGATCGAATTGGATGCGTCGCGCTTTCATCATCTCACGGTTTTCCTGGCCCTGGCGGAAGGCAGCCTTTCGATACACCGATGGAATAGAACGAACGAGCGTGTGACGATTGCCGTAAAGGGTGCCGTTCACGGGGATATGGGAAAGGAGTTCGACGATTTTATTGCAATGCTCGATTCCATTGGTCTGCGAATATCTCGGGCAAAACTGGTGGAGGTGAAAACCTGCTGGGTGGCTCACGGCCAACTAGGTCAAGATGACGAGCGGCTTGAAAAGTTGCTGCACGAGTTTCGCGACAGGCTTTACGATGAACTCAAAGCTTCAAAGTTCATTGTGCTGAAATCAGGGGAGCAAGCGCTCTACGAACCCCAAGTGCCTTTGTTCGGAACATTAGTAGCATTGAGGTTTCCTTCCGCTGCTTTTGAAATTGCGGAAGCAGGAAAGTGCCTTGCGTTGGAACGGCCAACAGCTTCGGCGTTCCACGCAATGCGGTCCATAGAAATCGGAATTAGGGCGATAGCCCGATGTCTGGGCATTTCAGACCCGATCAAGGACGCTGACCGCAATTGGGCCGTAATGCTTAGAAAGGTGAAGGACGAAACAAATCGTCGAAATTCAGCAACCTCACCGGCCTGGGCCAATTCAAGTGACCGACAGTTCTTCGAAGAAGTGTATGCTTCGCTTGACGCGGTTCGAAATCCGTGGCGGAATGCCACAATGCATGTTGAAAACGTCTACACTGAAGACGAGGGTACGATGATCTTCAATGCAGTTAAAGGTTTTATGATGAAATTGGCCACTCGGATGGATGACAACGGCGTGCCGCTCGCCTGAATCCTGCAGGGGCGCCATTTTCCCGATGTGATTTGCATCCGGTGGTATCGCGTGCCACTAGCCAAGTGATATCGCTACCGCTCCTATTCAGTTCGCCACCGTCGGCCAGCCGCCGGCAGCTTTTGGCCTTGTAGCGTCGACCGCCATCTGGATAAGGTCGTAGCCGTACATTGCTCCGGCCAGCTTGATGACGATGATAGCGACACTCAAGAGAGCTAATCCGCCGATGATCCTGTCGCCTTTTTTCACGGCCCGCTTCCCCGACGTCTCGTGAATCCCGCATTATCAGCGGCGACAAAGAATATATCTCGTTTTTTGCGAAACGCTACAGGGCTTGCTCACGCTGCCAATTGCCAGGCGGCAATCAGGAGGAGACAGCTCGCGATATCCTCTGCGTAACGCCGATGGCGATCGCTGAAATCGGCCTATGAAAAACCCGCCGGCTGCGGTGCAGCGGCGGGTCTTGTTCATTCAATCGATCCGTATCAGTGCAGGATTTGGCTGAGGAACAGCTTCGTGCGCTCATGCTGGGGATTGTCGAAGAATTCCTTCGGCGAATTCTGTTCGACGATCTGGCCCTGGTCCATGAAGATGACGCGGTTGGCGACCTGGCGGGCGAAGCCCATTTCGTGCGTCACGCACAACATGGTCATGCCTTCTTCGGCAAGGCCGACCATCGTGTCGAGCACTTCCTTGATCATTTCCGGATCAAGCGCAGACGTCGGCTCGTCGAACAGCATGATCTTCGGGTTCATGCAGAGCGAACGAGCGATTGCCACGCGCTGCTGCTGACCGCCGGAAAGCTGGCCGGGATATTTCTTGGCTTGTTCCGGGATCTTGACGCGCTTGAGGAAGTGCATGGCGATTTCTTCCGCCTGCTTCTTCGGCATCTTGCGCACCCAGATCGGCGCCAGCGTGCAGTTTTCCAGAATGGTCAGGTGCGGGAAAAGATTGAAGTGCTGAAACACCATGCCGACTTCCCGGCGCACTTCGTCGATCTTCTTCAGATCGTTCGTCAGCTCGACGCCGTCGACGATGATCTGGCCCTTTTGGTGCTCTTCCAGGCGGTTGATGCAGCGGATCATCGTCGATTTGCCCGAGCCGGACGGGCCGGCAATGACGATGCGCTCGCCGCGCATGACCTTCAAATTGATATCGCGCAGTACGTGGAAGTCGCCATACCACTTGTTCAAGTTGATCATATCGACCGCGACCTCTGTCTCGGAGACGGTCATTTTTTTCGATTGGGCTTCAGCCATTTTCTATTTCCCTCAATTTTATCGCTTGTGGCCGGTGTCGAGATGGCGTTCCACAAAGCCTGAATAGCGCGACATGCCGAAGCAGAACAGCCAAAAAACGAATCCGGCGAATACAAGACCCGTCACCGGCGTCACCGCGCTTGCCCAAGCGGCATCCGCGAAGTTCTGACGAACGATGCCGAGCAGGTCGAACATGCCAATGATCGCCACGAGCGACGTGTCCTTGAACATGCCGATATAGGTGTTGACGATGCCGGGAATGACCAGCTTGATCGCCTGCGGCAGAATGATCAGCCGCATTTTCTGCCAGTAGCCAAGGCCGAGTGAGTCGGCTCCTTCGAATTGACCCTTCGGTATCGCCTGCAGACCGCCGCGGATGACTTCGGCCATATAGGCCGAGGTGAAGATCGAAACGCCGACCACCGCACGCAAAAGCTTATCGACAGTCCAGCCCTGCGGCATGAACAGCGGCAGCATATAGCTGGCCATAAACAGCACGGTGATCAATGGTACGCCGCGGATGATTTCAATGAAGCCCACGCACAGCATGCGGACGACCGGCATCCTGGAGCGGCGGCCGAGCGCAAGCAGGATACCGAACGGGAAGGAGACCGCGATCGCAACGAAGGCAATCACCAGCGTTACGAGCAGGCCGCCCCACCTTTCCGTTTCGACTATTTCAAGGCCAAAACCGCCATGAAGCAGGAAGAACGAAATAACCGGCAGCACGAAGAATGCCAGAATTGCGTTCAATCCCTTTTTGGGAACGGACGGCATCAGCAGCGGTGCGAAGCTGGCGACCATCAAGATGCAGACCAGTATCGGCCTCCAGCGCTCGTCCGGTGGATAGAGGCCGAACATAAAGACGACGAATTTCGCGCGGACGAAGGCCCAGCAGGCGGCGTTCCAGCCATCCGGCTGGGTTCCGCCTTGAACCGTAGTGGCGCAGAAAGTGCGGTCTGTGCCGCTCCAGACTGCGTTTATGAACAACCAGTTGACCAGATGCGGTATCGTCCAGGCAAGGAAGGCGACAGCAAGCAAGGTCAGAACAATGTCCTTTGGCGTGGCAAACAGGTTCTTTTTCAACCAGTGCCACGCGCCCCTTTCGCTGGCGGGTGCCGGCTGCGCAACAAGCAATGTCTTGCTGACGAAGTTTTGATCTACGCTCGACATCTTATCTCTCCACCAGAGCCATCTTGGCGTTGAACCAGTTCATGAACAGCGACGTTGCGATGCTCAGGATGAGATAGATGGCCATCCAGATGATGACGATTTCGACGGCTCGGCCGGACTGGTTGAGGATCACGCCGCCGACGGCGACGACATCGGCATAGCCGATGGCGATGGCAAGCGACGAGTTCTTGATCAGATTGAGATATTGGCTCGTCAGCGGCGGAATGATGATGCGCATTGCCTGCGGTATGATGACCAGCCGGTTGATGGCTGATGCCCGCAGACCAAGCGCGCCTGCGGCTTCCGACTGCCCCTTTGGTACGCCACGAATGCCGGCGCGCACGATCTCGGCAATATAGGACGCGGTGTAAAGGGAAAGGGCGAGGAGAAGCGCAAGGAACTCCGGACTTATCACCGTACCACCCGTCAGGTTGAATTTGCCGGCGATGGGATAATCGAAGGAAAGCGGCATGCCGGTCACCAGGAAGACCACCAACGGCAAGCCGATCAATATGCCGATCGACACCCAGATCGTGTGGAATTGCTGACCGGTTGCCGCCTGACGCTTGTGCGCCCAGCGCGCCACAAAGAACACGGCGGCGATGGCGACGAGGAAAGCAATGCCCACGGCCCACATGCCCGCGCCGAAGATCGGGCTGGGGAAGGCAAGGCCGCGATTGCTGAGATAGCTGGAGAATGGCAGGTGCACCGCATCGCGCGCCTGCGGCAGCAATACCAGAACGCCGCTGTACCAGAAGAAGATGACGAGCAGCGGCGGGATATTGCGGAAGATTTCGACATAGGCCTGGGAAAGCTTCGCGATCAGCCAATTGTGCGAAAGCCTGCCGATGCCGATGATGAAGCCGACGATCGTCGCGGCGATGATGCCCACGAACGATATCAGAAGCGTGTTGAGCAGGCCTACGAGCAGCGCATTGGTATTGGTGGAATCGCTCGAATAGGGGATTAGCGCCTGGCCGAGATTGAAACCGGCGCGGCCTTGTAGGAAGTCGAAGCCGAAAGATCTGTTCAAGGCGCGCAGATTGTCCATCGTATTCGTGACGATGAACCAGCAGAAAGCCGCGAGGATGATAATCGTGACGGCCTGGTAGAACACACCCCGAACTTTGGGATCGTACAGCGCTGCCGATAAGGCCGAACGCTCGCCTTCAGGCGAGTTTACAGTAATTGCCATATAGAAATTTTCCCCAATGTGCCTGTTCAGGCTTGTTTTCTTGAGGGGAGAGAGGCGAAGTCGCCTCTCTCTTAAAGTTAGGCTCTCTGCGAATTAGCGCACCGGAGGTGCATACTGAATGCCGCCCTTGTTCCACAGCGCATTGAGGCCGCGGGCGATCTTCAGCGGGCTGTTTGCACCGATGTTACGCTCGAAGATCTCGCCGTAATTGCCGACGCCCTTGATGATGTTGTAGGACCAATCGTTGGTCAAGCCGAGGTCGGTGCCGATCGTGGAGCCCTGCTCAGCGCCCAGAAAGCGCTTGATATCCGGGTTGGCCGAATTCTTCATCTCGTCGACGTTTTTCTGCGTGATGCCGAATTCTTCAGCGTTCACGAGCGCATAGGCGGTCCAGCTGACGATGTTGAACCACTGGTCGTCACCCTGGCGAACGGCCGGGCCAAGCGGCTCCTTCGAGATGATCTCGGGCAGAACGATGTTATCGTCCGGGTTCTTCAACGTCAGGCGTACGGCATAAAGCTGTGACTGGTCTGTCGTGAAGACGTCGCAACGGCCGGAGTCATAGGCCGTCGTGATTTCTTCGAGCTTGTCGAAGACCACCGGATTATACTGAAGGTTGTTGGTCTTGAAATAATCGGCGAGATTGAGCTCGGTCGTCGTGCCGGACTGGACGCAAATAGCCGCGCCGGAAAGTTCGAGCGCCGACTTCACGTTCAGCTCCTTGTGAACCAGGAAGCCCTGACCGTCATAATAGGTGACGGGGCGGAACTTGAGGCCGAGCGCCGTGTCGCGGTTGATCGTCCAGGTAGTATTGCGCGACAGCAGGTCGATTTCGCCGGACTGCAGCGCCGTAAAGCGGTCCTTGGCGCTGAGAGGGGTGTATTTCACCTTGGTCGGGTCGCCGAATACGGCCGAAGCCACAGCCTTGCAGAAGTCGATGTCGAAGCCGGCCCAGTTGCCGGACGCATCCGGCTGCGCGAAGCCGAGAAGAGCAGGATTCACGCCGCATTGCACGAAGCCCTTGGCCTTTACGTCGCTCAGCGTCGAGGCGGAGGCCCCGGACG
Organism: Hyphomicrobiales bacterium; assembly: GCA_900472485.1. Lineage (GTDB taxonomy): Bacteria > Pseudomonadota > Alphaproteobacteria > Rhizobiales > Rhizobiaceae > Rhizobium. The sequence continues at coordinate 117,638 of UCII01000034.1, forward strand.
CGGTGTAAGCCAAGGCTGCGACTCCGAGGAATGCGGAGAGAGCAATCTTTTTCATTTTCCCTACCTTTGTCTATTTGTTTTATAGTTAAACTGTATCGCTGCCCGACAGGTCCTTGGAGAACCACGTTCCTTCCCTTTTCGGGTGCGAGTGGCGCTATCACAGTCGCAAATGGTGTAGCGGTCAAGAGATCGCCCCAATTATTGCGGATTTATTCGGCATTTTCGCCAGGAGGGGCCGGAAACTGGGCATTTGGCGCCAAAATGAGCGGTGGTTTGCCAAAAATCTGCGCGAAAATGGGGTTTTGGTCGCCATTTTTGTTATTTTAGCCTTCTAATAATGTGCGGCGGTGGAATGATCGGGGTTGACCCCACTGGACTTGGTCGCCACAAATCCAGCTTCCAACAGCGCCAAAGGCATATCCTGACATGAAAGACAAAGACACAAACCTGCCGAACGCCGGCATCAATACGCGTTTGTCCCATATCGGCAATTCGCCGTTCGATTATCACGGCTTCGTCAATCCGCCTGTCGTACGTGCCTCGACGGTGCTGTTTCCCAATGCGCGCGTGATGGAGACGCACGACCAGAAATATACCTACGGAACCCGCGGTACGCCGACGACGGATGCCCTATGCGAAGCAATGAACGCGCTGGAAGGATCGGCGGGAACGATCATCGTGCCGTCCGGGCTTGCGGCGGTCACGGTGCCGCTTCTTGCCTACCTCTCCGCCGGAGATCATGCGCTGATCGTTGATTCGGTCTACGGTCCCACGCGCTTCTTCTGCGATACTATGCTGAAGCGCCTCGGCGTTGAGGTCGATTATTACGATCCGTCGGTTGGTGCTGGTATCGAGCAATTGATCAAGCCGAACACCAAGCTGGTCCATACGGAATCGCCGGGTTCCAACACCTTCGAAGTGCAGGATATCCCCGCAATCTCGGCGGCGGCTCATCGTCACGGCTGCGTCGTGACCATGGACAATACCTGGGCAACGCCGCTCTATTTCAAGCCGCTCGACCATGGCGTCGACGTTTCCATTCATGCCGTGACGAAATACCCCGCCGGCCACTCCGACATTTTGATGGGCACGGTTTCCGCCAACGAGGCGCATTGGAAGCGGTTGCTGGACGCTCACGGTCAGCTCGGCCTTTGCGGTGCGCCTGACGACGCCTACCAGGTGCTGCGCGGCTTGCGTACCATGGGCGTGCGCCTGGATCGCCATCAGGAAAGCGCGCTTGCGATCGCCCAGTGGCTCGAGGGCAGGGAGGAGGTCGCGCGCGTCTTGCATCCGGCCTTGCCGAGCTTCCCCAGCCACGCACTCTGGAAGCGTGATTTCAAGGGTGCGAGCGGGATTTTCTCCTTCGTTCTGGCCGTCGACGATCCCCAGAAATTTAAGGCGAAGGCGCATGCCTTCCTCGATGCCTTGCGGATTTTCGCTCTCGGCTATTCCTGGGGTGGTTTCGAAAGTCTGGCCCTGCACGTCAATCTCAACGACCGGCGCGTCACTAAGGTCCCGACGGAAGGGCCGGTCATCCGCCTGCAGGTTGGTCTCGAAGACGTGCCGGATCTCAAGGCGGATATCGAAAAGGGCTTTGCCGCCGCCAAGAGGTTTGATCAACCGATGGCGCGGTAGCCGTAGATCCAGTCCATGTCCGCCGCGAGGCTTTGCGGCGGACGGAGGGAGAGAACGAGGTCACGCGCGATCCGAATCGGGCCGCGGGCATGATAGGCAAATTGATTGAAGGCGGCGCGTTGCCTCAGGCGCGCAATCCGTGGCGCCCGATGCTTTTCATAGAGTTCGAAGGCTTCCGCCGGCGAGCGACCCGAAAGCATGCCGGCAAGCTCGAATGCGTCCTCGATCGCCATGGCTGCACCCTGAGCCGCAAACGGCATCATCGCATGTGCAGCGTCCCCGATCAGAACCGTATCGCTGCCATTGTGCCATCGGCCGTCCTTCATCTCGTAGAGCGGCCAGAAGCTTGTCTGCTCCTGAGCCTCCAGCATTTGCAGGATCGCATCGTTCCAGCCGGAAAAGCCGCGCAGCATCTGCTCGCGCTGCGCCTTGCTGCCGGTCGCACCCCAATCGCGGCTGGTGCTGCTGCCAGAGACGATGGCGACGATATTGAAGGCGGCATTTTCCCGGATGGGATAGCAGACGAGGTGGCTGGAAGGACCGAGGAATGCCGTGACATTCGCCTTGTCCAGCAGAGGCGGGGCCGCCGCCCGCGGGATGGAGAAGCGCCAGGCAATGTTCCCGGAGGAGAGCGGCGAGGGCGCACCGGGCACCATCGTACGCGCTTTCGACCACACGCCGTCTGCGCCGATGACGAGATCGAATTCCCTTCCGGCGCTCTCTTCCAGTGTCTGTTTGTCCTTGATATCGATGTGCCGGCCGAGGTGCAGCCTGCATAAGTCATTGGCCGTCACCGCATCGAGGAGCGCCTTTTGCAGGGTCGCGCGATGTGCGGCGCCATAGGGCGCACCCCACCGCTCTCGGGCAAATTTTCCACAGGGAACGGAGGCAACCGGCCGCAGCGACGAGCCGGATACGAGCCGGACCTCCTCCGGCTCCAGCCAAACCGGTCTGAGCGCATCGAGCACGCCGAGCGTATCGAGGATGCGGGAAGCATTCGGTGAAATCTGCAGGCCGGCGCCCACTTCGGTCAGCACCTCCGCCTGTTCGAAAACGTCGGAGGCAATCCCGTGTCTCGCCAGCGCCAGCGCCGCCGTCAATCCGGCTATTCCGGCGCCGATGATTGCGGCTGCTTTGATCGGCATTTCTTTATGTCCGATCGGACTCTAAGGCGTCACGCCGCCTTGAAGTGGAAAACGCAGCCGGCCGGATTCGTCTGATCCGCCTTCAGCGACGGATTGTAGCGGTACAGCGTCGAGCAGTAGGAGCAGACCTTTTCGCTCTCGTCGCCGAGGTCGATGAAGATGTGCGGATGATCATAGGGAACCGAAGCGCCGGTGCACATGAATTCCTTTACGCCGATTTCGATGACACGGTGTCCGCCGTCGTTCTGGAAATGGGGAATATTATGGCCGGCCATGATGATCTCCGAATGCGTCTTGCCGTGAGCGGCATGAATGTTGCGCCAGACTTGGTAGCCCCTCTTTATAATCCTTCTTCCCGATTGTGTAGTGCGAAAGTCCGGCTTGAGACAGAGATTTTCGCAGGCATAGGGTTCATTTGATATCGCCGATAAAATATGGTCCGGCGTCAACACGACCCAGTTTATGAAGACGACGCCATGAATCTCAATGCTCCCCCGATGTCCCATTTTATCAGAGACGGATTGAAGCTTGCCTTTTTCGATGATGGCGATCCGAGCGGCCCGCCGGTGCTGTTGATTCACGGCTTCGCTTCTACTGCGATTGCCAACTGGGTCAATCCGGGCTGGCTGAAGACGCTCGGCGAGGCGGGGTATCGCGTGATCGCCATCGACAACCGTGGCCACGGCGCGAGCGACAAGCTTTACGATGCCGATGTCTACCATCCATGGATCATGGCTGAGGATGCCGTCGCCCTTCTCGATCATCTGGGCATCCCCGAGGCGCATATCATGGGTTATTCCATGGGTGCCCGTGTTTCGACCTTCATGGCGATCGCTCATCCGGATCGCGTCCGCTCGCTGGTTCTCGGCGGTCTCGGCATCGGCATGGTCGAGGGCGTCGGCGATTGGGATCCGATTGCGGACGCGCTGGTGGCGCCGTCGCTCGATGATGTCACCCATGCACGCGGGCGCATGTTCCGCGCCTTTGCCGAACAGACGAAAAGCGATCGGCAGGCGCTGGCCGCCTGCATCCAAGGCTCACGCGATCTGGCGTCGAGGGAGGATGTGGCAAGGATCGAGGCGCCGACCCTGATCGCCGTCGGCACCAAGGACGATATCGCCGGCTCGGGCCAGGAACTGGCCGCATTGATGCCGAACGCCGAGGTCATCGACATACCGAACCGCGATCACATGCTCGCCGTCGGCGACAAGATCTTCAAAGCGGCGGTTCTCGAATTTTATCAGCGTCTCGGCAAGCGCTAAGTCACTTGCCGGTGAAGTGTGGCTTCCGCCGCTCTGCAAAGGCAGCGCGGCCCTCGACATAATCGGCGCTGTCGAACGTCTCGGCGCCGATCACTTCCGCTTCGCGCAGAAGGTCCCCATCCTGCTCGATGACGGCCCGAATCGCGAGTTTCGAAGCGTGCAGCGCGATCGGCGCATTGGCGGCGATGGCATGGGCGAGGGCGGATACTTCGCCATCGAACACCCCTGCGTCGATTTCCTCCAGAAGAAAGCCGGCTGCAACCATCTTCTCGCCAGACATGGGCGCGCCGGTGAAGAGCGTGACCTTGGTCATCTGCGCTCCGAGCGCGTTGACGATGTCCTGCACGGCGTCGGCGGGATAGGCGATGCCGAGGCGGGCGGCGGGCACGCAGAATCGCGCGCCCCGTTCGGCAATCCGCAGATCGCAGGCGGCGGCAAGCCCGAAGCCGCCGCCATAGCAGATGCCGCGGATTGCGGCGATCGTCGGCACGCGGCAGTGACGCATAGCCTCGAATGCCTGGCTGTTCAGCGCCTCATAGGCGACCGCGGTCTCGGAGTTCTTGCGTACGCTGTCGAATTCGCTGATATCGGCGCCGGCCGAAAAATCCGCTCCCATGCCGCGCAGAACAATCACATGTGCATGGGCTTCATCGGTCAGAATGCGCACGGCCTGCGGGATGGCGCGCCACATGGCAGCCGTCACCGCATTCTTTCTGTCGGGGTTGCTGATCACAATCGTCCCTATGGCGTCGCTGCATGTCGCTTGAATGAGACCGCCGGCAAAGTCATGCTCGAAATTCATCTGCGACCAACCCATTTGTGTTGTGTGGCTTTTATTCTATATAATGCAGCCCTGACAGAAAATCGGGAGACCGCCAATGGTCGCAGCAACGGATATTCGCCAGGTAGAAGGCTTGGGCGCAGTGAAGGTCATGGACCCGATCTGGGACAGCATGCGCGAGGAAGCGCGCACCGCTGCCGAAAGGGACCCTCTCCTTGCCGCTTTCCTCTATTCGACGATCATAAACCATCGTTCGCTGGAAGAATGCGTCATCTATCGCATCTGCGAGCGGCTCGACCATCCGGACCTGCAGGCCATCCTTTTGCGGCAGACATTTGAAGAAATGCTGGCCGACTGGCCGGAATGGGGATCAATCCTCCGTGTCGATATCCAGGCCGTCTATGATCGCGATCCCGCCTGCCTGCGGTTCTTGGAGCCTGTGCTCTATTTCAAGGGCTTTCATGCGCTGCAGACGCACCGGCTTGCGCATTGGCTCCATAATCGCGGCCGCCGCGATTTTGCGCTCTATCTGCAGAGCCGCTCCTCCAGCGTTTTCCAGACTGACATCAATCCGGCGGCGCGCATCGGCAAGGGTATCTTCCTTGATCACGCGACCGGCCTCGTCGTGGGCGAAACGGCAGTCATCGGCGACAACGTCTCGATCCTGCACGGGGTCACGCTCGGCGGCACCGGCAAGGAGGGCAGCGACCGCCATCCGAAGATCGCCCATGGCGTTTTGATCGGGGCGGGCGCCAAGATCCTGGGCAATATCCAGATCGGCCATTGCTCGCGCATCGCCGCCGGCTCGGTGGTGCTGAAGGAAGTGCCCGCCAAGACGACCGTTGCAGGCGTACCGGCCAAGGTGGTCGGAGAAGCAGGGTGTTCGGAACCGTCTCGCTCGATGGACCAGCTCCTGGCCGAGCAATTGATCGTAGATCAGATCATGGGTGCAGGAATCTAAAGCATGTCGCGCAAAAGTGTGCAGCGGTTTTGCGACAACGACATGCCCCAATCAAAGACCTAAAGCGCAAGAAGCGAATCCAAAAGATCGCGACACGCTTTAGGAAGTTCCAGTCCGATTTTCCGAGGCTTGCGCTGCCGCTGGATAGCTATGCGCGGTTCCGGTCTTTACACCGCCGCTTTTCCTATGCAAGAAGCGGCCAACCGAGATCCTCACGGAGAAGCATTGTGAAGCCTGAAGAAATCAAGAAACTCGACGCCTATTTCAAGCGCACGTTCAACCCGCAGGTCGTAGTGAAGGCCCGCCCGCGCAAGAACGATTCTGCGGAAGTCTATCTCGGCGAAGAATTTCTGGGTGTCGTCTATATCGATGACGAGGATGGCGACCGTTCCTATAATTTCTCGATGGCCATTCTGGACGTCGATCTCTGATTCCATCTATCTCGTATGGTGATCGAATATTCGGGCCGTATTTCATTGAAATGCGGCCTTTTTCTTTGGCGTTTGCCCATTTGATCATTCCGCCGCCGTTCTGATCTCGGGCGGCTTCTTTCTGGCCAATTGCCGATATTTTAATCAAAGCCTGTGGTTGCAGGCGCGATGATATATATTAGGAAAAACAGAATGATGCGGCGCACCCATTATCTTCGACACCGCGCTGTCATTTAAAATGCAACCAAAGGAAGATATTGCGTCGCACAAGACTACTTGACTAATTGTGCGCCGCATTTAACCTTTATCCCTGTAAACCGGCCGCCGGCCGGCCAACAAGGGACGGAGAAGCATGTTCAATTTCGATGAAGCGAACAAGAAGGGCAAGGAAGCCATGGACACGGCGCTGAAGAGCTATTCCGATGTCACCAAGGGCTTTCAGGCAATTGCTGCCGAAGCTGCTGAATACTCCAAGAAGTCTTTCCAGGATGGTGTTGCACACTTCGAAACGCTCGCCGGCGTCAAGAGCTTAGAGGCTGCCTTCGAACTGCAGAGCAGCTATGTGAAGTCTTCCTACGAAAACTTCGTTGCCGAAGCCACCAAGCTTGGCGAAATGTATGCCGATCTCGCCAAGACTGCCTACAAGCCTTACGAAGCGCCGGTCGCGGCTGCGACGAAGGCTGCCAACAAGGCAACAGCAACGGCGACCGCCGCTTAAACTTTCGCCGAAAGGCAAAATTTCCGGAAAGACCGGCTGCGCGATGCGTGGCCGGTCTTTTGCGTTTTGACGCGCCCAACCGGATGTGGCGATATGCAGCGACTTTTTTGGCCGCAGCCCCCTTTGTCAGCGAATTGTGATTGCAGTGTCCCGCAAGGGGCTTAAAATCACGCCAATATGAACTAAGTTAGAGGTTCGGATATCCGGCCCGACCAAATGAAGAAACCAACCCAGTGCCAAGTCGGAATGCGATAGCTTCTGCCGGATGATTTGAGGAATGAATGAAATGATCGCTGAGCCGATCCGGATGCAAAACAACAGCGAAAGGAACGGGGACAACGGAAACCGTGGGACCTCGGTTATCACGCGGACCAAGCCCAAGACCAAAAAACCGAACCTGTACCGCGTGCTGCTTCTGAATGACGACTATACGCCCATGGACTTCGTGATCCATATCCTGGAGCGTTTCTTCCAAAAGGATCTAGAAGGTGCCACCCGCATTATGCTTCATGTCCACAACCACGGCGTGGGTGAGTGCGGGATATATACATATGAAGTAGCCGAAACGAAGGTGAGCCAGGTGATGGACTTTGCCCGGCAGCACCAGCATCCGCTGCAATGTGTTATGGAAAAGAAGTGAGGATCTGAACGTGCCAACATTTTCGCCTAGTCTTGAGAAGGCGCTGCATCAGGCACTGACCTACGCGAACGAGCGGCATCACGAGTATGCCACGCTGGAACATCTGCTTTTGGCGCTGGTAGACGACGCCGATGCCGCAGCTGTCATGGGCGCGTGCAATGTTGATCTCGACGCGCTCCGTAAGACTCTGACTGAATACGTCGATAATGAACTCTCCAACCTGGTCACGGGCTATGATGAGGACTCGAAGCCGACCTCAGGCTTCCAGCGCGTCATCCAGCGCGCCGTGATCCATGTGCAATCTTCCGGCCGCGAGGAAGTGACGGGCGCCAATGTTCTCGTCGCGATTTTCGCGGAACGGGAAAGCCATGCTGCCTTTTTCCTGCAGGAGCAGGAAATGACCCGCTATGACGCGGTCAACTATATCTCTCACGGCATCGGCAAGCGCCCGGGTTCCTCCCAGACCCGCACGCCGCGCGGCGCCGAGGAAAGCGAATCCGAAAGCAAGCCGACTTCCCGCGGCGAGCAGGAGGAGGGCAATGGCAAGAAGCAGCAGGACGCGCTGAAGGCCTATTGCGTCAACCTCAACGAGAAGGCCAAGAACGGCAAGATCGATCCGCTGATCGGCCGCAATTCCGAGGTCAACCGCACCATCCAGGTGCTGTGCCGCCGCTCGAAGAACAACCCGCTCTACGTCGGCGACCCCGGCGTGGGTAAGACGGCGATTGCCGAAGGTCTTGCCAAGCGGATCGTCGAGGGCAAGGTTCCCGAAGCTCTGGCCGATGCCACGATCTTTTCGCTCGATATGGGCACGCTGCTTGCCGGCACCCGTTATCGCGGCGACTTCGAAGAACGCCTGAAGCAGGTCGTCAAGGAGCTTGAGGAGTATCCGGGCGCCGTGCTGTTCATCGACGAGATCCACACCGTCATCGGTGCAGGCGCCACCTCCGGCGGCGCGATGGACGCATCGAACCTGCTGAAGCCGGCCCTTTCCTCAGGCGCGATCCGTTGCATCGGTTCGACCACATATAAGGAATACCGTCAGTTCTTCGAGAAGGACCGGGCGCTCGTCCGCCGCTTCCAGAAGATCGACGTCAACGAGCCGAGCATCGAGGATGCCATCGAAATCATGAAGGGCCTGAAGCCCTATTTCGAAGAGTATCATCACCTGCGCTACTCGAATGACGCCATCAAGACGGCTGTCGAGCTGTCGGCGCGCTATATCTCCGACCGCAAGCTGCCGGATAAGGCGATCGACGTGATCGACGAGACTGGTGCGGCCCAAATGCTGCTGCCGCCGTCCAAGCGCCGCAAGCTGATCACTGAAAAGGAGATCGAAGCGACGATTGCGACCATGGCTCGCATTCCGCCGAAGACGGTTTCCAAGGATGACGAGATGGTGCTCGCCAATCTCGAGCAGGAATTGCGTTCGGTCGTCTACGGCCAGGATACGGCGATCGAAGCACTGTCGACCTCGATCAAGCTGGCACGTGCCGGCCTGCGCGAACCGAACAAGCCGATCGGCTGCTATGTCTTCTCCGGCCCGACAGGCGTCGGCAAGACGGAAGTCGCCAAGCAGCTTGCTTCGTCGCTCGGCGTCGAACTGCTACGCTTCGATATGTCGGAATACATGGAGCGCCATACGGTTTCCCGTCTGCTCGGTGCACCTCCCGGCTATGTCGGCTTCGACCAGGGCGGTCTGCTGACCGATGGCGTCGATCAGCATCCGCACAGCGTGGTTCTGCTCGACGAAATCGAGAAGGCGCATCCGGATATCTTCAATATCCTGCTGCAGGTCATGGACCACGGCGCGCTGACCGACCATAACGGCAAGAAGATCGACTTCCGCAACGTCATCCTGATCATGACGACCAATGCGGGCGCTTCGGAAATGGCCAAGGCCGCGATCGGCTTCGGCTCGTCCAAGCGTACGGGCGAGGATGAAGAGGCGCTCAATCGCCTGTTCACCCCGGAGTTCCGCAACCGTCTGGATGCGGTCATTCCCTTCGCACCGCTGCCGACCACCGTCATCCACAAGGTCGTGCAGAAGTTCATCATGCAGCTGGAAGCGCAGCTTTCCGAACGGAACGTTACTTTCGACCTGCACGAGGACGCCATCGCATGGCTGTCCGAGAAGGGTTACGACGACAAGATGGGCGCCCGTCCGCTGGCGCGCGTCATCCAGGAAAGCATCAAGAAGCCGCTGGCCAATGAAATCCTCTTCGGCAAGCTGAAGAAGGGCGGCGTCGTCAACGTCACCGTCGGCAAGAAGGAAGACGGCTCGACCGGCATCCTGCTCGAAGCGATCGCCGACACCGCTCCGATCCGGCCGAAGCCGGAAGCCGAAGTGGGCGATGTGCCGGCCGACGTGGAAGAGGATGACGGTGACACCACCGTCAAGGCCAGAAGCCGCGTGGGCAAGGCTGCAACGGCAGCTGACAGCCGCCGCTCGGCCAAGGCTTCGACGTCGAGCGAAAGCGACGAGTCCGAAGGCAAGTCGCCGCGCAAGGGCGGCGGCACGGTTCCGAAGGTTCCGCGTAAGTAGTCGCCGATCGGTGATTTGAGAAAAATGAAACGGCTGCATTAGAGATAATGCAGCCGTTTTTATATGGTTATGAGGAAAGCCTCAGAGAAGACTTGAGGATCTCAGCGCATCAAGCCAGCGCTTCGATGATCTTCCTGGCGTTTTCCACCAGCACAGCGCCATCCTCCATCTTGCCCGAATGCGGCTTCAGCGCGACGCCCTCGATGCGCGGGATAACGTGGAAATGCAGATGGAAGACGGTTTGTCCCGCGGGGGGCTCGTTGAACTGCGCGATATAGACGCCGTCCGCGTCGAAGGCGTCCCGAACGGCCACGGCGATCTTTTGTACCACCGTGATAGCATGCTGGAGCGCGGCCGGATCGGCATCGAAAATATTGCGCGAGGGTGCCTTCGGCACGACAAGCGTATGGCCCGGCGACTGCGGCATCACGTCCATGAAGGCGACTGTGTGCTCATCCTCGTAGACGCGGTAGGAAGGGATCTCGCCTTTCAGGATCTTCGCGAAGATATTGTTGTCGTCATAGGCGGGGCTGGTCATCCAGTGTCTCCTCGTCTTGCGTTTGTGTTTTGCCGAACGGTTAGATATCCTGCCGCTCACCCTTGCGGAAGGGGCTGTGCTCTGTAAGAATTTCGCTCATCTCCTCCACTTGTTCCCGCTCATGCTCCAGGTAGTCGGCGACGGCGCGCCGCAGACCCTGATGGCCGATATAATGCGCGGAATGCGTGATGACGGGAAGATAGCCGCGCGCCAGCTTGTGCTCGCCCTGTGCTCCGGCTTCCACGCGCTTCAAGCCTTTGCTCAGCGCAAAATCGATCGCCTGATGATAGCAGACTTCGAAATGCAGGAAGGGATGATCCTCGATGCAGCCCCAATGGCGGCCGTAAAGCGTCTCGCCGCCGATGAAGTTGATGGCGCCGGCGATGTAACGTCCTTCGCGCTTCGCCATGACGAGCAGGATATCGTCAGGCATACGCTCGCCAATCAGCGAATAGAATTTCCGCGTGAGGTAGGGGCGGCCCCATTTGCGGCTGCCTGTATCCATATAGAAGGCGAAGAACTGGTCCCATAGGCCTTCGGTCAGATCGCTGCCGGTCAGCCAGTCGATGGTGATGCCGTGCTCGACCGCCGCGCGCCGTTCCTTCTTTAGCGCCTTGCGCTTGCGCGATGCCAGCGTCTCCAGGAAAGCGTCGTGATCGGCGTAACCCTCGTTGATGAAGTGGAACTGCTGGTCGGTGCGATGCAGATAGCCGTCGGTTTCGAAAACCGAAACCTCGTCTTCCGGCAGGAAGGTGATGTGCGCCGAGGAAACGCCGAGCTGTCGGGTGACCTCTTTCAGGCTCTCGGCAAGCGCCGGCTGCAGCACGGTCCGATCCTGTCCCTCGGCGACGAGCAGTCGCGGTCCGGTGGCGGGCGTGAAGGGAATGGAGCACTGCAGCTTCGGATAATAGCGGCCGCCGGCCCGTTCGAAGGCATCGGCCCAGCCGTGGTCGAAGACATATTCGCCCTGGCTATGGCTCTTCAGGTAGCCCGCGACGGCACCAAGCAATTCGCCGCCGTCGGTTTCGAGCAGCAGATGATTGCCGAGCCATCCCGTCTTGTCGGTTGCGGAGCCGGACTCCTCCAGCGATGAGAGGAAGGCGTGTGAGACAAAGGGATTGTAGGGCAGGACGGTGCCGGTTCTGGACGCTCCGGCGAGCTTGGACCAGCTCTCCGGGGCGATGTTCTTGAAGGATCGTTCGACTCGAATGGATAATTCGTCTGTCATCAAGGTCTTGCGCTTGGAAGGAAGGGAGGGGCTCTCACCGCTGCGCCTCCGCCCGATGGGCGTGCCGTCGGCGCAGCGGCAATTTGGATATGCGCAAAGCCTCTCCTTCAATCGATGCCGATTTACGAGGCCAGGCGCGGATCAAAACCTTCGAAGGTCATCTGGTCTGCATTGGCAAATGTATGTTTGCGGGCCGCTTCGTCGCGCACGGTCCAGGTGATGACCGGAATACCGCGCTGGCGTTGCGCCGTAACAAAGGGGTTCGGCAGGTGGCCGTAGAAGTACGAAATGAAGTCTAACCCAAGATGCATGGCTTCGTCATGCTGAAAAAACGTCTCAGGCTTGTTTCCTTCAGCGGTCAGTCCCACAGGGTAGGGCGCTTCCAGGCTTTTAAGATCCTTCAGCAGCCAATGGTCGAAACTCATCAGCGCTACATGCCCCTTGTAGCCTTCCAGCACTTCGAGCACGGATTCCGCAAAGCCATCGTCATCGCCTTCGCGTCCCTTGAGCTCCAGCACCAGCGGCACCTTGCCGCCGCAAAGCTGCAGGAGCTGCTTCAGCGTCGGGATCTTGTCCTTGGTACCGCCGACCGACAGCAGACCGAGCTCGGCGGAAGTGCGTTCGCGCACTTCGCCCGGCAGATTGCAGACGCGCTGGAGGTCGTCGTCATGGAAGACCACCGGAACGCCGTCCGAGGCGTAGTGCAGGTCGCATTCGATGGCAAAACCCGCCTCGATGGCGCGGCTGAAGGCCGAGAGCGTATTCTCCCAAACCTCCTTGTTCATGTCGTGATAGCCGCGGTGAGCGACGGGACGCTCGGTCAACCAGGCAAGCTTGCTCATTATGCAATTTCCAGAATGGCATCGATTTCAACGGCGGCATTGAGCGGCAGGGCGGCCATGCCGACAGCGGCGCGGGCATGCTTGCCGGCTTCGCCCAGTACGTTTGCCAGAAGATTGGATGCGCCGTTGATCACAAGGTGCTGTTCGACGAAATCGGGTGTTGAGGCAACGAAGCCGTTGAGCTTGATCAGCCGCTTGATCCGGCCGAGATCGCCGCCGAGGGCAGCTTTCGCCTGGGCGAGAATATTGATGGCGCAGAGCTCTGCCGCACGCTGGCCGGCGGCCACGTCGACGTCCTTGCCGAGATGGCCTGTCACGCCGATCTTGCCGTTTTCCATCGGCAGCTGGCCCGACAGATACAGAAGATTGCCGCTGATGACATAGGGAACGTAATTGGCGGCCGGAGCTGCAGCTTGCGGCAGAACGATGCCGAGTTCCTTCAGGCGGCCCTCGATAGCGTCGGACATTATTCATCTCCCGTTTTGTTGTAAAAACTTCAAAAATCCGGCATCAAGACTAAATTCCGTCACTTAGGATCGGCAGCCTCGTTTCAGCCGAAAGCGTTCTTATAACATCGCGTGCGAGTCCAACAGGAGATAATGAATGTTCCGCTCGAGTCTTGCTGCTACCGTCGTTTCGGGCCTGAGCATTCTGTCACTGGGAACCTCGGCAGCCTATGCGGCCGGTCCGAGTGGGCTGATCGCGCATCGCGCCGTCTATGATCTCGAACTGAAGGATGCCTCTGACCGCTCCGGCATTTCCGGCATGGTCGGCCGCATGGTCTATGAGTTCGAAGGCTCCGATTGCACCGGATTCACCACCAATTTCCGTTTCGTGACGAAGATCGATACGGGTGACTCAACGCGCGTCAGCGACCAGCAGACGACGACTTTCGAGGATCTCGGCAAGCGCCTGTTCCGCTTCGAAACCAAATCCTATACCGACAGCCAGCTCGACAAGGACGTACGCGGCGCCGCAAGCGACGACCAGAAGGGCATCAAGGTCGATCTCACGCAGCCGCAGAACAAGCAAGTCCAGATCATCGAGAGCCGCTTCCCGACGGAGCACATGCTCGACATCATTCATAATGCGAAGCTCGGCAAGAATTTCTTCGAGGCACAGGTTTTCGATGGTTCGGATGACGGCGACAAGCCGCTGATCGCGACCACCGTCGTGGGTAAGGAGCAGACGCCGGCAACGGACGATCCCGATGCCGACAAGGCTGGTGCCTTCTCCAAGACGCCTTTCTGGCCGGTGACTGTGGCTTATTTCAACGAAAAGTCCGCGGGCGACGCCATACCCGTCTACCGTATGTCCTTTAAACTTTACGAGAACGGCATCACGCGCGACCTCACCATGGATTATGGCGACTTCGTGCTGACCGGCAAGCTCACCAAGCTTGAAGTTCTCGGTACGAAGGCGTGCCAATAGCCCGCTGCGGGATGGATTGAGATAAGAATCGGCTATTTTGAGCCTCAAGCCTTGCATTCCATGCGAATCGAATGTATGGGCACCCGCATTCCACACGTAAGGCATGGGATTGTCCGGGAGAAATCCGGATTTTTCCGCCCGGTGGCATTCTCGAAGAGGATGCTGTTCGCCTTGCGGAGGTTCAACCGGAAAAGGATACAAAGGCATGGCATTGCCCGATTTTTCTATGCGCCAGCTTCTCGAAGCAGGTGTTCACTTCGGCCACCAGACGCACCGCTGGAACCCGAAGATGAAGCCGTACATTTTCGGCGATCGTAACAACATCCACATCATCGACCTCGCCCAGACGGTTCCGTTGCTGAGCCGCGCTCTGCAGGTTGTCAGCGACACCGTTGCCCGCGGCGGCCGCGTTCTGTTCGTCGGCACCAAGCGTCAAGCGTCCGAACTGATCGCCGATAGCGCAAAGCGTTCGGCTCAGTATTACGTCAACGCCCGCTGGCTCGGCGGCATGATGACCAACTGGAAGACGATCTCCAACTCGATCCAGCGTCTGCGCAAGCTCGACGAAATCCTCTCCGGCGAAGCCCAGGGCTTCACCAAGAAGGAGCGTCTGAACCTTGAGCGCGAGCGCGAAAAGCTCGACAAGGCCCTCGGTGGTATCAAGGACATGGGCGGCACGCCGGACCTGATGTTCATCATCGACACCAACAAGGAAAAGATCGCGATCGACGAAGCCAAGCGCCTCGGCATCCCGGTCGTCGCCATCATCGACTCGAACTGCGATCCGGACCTGATCGACTACCCGATCCCGGGCAACGACGACGCATCGCGCGCCATCGCTCTTTACTGCGACCTGATCTCGCGCGCTGCCATCGACGGCATTGCTCGCCAGCAGAGCGCATCGGGCCGTGACCTCGGCGCTTCTGAAGAAGCTCCGGTCGAGCCGACCCTGGCGGACGGCACCGAAGCCTGATCGCGCCAAGAGGCGGACAATAAACTGTCCGCCCAAGCGCAATGACATCCGGGATAAGGCCGTTTGCGACTTCAACAAGTTCGAGCGGCCTTGTTGCGTTTTTGGTAACTGCTTGCCCGCTGCATAATTCCTTAAATCGGAACCGATTTAAGGGTAAATTATTCAGCAGATTTAAAGTGCTACAGCGACCTTTCGCGCCATCTGTGACGCGCGGCGCTGTAGGCGGAAAATCCAGGCACGTTCCAATCAAGAATTCCA
Source organism: Hyphomicrobiales bacterium (assembly GCA_900472485.1). Lineage (GTDB taxonomy): Bacteria > Pseudomonadota > Alphaproteobacteria > Rhizobiales > Rhizobiaceae > Rhizobium. The sequence goes on from UCII01000034.1 coordinate 133,026, forward strand.
CAGTATGACGCTGCTTCATAACGCTGTCATACTTACGGGTACATTTCGTCCCTCAAATCGGTGCCGCTTCGGCTTGACGCCCTTCGCCGCACCGTATGAACCGACAAGAGGAAGCTTATGACCGAGATTACGGCTGCACTGGTGAAAGAACTGCGCGAAAAGTCTGGCGCAGGCATGATGGACTGCAAGAAGGCGCTGACCGAGACGAACGGCGATATCGAAGCCGCGATCGATTGGCTGCGCGCCAAGGGCATCTCCAAGGCCGACAAGAAGTCCGGCCGCACCGCCGCTGAAGGCCTGATCGCTATTGCCGGCGCCGGTCACAAGGCCGTTGTTGTTGAGCTCAACTCCGAAACCGACTTCGTTGCCCGCAACGATGCCTTCCAGGACCTCGCTCGCGGCATCGCCGAAGTTGCGCTGTCCACCAACGGTACGGTCGAAGCCATTTCGGCTGCGACCTATCCGGCATCCGGCAAGCCGGTCGCCGACGCGATCAAGGACGCGATCGCAACCATCGGCGAGAACATGACGCTCCGTCGTGCGGCCAAGCTGGAAGTCGAGCACGGCGTCGTGGCGACTTACATCCATAACGCTGCCGGCGACGGTATCGGCAAGCTCGGCGTTCTGGTCGCTCTGAAGTCGGTCGGTGACAAGGCCGTTCTGACGTCGATCGGCCGCCAGATCGCCATGCACATTGCTGCCACCAACCCGCTGGCTATCCGTGCTGAGGAAGTCGATGCCGCCGTCGCTGAGCGCGAACGCAACGTCTTCATCGAGCAGTCCCGCGAATCCGGCAAGCCGGAAGCCATCATCGAAAAGATGGTCGAAGGCCGCATGCGCAAATTCTTCGAGGAAGTCGCTCTTCTCTCGCAGGCTTTCGTGATCAACCCGGACCTGACGGTCGGTGCTGCCCTCAAGGAAGCCGAAAAAACCGCCGGCGCCCCGATCGAAATCACCGGCATGGCCCGTCTGCTGCTCGGCGAAGGCGTCGAGAAGGAAGAAAGCGACTTCGCTGCAGAAGTTGCGGCTGTCGCCAAGGGCTGATCTGAGCATTTCCAGGAAAAGTGCGTAGCGGTTTTCCGTTCGGAATGCGTAAGGAAACAAAACGATAGGGCTTTTCCGCAATTTGAAGACGTGCGGAAAAGCCCGATCGAAAAGGGACATATCCCGGTTTGGTGAAACCATATCAGGGAAAACGTCAGGGCATCGCGTGACAACGCGGTGCCCTTCGTGTATCCGGCATTCACAATCATTCCCCCGGTGATCACTTCAAGGAGCTACGATGTCCCAGCCGATCTACAAGCGCGTGTTGCTCAAGGCCTCCGGTGAAGCTCTGATGGGCAGTCAGGGTTTTGGCATCGACGTGACCGTCGCAGACCGGATTGCCTCCGATATCGCCGAAGCGCGCGCCATGGGTGTCGAGGTCGGCGTCGTGGTCGGCGGCGGCAATATTTTTCGCGGTGTTGCGGTAGCCTCAAAGGGCGGGGATCGCGTGACCGGCGACCACATGGGGATGCTCGGTACGATCATCAACGCGCTGGCGCTCGCGACCTCGCTGCGCAAGCTGGATATCGACACCGTCGTGCTCTCGGCCATCTCCATGCCGGAAATCTGCGAGAGCTTCTCGCAGCGCGCCACGCTTTACCACCTCTCGCTCGGCCGCGTAGTGATCTTTGCCGGGGGCACCGGCAATCCGTTCTTCACCACCGATTCTGCAGCCGCGCTGCGTGCCGCCGAAATGGGCGCTGAAGCGATCTTCAAGGGAACCCAGGTCGACGGTATCTATTCCGCCGATCCGAAGAAGTTCCCCGATGCCGAGCGCTTCGACCATCTGACCCATAGTCAGGTGCTCGAAAAAGGGCTGGCCGTAATGGATGTGGCGGCCGTGGCGCTTGCACGCGAAAATTCCATTCCGATCGTCGTCTTCTCCATTCACGAGAAGGGCGGCTTCGCGGAAATCTTGACCGGCGGCGGCCGCAAGACCATCGTATCAGACAACTGACATTCCTGTGACGCCGGGTCAGCCCCGGTGTCGCCTTATTACAGGGGAGCATAGACATGAGTGAAGCCAGTGATCTCAAGGAACTGAAGCGCCGTATGGATGGCGCCATTGCGGCATTCAAGAGCGACATCGCCTCGCTGCGCACCGGGCGCGCATCCGCCAACATTCTCGATCCGGTCGTGATCGAAGCCTATGGCTCGCGCATGCCGCTGAACCAGGTAGCCAACATCACGGTGCCGGAGCCGCGTATGCTGACGGTGTCGGTATGGGACAAGTCGATGGTCAGCGCTGTCGAGCGCGCCATCCGCGAATCCAATCTCGGCCTCAATCCGATCGTCGATGGCCAGAATCTGCGCATCCCGCTGCCGGAACTCAATGAAGAGCGTCGCCGCTCGCTGGTGAAGGTCGCGCATGAATATGCCGAAAAGGCGAAGGTGGCGATTCGACATGTGCGCCGCGATGGCATGGATGGCCTCAAAAAGGCCGAAAAGGATGGCGTAATCGGCCAGGACGAGAGCCGCTCTCTCTCTGAACGTGTGCAGAAGATGACGGATGAGACGATTTCGGAAATCGACCGCTTGCTAGCCGACAAAGAAAAGGAAATCATGCACGTCTGATCGTATGTTGGGGAGTGTCGCGCTTTCGATTTTCGCAAATATTGAAAGCGGCGGCTGCGCCCTAGATTATGAGGCCAGAGCATCTTTCCGCCGAACGAAACCGGACCCATATGTCAGCTCCTACGTTCTCTGTCGTACCTGAACACGTTGCCATCATTATGGATGGCAACGGTCGCTGGGCCAATGCGCGCGGTCTGCCGCGTACCATGGGCCACCGCAAGGGCGTGGAGGCGGTGCGGGAGACAGTGCGGGCGGCCGGTGATATCGGCATAAAATATCTGACGCTATTTGCCTTCTCCTCGGAGAATTGGCGCCGGCCCGAGGCGGAGGTGAGCGATCTCCTTGGCCTCCTCAAGGCCTTCATCCGGAGGGACCTTGCCGAGCTTCACCGCCAGAATGTGCGCATCCGCGTCATCGGCGATCGCACCGGCCTTCGCGGTGATATCCTGCCCTTGCTGATCGAGGCGGAGGAGACCACCAGGAACAATACCGCCCTGACGCTGGTCATTGCCTTCAACTATGGCTCGCGCGACGAAATCACGCGTGCCTTTGCCGGCCTTGCAAAGGATGTCGAGGCGGGGCGGCTGCGCCCGCAGGATATCACTCCGGAGCTGGTCGATGCCCGTCTGGACACCGCCGGCATTCCCGATCCGGATCTCATTATCCGCACGAGCGGCGAGGAGCGGCTCTCGAATTTCCTGCTCTGGCAGGCGGCCTATTCGGAATTCATGTTCGTGCCGGACTATTGGCCCGATTTCAGCCGCGATCTCTTCTTCGCCGCACTGGAGAAATATGCTGCGCGCGACCGGCGCTTTGGCGGGCTTTCCGCCAAGCAGGCGGCGGCCGTGGGGTCCTGATGAGCCGCGAACTCAGGCTGCGCATCATCTCCGGCATCATCCTCGCCGTTATCGTTCTTGCCGCTACATGGTATGGCGGTTCGGGTTTTCGCCTGCTGGCCGCAGTCATCGGCCTGCTTGTCTATTACGAATGGTCGACGATATCCGATTTGCACGGCCGCGATCCTCAGGGAAACGCGCTCGGCTGGCTTGGGCTCGTATTGATCGCCGGTGCGACGGCATTGAGCGAATCCGTCTATTCCATCGAGGTTCTGGCCGCCTTCGTTGCCGTCACGGCGATTATGGTCGCCGTGCGTGGAAAGAGCTGGTGGCTGCCGGGCGGCATATTCTATTCCGGATTGACGGCGATTGCCCTTGCCGAGATCCGCGATGACGATTTTCGCGGCTTCGTGCTGATGCTGTTCGTCTTTGCCACGGTATGGGCGACGGACATCTTTGCCTATTTCATCGGCCGCGCTATCGGGGGGCCGAAGCTCGCGCCGAGCATATCGCCGGGCAAGACCTGGTCAGGGGCCATCGGCGGCGCTATCGCGGCCGTCATCGCGGGAACGGCGGTGGTCTGGAGCTTCTTTTCAGCCGAGGACCTGTGGATTCCTCTCCTTGCCCTGGTGCTTTCCGTCTGCAGTCAGATCGGCGACCTGTTCGAATCGTTCGTCAAGCGCAAGTTTGGCGTGAAAGACTCAAGCCACCTGATTCCCGGACATGGCGGCGTCATGGATCGGGTCGATGGACTAATTTTTGCTTGTTTTGCAGCGTTTTTGTTGGCTATCGTAATAACGCTGACAATGAGCGGCGAGACCTTTTCATTGGGCGGCGTTCTGCTCGGGGTCTGATACTGGAGCAATTCGAGGAAAAGTGCGCAGCGGTTCTCCGTCCGGAATTGCGAGAAAACAGAAAGATGGAACGGTTCGGAGCTTCCGTGAAAGCTGAACCGCTCTAATACGAACAGGATCGTTGCATGGGTAGCGCGGCTGGCTTCATCGGTTTCTTGACGAACAATGTCATCACATTTGTCTTTGTGCTGTCATTGCTCGTTTTTGTGCACGAGATGGGCCATTATCTGGTCGGCCGTTGGTCCGGCATCCGCATCATGGCTTTTTCGATCGGCTTCGGGCCGGAGATTGCCGGATTTACCGACAGACACGGCACGCGCTGGAAGCTTTCCCTCATTCCGCTCGGCGGCTATGTGCGATTCTTCGGCGACGAGGATGCCTCCAGCAAGACCGATGTGGATCAGCTCTCCGCCATGACGGAGGAGGAGCGCGCCCAATCCTTCGCCGGCGCCAAGCTCTGGAAGCGGGCTGCAACCGTGGCCGCAGGCCCGATCGCCAATTTCCTCCTCGCCATTGTGATCTTCGCAGTCCTTTTCAGCGTTTACGGCCGTACGGTCGCCGATCCCGTTGTTGCCATGGTGACGCGTGACGGCGCGGCCGCGGAGGCCGGCATCGAGCCAGGTGACCGCCTGATCGCCGTCGATGGCAACAAGGTGACGACTTTCGATGAAGTGCAGCGCTATGTCGGCCTGCGCCCGGGCCGCACTATCGTACTGACCGTCGACCGGGATGGCCAGAATCGCGATTTCCGGATCGTTCCGAAACTGGTCGAGGACACCGATCAGTTTGGCAACAAGATGGAAATGGGCCGTATCGGTATCGCGCTCGTCGATCCTGTGGTGACTGCGGTGGAACCGGCCGGGCCTGCGGCAAAGGCCGGTATGCAAGCGGGAGACCGCCTGATTGCCGTCGATGGCAATAATGCCGCGACTTATTACGATATCGGCCGCTATATCGCCGAGCGCCCCGGCAAGAGCATCGTGCTGACCATCCAGCGCAATGGCGTGATCCGCGATTTGCCGATCGTGACCGCGACATTGGCGGATACGGACGTATCCGGAAACCAGAAGGATGTCGGCAGCATCGGCATTGCGCCGATCGATCCCCTGATTGCATCGATCGGTTCCGACAGTCCCGCGCAAACGGCGGGCTTGCAACTTGGTGACCGCATTCTTTCTGTGGATGGACGAGAGATCGGTTCCATCGGCGAAGTGCAGCGTTATGCGGCTGCTCATGCCGACAAGCCCATGGCGCTGTCGATCGAGCGCAATGGCCAGACCCGCGACGTAACGGTGACGCCGAGAAAGTCGGAGGAGACCGATGTCTTCGGCGCACGGACGGAGATTGCCACGATCGGCATCAGCGATGGTCAGAAGCCGATCAGGCTGCGTTACGAGGCTTACGGGCCGCTGCAGGCTCTTACCGAAGGTGTGAAACAGACCGGCAGCATCGTTTCCGGCACCTTCGAATATATCGGCAACGTCATTGGCGGTTACATGAAGGCCGATCAGCTTGGCGGGCCGATTCGGGTTGCACAACTCTCGGGGCAGATGGCAACCCTGGGTTTTGCAGCAGTGCTCCAATTCGCCGCCATACTTTCTGTTTCAATAGGGTTATTAAATTTGATGCCGGTCCCGGTACTTGATGGCGGGCATCTGATGTTCTATGCGATTGAAGCCGTAAGGGGAAAACCTTTGGGTGCACGGGCGCAGGATATCGCTTTCCGGATTGGATTTGCGATGGTGCTCTCGCTCATGGTGTTTGCGACCTGGAACGATATTAGTTCCAGAATAGGCTAGTGGGGCGACGAGAGGAAAATTACGATTTATTTACGATGTTTCAAAGCCGTAGTGGCGAATGGGCCACGCTTTGAAATGAAGTAAACAGAAATTAACGTGCTCCCTTGCTTGTATGTCAAAAGCGGGTAAAACGACACACGTGGCCGGAATCGGGTTCGCTCGGGGCTGGGGACGATTGAAAAAAGGTAAGAAGTGAAATGAAGGCTGGTTCAAAATTTTTGAACGCAGTGTCGGCGGTAGCGCTGTCTGCAGGTGTTGTTGCGTCGGGCGCTGGTGTGATCACCCTTGCCTCTGCTTCTGTCGCTGAAGCAGCTGTTATTCAGCGGGTTGACGTTCGCGGTGCTGGGCGCGTCGGCGAGACGGCCGTCCGGGATAATATCACGATCAAGCCCGGCAAGAGCTTCTCCGCCAGTGACATTGATGCTTCGGTGAAGCAGCTCTATGCCACCGGATATTTCTCCGATGTCCACATTACCGTTTCGGGTAGCACGCTGGTTGTATCGGTCAGTGAAAACAAGCTCATCAACGCGGTAGTCTTCAACGGCAACCGCAAGATCAAGGACGACAAGCTTCAGGGCATTGTTCAGACGCACGCTGCTGGCCCGTATAACGAGGCGACCGTTCAGGCTGACGTGAAGACCATCAAGGATGCCTATGCATCCATCGGTCGTAACGATGTGCAGGTGACGACGCAGACCGCCGAGGTCGCGCCGGGCCGTCTGAATGTGGCCTTCGTCATCAATGAGGGCGAGCGCACCAAGATCGACAAGATCAATTTCTCGGGCAACCAGGCCTATGGCAGCGGTCGCCTTGCTTCGGTCATCGGCACGAAGAAGAGCAACTTCCTGTCGTTCCTGACGCGCAAGGACGTCTACAGCCCCGAGCGTCTGCAGGGCGATCAGGATCAGCTGCGTCAGTTCTACTACAATCACGGTTATGCCGACTTCCGCGTCGTCAGCGCCGATGCGACGCTGAACGAGCAGAGCAACGAATACACGCTGAACTTCAACGTCGACGAAGGTCCGCGCTACACCTACGGCGACATCAACGTCATCTCGACCGTTGACGGCATCAATGCCGACGAGCTGAAGGGTCTTGTCATCACCCACAAGGGCGATGTCTACAGCGCCAAGGATATTCAGACTTCGATCGAGAACATTTCCAAGCGCGTCGCGGCTGCCGGCTATCCGTTCGCCCGCATCACGCCGCGTGGCAACCGCGATCTGTCCGGTCATACGATCGGCATCGAATATTTGGTGGACCAGGGCGAGCGCGCCTATGTCGAGCGCATTGAAATCCGCGGCAACACCCGCACCCGCGACTACGTCATTCGCCGCGAGTTCGACCTGAACGAAGGCGATGCCTTCAACCAGGAAATGATCACGCGCGCCAAGCGCCGCCTCGATGCGCTCGGCTACTTCACCAAGGTCGATATCTCGACGGCTCAGGGCAGCGCCCCGGACCGTGTAGTCGTTATCGTCAATGTTGAAGATCAGCCGACCGGTTCGTTCGGTATCGGCGCCGGTTACGCCGTCGGCAACAATGGCGGTCTGCTTCTGGAAGCTTCGGTCGAAGAAAAGAACTTCCTCGGTCGCGGCCAGTACATCCGTCTCGCCGCAGGTGCTGGTACGGAAGGTAATCGTACCTACAACATCTCGTTCACCGAGCCTTATTTCCTCGGTTATCGTCTGGCTGCCGGTTTCGATATCTTCAAGAATCAGACGTCGAGCGACGATTACTATGATTATTCGGAAGAAGGTTTCTCGCTGCGCGTCACCGCGCCGATCACCGAGAACCTGGCGACGACCCTGCGCTACAACTACAAGCGCCTGACCTACGACGGCACGAACGATTGGCAGAACAATCTTTCGGCTCCGTATCTCAATCTTGTCGAGAACGGTCCGTGGGTGCAGTCGACGGTTTCGCAGACCTTCACCTACAACACGCTGGACGATCAGAACCTTCCGCGTGAAGGCATCATCGCCAAGTTCACGCATGAATTTGCAGGTCTCGGCGGCGACTCCGACTTCTATAAGCTGAGTGGTAAGGCTCGTTACTACCAGATGATCAGCGACGAAGCCGATATCATCGGCTCGCTGACGGTGGGCGCCGGCTACGTGATGCCGACGAATGGCAAGCTGAACGTCTTCGATCAGTTCACGCTCGGCGGCCGTGAAATCCGCGGCTTCGAGAATGCTGGTATCGGTCCGCGTTCGTCACATGGCGATCCGCTCGGTGGTACGACCTACTTCACCGCTTCGGCTGAAGCGAGCATGCCGATGCCTGGCGTTCCCCAGGATATCGGTCTGCGCATCGCAGCCTTCGCCGATGCGGGCACGCTCTACGGCAACAAGGCGAATCTCTTCGGCGATACGCTTCACAACGACAACTCGATCCGTGCATCGCTCGGTGCCGGTCTGATCTGGTCGTCGCCGTTCGGTGTCATCCGCGTTGACTACGCCGTGCCGGTCTTGAAGGAAGATTACGACAAGACTGAGAATTTCCGGTTTGGCATCGCCAACCAGTTCTGATATCGGCAGTCCAGAACTGCGGGCTTGAACACCGTTCTGGAGCTGTGCTTATGGAACATACTGGTTTTTTCCCGTCCCATGGTGGCGTCAGCTTGAAACAACTGGCTGAGCATCTTGGGGCGGAACTGGCTGATGCGGCCTCTTCGGAGGTCGTCATCAGATCTATCGCTCCCGTCTATCGGGCAGGCGAAGGTGACGTTTGTTATATCCTTTCCCGAAAGAATCGCGCTGAGCTGGAGACCTGCAAGGCTTCGGCGATCATTTGCCTTCCGGCGCTGAAATCTTTCGTTCCCGATCATATCCCGGTACTTCTGTCGAAGAAGCCGCATACGGATTTCGCTATTGCCGGCGCGTTGCTGCATCCGCAAGCCATGCGCCCGGTTATGTTCACCGCGAATCCGGCGACGATTTCGCCCGCTGCGATGATCGACGCGACCGCTAAGCTGGAGACCGATGTCGGCATCGAGCCGGGTGCGATCATCGGCCCTGGCGCGGAGATCGGCGAGGGGACCTATATCGGCCCTAACGCCCTCATCGGGCCGGGTGTTAAAATCGGGCGCAATTGCAGCATCGGAGGCGGGGCGAGCGTGCTCTGCGCCTATCTCGGCAATGGCGTCATCGTCCACAATGGCACGCGCATCGGTCAAGACGGTTTTGGCTATGCGCCGGGACCGCGCGGCATGGTCAAGATCGTGCAGATCGGCCGCGTCATCATCCAGGACAATGTCGAGATCGGCGCCAATACGACGATCGATCGCGGCACCATGGATGATACCGTGATCGGCGAAGGCACGAAGATCGACAACCAAGTTCAGATCGGACATAACGTCCGCATCGGTCGCCATTGTGCAATCGTCAGCCAGGTCGGCATTGCCGGCAGCACGGTGATTGGCGATGGCGTACAGATCGGCGGGCAGGCAGGCCTCAACGGGCATATTCACATCGGCGACGGCGTACAGATCGGTGCCAAGAGCGGCGTGATGAACAGCATCCCGGCGGGTGAGCGCTATGCGGGTCTTCCTGCACGGCCGCTATGGGATTTTCTAAGGGAATCGGCGGAGATCGCGAAGCGGTCAGGAGCCAGAGACAAGAAAGACGGGAGTGCGGAGCATGACTGAGGAAGCCAAGGCGTCGTTGTCGTCGGCTGACGTTCTGGAAATTATGAAGCTTTTGCCGCATCGCTATCCCTTCTTGATGGTCGACAAGATCATTGAGATCGACAGCGATAATTCCGCGATCGGCATCAAGAATGTAACGGCCAACGAACCGCAATTCACTGGGCACTTTCCGGGATCGCCGATCATGCCGGGCGTATTGCTCATCGAAGGTATGGCGCAGACTGCCGGTGCGATCTGCGCCCGCAAGGACGGCATTGGCGGCAACCTCGTTTACTTCATGACGATCGACAACGCCCGCTTCCGCAGACCGGTTGTCCCGGGCGACCGTGTTGAATTCCACGTCGTCAAGCAGAAGCAGCGTGGAACCATCTGGAAGTTCCATTGCGATGCCAAGGTCGACGGTTCTCTCGTGGCCGAGGCCGATATCGGTGCGATGATCGTACGGAAGGATCAGGAACAGGCATGAGCAGCATCGCAAAGAGCGCCCGCATTCATAAGCTGGCGGTTGTCGAAGACGGCGCGGTCGTCGGCGAAAATGTTGTTGTCGGCCCGTTCTGCTATATCGGTCCAAAGGTCGTGCTGCATGACGATATTCAGTTGCTCAATAATGCCGTCGTGACCGGTCGCACGACAATCGGCAAGGGAACGAAGATTTTTCCGATGGCCGTTGTCGGTGGTGATCCGCAGAGCGTTCATCATCATGGTGAGGAAACGACGCTGGATGTCGGCGAGAACTGCACGATCCGCGAAGGCGTGACGATCAATACCGGTACGGCCGATTACGGCGGCAGGACGATCGTCGGCAACAACAACCTTTTTCTTGCCAACTCGCATGTCGCTCACGACTGCCGCGTCGGCAATAATGTCATCATGTCGAATAACGTCATGCTGGCTGGACATGTTACCATCGAGGATCGCGCCATTCTCGGCGGCGGCTGCGCGGTGCACCAGTTCACCCGGATTGGCCGCCAGGCCTTCATCGGGGGTCTTACGGCCGCGAGCTACGATGTCATTCCTTATGGCATGCTGAACGGAAATCCGGGCGTGCTTTCCGGGCTGAATGTCGTCGGCATGACGCGCGCGGGCATAGATCGCGCTGTCATTCATCGGGTTCGACGCGCTTACAAGAGCATCTTCGAGGCCGAAGGTTCGGTTCGCGATAATGCAGCCGCCATCCGTGATGAATATGCCGATTGCAAGGAAGCGATGGAAATTCTCGATTTCATCGCTGCCGATAGCGATCGCGCGCTGTCGTCGCCCAATCGCGGCAAGGCCTGAGGTGGTTTCGACCGGCCAAAACGAAAAGGGCAGGCTGGCGATCATCGCAGGTAGCGGCCTTTTGCCGGTTTACGTCGCTGACGCCGCCCGGCAGGCCGGTGAAAACCCCGTCATCATCGCTTTGACCGACGAGGCGGATCGTGATTGGTCCGCATTCGATCATGCCAATCTTGGTGTCGGCAACTTTGCCGGTCTCGAAGCGATGTTCCGCCGACATGGCGTCGACCGCGTCGTCATGTCTGGCGGCGTGGCGCGACGCCCCTCCTGGCGGCAGGTGCATCCTACTTGGCGCGTCATCAGGGAATTGCCCTCGACCATCCGAACTCTTCTTTCGGGCGGCGACAATGCCGTCCTTCAGATGGTTATTCGCCTGATCGAAGCCGGCGGCGTTCGCGTCGTGGGTGCGCATGAAATTGCCCCGGATCTGTTGGCGACGACGGGGCCACTTGGAAAAATCTCGCCGGTGGAAGAGGATCTGCGTGACATCGCCCAGGGCGCAAAGGCCGCGGATGCACTGGGGCTTTTGGATGTCGGCCAGGGCGCGGTCAGCGTCGGCGGCCGTGTCGTCGCGCTCGAAGGCGCCGAAGGCACGGACAAGATGATCGAACGGGTTGCCGAGCTGCGCGCAGCTGGGCGCATTTCCACCCGTCGGCGCGGCGTGCTCGTCAAGCTCTGCAAGCCGCAGCAGGATATCCGCGCCGACTTGCCATCGATCGGCGTATCTACAGTATTGAATGCCAAGAAGGCAGGGCTGGCTGGTGTCGCTATCGAAGCTGGCAGGGCTTTGATCCTCGACCGTCAGGCTGTCATTGCTGCTGCCGACGAGGCCGGCATTTTTGTCTGCGGCATTGATCGTGGCCTCAGCGCGGAGGGCTTCATGTGAGCAGCGCGCCTTTGAAGCTTGCCGTCGTTGCCGGAGAAGTCTCCGGCGATCTGCTGGGTGGCGATCTGGTCGCAGCCTTGAAGCGCCATAATGGTCCGGTCGAGCTGATAGGTGTCGGCGGCGAGGCGTTGGAGGCACAAGGTCTGCGCTCGCTCTTCGATTACTCCGAGCTCTCGATCATGGGCTTCATTCAGGTCATCAAGCGCCTGCCAAAGCTACTGGCCCGCATCCGGCAGACGGCAGATGCGATCATTGCTGCAAAGCCGGATGTGCTTGTGATCATCGATAGCCCCGATTTTACGCATCGCGTTGCCAAACGGGTGCGCAAGGTGCTGCCCGATCTGCCAATCATTGATTACGTCTGCCCCAGTGTCTGGGCATGGAAGGAATATCGCGCGCAGAAGATGCTCGCCTATGTCGACCATGTGTTGGCCGTATTGCCCTTCGAGCCTGCTGCTATGGAGCGCCTGGGCGGCCCGGCAACCACCTATGTCGGCCACCGCCTGACGGTCGATGCTAATCTGCTGGAAACTCGCCGTCAGCGCGCCTTGCGCGGTTTGGCAGTCCCCGATGCGCAAAAGAGGATCTTGCTTCTGCCCGGATCGCGTGCATCGGAGATTCGGCAGCTGCTCCCGGTTTTTGAGCAGGCTATCGAAGAACTTAGCCGGAGAAATAGCAATCTTCGTTTTCTGCTGCCGACAGTGCCGAAACAGGAGGCGCTGGTTCGCTCGCTGACGGAAAAATGGCAGGTCAAGCCGGATATATTTGTCGGGCAGGGTGCCAAGTGGAGCGCCTTTGCCGAGGCCGATGCTGCCATGGCAGCCTCCGGAACCGTGATCCTGGAATTGGGCCTAGCCGGCGTTCCCGTAGTTTCGACCTATAAGACCGAGTGGCTGGCGAAATTCGTGCTGTCGCGGATCAAGATCTGGACGGCCGCCTTGCCGAACCTCATAGCCGACTATGCTGTACTGCCGGAGCTCATCAATGATGTTCTGCGGCCGGGAATGTTGGCCCGCTATATGGAGCGGCTGGCGAGCGAGACGCCGGAGCGTGCGGCGATGTTGGCGGGTTACGATCTGGTCTGGGAGCGAATGCAGACCAAGGAGCCGCCCGGTGATAAGGCGGCGCAGATTGTTCTGGACGTTCTAGCCCATAAAAAAACCGGTCATCTCTGACCGGTTTTTTTGTTTCAATACCGAAGCTTAGCGCTTGGAAACAGGTACATATTCGCGCAGCGGAGCGCCGGTATAGAGCTGGCGCGGACGGCCGATGCGCTGATGCGGATCCTCGATCATTTCGTTCCACTGAGCGATCCAGCCGACGGTGCGGGCAAGAGCGAAGAGAACCGTAAACATGGTCGTGGGGAAGCCGAGAGCCTTCAGCGTGATGCCGGAATAGAAATCGACGTTCGGATACAGCTTCTTTTCGATGAAGTATTCATCGGTCAGAGCGATGCGCTCCAGTTCGATCGCGATGTCGAGCAGCGGATCGTCCTTGATGCCGAGTTCGCCGAGAACCTCGTGCGCCGTCTTTTGCATGATCTTGGCGCGCGGGTCATAGTTCTTGTAGACGCGGTGGCCGAAGCCCATCAGGCGGAACGGATCGTTCTTGTCCTTGGCGCGAGCGATGAATTCCGGAATGCGGTCGACCGTGCCGATTTCGTTCAGCATGTTCAGAGCCGCTTCGTTGGCGCCGCCATGAGCCGGTCCCCAGAGGCAGGCGATGCCTGCGGCGATACAGGCGAACGGATTGGCACCGGAAGAGCCTGCCAGACGAACCGTCGACGTGGAAGCGTTCTGCTCGTGATCGGCATGCAGGATGAAGATGCGATCCATGGCGCGCGCAAGCACTGGGTTGACGACATAGTCTTCGCACGGAACGGCAAAGCACATACGCAGGAAGTTCGACGCATAGTCGAGGTCGTTCTTCGGGTAAACGAAGGGCTGGCCGATATGGTACTTGTAGGCCATGGCGGCCAGCGTCGGCATCTTGGCGATCATGCGCAGGCTTGCGACCATGCGCTGGTGCGGATCGGTGATGTCGGTCGAATCGTGATAGAAGGCGGAGAGCGCGCCGACACAGCCGCACATGACGGCCATCGGATGCGCGTCACGGCGGAAGCCGGTGAAAAAGCGCGACATCTGCTCATGCACCATCGTATGGTGGGTCACGCGATAGTCGAAGTCCTTCTTCTGCGCTGCCGTCGGCAGTTCGCCGTAAAGAAGGAGGTAGCAGACTTCCAGGAAATCGCCGTGTTCGGCCAGCTGATCGATCGGATAGCCGCGGTGCAGCAGAACGCCTTCGTCGCCATCGATATAGGTGATGCTCGACTCGCACGATGCGGTAGAGGTGAAACCAGGATCGTAAGTGAAAGTGGAGGTGTTCTTATAAAGGGCACCAATATCAATGACACTCGGGCCGATGGTTCCGGTCTTAACCGGCAGATCCACCGTCTTTTCACCCCAAGTTAGTTTCGCGCTTTGTTCCGTCATGCTGATCCTCCAAGATTTGGCGGGATTGACGCCATAAAAAGCGCCAAAAGGTTAAGCGACTACCGACTAGCTATATGATCCAGAGCCTAATGCCAAGTTATCCTAACGCTGAATTGTGCAATGCAGTATCAACTTTTGGGCACTGCAGAAGCGCCTTTCCCTATGCTATGCCGGGAAACAGGCTCGATTGAGCTTTGTTCCCGCCGATTTCAGTTGAATTCACTGTGTGGTGACGGCACAAATCGCGCAGAAGCTGTAATTTGCGCGGGGGCAGTCAGCGAGTGCCTAATTTGGAGGCATCCGACCAGCAGGAAGAGAGTAGGGACGTTATCGCGTCCCCGCAACCTCGCGCCTTCTCCGCGACGATTACCCTTCACGGCAAAGCGCGACAACGGGAACGAACACAGGATCACGCGCCGCTGACGTCGCGTTTCCTGCGTGTTCCAAAGCGTCTTGGAACCGCTGTCCTCGGCTTGATTGCGGAGGAGGCGGCTCATGGCCGTGCTGTTCTTTTCGCGCCGATCTACATGGGTTTGGGCGCGATTATCTGGTTCGAGGCGCAAGCTGACCCACCCCCGCAGGCGGTTCTCGCAGGTCTCATTCTATTTGCTTTGGTTTTTTCGATAAAGCGCGATGCGGGCAGAGTGCTTCATCACACACTTTTCGCCGGCATGCTCATTTGCCTAGGCATGGCGCTCGCGCAGTGGGAAAGCTGGCGGGTTTCCACCGTCATGCTCGATTCGGCCGTGACGACCACCGTGACCGGGCAGATCGAGCGACGGGAATCCTATGACAATGGACGCTGGCGCTACGTCGTCCGCGTCGAGGCAACGGAAAAGCCTTCTATTCGCCGCACGCCGCAGCGGGTTACGATCTTCGTGCGTAAGCAGGCGGAGCCGTTCGATCTCGGTGATCGTATCCAGGGCAGGGCGCGGTTGACGCCGCCGGCCGGGCCGGCCTTGCTTGGCCTCAATGATTTTGCCTTCAGCTCTTATTTCAACGGCATCGGTGCGAACGGCTTTGCCTACGGAACGCCGAAATTATTGTCTCCGGCCGGTGATAATGCTGCTGGCTCGTTATTGGACGCCGCCGATATCTGGCTCGCCAGCCTGCGCAACAGCATAGGCGACCGGATCAGGCAAACCTTGCCCGGAGATACCGGGGCCTTTGCAGCGGCGCTTGTCACCGATGAGAGACGCGCAATCTCGAAGGATACGACCGAAGCCCTAAGAATTGCCGGCCTGACCCACATCATCGCAATTTCCGGCCTCAACATGGCGCTGTCGGCCGGCATTTTCTATGTCGGCCTGCGTTATCTGTTCAGCTTGTTTCCCGGTGTCGCGCAGGCTTGGCCGACCAAGAAGTTCGCAGCCCTCGGCGCGCTTCTCACTGTAACGGCCTACTACCTCATCTCCGGCTTCGGCGTCTCCGCCGAGCGCGCCTTCATCATGATGGCGATCATGCTGGTAGCCGTTCTTTTCGACAGACCGTCGCTCAGCCTGCGCAATGTGGCGCTTTCAGCCATCGTCATCCTAGTCTTGTCGCCCTCTCAGGTACTCGGTCCGAGTTTCCAGATGTCTTATGCCGCTACGCTGGCGCTGGTATCAGGCTATTCGCTCTGGAAACGACGGCGGCATCGCGAAAACATCCTGCCGCGCATCCGTCTGTTAAGTCCGCTACTGTTCGTCACGCGCTTCTTTGGAGGCGTGATGTCGACCTCGTTCATCGGTGGTGCGTCGACGGCCATTTTCTCGATCGAGCACTTTCACCGGTTGGCGACATATGGACTTGCTGCCAACCTGGCGGCCATGCCCGTCGTCTCTTTCATCGTCATGCCCTTCGGTATGATGGCGATGCTGCTGATGCCTTTCGGAATCGATGGACCGTTCTGGAAAGTCACCGGTGAGGGATTGGAGCTTGTGATCGTCATCGCGAAAACGGTGGCGGGGTGGGGAGGCGATATTACCTTCGGACGCCAGCCCGGCTGGCTGATGCCCACTTTCATCGCTGGCTTCCTGATCATGAGCATGCTGCGGACCCGGCTTCGCCATCTGGGCCTGTTGCTGCTGCTGTCATCTGTCGGCGTGGCCGCGTTCGGCTCCGGCGTACCGAAGCCGGATCTGATGATCTCGGAAGATGGCATTCTCGTTGCCCTGCGCCAGGACGATATCCTCGCCACCAATCGCGAGAGACCGCAGGCCTTCATCTTCGAGCAATGGCAGAAAGCGCTCGTCGCGGCCGAACATCAACCGCCGACCATGCTTGCGGCCGACAACCGGCTTCCGCAGATCAGCAAGACGGATCGGCATAGACGACTAAGTAACGAAGAGCAGAAGGCGGTCCGCACCGCAATGGCGGAAGCCCTGGATCGCACCATGCAGGGAAGCTTTGCCTGCCAGAAGGGAGCATGGTGCGTAGCCATGCTAGAAAACGGCTCGATATTGGTCACCATCGAAAATGCAGCTTACTTGTCCCCGGCTTGCGACACAGGGAATTTTGTCGTGACGCCAATCCGGCTGCGGCTGGACCATTGCCGTTCCGGAGCAATGCTCATAACCGGTGCGACATTGCGCAAAACCGGCTCTATCGAAATGGCACTTGCCGCAGACAAGCCCGTTATATCAGCCGCATTCGAAAACCCGCAACGGCCATGGACCATGCATCGAACTTATGATTGGCGCACCGGCAAATTCGACACGCCAATTGTGCCAGCGTCACCCGTCGTCGACAATTCACCGGTCAATGATAGCGACGAATGAGGCCAACGAGCTTGCCCTGAACCTTGACGCGGTCCGGCCCGAAGATGCGGGTTTCATAGGCAGGGTTTGCGGCTTCCAGCGCAATCGAGGCACCCTTGCGACGGAAGCGCTTCAGCGTAGCTTCTTCATCGTCGACGAGTGCAACGACGATATCGCCGGGATTGGCAGTCGTCGAATTGCGGATAATGACCGTATCGCCGTCGAAAATTCCGGCGTCGATCATCGAATCCCCGCGAACTTCAAGCGCATAATGTTCGCCGGATCCGAGCATGTCGGCGGGAACGGTAATGTCGTGCGTATTGTTCTGGATGGCCGAGATCGGAACGCCGGCTGCGATGCGGCCCATCACGGGCACGGACGCCGAGCCGTTGTGATCGTCATTTGCCACCTTCGGCTGAGCGGGCGGTGCGACGGGCTGTGGCTTGCCGAGGCTGCCTTCGATGACGCTCGGCGAGAAACCGCGGCGAGGTTGCAAACTTGGATTATAGGCATCGGGAAGCTTGATCACTTCGAGCGCTCTGGCCCGGTTCGGCAGCCGGCGGATGAAGCCGCGCTCCTCCAGCGCCGTGATCAGACGATGGATACCGGATTTGGATGCCAAATCCAGTGCATCCTTCATCTCGTCGAAAGATGGCGGCACACCGGATTCCTTCATGCGTTCGTGAATGAAGAGAAGCAGTTCCTGCTGCTTGCGCGTCAACATCGTCTTGGAACCCCAGAATCAAGAAAAGCTGTGAAACAAATCCAGAACGGACACTATATGTTCCATATGTGTTCCGCAAGTGCTTAAATTTCGGTAAAGCCTTGTGGGGTCAGTTAAATAATTACCATTTGCGAATGGATCGGCTCGGAACATCGGGGCGCCTTAGCTACGTTAACCCATGGAAAAATATGAGAAATGCCGCTTTACTCGCTTCCAGGGCTTTGACGTTCAGCAGGTGTGCCGAAGATTTTGATGAATGCGCCGCGTTGCTGCATAAGCCGGCTATGGGAGAGAATCAGCAATCACGTTTGCGAGATTGCCTTCGGTCTGTGTCGTGTGCTGCCGGTGTTCCACGCTTCCATCTTGAATTGCGCCGGGGATGAGCGCAAATCTGCGTCCGCAAGCAAACAGGAGAAGCCATGATTTCGTCTCCGCATCCGCTGGATCATCTCGTGCTGCCGACCGTCAACATCGCTCTGGCGCGCGAACGTCTCGGCAAGCTCGGTTTCACGGTAGCTCCGGATGCGCGCCATCCCTTTGGCACGCAGAATGCCTGCGTCTTCTTTGCCGATAAAACCTATCTCGAACCTCTGGGCGTCGCATCTCCGGAGCAATGCGAAAAGAGCATTATGGATGGGAATGTTTTCGTCGCGCGCGACCAGGCTTATCGTTTCCGAGTGGGGGAGGATGGCTTCTCGGCCGTGGTATTCGGTACGGATGATGCGGTGGCAGATGATAAGCGTTTCAAAGCAGCTGCTATTTCGGCGGGGCGAATACTGGATTTCTCCCGTCCGATGAAGATGCCAGACGGAACGGAAACCATGGCCGGCTTTCGTCTAGCCTTCGGTGCCGATCTGCGCGCGCCGGATTTTCTCACTTTTTGCTGTCAGCGCATCAATCCGTTGCCGGCCGACCGCAGCGTGCTCGAGCGTCACGAAAACGGCGTGACTGGTATCGCGCGGGTAGCGCTTTGCGCGCTGAAGCCGACCGCTTATCGCGGCTTCTTCGAGGAGGTTGTCGGCGGGCCGCGTATTATGGAGCATTCCTTTGGTCTGACGATCAGGGCCGCCAATGCCGATCTGGAGATTTTGACGCCGGAAGGCATGGAGGCGTTCTATGATCTGCCTGTCCGCACGAATGATCCGGGCCTCAGGGCGCGGGCAATCCTTTTCAAAACGCGCGATCTTTCCGTGACATCGTCGCATTTCACTGCTAACGGCGTCACCTATACGCGTAAGAACAATCGTATATTGGCAAGACTGGCGCCCGGTGAGGGCGCGTTGTTCGCCTTCGAGGAGATAGTATGAGCACGAATTCCGAAGTGACCGTCGGCGAAGGAGCCTCCAAGGTCCTCTTTTCCAACAGCGCGAAGCTCTCGCTGATTGCCGGCCCCTGCCAGATGGAAAGCCGCGATCATGCCTTTATGATTGCCGGCGTGCTCAAGGAACTCTGCGGCAAGCTCGGCATCGGCCTCGTCTACAAATCATCCTTCGACAAGGCCAATCGCACATCGCTATCAGGTAAGCGCGGCATCGGCCTGGAAAAGGCGCTGGAAGTCTTTGAAGATCTGAAGAAGGAATATGGCTTTCCGGTTCTGACCGATATCCACACGGAAGAGCAGTGCGCCATCGTTTCCAAGACGGTCGATATCCTGCAGATCCCGGCTTTCCTGTCGCGCCAGACAGACCTTTTGGTCGCCGCCGCCAAGACCGGCCGCGTGGTCAACGTCAAGAAAGGCCAGTTCTTGGCGCCATGGGATATGAAGAACGTGCTTGCCAAGCTGAACGAAAGCGGCAATCCGAACATCCTTCTGTGCGAGCGCGGCGCCTCCTTCGGCTATAATACGTTGGTCTCGGATATGCGCTCGCTGCCGATCATGGCAGCGATGGGCGCGCCCGTCATCTTCGATGCGACCCATTCCGTGCAGCAGCCAGGCGGACAGGGCGGTTCGACCGGCGGCGACCGCCGCTTCGTCGAGACGCTGGCCCGCGCCGCGGTCGCTGTTGGTGTCGCCGGTCTCTTCGTCGAGACACATGAGGACCCGGACAATGCGCCGTCCGACGGCCCGAACATGGTCTATCTCAAGGATATGCCGCGGCTTCTGGAAAAGCTGCTGGCCTTCGACGCTATCGCCAAGGCCTGAAACGTAGCCGGCATTCAACAGGCTGACATGAACTTGCGTTACGGGCCTGCAGGAGTGCCAAATCGCGGCGCGGATCGCCATTGTAATTTCCGCGCCTTCGATTAAGACGATTTAAATCGATTTATAAACCAGCGAGCAGGAAGCTATCATGACCGCAATCACCGACATTATCGCCCGCGAGATTCTCGACAGCCGTGGCAATCCGACTGTCGAAGTCGATGTCTACCTCGAAGATGGCAGTTTGGGCCGCGCGGCGGTTCCGTCGGGTGCGTCGACCGGCGCACATGAAGCCGTCGAGCTTCGCGATGGCGGCAAGCGCTATCATGGCAAGGGCGTCGAGAAGGCCGTCGAAGCCGTCAATTCGGAAATCTTCGACGCGATCGGCGGCATGGACGCTGAAAACCAGATCCAGCTCGACAACATCATGATCGAGCTTGACGGCACGCCGAACAAGTCGCGTCTCGGTGCAAACGCCATTCTCGGTGTCTCGCTCGCCGTCGCCAAGGCTGCTGCCCAGAGCGCCAACCTGCCGCTCTACCGTTATGTCGGTGGCGCTCATGCCCGTCTGCTGCCGGTTCCGATGATGAACATCATCAACGGCGGCGCCCATGCCGACAACCCGATCGACTTCCAGGAATTCATGATCCTGCCGATCGGCGCTGACTCGATCCGCGAAGCCGTCCGCATGGGTTCGGAAGTCTTCCACGTTCTGAAGAAAGAACTGGCATCGCAGGGTCACAACACCAACGTCGGCGACGAAGGCGGTTTCGCACCGGGCCTTTCCAGCGCTCCGGCAGCCCTCGACTTCATCATGAAGTCCATCGAGAAGGCCGGCTACAAGCCGGGTGACGAAATCGCTCTCGGCCTCGATTGCGCCTCGACCGAATTCTTCAAGGACGGCAAGTACGTTCTCGAAGGCGAAGGCCGCACGCTGGAATCCGGCGCCATGGCTGAATACCTTGCAGAACTCGCGGCCAAGTACCCGATCGTTTCGATCGAAGACGGCATGGCTGAAGACGACTGGGAAGGCTGGAAGACGCTGACCGACCTGATCGGCAAGAAGACCCAGCTCGTCGGCGACGACCTGTTCGTCACCAACTCCGCTCGTCTGCGCGATGGCATCCGCATGGGCGTTGCCAACTCGATCCTCGTCAAGGTCAACCAGATCGGTTCACTGACCGAAACCCTCGACGCAGTCGAAACCGCGCACAAGGCCAACTACACGGCCGTCATGTCGCACCGCTCCGGCGAAACGGAGGATTCCACGATCGCCGATCTCGCCGTTGCCACCAACTGCGGCCAGATCAAGACCGGCTCGCTGTCGCGTTCCGACCGTCTTGCCAAGTACAACCAGCTCATCCGCATCGAGGAAGCGCTTGGCCCGCAGGCAAAATATGCCGGCCGCTCTATCCTGCGCGGCTGATATTTGATTTGTCGGATCCATCCGGATCCGAGGCAAATTATCGCTTGGATCGAACCGCGCCTTCGGGCGCGGTTTTTTGTTGGTCCTCGCAGTTAGAGTCAACGGACGGTTAATCTCTGCGAGTTAAATTAGCTCTAGGTGTTTGATTTGATGTGATCTTGTTCGAGGCTGCGTGGGCTTTGGGGAGATTGCGTAAAGCCAGAGCGTTTCGAGCGAGTATGTGGACAAAGTATCATAAGAAGAGAAGGTTCGGCCGTCTCATCCTTCCCGCCATCACCATCGCTTTTGTGAGCTACTTCGGTTACCATTGCATTCATGGCGACTACGGCCTGAAGGCGACCGAAGTTTTCGAGCAGCGCCGCATCGATCGCGCCAAGGAGCTGGCTGATCTTGTCGCCAAACGCGAACACCTTGAAAAGGAGGTTGCGCTGTTGAGCGACGGCTCCCTGGATAAGGATATGCTCGATCAATATGCGCGCTACCAGTTGACCTATTCCAAAGTCAACGAGATCGTCATCTTCAATAAATAGACGCAATTAACCGAATTCTGGTTAATTGAGTTTTTGTGAGTTATATCAATAACTTGCAATGAATATGAGCCATGCAATTATAGCATTGCTGTGGCGGGTAATCTTCCCTATGTTACGCCTCACCATAAAACGAGGCTACTCACACAGGGAGGGTTGAATGGCGCCGCGAAAAAACGCGACCGTTTCCAGCCGTAAGACAGCATCAAGACCTGCCAAGGAAACCAATGGCGGCCCGATCGCAGATTTCGATCGTGATGCGGAGCTCAAGGCTTATCGTGAGATGCTCCTGATCCGCCGCTTCGAAGAGAAGGCCGGCCAGCTTTACGGCATGGGCTTCATCGGCGGCTTCTGTCACCTTTATATCGGCCAGGAAGCCGTCGTCGTCGGCATGCAGCTGGCGCTGAAAGATGGCGACCAGGTCATCACCGGCTATCGCGACCACGGCCACATGCTGGCAACCGGCATGAGCGCACGTGGCGTCATGGCCGAGCTCACCGGACGTCAGGGCGGCTATTCCCGAGGGAAGGGTGGCTCCATGCACATGTTCTCCAAGGAAAAGAACTTCTACGGCGGCCACGGCATCGTCGGCGCACAGGTTTCCCTTGGCACCGGTCTCGGCTTTGCCAACTGGTACCGCGGCAATGACAATGTCAGTGTTGCCTATTTCGGTGATGGTGCCGCCAACCAGGGTCAGGTCTACGAAAGCTTCAACATGGCGCAGCTCTGGAAGCTGCCCGTGATCTTCGTGATCGAGAACAATCGCTACGCCATGGGTACGTCGACGGCTCGCGCCACCGCTCAGGCCGATTTCTCCAAGCGCGGCGCATCCTTCGGCATTCCCGGCATCCAGGTCGACGGCATGGACGTCCGCGCCGTCAAGGCTGCGGCTGACGAAGCCGTTGCGCATTGCCGCTCCGGCAAGGGCCCGATCATCCTGGAAATGCTGACCTACCGCTACCGCGGTCACTCCATGTCCGACCCGGCGAAGTACCGTTCCAAGGACGAAGTGCAGAAGATGCGTTCCGAGCACGACCCGATCGAGCAGGTCCGTATTCGCCTGCTCGAAAAGGGTTGGGCGACCGAGGACGATCTGAAGGATATCGACAAGGATGTCCGCGATATCGTCGCAGACAGCGCCGATTTTGCCCAGAACGATCCGGAGCCGGATGCATCCGAGCTCTACACCGACATTCTGCTCTAAATCGGGGAGGGACATTATGCCCATCGATATTCTCATGCCCGCCCTTTCTCCGACGATGGAAGAGGGTACCCTTTCGAAATGGCTCAAGAAGGAAGGCGACAAGGTCGTTTCCGGTGACGTCATTGCCGAAATCGAAACCGACAAGGCCACCATGGAAGTGGAAGCCGTCGATGAAGGCACGATCGGCAAACTGCTGATCGACGCCGGCACCGAAGGCGTCAAGGTTAACACCAAGATCGCCATCCTCTTGCAGGACGGCGAATCCGCCGACGCCATTTCGTCCGCCAAGGCTGCCCCCGCTGCCGAGCCGGCAAAGACCGAAGCTCCTGCCGCCACTCCGGCGCCGGCTGCTGCACCGGTTCCGGCTAAGCCGAAGGCCGCTGCTGCTGCTGATCCGGAAATCCCGGCTGGCACGGAACTGGTGTCGATGACGGTGCGCGAAGCACTGCGCGACGCCATGGCCGAAGAAATGCGCGCCAATCCGGACGTCTTCGTCATGGGTGAAGAAGTTGCCGAATATCAGGGTGCCTACAAGGTGACCCAGGGCCTGCTGCAGGAGTTCGGCGCACGTCGCGTCATCGACACACCGATCACCGAGCACGGCTTTGCCGGTATCGGCGTCGGCGCTGCAATGGCCGGCCTTCGCCCGATCGTCGAGTTCATGACCTTCAACTTCGCCATGCAGGCGATCGACCAGATCATCAACTCCGCCGCCAAGACGCTCTATATGTCCGGCGGCCAGATGGGCGCTCCGATCGTTTTCCGCGGCCCGAACGGCGCCGCGGCTCGCGTCGGTGCCCAGCACAGCCAGGACTACGCAGCCTGGTACAGCCACATTCCGGGTCTCAAGGTCGTCATGCCTTACACGGCAGCTGACGCCAAGGGTCTGCTCAAGGCTGCGATCCGCGATCCGAATCCGGTCATCTTCCTCGAGAACGAAATCCTCTACGGTCAGCATTTCGATGTGCCGAAGCTGGATAATTTCGTTCTGCCGATTGGCAAGGCCCGCATCCACCGTCCAGGCAAGGACGTCACGGTCGTCTCCTTCGGTATCGGCATGACCTATGCCACCAAGGCCGTCGCCGAGCTGGAAGCCCAGGGCATCGATGTCGAACTCATCGACCTGCGCACCATCCGCCCGATGGATCTTCCGACGATCATCGAGTCGGTCAAGAAGACCGGCCGCCTGGTCACCGTCGAGGAAGGCTATCCGCAGTCCTCCGTCGGCACGGAAATCGCCACCCGCGTCATGCAGCAGGCCTTCGATTATCTCGATGCGCCGATCCTGACGATCGCTGGCAAGGACGTACCCATGCCCTACGCCGCCAACCTCGAAAAGCTGGCGCTCCCGAGCGTCGCTGAAGTGGTCGATGCGGTGAAGGCCGTTTGCTACAAGTAAGGGGAGGGCTCATCGATGCCTATCAACATCACCATGCCTGCCCTCTCGCCGACCATGGAAGAGGGTAACCTCGCCAAGTGGCTGGTCAAGGAAGGCGACAAGATCAAGTCCGGCGATGTCATTGCCGAGATCGAGACTGACAAGGCAACGATGGAAGTCGAGGCTGTCGATGAAGGCACCGTCGCCAAGATCGTCGTTCCTGCCGGCACCGAAGGCGTGAAGGTCAATGCCCTGATCGCCGTGCTCGCCGCCGATGGCGAAGATGTCGCGGCTGCAGCTTCCGGCGCTGGCGCCGGTGCTGCTCCGGCTGCCAAGGAAGCTCCGAAGGCGGAAACAGCCTCTGCGGCTGCTCCGGCTCCGGCAAGCGTTTCGGCTCCTGCGGCTGCACCTGCACCTGCACCCGTTGCATCGGCTCCGGCAGCAAACGACGGTCATCGCACCTTCGCTTCGCCGCTCGCGCGCCGTCTTGCCAAGGAAGCCGGTATCGATGTGACGGCGGTTTCCGGCACCGGCCCGCATGGCCGCGTGGTCAAGAAGGACATCGAAGCTGCGGTTTCCGGCGGCACCGCCAAGGCTGCTCCCGCTGCCGCACCGGCTGCACAGCCGATCGCTGCGGCCGCTCCGGCTGCGCCGAAGGGCATGTCCGAAGACGCCGTCCTCAAGCTGTTCGAGCAGGGCTCCTACGAGCTCGTGCCGCATGACGGCATGCGCAAGACCATCGCCAAGCGCTTGCAGGAATCCAAGCAGACCATCCCGCACTTCTACGTCTCGGTCGATTGCGAGCTCGACGCGCTGCTGGCTCTCCGCACGCAGCTCAACGATTCCGCGCCGAAGTCGAAGGATGGTGTGCCGGCCTACAAGCTCTCGGTCAACGACATGGTCATCAAGGCCCTGGCGCTGGCGCTGCGCGACGTTCCGGATGCCAACGTCTCCTGGACGGACAGCGCCATGGTCAAGCACAAGCATGCCGATGTCGGCGTTGCCGTCTCCATTCCGGGCGGCCTCATCACCCCGATCATCCGCAGCGCCGAGCAGAAGACGCTCTCGACCATCTCCAACGAGATGAAGGACTACGGCAAGCGCGCCAAGGAGCGCAAGCTGAAGCCTGAGGAGTATCAGGGCGGTACGACTGCAGTGTCGAACATGGGCATGATGGGCGTCAAGAACTTCGCCGCCGTCGTCAACCCGCCGCATGCGACCATCCTGGCCGTCGGCGCTGGCGAGCAGCGTGTCATCGTCAAGAAGGGCGAAATGGTGATTGCCAACGTGATGACCGTCACGCTGTCGACCGACCATCGTGCCGTCGATGGTGCGCTCGGTGCCGAGCTTCTGGCAGCCTTCAAGGGCTACATCGAAAATCCGATGGGGATGCTCGTCTGAGCCTTGTTCTGACACGGAGGCATGAATGACCAAGACTGTTCTGTGTTACGGCGACTCGTTGACATGGGGCTACAGTGCCGAAACGGTCGGCCGTCATGCCTATGAAGATCGGTGGCCGAGCGTGCTGCAAAAGGCGCTCGGCAACCTGGTACGCATCATCCCGGAAGGGCTGAACGGCCGCACGACTGCATTCGACGATCACCTCGCCGATTGCGATCGCAACGGCGCGAGGATCCTGCCGACGATCCTGCAGAGCCACAATCCGCTCGATCTCGTCATCATCATGCTTGGCACCAATGACATGAAGCCCGTTGTCGCCGGTTCGGCCTTTGCCGCTCTGCAGGGCATCAGCCGCTTGGTCCAGCTGGTGCGCAATCATGCCTGGGGGTTCGACTACGAGGTGCCCGATATCCTCATCGTCGCCCCGCCGGCGATCACCGAGACGGCCAATGCCGCCTTTGCGGCCAGCTTTCTCGGCGCAGTCAAGGAATCGGGCAAGCTGGCGACGCTCTATGGCGATCTGGCGGATGAACTCGGATGCGGCTTCTTCGATGCCAATACGGTCGCCGTCACCACGCCGCTTGATGGCGTTCATCTCGATGCGGAAAACACCCGGGCGCTCGGTCGCGGCCTCGAGCCGATCGTGCGGATGATGCTCGGTCTCTGATAAATTCAAGGCGCCGGCTCTGACCCGCCGCCAGCAATAAGGCAGGAAACACATGGCTGAGAATTACGACGTCATTATCATCGGCTCCGGTCCGGGCGGTTATGTCGCCGCCGTGCGCGCCGGCCAGCTTGGCCTGAAGACCGCGATCGTCGAGCGCGAGCATCTGGGCGGCATCTGCCTCAACTGGGGCTGCATTCCCACGAAGGCGCTGCTCCGTT
Source organism: Hyphomicrobiales bacterium (assembly GCA_900472485.1). Classification (GTDB taxonomy): domain Bacteria; phylum Pseudomonadota; class Alphaproteobacteria; order Rhizobiales; family Rhizobiaceae; genus Rhizobium. The sequence goes on from UCII01000034.1 coordinate 159,859, forward strand.
CAGCCGAAATTCTCGATCATTCCAACCATCTGAAGGATTACGGCCTCGTTCTCGAAGGCAAGGTAAGCGCGGATGTGAAGGCAGTGGTCGCCCGCTCGCGCGGCGTCTCCGCCCGTCTCAACCAGGGCGTCGGCTTCCTGATGAAGAAGAACAAGGTCGACGTGATCTGGGGCGAAGCCAAGATCACCAAGCCCGGCGAGATCGTCGTCGGCAAGTCGACAAAGCCCGTCGTCGAGCCGCAGCATCCGCTGCCGAAGAACGTCAGGGGCGAAGGCACTTATACCGCCAAGCACATCATCGTCGCGACCGGCGCCCGCCCGCGTGCGCTGCCGGGCATCGAGCCGGACGGCAAGCTGATCTGGACCTATTTCGAAGCGCTGAAGCCGGACTTCCTGCCGAAGTCGCTGCTCGTGATGGGCTCTGGTGCTATCGGCATCGAATTCGCAAGCTTCTATCGCTCGATGGGCGTCGATGTCACCGTCGTCGAAGTCATGCCGACCATCATGCCCGTCGAAGACGCCGAAATCTCCGGTATCGCCCGCAAGCAGCTCGAGAAGCGCGGCCTGAAGATCTTCACCAAGGCGAAGGTCACGAAGGTCGACAAGGCCGCCAATTCGATCACCGCCCATGTCGAAACCGAAGACGGCAAGGTTCAGCAGATCGTTGCCGACCGCATGATCTCCGCCGTCGGCGTTCAGGGCAATATCGAGAACCTCGGCCTCGAAGCACTGGGCGTGAAGACCGATCGCGGCTGCGTGGTCATCGACGGCTACGGCAAGACGAATGTTCCTGGCATCTATGCGATCGGCGACGTCGCCGGCCCGCCGATGCTCGCCCATAAGGCCGAGCACGAAGGGGTCGTCTGCATCGAAAAGATCGCCGGCCTGCCGAACGTCCATCCGACCGACAAGAGCAAGGTTCCCGGCTGCACCTATTGCCAGCCGCAGGTCGCTTCCGTCGGCCTCACTGAAGCCAAGGCCAAGGAACTCGGCCGCGACATCCGCGTCGGTCGCTTCTCCTTCGTTGCCAACGGTAAGGCGATTGCGCTCGGCGAAGATCAGGGCCTCTGCAAGGTCATCTTCGACAAGAAGACCGGCGAGCTCCTCGGTGCGCATATGGTCGGCGCCGAAGTGACCGAACTCATCCAGGGCTTCGTCGTTGCCATGAACCTGGAGACGACGGAAGAAGAACTGATGCACACGATCTTCCCGCATCCGACCGTTTCGGAAACGATGAAGGAAGCCGTGCTGGATGCCTATGGCCGGGTGCTGAACGCTTGATAATTTCCTGCTATGCCCTTTATCCAAAGGGTGGAAATCAGGAAAGGAAATCAACATGTCTATAGCTGCTCAAGGTTGGATCGTCTTTCTTCTCATCGGGCTGGTCGCGGGGTTTCTCGCGAGCCTGATCGTTGGAGGCGGCGGGCTCATCGGTTGCCTGGTGAGCGGCGTGATCGGAGCGTTCGTGGGCGGTTTCCTGTTCCATTATTTCGGGGTTTCGCTCGGTATTGAAAATGCGCTCGTGGTGGAGGTCATCCATGCCACCGTCGGCGCGATCATCGTGGTGCTTTTGGCGAGATTGATCGTCTAGGACACTTCAGCACTAGGCCTGAAACGAGGGTTTGATGGAAAGCGTGGGTTGGTTGGGTCTGATCATCATCGGCGGTCTTGCGGGCTGGCTCGCGGGCAAGTTGATGGATGCGCGTTATGGGGTCATCCTTAACATCATCCTCGGTATCGCAGGCTCGGTGGTTGCTGCCGGGCTTCTGGTGGCCCTGCATGTCGGCGTGCCCGGCGGCCGGCTCGGCTTTTTCATCACCGGTTTCATCGGTGCATGCATTCTGATATTCCTCGCCAAATTCGCTCGGCGATGAAGGGCCGCATCTGAGCGGCGGAAAGTAGACGTTTCATGGTCACCATTCTCGACACGATCAACCCGGACGCCAAGCGCGTGCGACACCCGGAAAAGGCGCATCGGCCTGATACCGAAGTCCTGCGCAAGCCGGATTGGATCCGCGTGAAGGCGCCGACATCGAAGGGTTACGCCGAAACCCGCTCGATCGTGAAGGAGCACAAGCTCGTCACCGTCTGCGAGGAGGCTGGCTGCCCGAATATCGGCGAGTGCTGGGACAAGAAGCACGCCACCTTCATGATCATGGGCGAGATCTGTACCCGCGCCTGCGCCTTCTGCAACGTCGCGACCGGCAAGCCGAATGCGCTCGACATGGCCGAGCCGGAGAATGTCGCCAAGGCCGTCAAGGAGATGGGCCTCAGCCATGTCGTCATCACCTCGGTCGATCGCGACGATCTGGAAGACGGCGGCGCCGAGCACTTCGAGAAGGTGATCTGGGCGATCCGCGCCGCTTCGCCGGCAACGACGATCGAGATCCTGACGCCGGACTTCCTGAAGAAGCCGGGCGCCTTGGAGCGCGTCGTCGCCGCAAAGCCCGACGTCTTCAATCACAATCTGGAAACCGTGCCCGGCAACTACCTGAAGGTTCGCCCCGGCGCGCGTTATTTCCATTCCGTTCGTCTGCTGCAGCGGGTCAAGGAACTCGATCCCACGATGTTCACCAAGTCGGGCATCATGGTCGGCCTCGGCGAGGAGCGCAATGAAGTGCTGCAGCTGATGGACGACCTGCGCACCGCCGATGTCGACTTCCTGACTATCGGCCAGTATCTGCAGCCGACGCGCAAGCATCACCAGGTGATGAGCTTCGTCACGCCGGAAGAGTTCAAGTCCTACGAAACCGTGGCTTACACCAAGGGCTTCCTGATGGTCGCTTCCAGCCCGCTCACGCGCTCCTCGCACCATGCCGGTGACGATTTCGAGCGTCTGCGTGCTGCGCGCGAAAAGAAGCTGCTGCTGGCTGCCGAATAAGCGCACCAAGATTACATTCTGTCATCCGAGCAAGCCGCGGCGATTGTGCCGCGGTTTTTTTGTTCTGTCATTCATTTGTCATCGACCCGGCCTAAGCAACGCGCCGCCGTTTGTCACCGGTATCGGCGCTTTAGATTCGATCATGGAGCTGGACCGTGGAGCAGACTATCGCGCCGCTGGCGCTTTTGCGTGCCGTCGATACCGAAGCGGCGGCCGATCATATCCGCAGGGCGAACCGAATCCTCGTCATGGGCTGCTCCGGCGGCGGCAAGTCGACCTTGTCGCAGAAGATTGCCGCCCGTTTTGGCCTCACCTATGTCTCGATCGATCGCGACGTCCTGTGGCTGCCGGGCTGGGTCGAGCGCGCAAAGGACGAGCAGCGCGCCATCATCGCAGCCAGGGTTCAGGAAGAGCGATGGATCCTGGATGGCACCAATCCCTCGACATTCGATGTGCGTCTGCCGCGCACGGATTTCGTCATCTGGGTGCGGATGCCGCGATTGTTATGCGTATGGGGAGCGGTGTCCCGTTGGATCAAATGGATGGGCCGCACGCGCCCGGAAATGGCGCCAGGCTGCATCGAGAAGGTCGACTGGCAATTCCTGCGGTTCATCTGGACGTTTGAGGAGAAGTTTGCGCCGAGAGTTCTGGCCGGCCTCGCGCAGCATGGGCCTGATGTGCCTGTCCTCCAATTGACCAGTCGCCGGCAAATGAACGAATTGCTCGATTTGCTCACAAAACCGGCGTAGGCGCGGCCAGACATTCAAATTATTGTGCTCGTTCGGTTGCCGGAGGTGACATATGCAGGAATTGAGCAGCATAGCTGAGGGCGCGGCCCATCTCAGGGCGGCCGATCGCATCCTTATCATGGGCTGTTCCGGCGGCGGCAAGTCGACATTGGCGCGGAAGATCGTTGCTTTTCTGGATTTGCCCTATGTCTCCATGGATCGGGAGTTTTTCTGGCTGCCGGGCTGGGTGAAGAGAGACAAGGCGGAGGAACGTGCGCTTATTGCGGCGAAGGTTGCTGAGGATCGCTGGCTGATTGATGGAACAGGACCATCCACCTTCGATCTCAGATTGCCGCGCACCGAGCTTGTGCTTTGGGTGCGCATGTCGCGCTGGATCTGCATATGGGGCGCTTTGTCGAGAGCGTTACGATGGCTGGGACGGTCGCGCCCCGATATGGCGCCAGGGTGCCCCGAACGCATCGATTGGGAGTTTCTGCGCTACATATGGGATTGGGAGCAGAAATTTGCGCCGAAGGTTCTGGCAGGCCTAGCACAGCATGGCCCGGATGTCCCCGTTTTGCAGCTGAAATCCCGCGGCGAAATGCGTCAGCTTCTTGATCTTCTTGGCTGTCCTGCTTAATTGCGGCTCATGCCTCAGTTCGAAACCCATCGCCCCGTTCCCCATTCGCCCGATCAGATGTTCGACCTCGTCGCCGATGTGGAGCGTTATCCGGAATTCCTGCCGCTTTGCGAGGCGCTCACGGTCCGCAGCCGCAAGGAGCGCGACGGCAAGGTCTTGCTCGTTGCCGACATGACCGTCGGTTACAAGGCGATCCGCGAGACCTTCACGACGCAGGTGCTGCTGAACAAGGCGGAGCGCGCCATCGACGTCAAGTACATTGACGGCCCATTCAAATATCTCGACAATCGCTGGCGCTTTACGCCGTCGGACAATGGCGGCAGCGTCATTGATTTCTTCATCGATTACGAATTCAAGAGCCGCATTCTCGGCGCTCTGATGGGATCGATGTTCGATCGGGCCTTCCGCATGTTCACGGATGCCTTCGAAACACGCGCGAGCAAGATCTATGCTTGAAGCTACGCTCGGTTACTGACCGAGCGTGACGAGCATCTCCAGCGCCGTATTCAAGGTGGCGAGCCGAACCTTGTCGCGGCCGATATCGCCATAGCGCATTTCGTGATGGATGAGGCCGCCGCTGCGCGCCTTGGCGGCGAGGTGGACGAGCCCCACCGGCTTTTCGGCGGAGCCGCCGCCAGGGCCGGCGATACCCGTTACCGCCACGGCGAAATCGGCCCGGGAGCGGAAGAGGGCGCCATGCACCATCTGCAGCGCCGTTTCCTTCGAGACAGCACCGAACTGCGCCAGCGTCTGCTCCTGCACGCCGAGCATCTCCATCTTGGCGGTATTGGTGTAGGTGACGAAACCGCGATCGACGACGGCGGAGGAGCCGGGGATCTCTGTCAGCGCGCCGGCGATCAATCCGCCGGTGCAGGATTCGGCTGTCGCGACCATCCAGCCCCTGGCCGTGAAGTCTGTGACGATCTTTTGCGCGAGCGCGAGAATCTCCTCCGGAAAATGCATTATGCCTTGCCTCCGCGATAGACGACGGTCGCCGTGGCGATCGCCGCGATGCCTTCGCGGCGGCCGACGAAGCCGATCTTCTCGTTTGTGGTTGCCTTGACCGAACAGCGATCGATGCTGATGCCGAGAAACTCCGATAGCCTTGCGCGCATGACGTCGCGATGCGGCCCGACTTTCGGGGCTTCGGCGATCAGCGAGACATCCGCATTCATGATGGTGCCGCCGCGCTCGCGCACGATCTTTGCAGCGTGCTCGATGAAGATACGGGAAGGGGCGCCCTTCCATTGCGGATCGGAGGGCGGGAAATGATCGCCGATATCGCCGGCGCCGCAGGTGGCAAGCAAGGCATCCGTCAGGGCATGCAGGGCGACATCGGCGTCCGAATGCCCCTTCAGCTTCTGGTCGTGCGGAATGAAGACGCCGCAAAGGGTAACGCCATCGCCCGGCTCCAGCTGATGCACGTCATAGCCATTGCCGGTGCGCACATCGGGCAGCAACCCGGCACTGAGCTTTTCATCGGCCATGGCAATATCCCTCTTGATCGTCAGTTTTACGTTGTCCGCACTGCCCGTCACCAATGTCACAGGCAGGCCGCACCATTCCGCAATCGCCGCATCGTCGGTGAAATCAACCTTGCCGTCGGCTTCGGCTTTCTCATGTGCGGCGAGAATATCGACGAAGCGGAAGGATTGCGGTGTCTGCGCGGCGTGAAGGCCGGCGCGAGGCACGGTATCGACGACCAGGCCGTTTGCGTCGCCGCGTTTCAGCGTGTCGGTGACGGGCATGGCAGGCAACACGGCCGGCGCACCCTCAGCCAATGCTATGGCAACACGATCCAGCAGATCATGGTCGAAGAAGGGGCGAACGGCGTCATGGATCATGACATGCGTCACGCCGCTCGCCTTCAGGTGCCGAAGCCCTGCAAGCACTGATTGCTGGCGCGTCGCCCCACCGAAGGCGATCTCGACCTCGGGCATGCCGGCAACCTGCTCCAGCGCCGCCCGCAACAGCTTTTCGTCATCGCGATGGATGACGACGACGATCTTGGATGCCTGTGGCCATGTCACGAATCTTTCAAGCGTATGCGCAATAACCGCTCTGCCGCCGATCGGGCGATATTGCTTGGGGCCTTCTTCGGGAGAGCCTGCCCTTTCGCCACGCCCGGCGGCAACGATGACGATTCCCACCGACAGCGGTTGCTTTGAATGCATTTGCGTCATAAACCCCCGAAGGATGAAAGGCTCGGTCTGCGGCATGGCTTTGAAAAGCGTAGAGCTTTCCTTTGAACAAGCACATGCTAAATAGATCGCCAAAACGGGATCCTGCTTCAGCAGGGTCTATCGCCTCAACTGAGTATTTTCCAGCATCTGCCCAAAAAATATCGGGATTCTTCGAAACCCCTTGGCAAACTTTCAAAGCGTGTCTAAAAATAGTGCAGATGTATGGTGTGCCCGAAAGATAATCATTTGCTTTCTCCCAAGCTTGCAGCTCCATTTTCCATCGGTTCCGTGCCTATCCGAAATCGCGTGATCCTTGCACCGATGTCGGGCGTGACCGATCTTCCTTTCCGGCAGCTCGCATTACGCTACGGTGCCGGCCTAGTCGTCACGGAAATGGTCGCCAGTCGCGAGCTTGTGCAGGATACGGCCGAGTCCTGGGCGCGGTTGAAGAGTGCCGGGTTGAGGCCGCATATGGTGCAGCTTGCCGGCCGTGAAGCGCATTGGATGGCCGAGGCGGCCAAGATCGCTGCCGATAACGGCGCCGATATCATCGATATCAACATGGGATGTCCCGCCAAGAAGGTGATCGGCGGTTATTCCGGCTCGGCGCTGATGCGCGATCCGGATCATGCGCTGACCTTGATCGAGGCGACCGTCCGCGCGGTGAACATCCCCGTGACGCTGAAGATGCGGCTTGGCTGGGACGAAAACTCCATCAACGCGCCTGATATCGCGCGCCGAGCCGAAGAGGCCGGCATTCAGCTCGTCACCATTCATGGCCGCACGCGCATGCAATTCTACGAGGGCAGGGCGGATTGGGATGCGATCCGCGCCGTACGCGATGTCGTCTCCATCCCGCTTGTCGCCAATGGCGATGTCGAAACGGCTGAGGACGCTGAGGAAATCCTGCGTCGCTCCGGCGCCGACGCCGTCATGATCGGCCGTGGCTGCCAGGGCCGTCCGTGGCATGCGGGCGTGATCGCCGGCCATCGCGAGCCAAATCATCAGGAGATCGTCGAAATCGCCCTCGAGCACTATCGCATGATGCTGGAATTTTACGGCGAAGCCGTCGGCATTCGCCACGCCCGCAAGCATCTCGCCTGGTATCTCGATCGTTATGCGCCTGCAACGACAGGTGCCGACAAGGCGAAAATCATGACGTCGAAAGAAAGCGGCGAAGTGGCTGCATCCTTCCATGCCGCGCTGCAGGCTGGCGCCGATCTCGCCCATTGCGTTCAGGAGGCTGCATGACTTCGAAATCCAGCTCCGGCGCCGGTGACACCCCGGCCAACTCCGTGGCCATGGCCGTTCTCAACGCGATCCAGAACCCCGTCGTCATGGTCGACGAGGCCGGCCTTATCGCTTTCGCCAATTGGGAGGCGGAAGCCTTCTTCGGCGCTAGCGCCTCGCACCTGTCCCGCTACAAGATCTCCACCTTCATACCGTTCGGCAGCCCCTTGCTCGCCTTGATCGATCAGGTGCGCGAGCGCCGCGCGCCCGTCAACGAATACCGCGTCGATCTGAGCTCGCCACGCCTGGGACAGGATAAGCTGGTGGACATCTATGTCGCGCCGGTTTCCAGCGCGCCCGGTTCGGTCGTGGTGGTGTTCCAGGAGCGCTCCATGGCGGACAAGATCGACCGGCAGCTGACGCATCGCGCCGCGGCCCGTTCGGTCACCGGCCTTGCCTCCATGCTGGCGCACGAAATCAAGAACCCACTCTCGGGCATTCGCGGTGCTGCGCAGCTGCTTGAGCAATCGGTCGAGGACGACGACCGTGCGCTGACGCGTCTTATCTGCGACGAGACCGACCGCATCGTCTCGCTGGTCGACCGTATGGAGGTTTTCTCCGACGAGCGGCCGGTCGATCGCGTTCCTGTCAATATCCATTCCGTGCTCGATCATGTGAAGGCAATCGCCAAGGCCGGCTTTGCCCGCAACATCAAGATTTCCGAGAATTACGACCCGTCGCTGCCGGCGGTTTTCGCAAACCGGGACCAGCTCGTACAGGTCTTCCTCAATCTGGTAAAGAACGCCGCCGAAGCGGTCGGCGATCGTCAGGATGGTGAGATCATGCTGACAACGGCCTATCGCCCCGGCATTAGGCTCTCGGTTGCCGGTACGCGGGAGAAGATATCGCTGCCGCTGGAATTCTGTGTCATCGACAACGGCCCCGGCGTGCCGGCCGATCTCGTGCCGCATCTCTTCGATCCGTTCATCACGACCAAGACGAACGGGACCGGCCTCGGCCTTGCGCTGGTCGCCAAGATCATCGGCGACCACGGCGGCATCGTCGAATGCGACAGCCAGAACCATCGCACCACTTTCCGCGTTTTGATGCCTGCTTCCAAGGGCATCACCTCAGAAGATGCCCCACTTCCGAACTCTACAGGGACTACTCGATGACAGCCACGATCCTTGTCGCCGATGACGATGCGGCCATCCGCACCGTGCTCAACCAGGCTTTGAGCCGCGCGGGTTACGATGTCCGCATCACGTCGAACGCCGCCACGCTCTGGCGTTGGGTTTCGGCCGGCGAAGGCGACCTTGTCGTAACCGACGTCGTAATGCCCGACGAAAACGCATTTGACCTGCTGCCGCGCATCAAGAAGGCGAGACCGGATCTGCCTGTTCTGGTCATGAGCGCGCAGAACACCTTCATGACGGCGATCAAGGCATCGGAAAAGGGCGCTTACGACTATCTCCCGAAGCCGTTCGACCTGACCGAGCTGATCGCCATCGTCGGTCGCGCTCTGTCCGAACCGAAGCGTAAGCCGGCAAAGATCGATGACGACATGCAGGACGGCATGCCGCTTGTCGGCCGGTCCGCCGCCATGCAGGAAATCTACCGCGTGCTCGCGCGCCTGATGCAGACCGACTTGACGCTGATGATCACCGGTGAATCCGGTACCGGCAAGGAGCTGGTGGCCCGCGCTCTGCATGATTATGGCAAGCGCCGCAACGGTCCCTTTGTGGCCATCAACATGGCGGCCATCCCGCGCGACCTGATCGAATCCGAACTGTTTGGCCACGAAAAGGGCGCCTTCACCGGCGCGCAGACCCGCTCAACCGGACGTTTCGAGCAGGCCGAAGGCGGCACGCTGTTCCTCGACGAAATTGGCGATATGCCGATGGATGCGCAGACGCGCCTGCTGCGCGTGCTGCAGCAGGGCGAATACACCACCGTCGGCGGCCGCACCCCGATCCGCACCGATGTCCGCATCGTCGCCGCCACCAACAAGGATCTGAAGCAGGCCATCAATCAGGGCCTGTTCCGCGAGGATCTCTATTACCGCCTCAACGTCGTGCCGCTGCGCCTGCCACCGCTGCGCGATCGCGCCGAGGATATTCCCGATCTGGTGCGTCATTTCATCCAGCAGGCTGAAAAAGAGGGGCTGGGTTCCAAGCGTTTCGACCAGGAAGCGCTCGAGCTGATGAAGGCCTATCCATGGCCAGGTAACGTCCGCGAGCTCGAAAATCTCATCCGCCGCCTTATGGCGCTCTATCCGCAGGATGTCATTACCAAGGAGATCATCGACGCGGAATTGCGCGCCGATGTGCCTGACAGCCCGATCGAGAAAGGCCCGGTTCGCACCGGTACGATGACCATCGCCCAGGCGGTGGAAGAGAATATGCGGACCTATTTTGCCGGCTTCGGCGAAAATCTGCCGCCGCCAGGCCTCTACGATCGCGTGTTGACCGAAATGGAATACCCGTTGATTCTCGCCGCACTGACTGCCACACGCGGCAATCAGATCAAGGCGGCCGATCTTTTGGGCCTAAATCGTAATACGTTGCGCAAAAAGATCAGAGAACTGGGTGTTTCGGTTTACAGAAGCTCCCGTACGGCTTGACAATGTAATCCGATGCGTTGCATTTTCGCCACAATGCGTTGCTTAAAGGTCACGCAGCAGATTCGTCGTTTTTGCGGTGGCGATTCATCTGGCCCACTCTCTTCAGAACGAGAGTTCGTCTGATTTTTCAAGTTGTTGCAAAAGTGACGTGAAGTAAAGGTTTCGCTTCTATGCGAAACCGGACGACAGTTCCCGCCTCTGCCTGTCGCTCGCATCGATGCCCATAGTGGCCGTGCGATTCGACCAGGGCGCCGACCGTCGCTCGGGCGTGGAGATTGATGGGAATGATGCAGGACGCGGTGTCGCCGGCGGCGAGCGACGAGACGGTTGTCAAGGTGACGGACCGTCGTGCTTCCTTTGCCCTACCTGGTCTGATCCTGGCCGGCGGCGCGCTTTTGTGCGCCATCGCGACCCTGCTGATGCTTCTCGGGCTGACGCCAGTCGCCCCGACATCCTCCGTCGTTTTCACCTCGGTCGTTATCAATGGACTTTTCGTCCTGGGGCTGATTGCTCTTATCGCTCGTGAAGTGGCGCGGCTGATGAAGGCGCGCAGCCGTGGTCGTGCGGCAGCCCGCCTGCATATCCGCATCGTCGTTCTCTTCTCGATCGTCGCGATCACGCCAGCCATTCTCGTCGCCATCGTTGCCAGCCTGACGCTCAATGTCGGCCTGGATCGCTGGTTCGGCGTGCGCACGCAGCAGATCATCAGCTCCTCGCAGAACGTCGCGCAAGCCTATCTGATGGAGAATGCGAGCTACCTGCAGGGTCAGACCGTGTCGATGGCAAACGATCTGGAGCGTAACCGTTCGCTCTTCAATCTCGATCGCACCGGCTTTGCCGACTTGATGACCCGTCAGGCACGCGGGCGCGGCTTGCTGGGTGCATTTCTCGTGCGCCGCGACGGCAGCGCCATTGTCCAAGCCGAGATCAAGACCGAACGCCCGCTGCCGGCCATTCCAAAAGACGCGCTTGATTCTTCGGCCAACGGGCAACCGACTCTCATTCCGCCTGGCGTAACCAATCTTGTCGGCGCGGTCATCAAGCTCGATGAAATACCCGGCGCGTTCCTCTACACCGTTCGCGCGGTCGATCCGCGCGTCATGAATGCTATGCGGATGGTGGAGGACAACACCGTCGAGTACAAGGCGATGGAAGAAGGGCGCATGTCGCTTCAGATCGCCTTTGCCGTTCTCTATATCGGCTTTGCTCTGATCGTGCTTTTGGCGGCAATCTGGACCGCTATCGCGATCGCTGATCGCATCGTCAGGCCCATCCGTCTCCTCATCAGTGCTGCGGATAACGTTGCTTCGGGGAACATGAACGTGCTGGTGCCGGTACGCTCGGCTGACGGCGACGTCGGCAGCCTGTCGCGCACCTTCAACAAGATGATCTCGGAAATTCGCACGCAGCGCGATGAAATCCTTGAAGCGAAGGACGAGGTCGATGACCGCCGCCGCTTCATCGAAGCTGTGCTTTCGGGTGTGACGGCGGCCGTGATCGGTGTCGAGCACGATCGGCGCATCACCATCGTCAACACCTCGGCCGAAGACCTGCTGACGCTCAAGAGTGACGAGCTCATCGGCAAGAATCTGTCTGATATCTCGCCAGAGGTCGACCAAGTCGTGACGGAAGCGACGACGCGCCATCGCAGCGATTTCCGCAAGCAGATCAGCCTTGTTCGCGGCGGAACGGTACGCACGCTCAGCGTTCAGGTAACGCGCGAGGAATCGCGCGACGCCAATGAATCCTATGTGATCACGCTGGACGATATCACCGATCTGGTCATTGCGCAGCGCTCGACCGCCTGGGCTGATGTCGCGCGCCGCATTGCCCATGAGATCAAGAACCCGCTGACGCCCATTCAGCTGTCGGCCGAGCGTATCCGCCGCCGTTTCGGCAAGAATATCGCCGATGCCGACCGCCCGGTCTTCGACCAGTGCACGGATACGATCATCCGGCAGGTAGGCGATATCGGCCGCATGGTCGACGAGTTCTCCTCCTTTGCCCGCATGCCGAAGCCGACCATGGAGCCGACCGATCTGCGCGATATTCTGCGCGACGCCGTGTTCCTGCGCGAAATGGGCAATACACATGTCCAGTTCGGGCGTGAGCTTGGCGACGAACGGCTCGAGGGCATGTTCGATGCGCGAATGCTCGGCCAGGCCTTCGGCAATCTCATCAAGAATGCCGTCGAGGCAATTGAAGGCGTACCGAGCGACCAAGCTCGCGAACAGCCAAAGATCCTCGTCCGCTCGTCGCTCGATCCGGATCGCGATCGCTTCACTGTCGACGTCATTGACAATGGCCGCGGTCTGCCAGTCGAGAACCGGCACAGCATTCTCGAACCGTACATGACGATGCGCGAGAAGGGCACGGGCCTTGGCCTCGCCATCGTCAAGAAGATCATTGAAGACCATGGCGGGCAGATCGAACTCCACGACGCGCCCGCCGATTTCGACCAGGGCAGGGGGGCCATGATCCGCGTGCATCTGCCGCGCCGTGAGCAAGCCGCCGTCGCCCATACGGAAAATGACAAGGAAAGCGTCTATGGCATCTGATATTCTCGTAGTCGACGACGAGGAAGACATTCGCGAAATCGTTTCGGGAATTCTTTCGGATGAGGGGCACGAAACCCGCACCGCGCATGACAGCGACAGCGCGCTCGCCGCGATTTCCGATCGTGCGCCGCGGCTGATCTTTCTCGATATCTGGATGCAGGGCAGCAAGCTCGACGGTCTGGCGCTATTGGATGAGATCAAGGCGCGCCATCCGGAGCTGCCCGTGGTTATGATTTCGGGTCATGGCAATATCGAAACGGCTGTCTCCGCCATCAAGCGTGGTGCTTTCGATTTCATCGAAAAGCCGTTCAAGGCCGATCGCCTCATCCTGATCGCCGAGCGCGCATTGGAAAATTCCAAGCTGAAGCGCGAAGTCTCGGAGCTGAAGCGCCGCACCGGCGACGCCGTGGAATTGATCGGCACGTCGGTTGCCGTGTCGCAGCTGCGCCAGACGATCGACAAGGTATCGCCGACCAACAGCCGTATCATGATCTTCGGTCCGTCGGGCTCCGGCAAGGAGCTCGTGGCCCGGATGATCCACAAGAAGTCGACCCGCGCCAATGGCCCTTTCGTGGCGCTGAATGCAGCGACGATCACGCCAGAGCGCATGGAAATCGCCCTGTTCGGTACCGAAGGCTCGCCAGGGCAGGCGCGCAAGATCGGTGCTCTGGAAGAGGCCCATCGCGGCATCCTCTATCTCGACGAAGTCGGCGAAATGCCGCGCGAGACTCAGAACAAGATCCTGCGCGTGCTCGTCGACCAGCAGTTCGAGCGCGTCGGCGGTTCCAAGCGCGTCAAGGTGGATGTGCGCATCATCTCCTCCACGGCCTATAATCTCGAAAGCCGCATTGCCGAGGGCCTGTTCCGCGAGGATCTCTATCACCGTCTCGCCGTCGTGCCCGTGCGCGTGCCGGCCCTTGCCGAGCGCCGCGAAGATATCCCCTTCCTCGTGGATCAGCTGATGCGCCAGATTTCGGAGCAGGCGGGCATCCGGCCGCGCCGGATCGGTGACGACGCCATGGCGGTGCTGCAGGCGCATGACTGGCCCGGCAATATCCGCCAGCTGCGCAACAATATCGAGCGGTTGATGATCCTGGCACGCTCTGACGGCGCAGAAACGCCGATCACGGCGGAAATGCTGCCGACCGACCTCGGCGATATGCTGCCAAAGGTCTCCGCCAAGAACGATTATCACATCATGACATTGCCGCTGCGCGAAGCGCGCGAAATGTTCGAGCGCGATTATCTCATCGCTCAGATCAACCGTTTCGGTGGCAATATCTCGCGCACCGCGGAATTTGTAGGCATGGAGCGTTCGGCGCTGCATCGCAAGCTGAAGTCGTTGGGCGTCTGATCGGCCGCCCGACATTTCGAACATCACAGAATTCGGATCAGGGGCTTTCATGCCGAGAATAGCTTACGTCAACGGCCGCTACGTTAAGCACAGCGACGCCATGGTGCATATCGAGGATCGCGGCTATCAATTCGCCGATGGCGTCTACGAGGTGTGCGAGGTTCGCCATGGCGTGATCGTCGACCTGACGCGCCATCTCGATCGACTCAACCGTTCGCTGGGCGAGCTGCGCATCGCCTGGCCGATGACGCGCCAGGCATTGGTGCTGGTGATTCGCGAGACCTTGCGCCGCAATCACGTCCGCAACGGTCTGTTCTACCTGCAGGTTACTCGCGGCGTCGCCCGGCGCGATCACGTCTTTCCGCCTGATGGCACGCCGTCCTCGATCGTCGTCACTGCCAAGAGCACCGATCAGTCCGTGATTGCCAAGAAGAATGCCAATGGCATCAAGGCGATCACCGTCCGCGACAATCGCTGGGATCGGGTGGATATCAAGTCGGTCGGCCTGCTTCCGAACGCCATGGCCCGCCAGCAGGCCAAGGAAGCCGGCGCGCAGGAGGCGATCTATATCGATCACAACGGCATGGTGAAGGAAGGCGCGGCGACCAACGTCTGGATCGTCGATCACGACGGGAATCTCGTCACCCGCCCGGCCGAACACGGCATCCTGCGCGGCATCACCCGCACCACGCTGATGGACGTTGCAGCCAAGCTCGATGTGACGATCGTCGAGCGATTCTTCTCGGTCGAAGAGATGATGAAGGCCCGCGAAGTCTTCATCACGGCGGCGACAAGTATCTGTTTTCCGGTCGTTTCTATCGATGGAGAGACGATAGCGAACGGTCATCCAGGCAGCATGTCACAGAAAATTCGTGAAGCCTTTTTCGACGTTGCGGAAAAGACTGCGATTTGATACCAACATTCGCTGGGGGGAGAGAATGAGGGTATCTCCCGTCCGGGACCTCTGTATACCATGACATTCAACCGGCTCAGGCCGGCAAAAAAGAAAGAAGCGGCGCGATGGCGGAACGTTCTCAGAACTTGCAGGACTTGTTTCTCAATACTGTTCGCAAGCAAAAGATTTCACTCACAATTTTCTTGATTAACGGCGTGAAGCTCACAGGTGTCGTAACCTCATTCGACAATTTCTGCGTCCTGCTCCGCCGCGATGGCCATTCGCAGCTCGTCTACAAGCATGCAATCTCGACGATCATGCCGGGTCAGCCGATGCAGATGTTCGAGAGCGAAGAAGCCGCATCCTAACCGGGACTTGCCGTTATCACGACACGCGATACCAAAAATGATTCCCTCATCCCGGAGACCGTAAAACACCGGGATGACATGCGCGCCGTTGTCGTCGTGCCTGTGCTGAAACAGGCACGCTCCGCGCGTTCCGCTCAAGCCGACAGTGCCATCTCCGTTTCACGCCCGCCCGAAAGCCGGTTGGAAGAGGCCAAGGGTCTCGCGCTGGCCATCGATCTCGATGTCGTCAACGGCTCCATCGTGCCGATCAACGACCCGCGGCCGGCAACTCTGCTCGGCACCGGCAAGATCGAAGAAATCCTTGCGCTTCTCGATGAGTTCAACGCCGGGCTCGTCATCGTCGATCATCCCCTGACGCCCGTTCAGCAGCGTAACCTTGAGAAGGCATGGAACGCCAAGGTCATCGACCGTACCGGCCTTATCCTCGAAATCTTCGGCCGCCGCGCTTCCACCAAGGAAGGCACGCTGCAGGTCGAGCTGGCGCATCTGAACTATCAGAAGGGCCGGTTGGTTCGAAGCTGGACCCACCTTGAACGCCAGCGCGGCGGCGCCGGCTTCATGGGCGGCCCGGGTGAAACCCAGATCGAAGCCGACCGTCGCATGCTGCAGGAGCGGATCATCCGGCTGGAGCGTGAGCTGGAACAGGTCGTTCGCACCCGGCAGCTTCATCGCGCCAAGCGAAAGAAGGTGCCGCATCCGATCGTGGCTCTCGTTGGCTACACCAATGCCGGTAAATCGACGCTGTTCAACCGCATCACCGGCGCCGGCGTTCTGGCGGAAGACATGCTCTTTGCGACGCTCGATCCGACGTTGCGTCGCATGAAGCTGCCGCATGGCCGCACTGTTATCCTCTCAGATACCGTCGGTTTCATTTCTGACCTTCCGACTCACCTGGTGGCCGCCTTCCGCGCGACGCTGGAAGAGGTGCTGGAAGCCGACCTGATCCTGCATGTCCGCGATCTCTCCGATGACGACAATCAGGCCCAGAGCGCTGACGTCATGCGCATTCTCGGCGATCTCGGCATCGGCGAAGCTGAAGGCGCCAAGCGCATCCTCGAGGTCTGGAACAAGATCGACCGCCTGGAGCCGGAAGCGCATGACGCCATCGTCCAGAAGGCTTCGACAACAGAAAACGTCATTGCCGTCTCGGCGATATCAGGCGAGGGCGTCGATCGTTTGATGGACGAAATCAGCCGACGTCTTTCCGGCGTGTTGACGGAAACGACGATTACACTGCCGGTGGAAAAGCTGGCACTGCTGCCCTGGCTTTACAATCATGCTGTCGTCGACAACCGCGAGGATAATGAGGACGGGACGGTGACGCTCGATGTTCGCCTGACCGAGACCGAGGCGGCTGAATTGGAGCGGCGCATGGGCAACGGCCCGAAGCCGCAACGCGAAGACTGGGAATAGGTGGGCTTTACGCCGACTTGACGCCTGCCAGCTGCCGCTCGATGGCTTTTGCTGACTGCCAGATTTCTTCCATCCGCTCCAGCGAGGCGCCCTCCAGCGTCTCGCCTTCAGCTTCCAGCGTCGTTTCGATGTGATGGAAGCGGCGGCGGAACTTGGTGTTCGTGCCGCGCAGGGCTTGCTCCGGATTCGTGTTCACATGCCGGCCGATATTGACGACGGCGAAGATCAGATCGCCGAGTTCGTCGCTGACCTTGGCCTTGTCGCCGCTTGCAAGCGCTGCCCGCAATTCGCCGATCTCCTCCTCGATCTTGTCGAGGATCGGCTCCGGCGCCGACCAATCGAAGCCGACCTTGGCGGCGCGCTCCTGCAGTTTCAAGGCTTCGGTCAGAGCAGGGAAAGTCCGCTGCACCGAACCCAGGAAACCGGCCTTGAAATCTTCGGTGATGCCGCTCGTGGCGCGGCGTTCGGCGCGTTCCCGCTTCTCCTCGGCCTTGATCCGGTCCCATTGCAGCGTCACCGCGTCTTCGGTCTTGGCATCGGAGACGGCAAAGACATGCGGATGGCGGCGGATCATCTTGCGGGTGATGGCGTGCACGACATCACCGAAGGAAAATGCGCCGGCCTCCTCGGCGATCCGCGCATGGAAGACGACCTGCAGCAGGAGATCGCCGAGCTCGTCGCAGAGATCGTCGTTATCCTTGCGCTCTATCGCGTCGGCCACTTCATAGGCCTCCTCGATCGTATAGGGCTTGATGGTTTCAAAGGTCTGGACGATGTCCCAAGGGCAGCCGCTCTCCGGGTTTCGCAGCGCCGCCATGATATCGATCAGGCCGGAAATGTCTCGCGATGCTTCCATCGTTGCCTCAAATTTTGTTCTGTCAGTTCAAAGGAATGTCGTTGCTGCTCTTCGACGCCTGGTAGTTTTCGGAGAGATCGGCATAGGCCTGCTTGATGCGCGCTGTCTGTTCCTTCAGCTCGCCTTTGCGTAGGTCCGCTTCCATCTCTACCAGGTCGGAAATGGCAAAGCTGTTCCAGAATGCGTTTCGACGGCGATAGCCACCCGGCTCCAGGCCGAAGACTTCTTTCAGGATCTTGAGATCATGCGGGATCGCAAAGGCATCCCGGGAATCTTCATGGCTGAAGAAATAGTAGAAATTGTCGAAACCGGCCCAGGTGATCGCCGACATGCACATGGTGCAGGGCTCATGAGTCGACAGAAAGATCAAGTCCTTGGTCGCGGGCTTCTCGCCGAGTTCGTAGAAGCGCTTCAGGGTGTGAACCTCGCCATGCCAGAGCGGGTTTTTCAGTTCATTGTTAGTTTCCGCGACGACGAGCGAGAGATCGGACTTGCGCAAGATGGCCGCGCCGAAAACCTTGTTACCGGCAGCGACGCCCTTGCGGGTCAGGGGCAGGATGTCATGCTCGACGACGTTGAGGAGGCGTGCAGCGATGCTATTGTCAGACAAGGGTTTTCTCCAACGATTTTCGCTGCAGTCTATCGGGGTTGCAAATGTCGCGGTATGCGTAAATAACTTAAAGACTGTGTTTGCCACAAGCAATAAAGCAGCTCGGCAACGGGGCCGAGTCACAAAAATCTATAGATTTTATAGGCTTATTGCGATCTGCTCGCCTGGTGAGTTTTGCTCAAATCCTTGACATGTCGAGCAAAAGAATACGCGCATGCATGGGCATTAGAATTTCTGTTTCTTCAATCTCTTGGCCGCAGGGGCGATATTCGCCAAATCTCGAAGTGGAATAGTGATGCCTCCCAGGACTGAACAGCTTTCGGTGTTTCCCGCTTTCTTCCGTGTGGAAGGAAGGGTAGCGGCTGTCTTCGGCAATGGCGATGAAGCTTTCGCTAAGGCGCGGCTGCTGATGAACACGCAGGCCCGGATCGTCGCCTACGCGTCGGCGCCGGAGGCTGATTATCATGCCTTTCTCATCGCCAACCGCATCGAAACCGTACGCGGCGATTTTTCACCCGATCAGGTCAAGGGCGCGACGCTCGTCTTTGCTGCTACTGGCGATGCCGAGGCGGATCGCGCCATCGTCGACGCGGCTCGCGCTGAGCGTATCCCCGCAAACGCCGTCGATCAGCCTCAATACTGCGATTTCTACACGCCGGCTCTGGTCAATCGTGCGCCTGTTGCCGTTGCAATCGGCACCGAGGGTGCCGGACCTGTGCTGGCACAGATGATCCGCGCGCAGATCGACCAGATGCTGTCCCCTTCGCTCGGTAAACTGGCGGAGCTGGCTACGCGCTATCGCAAGCCGGTCGAGCGTTTCGTGGCGCGGGGCGTTGCGCGTCGCGTTTTCTGGCGGCAGTTCTTTTCCGGACCGGTCGCGGATGCCATCAATGCCGGTCATGCCGCACAGGCGGAGCAGGTGGCCGATGAGCTGCTGCAGTCGTCGCGCGATGTCGAGGGCCGCGTCTGGCTGGTCGGTGCCGGCCCGGGCGCCGAAGATCTGCTGACGCTGCGGGCGCAGCGCGTGATGATGGAAGCAGATGTTATCGTCTATGACGCGCTGGTGCCGCAGGCGATCATCGATATGGGCCGTCGCGATGCCGAGCGCCTGTCGGTCGGCAAGCGCAAGGGCTGCCACAGCAAGTCGCAGGAAGAGATCAATGATCTGCTGGTCCAGCTCGGCCGCGAAGGCAAGCGTGTCGTGCGGCTAAAGTCGGGCGATCCGCTGGTTTACGGCCGTGCCGGCGAGGAAATGGCGGCTCTGCGCGCCGCCGGTATCGGCTATGAGATCGTTCCGGGCATCACCTCGGCTTTCGCTGCCGCCGCGGATTTCGAACTGCCGCTAACGCTGCGTGGCGTCGCCTCTTCGCTGGTCTTCACAACGGGTCACGATCTCACAGGCGATGTGCTGCCCGACTGGGCGAGTCTGGCCGTATCCGGCGCCACGATTGCCGTGTATATGGGACGCACGGTTGCCGCTTCCGTCGCCGGCCGACTGATGCAAGCCGGCCTGCCGCCCGAGACGACCGTTGCCATCATCGAGAATGCCAGCCGGCGCGATCGCCGCTTGATGCATGGAATTTTGCGGGATCTGCCCGATCTCGAACACCGCGATGAGTTGAGCGGGCCGGTCATGGTCATTATCGGCGATGCCGTCGCCGGTGCGAATTTTGAACAATCCGAGCCGCTGGTCCGTCGAGAGACCGCTGCTCAAGACTATGCAAGGAACTGATTGATGGTCGACAAAGTTCTGACCGCAAACCGGCTCACCGATGGCGTCGCCGTCTGGCTGAACGCAAATGGTGAGTGGGTGACATCGCTGCAGGAAGCGCTGGTCGCTCGACATGCCGAAGCGGAAGCCGCCCTAGAAGCGATCGGCAAGCAGGCCTATGCTGACAACAAAGTCGTCGACGTCAATCTGATCGATGTGCAGGAAACCGGCGGCAAGCTTTGGCCGCTGCGCCTGCGCGAGCGCATCCGCGCCGAAGGCCCCACCATGGAATACGCGCCGGGCTATGCCCCGGCCGATCCCGATTTCATTGCAGTCTGAGAAGTCCCGAGGAAGTCATGTATCGTTACGATGAATTCGACCACGCCTTTGTTGCGGAACGGGTTGCCCAGTTCCGCGATCAGGTGGAGCGACGCCTCTCGGGTGAGCTTTCGGAAGATGCCTTCAAGCCGCTGCGCTTGATGAACGGCGTTTATCTGCAGCTGCATGCTTATATGCTGCGCATTGCCATTCCCTACGGCACGCTGAGTTCGCGCCAGATGCGCATGCTCGCCCATGTCGCCCGCACCTATGACCGCGGCTATGGCCATTTCACCACGCGCCAGAACCTGCAGTTCAACTGGCCGAAGCTCTCCGAAATGCCCGATGCGCTGGCTGATTTAGCCTCCGTCGAGATGCATGCGATCCAGACTTCCGGCAATTGCATTCGCAACGTGACTGCCGATCATTTCGCCGGCGCTGCGGCTGACGAAGTCGCCGATCCCAGGCCCTATGCCGAAATCCTGCGCCAATGGTCCTCCGTTCATCCGGAATTTTCCTTCCTGCCGCGCAAGTTTAAGATCGCCGTCACCGGCGCCGAGCGTGACCGCGCTGCGATCCAGGTGCATGATATCGGCCTTCATCTGAAGAAGAACGACAAGGGCGAGATCGGCTTTGCCGTTTACGTCGGCGGCGGGCAGGGACGCACGCCGCTGGTTGCCAAGCTGATCCGCGACTATTTGCCGGAAGCGGATCTTCTCTCCTACATCACCGCCATCATGCGTGTTTACAATCTACATGGCCGCCGCGACAACAAGTACAAGGCGCGCATCAAGATCCTCGTGCATGAAACCGGCGCCGAGGAACTGGCACGTCAGGTCGAAGTCGAGTTCGACAAGCTGCGAGACACCGAACTGAAGCTGCCGGAAGCCGATGTCCAGGCCATCTCGGCCTATTTCGCACCGCCGGCGCTGCCTGAACGCCCCGAAGGTTGGGAAAGCCTGGCGCGCTGGAAGAAGGCCGATCCGGCTTTTGCGCGCTGGATGCAGCAGAACGTCCAGCCGCACAAGAATCCCGATTACGGCATGGTGACAATCTCGCTGAAGCCGATCGGCGGCATTCCTGGCGATGCGACGGATGTCCAGATGGAAGCCGTCGCCGATATCGCCGAAGAATATGCCTTCGACGAAATCCGTGTCAGTCACGAGCAGAACCTCATCCTGCCGCATGTGGCGCTGGCCGACCTCGAAGCCGTCTATCGCGGTCTGGTGGCCAACGGTCTCGAAACGGCGAATGCGGGCCTGATCACTGATATCATCGCCTGTCCCGGTCTCGATTATTGCGCGCTTGCCAATGCGCGTTCCATTCCGGTTGCGCAGGAAATCTCCACGCGTTTCGGTTCGCCCGAGCGCCAGGCGGAGATCGGCGAGCTGAAGATCAAGATTTCCGGCTGCATCAATGCCTGTGGCCATCACCATGTCGGTCATATCGGCCTGCTTGGGGTCGAGAAGAAGGGTGCGGAACTCTATCAGATCACGCTCGGCGGCTCCGGCGACGAGAACACGTCGATCGGCGAGATCATCGGCCGCGGCTTCGAGCCCGACAAGGTGACCGACGCCATCGAGACCATCGTCGATACCTATCTCGGCCTTCGTCTGGATCCTTCCGAAACCTTCCTGACCGCTTACCGTCGAGTCGGGCCGCAGCCGTTCAAGACCGCGCTTTACGGCGCGTCCTCGTCCGCAGCCGAAGCGGCGTAAGGAGATTGATTATGACCAAGATCTGGCGGGAAACCGGCTTCGTGGAAAACGATCCGTGGGTCATCGAGACCGACGAGATTAAGGCGACCGAGCCGCAGAAGCCTCTGCTCGGCCTCGATGCGTTGATCGCAAAGGCGGAAGAGAGCAATGAGGCCGGCCTTGGCGTCGTCATCAAGCCAGCCGATGACGTGACCCGGCTGCAGCCTTATCTCGACCGTCTCGATATCGTCGCGGTCGCCTTTCCGGCATTCAGCGATGGCCGTGCCTTCAGCCATGCGTCGCTGCTGCGCCAACGCCTCGGCTATGCCAATGAGCTGCGTGCTGTCGGCGACGTGCTGATCGACCAGATTCCGTTGATGCTGCGCGTCGGTATCGATAGTTTCGCCGTCACCAACGCAACAGCGCTGAAGCGCCTGTCGGAAAATCGCCTTCCGGGCATTCCGCACTATTATCAGCCGACCGCTCGGCGTGCCGAAGGCGGACAGGCCTATAGCTGGCGGCGATTGCCGGCAAAGTCGGCCTGATGTGGAAAGGCTCGCTGTTGCGGCAATTTGACAGTGTCGAATTGCCGTATTCAAGCCTTTTGAACAATGTAATGTCGGCAATCTAGAAACTTGACTGAAAAATGCATATTTCAGTCCTATGCAGTCGGTTGGAATGGAATGCCTTTCAAAACCGGCTATATTGTTATATCAGCGTCGCGAAATGAGCCTGCCAGGGAATACGTGCCCAGGAAAAACGCGTAAGACTAATACGGGATTCGAGACAGAATGAACGCCCCCGCAAAGACAGATGAATTTGCCTCAGCAGTACCCGCCGGCGTTTTCGCCGAGAAAGTGCTGAGCGTCACACATTATACCGACCGGCTCTTTCGCTTCACCATGACCCGGCCGCAGGGCTTCCGTTTCCGCTCGGGCGAGTTCGCCATGATTGGCCTCATGGTCGATGGCAAACCGCTTTATCGCGCCTATTCGATCGCAAGCCCCGCCTGGGCCGATGAACTCGAGTTCTTTTCCATCAAGGTGCCGGACGGTCCGCTGACCTCGCACCTGCAAAATATCAAGCCCGGCGACGAAGTGCTGATGCGCAAGAAGCCGACCGGCACGCTGGTTCTAGACGCGCTGACCCCCGGCCGTCGGCTCTATATGTTCTCGACCGGTACCGGGGTTGCGCCGTTTGCGAGTCTCATCCGCGATCCCGAAACCTATGAAAAGTTCGAGGAAGTGATCCTCACCCATACGACGCGCGATGTTGCCGAGCTAAAATACGGTTTCGATCTCGTCGAGGAAATCCGCAATGACGAGATCCTCAGCGAAGTCGTCGGCGACAAGCTGCGCCACTACGCGACCGTCACCCGCGAAGAATTCCCCTTCAAGGGCCGCATCACCGATCTCATCGAAAACGGCAAGCTTTTCAGCGACCTCGGCGTGCCGCCGCTGGATCCCGCGATCGATCGCGGCATGATCTGCGGCTCCTCCGCCATGCTGAAGGACACCAAGAGCCTGCTCGAAAAGGCCGGCCTGAACGAGGGTGCCAACAACAAGCCGGCCGAGTTCGTCATCGAACGCGCTTTCGTCGGTTAAGCGAATTATTCCAATGCTAAATGAAAGGCGGTTTCCGCAACGAAGCCGCCTTTTTCATGCATTGTTGAGATAATCGATGAGTGCGGCCATGGCGATGCGTGCCTTGTCGGCATCGCCGCCGCGGATGGCGTCTATCGCCTGAATATGCATGGCAATCGCGCCGTCCATGCGGTCATGCGTTCCAGTCGAATACCACAGCCGGCGCGCATGTGTTTGAACCGGAGCGAGCGCCGCTGTGATGAAATTGTTGGGGCAGGCGGTTTCCAATACCTCGTCGAAGGCCTTGTCGGCGGCGAAAAAACCGGGCAGGTCGCCGGTACCGGCGCATTCCGCCATCCGTCGGGCGCATTCCCGCAATCGCTCCCTCTGCTGCGGATCGGCACAGGTAGCGGCAATCGGTTCCAGTTCGCGCCGCACCTGCATGACATATCGGTGATCTTCCGGACGAATTTCCGCGATTTGCAGGCCGACGCGCGGGCGCACATGGATCAATCCCTGCCAGGCCAGCTTCTGAATGGCCTCGCGCACCGGCGTTCGTCCGTGTCCCGCCATCTCGATCAGCTGCTTTTCGGTCACAAGGCCGCCCGGTTTCAGCTCGAGCGACACAATCGCATATTCCAGCGCGAGATAGGCAAGATGGCTGAGCGAATTCTGCATCCGAAATCATGTCCGGCGTATGCGTGAGGGCACACAGTGTCATCTGGCATTATCGAAGGCAACGGTCGTGATACGTCAACAAGGCCGGCTTGGCGGCCCGTTCAAATCGCCTTACCGGAAATCGTCGTCCCTCAGGGCCGACGATTTCGGGATATTTCGCAAGTGGAGCAAAGGAGCCGCGTCGTTATTGGCCGATTGCGGTGGCAAGGGTAGGCGGTCTTCGTTTGGCAGCCATGAGCAAGTCCAGCTCGGTGGACGACGGGCCGAATTTGTAGAAGAGGCGTTTTGCCTCCGCATCGTCGAGACGGTATTTCCGTGTAAACTCGGCAATGCTGTATGGGCGGCCGCGGATGACTTTGCGGGTGGTTGTCCGATTGGCGTTTTCCGTCATGTTTCCAACCTCCTTTCGGTTCCATTTTGGTAGATAGCGCCGAGGTCGCGCTTGGGAAGGCCTTAAAAGCCGCGGCGTATTTTCGCGGTCTTGTGTCCCACCGGGCGAGCGTAACAAAAAAGGGAAGGCGGTTTGGCCCGCCTTCCCTTTTTTCCTCTTCCCGATTTGGGCTTGCGCAGCCCGATGCGCTGCTAACGTCTGATCAGCCGACCGACGAAAATCAGAATGCAGGCGCCGATGAAACCTGTGATCAGGTAGTTCAGCCATACATGGAACGGCAGGACGATGCCGAGCGTACGGAAAAGCCAGCTGGCGACAAGCGCACCGACAATGCCGAGGATGATGTTCATGATTATGCCCGTGTTGCTTTTCATGATCATCTCGGCGAACCAGCCAGCTAGGCCGCCGATGATAATTGCTGCAATCCAACCGACGTTTGCGTCTTCCATAAAGAACCTCCTGAGGGCCCGACAGGTTGTTAACAATAGCTGATATACACCAAAAACGATTCGCACCCCAACTGTTGCGGATGGCGAGTCGATCGATCCGTTCATTGCAACCCTGATTATTAAGGGAAATTGTTACGGTTGTTTGGGTCTTTGAGAACCGTTTGCCTTGTTGGAGCTCATCCGCCTATGGCGTCGGATTTCCGATTTTCTTTAATAATAGGCGATTTCTTCAGTTCGATGCCGTCATTTCGCGGTAGCGAGGTGAGGAAAAGCATCTTTGATCGCTCGCAGCCACAATTTTATGGGTTGACCACAATAGGGCGTCTGCATATGTTCCGCGCACTTCCAACCGGGGCAGCCTCTGCTTGCGGAGAGGGAGAGCGTAGCTCAGCCGGTAGAGCAACTGACTTTTAATCAGTAGGTCATGGGTTCGAACCCCATCGCTCTCACCATCAGCTTCCTCAATTCTGCAGTTTTTCGGGACTTGGTTCCGCACCATCTGCCGGGTGCGAGAATGAGGTTTGCTTTTTCTCCGGACAATTCGGAATCCGAAAAAACGACCCGGTATTCGCCTGCTGCAAGGGAGATGCGCGAATCGGGATATTCATTAGGGACCACTGATCGACTAAATGAATGCCCTTCAATACTAAAGGATCATGATGTCTGAACATCTGCGTTCACTAGAGTCGACAAGGCATTGCGTATCGGATCGAAAGCCTAAAGGTGTCATTATTTACATAATGGTCGCCGTCGTTGCGGTTATTATCGGGTCGACTTCTGGGCGGCACGAGAGCGCGGTGCAAGCTGTCTCACCCGTTGCAAAGCTGGTTCATTGAATGGACTGATCGGCTGAGCCAAGGATCGGTCCAACCGGCATAAGGCAGCAATCTTCGTTTTCGTGTTTGACGTAGATCAGAAGGCTGGATTACGCGATATCGCCGCCTCTTGTTCGTGATATGGGAACAATAGTCTATGAGCGATGATCGATCTTTGGGATTGCGCTGCCGGCAGCTTCCGCAATAGGTCATCCCGACGTCGAGGAGGGTTTGAAATCGAGCCCGCCAAACGCCAGTTCATCAATCAATAACAACGTGCTGCCCCTTGATGGGGTAATGGCTTTGCACGCTTCGACGTCGGCAGATTCAAGGTCTAAATAAATATTTCGAATCTAAGACGGTTGCGTTGTCGTCGACTGCCCAGCGCGCGCCGAGTTTTGTGGCTTGCGATAACGCACAGGTTGTTGATGACATTTGGTCCAAATTGACTGGTGAAGAATACCGATTTGATAGTACCATAACTCCATCAAAGAGATGGTTGGTGAAGACGACGGGCGAATGATGGAATTCGTGGCAGAGCTGTCCCTATGGGAAATTTATGCAATCGTTTGCGGGTTGTTGGGTTCTCTGGGGCTTTTGTTTGGGTTCATAGCAGGCAAGAAGTTTTCGATAGCCTTACGCGTTCTGCCACTGATGGGTATTGCGATCACGACACCGGCAACGGAGCGAATTGTGATCCCTTACCTTACGGAGCGCTATCCCGTGATCTTTGCCAATAAGGATTTGCCTAGGAAGATCGATCAGAAAACCACGCTGACGAAGATAGACCTCACCGACCATATCTATAGCTATTTCTATGATCTTGACGACGATGATGACGATTTTGATCCGCCTCTCGTCAAATCCGCGCAGCTCACGGACCTCTGCGACTTCCTGCTGCCGAAGTTCAGTTCCGGCGAAGCATCTCTGGCCAATTACATCTATCAGCTGAAGGGCAGGGACTATTCCTTTTCGGTCGACAGCACCGACTGCTCCTGACATTCGGACAGGCAAAACACGAAGAGCGCCCTGATTCGAGATCGGCGATCACTTGTAGTCGGCATCGTCAATGCAGGGTTGTGGCCAATACCTATACGATTGTGGGCCTATGCGATTGTGGAAAGCGCGACGACCGCAACCGCAGTCAGGCCACCGAAGATCGGCAGCAGCTTCAGCATAACAAGCCGCGCGAGCTTTTTCCTTTCGACCGACGTCATGATCAGCTTCCTCACATGGCAGCGAAGCTTAAACGCATGAATTTCATGATTCGTTTCACGTCTATCGTCGCATTATAATATTATGTGTCGCTAAAAGTACAGTGAGGGGACGCTTTGTCGCTTCCAGAGACGGAATCCTGCGAAATGCGCTCGGCAGTTGGACGAGAGATCGCCGAGTATGATGGTGTTGTTAGTTCCATCGGAACCTAATCCTGTCACGTGAGTTCCCTTTTCAAAAGACAGGAGGCGCATTTGGCACAGGATCGACAAAGTGAATCGCAGGGCGGACGCGAGAAGAAGCAAGCCCTGGCGAAGATACAGCACAGCAAGGTGCGTAAGGACGACCGGTCGAATAAAGAAAAGGACGAGGCTTCCCTCGTTGCCGATCCCCGCAACAGGCTTGCCGAGGGTAAAGTCGATCCGCTGACAAAAGAGCGCAAGCCTCGGGACGCATGAGTCCCAGGGACGTCTGAGCGATGCACCGATGTCGGATCGTTGCTCGTGCGCGCATGGGCGGTTTCTTATGGAGAGATAATCGCGCAGTCCGACAAGAGTAGCGCAGCGACGATCGCGGGGCGATAATCGTTTCGGTAGCGGCGTTGCTGTTTGCGTCACCGACTTCATTCTCCATCATTTATGAATGCAATGACTTAGGTGACCATCGGTTTATACTGCCGTCGTTCAGCGCGATGGCCATGATGGCAAGAAGAACATATTCGCGCTTCCAGCCTGATTTTATCGCCGCAGCAACGAGGCCCTCGAGCGATGGTTCCAGGGCGAAAAGACAGGCTGTCAGATAGTTAGTCTCTGATGCTGCTTCCGAAGGGGGAGGGTTTATGGCGGGTCTCAACTTCCTACTCCGTCTATAGATTTGAGCGGATAGGGATGGACTGTAATTTCAGCCGGTTTTCCGGGTTTGTCTCGTTTATTGCAGAACATTGCTATGGCGCGAGAAAGCCGAAGCCTTAATCAATGTCGATAGTGAGCGGGTGGTGATATCCGGATAACGTGCACGTGCTCTTGCCTGCATCAATGGCGCCAGCCTGCAGGGTCATTCCAGAAAAAGTGGCAGCGGTTTTCTGTCGGCATTCCGCAGGAACATATGTCCGACAGAAGGATCGCGGAACAAACGATCATAGCAAGCAAACAGCATCCAGATGCCGCCGCTCGGTCTTTCCGTCAGGGTGATTTGATGAGAGCCGTAAAGGTCAACTCTACAGCCAGCTGGACGGTAGAGTTGACCACGATTCGAGAATGAAACGAGTTTTAGACCTTGCCGCCGTTCTTCTTGCAATCGCTTCGGAATTTGGCGCGTGCCTTTCCATGCAGACCCTTGGCGTCAGCCTGAGTCGAACATGCCTTGGAGACGGCAGTCTGCGCCGGCTTCGTTGCCTTCGGCTTGGTCGTTGTCGTCGTCGAGGGGGTCGACGTCGTTGCGCTCGGGGTTGTTGTGGTGGTGCTGGGGGTGGTCGCCGTTTGTGCCATGGCACTTACGCTGAAGAGTGCGACAAAGGCTGCAGTCGTGAACATAGTAGCAATACGCATGGGGGCTTTTCCTCCGCTGAGTAGCTGGGGTGGAATGTACGTTGTTCGACGAACATCAACAGCTTGAACCAATATTTTTACAAAAGCAATTCGTTCATCGGGCGGCTTAGCGACCCCTGGTCGAGCCCGGAAAACCGGGGAAAACCGGGTTTTGCAACAGGCTGCTGGTTTTCCAATTCCGTCAACTTTAAGGCAAGACACCCGCCCGCTCGAAAAGGTGATTGGCTTTCCGGCACTCGCGCCGCTAGGAAAGGAATCGGAATGACATAGCCGGAGCCCATCGTGTCGCTTGCCGATATCTCGCTTCTGAGTGCCTTGCTCGCAGGAGCGCTTTCGTTTCTTTCACCTTGCGTGCTGCCGCTTGTGCCGCCTTATCTCTGCTACATGGCGGGAATCTCGGTCGAGCAGTTTCGCGGAGGTGGTGCAGCCGTAGCGGGAGGCCCGATTGTTCCCAGCCCGGGCGTCCGTGGCAATGTGCTGATGTCGGCGCTGTTCTTCACGTTGGGATTCGCCACCGTATTCATCGCGCTCGGCGCCGGCGCGTCCTCGATCGGCATGCTTTTGCGCCAGCACCTCGATATTCTCGCCAAGATCGGTGGTTTGATCATCGTCATCATGGGGCTGAACTTCCTCGGCGTCTTCCGCATCGGCCTTCTGGCCCGGGAGGCACGCTTTCAGAGCGGCGGCAAGCCGGCGACGCTGACGGGCGCCTATATCATGGGTCTTGCCTTCGCTTTCGGCTGGACGCCCTGCATCGGCCCGGTGCTGGGCGCCATCCTCGGCATTGCCGCCTCGCGTGAAACGGTCGGCGCTGGCGCCGGTCTGCTCGCCGTCTATTCGCTCGGCCTTGCCATTCCCTTCTGGATCGCTGCCGGTTTTTCCGGTGCCTTCATGCGCTTTCTCTCCCGTTTCCGCCGCCATCTCGGGACGGTCGAAAAGGTCATGGGCGGGCTTCTGGTGCTGACGGGGCTTGCTTTCATCTTCGGCTATGTCAGCGATATGGCAATCTGGTTTCAGCAGACCTTTCCAATCCTGATGAAAATCGGCTAAGTCGGGCGATACCTTTCGCCCGCATTTCCCTCGGTAAAATGGAACATGCCTGATGGCTCACCCCCATGGCTGATATCATCGGTCTGCTGCTGCCATTCTTCGGCCTGATCCTGATCGGTTACGTCGCCGCACGCGTTACGAAGCAGCCGGCAGAAGCGCTCGGCTGGCTGAATACCTTCATCATCTATGCGGCATTGCCGGCGTTGTTCTTCAAGCTCGTTTCGCAGACGCCGATCGAGCAGCTGACTCGGATCGATTTCATCGCCACCGATATCGCCGCGACCTACTCGATTTTCCTGCTGCTGTTTCTCGTCGGCCACTTCCTGCGCCGCAATTCGCTTGCCGACAGCACCATCCAGGCCTTTGCCGGCGCCTATGGCAATATCGGCTATATGGGGCCGGGGTTGGCGCTCCTGGCGCTCGGCGAGAAGGCGGCTGTTCCGGTGGCGCTGATCGTGTGCTTTGAAAACGCACTGCATTTCATCGTCGCGCCCGCCCTGATGGCGCTGGAAGATGGCGACAAGCGCTCGCCATGGCGTGTTGCCGCGGATATCGCCCGGAAGGTGCTGTTGCACCCTTTCATCCTGTCGACCGCACTTGGTTTCGTTGCGGCTGCGTTGTCGCTGCATCAACCGATCGCCTTCGAGCGATTTGTCAATTATCTTGCGCAAGCGGCTGCACCTTGTGCACTATTCGCCATGGGGGTAACACTCGCGCTGCGTCCGCTGAAGCGGATTCCAGTCGAGATCGGCTATATCGTGCCGGCAAAGCTCATCCTGCATCCGTTGATCGTCTATGTCGTTCTGCAAGCTGTCGGCGGCTTCGATCCGATCTGGATCGAGGCGGCGGTCCTTTTGGCGGCGCTGCCGACCGCAACGAACGTCTTCGTCATCGGTCAGCAATATGGTGTCTGGCAGGAGCGGGCCTCCGCAACCATCCTGATCACCACGGCCTGTTCCGTGGTGACGGTTTCCTTCGTTCTCTATCTGATAAAGTCGGGCGTCTTACCGGCGCAGCTTTTCCCGTAATGCCGACGAAAAATTGCGCAAGCCGCCACCGGGTTCGATGCCCTCGCGCATGACGATGTTGCGCAGGGGCGCAATGGCGGAAAGCACATGCAGGCCCGCGGCGCGCAGCATCTGTACGGGCAGGAAATCCGATAGCAGCGAACGGTTGAGGAGATCGACGCTCGCCGTACGGCTGACGATGTCAGCACGTCTCTTGCGGTCGAAACTGTCGCCCGCGGTGGCTGGGATCGGCTGGTCGGCGCGCGAGCAAAGAATGTCCGACAGGGCTAAGATGTCGCGAAGGCTGAGATTGAGGCCCTGCGCGCCGATCGGCGGGAAGACGTGGGCTGCCTCGCCGATCAGCGCGGCGCGACCCTTGCCGAAGCGATAGGCCGTCATGCCGGAAAGCGGCCAGACCTGCACGCTGTCCTCGATCGTGACCTGGCCGAGCATCGACTGCATCCGCTCCTCGACCAGCCGGCCGAGTTCTTCGAGCGACTTCTCCGCATTGGCAGCGGCTTCGGCCGGCTTCTGCACCCAGACGAGACTGGAGCGTCTGCCGGGCAGAGGTACCTGCGTGAAGGGGCCACTTTCGGTGTGAAATTCCGTGGAGATGTTCTGATGCGGCAGGCTATGCGTGAAATTCAGAACCATCGCCGATTGCGGATAAGACCAGCCCTTGGTCCTGATCCCGAGCGTCTCTCGCACCATCGAATTGCGGCCGTCCGCGCCGACGACGAATGCAGCTTCGATGGAATCGCCATTGTCGAGGGAGATCGAGACACCATCGTGGCGGAAGGCGATTTCGGAAGCCGTGGCTTCGATGGGGCTGACATTGCCTTCCGCTTCAATGGCTTGGCTGAGATTGTCGAGCAACACAGCATTCGGAATATTGTAGCCAAAGGCATCCAGCCCGATTTCGGAAGACCGGAACGAGACGGTCGGCGCCCGCAGCAGCCGCGATGTGCCATCGATGATGCGCATCGTGATCAGTGGCGCGGCCGAAGGTACGATCCTGTCCCATAGCGTCAGGCGCTCCAGAAAGCGGATCGATTGGTCCATCAGAGCCGTCGTCCGCTTGTCGGCTTTATTGTGTGGTGCTGCGACAAGAGCGACGGATCTGCCGCCCCGCGCGAGCGCGAAAGCCGTGATCATGCCGGCGAGCCCACCGCCGATAACGGCCACTTCAATCTGCTTCATATCGATGCCTCAATTGCCTTTGGTTCTGAAAATAAGCGCTTAGCCTGTTGAAATCCATGGGATGAAACATCGCAACGGGTGAAAATGACAACAAGTCGCGCTAGCGTGCCGCGATAAACGCTTTTGCGCTGGCGATGCCGACCAAAGGATGCATATTAGCAAGAAAAACCGCCTGCCGGGGCAGGTGAATAAGCTGACGAGTCGTGGGGCGGATGAAAATCTTCAATTACAAGCGGGTGCCTTATGCGGAGATGCGTGCCTTCTCCGTTCATATACTGACGGCATCCGGATCGTTTCTCGCCTTTCTCGGCGTCGTCGCGGCATCGGAACATCGCTTTGTCGATATGTTCTGGTGGCTTGGCCTGGCGCTGCTGGTCGATGGCATCGACGGGCCGATCGCGCGCAAGGTTCGCGTCAAGGAGGTGCTGCCCAACTGGTCCGGCGATACGCTCGACAATATCATCGATTACGTGACCTATGTGCTGCTGCCGGCATTCGCGCTCTATGAGAGCGGCATGATTGGCGAGCCGTGGTCGTTTGTCGCTGCCGGCATGATCGTCGTTTCCAGTGCCATCTATTACGCCGATACCGGCATGAAGACCGACGAATATTTCTTCTCCGGTTTCCCAGTCGTCTGGAACATGGTGATCTTCACGCTTTTCGTCATCGGCGCCAGCGCTACGACGGCCATGATCCTCGTCGGCGTTTCCGTCGTCCTGACCTTTCTGCCGATCAATTTTCTGCATCCCGTGCGCGTCAAGCGCTTGCGGCCGCTGAACCTTGGCATATTTCTCTTCTGGTCGGCACTCGGCATCTATTCGCTGCTGATGCATTTCGTCATGCCACAATGGGCCGTTGTCCTCTTCATCATCAGCGGTATCTATCTCTACTGCATCGGTGCCGTGCTGCAGTTTTTCCCGTCGCTCGGACGTCAGTAAGGCCCGACCCCAGGGACGTCAGTAAGGATTTTGCATCATGAAGAAGACCAAAGTCATCCGTATCCATGAGAATGGCGGTCCGGAGGTCATGAAGCTGGAGGAGGTGGATCTGCCGCCTCCCGCCGCGGGTGAGGTGCAGCTTCGCCACGCCGCGATCGGCCTCAACTTCATCGATGTCTATTTTCGGTCCGGCCTCTACAAGGCAACACAATTTCCTCTAGCGCTCGGCAAGGAGGCTGCGGGCACGATCATCGAAGTCGGGCCTGGCGTGACCGATTTTGCCGTCGGCGATCGCGTTGCCTATGCCGGCAGCGACGGCGCCTACAGCCTTGAACGCAACATCGAGACCCGCCATCTGGTCAAAGTACCCGATGATATCACGCTTGAAACTGCGGCATCGATGATGCTGAAGGGCATGACGGCCGAATATCTGCTGAACCGCACCTTCAGAGTCGGACCTGGAACGGCGCTTTTGTTCCACGCGGCCGCCGGCGGTGTCGGCCTGATTGCCGGCCAATGGGCCAAGGCACTGGGAGCTGGTACCGTCATCGGCACTGCCGGTTCCGCCGAGAAGGTCGAACTGGCGCTGGCGCACGGCTACGACCACGTCATCGACTACAGCAAGGAGAATTTTGCCGAGCGCGTCCGCGAGATTACCGGCGGCAAGGGTGTCGACGTCGTCTACGACTCGGTTGGGAAGGATACTTTCCCGCAGTCGCTCGATTGCCTGAAGCCGCGCGGCATGTGGGTCACCTTTGGCC
Source organism: Hyphomicrobiales bacterium (assembly GCA_900472485.1). GTDB lineage: Bacteria > Pseudomonadota > Alphaproteobacteria > Rhizobiales > Rhizobiaceae > Rhizobium. The sequence continues at coordinate 193,557 of UCII01000034.1, forward strand.
AGTCTTCCGGTCCGATCGAGAATTTCAATCTCGCCATCCTCAATCAGAAAGGCTCGCTCTTTGCCACGCGGCCGAGCCTTTTTGCCTATGTCGGCACACCTGAAGAGTTGAGAGCCAGTGCAAAGGCGTTATTTGCTGTTGTGCAAAGCAGCAAAGTGCGTATCAATATTCATCAAACTTATCCGCTTGCTGATGCAGGGCGCGCGCACGCGGATTTGGAAGCCAGGAAAACGAGTGGAACTACACTACTGATCCCATAGATCCGTAAAGGGCAGGACGGTGGGAAGGAAATGAGGGGAACGTGTCGTCATCCGATGCGCCGGCAACCGGTGCACTATTGTCGGTTCGCAAACTGACGAAACTGTTCGGCAGTTTTACTGCTTGCAACGAAATCGATCTTGAAATCCAGCCGGGAGAAATTCACGCTCTCCTCGGAGAAAACGGCGCAGGTAAATCCACGCTCGTCAAGATGCTGTTCGGCGTGCTCGAACCGTCGCATGGGCAGATCGTTTGGCAGGGGCAACCTGTGTCGATCGACGCCCCGGGCACTGCGCGCAAGCTCGGCATCGGCATGGTGTTTCAGCATTTTTCTTTGTTCGAAGCGCTGACTGTCGCCGAAAATATAGCGCTGTCGCTCGACAGCAACATCCCGCTCGCAAAAATTTCCGAGGAAGCCGCAAAACTTTCGCATGCCTATGGGCTGCCACTCGATCCGAATGCGCATGTCGCCGATCTCTCGGTCGGCGAACGTCAGCGTATCGAGATCGTCCGCGCGCTCCTTCAAAACCCTAGGCTGATCATTCTCGACGAGCCGACTTCCGTTTTGACACCACAGGAAGCCGATCGTCTCTTCGAGACCCTGTTTAAGTTGAGAGACGAGGGGCGCTCGGTGCTCTACATCAGCCATCGGCTTGAGGAAGTGCAGCGCATCTGTTCGCGCGCCACCGTCCTGCGTCACGGCAAGGTCACTGGCGCCTGCGATCCCAGGCAGGAAACGACCGGTTCTCTCGCCCGCATGATGGTCGGAAACGATGTCGCCAGCGTGCAGCACGAGGGCCTCGGTGCGAAGGGAGATATTCTCCTGGAGATTGCCGGCCTTTCGGCACCGGCACGAACCCCCTTTGCCATGGCACTCAAGGAAGTTTCCCTGCGCGTGCGCGCCGGCGAGATCCTGGCGATTGCCGGGGTCGCCGGTAACGGCCAGGGCGAATTGTTCGATGTCATTTCTGGCGAATACACGGTCGCGGCGGATGATCTCGTCCAATTGCGCGGCAAGTCCATCGGTACCAAGGGCATTAATGCGCGCCGACTGATCGGCGCTGGTTTCGTGCCCGAGGAACGCCACGGCCATGCTGCGGTATCCGCATTGAAGCTGTCGGATAACCTCGTGCTCGCCAGGCATCAATCGGACCGCAAATCGTTCCTGGGTGGCGGTTTCTTCAATGTCATCAGGCGTGGCGCGGTCAAGCAGGCGACGAAGCGCATCTGCGAGGCGATGGATGTGCGCAAGAGCGGCGAGGATCCGGCTGCTGGCGCGCTGTCCGGCGGCAATCTGCAGAAGTTCATCGTCGGCCGTGAGCTGGATCGCCAGCCGAGCGTGCTCGTTGTCAACCAACCAACCTGGGGCGTCGATGCCGGCGCCGCAAGCCGCATCCGCCAGGCACTGGTCGATCTCGCTCGCGGCGGCTCGGCCGTGCTCGTTATCAGCCAGGATCTGGATGAGATTTTCGAAGTCGCGACCGATATTGCCGTCATCTCGGAAGGACGGCTGTCGCCGTCCTATCCCGCCGGTGAACTGACGCGCGAGAAGATCGGACTGCTGATGGGCGGTCTGCATGACTCTAAGACGCATTCGGAGCCTGTACATGCGCATTGAACTTGAAAAGCGCCCGCAGGTCTCCAAGCTGTTCGGCTTGCTATCGCCTCTGCTTGCGCTCGCATTGGCGTTGATCGCCGGCACCATCATGTTCGCCGTCATGGGCAAGGATCCCGTCGAGGCGCTCGACGCCTTTTTTGTCGAGCCTCTGCTGGAAGTCTGGTCGCTGCACGAACTGGCGATCAAGGCCGGACCGCTGATCCTGGTCGCCGTCGGCCTTTGCCTCTGCTATCGCTCCAACAACTGGAATATCGGCGCCGAAGGGCAGTTCACTATGGGCGCGATCGCCGGATCATTCATCCCGATCGTCTTCACTGATTGGCATTCGCCCGTGGTCCTGCCTTTGATGCTGATCGCCGGCGCCGTCGGCGGCGCGCTCTATGCCGCCATTCCGGCGCTCCTGAAGGCGCATTTCAATACCAATGAGATCCTGACGAGCCTGATGCTGGTCTATATCGCGCAGCTTTTCCTCGATTGGCTGTCGCGCGGGCCATGGCGCGATCCGCAGGGCCATAACTTTCCGCAGAGCATCGACTTTCCGCCAGAAGCAGTTTTGCCGGCGATATGGGAGGACTCCGGGCGTGCGCATTGGGGCATCGTCTTCGCCGTGGTCGCGGCGATCCTTGCCTGGTTCGTTATGAAATATACGCTGAAAGGCTTTGAGATAAGTGTGCTCGGACAGTCGGCGCGGGCAGGGCGCTTTGCCGGTTTTTCTTCGCGGAAAATGGTCTGGTTCGCCTTCCTCGTCTCCGGCGCGCTCTCGGGACTGGCGGGCATATCTGAAGTTTCCGGCTCCATCGGCCATCTGCAGCCGGCAATTTCGCCGGGTTACGGTTTCACCGCCATCATCGTCGCCTTTCTTGCGCGCCTTAATCCGCTCGGAGCCATTCTCTCCGGTCTGGTCCTGGCGCTGACCTATCTCGGCGGCGAGGCGGCGCAGTTATCACCCGGTATTTCCGCCAAGGCGGCCAGCGTCTTCCAGGGCTTGCTTTTGTTTTTCGTGCTCTCCTGCGACACGCTGATCTATTACAAAATCCGTGTGGTTTGGTCGCGGGTCCGTGGAGGTGCGGCATGAGTGTGTTTGAAGCCATCCTGCTCACCATCATCACCGCATCGACGCCGCTCGTCATTGCCGGCCTCGGTGAACTGGTGGTGGAACGCTCCGGCGTCCTCAACCTCGGTGTCGAAGGCATGATGATCATCGGTGCGGTCGCCGCTTTTGTTGGAGCGCAGATGAGCGGATCGCCCTATGTCGGCCTGCTGACCGGCATCGTCGGGGGCGCGCTTTTCTCGCTGCTGTTTGGTTTCCTCACGCTGACGCTGGTGACGAACCAGGTCGCGACCGGCCTGGCGCTGACCATCCTTGGGCTCGGCCTTTCCGGCATGATCGGCGAAGGCTATGTCAGTGTGCCGGGCGTGCAGCTGCAAGAAATCGTATTTCCGTTGCTGTCGGATATACCGTTCCTCGGCCCGGTGCTGTTCAAGCAGGACCTGACCTTCTATTTGTCGATCGCGCTGCTCATCGGCGTCAACTGGTTCCTTTTCCGCAGCCGTGCCGGCCTGAAGCTGCGCGCCGTCGGCGATAGCCATGGCTCGGCCCATGCACTCGGCATCGACGTCATCCACACCCGTTATCTCGCGGTCATGTTCGGCGGCGCCTGCGCCGGGCTTGCAGGTGCTCAGCTGTCGCTGGTCTATACTCCGCAATGGGTCGAGAACATGTCGGCCGGCCGCGGCTGGGTGACGCTGGCATTGGTCGTCTTCGCATCCTGGCGGCCGATGCGCGTTCTGGCTGGCGGCTATCTCTTTGGCGCCGTGACGATCCTGCAATTCCATGCGCAGGGCTTCGGCGTCGGCATACCCTCGCAATTCCTGTCGATGCTGCCCTATGCTTCGACTATTGTGGTTCTCGTCATCATCTCTCAAAATCGCCGCGCGACCTTGATCAACACGCCAGCGTCGCTCGGCAAAGCCTTCGTTCCGGAGCGCTGATTGCAACAGCCGGACCGATTTCTGCAAAACATGTCAAACCAGTAGGGGTAACCATGAAAAAACTAGCACTCGCCCTCACAACCACAGCCGCTGCCATCGTTGGTTTCGCTGCCGCCGCTGAAGCGGCACCGACCAAGGTCTGCTTCGTCTATGTCGGTTCGCACACGGACGGCGGCTATTCGCAGGCGCATGATCTCGGCCGTCAGCAGATCCAGAAGGAATTCGGCAACAAGATCGAGACGCCTTATCTCGAAAACGTGCCGGAAGGCCCGGATGCCGAGCGTGCCATCGAGCGTCTCGCCCGCTCCGGCTGCTCGCTGATCTTCTCGACTTCGTTCGGCTTCATGGACGCGACCGTCAAGGTTGCCGCCAAGTTCCCGAAGGTGAAGTTCGAGCACGCGACCGGCTTCAAGAGCGGCCCGAATCTCGCAACCTACAACTCGCGCTTCTATGAAGGCCGTTACATCCTCGGCCAGATCGCCGCCAAGACGTCGAAGAATCATGGTGCCGCCTACATCGCGTCCTTCCCGATTCCGGAAGTCGTGATGGGCATCAACTCCTTCGAGCAGGGCGCCCGCTCCATCGATCCGAGCTTCAAGCTGAAGGTCGTATGGGTCAACACCTGGTTCGACCCGGGCAAGGAAGCCGATGCTGCCAAGGCCATGGTCGACCAGGGCGTCGATATCCTGACGCAGCACACCGATACGACGGCGCCGATGCAGGTGGCGGAAGAGCGCGGCATTCACGCGTTCGGGCAGGCTTCCGACATGATCAAGGCTGGCCCGAAGGCGCAGCTGACGGCGATCGTCGATACCTGGGGCAACTACTACTCCAAGCGCGTTCATGCGCTGCTCGATGGCACGTGGAAGTCCGAACAGAGCTGGGACGGTCTGAAGGACGGCATCCTGAAGATGGCGGACTATACGAACATGCCTGACGACGTGAAGAAGATGGCTCAGGAAACCGAAGCCAAGATCAAGTCCGGCGAGCTGGCTCCCTTCACCGGTCCGATCAACAAGCAGGACGGCACCCCCTGGCTCAAGGCCGGCGAAAAGGCTGATGACGGCACGCTGCTCGGCATGAACTTCTACATCGAAGGCGTGGACGACAAGCTGCCGGCTTCGAAGTAATTCCGACCACATAGGTAAAGTTGAAAAAGGGCGTCTCGATCGCCCTTTTTTGTTGCACTGCATCATCGAATGTCGATTTACAAAAGTATTACTATATGATTTTTTGACGGCGGGCCTGAGGAGATGGCCTTTGGGAGATAATCATGAAATTTAAGACCGCACTCGTTAGTGCTACGATTCTCGCTGCCTGCATGTTCACATCGGCATCGGCTAAAGACCTGGTCGTCGGATTCTCGCAAATCGGTTCGGAGTCTGGTTGGCGTGCGGCCGAAACGACGCTGACGAAGCAGGAAGCCAAGAAGCGCGGCATCGATCTGAAGTTCGCCGATGCGCAGCAGAAGCAGGAAAACCAGATCAAGGCAATCCGGTCGTTCATCGCGCAGGGCGTCGATGCGATCCTGCTGGCCCCGGTCGTCGAGACCGGCTGGGATGCTGTCCTGAAGGAAGCCAAGGAAGCGAAGATCCCGGTCATTCTGCTTGATCGCACGGTCGCCGCGCCGAAGGACCTTTATCTGACGGCTGTCACGTCCGACTTGGTTCATGAAGGCAAGGTTGCCGGCGACTGGCTTGTGAAGACAGTCGGCGACAAGAAGTGCAACATCGTCGAGCTGCAGGGGACGACCGGCTCCTCGCCGGCCATCGCCCGCAAGAAGGGCTTCGAGGAAGCCATCAAGGGTCACGACAACCTGAAGATCGTTCGCAGCCAGACCGGCGATTTCACCCGCGCCAAGGGCAAGGAAGTCATGGAAAGCTTCCTGAAGGCTGAAAACGGCGGCAAGGATATCTGCGCGCTCTACGCCCATAACGACGATATGGCCGTCGGCGCCATTCAGGCGATCAAGGAAGCTGGCCTGAAGCCGGGCAAGGACATCCTGACCGTGTCGATCGATTCGGTTCCGGATCTCTTCAAGGCAATGGCTGCGGGTGAGGCGAACGCAACCGTTGAGCTGACGCCGAACATGGCTGGTCCGGCCTTCGATGCGCTCGATGCCTACCTGAAGACCAAGAAAGAGCCGCCGAAGTGGATTCAGACGGAATCCAAGCTCTATACCCAGGCCGATGATCCGCAGAAGGTCTACGAGCAGAAGAAGGACCTCGGCTACTAAGACGAAAGCTCATCGCACCGGATCGGCAATGCCGCGCCGGTGCGATATCTTGTGCAAGATGCCGGCGCACCCACGGAATGCGCCGGCTATCGCTTTCGCAATTTGATTCATTCCAAGGAAATTCGCGCTTCATGGCTCACGACGTAGAGCGACTTCTGACGGCGACAGGTTTTTGTAAATATTTCCCCGGTTCGACCGCTCTCGATCATGTCGACTTCACATTGATGCGCGGCGAGGTTCATGCGCTTCTCGGCGAGAACGGTGCTGGAAAGTCGACCCTGATCAAATGCATGACCGGCGCCTACCGGCGCGATGCAGGCACGCTCGTTCTCGATGGGGCCGAGATTGATCCGCATGACACGCTTGCTGCTCAAAAGCTTGGTATTGGAACCGTCTACCAGGAAGTGAACCTGCTGCCCAATCTAAGCGTTGCGGAAAACTTGTTTCTGGGCCGCCAGCCGCGGCGGTTCGGGATGGTCAGCAGCCGCGTCATGAATAAGATGGCCAGAGATCTGCTGTCACAATATGGCCTGGATATCGATGTCAGCCGCCAGCTCGATCGCTTTTCGGTCGCCATTCAGCAGGTGATCGCCATCGCCCGCGCGGTCGATCTTTCCGGCAAGGTCCTCATTCTCGATGAGCCCACTGCGAGCCTGGATACGCATGAAGTCGAGATGCTGTTCGGCATCGTCAGGCGATTGAAACAGCGCGGGCTGGGAATTGTCTTCATCACGCATTTCCTGGAGCAGGTTTACGAAATCTGCGATCGCATTACCGTTCTCCGCAACGGCCGGCTGGTCGGCACGCGCGATGCGAACGGTCTTCCGCGGCAGACCCTGATCGCCATGATGCTCGGCCGCGAACTCGCCGAGACGGAAAATACGATAAAGCAGAGCGAGACGGAAAGCGGCCCGGTCAGATATCACTTCACGAATTTCGGCAAGCGCGGCAAGATCAAGCCTTTCGACATGGAGGTGCGCGTCGGCGAAGTTGTGGGCATTGCGGGCCTGCTTGGCTCAGGGCGGACGGAGACCGCCGAAGTGCTCTTCGGCGTCGAGCGCGCCGACAGTGGCGAGGCGAAGATCGAAGGTAAGCCCATTACGCTTTCCAGTCCGCGTGCCGCGATCAAGAGCGGCTTCGGCTTTTGCCCGGAAGACCGCAAGACCGATGGGATCATCGGTGATCTCTCCATTCGCGAAAATATCGTCATGGCGCTGCAGGCAAGACGCGGCTGGGCAAGGCCCTTGCCGCGCAGCGAGCAGAACGCCATCGCCGATCGCTACATCAAGGCGCTGGATATCCGCACGACCGATCGGGAAAAGCCTATCAGGCTCCTTTCAGGCGGTAACCAGCAGAAGGCGATCCTTGCGCGATGGCTGGCGACCAATCCGAGCTTCCTCATCCTGGATGAGCCGACGCGCGGTATCGATGTCGGTGCCCATGCGGAAATCATCCGCTTGATCGAGGATCTTTGCCGGCAGGGAATGTCCCTGGTAGTTATTTCATCCGAACTCGAGGAGCTTGTCGCCTATAGTTCGCGCGTCATCGTCCTGCGTGACCGCGAACATATTGCCGAGTTGGCCGGAACTGAGATCACGGCCGGAAATATCGTTGAGGCCATCGCCACGACTCAAAAGACGCGGGAGGACGCATGAGCTCGCCAATCAAAACCTCCTTGCTTCGGCTGACGCCTCAGCTCATTGCGCTCGCGGTTATTCTTCTGTTGAATTTCATTATGTTCCCACATTTCTTTCATCTGGAAGTTCAAAATGGAAGGCTGTACGGGAGCTTGATAGACGTCCTCAACCGTGGTGCGCCGGTAGCGTTGCTGGCCATCGGCATGACGTTGGTCATCGCCACGAAGGGGATCGATCTATCCGTCGGCGCGGTCATCGCGATCTGTGGTGCTGTCGCGGCGTCCTCGATCGTTGCCGGCTATTCGCTTTCCTATACGCTGCTGTTGACGATCGGCGTCGGGCTGGCATGTGGGCTCTGGAACGGATTCCTCGTCGCCGTACTCGATATCCAGCCCATCATCGCGACGCTGGTGCTGATGGTGGCGGGCCGCGGCATTGCGCAATTGATCACCGAGGGCGCGATTCTCACCTTCAACAATGACGGACTGATCTTCCTTGGCAGCGGCTCGTTCGCCGCCCTGCCGATGCCGGTGGCGATCTGGCTTGTCGCTGCGCTTCTGGTGATCGCTTTGGTGCGGCGCACGGCCCTCGGAATGTTGGTCGAAGCCATCGGCATCAATCGCCGGGCAAGCACCTTGTCCGGTATTCGGACCCCGGTCCTGCTCATCGCGGTTTATGCGTTAAGCGGTCTCTGTGCCTCCGTTGCCGGCATCATCGTTACGGCCGACATCAAGGGTGCGGACGCCAACAATGCCGGTCTGTGGCTTGAGCTGGATGCGATTCTTGCGGTCGTGGTCGGCGGCAATTCGTTGCTTGGCGGCCGTTTCAGCATCGTCGGTTCGCTGATCGGCGCAATGATCATTCAGTCGGTCAATACGGGCATCCTGCTCTCCGGCTTTCCGCCGGAGTTCAATCTGGTGATCAAGGCGATCATCGTCATCGTCATTCTGGTCATCCAGTCGCCGGCAATGCAATCCGCCACGTCATTCTTCTGGCGTCGCCGAGACGAGGGGCAGATGGTGCAAAAGGAGCAGGCAAAGTGAATTCGAAATATCTTCCGCTGCTTGCGACGATCCTTATCTTCATCCTGGCCTATGTCGCCTGCGTGACGCAATATCCAAATATGCTATCGACACGGGTGGTAGGCAACCTATTGACTGATAACGCGTTTTTGGGAATTGCCGCCGTAGGCATGACCTTCGTCATCATCTCGGGCGGCATCGACCTGTCCATCGGCTCGATCATTGCCTTTACCGGTGTTTTTCTGGCCGTCATTCTGCGCGATACGGCGATCCATCCGTTGATCGCATTCATTCTTGCTCTTATCATCACTACGATTTTTGGCGCCGGCATGGGTGCCATCATTCACTATCTCAGCATGCCGCCTTTCATCGTGACGCTGGCCGGCATGTTCCTGGCGCGGGGCATCGCCTTCGTGCTGTCGATCGACAGCATTCCGATCGAGCATGATTTCTATTCTCAGCTCAACGATCTCTATTGGCTGATGCCCGGCGGCGGCCGGCTGACTTTGATCGGCGGTCTCATGCTGCTAGTCTTTGCCGGCGGCGTCGTGCTGGCGCATCGCACCCGTTTCGGTGCCAATGTCTACGCGCTGGGTGGAGGGGTGCAGACCGCGGAGCTGATGGGCGTGGCAGTTGGACGAACGACGATCCAGATCTACGCCCTGTCCGGCTTTCTTGCCGGTCTATCCGGAATCGTTTTTTCGATTTATACCTCAGCGGGATATTCGCTTGCCACGGTCGGCGTCGAACTCGATGCGATCGCCGCCGTGGTCATAGGCGGAACACTGCTGACGGGAGGAGCGGGGTTCGTCGGAGGAACACTCATCGGAATTCTCATACAGGGCTTGATTCAGACCTACATCACCTTCGATGGAACGCTTTCCAGCTGGTGGACGAAGATATTGATCGGCTTGTTGCTGTTTGCCTTTATTCTGATGCAGAAGGGACTTCTGCTGCTTTCCCGCTTGAATCGACGATATGTCTGAGGGAAGGACAGAGCGCTTGCGCGACCGATTGCTTGAGACCGGAAAATCAGAGGGAAAATCGCGCACGAGCCACGCTCAGGTGGTCGATGAGCTGGGCAAGGCGATCGTCTCTGGAGCTTTTCCGATCGGAAGCATTCTTCCCGGCGACAGCGAGCTTCTGCAACGGTTCAAGGTGTCCCGCACTGTCCTGCGTGAGAGTATGAAGACTTTGGCCGCAAAGGGGCTGGTGGTGCCGCGCGCGCGCGTCGGCACGCGCGTCACCGAGAAGATCCATTGGAACATGTTCGACAACGAAGTGCTCAACTGGCATTTCGAAAGCGGCGTCAACCAGGAGTTCCTTCTCCATCTTTATGATATACGCATGGCATTCGAACCTTTTGCCGCGAGCCTCGTGGCGGAGAGGGCCAGTCGAGAGGACATCGAACTGCTTCGCAGTCTTGCCGCTGCCATGGCGGCGCCGCATCATACCTCCGATAGCCTCGCGGTCGCCGATCTGCATTTCCACCTGGCCATTACGGAGGCTTCGCAGAACCCATTCATGCGATCGCTGGGTGGACTTATCGAAGCCGCACTCGTCGGCATGTTTCGCATGAGCGCACCGCCTTCAACCAATGGCTTCGCCAATATTGCGGATACGCATATGGCCATAGTGGACGCGATAGCGGCGCGTGACGGCCTTTCAGCCCATAAGGCGATGGAATTTGTGATCATCGATGGGCGTCAGCATGTCCTCGAAGCTTTCCAGGCTCTCGTCGAGGCCTGAAGGTCGCCTTGAATTTCGCCGTAGTTCATCGCTCGACTTGTTGATATGAGGGGAGTCGCCCGGCCCCCGGGCGCCGCTTGACCGTATATCTCGGAGCTTGAAATGGAACGCAGCTGTCTCGCCATCATCCTCGCCGCCGGCGACAGTACCCGCATGAAGTCATCGATGTCGAAGGTCCTGCATCCGATTGCCGGGCGCCCGATGATCGCCCATGTCATGGATGTGATCTCCAAGACCGGGATTTCTGCGGCGGCTCTGGTTGTGGGGCGTAATGCGGATGAGGTCAGCGCCGCAGCGTCGATCGGCGGCATAACAGTCGAATCCTATCTTCAGAAGGAACGGCTCGGCACCGGCCATGCCGTGCTGGCGGCGCGCGAGGCGATTGCCCGTGGCTATGACGACATTATCGTCGCCTACGGAGACGTCCCTTTGCTGACCGATGTGCCGCTTCGTGCCGCCCGTCAGGGACTGGCCGATGGTAACGACATCGTCGTCATCGGATTTCATACGGAAAATCCCAACGCCTATGGCCGGTTGCTGGTCAAGGATGGCGAGCTGATCGCCATTCGAGAAGCCAAGGATGCAACCGATGCCGAACTCGCGATAAAATGGTGCAATAGCGGACTGATGGCGATCAACGGCCGCAAGGCGCTGGATCTCCTTGATCGCATCGGCAACAACAATGCCAAGGGCGAATATTACCTCACCGATCTCGTCGAGATCGCCCGCTCGCTGGGCGGCCGCGCCGTTGCGGTCGATGCGCCCGAGGTCGAAATGACCGGCTGCAACAACCGGGCCGAGCTCGCTTTTATCGAGCGCCTCTGGCAGGAGCGCCGCCGTCAGGAACTGATGCTGTCGGGCGTGACTATGATAGCGCCGGAAACCGTGTTCCTCGCCTATGACACCGTGATCGGCCAGGATGCGCTGATCGAACCGAACGTCGTCTTCGGTCCCGGTGCCGTGATCGAGGGTGGCGCGGTCATCCATGCCTTCTCGCATATCGAGGGCGCGCATGTCAGCGCCGGCGCGACGGTCGGACCCTTTGCGCGGCTGCGTCCGGGCGCGGATCTCGCCGGCGGTGCCAAGGTTGGCAATTTCTGCGAGGTTAAGAATGGCAAGATCGGCGAGGGCGCCAAGGTCAATCACCTGACCTACATCGGCGATGCGACGATCGGCGCCGGCAGCAATATCGGCGCGGGCACGATCACCTGCAACTATGATGGGGTCAACAAGCATGAGACGCATATCGGCGCCAATGCTTTCGTCGGGTCCAATTCCTCGCTCGTAGCGCCCATTCGCATCGGCGACGGCGCATATATTGCGTCCGGCAGTGTCATCACTGATGATGTTCCGGTCGATGCGCTGGCCTTCGGCCGTGCTCGCCAGGAAGTAAAGCCGGGGCGGGCCAAGGTGATCCGCGAACGAGCTCTTGCCATCAAGGCGGCGAAGAAGGGTGGTCACTAAACCCTTGGATGATTGACGTAACGGTCGGAAATCGAAAGTGACCGTTATGCCAATTGAGAAAATACTAGGAATGATTAGGACTTGCCCTCATCATCTGAGGCCAGACGGAGAGTTGTATGTGCGGCATTGTTGGGATCGTCGGAACGAAGCCCGTAGCGGATCGCCTGGTGGATGCACTGCGGCGGCTCGAATATCGTGGCTATGATTCGGCCGGTGTCGCGACGATCCATGACGGTGTGATGGATCGCCGCCGCGCGGAAGGAAAGCTCTTCAATCTGGAGAAGCGGCTGGAGACGGATCCTCTGCCCGGCACGACAGGTATTGCGCACACGCGCTGGGCAACGCATGGCGTTCCGAATGAAACCAACGCCCATCCGCATTTCGTCGGAGGCGTTGCCGTCGTCCACAACGGCATCATCGAGAACTTCTCGGAGTTGCGCGAAGAGCTGAAGGCTGAAGGGCAGGAGTTCGCCTCGCAGACGGATACCGAAGTCGTCGCCCATCTATTGGCGAAATACGTTCGCGAAGGCCTGGACCCACGTTCGGCCGTGCTGAAAATGCTGAACCGCGTGACGGGCGCCTATGCATTGGCCGTGATGTTCCAGAGCGATCCCGGCACGCTGATGGCGGCTCGTTCCGGCCCGCCGCTTGCCGTTGGTTATGGCAAGGGCGAGATGTTCCTCGGCTCGGATGCCATCGCGCTTGCACCTTTTACCAACGAGATCACCTATTTGGTCGATGGTGACTGCGCGATTGTCACGCATGCCGGAGCGATCATTCTTGATTTCAACGGCAACGAAGTGAACAGGCCGCGGCAGATTTCGCAGGCGACCGCCTATGTGGTCGACAAGGGCAATCATCGTCACTTCATGGAAAAGGAAATCTACGAACAGCCAGAGGTCATCTCCCATGCGCTGAGCCATTACGTCGATTTCGCCAGCCATCGCGTGCGCCCGGACGTCTCGACGATCGATTTCGGCGGCGTATCCGGCCTCGCGATATCAGCCTGCGGCACCGCTTATCTTGCGGGCTTGGTGGGTAAATACTGGTTCGAGCGCTACGCGCGGCTGCCGGTCGAAATCGATGTTGCCTCCGAGTTCCGTTATCGCGAAATGCCACTGTCGCCGTCTCAGGCGGCGCTGTTCATTTCCCAATCCGGCGAAACCGCGGATACCTTGGCTTCGCTGCGCTACTGCCGGGACAATGGCCTGAAGATCGGTGCCGTGGTCAACGTCAGGGAATCGACTATCGCGCGTGAATCCGACGCGGTATTTCCGATCCTGGCCGGTCCCGAGATCGGCGTTGCCTCTACGAAGGCTTTCACCTGTCAGCTTGCTGTTCTGGCATCGCTCGCGATCGGAGCAGGCGTTGCTCGCGGCACGGTCAGTGCCAAGGATGAGGAAGAGATGGTGCGCCATCTCGTCGAAATGCCGCGTATCATGGCGAATGTCCTGAACATCATCCAGCCGCAGATGGAAAGCCTGTCGCGCGAGATCTCGAAGTTCAAGGATGTGCTCTATCTCGGCCGCGGCACCAGCTTCCCGCTCGCCATGGAAGGCGCGCTGAAGTTGAAGGAAATCTCCTATATCCACGCCGAAGGCTATGCGGCCGGCGAATTGAAACATGGGCCGATCGCGCTGATCGACGAGAACATGCCCGTCATCGTCATCGCTCCGCATGACCGCTTCTTCGACAAGACCGTTTCCAACATGCAGGAAGTGGCGGCGCGCGGCGGCCGAATCATCTTCATCACGGATGAGCTTGGCGCGGCAGCCTCGACATTGCCGACCATGGCAACGATCACCTTGCCAGTCGTTGACGAGATCATCGCGCCGATCATATTTTCGCTGCCGATTCAATTGCTTGCCTATCATACGGCTGTCTTCATGGGCACGGACGTCGATCAGCCGCGCAATCTCGCCAAATCGGTCACCGTGGAATAGGGCAGCTTCCGTCCCGCGTTTGCCGTCACGTCGTCGTGAGCCGGGTGTTTGTTCGGCTCGCAGACGCGGCTGGCGGGTTGTATGCCGCGCTGATTTCTGGCACGATTCCTATACTGAGAGGTGGGGAGGATTTGCCTGAAAGCAGTAGGCGGCGGAACGGAGTTTTCGAGCGGCGAATGACTGAAAAACTCATCAAAATGTCCGTGACCACGCGGATCAGAAACAACTTCCTGGCCGGCCTGATCATTTGCGCTCCGATCGCTATCACGCTCTGGCTGACCTGGTCCGTCGTTCATTGGGCCGATAGCTGGGTTCGCCCCTATATTCCCGCGCGCTACGATCCCGAGAGCTATCTGAACTTCGCCGTACCCGGTACCGGCCTGGTGATCGCGATGATCTTCATCACGATTGTCGGCTTTCTGGCCAAGAACCTGATCGGTCAGAGCATCGTCCGCTTCGGCGAGTCGATCGTCAATCGCGTGCCGCTGGTGCGTACGATTTACAAGAGCGTCAAGCAGATCTTCGAAACGGTGCTGAAAGAGCAGGGCACCTCGTTCAAAAAGGTCGGGCTGATCGAGTATCCGAGTCCCGGCCTCTGGTCCATGGTCTTCATATCGACAGATGCCAAGGGCGAGATCGCCTCGAAATTCAACGCCATGGGGCAGGACATGGTGGCGGTCTTCCTGCCGCCGACGCCCGTGCCGACAGCTGGCTTCCTTGTCTTCGTTCCGCGCGAAAAGATCACCGTGCTCGATATGAGCCCGGAGGATGGCGCCAAGCTGCTGATCTCGGGCGGCCTTGTGTCGCCCGAATTCAAGGAAGAACTGGTGGCAACGAAGAGCTTGCGTCCGCCGGTTCCGATGAAATCTTTGAGCTAAATTGCTCATCTTCCAATGGTTGGATCAATAGCTTCGCGTTTTGCGCGAACTGTCATGCCTCTATCATATTGACACCTTAGATCGTCAGTCGGGGCAGATAATCGCATGTATCTCAGCATCGAATGTTCGGGGCACGGGCACCGAGCTGCGGTTCTTCAACGCGGTCCGCAAACAGGCGGGAGATGGATGTCGTTGCCTCCACAAAGGTTTTTATCAGGAGGATATTGTCTTGAGATATATGCGTTCGAAGAGCTTGCCGCTGCTGTCGGTGGCGCTTGCCACATTTGTTTTCACGGCGCCGATGCTGGCGCTGGCGGATAATTCCGTGACGGTTGAAGGTGTGACGCTGGTCAATAAGGGCCGCGTCGCCATCGGCCGTATCCCGGCCAATGCGCGCGACAAGTTCGGTGAAACCTTCGGTTCCGGTTCGGGCATGTCGATCGATGCCAAGAGTTGGGTTCGCAACGCCGACGGCACCTACAAGGGCTCGCTGTGGCTGCTGCCGGACCGCGGCTATAATGTCGCCGGCACCACGGATTACCGCGGGCGTCTTAACACCATCGATATCAAGCTGACGCCGCTTGCTCCCGGCGCAACGCCGCCAGCCGGTAAGGAACAGGAGGGCCTCGAAGCCAAGCTCGCGGATACGCTGCTGTTGAAGGACAACAAGGGCAACGAAACCACCGGCCTTGACCCAGCCAACGGCGTTCGCCAGGCGGAAGGCGGTATGCCGCTTTTGCCGCAAGCACCGAACGGCAAGATCTCGCTCGATAACGAAGCCATTGCCCGGCTGCCGGATGGTTCGATGTTCATCAGCGATGAATACGGTCCCTATATTTACCGCTTCTCGGCGGATGGGCTGATGATCTCGGCCACGGCACCGCCGGCCGCGTTTCTGCCGATCCGCCACGGTGCAGTGAATTTCTCCTCGAACAATCCAGGCCCGGGCGAAGCCGCTCCGGATCCGAAGGATCCGACGAGCGGGCGCCAAAATAATCAGGGCTTCGAAGGCATGTCCCTGACCCCGGACGGTAAGTTCCTGATCGTCGTGCTTCAGTCCGCAACCCGCCAGGATGGCGGCGATTCCAGCTCGACCAGGCAGAATACGCGCGCCCTGGTCTATGATGCCGCCGATCCTGCAAATCTGAAACTGGTGCACGAATATGTCGTGCCTCTGCCGGTCTTCACCAATGACAAGGGCAAGACGGCCGTCGCCGCCCAAAGCGAAATCGTGGCGCTCTCACCGACAAGCTTCCTGATGCTGGCGCGCGACAGCAACAATGGCTATGGGCAGAAGGGCGACAAGTCGCTCTATCGCAGCGTTGTAGCTGTCGATGTATCCGGTGCCACCGATATTGTCGGCGGCAAGTTCGACGGCGATATGGCCGTCGCGCCGAAGGGTGTTCTCGACCCCTCCGTCAAGCCGGCTGTCCTCAGCCAGTTCATCGACATCAACGATAGCGCCGATCTTGCGCGCTTCGGCCTGCACAATGGGGCACCGAACGACCGCAACAATCTCTCGGAAAAATGGGAGGCCATGTCGCTCGTCAGCGTTCAGGATCCAAAGCTGCCTGACGATTACTTCCTGTTCGTTGCCAATGACAACGACTTCATCACCCAGGATGGTTTTCAGGTCGGCGCTGCATACAAGGATGATAGCGGTGCCGATGTCGATACCATGTTCCAGGTATTCCAGGTTACCATTCCCGGTCTCGCCGCAAAGTGATCTGATGAAACGCGGATGGACGCGGTTAACGCGTCCATCCGCTTACCCCGCTCGCAGGAAGCGGATCGCTTCGTCGCGGCGGAAGAGATAGAGCAGGGTGCGAACCGCTGCGCCGCGCTCGCTCATAAGCTCTGGATCGCGCTCGATCAGATAGGCGGCATCCTTGCGGGCGATTTCCAGAAGATCGGCATGGGCTTCTAGGCTGGCGATGCGGAAGCCTGGCGTGCCGGACTGGCGCGTGCCCAGAAGCTCGCCTTCGCCGCGCAGCTTCAAATCCTCCTCGGCAATGCGGAAGCCATCTTCCGTCTCGCGCATGATCGACAGCCGTGCATGCCCGGTTTCACCGAGGGGGCCTTTGTAGAGAAGAATACAGGTGGAGGCCTCGTCACCGCGACCGACGCGTCCGCGCAACTGGTGAAGCTGCGCGAGGCCAAAACGTTCGGCATGTTCGATGACCATGATCGTCGCATCCGGCACATCCACACCCACTTCCACGACTGTGGTGGCAACCAGCAAACGGATTTCGCCGTTCTTGAAGGCCATCATCACGGCGTCTTTTTCCGGACCGCTCATTCGCCCGTGGATGAGGCCGATGCCAGGCCCGAGCGCCTTTGTCAGCGTTTCATGCCGCTCCTCGACCGACATTAAATCGGATTCTTCGGATTCCTCCACAAGTGGGCATATCCAATAGGCTTTTTTTCCTTCGGATAGCGCGCTTTTCAGGCGCGAAACGATATCGCCGGTTCGCTCGTTCGGGATAGTGATCGTCTGGATCGGCTTTCGGCCTGCCGGCTTTTCAGTGAGCTTGGAAACGTCCATATCGCCAAAGGCGGCCAGAACCAGCGTTCGTGGGATCGGCGTAGCGGTCATGACGAGCATATGGGGAGAGATACCCTTGGCGGTCAGCCGCAGGCGCTGGTGGACACCGAAGCGATGCTGCTCGTCGACGACAGCCAGCATGAGATTGGCATAGGCGACGCTATCCTGAAACAAAGCGTGCGTGCCGATGATGATCTGTGCCTCGCCGGAAGCGATACGCTCCAGGATCGCATCGCGTTCGCGTCCCTTCGTGCGGCCTGTGAGAACTTCGATGGAAATGTTTGCACTTGCTGCGAATTTTGAAATAGTAGTGAAGTGCTGTCGAGCAAGGATTTCGGTCGGCGCCATCAGCACGGCCTGACCGCCGCTTTCGATCACGGCGGCAATCGCCATCAGCGCCACCAGCGTCTTTCCTGCACCGACATCGCCCTGCAGGAGCCGAAGCATACGCTCAGTGCCGGCCATATCTTTGAGAATATCGGCAACCGCATCACGTTGGCTATTCGTCATCGAGAAAGGAAGAGATTCCAGTATCTTGTTGCTGATTTCTCCAGTTGCATGCACCGGCTGCCCGGCAACCTTGCGCAACCTTTGGCGCACCAGGGAAAGTGACAATTGCCCCGCCAGGAATTCGTCATAGGCCAGCCGGCGGCGTGCGGGAGATTGCGGATCGATATCGGCCGCATCTCTCGGCGCATGCAACATGTGGAAGGCATCGGAGATCGAGGGAAACCCCTGCTTCTGCGTCAGAGCGATATCATCCCACTCTGGCAGCTGCGGGATGCGCGGCAGCGCTGCCTCGATTGTCTTGCGCAGGAACTTCGGTGTAAGCCCCGCGGTTAGCGGATAGACTGGTTCGACCAGCGGCAAGTTTTCCGCTTCGCTCTCGCGCATGATATAATCCGGATGCACCATCGACGGTCTGCCGTTGAACCAGTCGACCTTGCCGCTGACGGTAACAGTTTCATCGATCGGCAGCTGCTTTTCGAGCCATTGCGCCTTGCCGCGAAAGAAGACCAGCGCTAGTTCGCCCGTTTCGTCATGCAGATAGACGCGATAAGGCACGTTGCTGCGCGGGTTGGGCGGCGGCTGATGTCGATCGACGCGGCCGGTAATGGTCACGATCGCTCCTTGCGGCGCCCGGGCAATGCCGGGCTGTTCACGCCGGTCGATGATCGAATGCGGCGCATGGAAAATGAGATCGATGACGCGGCAGTCATCGATGGTTTCCCGATCCAGCAGCTTCACCAGCAGCTCGGATACCTTCGGCCCGACGCCTGATAGCGAGGAGATGGAGGCAAACAGCGGATCGAGGATAGCGGGACGCATGGCCGGCAAAATGCGACGGGCAGCGGGCATTTGGCAAGGGGCGACGGAGAACTCGGCCCCATAGAGCCCAACACTCCCCGGAAAATTGCATCGCAGGTGCTTTTTTCTGAAAAACCGGTTCCCACCTGTGAGCGCTGGTTTTATAGAGACGCATCAACATAAAGGTGTTTTTGATGACTGGGCTGACCCTCAGCAGTGCCGATCTCGATCCTCGCCGTCGGCGCATCCTTTTCCGTTGCTGGCATCGCGGCATCCGCGAGATGGATCTGGTCTTCGGCCAGTTTGCCGATAATGAGCTGCCGGGCCTCGCTGAAGCTGAACTGGATGAGCTCGAGCGCATTATGGCCGAAGAGGACAATGATCTCCTCAAGTGGTTTCTGGGCAGTCAACCGACGCCGCAGCATCTGCGCACGCCGCTCTTTGAGCGCCTGGCATCCTACAAGCCCGATTTCGAAGAGATCGCCGAAAGGTTCGGATTAACGAAATGATCCCCGGTTTCGACGCGAAGAAGCTGCTCGCCGCAAGCGAGCCGATGACGATCGGTCATGTCCCCGCCGGTCTGGAGCCGTTCCTGATTGCCGAAATGGCAAAGGCCGGCCAGCCGGTTGCCTATGTCATGTCCGACGGTCAGCACATGGCCGATGTCGAACAGATGCTCGGCTTCATCGCGCCTGAAATTCCGGTGCTCACCCTGCCGGCCTGGGACTGCCTTCCCTACGACCGAGTTTCTCCTAGCTCCGACACCTCGGCCAGGCGCCTAGCGGCTTTGTCCGGCCTGATCGCGCATCATCGCAAGCCGCATGCGGCGATCGTGCTGGTGACCGTCAACGCCATGCTGCAGAAGGTGGCACCGCAGGACATCATCGAAAGCCTGGCTTTTTCTGCCCGACCGGGTAACCAGGTCCGGATGGACGATATCGCGGCCCGTCTGGAACGCAACGGTTTCGATCGTGTCGCAACCGTACGTGAGGTCGGCGAATACGCCGTTCGCGGCGGCATTCTCGACGTCTTCGTTCCAGGCACGGAAGAGCCGGTGCGCCTGGATTTCTTCGGCGATACGCTGGAGAGCATCCGCAGCTTCGATCCGGCAAGCCAGCGCACGACAGGGCAGGTGCGTTCGCTTGATCTCAATCCGATGAGCGAAGTGACGCTGACGCCGGATACGATCAGCCGTTTCCGCAAGAATTATCTCTCCGCCTTCGGTGCTGCTACGCGTGACGATGCGCTTTATGTCGCCGTGTCCGAAGGTCGCCGCTATGCCGGCATGGAACATTGGCTTCCGCTCTTCTATGAGAAGCTCGAGACGGTTTTCGACTATCTCAAGGGCTTCCGGCTGGTGACGGATCACACCGTGCGCGAGGCGGCAGAGGAGCGCTCCAAGCTCGTCTTCGATTATTACGACGCACGCCTTCAATCCGGTCAGCAGGCCAAGGGGCAGATGGCACAGGGCACGCCCTATAAGCCCGTGACCCCCGGTCAGCTCTATCTCGATGGCAAGGCTTTCGGCAATGCGCTCGATGCCTTCGGCGCTATCCGCATTTCGCCTTTCAACGAGCACGAGGGCGAGGCGCGCCGCGTCATCGAGCTTGATGCCCGTCAGGGCCCGCGCTGGGCGCGGTCAGCGACCGACACAACCGATAGCGAGCGCGTCAACGTCTTCGATGCAGTCGTCAAGCATATCGCCGATAAGCGGGCAGCGGGCAGCAAGGTGCTGATTTCCGCTTGGACGGAGGGATCGCTCGACCGTCTCCTGCAGGTGCTTTCCGAACACGGGCTGGCGCGCGTCAAGACGATTGAGGCCTTCAAGGATCTCAACGGCTTGGCGAAGGGCGAAGCGGCCGCGGCCGTGCTCAGCCTCGAAGCCGGTTTCGAGGCCGGCGATCTCATCGTCATCGGCGAGCAGGATATTCTCGGCGACCGCATGGTGCGCCGCTCGAAGCGGCGCAAGCGCGCCGCCGATTTCATCTCGGAAGTAGCAGGCCTGGATGAAGGCTCGATCGTCGTTCACGCCGAGCACGGTATCGGCCGTTTCGTTGGCCTCAGGACCATCGAGGCAGCCGGTGCGCCGCATGCCTGCCTCGAGCTGCAATATGCCGATGATGCCAAGCTGTTCCTGCCGGTCGAAAACATCGATCTATTGTCGCGCTATGGCGGCGAAGGTACCGAGGCGCAGCTCGATAAGCTCGGCGGCGGCGCATGGCAGATGCGCAAGGCCAAGCTCAAGAAGCGCCTTCTGGATATGGCCGGCGCCTTGATCCGCGTCGCGGCCGAACGCCTGACGCGGCATGCGCCTGTGCTCAGCACGCCGGACGGACTGTATGACGAATTTGCCGCGCGTTTCCCCTATGACGAGACCGACGACCAGATGAACGCCATCGAGGCAGTGCGTGAAGATCTTGGTGCCGGCCGGCCGATGGATCGCCTCGTGTGCGGCGATGTCGGCTTCGGCAAGACGGAAGTGGCGCTGCGGGCAGCTTTCGTCGCTGCCATGAATGGCGTGCAGGTCGCCGTCGTCGTGCCGACGACGCTGCTTTCGCGCCAGCATTTCAAGACCTTCTCCGAGCGCTTCCGTGGGCTGCCGATCCGCATACAGCAGGCATCTCGTCTGGTCGGTTCCAAGGAACTGGCGCTCACCAAGAAGGAAGTGGCCGAAGGCAAGACCGATATCGTTGTCGGCACGCACGCGCTGCTTGGCGCCGGCATCCAGTTCGCCAATCTCGGCCTGCTCGTCATCGACGAGGAGCAGCATTTCGGCGTCAAGCACAAGGAGCGCCTGAAGGAGCTGAAGAGCGACGTGCATGTGCTAACGCTGTCGGCAACGCCGATCCCGCGCACGCTGCAGCTGGCGATGACCGGTGTGCGCGAACTGTCGCTCATCACCACGCCGCCGGTCGACCGCATGGCGGTGCGTACCTTCATTTCCCCTTTCGATTCGCTTGTGATCCGCGAAACGCTGATGCGCGAGCATTATCGTGGCGGCCAGAGCTTCTATGTCTGTCCGCGCCTCGCCGATCTCGCCGATATCCATGCATTCCTGCAGTCGGATGTGCCGGAGCTGAAGGTGGCGGTCGCCCATGGTCAGATGCCGGCCGGTGAGCTGGAAGACATCATGAATGCCTTCTACGAGGGGCGTTATGACGTGCTGCTGTCGACGACCATCGTTGAATCCGGCCTTGACGTACCGACGGCCAACACGCTGATCGTCCATCGCGCCGACATGTTTGGCTTGGCCCAGCTCTACCAGCTCCGCGGCCGCGTCGGTCGGTCGAAAGTGCGCGCCTTCGCGTTGTTCACTCTGCCGGTCAACAAGGTGCTGACCACGACGGCGGAGCGCCGGCTCAAGGTGCTGCAGTCGCTGGATACGCTCGGCGCCGGCTTCCAGCTGGCAAGCCACGATCTCGATATCCGCGGCGCCGGCAATCTGCTGGGCGAGGAGCAATCCGGTCACATCAAGGAAGTCGGCTTCGAGCTCTACCAGCAGATGCTCGAGGAGGCGGTCGCCGAGGTCAAGGGCGTCGACGAAATCCAGGATACCGGCTGGTCGCCGCAGATCTCCGTCGGTACGCCTGTCATGATCCCCGACGACTACGTGCCCGACCTGCATCTGCGCATGGCGCTCTATCGCCGCCTCGGCGAGATTACCGAGCTGAAGGAAATCGATAGTTTCGGTGCCGAGATGATCGACCGGTTCGGCCCGTTGCCGGTAGAGGTGCAACACCTCCTCAAGATCGTCTACATCAAGTCGCTCTGCCGCATCGCCAATGTCGAGAAGCTGGATGCCGGCCCGAAGGGCGTGGTCGTGCAGTTCCGCAATAAGGAATTCCCGAACCCTGCCAACCTCGTCGGCTATATCGCCAAGCAGGGCACGATGGCCAAAATCCGCCCCGACCAAAGCGTGTTCCTGACGCGCGATCTGCCGACACCAGAAAAGCGGCTGCAGGGGGCGGCGGTGGTCATGACGCAACTGGCGGAGCTGGCGAAATAGCGAGGCACACCGATCGCCTCGCAGTTAATCTGGATACCGCCTTTTGGCCGAAACAGGCGCGGTACTCCGCTGTGTTGGAGAAGCTTATGCAAGATAAAGCGCCGCGCGAGAAAGAACCGCCTAAGTCCTCCGACGAGGAAATGTTGAGGATTCTTTGGCGTCCTTGGGAAGCTTCATTGATTATCACTCTTCGGGAGTTTTGGCCGACACTTCGTTCTGCATGGCCAAAATCAAATAAAAAGCAGGATCGCTAATCTTGGGTCGAAGCTCATCGGCTAGCAGCAGGTTTGACCAGAGTTGTTCCGCTTACAGAGTTCCAGCAAAGGCCGCGGCGGCCAGCAACATACCCGTTAGAATGTTCGCTAAAAACAGTCGGTAATTGATCTCGGGGCGTGAGAGATCGAGGCGCCAGGCCTGCCAGCCGAGATGCACGGCGATGACGAACATTCCGACGACATAGGGCAATGACATGCCCGTCAGCCACCCGCCGGCGGACCATGCCACGATGGCAATGGCATAGAACAGGCCGATACATGCTTTGCCGCGGTTGCCGAATAGGATGGCGGTCGATTTTAAGCCCAGTCGCGCATCGTCGAGAACGTCGACATAAGCATAGACGGTATCGTATCCGATCTGCCAGGCGATAGCTCCAAGCCACATCAGAACCGCACCGAGGGGAATCGCGCCTGTGACTTCCGACCAGGCCATCAGCATTCCCCAATTAAATGCCGCACCAAGAATGGCCTGGGGCCAATATGTGAAACGCTTGCAGAGCGGATAAACAAACACGAGCGGCAAGACACTGATCGCGACAAGGCGCGTCCAAGGCGTCAGAAAGAATAACAGCGAGGCGGCCAGTGCCAGTTCAGCGGCAAGAAACAGCACGGCCTGCCGCACGCCGATCTGTCCGCTGGCCAAGGGGCGGAAGCGGGTTCGCTCGACATGGCCGTCGAATTTCCGATCTGCAATGTCGTTGACGGTCGAGCCTGCGCTTCTCATCAGCAATGCGCCCAGTGAGAAGATGGCCAGCTGTCTGAGATCTGGAAAACCGTCTGAGGCTTGAATGAGCGCTGCCCAGCAGGGAAAAAGCGTGAGCCAAATGCCAACGGGCCGATCCAGCCGCGCAAGTCGCGTGTAGGGTCTCAACGCCGCAGGCAAGCGGCGATCCACCCAGTCTCCCAGTGTTATATCGCTCAGATCGGGGCGGGTGGAAACGTTCATCATCGAAATCCGCAGTTTCATCGACAAAGAAAATTAGCGACTTCCGCACATCTCGCAACGGCTTGAAGCGCGGCCGCGTAAATTTAGCTTTGAGGGCCACGCCCAGCCCGCGACGGTCATTTTCCGCCGCGGGCTGAAATCTGATCATACCCTCAAGCCGCCTGCGGCTCGCGCATCTCCCCAACATCCGGAATACGCGCGATGACTTTGATTTCGAAATCGAAGCCCGCCAGCCAGTTGACGCCGATCGCCGTCCAGTTCGGATAGGGCTTTTCGGTGAAGATCTGGTTCTTGACGGTCATGATAGCGCCGAACTGCCGCTCCGGATCGGTGTGGAACGTGGTGACATCGATGATGTCATCGAAGGTGCAGCCTGCGGCTTCCAGGGTTGTTTTCAGATTGTCGAAGGCGAGCTGAACCTGCTTCTCGAAATCCGGCTCCGGGCTTCCGTCGGCGCGGCTGCCGACCTGGCCGGAGACAAACAGCAGATCGCCGGAGCGGATTGCTGCGGAATAGCCATGCTCCTCATAAAGCGCATGCCTGTTCTTCGGGAAGATTGCGTTACGTGTCGTCATGGTATCGGCTCTCATTCGTGTTGACGTGAAAAGATGGGAAGGATGCAAGCTGGCGCGAGGCTTCCAATCCGCCGTCTGATTTGATATACGGCGTGTATGTAAAATATTCATATGCGCGGCGTATGTCAATATTTCAAATACGAAGCGTATGTGAAATTGAGGCTAATATGGCAAAACGCCTGGAAACGATGGAAGAAAATCGTAACAAGCTGATTGCCGCCGCGCGGAAAGCCTTCGCGGAGAAAGGATTTGCGGCGGCTTCGATGGATGAATTGACGGCGGATGTCGGCCTGACGAGGGGCGCGCTCTATCATAATTTCGGCGACAAGCGTGGATTGCTCGCCGCTGTCGTCGATCAGATCGACAATGAAATGGCGTTGCGGGCGAAGGAGATCGGCGCACAGGCGGACGGTGACTGGCAAGGTCTGCTTGCGGAGGGGGAGGCCTATATCAAGATGGCGCTCGATCCAGAAGTGCAGCGCATCGTCTTGCTTGACGGCCCGGCAGTGCTCGGCGATCCCTCGAAATGGCCCAGCCAGAACAGCTGTCTCGCGGGGACCCGGCAGACAGTGGCAAAGCTTCTGGAACAAGAGGTGGTCAAGCCGGTCGATGCCGAGGCGGCAGCCCGGCTTATTTCCGGCGCAGCGCTGAATGCCGCTCTTTGGGTTGCTGCCAGCGATGACCCGGCAGAAGTGCTGCCCAAAGCGATAGCGGCCTTCCGGGCGATGGCTTCGGGATTGCTGGCAAAAACCTGATGCCGGTATGACGCGGCTACTTCCGCGAATCGCAGATCGCGGAAGCTCTTGCTATGATCGAAAAGGCGGAATCCCGCTTAGTTCATCCCCGCCCGTGCTTCCGTTTTCATCTTGGCGATGTCGCGCAAGGCCTCGGCGAGCACATCCGGCGTCTGGGCGCCGCTGACCGCATATTGCTGGTCGAAGATGAAGAAGGGCACTCCGTTGACGCCGATCTTCTGTGCGGCGTCAATTTCGCCGATGATCAGATCGCGATCCGCATCCGAGGCCAGCAGCGTTGATATGACCGAGCGGTCGAGCCCCGCTTCTTCGGCAATGTCGAGCAGCACGGCGTGATCGCCGACATTGCGGCCTTGTTCGAAATTCGCCTTGAAGAGTGCATCCACCACCTTGTCCTGCTTTTCGCGGCTTTCGGTGACGGACCAATGGATGAGGCGATGGGCGTCGAGCGTGTTCGGACCGATCTTGATGGCGTCGAAATCGAACTTGATGCCTACTTCCCGGCCGAGCTCGGTGAGCATCTTGTGGCCCTGCGCCACGCGTTCCGCGCCGCCAAGCTTCTGCTCGAGCGCCTTTTTCTGGTCGACGCCTTCGGGCGGATAGTCGGGATTGAGCCGATAGGGCCGCCAGTTGAGGTCGACGCCTACTTCGTCCTGTACCTCGGCAATCGCCAGCTCCAGGCGGGCCTTGCCGAGATAGCACCATGGGCAGACGACGTCCGAGACGATATCGATCGTGATGCGTTCCATGGTTTCATCCTTTCGGTTTTCGGGCTGTTCTCCTCCATCTAGGCCTTTGCACCGATGGCTTCAACCGGTTACCGAAAGGGAACCATTGCGATGCTATTGCGCCGAGGCGTCCCACCACGCGGGTAAATAGTAGCCATAGAGCGGCAAAGCCGCGGGATGGTCGATACGGCTGCGCCGCGCAGCCCATTGCTGGTCGACATGATAGAGCGGCACAAGATAATAGCCGGAGATCAGCATCCGATCGAACGAACGCACGGCGTCGCGAAAATCCTCGGCTGAGTGTGCGGTCAGGAAATGCGATATCAACGTATCTACGTCGGGATCTTCGACGAGGGCAAAGTTGAAGCTGCCTGGCATTTTCGCGGCGGCGGAACCCCATCGCGCCACCTGTTCGATTCCCGGCGACAACGACGAGGGGTAGGATTTGATGATCATGTCGTAGTCGTAGTTGATCGTCCGGAGCTGATACTGCGAATCGTCGACCGTACGAATCGTCACCGCGATGCCAAGCAGTTCCAGAGACCGTCGGTAAGGGATCGCGATGCGCTCCTGGTCTGCATTCTGCGTCAATATCTCGAAGCTGAGTTGCCGACCGCTCTTATCGACCATCTTCTCGCCGCGGATCGTATAGCCACCCTCCTTCAGCAGCGCTACCGCCCTGCGCAAGATCTTGCGGTCGCGTCCGGAACCATCGCTGACGGGTAGCTTATAGGTGCCGTCGAGCACGTCTGGATCGATGCGGTCCTTGATCGGACCCAACATCGCGAGTTCATGTGCATCCGCAGGAACACCGAAGGATGAAAGATCAGAATTCTGCCAATAGCTCTGCGTGCGCTGGTAGGCGCCCGAGTAGAGATTGCGGTTCATCCATTCGAAATCGAAGGCAAGCGTCAGTCCCTTGCGCACATTCTTGTCGGCAAACATCGACCGCCGCGTATTGAAGACGAAACCGAGCATGCCGCTTGGCGTTTTCGGCCTGAAGGTCTCCTTGACGATGACGCCGGAGGTTACTGCTGGGAAATTATAAGCCTGCTGCCAATGACTGGGGCTACCGTCCGGATAAATATCGACATCGCCTTTCTTGAAGGCTTCGAACAGAGTGGTGTCCTGCAGGAAATAATTGACGGCGATCTCGTCATAATTGTCGATGCCGATTTTTGACGGGAGATTCTTGCCCCAATAGTCGTTACGGCGCTCGAAGACGATGCGCTGGCCGGGATCGATACTTTTGATCCTGTAGGGGCCGGAACCGACGGGAATACGAAGCGAAGTCTGGTCGAAACCATCGGGATCGACGGCGTGCTTCGGCAGAATCGGCAGCGACGAGGCGATGATCAGCGGAGTTTCGCGATTGGCCTTCGCGTTGAAGCGGATCAGTACGCTGTGCTCGCCGACTTTTTCCATGCTGTCGATGGTCTCAAGCCACGACGAAAATGGCACGCGACCTTTGTCGCGCAGCAACTGGAATGTGAAGATTACATCTTCCGGCGTTACAGGTTGCCCGTCCGACCATTTGGCTTCGGGATTGAGGTTGAATCGGATGAAACTCCTGCTTTCGTCCCATTCGACCGTCTGCGCCAACAATCCGTAAAGGGTGAAAGGCTCGTCGCGCGAGCGCACCATCAGCGATTCGTAGAGGAGGTAGCCATATTCCGGGTCCCACATGCCGCGTGCGGTTGTGCGCATGCTTTTCAGGATGAAGGGATTGAGATTGTCGAAAGTGCCGACGACGCCATAGCTGACGCGGCCGCCCTTTTTGACATCCGGATTGACGTAGGGGAAATGCTTGAAGTCTGCCGGCAACGCCGGATCTCCGTGCATGGCGATGCCGTAAAGCGGCTGAGCCGCCGCGGCGTTGCACAAGGTTGCGAAGAACAGGAAGGCAGCGATCCGGAGCGCTTGCATGGCATCCTTTCCGGGAAGGGTACGATTCGGCCGAACATTATCACGAGCGTGCCGAATTCAACACGCGACTGCGGAAATCTTAGGACTTGGCGGAAAAGGCCAAAGAAAAGCTGGATATCCGTGCCAGTGCGATGTAACAGGGGTGCCGGGTTTCTCGGGTCATGTATTTGCCTTATTCATTCGACAGGTGGACGACGGTTTGACCCGAATTGCATGGGACGGCGCGCTGTCGTCCCGAAGCGGATTTCAGGAGGCGGTTTCGCTATGATGTTCAAGACTGACAACAAAATGCGGGCAGGTCTCTCTGCTCTGGCTCTCATGATTGGCGCGGCCATGCCGGCTGCCGCTTTCGCGCAGGATGCGTCCAACGCAGCTCCGGCCGATGGCGGTAGTGACCCCAACCAGCCGCGTCTGGGCTGGTACAAGACCTGCACCAAGCAGGACGATGCCGATATCTGCATCGTGCAGAACCTGATCATGGCCAACAACGGCCAGCTCGTGACGGCTGTCGGCCTCATCTCCGTCGATGGCAAGGTCAACCGCAAGATCCTGCAGATTTCGGTTCCGACTGCTCGCCTGATCCCGCCCGGCATCACCATGCAGGTCGATGGCGGCAAGGGCCAGAAGCTCGATTACGCTGTCTGCCTTCCGGACAAGTGCACCGCGGAAGTCCCCGTCACGGACGCGATGATCGCCTCGCTGAAGAAGGGTACCGACGTCACCTTCACCTCGGTGAACTTCCGTCGCGCTCCGAACCCGATCAAGATCTCGCTGACCGGCTTCGGCGCCGCTTTCGACGGCCCCGCAATCTCCGACAGCAAGCTTGCCGAAAGCCAGAAGAGCCTGCAGGACAGCATGCAGAAAAAGGCCGAGGAAGCTCGCAAGAAGCTCGAAGACGCGCAGAAGGCTGCCAAGCAGCAGTAAGCTGACGATAGTCTCCTTTCATGAGAAAAAGCCCGGAGCGCTGAATTGACCCCCGAAAGT
>UCII01000026.1 GCA_900472485.1 Hyphomicrobiales bacterium
AAAACATGAAACGCTCTAGGGCAGGAACGGAGCAAGGCATGGAGCGACAATCGAGCGGGACGCTATCCCGTTCGATTGTTACCATTGCTTGTTGTCAGGGAAAGAGTTCACGGGTCCCTTTGGAGCGCGGTGGGCACCAGGCGTATCCGGGTAGGCTCCAGCTTGGACGCTTGTAGACAGAAGCAGGCACCAGTCTGCCGCACAAGCTACGCCGGAACGGACGAAATACCTTTAAGAGACGTCTACCGGACGGCCAAAGGGGCCTCTTAGGCCGGCGAGGGGCGCGATCTCTGCCAGCTCAGGTTTCTCAGCAGATTGCGCAGCGGCTTTTCGACGGCTTCGTAGGCGCAGATGCCGAGAATGGTGCCGCTGATGACGCCGACGAAGGTAATTGCGTCGGAGGGTATCTGCATCCGCGCCATCAGCTTGACGACGACCGAAATGGCCAATGTGTGCCAGAGGTAGATCGAATAGGAGGCGTTGCCGAGATAGGTAAGGAGCGGAATGGAGGGCAATTTGCCGCTGCGCTCCACCGCCACTATGCCGAGCACGAGGGCAACAGCGAGCGGTCCGCAGGTCACTTCATTGAAATCCAGGCTCAAAATCTGGATCGCGGCAAAGCCCGACAATGCGACGACGATCAGGGCAAGGCCGAGGCCTGCCCCCGGCACGTGTCCAGATAGCCAGAGGCGTCCGAGGATTGCGCCCGCGACGAATTCCAGGATGATCGGCCGCGTATAGGTCAAGAGCAATGGCGACTGTGGGTCGATGATGCCGCCGGCAAGGACGAAGGCGAGGAAGATCGCCGTCATGCTGGCAAGCCGCAGCCGTTGAGGCAGAAACAGGCAGGCCGCGAAGATGACGTAGAAGAACATCTCGAAATTCAACGTCCATCCCTGCACCAGAACCGGCCAGATCTCGCCACCGCTCGTGCTTGGCGAGCGGACGGGAATGAACAGCAGCGAACCGAGGATATGACTTGCCGTCAGCTTCATGTTCGGAAACAGGCCAATGGCGGCGCCGGCGATCATGATGGCGGTCACGATCCAGTAGGACGGCGCGATGCGCTGCAGCCGGTCGAGCGCAAAACGCAGCGGCGTCACCGGCCGCCGCTCGCTCATGGTCCACATGATGAAGCCGCTGATGACGAAGAAGACGTCGACGCCCGCGGCGCCGATGCGGAAATGGCCGCCGCTGCGCTCGGCTGCGTGAAACAACACTACGGCGAGCGCGGCAAAGGCACGGAGATATTGGATGCCGTAGAGTGTCTTCATTGGCCCGTTCGCGGCTCCCAGTTGACGGGCGGCGCGAATGGTATCTGCTCGTCCGTTCGCGATGGCGTGTTGGCCGGCATGCGCGCTCGCATGGAAAGCTTTCCTGCTGTGAAGTAAAACAGGAAGGACCCGACATGGTACGGATTGAGAATATCGATCTCGACGAACGAGCGGATCAGCAAGAGGGTCGCGACACCCAGAAGGATGTAGGATTCATCGTTTCTGATGTCGCTCAGAAAGCGGCTGATATGGCCGATGAAAGCCGTCAGCAGGATCGAGGCGAGCAGGAAGACGCCGATGAGTCCGGTTTCGACCGTAGTTTCGATATAGGTATTATGGAAATGGAAGCCGGCGCGGGAGGCGATAAAAAACTCATCCCACAGTCGCTCGGGCTCGGAGAAACCCTGGACCCAGTAAGCTTGATAGCCGACGCCGAAGAAAGGGTTCTGCTGTGCGGCCGCGATGCCCTGCTGCCAAAGATAGGTACGCCCGGTGAGCGTGGAATCCTTACCAAAGGCACCGAGAACAAGATCGACCGCACCGAGATAGACGCCGGCAACCGCTAGGATGACGCCGGAGACGGCCGCTGTCACAAACAGCCTTTTGCGCTGCTTGGGCGACAGATACAGGATGACACGCAGGCTTATGCATAATGCTACGACCAATCCTGTCGTCAGCACCGATGTTGCCGATGCCGAAGCATGGAGGCAATAGGCGGACAGCAGGCCGGCAAATCCTGCACCCAGCATCCAGATTCGACGTTCGCCAAGGACGAAGACGGCCGCGAAGGCGAAGTAGATGCCGAGCGAGGCATAAAAGCCGAGCTGGTTCTTGGAATCGAAGGCGCCGACGAAGCTGTAGCTTCCGTCGATCGGATCATAAGCGTAATAGCCGAACAATATCGAATAGATGAGCACGATGGCGGTGCCCGCGATCGCGCCGCGTGTCAGCGTGCGGATGTCGAGCGTGCGCATGGCGACTAGGGCGCAGAAGATATGGGTCATGTACTGGATCGCCGCGCGCGCCGTCGCGGAGGGGACGACCGACCAGAAGATCGACAGGCAGGTGAAAACGCCGAACGCGAAGAGCCAGAGCTGCCTGTTATAACTGCCAAGCACGTTCCGGTAGTCCATCATGACGAGCGGAAACCAGAGGGCATAATAGAGCAAAATGGAGGGTTGGCCGAAACGGGAGGAATAGGCAAACACGAAGAAGGAGAGAGCAATCGCCACCGCTCCGTAGGTGGCGTTGCTGCCTGGACGCACAAAGATCGATTTGGCTATCCGCATCGACTTTCCTATCGGATGGCAAGGCCGGTAGTGACCTTGATCAGGTCGCCCGGCAACACCTGCGTGTTTTCCTGCGCCTGGATTTCCTTCGACTGGCCGTTTTCGTCACGAATGATGGTGTAGGAGATGCTTACGCCCGGTCCGCTTGGATCGAGGTTGCTGGCGTCGGCGGATTGGGCCACGGCTTCCTGCATGAGCGATTGGCTGGTCGACAGCTTGAGCTGCAGCGTTTCCAGCTGCGTGTCCGTATCCTGCATGTCCTGGGCCAACGAGCTCTGCCAGTCGTTGTGCAGAGTGATCTCGTCCTGATTGGCCTTGTTGATATCCTGTTTGGCTTTCAGGGACGCGGTTTCCGTATCGAGAAGCGTCGCTTCCAGGTCGGAGGCGCGTTGTTCAGCAGAGATCCTGCGGGAGGCAAGCTCCAGCCCGCGCTCCGTCAGGCTTTCGACCTTGTCGCGGTCGGCCTTGGCCAAATCAAGCTGACGGCTCTGCGTGTCGTTCTTCTTCGAAAGCGCCTCGACTTCGTTCTGCAGGAGCGCCTTCAGATCTTCCAGGGATTTCAGCTGCGTCGTCATACGCTTGGCGCGCGTATCCATCAGCGCCTTCTCGCTCGCGAGCAGATTTGCCGTTTGCGGCAACTGCCTGAGCTCTGTCGGCACATCGATATCATCCTTGCCAGCCAATTCGGCCACCAGGCGGGCCTTGCGCATCAACAGGCGACTGCGCTCCGCCATATAGACGACGGCTTCGCCCTTGGCATTGATGAAATCGCGCGCAAAGCGTTGTCCGGCATCGGCACGGCGCATGCCGCCGCCAAGGCTTACGGCTTTCAGCACCGTCAGGTTGGGTGCGAACGGATATTCACCCGGGTTCTGCACTTCTCCTGAAAGGTAGATCGGCCGGAACTGCGACATCTCCACTGAAGCCGATGGACGGTCACGCAGGCCGAACTGCTTCTGCAGCCCGAGGCCGATGGCGTCGGCGATCTGATCCGTGGTCTTGCCGACTGCGGGCATGTCCCCAATGAAAGGAACGGAGATCGAACCGGATGGCCCTACGGTGTAATCGCCCGAAATGGTGGACCAGTCACGAACGGTGCCTTCGGCGGTCTGCCATTCGGCGACGCGCACATGCAGCTTGTCCATGACGCCCAGATGATATCCGGGAAGGTTTTCGGCCGAAGCCGAGACGGAAGCTACGCAAAGGCTGAGAGCAACGATAGTTGCACAGCACAGCGATGTATTGACACGTACAAGCCTCTTGGAAGGCCGAAATTCAATCATGCAGGATCTTCCCTGTTATTGGTAGGCAGCCCGCAAGACGCGGGAAAACCGCAGGAAACCTCCCGCGGTATCTGCCAGTCATCATCAATAGCTGCCGCGCGAGAGGCAGACTGCAGGAATGGTTTTGGCGATGATCACCATGTCGCTGCTGAGCGACCAGTTCTTCACATAATGCGTGTCGAAGGCGACACGGCTTTCATAGGAGACGTCGTTGCGGCCGCTGACCTGCCACAGACCGGTCAGGCCCGGACGGGACTGCAAATAATAGATTGCCGCGGTCTCGTAGCGTTCGAGCTCGTCTTCCACGACCGGGCGTGGTCCGACGACGCTCATTTCGCCGCGGATGATGTTGATGAGCTGCGGCAGCTCGTCGAGGCTGAGTTTGCGCAGGACGGCCCCGACGGTGGTGACGCGGGGGTCGTTCTGCAGTTTGCGCGTTGCGCGCCACTCTTCCATTGCTCTCGGA
Source organism: Hyphomicrobiales bacterium (assembly GCA_900472485.1). Taxonomy (GTDB): domain Bacteria; phylum Pseudomonadota; class Alphaproteobacteria; order Rhizobiales; family Rhizobiaceae; genus Rhizobium. The sequence continues at coordinate 4,313 of UCII01000026.1, forward strand.
TTGGCCTGCAGATGCGCATGCAGCACCTTGTCGCCATCGACGACCATGGTGCGGAACTTCAGGCAACGGAAGGTCTTGCCGTTATGGCCGATACGGCGATGACCGTAGAAAGCGGGGCCGCGGTCTGTAAGTTTCACCAACAGCATCAGCAGCAGAAAGAGCGGGCTGATGAGAATCAAAGCGAGCATAGCGGTAGAGACGTCGAAAACACGCTTCATTACTCCACCAGTGGGCGGAAAGACGTCGCTTTCCGCGGCGCTGAAAAAAGCCGATGTGGCCGATCTCGTCGCAGACTTCATAGAGAAAACTCCATTCATGTTGACGATTGGTCGGAAATTCTCGGACGCGTAATTAGAGCCGGGATGATCGGAGTGTAGGTTCCGATTTGGACTTTTTAAGCCAAACTTTTGTAGCGATATGACATGGCGGTATATATTTACCGCATCAGTGGTGACTTGGTTTAAATCAGTGATCAATTATAGATGGGTTGTACTGTATCATGTTGCGTATAATGGCACGGTTGATAGCTCTGCCACGTCATAGTCGACGATTTCTAAGGATGTTATAGGCATCGAACGTTAAGTTGTTCATTATCATTGGCTTCGATAGCCTGTGTTCGGTTTCCCCTCAGCTATATGGCATTCTGATTTCTTCATAGGATATATTGCGCTGCAGCAATATTTTGCGGTGCACATACTGAGATCGGATTTTTCAGAACTTTGTAATAAAAGTTGATTGAATTGATGATGAAACCATGGAGGTGTGGCTGACCTCACGCTTCGCAAAAGTTGCATTATTTCATTATGCCTCCATATGATTGCGAAGAGAAAGATGAACAAATTCAATTGTAATTATAATCGACGTGTAGTTTTAACAGGCTGGCGGTTACGGTCGTCTCAAATCGCAACGGATCTCCGTAACTTGGTTGAATCTCAATGAATCATAAAATATATTTAAGACTTAGGTCTGATAAGGGAGGAAAGACCTTGATCATTTTTCATTTGATGGTCGAGCGGGCGGGGTAAGATTATGTATGCGCCCCGCGTTTTCATTAGCATGCTAGGCACGCTGCTCGTATTTGCCATCGCAACATATTTCCTGACGAACTCGCTTTCGACCACCCTGATCGAAACGGTCATCTGTGCCGTCCTTCTGCAGATCGGCTATTTCCTGGGCGTGCTCTACCTTGTCTGGAAAGAGCGCAAGGCGCACGCGGCCCTGTCGAGCGAAGACAAGGTGCCGGCATCGGGCCAGGAGGACACCAAGGTCGCCGGTCTGTCCGCCTCCAGTTTAAAGCGGTCGGAGCCGTTCAACCCCTGAACCGGCTAGACGATTAGATCTTTTGATGATCCGGCGGTTGTCGGATCGTAGCCATGTCCTAAGTCTCCGCCTGAACCATTGGAGGCTGACGTGACCGACAGTGCAGAAAAAAGTGTCTGCGTAATCATTGCCGCAAAGAATGCCAGCGACACCATCGGGCTGGCTGTTGCCTCAGCCCTTCGCGAGCCTGAAGTGGCGGAAGTCGTCGTCATTGACGACGGCTCGACGGATGGGACCGCCTCTGCCGCGGCCAAGGCCGATGACGGCAGCGGCAGGCTGACGATCCAGGAATTCGAAAAGAACCGCGGGCCGGCCGCAGCACGAAATCACGCGATCGATATATCCAAGGCCCCGTTGATCGGCATTCTCGATGCCGACGATTTCTTCTTTCCGGGGCGTTTTGCTGCGCTGCTTGCCGCTGACGATTGGGATTTCGTCGCAGACAACATCGCCTTCGTCAGTGCCGACACCGTTCCTGACGCCCATGCGCGGCTCGATCATTTCGATGCGAAGCCGCGTTTTCTCGATCTTGCTGCTTTCGTTGAGGGCAATATTTCCAAGCGCGGCGTGCGCCGCGGCGAGATCGGCTTCCTGAAGCCCTTGATGCGGCGCTCCTTTCTGGATGCGCATGGCCTGCGCTATAATGAGGCGCTGCGCCTCGGCGAGGACTATGACCTTTACGCCCGTGCACTGGCCAGGCGCGCACGTTACAAGATTATCCATAGCTGCGGTTACGGCGCGGTCGTGCGCAGCGATTCCCTGAGTGGACGGCATAGGACAGAAGATTTGCGCCGTCTCTATGAGGCTGACCGCACCATTCTTGCCAAGGGCGGGCTTTCTTCAGAAGATGCGGCGGTGATCCGCCGTCACGAGCAGCATATTCGCGATCGCTACGAGCTCCGGCATTTTCTCGACATCAAGTCACAATCGGGGCTCCTGTCTGCCGCGATCCATGCGCTTTCGCATCCCTTCGCCGTCCCGGCGATTGCCGGCGGCATTCTGGCCGACAAGACCGAGCGCTTCCGCAAGCGGAGCGGCGCGCCCATCGCCCATGCCGGTGCAAACGGCCTGCGCTATCTTCTGCAGGCCGCTCCGAAATAGCGGTATCGCAGCTTACAGATAATCGCGGCGAACGCCTTCGATCGCATTGAGGAGGCGCTCCTTGCAGGCCGCAAGCGCACTGTCCTTGCTCAGCTGCGGCCTTGCCTTGCTTGCCTGCCACAGAGCCAGGGCGGAAGGCATGGCAAGTGCCTGCTTTGCCATGATGCGCAGCGTGGTCTGCTCGGGATCGGCAAGCATGACGTTTTCCCCGTAGCGCTGCTTTCCGAGCTCGGCTGCTGCCTGCGTGCTGCGTTCGAAGCCAACGCCCCAGAACTTCGCACCCTTGGCGATCGCCTCGGCGCGGGTCGAAACGGGGATGTGCTTCGGCTGGTAGGTGACGCCGAGCGAGCGAGCCCAGTCGTTCCATTTGAAGCTGTTGATGGAGCGCGAGGAGCTGACTGCAATCCATGGAACGCGGAAGGCATCGGCAAGGATGGCGCCGTGCATGGATTCCGCCACGATCAGTTCGGAGGCGGCAATTTCGCGGATCACGGCCTTCGCCTCGCCGCGGGGGTCGAGATAGGAAAGGCCGACGGTCTTGCAGATTTCGGGCCAGAGGCCAGCGGCGGCCGATTCCCAATGCGGAATGAAGGTGCGCTTGCCGTTTTTGGAAATGTTCTGGAATTCGGGCATTTCCGTTACCAGGACGGCGGGATCGACAATGCCCATGGTGGCAGGCAAGCCAGCCTTTTCCGCTGTCAGCGGGCCGCGTACGCTGCGGATATCCCATTGCGACGTGTCGCGCATGTCTGGAAGGGAGCCATAACCGAAGCCGCTGCCGATGACGAGTTTGCGCCCCTCGTCGGGCAGGATCTCCGTGTTGAGGACGGTTCCGACGCCGACCAGCAATGTTTCCTGGTGAGCATCGCGAAGGCCGGGAAGTAGGAAATCCCAGAGCCAGAGATTGAGATCGTCACCGAAATTGCCATGGGTGGATTCCCAGTGGAACGGCTTCATACAGGACTCCTTGCTGATCCAAACGATAGCGGGGCATGCCGTGGCTCTTCGATGTGGCATGCGCAGCTCATGCTGCGCTGCAAAATCTAGGGCGCGAGTTTGCCGACGGCAAGCTGCATGACGCTTTGTAAAATCGCCGGGTCGCGCAAGGCCCATTTTGCCAGCAGTCCAAATTGCGGCAGACGCCGCTGCCGCATCTGCCGCGCCTGGCTCCAGAGCGCCTGCCGCCGGGCGCGGTTTTTATAGAGACGGATGGACTCGACATCCTGCGGCCGCCGAGAAAATCTCTGCTCCAGTGTGTTGAGCGCCGTCCATGTGTTGAATTGCTGACGCAGAAATTGCGGGGAATCGTTATCGATGCTGTGAAAGATATTTACGCCTTCGCCACGCAGTGCACCGGCGTTTTCACACAGCAATACCCGCTTGGCTGCGAGAATGCAGTCGCAGAAGAATAAGACATCCTCTGCCGCCAGCCGCAATGACGGCTCGAAACGAATCTTTTCGAAAACCGGCCGTCCGATCACCATGCAGGACATGTGCAAAAAGCTCCAATCCTGAAGCATGACACTGGCAATGTTCGGAATTTCGACGACGGCGGGCCTGTCTGACAATCGTATCGTATCGGCCGACTTTCCGAGTTCGGCGATGCTGAAATGATAATAGAACTCCTTGCCGCCATCGATGGAGTCCCAGTAGCAATCGGCGTTGTAATGGGTCAGCGTTCCGAAGGCGTTGCTGAGATGCTCCGGCGCCCATTCGTCATCGGAATCCAGGAACGCCACGAACCGGCTCTCGGCGGGCACGCTGTTGAGGCCGGTATTGCGCGCGCCGCCGGGACCCGCGTTAGTCTGACGGATCACACGGATGCGCTTTCTTTCTTCATTGCTCAGCGACTGCAGTTCGTCTTCCGCCGGAAGCGGCGATGCATCGTCGATGATGAGGATATCGAAATCCTGAAATGTCTGCCGGGATATTGACCTCAACGCGCGCAGCAGAACGCCGGTTTGCTTCTGATAGAACGGAATAACAATTGTGATAGACGCCATTTTTCCGCCTTTACGGTTTTGATTCAGGGGCTTGCGGTCTCATCCCCGAGGGCATGATCATTGGCTTTTCAACGGCATCCGCGGCAATTTTCCGGCCGATTGGCCCATCACGGAGGTCGTTGTGACGCCAACAGGTAGCGTCCAATCGGTGTCGAGCAATGTTGAGAAACGAGATTTTCTGAAAACTTTATCCGAGCGTGACAGCATCCAGACCATCCCGGGAGGGATCGTTGTGACACATTGCGCGCCATGATCGTACGTTGATGCATCCATAAGGGGAGCGACGTAAGCCGCTTTTCTTATAGGGATTGAAATGCTGTCGCATTTTGGTCATGGTTCGCCTACCAAACTCTGCTGCACTGCAAAAATTCTTCACCTTCCAGTAAAAAAACAAGGCGGGTCGAACCCTTCGTCGGAAACCGGCATCGAAATATCCAACGAGAGTCTAAGTGCCTTTCGCAGCAGAGCTTTTGCCCAATTCAAATCGATTATTCCATGCTTAAAGGCATGCAAACGGACATTTTCAGCACTGATCCGCATATGATTTTTTACTCATTTTTGCTGCGGTGCCATATTCCCTTTCCAAAGAGCGCCCTAGGTTAACCCCTGCAAGCTCTGCTCTGCTCTGTTTGAAATGGCTGCAAGGGGGGATGCAGCACGAAGAAAGGGTGACAGACATCGTGAATGTGACTGCCAACGTGTCTTCGCGGATAAACCTCATGCGCATCGTGCTCATCTCGGGCATAATCTTTGTCCATATACCGTTCGATCCGCATAGCAGCCCATTCAACGGCGCCTATGGCTTTTTCGATTGGCTGCGAGTGTTCCTTCGTGACAGCTTGTTCCGTGTCGGTGTCCCCTGCCTGAGCGTGATCTCAGGATACTTGCTGTTTCGGAATGGAAAGGCACCGCAGAGCTATACAGAGACCATTAGCCGGAAGACAAAGACAGTTATTCTGCCATTCCTGCTGTGGAATAGCGCGTTCTTCCTATTCGTACTTCTTCTTCAGTATTACGGTATCGCTGATGGATATCTTCCCGATCTGTCGGAAGCTAATCCGCATGTAATATCAAATCTCCTTCTGGCTATCGATGGCGAACCGATAAATCTCCCGCTCTATTTTCTCCGCGATCTTTTTGTTTGCATTTTGCTGTCGCCGGTTCTGGCTTTTCTTATTCGTCGTGCTCCGTTACCGACATTGGTCTTTCTGCTTTTGCTGGCGGCATGGCCCATATCTATCGGGATAGTGTTGCGGAACTCCATCCTCTTCAGCTTCAGCTTCGGAATCTACCTGAGCCTCCATCGTATCGACGTGACGCTCATAGATCGCTATGCCGCCCTGATCGCGCCTGCCTTCATCGCGCTTGCAGCGCTTCTGGCAACGGCTGCCTACATGACAGGGCCTGGATTGCCGTTGTGGCTTGAAGTTTGTCGCAATCTGATGGTGTTGGTGGGTATTCCCGGGTTCTGGGCAGTATCGGCAATCTTTATCCGTAGCCGCATCGGGCAGGGCCTGGCAGGAACCGGCAGCCTCAGCTTCTGGATTTTTTGCGCCCATTATCCGCTGCTCTTCTGTCTCTGGGTTCTTTGGAACCGCGGCGGCAGCGAACTTTATCCGATTTTCTATCTTTTGGCGGCCGCACTTGCCTTGCTGCTGCTGCCCTTGACCAATGGTATGGCGCGTTACGCCCTGCCAAGCTTCCACAACCTGCTGACTGGCAGCCGGGTTCGCCCGCAAGCCGAAACCCGTGCTGTCCAGAACCGCGTCGCCGAAGATCGGCAAGTGCGTTCGAAGCAAAGGTGATGCCATGACGACATCGAAAAGAAGTTACATGCAAAGACTTGGTCTTGTCTCAATCGCTCTCATGAGCGCGTGCTTCCTGCCAAAGGCTGTGTCCGCCCAGGATGATCAGGCGTCCGGCCGGTCATTCGTCGACAATTTCGAACGGCTGGATACCGGCCGCTGGTATATTTCCGATGGCTGGAACAATGGAGCGTATCAGAATTGCACCTGGTCGCGGAAACAGGTGAGCGTCAAGGATGGGACGCTGCAACTGCAGTTCACACAGTCCAAGACCGGTGATCGCAATTATGCTTGCGGCGAAATCCAGACGACGAAACGTTACGGCTACGGCACTTACGAGGCGCGTTATCGCACAGCCAAGGGGCCTGGTCTCAACTCTGCCTTCTTCACCTATATCGGCCCGACCGACAAGAAACCGCACGACGAGATCGATTTCGAAGTGCTCGGCAAGAATCCCGGCCAAGTTCAGGTCAACCAATATATTTCCGCCAAAGGCGGCAACGAAAAGCTGGTGCCGGTTGCAGGCGGTGCCGACCAGGACTTCAACGACTATGCCTTCGTCTGGGAAAAGGATCGTCTGCGCTACTACGTGAACGGCAAGCTCGTTCAGGAAGTCACCGATCCTTCGAAGATACCGACGAATGCGCAGAAGATCTTCTTCAGCCTCTGGGGCACCGATACGCTCAGCGGCTGGATGGGCAAGTTCGCCTATAGCGGCGAGCCGGCAACCATGGAGATCAAGCGCGTCGCCTTCACTGCGCCGGGAGAGAAGTGCCTGTTCCCGGAATCGATCACCTGCAAGCTCGATTGAACCTGGCCGGCCGCGTGGCATCTCGCGCGGCCGGTTGCAATGCCACCATGCAACACCAACCACACAAGGCGCGCGGTCCCGGCCGGGCGCAAAAGCGGAAATTTTGATGCTGCATATACTGTATTTCGTCCATGATCTTGCCGACCCGGCTGTGCGCAGGCGGGTGCTGATGCTGCAGGCCGGCGGGGCACTCGTGACGCTTGCGGGGTTCCGGCGCGACGACAATGCGTTGGCTGCCATTAACGGCGTCGAGCCGATCGAGCTCGGCAAGACGCAGGATGCCCAGTTTGCGCAGCGTATCGCGGCGGTGGCCAGATCGGCGGCGAAGTTGCGTAGTGCGCTGCGCTCGGTCGCAAGGCCGGACCTCATCATCGGCCGCAATCTCGAAATGCTGGCGCTGGCCAATCGCGCCAAGTCCGTTTTCGGCGGCGATATGCCGATCGTCTATGAATGCCTCGATATTCATCGGCTGCTGCTGCGCGACGATGTCGTGGGCAGCGCGCTTCGCAGCGCGGAGCGTTACTTCGGTTCGCAGGCGGCATTGCTGGTGACCAGTTCGCCTGCCTTCATCGAGCGCTATTTCCGTCCGCGCTCCGGACTGCATGTGCCGGTCATGCTGCTCGAAAACAAGGTGCTGGCGCTTGAGCCTGCGGCGCGCGCCATCACATCGGCCGCAAGACCGCCGGCTGCGGGCAAGCCCTGGAAGATTGGCTGGTTCGGCGCCCTTCGCTGCCGCAAGTCCTTGGCCTTGCTCGATCAATTCTCGCGCCGGATGGAGGGCCGTTTCGAGATTGTCCTGCGCGGCAGACCGGCCTATTCCGAGTTCGAGGACTTCGACCGCACCGTCCGCGATGCACCCTTCATGCATTTTGGCGGCGCCTACAAGAACCCTGAGGATCTCTCGGCGATCTACGGCGAAGTCCAGTTTTCCTGGGCGATCGACTTTTTCGAAGAGGGACTGAATTCCAGCTGGCTGCTGCCGAACCGCCTTTACGAAGGTGGTCTTTACGGCGCCGTGCCGATCGCGATCAAGGAGACGGAGACGGCAAGATTTCTTGCCAGCCGAAAGATCGGGCTAACGCTTGACAGAGCCGATGCCGACCATCTGGCGGCGCTTTTGAGTGAAATGGACGTGAAGCGCTATCTCGCCGCTTTCGAGGCTGTGGCGTCCCAGGATCATAAACAATGGATGGTGGATCGCGCCGACTGTCAGTTGCTGGTGCAGCGGCTGGCATCGTTGACGCGCGCCAACGAGCAGATGACCGAGATACAGGCCCTCCCACAACTGCATCGCAATAGAGGTGGATTGCAATGACGACTGGAAGTTCAGGGGATATGCGTTGCGTAATCGTTATTCCTTGCCTCAATGAGGAAAAGCATATCGAGCCGCTGATCGACAAGCTCGGGCGGGCTCTCGACGAACTCGATGCGAAGATCGTGGTGGCTGATGGCGGCAGCACCGATCGCACGCGCGAGATCGTGCGGTATATAGCCGTAAGAGATCCCCGCGTTTTGCTGCTCGACAATCCGAAGCGGCTGCAGAGTGCGGCGATCAATCTCGCCATCGAGACGTTCGGCGACGATCATGAGTATTTTATCCGTATCGACGCCCATGGCGATTATCCGGACGATTACTGCCAGACGCTGGTGCAAGAGGCCGGCGCGACGGGCGCGGATTCCGTAGTCGTTGCCATGCGCACCATGGGTTTCAGCGCCTTCCAGAAGGCAACGGCCGTCGCGCAGAACTCCAAGCTCGGCAATGGCGGCTCCAAACATCGCGAAGGAGCCAAGGGCCATTGGGCGGAGCATGGGCATCATGCGCTGATGCGCGTTGCCGCCTTCCGTGCCGTCGGCGGTTACGACGAAAGCTTCAGCCATAACGAGGATGCGGAGCTGGATTATCGGCTGAACAAGGCGGGCTATCGGATCTGGCTGACCGACAAGACCGCGATGACCTACTATCCGCGCGCCAGCGTTCCGACCCTCTTCAAGCAATATCTCGGTTATGGCCGCGGCCGCGCGCGCAATATTCTCAAGCACCGCAGCATGCCGAGCATGCGCCAGATGCTGCCGCTTGCGGTCGTGCCGATTTTCATCGGTGCCTTCCTGGCGGTCCTCAACTGGATTGCGGTCATCCCAGTTGGTCTGTGGGCTGTCGCTTGCATCGCCTACGGTTTCTGGATCGCTCTCGGCCAGAAGAACCCCTACGGTCCTCTGGCTGCAATTTCCGCCATGGTCATGCATTTCGCCTGGTCCATGGGCTTCTGGATGGAAGTTTTCAGCTTCCGCAATCGCAGGGTCGCGTCATGACACAAGTCCATCGGCGCCCCATTAAGATCGACATAGCGGTCTGCACCTATCGGCGGGCGGAGCTCGATCAGACACTGCTGTCGCTTGCCGTGCTCAACGTCCCCACAGGTGCGGTCATCCGGATCATCGTCGCCGACAATGATGTGACGCCAAGCGCGCGGGGCCGCGTCGACGCCATGCGTTCGGCCGTGCCCTTCGAGATTGTCTACGTCCATTGCCCGGCATCGAACATCTCGATCGCGCGCAATGCCTGCCTCGATCATGCAAGCGGCGATTTCCTCGCCTTCATCGATGACGACGAGACTGCCTCGGAGGACTGGCTGACGGAAATGCTCATCATGGCCGACACGACGGGCGCCGACGCCGTTCTTGGTCCCGTGCAGGCGGTCTACGCGAATGTCGCTCCGGCATGGATGCAGCGCGGCGATTTCCATTCGACCTTACCTGTCTGGGTCGCGGGAGAAATCCTGACCGGCTACACCTGCAATGTGTTGCTGCGCCGCGGTGCGCCTTCGCTTGCCGGCCGGCGTTTCAATATCGCACTCGGCCGCAGCGGCGGCGAAGATACCGAGTTTTTCATCCATATGCATAAGGCGGGCGGCCGGATTGCTTATGCCGAGGATGCGCTGGTCTACGAACCCGTTCCCAACAATCGCGCCACCGTTTCCTGGCTGTCGAAGCGCCGGTATCGCATGGGCCAGACGCATGGACGCATGCTGCTGGAGGCCGCGAGCGGTTTCGGGCGCTGGCGAGCAATCGCGCTTGCGGGCACGAAATCCGCCTATTGCTTCGTTGTCGCGGCCTTGCTTTCGGCATCGCCCATCAAGCGGCATCGCTATGGCCTGCGCGGCATCATGCATGCCGGCGTCGTCAGCGGTCTCTTCGGAGTTCGCGAAATAGAACAATACGGAAATCTGGAGAAGGCACCGCAATGACGGATTTCATCCCCGATGTCAGCTTCGTCATCGCTGCCTATAACGCCGAGGAAACGCTCGAGCGCGCCATCGACAGCGCGCTGGCGCAGGGCGCGGTCAGCATGGAAGTCATCGTCGTCGACGATTGCTCGACGGACGGCACGCGCGAGATCGCCGGCAACCATCCCGATCCACGGGTACGCCTCGTTGCTATGGCCCGCAACGGCGGTCCGGGCGCTGCCCGCAATGCCGGGCTGGATGCTGCCCGGGGCCGCTGGGTTGCCGTGCTCGATTCCGATGATGCCCTGCGTCCGGACCGCATGGCCCGCCTGATCGCCAGAGCGGAAAAAGCCGGGGCACAGATCGCGGTCGACAATCTCGACGTCATCCGCGAGGACGCGGGTACGATATTGCCGATGTTCCCGGAGCCGATGCTGGCACGCATGCCGACGCTGACGCTGGCAAAGTTCATCGCCTCCAACATGATTTTCCAGTCGGAGCACAATTTCGGCTATATGAAGCCGGTCTTCGAGCGAGCTTTCGTCGAAAAGCATCGCCTGCGCTTCGATGAGACCCTGCGGATTGGCGAGGATTACATTTTCCTTGCTTCCGCGCTTGCTCGTGGCGGCCTCTGCGCCGTCGAGCCGACCGTAGGCTACTTGTATTACATTCGCGATGGGTCGATCTCGCGTGTTCTCAGGCAAGACCATGTCGAAGCCATGCTTGCCGCAGACACAAGATTCTTCGCCGAACATCCCTTCGGGGCTGCTGCCCTTGCCGCGCAGCGGCGACGCACGCGCAATCTGAAGGACGTCATCGCATTCCTGAAGTTGGTCGACAGCATCAAGGAACGTGAATTGCAGGCGATGCTCAAGATCGCATGCCTCAACCCGCGGGCGGTGCGCCATCTCAGCATGCCGATCTTTGCGCGTTTTCGTCGGTTGGCCGCATCTCTGCGGAGCGGTCGCCAGCCGTCGCCTACCTCCCAACTTTCCTCCCCTCTGCCCAATATGGGCGCAGGCCCTCACTCTAACAAAGGATAGAGCCATGGACCCCAAACGTCGTGTGAGAAAAGCAGTCATCCCGGTTGCCGGCAATGGAACGCGCTTCCTGCCCGCCACCAAGGCGATGCCGAAGGAGATGCTGACGATCGTCGATCGTCCCGTCGTGCAATATGCCGTCGATGAAGCCATCGAAGCCGGCATCGAGCACATCGTTTTCGTCACCAGCCGCAACAAGTCGGCGATCGAAGACCATTTCGACGACACGCCGGAGCTGATTTCTTCGCTGCAAAGGGCAGGCAAGAACCATCAGGTCAGCGAGCTGGAACGCCTCCTGCTGCGGCCGGGCGCTGTCAGCTTCACCCGCCAGCAGGCTCCGCTCGGCCTCGGCCACGCCGTCTGGTGTGCCCGCGACCTCATTGGCAACGAGCCTTTCGCACTGCTTTTGCCTGACATGCTCTGCTACGGCATTCGCGGCTGCATGGCCGGCTTGATGGACCTCTATAATGAGACCGGCGGCAACATCGTCGCCGTCGAGGAATGCGCTCCGGAAGAAACCTCGAAATACGGCATCATCGGCAAGGGCGAGTCCGTGCGCCATGGCTTTGCCGTAACCAAAATGGTCGAGAAGCCGCATCCGTCCGAGGCGCCTTCAAACTTTTACCTCAATGGCCGTTATATTCTGCAGCCCGAGATTTTCGACATTCTGGCCCGTCAGGAACGCGGAGCCGGCAATGAGATCCAGCTGACCGACGGCATGCTGCGCCTTTCCGAGACGCAATCCTTCCATGCCCAGGTCTATAATGGACGTACGTTCGACTGCGGGTCCAAGCACGGCTTCATCGAAGCGAACGTCGCCTTCGCGCTCGCTCGCTCCGATATCGGCAGCTTGGTCTATGACTCGATCCGCAACATGGTCGTCTCGCACGAAGCGCAGATGACCGCCGCTTAAGCCTGTCACATTGTGGCCTGCGGCCGGGAAGGCCGCGGGCCATGGCTATTATTCATTCGGGCTTCTCCGACAAGGTGGTCGCCATGCATCAGAAGAACTTCACTTTCCACAGCGCTCTTCCACAAGCGGAGTCGCAGGATAGCTTTATCGATCTCGACCGGCTGATGGCCGTCGTGATCCGGCGCATCCGCACCATCATTTTCGCCGTGGCCGCTTTTGTCATTCTGGCCGTCGCCTATCTGCTTACTGCGACCTCGAGCTATACCTCGATGACGCAGATATTGCTCGACGAAAGCATGACGAAATATGCCGAGGATCAGCCGCCGGCGGCAAGCAGCCAGCAGGCGGACATGGAGATCGCCAGCGCGGTCGAAATCCTCAAATCGAACGAGATGGCGTTGCGCGTCGTCGACACGGCAGGCCTTGCGGACAACAATACTCTGCTCAATCCGCCCGTATCTCCGGCGGCCTTGCTCAAATCCGGCGTCAGCCTGATCGTCAGCGTCTTCACGCCTGGTCGCCCGCCTATGACGCCCGAGGAACAGCGGGAAGCCCAGCGTCAGAAGGTTGCTGCCGTTCTGCAGGATAATCTGAAGGTCGAGCGCGTCACGCGAAGCTCGGTCGTCGCCGTCTCCTTCAGTTCGACGGACAAGCGTCTCGCCGCCAAGGTTACGAGCGCTTATGCCGACGCTTATCTGACCGACCAGCTGAACGCCAATTTCGATGCGACCGAACGCGCTTCCGTCTGGTTGCAGGAACGCTTGAACGACCTGCGCCAGCGCGCCCAGGAGGCTTCGCTCGAAGTCGAGAGATACAAGGCCGACAATGGTCTGACGTCAACTGGCGGCGAACTGATGTCGGAACAGCAGATTTCCGACCTGAACAAACAGCTGATCATCGCGCAAGCCGATACGGCCAGCGCTGCCGCCCGTTACAATCAATATAAATCGATCATCGACCAGGGCCCTGACAACGCCGTCAAGAATGCGACCATCTCGTCGAGCTCGACCGACAATTCGGTGCTGCAGGATCTCAAGACGCGCTATCTCGCCGTCGAAAAGCGCGAACAGGATGTCACGCAAAATTTCGGCGCCGATCATCCGCAGGCAGTGGCGCTCAAGGCCGAGCGGCAGGACATCACCCGGCAAATCTATCAGGTCCTTCAGCAGCTCACTGCCAGCTACAAGAACGAGTATGATGTCGCTCAGTCGCGGGCGGAATCGCTGCGTGAAAGCATCGACAAGGTCGTCGGCAAGAATTCCGAGGCTAATAAGTCGTTGGTTCACCTGAATGAGCTGAACCAGAAGGCATCCGCGCTGAAGACGCTCTACGAATCCTATCTCGGCCGCTTCGAACAGGCGACGCAGCAGCGTTCCTTCCCGATTGCCAAGGCACGCGTCATCTCGGTGGCCGGGGTGCCGACCGCGCCGTCCAGCCCGAAGAAGACGCTCGTCATGGCGCTTTCGGTCATCCTCGGTCTGATGGTTGGATGCGGTGTTGCTGCGTTTCAGGAGTTCCGCGACCGCTACTTCCGCGTCGAGGCCGACGTGCGGGCTGCTCTCGGTTTGAAGTTCCTGGGCTATCTGCCGCTGCTCGGCCAGCAGAGCAAGAGCAAGAGCAAGAAGAAGTCGCGCAAGGGTGATGCCGGAGCGGAGCCGATAACGGCGGAAGAGGGAGAAAACGGCGTCGCCTTCGAGCGCATAATGCGCATCTCCGTCGAAGCGCCGCGCTCGATCTTCGCCGAGACCTTGAGGAACGCCAAGCTCGCCAGCGACGTGATGCTGCAGGGCCGCGCCGACCGTGTCATCGGCGTCGTCTCGGCACTGCCGGGCGAAGGCAAATCGACGACGGCTGCCAATTTTGCCGCCCTGCTTGCGAGCAGCGGCAAGCGCACGCTGCTCATCGATGCCGACTTGCGCAATCCGGGTCTCAGCCGGACCCTGAAGACGCCGCCGCAGGCCGGCTTGATCGAGGCTGTGCTTGGCGAGGTGCCCTGGACGAATGCCGTGAAGGTCGATCCGCGCACCAAGCTTGCCATTCTTCCGGTTGCCGTGCGCGATCATCTGCTGCACACCAGCGAGCTTCTGTCCTCGCAGGGCATGCAGCATCTGATGGAAAATGCCCGCAAGATGTTCGATTACATCATCGTCGATCTTGCGCCGCTTGGTCCCGTCATCGATGCAAAGGCCTTCGCGCCGCAGGTCGATGCCTTCCTGCTGGTGACCGAATGGGGCGCAACGCCGACCAATCTGGTGCGTGATGTTCTCGAGCAGGAGCCGCAGATCAACTCGCGCATCCTCGGTGTGATCCTCAACAAGACCGACATGTCGGAACTGCCGCGCTACAGCGATTTCGGCGGAACGGAGCGCTACCGGCAGAAATATGTGAGCTACTACACCGAGGTGCAGCCGCGTGCCCAGGTGGATGCTTAGCCTGCCGATGCCTTGCCGGTCTTGAGCCGGGTTCTCGCCAGGACATGCTCGCGCCAGATCGTGAATATGCCCGCCGCAACAACGATGAGTGCGCCTAGGATCATGGGCGCGCTCAGCTTTTCGCCGAATATCATGACACCGATAATGGCGGAAAAGACGAGCTGCAGATAGGTCAGCGGCTGGATCACCACCGCGTCCAGCATGTCGTAGGCTCGGATGAGGAAATAATGGCTCGAAACGCCGGTCAGGCAAAGAATGCCCATGAAGATCCAGTCATGGGGCGCAAGCGACGTCCAGAAGAACGGCCCGATGCAGGTCATGGCGATCGCGCCCACCACGCCCGTATAGAAAAAGCTGGTCATGGCGCCGTCCTCGCGGCTGACATAGCGTGTCAGGACGACGTAGAGCGAAAATAGCAATGCGCCGAAGAGCGGCACTAGGAAGCGCGCATCGAAGACACCGCTTTCCGGCTTCAGAATCAACAGCACGCCGACGAAGCCGAAGCAGATTGCCAGCCATCGCCGCCAGCCGACCTTCTCGCCGAGGATCGGGATGGACAGCAGGGCTACCATCAGCGGACCGGATGAAAAGATCGCCTGCGAATGGGCAAGGCCGACGATGACGAAGGACGAGATGGCGACGACGATCTGTGCGGCGAGCAACAGGCCCCGGGCAATCTGCAGGACAGGGCGCTTGGTCCTGACGTTGCGCCGCAAGCCGCCGGGTGCGCGCGAAGCCATCGCGATGGCGAAAAGCATGAAAGCCCAATAGCGGATCATCGCCACCAGAAGCGGCGGGTAGGCGCTGACAAGGTGCTTGGAGATGCCGTCCTGTATGGCGAATATGCTGATTGCCAACAGCGTGAAGACGTAACCGGTACTATTGGATTTCATGGCTTTCGAAGGAAGAAGATGTGCAAGGCCCCGGAGGCGCCGGGACTCGGCGCCGCATTCACATTAGGTCATTCATCGGTTCAATCATAGGCTCCATGTTTGCGGTCCGGCCCACCCGCAGAGCCGCACATCAGCCCTTTTTGCGATCCGCGACGAAAGCCGTGAAGCCATCGATGAAAGCCGCAAGATTGTGTTTCACCTTCTCGTCGACGATTGCGCCATCGGCATCAAAGACACTGCCGGCACGTGACACCATCAGCCGGCCGCCGAACCAGGCTTCGGCGCCGAGCGTGCGCAGCACTGTCAACCAGGCGTTCTGGCTGAGGATGGTGCCGAAATTGCCCGGCGAAGCTCCGAGGACAGCGATCGGCTTTCCGCCGAAAACCTGGGCGATGTCGGTGGAGGGCCGGCTCATCCAGTCGATAGCGTTCTTGAAGACGCCCGGAAGCGAATTGTTGTACTCCGGCGTAAACAGGATCAGCCCATCGGCTGAAATGGCGAGGTCCTTGAGTTCCTGTACTTTTTCCGGAATGCCATCCGCAGCCTCGAGATCGGCGTCGTAGAGCGGTACGCCGTGAATGGTGCGGGCGATCAGATCGACGCCGCTTGGTGTCAATTCGACGGCCGCATGCAGCAGGGCCGTGTTGAAGGAGCCTTTACGCAGGCTGCCCGATATGCCGAGTATCTTCATCGCTTCCCCCATTTGCCGTGATGGGAAGACATTTATGCTTCGCCGCCCTTCGTCAAGGCTGACGGAATCTTATGTGGTGAGTAACGACTTTGGTTTGACCGTGCTTGCCGCCCGGGAGGCATGATCCGGATCGGCGCTGAAGCCGATGCTGGAAGCCGCCGGCATCACTGGCCCTGTTGAGCCGCTTGGTTTCGGTTGTCGCTCCCGGGGAGGATCGCCTATGTCATCAGCGCTGACTGAGTAGTCCGCGGGCAACTTGCCGCCCGCTCAGTCATGCGAATGGGTTTCGCGGTGATCTGCGCCGTCGCCCGATGGAATGATGTGCAGGTTCCCGAAGCGTACGCCGCGCTGTGTCACGACGCTGTCGGCAAAGGTCTTTATTTCGTCCACCTTACCCTTCAGCACGGAGACTTCGAGGCAATCTTGCCCATCGATATGCACATGAAGCGTCGAGACTGAAAGATCGTGGTGATCGTGTTGCGCTGTCGTCAGCCGGCGCGACAGGTCGCGGGTCTCGTGTTCATAGACATAGGCAAGGGCCGCGTAGCATCTCGCTTCGCCATCTATGGTCGGTTGCGCGCGGGTCACGGCATCGCGGACGAGATCGCGCAAGGTTTCCGAGCGGCTGGCATAGCCACGCTGCGCGCTGATCTTGTCGATCGTCTCCAGAAGATCGTCGTCGATGGTGATGGTAATCCGCTGCATGTCCCGATCCTCTTTCGCCCCGTGGCTTGCCGTGATCGACTAGAGGAAATTTCGAGCGGATTTGCAACGGTGCCCGGCGTTATTGGCGGCCACGGAAGCGACGCTGATAGGTCGGGTCGTAGAGCGAGCTTTCGCGGAAATCGCTGGCGCCAAGCGATGCACCGACGAAGATCAGAGCCGTGCGCTCGATCGGATCGGCGGCCACTTTCGCTTCGATCGTGGCAAGCGTACCCCGAATGATCCGCTCATCGGGCCAGGAAGCCTTGACGACGATCGCAACCGGGCAATCCGCGCCATAAAGCGGCGTCAGATCCTCGACGACGTCTTTGAGCGCATGGATTGCAAGGTGGATGGCAAGTGTGGCGCCAGTCGCGCCGAATTTTTCCAGCGTCTCGTTGTTCGGCATGGGTGAGGCGCGGCCGGAAACCCGCGTCAGAACCAGGCTCTGGGCTACGGCCGGGATGGTCAACTCGCGCCCGAGCGCCGAGGCGGCAGCCGCGAAAGCGGGAACGCCGGGGGTCAGCGTGTAGTCGATGCCGTGCTGTTCCAGCCTGCGGATCTGCTCGGCAACAGCGCTCCAGACCGAGAGGTCGCCGGAATGCAGGCGCGCGACATCCTCGCCGGCTGCCTTAGCTTTGAGATATTCCGCCTCGATCTCGTCAAGCGACATCGGTGCGGTATCGATGATGCGAGCGCCGGGTGGGCAATATTGCAGCAGTTCCGGCGAAACGATCGAGCCGGCATAGAGGCAGACCGGGCACTTGCCAATCAGATCCCGGCCGCGCACCGTAATCAGGTCGGCGGCTCCTGGGCCTGCGCCAATGAAATGCACTGTCATCGCTCTACCTCATTCATCATTATGGCTTGGTCCACGACCACTGCGTTACAGGCATGGCCGGCCGCCAGCCGGTCATCCGGCCGACAGGTGCGGCGCGGGCAATGTCGATGCGGATCAAGGAGCCGCCGCGGCGTGCCTGCTCGGCCAGCAGCAGCGCTTCCATTTCCGTCGTGACGGCATTGGCGACCAGCCTGCCGCCGCTTTTCAATTCGACGATAGCGGCCTCAAGCACGCCGGCATCGCTGCCGCCGCCGCCGATGAAGATCGCATCGGGCGCAACGAGGCCGGAAAGAGCCGCCGGTGCCTCGCCTTCGACGATCACCAGGCCCGGCACGCCGAAATTGCCGGCATTGCGACGGATACGTGCCGCGCGCTCGGGCGATGCCTCGATGGCAATGGCGCGCAGCGACGGATCGGCGAGCATCCATTCGATGCCGATCGAACCGGAACCGGCGCCGATATCCCAGAGTAGCTCACCATAACGTGGCGCCAGCGCGGATAGCGTCATCGCGCGGATCTCCCGCTTGGTGATCTGGCCGTCATGTTCGAAAAGCTCGTCGGCCAGGCCCGCGCTCAGCGGCAAAATACGCGCGCCGGCTTCCGCCTTGACCTCGATGCCGCAGATGTTCAGATCGTTAACGTCGGGGAGGGCAAAGTCAGCCGCAGTTTGTCGGGAGACTTTCTCGTGCGGGCCGCCAAGCGCTTCCAGAACCGTAAGCTCGGATGGGCCGAGGCCGGAGTTTTGCAGCAGGGAAGCCACCGTGCCAGGACCCTCGCCGTCCGATGTCAGCGCCAAGATCTTGCGGCCGACATGCAGGTGCGGCCGGATGAGATCGATCGGCCGTCCGTGCAGCGAGAGAACCGTCGTCTCCTGCAGGGGCCAGCCGAGGCGCGATGCGGCAAGGCTGAAGGAGGAGGGCGCCGGGATCACAGTCATTTCAGCGGCTGGAATGTGCCGCGAAAGCGTCGCGCCGACGCCGTAGAAAAACGGATCGCCGGAGGCGAGAACCACCGTCGGCTTGCCGCGCCGGGCAAGCACCGCCTCGACGGATTTTTCGAATGGCAAAAGCCATTGATGCGTTTCGCCAGATATCAGCGAGCTCATCAGTTCGATATGGCGCGCGCCCCCAAAGACGATCGGCGATGAGGCGATCAGCCGCTTGGCTTCGTCGCCGAGGCCAGCTGGACCGTCTTCGCCGATGCCGATAAGAGTGAGCCAGCGTTGAATTGAAGGTGTCTCAGCCATGGGCAAGGCCCGCATTCTGATCCTGGGCGGTACGACGGAGGCCCGAGCATTGGCGACGGCTCTCGCCTCGCGAGCGGATTTCGAGGTGGTTCTGTCGCTTGCCGGACGAACCGCCGATCCCGCCCCGCAGCCTGTTCCGGTGCGCAGCGGCGGTTTCGGCGGCGCTGAGGGGCTTGCCCGTTATGTCGGCGATGAAAAGATCGATCTGGTGGTCGATGCCACCCATCCCTTCGCGGCCCGCATCTCGGCCAATGCCGCAGCGGCTGCTGCTCAATGCCATGTGTCCGCTTTCGCGCTGCGCCGTCCGGCCTGGGTGCCGGTCGAAGGCGATGACTGGCTCTCGGTGCACAGCGTCTCGCAGGCTATCGCCGCCGTCGGTGATGCGCCTTTGCGCGTTTTCCTCGCAACAGGCCGGCAGGAGGCGCACCAGGCGAACGCCGCGCCGCAGCACCATTATTGGGTCCGCAGCGTCGATCCCGTCGAACCGCCGCTGACGGTGCCTGATGTCAGCTACATTCACAGCCGGGGTCCGTTTCGCCTGGCCGACGAGCTTGACATGCTGCGACAGCATCAGATCGAGGTCGTCGTCGCCAAGAACAGCGGCGGTGACGCGACCTACGGCAAGATCGAGGCCGCAAGGCAGCTTAGCGTCAAGGTGATCATGGTCGAGCGCGCTGAGGCCGCCGGTCTGCCGGTTGTCGAAACGGTGGAGGCTGCGCTCGGTCGGATCGATCATTTCGTCTCTTCTCTGATGAAACGCGGCGTATAGACCAGATCCGGACGTCCTTCGCGGGCGATGATGCGGGTTTCGGTCGAGCCGATGATGACGCAGGTCGCCATATCCGCTTGTGCCGCCTCCGCATCTGCGAGCCGAGCCACCGTCATCCGCTCGTCAGGACGACCGGCGGCCCGGCCGAAGATGACAAGTGTTTCACCGGGCAGTACGGCGCGCAGAATTTCGAAGGCTTTGCCGAGTTGCCAGGGGCGAGCCTTGCTGATCGGATTGTAGAGCGCAATCACGAAGCCTGCTTCGGCGACCGCACGAAGCCGGTTTTCGATCAGCGGCCAGGGCTTCAAATTGTCCGATAGCGAGATGGCGCAAAAATCGTGCCCGAGAGGCGCGCCAATACGCGCAGCGACTGCAAGCATGGCTGTTATGCCGGGCACGACCACGAGGTCGATTGTGCGCCATTCCGCCGGGCCATCATCGATCGCCTCGCAGACGGCGGCCGCCATGGCAAAAACGCCGGGATCGCCGCCAGAGACGACGCAGACATTGACGCCGGCTGCCGCCCTCTGCAGCGCCACCTTAGCGCGGTCCAGCTCCTCGCGATTGTCGGATGCCTGACGGATCTGGTCACTGCGGAGCGTCAGGCGGTCGAGATAGGGACCGTAACCGTAGAATTCATGGGCATCAGCGACGGCAGCCAGCGCCTCCGGCGTCGTTTGCGCGGGATTGCCGGGGCCGGTGCCGATCACATAGAGGCGCCCGCTCATGGCCTGCTTTCCCAGCCAGGAACCAGAACCAACGAGAAATAAGGTGCCTCGGCATCGTCGCGGCTGGCAAGTGGCGTCATGGCGCCGTTCGCCATCGTGCCGCGCTCGACATAGATCGCTTCTTCCAGCCGGCCGGCGGCATCGAGCGCGCGGCGGATTTTTGGCAGATTGCGGCCGACCTTCATGATGACGGCCGCTTGCGTGTCGCCCAGGCGGCGGGTGAGCTCAGCCTCTGCCATCGTTCCCGGCAGCACGGAGAGAACGTCGTCTCCCTGCACCATCGGCAAGCCGGCGAGCGACCAGCAGCCGGACATGGCCGTCACGCCCGGAATGACCTCTGTGGGGAAGCGATCGGCAAGGCGCACATGCAGGTGCATATAGGAGCCGTAAAACAGCGGATCGCCTTCGCTGAGCACGGCAACCGTCTTTCCCTCACGCAGATGCGCCGCCACCATTTCGGCCGAGGCGTCATAGAAAGCGGTGATCTGACTGAGATATTCCGATGCGTCCTTATCGATCTCGGTGGTGACCGGATAGTAGAGCGGCAGCAATTTTACATCGGCTCTCAGAAGCTCGCCGACGATGGCTTTGCCGTTGCCGCCTCGGCCTTGCTTGGCAAAATAGGCGACCACGTCGGCGCGCTCCAAAGCCTTGACGGCCTTGACCGTCAGCAATTCCGGATCACCGGGGCCGGTGCCGACACCGATCAGACTTCCGTTGGACGGCGCGCTCATAGGCCAGGCCTCGCGAGAGCGTTGAGTGCCGCTGCCGTCATGGCGCTGCCGCCTAGCCGGCCGCGCACGATGGCAAAGGGAACGCCATAGGAGTTTTCGGCGAGTGCATCCTTCGATTCTGCCGCGCCGACGAAACCGACGGGCATGCCGATGATGGCGGCAGGCTTGGGAGCGCCGTCGCGCAGCATTTCCAGAAGGTGGAAGAGGGCGGTCGGCGCATTGCCGATGGCAACGACGGAGCCGGCAAGGCGATCGGTCCAAAGATGCATGGCCGCAGCCGAGCGCGTGTTGCCGATGGTCTTGGCGATCTCGGCCGTGCGCGGATCCTGCAAGGTGCAAATCACTTCGTTGGCGGCAGGCAGGCGGGCGCGGGTCACGCCGCGAGCGACCATTTCCGCGTCGCAGAAGATCGGCGCACCATCAGCCAGCGCTTTGCGGGCGGACGCGACGAAATCGGGCGAGAACAGGAAATGCTCCGCGGCTTCCACCAATCCGCAGGCATGGATCATGCGGACTGCGACATCGGCCTCGGCTTCGGGAAAACGCTGGAGATCGGCTTCGCTGCGGATGATTGCGAAGGAGCGTTCATAGATCGCATCTCCCTCGCGGATATAGTCATAGTCAGGCATTTCTATCCCTGTCGTAAAGCCGTCGCGATTGCGTCCCGGCCGAGCCGTTTAAGACACTGCTGTGCCGATTCGCCAGCAGCTTTGTTGTTTCGCACCAGTTCTCCGAGCGCAGCCAACGCTGGTTTCAGGTCTTCCTTGTGGATGTAAGCCACCGGCTCTGATGATGATGACCCATTTACGACAATAGCATAGCCCGTTGCAGCACCGACAATGGTCAGCATTGCCGGAGACGGGTGAGCACAGCCTTTCGTGCAGCCGGACAGATGTACCTTGAGCGAGCCGTCAAGCAGGTCGGCGCCCAATTTGATGAGATCGGCCGCCGCCTGCTTCGTTGCAAAGTGGGCCGAGGCGCACGCGCCGGCGCCAGCGCAGGGGATTACATGATTTGCCGGATCATCGGCCCGCGTCTGGAGGCCGCAATCGGCTGCCGTGGCTAGGATGTCTTCAATGCGATCGCGAGGAAGCCCGAGCAATAGCAGGCTGTGCGCCGGCCCCGTCCGAATATCATGCACTCCCGCCACCTCAGCCGCATCGAGAAAGCGAATGAGATCTTGGGCGTGGATGCGACCGAAGGCCGGTCGTAGGCCGAGGGCCGCATACTGCTTGCCGAGCGGGATGAGGCCGACAGGAGAGATCAGGGTAGCGCTTTCGACGGGTGAGAAACGGGAGGCGGCCGGAAGTTGCGCTTGCAAAGAGGCAATGTCCAGATCGCGGCCGCGAGCGCGAGGACCGATTGCGGTCAATGCTTTCACCAGCGTGATAACACCGGGAATTGCTTGCTCGCCGGTCAAGTCGGCAAGCGGCGTAGCCGTCGCCTGCGTTCCGGCAATCGCAAGCCTCCACAGTTGGCTGCCATCTGCGGAATTGACAGCCTTCAGCCTGATATCCGCGGAGATTTCGTCAAGGACGAGCCGGCCGCCGCCGTCGACGATAATGGCGAGCTTTGCAGCCAGCAATGGCTTGGGATGAAGTGCATCGATGGCGCTTCGCAGGCGCTCAGAAAGCCCGCGTGCATCAGCAATCTCAGACGGATCGACACCGCTGAGCGGCGGGACTTCGATCGTGACGCCGGTCTCCGGCACGATGCCGGCGCGGTCGATATCGGCAGCCAGTCCCGGCATGCTTTGCGGTGTCATACCGCGCAGCTGAAAATTGCCCCGCGCGGTGATCTCGATCAGACCGTTGCCATGCTTTTCTGTAGCCTCGGCCAAGGCGCGAAGTTGAGCGACGGTGAGGCCCGGCGTTGATGGCCGCAGGCGTACGAGCAAACCGTCGCCCGTCTGCATCGGCGCGCTCAAGGAGGGGCAGGCACCGCGAACCATGGAGGGTAGGGGCGACGCAACGCCATCCTCGGCAGCTCCCCTCTCAGAGAAGCATGCCTGGTCCTCCATTGTCTGCGTGTCGGCCGCAACCATAAAACTGCCCTTCATAAGGGACATTTCCTTGCACAAACCGGATCGGCGGGCAAACGATTTGGTATTCGGCGTTTATTCGAGATCGTCGAAATCCTGCCCCTTGCGCATGAGGTAGATATCCATGATCCATCCGTGCCTGGCGCGGGCTTCGGCGCGGGTCGCGAGAATGCGCTCGGAAACGTCGGCCAGCTTGCCGGCGATCGTGATCTCATCCCGAGTGCCGAGATAAGCTCCCCAATAGATATAGGCATCGGGATCATCGATTTTGCTGAAGGCCTGCTCGCCGTCGAGCATGACGACGGCCGTTTCGGCAATGCCCGGAAAGCTCTCGGCCAGCCGCCGGCCGGTGGTGATCTGCACTGGCTTGCCGACGAGGTTAAGCGGGATGCGATGGCTTGCCGTCAGCGCCTGGATACTGGTGATGCCGGGAATAACGCTGTAATCGAGAGCGACTATGCCGCGACCGACGACACGCTCGAGAATACGCAACGTGCTGTCATAAAGGCCGGGATCGCCCCAGACGAGAAAGGCAGCACTCTCTTTTTCCGTCAGATGTTCCAGAAACAGCCGCTCATAGGTCGCGGAAATCGCGTCATGCCATTCATCGACACTCTGCACATAGCTACGGTCAGCGGTCTTGCGTGAAGGCACGTCATAGTCAACGAAACGCGTGGTCGGATTGGTGACATAGCGCTGGCAGATGTCGCGCCTGACATCGGCGAGTTCCGTCTTGGCGGCGCCCTTGCTGGGAATGAGGATGACATCGGCCGAGTTCAGCGCATTAATCGCCTGCACGGTCAGATGTTCGGGGTTTCCAGTGCCGATACCGACGATGTGAATATGCCGCATGTGCCCTCGCTCTTCAGGGCTGTTTGCCGGAAGCGCACGATCATTTCAAGAGGAGCTTCAGGCCGATTGCCGCTCAAGGGTCCAGCGATTGGCCATATAGCTGCGCGGCGAGGTGCCGAGCATGCGCCGGAACATGGTGGTGAAGGCCGCCACACTCTCATAGCCCGCCTCGAGCGCGACATTGGTGACGGGTTGACCCTCGGCGAGCTGCGGCAGGCAGGCAAAGACGCTCGCCTGCTGTCGCCATGTGGTGAAGCTGATGCCGGTTTCCTTGCGGAACTGTCGGGTGAAGGTGCGGCGGCTCACCGAAAGCTTGTCGGCCCAATCGTCCAATCTGGCGTTGGGCGATGGCGTGGATAGATAGTCGCGGCAGAGCGCGGCCATCCGACGGTCGGACGGGAAGGGGAGACCGAGGGGCCGTTCCGGCAGCGTCGCGATCTCCTCGACGAGAAGAGATAGGACCAGCCTTGCCTTTCGATGAGTGACCGGCGCCTCCCGTAGCCGAATGGCTTCCAATAGCAGGCTGCGGGCGAGGTCCGTCACTTCGACGACGCGCGGGGCCTCATCCTTCGGCGGCGGGCCGCGCGGTGTCACGTAGACGGATTTCATGCTGACATCGCTCAGGATCTCGATCGAATGTTCCAGCCCGACGGGAATGAAAAGGGCATGGCCGGGTGGCACCATCCAGCGGCCGCGCGCCGTCATGATCAAGGCGACGCCGGCGAAGATGCAAAGCAGCTGGGTGCGGCGGTGGTGATGCCAGGGAACTGTGTATCCCTGCGGCGGCTCGGCGCTATGGACGAGCACGTCGGCCGGCGATTCCTCCATCCAGCGCATGTTTCGAACATGGTCGTCGTCGAGGGTTGCCAGCAACTGTTTCGATAGCTTTTCCATTTTGGCCCAATCGAGAAACTATTGGACCAAAACACGAAAGAAGGACATTCGCAAGCCGTGCTAAAGGCGGATCAAGTCATATCGTCGGCAAGCCTCGCCGGCGCAGGAGGATTCCCCACATGGTTGCGGAAGTTGCGGGTACCCAGGCCCGATATCAAAAGACGACGATGTCGATTGTTATGGCGGTCAGCACCTGTCATCTGCTGAACGATACGATGCAATCGCTGCTGACATCGCTCTATCCGATGTTCAGAGAGAATTATGCGCTCGATTTCGTGCAGATCGGCCTGTTGACGATGATGTTCCAGATCACCGCCTCGCTGCTGCAGCCGGTTGTCGGCATCGTCACCGACAAATGGCCGATGCCCTATTCGCTACCCGTCGGCATGGTCAGCACCTTTGCAGGCTTGCTGCTGCTCGGTTACGCCGGCAGTTTCGGCGTGCTCTTGATCGCCGCAAGCCTGATCGGTTTCGGTTCGGCCGTCTTCCATCCGGAGGCTTCGCGTGTTGCACGGCTGGCGTCGGGAGGACGCCACGGTCTGGCGCAATCGCTCTTCCAGCTCGGCGGTAACGCCGGTTCGGCGATCGGTCCGCTGATTGCCGCTTTCTTCGTCCTGCAGCACGGCCAGAAGAGCGTTGCATGGCTTTCGGTGCTGGCCGTCATCGGCTTCATCGTTCTGAGTTGGGTCGGCAACTGGTTCATCAATCATCGCCGCCAGCAGTCGGCACGTCCCGCCCCGAGCCGCGCCTTGCCGATCGCGCGCAACAAGGCGATGTGGGCGCTTGCCATCCTCATCCTGCTGACGGCAACGAAGAACGTCTACATGGCGAGCATATCCAGCTATTTCACCTTCTACGTCATCGACAAGTTCCATCTCGATGTCCGCGATGCACAGCTGATGCTGTTCCTCTTCCTCGGCTCGGTTGCCGTCGGCACGATCATGGGCGGGCCGGTAGGCGACCGCTTTGGTGCGCGTTTCGTGATCTGGTTCTCGATCCTCGGCGTCATCCCGTTTGCGCTTTTGATGCCCTATGCGAACCTGTTCTGGACCTGTGTCCTCACTGTCGTCATCGGTCTTGTGCTTGCCTCCGCCTTCCCGGCGATCGTGGTCTTTGCGCAGGAGCTGATCCCCGGCCGCGTCGGGCTGATCGGCGGTATCTTCTTTGGCTTTGCCTTTGGTGCCGGTGGACTTGGCGCGGCCTGGCTTGGCGATTTTGCCGATGCGCGCGGCATTCCCTTCGTCTACACGATCTGCTCGTATCTGCCGCTGCTGGGATTGTTCACGATCTTCCTACCGCGAATCCCGCGGCATTGATTGCGACCGGCGGGCGATCAGCCCGCCGCTGTCCTTGAGCGCTTATGTGCAAGCCTGCTTGTCAGGCGTAGCGGCTGATGGCGAGGTCGGTGGCGTCGATATCAGGTTTGCGGCCGCTGACGAGATCGCTGATGACGCGTGCCGAACCGGAACTCATGGTCCATCCGAGCGTACCGTGACCGGTATTGAGGAACAGCCCCTTGATCTTGGTCGGTCCGATGACCGGCGTTCCATCTGGCGTCATCGGCCGCAGGCCCGACCAGAAGGAAGCCTTGGCAACGTCGCCGCCCGGGAAGAGATCGGTCACGGAATGCTCGAGCGTCCGGCGCCGCGCAAGGCCTAGGTCATTGGTATAGCCGGAGATTTCCGCCATGCCGCCGACGCGGATGCGGTCGCCAAGACGGGTGATGGCGATCTTGTAGGTTTCGTCCATGACGGTCGATTCCGGCGCGCGCGAGGCATCGGTGATCGGGATCGTCAGCGAATAACCCTTGACCGGATAGACGGAGAGGCTGATGTCGAGCGGCTTCAGCAAAAGCGGCGAATAGCTGCCGAGCGCGACAACGATCGCATCGGCATCCACGCGTCCAAGATTCGTCATCACGCCACGTACCTGGCTGCCTTCGACGTCGAGCCCCTTGATCATCGTGCCGTATTGGAACTTCACGCCGAGCTCGATTGCCTTCGCCGCAAGCGCATTGGTGAATTTAAAGCAGTCGCCGGTCTCGTCCTTCGGCGTCAGCAGGCCACCGACGATCTTGCCGCGGACATGCCGGAGCGCCGGTTCGACGCCGACGCAGCCATCGGGATCGAGCACCTCATAGGGGATGCCGTCGGCTGCCAGTGCTTTGACGTCCTTGGCCGATGCATCGAGCTGCGCTTGCGTGCGGAAGAGCTGCAGCGTGCCCTGCATACGCTCGTCATAGGCAATACCGGTCTCTTTCCGAAGCTCAGCGAGGGAAATGCGGCTGTAATCGGCAAGGCGCAGCATGCGGCTCTTGTTGATCGCGTAGCGCTCCGACGTGCAGTTGGACAGCATCTTGACGAGCCATGAAAGCATGGCGCCATCGACCTTCGGGCGCAGGATGAGGGGCGCATGGTGCATGAACAGCCACTTGATGGCTTTCATCGGAATGCCGGGTGCCGCCCAGGGCGAGCAGTAGCCGAAGGAAACTTCGCCGGCATTGGCAAAACTCGTCTCCAGCGCCGGTCCCTGCTGCCGGTCGATGACCGTGACTTCGTGGCCCGCCTTGGCAAGCTGATAGGCTGACGTCACGCCGATGATGCCGGCACCCAGAACGACGACTTTCATGATGTCCTCAGAGACTTGAGAGATGGGAAGATCAGCGATATTGACGGTGGAAGCGATGGCCGAGACTGGTCAGGATTTCATAGGAAATCAAGCCGGCGTCGCGCGCGAGATCATCCAGGGTTTGATGATCTCCGAGAACTTCCACCATGCTGCCGAAGGAGAGCGCGCCTTCGGGCAACGTGGTGATATCGATTGTCGTGCTGTCCATCGAGACGCGGCCGACGATCGGCAGACGCACGCCGTTGTAATAGACCGCGCCACGATCGCTGAGACTACGGGGAAGACCGTCGGCATAGCCGGCAGCGATCGTCGCAAGCCGGGTCTGGCCTTTCGTCACATGCACGCCGCCATAGCCGACCCGCGCACCTTCCGGAACGGTTCGCGTCTGCACCACGGCAACTTCGAGCCGAACGACGGCCTCCATGGGGTTGGCAACGCCACCGGTTGGAGCGCCGCC
This sequence comes from Hyphomicrobiales bacterium, assembly GCA_900472485.1. Lineage (GTDB taxonomy): Bacteria > Pseudomonadota > Alphaproteobacteria > Rhizobiales > Rhizobiaceae > Rhizobium. The sequence goes on from UCII01000026.1 coordinate 32,438, forward strand.
GTACAGCGCAATCCCCGGCCGCGCCAGTACGCCGTGGAAATCTCCGTCGAGGAAGATGCCGCCGGAATTTGCGAAGGAAACATCGTATTGCGGAAACTCCGCTGCAACGCGACGCATTTCGGTAAGCTGATCGCCGTTTTGCCTGCTCTCGGCCTCATCTGCGGAGGCAAGGTGGCTCATGATAAACAGGATATCGATGTCGTCGGATGTCTGCAGGTGAGCTGCAACCGCGCCGCGATCTTTCGGCGGAATGCCAAGGCGCGACATGCCGGTATCGAATTGCAGAACCGCCGGCAGCCTGCGCTGAAGAGAGCGCGCCGTCTGCGACCATTGCCGCAGCTGATCGAGCGAATTGATGACAGGCACGATGCCGCCGTCGGCGCAGGTGGCCTCATTGCCGGGCAGCAGGCCGTTCAGCACGAAGATCGTTGCGTCGCTGGGGAGTTGCGGGCGCAGCCGTAGCGCCTCGATGAAGTGGGCGACGAAAAAGTGGCGGCAACCGCGCCCATAGAGTGCTTTCGATACCTGATTGGCACCGAGCCCATAGGAATCGGCCTTGACGACGGCAGCTGTTTTTGCCGGTGCGACGATGGTGGATAGCTTGTCATAGTTCCGGCATAGCGCAGCCAGATCGATCGTCAGATAGCCACATGCTCCACTATCCATCGCCAACTTTGGCGTCCGAGAATCCAGAATACCGCCGTCCATGTCCGCCCTCGCTTCTTCAAAGGCAGATTATTGAAAGGATCGTGAAATTGTTCGCCAAACAGTGATTGATTATTGTGTAATTGCAAAGATATTGAAATGATCTGCGAATTTTTGAAAGAATCCATATGGCCTCTCTCGATGCGATCGATCGCAACATCCTCCGCCTGCTTCGCCTTGATGCCCGCGTCAGCAACGCCAAGCTGGCAAGCGAGGTGGGGCTGTCGCCATCGGCCTGCCTACGGCGCATCAAATTGATGGAGCAGGCCGGGGTAATCCGCGGTTATACGGCCCTGGTGGACACGTCCCAGGCAGAGGCATCGATCGCTGTCATCATCAACATCACGCTCGAGCGGCAAACGGAGGAACATCTCGATCGTTTTGAGGCGGCGGTGCGCAAACATCCGGAGATCAAGGAATGCTTTTTAATGACGGGCGGCTCCGACTATCTGCTGCGCGTCGAGGTCGCCAATCCCGGCGACTTCGAACGTATCCATAAGGATATTCTGTCGACCATGCCGGGAGTGCTGCGAATCCATTCGAGCTTCTCGATCCGCAACGTGCTTGCGACGCGGCCGAAGGGGCTGCGTTGACTCGATCGAGATTGCAGCGGCACCGGGCGCGGCGTTACTCCGTTGTGTCGTGGGCTTGATCCCAGCCGATGCCTGCGGCGGCATCCACCTCGCAGATCAAGCCGCTCGGCTCGTAATGGACTTGGACCTTGCCGCTCAATTCCGCCGCCAGCAGGCTTTCGATCAAGCGGGAGCCGAAGCCCTTGCGGGTCGGAGGCTTTACGATTGGCCCTCCCGATTCCTGCCAACGCAGCTTGAGCCGGTCGGTCTCGCCCGTTTCCACGGACCAGGTGATCGCAACGCGGCCATCCGCCACTGAAAGCGCACCGTATTTGGCGGCATTCGTCGCCAGTTCATGCAGCGCAAGCGATATGGAAACAACGGCTCTTGGCGCGAGCTTGATCGCCGGCCCGGAAATTTCGAACCTGTCCTTCGGATAGGGCGACAGCGCCTGGGCGATGACGGCGGTCAATTCCGCCTGCTCCCATTGGCCGTGGATCAGCAGATCGTGGGCGCGCGCCATAGAGGAGAGCCGCGCCTCGAATGTCTCGACAGATGCCTTGTCCACATCGTCCCGCCCGAGCGTTTGGCGCGCAATGGCCATCACGGTTGCGAGCACATTCTTGACGCGATGATTGAGCTCACCTACCAGCACGGTCTGCAGGCGCTCGGCCTCCTTCTTGGCGCTAATGTCGTGAGCAGTCTTCGACGCCCCCACGATCCGGCCATAGACGTCATAGATCGGGGAAACGCTGAGGAGAACATCGACAAGCTCGCCGTTCTTGTTGCGTCGCTTGGTTTCGTAAGGTTCTACCTTTTGGCCCGCGCGGATTCGCGCCAGGATCGCCGGCTCTTCGTCACTACGGTCTTCCGGAACGAGCATCATCACGGACTGGCCGATGGCCTCTTCGGCCGATTGTCCGTAAAGCCTTTCAGCACCGCTATTCCAGCTTGTGATGATCATGTCGAGATCGATGCTGAGGATGGCGTCGTCCGATGAGGCGACAATAGCCGCCAGTTGCCGCTCTACCTCCTGTGCACGCTTGCGTTCACTGATATCGGTGACTATCGCGGCGACCCGCTGGATGCGTCCCGAACTGTCTTTCAAGCCGGAGACGGAGTTTGCCACCCAGACGAGGCTGCCATCCTTGCGAACATAGCGCTTTTCGATCTCGAAGCTTTCGCCCGTCGTCATCATCGCCTCGAACAAGCGCTCATTCTCATGCAAATCGTCCGGATAGGTAATGTCATATGTCCGCATGCCGAGGAGCTCGCTTTCGGAGTAGCCGACAATCTCGCAGAAACGCTCATTCACCAGGACGAAACGGCCATCGAGTTCGCATTGCGCAAAACCTGTCGCCGATTGCGAGACGACGGCGCGAAACAGCTCTTCACTTTCACGCAGTGCTTGCTCTGCACGAACCCGTTCTGTCGTTTCGTTGACGATGCAGAAGACGCCCAGCGTCTTGCCATCCGCATCGCGAACCGGCGAATAGGAAATATCGAAGTAAACCGTTTCGGGATAGCCGTAGCGCTCGATATAGAAGGGCCGATCCTTGGCGGCGACGGTCTTGCCATCATGAAGGACGGATTGCAGAAGGGGTTCGAGGTCGTTCCAGAGCTCGGCCCAGTTTTCGCGCGCAGGACGGCCCAGGGCCTGGGGATGCTTGTCGCCTATCGTCGGCGCATAAGCGTCGTTATAAAGCGCAACCAAGTCGTCGCCCCAGAACATGACGATCTGGGCTTGCGCGGAGAGCATAATATCGACGGCAGCGGTAAGGCATGGGGGCCACGCCGATTTCGGGCCAACACTAGTCGCTGCCCAGTCGAAGCCAGAGATAAGCGCCGCCATCTCGTTGGTGTGACTTGCCAATTCGGGCATGATATTCAGGATGCATCCTCTCTCGAGCGACAGCAACCCGCAAGGATTGCCCTGTTCCGCTCATGCTTGCAAAAATTCATAACATATTCTTCGTCGCGAAGTGCAGAGAGAAAATCCGCTGATTTCAATGTATCTTAAGTGACATAAGCGAATTTTCACGCCGCATATTTCGGGCTGCTCAAAGCGGTCCAGGGCGATGGGCCTTCATCCGGGGCGAACTTCCATTTGACGCCAGTTTGAGGGAGCTGTCAGGTGTCCGGCCTTGCATGCATTTCGGCCGTCAGCCATCTTTCGAGCGCCAGCGCATCCGGCCTTCCGGCAATGTGTGGCGCGATCCAGAGCACCATGCGGCGCGGGCCGGGCAGAAAACCGAAAGGTGCCACCAGCCGCCCGGAAGCAAGCTGATCGAGCACAAGCATCTGCGGCACCACCGCCATGCCGAGGCCGCATGCCGCGGCCTGGATCAGCAGATAGAAATGATCGAAAGCTGCCTGCGGCGTCAGATGCAGATCCGCCTGCCCGGCTATGGCCTGCCAGTCGCTCCAGGCTTGCGGCCGTGTCTGCGTGGAGAGGATCGCCGCATGTTCCATATCATCGGGACGCGAAATGCCGGAGCGGTTCAGATATTCCGGTGAACAGACAGGACCGATGGCCTCGCCGCCGAGCTCCCGGATGATCGCATCCTTCGGCGGATCGATGACACTGGAGCGGATGGCGAGGCTGATCTTGTCCCGGACGAAGTCGACCTGATCGTAATTCATGTTGAACTGAAGGGCGATATGCGGGTGGCGCTCGTGAAACTGGCCGATGCGCGGAATGATCCAGCCCATCATGATCGAGGAAGAGCAGGAGAGCGTCAGCGGGCTTGGGCGGACGCGCTCGACGCTTGCCTGCATCAGGCCGAAAGCGCTCGCCAGCCCTTCCGCAAGCCGCGATCCCTCGGGCGTCGGCTCCGTCGAATGGGCGCGGCGGGTCACGAGGATGACGCCGAGCGTCTCCTCCAGCCCGCGAATGTGCCGGCTGATCGCGCCATGCGTAACGCAGAGCTCGTCGGCGGCAAGCGTCATCGACCTGTGCCGCGCGGTTGCTTCGAATGCCTTCAGCGCATTCAAGGATGGAAGAGGGCTGCTCATTTATCGATTCCGCTATCTCATGATGTGATTTTTCCTCACATGATGAGGAGATTAAATCGTTTGCCTGCAACTTGTCCATCCCGTTAGAGATCAAGGTTATTCGAAGGCGCATGCGGCCGAAGGCAGGAGTTGGAAGGGAAATCGGAGTTTCCGTTCTGTCAGCGACGCAAGCGGATCGCTGCGTCGTAAAGATTTCAGCAAGGGGGGAGGATTTTCATTGCAGCCCGCAAATCAGGAAATGTCACAGGTCGAGCACTCGGCCATATCAAAGGTTTCGAAGCGGCTGGTGCCGTTCATCGCCTTGATGTTCTTCATCAACTTCCTTGACCGCACGGCGATTTCCTTCGCCGGGCCGAACGGCATGACGACGGATCTGGCGCTGACGGCAGCGCAGTTCGGCTTTGCCGCCGGCATCTTCTTTTTCGGCTACATCGTTCTCGAAATCCCGAGCAATCTCGCGCTTCACAAATACGGCGCGCGCCGCTGGCTCGCCCGCATCATGGTGAGCTGGGGCATCGTCGCACTGCTGTTCACGTGGGTCTCGAGCGCAACGGAACTTTATGTGCTGCGTTTCCTGCTCGGCGTTACCGAAGCCGGCTTCTTTCCGGGGGCGATCCTGTTCTTGAGCATGTGGGTGCCGGCCAAGCATCGCAGCAAGATCCTGGCACTGTTCTACCTCGCCCAGCCGCTAACGACCGTTATCGGCGCACCCTTTGCGGCCATGCTGATCCAGATGCATGGTTTCTTCGGCCTTGAGGGCTGGCGCGTCATGTTCTTCGGCGTCGCCATTCCAGCTATCTTTGTCGGCATCATCACCTGGTTCTACCTTGCTGATCGGCCCGATGATGCGAAATGGCTGACCCAGGCCGAGAAAGATTGGCTGAACCGGGAGCTTGCCGGTGAGGAAAAGGCAAAGGCTGCCGCACATGGTAAGATGACTGGCCTCGCCCTGACGGATGGCCGGGTTTGGCTGCTGTCGGTCATCTATTTCGGTCTGATTTATGGTCTCTATGCGCTGGCCTTCTTCCTGCCGACGATCATTGCCGGCTTCGAAACGAAATTCGGCACCAAGTTCGATGTCTTCGACAAGGGGCTGATTACGGCCATTCCCTATCTGCCGGCGGCTGTTGCCCTGTTCTTCTGGAGCCGCGATGCGTCCAGGCGCGGTGTGCGGCCGTGGCACATCGGAGTTCCGGCCCTGCTTGGCGCCTTCAGCATTCCGGCAGCACTCTATATGGGCTCGCCTGAAGCGACGATCGTGATGATCACGCTGACGGCTTGCGCGATCTTTTCCGCCCTGCCGAATTTCTGGGCCATTCCGTCGCGTTTCCTGACGGGGCCGGCGGCTGCGGCGGGCATCGCGCTGATCAACACCATCGGCAATATCGCAGGCTTCGCCGCACCCTATGTGACCGGTGTCGTCAAGGATGCGACCGGCCTCTATGAACTGCCGATGTTCATCGTCGGGGCGCTGATGCTGTTGTCGGCCCTGCTAGCTTTCTCGTTGAACGGGCGGGTCCGCGAGCCGGAACTGGTTACCTACGGCAGCAAGGGCTGAAATTGTTCGACCGAAGAATAGACATTTTTGATGGCGGCTGTGGAAATGGCCGCCATTGTCTTTCTTCAGGCTGCCCGCAGCAGCATGCCGAAGAGATCGCGCGGATCGTCCGGGTCGGCGATGATGTCGAGCTTCTGGAAGTAGTCCGTGCCGGCAAGCTTTTCGCGGACGTAGCGCAGGGCGGAGAAATCCTCGATCGCAAAGCCGACGCTGTCGAACAGCGTGATCTGCCTATCGCTGCTGCGGCCCGGTGCCCGGCCGCTCACGACCTGCCAGAGTTCGGTAACCGGATAGTCCGCGTCCATCTGCTGGATTTCGCCTTCGATGCGGGTCTGCGGCGGATATTCGACAAAGGTGTCGGAGCGCAGCAGGATGTCGCGGTGGAGTTCCGTCTTGCCGGGGCAATCGCCGCCGATGGCGTTGATGTGCACGCCGGCGCCGACCATGTTGTCGGTGAGGATCGTGGCATATTGTTTGTCGGCCGTGCATGTCGTGATGATGTCGGCACCTTCGATGGCCGCCTGGGCCGAGGTGCAGGACACGAGCTTCAGGCCGGTCTTTGCGAGATTGCGAACGGTCTTTTCCGTGGCTCTGGGATCAATGTCGTAAAGGCGGACCTCTTCTATGCCGAGCACCGCCTTCATCGCCAGTGCCTGAAATTCGGCCTGCGCGCCATTGCCGATCAAGGTGAGGCGCCTCGAATTGGCCGGCGCTAGATGTTTTGCCGCCATCGCCGAGGTTGCCGCTGTGCGCAACGCCGTCAGCAGCGTCATTTCCGTCAGCAGCACAGGGTAGCCGGTCGAGACTTCTGCAAGCAGGCCGAAGGCGGTCACCGTCTGCAGGCCCTGCGCCATGTTCTTCGGATGGCCGTTGACATATTTGAAGCTGTAGACCGCCCCATCCGAGGTCGGCATCAGCTCGATGACGCCGTCATGCGAATGGGAAGCGACGCGTGGCGTCTTGTCGAAGAGGTCCCAGCGGCGGAAATCCGCTTCGATGGCATCCGTGAGTTCGATGAGCGCGGTTTCGACGCCGATATGATGGACGAGCCGCATCATGTTCTCGACGCTGACGAAGGGAATGAAAGCTCTTTCCGATGGGAGCGGTGCGGACATTCTCGTATCCTCGGTGGAAATCATTTCCTATAGGGTATCAAGCGGATCGATTGACTAAAATCGCAAAACTGTGTCAGTTCTGGTATGGCTTTATACAAATTGCCTAGGTTTTTTGACGGAATGGACAAGATCAGGATCATGCGATGACGCTCGCCAAATATATTCCCGATGATCTCGACCGGCGTATCATCGCTCATCTGCGTGCCGACGGGCGGGCTTCGCTCTCCAAACTGTCCGATGTTTTGGGCGTCGCGCGTGGTACGGTGCAGAACCGGCTGGATCGACTGATAGAGACCGGCACGCTGCTTGGTTTCACCGTAAGAGTTCGGGAAGACTATGAGGAGCAGACCGTGCATGCCGTCATGATGATCGAAGTCGTCGGGAAATCGACGACACAGGTCATCCGCAAACTGCGCGGCCTTCCCGAAATTTATTCGCTGCATACGACGAATGGCAATTGGGATCTGGTCGCCAATATCCGCGCGACCAGCCTATCCGACTTCGACCGCGTCTTGCGCGAGGTGCGGATGATCGATGGCGTTGCAAACAGCGAGACCAGCCTGTTGCTGAGCAGCCTGTGATAGGTGCCTTAAAGGTTGCCGCCCGTGAGCGGGCCGTCAGGAACGATGTGCGCGCAATATGCGCTTCCAGAGTGTGCCGCCGAGGAAGCGATTGAACACCATGAAATAGACGACGATGAGAACGAAAAGCAGCAGCGCGGGTAAGCCATCGAGCTGGAAGCCATCCGCCGTCTTGCCACCGAAGATAGATGCAATAATGTAGCCCAAAACCAGGAAGGCGGTCAGGAAGTCGAAGACGGCGGCAAGCACGATGCGCCAGGTGGCTGGCTGCGCTGCGGGTTTTGTTTCAGACATTGTCGAACCCAATCCTATTCGCAAAAGACGACGGCAGGAATGCATCGGCCGCTAGTCGGCGGACCACATCACCGATACATCCAATGCGGAAGCGCTTTGTCAATCGCGCCGGCGGTCATAGCTGATGCGGCGAGCCGTTTTACTTGTTCCCGGCAGAGATTGGCGTCAGCCAGCGGAGCCCGACCGGAAGCGCAGACAGGCCGTGCCACACAGCTTGAAAACTCGCGGCTTGTTGTTATGATTTTTGCATGGAACTTACGCTGCTCGCTCATGCTCTTGCCTGGATCGTGCTCGGCCTGATCGTCGTGACGACGGTCGTTCCGGTCAGGACGAAGTACCCGCTCATGGCAATGGCGAGCATCGACAGCGTCATCCCATTCGGTCTTCTGGGATTTCTGCTTGTCATGGCTTACCCCGAGGACCGTCGCATCATTGCTCTCGTGTGCATATTGGTTGCAGCTGCAAGCGAGTCGCTCGCGCTGATCCTGCCGCAAAAATGCCTCAGGATCGAACGCGCGATCTTGAAAGTGCTTGCTACGGTTTCGGGCCTGCTTTTGGGCGCATTACTTATGGAGTGCACGCTGCAGGCATCGTAACTTGCCGACAGCATAACGGCATTCGACTCCTCTTGAATCTCTTGCGCTTTCTCAAAGCAAACGAATGTTATATCTTCCATATACAACTAACGCTCGGATGGTTTGCCGCTTTGGCTCTCCAGCCGATAGCGATGTCCCGGATAAACCAGTCGCGCCGTGGACACGATGCCGCGCGCCGACCAGGTGCGCCTCCAGATCGTCAGGCAGGGTTCGGTCTTCAGGATCGTCAGCAGCTTGCATTCCCAGGCTTGCGGCATGACGGCTTCGACGACATGTTCCGAGCCGCTGAGCGGGGCAACGGCCGAAAGGTAGGCATTCGGCGTCATATCGGTAAAATCTTGCTGCAGGTAATCGGGGGCGGCGTCCGGATGGACATGGCGGTCCTCGATTTGAACCGGCACCCCGTTCTCGCTGTGCACGATCAGCGAATGGAAAACCGGCGATCCGATATCGAATTCCAGCGCATCGGCCACGTCGGGCGACGCGGCTTCCTGGGCAAGCACGATCACCGTTGCCTGGTGGGAATGACCGCGTTCGGCGATTTCCTCGGCGATGTTGCGGACCTCGAACAGCGCCGATGCCCCCTTGCGCTCGGCGACGAAGGAACCGACGCCCTGGATGCGAACGAGCTCCCCTTCATTGGCCAGCTCTCGCAGTGCGCGATTGGCCGTCATCTTGCTGACGCCAAGTTCGACCACCAATTCGTTTTCGGAGGGAACGCGATATTTGGGCGGCCACTCGCCACTATGAATGCGGTCGAGTATCATCTGCTTAACGCCGGCATAGAGTGGTGCGGCGTCATTTTCCGCCAGTTCGCGTCTCATCTCGCCGGAACGCTTCATTGCCTATTCCCTTTGCACCGAGTGAATCTGCCTCGAAAACAACTTTCCCACTTGCATATCATAAATTATCTCATATGGTACCCTATACAACCTCGCAATCAATCCTAAAAATTAATTGGGAAAGCGGGCAAGCCGGCGAAGATCGGTAGGAAATGCTGCAAGGCTTATTTCAACCTCAGAGGAGCTCTACACGATGAAATTCAGTGCAATTCTCTTGTCAGGCGTCGTGGCCGCCGCCGCTTTCGCCGCGCCGGCCGTTGCCAAGGACTGGAAGACGGCAACGATCACCCTGGAAGGTGCCTACGCGCCGTGGAACATGACGAACGCCGACGGTACGCTCGGCGGGTTCGAGCCGGAGCTTGCCAAGGTTCTGTGCGAACGCGCCAAGATCGATTGCAAGCTCGTCGCTTCCGACTGGGACGGCATGATCCCGGCGCTGAACGCCGGCAAGTTCGATGTCATCATGGATGCGCTGTCGATCACCGACGAGCGCAAGCAGGTCATTGGCTTCACCATTCCTTACGCCGCGACGCCCGCCGCTTTCGCGACCGCCAAGGATAGCCCGCTTGCCAATGCCGCCGGCACCGGCGCTACGATCAAGATGACCCCCGGTCAGACCGGCGTCAAAGAAATCGACGTGCTGAAGGAAGCCTTCAAGGGCAAGACGATCGGCATTCAGGCCGCAACCGTTTATGCCAAGTTCGTCTATGACAACTTCGGCTCGATCGCCACGATCCGCGAATACAAGACCGGCGCCGACCGCGATCTCGATCTTCAGAACGGCCGTATCGACCTCGGCTTCGACGATGCTGTCTACTTCGCGAACGCTTTCGCTAGCGCCAATGATTCTCTCGCCTTCACCGGCCCGGAAATCGCCGGCTCCATCTGGGGCGAAGGCGAAGGCCTCGGCATCCGCAAGGCCGATACCGACCTGCGCGACAAGTTCAACGAAGCGATCAAGTCGGCTCTTGCCGACGGTACCATCAAGACCCTGTCGATGAAGTGGTTCAAGGTCGACGTCAGCCCGAATTGATGAGTGCGGCCCTCGGCCGGATATCATCGGTCTCCGGCTTTGCGGCCGGAGACCATGTGATATCCTGACGCCTGAAACTGCCACGGACAGGGATTGGATCTATGGCAAGCTTGCAATTGCTGGGCTTCGGCTCGAACGGATGGGGCGCGCTGCTGCTTGTTGCCGCCTTGATGACGCTCGCCGTCACGGCCACCGCCTTGGCCATTGGGGCCGTCCTGGGCGCGATCATCGCTTTCGCCAAGCTCTCCGGAAGCTTGGTGCTGAAGACGCTCGGCAATATCTACACCACCGTCTTTCGCGGCGTTCCCGAGCTTCTGATCATCTATCTGATCTATTTCGGCGGCTCGTCAGCGGTAACGTCCATCGGCAAATGGCTGGGCTATGAAGGCTTTCTCGGCTTGCCATCCTTTGCCGCGGGTGCTCTTGCCGTCGGCATCATTTCCGGCGCCTATCAAGCAGAGGTGTTTCGCGGCGCCTATCTTGCTATCTCCAAGGGCGAACTGGAGGCCGCGTCCGCGATCGGCATGCATCTCGGTCTGCGCCTGCGCCGGATCATCATTCCGCAGGTCTTCCGCTTCGCCATTCCCGGCCTCGGCAATGTCTGGCAGCTCAGCCTCAAAGATTCCGCTTTGATCTCGGTGACCGGCCTTGCCGAGCTAATGCGCACCAGCCAGGTCGCCGCTGGCTCCACCCGCCAGTATTTCCTCTTCTTCATCGCCGGCGGCATTCTCTATCTGGTCCTGACCAGCCTGTCGGACCGCATCTTCAACAGGGCCGAACGACGCGCCAATCGCAGCATGCCGGCTGCGACGATCGGCCAGGCTTGAGGAGGACGGCATGGATTTCGATTTTCTTTCGAGCACGATGATCACACTGCTAAAAGCGGTGCCGATGACGCTGCTGCTCTTCTCCCTGTCGATCCTCTGCGGCGGCATTCTAGCGCTCGTCATCGTCGCCATGCGCGTCAGCGGCAATCCGATTCTGTCCGGCTTTGCCAAGGGCTATATTTTCGTATTTCGCGGCTCGCCGCTGTTGATCCAAATGTTCCTGGTCTTCTACGGTTTGGCGCAGTTCTCCATCATCCGCTACTCCTTCCTCTGGCCGTTCCTGCGCGAGCCCGTCGTCTGCGCGATCCTGTCGCTGGCGCTCTGCACCGCCGGCTATTCGGCCGAGATCTTCCGCGGCGGCATCCGTGCCGTTTCGCCGAAGGAGATTGAAGCCGCGCGTTCGATCGGGATGTCCGGCTTCCTGCTGGTTCGCCGCATCATCGCGCCGATCGCCTTCCGGCACGCGCTCCCGGCCTATTCGACCGAGATCGTGCTGATGATGAAGTCGACGGCGCTCGCGAGCCTCGTCACGGTCTGGGAGGTCACGGGCGTTGCCCAGCGGCTCATCTCGCAGACCTATCGCACGATGGAAGTCTTCATCTGTGCCGCGATCATCTACCTCGTGCTGAATTTCATCATTCTGCAGGCCATGGCCCTGCTGGAATATTCTCTGTCCCGCCATCGCCGCGCGATACCGCCGGCGCTGAAGGCCTAAAGCTTACTGGAGCAGGCAAATCATGCCAGGTGTCACCCGACTTTCCGTCCGCAACATCCGCAAGAGCTTCGGTACTCATGAAGTCTTGCGCGGCATTTCCCTCGATGCTCAGGATGGCGATGTGATTTCGCTGCTCGGCGCTTCCGGCTCGGGCAAATCGACTTTCCTTCGCTGCATCAACCTTCTCGAAATCGCCACCGATGGCGAGATCTGGGTGGATGGCGAGCAGATCCGCATGATCCACAAGAATGGCAAAAGCTATCCGGCGAGCCATAAGCAGGTGGATCATATCCGTTCCGAACTCGGCATGGTCTTCCAGAGCTTCAATCTCTGGTCCCATATGACGATCCTTCAGAATGTCATCGAGGGTCCGGTTCATGTCCTGAAGCGTCCTCGCGCTGAATGCATCGCCGAGGCCGAAGTGCTGCTGGAAAAGGTCGGCATTGCCGACAAGCGCCACGCCTATCCCGCGCATCTCTCCGGGGGGCAGCAGCAGCGTGCGGCGATTGCCCGCGCGCTTGCCATGAAGCCGAAGCTCATGCTGTTCGACGAGCCGACTTCGGCGCTTGATCCCGAGCTTGTCGGCGAAGTGCTGCGCGTCATGCGCTCGCTTGCCGAAGAAGGCACGACGATGCTGGTCGTCACCCACGAAATGAGCTTCGCCCGCAACGTCTCCAACCGCGTCGTCTTCATGAAGGAAGGCCTCGTCGAAAGCACCGGCACGCCGGATGAGATGTTCGGCGGCGGCGCCTCGCCGGCATTTCGCCAGTTCATCGGTCATTTCGGAAACGGACAATGACCGTCACCATCGATGGACCGCTATCCTGGCGCGACGTCGCGCGCGTCGGGGGCGGCGACCCCCTGTCTCTTTCCGATGCTGCCTGGGAGCGCGTTGCTCAGGCAAGCCGCATCGTCGAGCGTATCGTCGAAACGGGCGTGCGCGCCTATGGCGTCAACACTGGCGTCGGTGCGCTTTCCGATACTGTGGTCGATCGCGATTCCCAGAGCCGGCTCTCGCGCAATATCATCCTCAGCCATGCCTGCGGTGTCGGCCCGCTTTTGCCGGCCCGTGAGGTGCGCTCGATCATATCAGCGCAGATCGCCAATTTCGCCCATGGCCATTCCGGCGTGCGGCCAGAGATCGTCAGGCATCTGGCCGCATTTCTCGAACATGACTGCATTCCGGAAGTCCCGTCTAAAGGCTCTGCCGGCTATCTTACGCACAATGCCCATACGGCGCTCGTCCTGATCGGTGAGGGCAGGGCCGTCGTGAACGGCAAATCGATGAGCGGTGCCGAGGCGCTTGCGGCCATTGGCCGGAGCCCACTCGTGCTCGGCGCCAAGGAGGGCTTGAGCCTCGTCAATGGTACGGCCTGCGCCACAGGATTGTCAGCGTTGGCCGTTTCTCGCGCCGAACGCTTGCTCGATTGGGCCGATGCCATCGCCGCGCTGACCCTGGAAGCCGTTGGCTGCCAGATGGCGGCTTTCGATGAAAAGGTGCTTGCGCTGCGCTCATCGGCCGGGATCGCCAAGGTCGGGCGCAGGTTGCGCAGCCGTTTGCATGGTAGCGGCCTTGTCGCCGCCGCTCTTGGACGGCGGACGCAGGATGCCTTGAGCCTGAGATCGGTGCCTCATGCCCATGGTGCAACTTGGGATGTCTTCGAGCAGACGGCTGATATCGTCGATCAGGAACTCGCCTCGGTCACGGATAATCCGGCTGTTTCAGGCACGCCGGAGCAGCCGGTTGTCTCTTCCGAGGCGCATGCCGTTGCACCCGCTCTTGGGCAGGCAGCCGATAGTCTGGCGATTGCGATCGCCCAAGTTGCCGCGATGAGCGAGCGGCGGACGGATCGCCTCGTCAATCCACTGGTCAGCGGCCTGCCGCCGTTCCTTGCGAGCGACGCCGGCAGCCATTCCGGTTTCATGATCGCGCAATACACGGCTGCGGCGCTGAGCAACGACAACCGGCGGCTCGCCGCTCCTGCATCGCTCGATGGCGGCCTGACCTCCGGCCTGCAGGAGGATTTTCTGGCCCATCCGACAGCGGCCGCCAACAAGCTGCTCGCGATCCTCGACAATGCCGAATATATCATGGCGATCGAGCTCATGGCGGCCGCACAGGCACATGATTTTCTCGCCTCGCAGGGCAAGAGGGCGCCGGGAACGGAGCGCATTCACGCAGTTGTCCGTTCATGCGTGCCCGTCTATGGCGACGATCGTCCCTTGAATGCGGATATGGAAGCCTTGCGGGCGATGATCGCTGCGGCCGTTCCGCCGGCGGAAAATGGAACTGGAGCATAGAATGTCCGCGCAATTCGATGTAGCCGTCATCGGCCTCGGTGCGATGGGAAGTGCAGCCTTGTCTTTCGCCGCCGCCCGCGGTGCAAAGGCGATTGGGATCGAGGCACATTTCCCCGCACATTCCCTCAGCTCCTCGCATGGCGACAGCCGCCTGATCCGTCTCGGCTACTTCGAAGATCCGTCTTATGTGCCATTGCTGAAGCGTGCCTATCAAAACTGGCGCTCGCTGGAGGCAAGGCTGCGGGCCGAGATCCTGACGGTGATAGGCGTTCTGCAGATCGGCGCGCCCGACAGCAAGATCGTCAGCGGCACGCGCGCTTCCTGTGACATGCATGGATTGCCGCACGAGATACTCGATCGCGACGCCATGAAGCGGCGGTTTCCAGCGTTTGAGTTGGAGGAAGGCGAGATCGGCGTGCTTGATCCGCAGGGCGGCTATGTCAGGCCTGAAGCGGCAATCATGGGCTATTTGAAGCTTGCGGCGGAAGACGGTGCCGTCTTGCATTTCGGTGAGCGTGTTGTCGCAATCGATCCTGATGATACCGGCGTAACGGTCGTTTCCTCGACTGGGCAGCATCGCGCCCGTAAGGTGATCGTCGCAACCGGCGCGTGGATTGCCGAGCTCGTTCCGCAGCTGAAGGCGCATGCCCAGCCCATTCGCCAGGTGGTGGCCTGGTATCAGCCGAGGGATGGCTTCGTTGCCGAGCCGCAGCGCATGCCATGCTTCCTGCGCGATGAAGGAGCGGAAGGTTCCTATTTCGGCTTCCCAGCCATCGGCGTCGATGGTGTGAAGATCGGCCGCCATGCCCATTTCAGGGAGCCGATCGATCCAGCCATGCCCAATCCGCCGGTCAATGACGTCGACACCGATCTGCTCGACAGCTTCGCCAGCAAGCGTCTGCCGAATGCTGCGTCATATCGCGTGCGAGCGACCACCTGCCGCTACACCATGCTGCCGAGCGAGGATTTTCTCATCGATAGGGTGCCTGGACAGCCGAATGTGGTGGTCTCGTCGGCCTGTTCCGGCCATGGCTTCAAGTTTACGAGCGTCGTCGGCGAGATTCTCGCCGATCTGGCGCTTCAAGGCGGCAGCGCGCTGCCGACTACTCTCTTCTCCTTCGAAAAGCACTTTGGCGGCCAATCCGCTTAGCCGCCAATTTCGCAGATGACCTAGCCGATCGTCATGCGTCGCAGGACATCCGATTTGAAATAGAAGTGCTGAACAAGCGCTCCAAATATGTGCAGTACGACGACGATCCAAAGCAGCGTCTTGATCGGGCCGCCATGGACGAAGGCGGCTGTGTCGATACCGAAATAATAGGCTGCCATTCCCGATAGGGGCATTGCGAAGATCAATGCATAAAGCAGGAAATGCGTGATGCTCGCGATAAAATGCAGAAATGCGGGCTGATTGTCTGGCGGCGCCGGGACATCGGACACCAATCTCAGGCAAAGGCGCACGACAGCCAAAAGCAGGATCGCGATACCGGCATAAGCATGGATATTGGCGCTGGCAACATCGGCCGGTGTTGGCACCTGGCCATGCCGCACAAGACGCCGCCACGCGTTCATGCCATCGGGAAACAGAAGATTGAAAAAGATGAGGATGGCCATGAGCCAGTGAAGAATGCGTTGCGGAGCAGAATAGGTCGATCTGGCAGGCATCGGGTCTCCTTAAATTGGAATCGTTCTAAAGGTAGACCATGATTCTAACGAGAACCTGAATGCGAACCTTCCAGTGCACTTCGTTCGGCATCCTCATATCTTGGCGCATAGCTGGGGTATCCTGAAGGCGCGAGCCTTCGCGACCGACTAGGGAGATGCCCCGGAAGGCTGTTAAGCTCCTCCGGGACCCTGGGCTTCCTCACATCAGCTGAGCACCGCGCGCGGTTCGAGAAACGATTCCAGGCCGGCGGCGCCGAATTCCCGGCCTATACCCGATTGCTTGAAGCCGCCGAAGGGCGCAGCCGGTTCATGCGGCGCGCCGTTGATGACAACGCGGCCTGCTTCGATGCGATCTGCCATCCGCTTTGCCCTGTCGACATCCGAGGAGAAGACATAAGCCTGCAGGCCATAGACCGTGTCGTTGGCGATCTCGAGCGCGTGCGTCTCATCGCGATAGGGGATGACGCAGAGTACCGGTCCGAAAATCTCTTCGCGGGCGATCCGCATGTCGTTATTGACGCCGGAGAAGATGGTCGGACGAACGAACCAGCCGCGATCGACCCCTTTCGGCCGCCCCTCACCGCCGACGATCAGCCGTGCGCCTTCTTCCTGACCGAGACGGATATAGGACTGGACGCGATCCCATTGTTTCCGGCTGACCATGGGGCCGATCCTGACGGTGGGGTCGCTTGCATCGCCCACCTTGAGTGTCGCCACCGCTTGCGCCAGATGATCGTGGATCTCAGTCAGCCGGCCTTCGGGCGCGAGAATGCGTGTGCCGGCGATGCAGGCCTGGCCGCTATTGGCAAAACCGGCTGCAAGGACCTGCGGAATGACTAGATCGAGATCGGCATCGTCGAGAATGATGTTCGGGCTCTTGCCGCCGAGCTCGAGCGTCACGCGCTTAAAGGTCGCCGCTGCCGCCTGAAGGATCGCCCGTCCCGTCACCGTCGAGCCGGTGAAGCTGATCTTTGCGATGTCATGGTGGCTGCTGAGCGCGGCACCCACCACATGGCCGTAGCCGTTGACGATGTTGAAAATCCCATCCGGCAGACCGGCCGCATGCAGGCACTCGGTGAGGAGCTGCGTCTGGATCGCGCTCATCTCGGAGGGCTTGATGACCATGGTCGCGCCCGCCGCGATGGCTGTGGCAAGCTTGTTGCAGATGAAGCCGTAATTGCTGTTCCAAGGCGTGATCGCGGCTGCGACGCCGGCCGGGCGCATCTCTATCTCCGCGTGGCCAATGCGGCGGCGAAATTCATAGGATTCGAGTGTTTTCGCCATGTTGAGGAATGCCGTGGCGGCATGTAGCACCGAAAAACCGACGAAGGATGCCGGCGCACCATATTCTTCGCGCATGGCGTCGGCGAGGTCTGAGGCTCTGGCTGCAACTGCGTCGTGCAGGCTGTGCAGCATGGCGATGCGCTCGGCCTTCGAGCTTTGCGACTGGCTCGCAAATGCCGCCTTGGCAGCGCTGACGGCGTTGTCGACATCCTGCTCGTCGCCAAGGCGGACGGTGCCGATTTGCTCTTCCGTGGCCGGGTTGAAAAGAGGTGCTTCCTCTTTGCCATGGGGCCGAACGAAGCTGCCATTGATGTAAATCGTATCTGTCGTGCGCATGAGCGTCTCCTTCATCTTCACGACAGAGGTAAGACGCGTTATCTGTTCGGTGTAGTGGGACAAAGTGGTACAGGCTGATAAGGAAAATCGCGCAATGAAGGCCAGTTTGGCGGAGCTTGAGGCGATCGCGGCCGTTGCGCGCCATGGCGGCTTTCGCGCGGCTGCGCGCGAACTCGGCATGTCCTCCTCCGCGCTCAGCCACGCGGTTGCCGCGCTGGAAGAACGCCTGTCCGTGCGGATCTTCAACAGGACGACGCGCAGTGTCACGCTATCGGATGCCGGCGAGCGCTTCGTGGCGGAAGTGGCGCCGGCACTCGCGGCAATCGACAGGGCGATCGAAAATGCAGGCCTGTCTTCCGGTACGATATCAGGCACGCTTCGTCTCAATATGGCGCCCGGCGCAGCGCACATGCTTCTGACACCGCTTATTCTCGAATATGGCCGGCGCTATCCCGATGTCGAAATCGAGATCGTCACCGATAATGCCTTGGTCGATGTCATCGGCAAGGGCTTTGATGCCGGCATTCGGATTGCCGAGGCAGTTCCGACAGATATGGTCGCAATCCCGATTATTCCGACGCTGCGTTCGCTCGTCGTCGGCTCACCTGCCTATTTCAGCAACAGGCCATACCCACTTGTTCCGGGCGATCTCCTGCGACATCGCTGCATCCGTGCCCGCATGGCGAGCGGCAAGCTTTATCGCTGGGAGTTCGAGCGACACGGCCAGTCCATCCTCATCGATGCGCCGGGAAGTCTCATCCTCGATGCTTCCGACTTGATGCTGAGCGCCGCGCTCCAGGGGGCGGGGCTGGCCTATATCAGCGAAGCCTCCGTTGCCGGGCACATAGCGGCGGGCAATCTGATCGCGGTGCTGGAGGATTGGAGCCCACCCTATCCCGGGCTCAGCCTGTATTTTGCCCAGCGCCGGCAGATGCCGGCGCGGCTGAGGGCACTGATCGATCTGATCCACGAGCAAAATGCGTCCCGCTGAACGCCGGCGAAAGATTAAGTTTCAGACATGAATCTCCATAACGCTTGAGTGGCGCCATATCGAGATGTAGCCATATCGCCTGAGATATCGTCGATATGATTGCTTGGAAGGTCAGCGTGTCATGGATCAGAAGATCGAAGCCGTTCTCGAAGTCTATCACGAGCTTATTCGTAAAGAGCACAGCAAGCCGAGGGAAATGCCGCCGGGCGGGCGTGACGGCGGTCAGGATCGCCGGTTGAGGGCAGTCGGACCGGAGACGGGTCGCTTCATCAACATTCTGGCAAAGAGCCTGAAGACGCCCACCATTTTGGAGCTTGGCACATCCTTCGGCTATTCCGGCATCTGGCTTGCCGAGGCCGCGCGCGCCAGCGGCGGCAAGCTTATTTCCATGGAGCTGCACGCCTACAAGACCGAATTTGCCAGGGAGATGGCCGAAAGGGCTGGTTTGGCCGAGTATATCGATTTTCAGGTCGGCGATGCCGTCGAGATGATCAAGGCACTTCCTTCCGGCGTCGATTTCATCCTCGTCGACTTGTGGAAGGATCTCTACATCCCATGCCTGGACGCCTTCTATCCGAAGCTCAATGCCGGCGCTATCATCGTGGCCGACAATATGTTCATGCCCGGCAATGAAGACGTGAAACGCTACGGCGAAGCCGTTCGCGCCAAGCCGGGCATTACCTCTGTTCTGTTGCCCGTCGGTTCGGGGATCGAAGTCAGCCGATACGATCCTGTATAAGGATCGGAGGCGGCGGCGATCCAATCCTGAGATCGCCGCCTGTATGAATTTACTTGCCGACGTCCTTGGCTGCCTTCTCGATGACGGCGGCCACTTTTTCCGGCTGCGAAGCGAAGACGGCGTGGCTCGCCTTGATTTCGGTCAGGTCGCTGCCGGCGCGCTTTGCCATATCACGCTCGAGCTCGGGATTGATGGAACGGTCGTTTGTTGCCACGACGGCCCAGCTCTTCTTCGCCTTCCAGGCGGGGTCGCCGACTTTGGCGGTGAAAGCCGCCTTCGACGCGAAGACCTGCGATTTCGCCAGGAAGCTGGCTTCATCCTTCGGCAGGTCGCCGGCAAAGTCGGCGGCGAATGTCGCGGGATCAAGATAGAGATACTGGCCGTCCTTGGTTTCGCGGATGTTCATGCTACCTGCCGGCTTCGAGCTTGCAAGGCCGATCAGGCTTTCGCCCTTGTCCGGCTGAAACGCTGCGACATAGACGAGGCCTGCGACATCCGGGCGATTGCCCGCTTCGGTGATGACCATGCCGCCATAGCTGTGGCCCACCAGCAGGCTCGGCCCATTCTGAAGGTCGAGCACGCGATTGGTGGCAGCAACATCGTCGGCGAGCGAAATGATCGGTTCCTGCGCGACGGTGACGTTGAAGCCGTCCTTATCGAGGATATCGGCGGTCTTGCGCCATCCGGAACCATCGGCCAGCGCACCGTGGACGATGACGATATTCTTGATCTCGGCTGCCTGCGCTGCAGGTGCCATGGCGCTTGCGGCAAGACCAAGAGCGGCAATGGAAAGAAGGCGGCTATTCATGAGTATAACTCCTGTCAGTTGAGGTTCATGCTTGGGGTGAAGAGGGTATTTCAGCCGAAGGTGAAGGCGTAGGCCTGGACCCCGGGATCGAGGAAACGGATCTCGAAGTTGCGAGCGGTGACGTCACCCGATTGGCGGACGAGCTGATAGAGCCTGGTGGCAGTCACGGTGCCGTTGCCGTCGGCGTCGATATCGGAACCGTGGTCGGCCCCAGGCGCCTTTCCATCCACGGTCACCTGGAAATGAATCGGTTTTCCGTCTGCCGAAGGCCGGAGGACGAGGTGCAGGTCGCGGGCGCTGAAGCGATAGCTGATGCCGCCGCCTGCCTTGTTGAGCGTCGCCTGCTCGGACCCGATGGTCCAGGTGCCGGCCAGTCCCCATTGATTGAGGCCGGGATTGGCAACGGAATAGTCGGCGGCGGTGTCTGCTTTCAAGCCTTCGGGGGAGACGAAACTTGTTGCCTGGCTGTAGCCGATATAGGTTTCGCCGGAGCGGATATGGCCGAGGTCGGGGCTTGCTTCCGCCCCCCTAGCATCCGGAACGACCGGGCCGCTCCGGGCCATGTCGCTGCCTGCCTCACGCAGCAGATCCTGGATCGCCTGTTCCGTCTGGTGATAGTTGCCTTCACCGAAGTGCTGGTAGCGGACCTGTCCCTTGGCATCGATCAGGTAGTGGGCAGGCCAGTAATTGTTCTCGAAGGCGCGCCAGATGCGATAGTCGTTGTCGATTGCGACCGGATAGCCGATCTTGAAGTCGGCGATCGCCTTCTTGACGTTGTCGACGTTCTTTTCGAAGGCGAATTCCGGAGCGTGGACGCCGATGACGACGAGACCCTGATCCTTATACTTTTCCGCCCAGGCACGAACATAGGGGATTGTGCGGATGCAGTTGATGCAGGAATAGGTCCAGAAGTCGACGAGCACGACCTTGCCGCGAAGCCCGGCCGTTGTCAGCGGCGGCGAGTTCAGCCAGGTGACGGCGCCGTCGAGCGAGGGGGCTGGGCCTTCGATCGGAAGATCGCTGTGGAACGGACGTGCCGCGTCTGTCGCAACCTTCATGGCGTTGTTGCTGGCAACTTCGGTTTCCGGGGCTGAGGTCTTGGGGTGCAACTTTTCCAGCAAGGCCTGCTCGAAAGAGCCGGTGCTTGCATAGGAGAGGCGAGCCAGCAATCCGGTATCGAGGCCAAGGGCGATCGCAGCAACGCCGGCGAGAACTGCAGCACCGGCAAACTGCCGGATGCGTTCGCTGACGCCAAGGGACTGTTTCATGCGGCCAAAGATCCTGCCACCGGCAAAGAGTGCAACGGCAAGCGAGGTGGCAGCACCGGCGCCATAGGCAAGCAGCAGGAAGGTCGTCTGCAGATTGGCGCCCTTCAAGGCCGCGCCTGTCAGGACCAGCCCGAGGATCGGGCCGGCGCAGGGCGCCCAGAGCAGGCCGGTCGCAATGCCGAGCACGAAGGAGCTTCTGATACTCGAGGTCGCGCGACCTTTGCCGGCAGCGTTCAGCAGGTTGTTGCCAAGATCGACCGCCGGCCGGGAGAGCGCGCTGGCGATGCGCGGTGAAATGAGGCTCAGGCCGAAGAGGCCGAGCAGGACGATTGCTGCAAGGCGTCCATATTCATTGGCGCGGATCGCCCAGGCACCGCCGACTGCGGCAAGGGTTGCGACAACGGCGAAGGTGAGCGCCATGCCCGCAAGCATGGGCAGCGTGCTTCGGACGAAGGGTTGTCCCGCGCGGGCAAAGACGAAGGGGAGGATGGGCAGGATGCACGGACTGAGGATCGTCAGCGCGCCTCCGAGATAGGCTATGATGAGAAGCGTCATCGTCTTGTTCCTTTGGAAGCGATTGACCGGCTGCGGACGGCGAGGTGCCGTGCTCAGCAGTGACGCTATCTGCCAGTGACGACGTATCTCGAATGTGTCTGATTGGGCGGCGGAATGTACCGAAACGTCGATGTCTCGGGCTCCGATACATTGCGATACAAATCGAATGGTGGCGATCTGGTTTTCAGCAAGTCCGACAGGAACAGCGCAATCGCGGGTGAGATGCGACGGTTGCTGCGCAACCCCTTCTCCCCTGGGGGAGAAGGTGCCGATAGGCGGATGAGGGGGATGCCGGGAACACGGAAGCCGGTGAGTCCAAGGCAGCCTACCTCCTCATCCGACCCTTCGGGCCACCTTCTCCCCGAGGGGAGAAGGAGCGCGTTGCGCCGACAGGTCTCATATGCGATCGCCCTGAGCCGGAGGGGGCGAATTGTATCACACTGTATCTATGCCGCCTGAAGCTACAAAGGCATTCAAAACGCCACTGGCCGCGACACATCGGCGATACATGTGGCTGGCTTTCTTAAGCTCACGATCCAATCGACAGGAGAAACAGATGTCCGAGGAAATCAATCACACCCGCCGCCGCTTTTTTGGCATGGCCGCCATCGCCGTTGCCGCCGCTGAATTCGGTCTGCCTGCAATCGCCGGTGCGCAAGAAACAAAAGTTTCCGCATCGACCCTGCCCACCGTTAAGGCCGGCACCCATACCTCCTTCGACGCGCTGAAGCAGATCAATGCGGGCGTGCTCAATGTCGGCTATGCGGAAGCCGGCCCGGCCGATGGTCCTGTCGTCCTGCTGCTGCACGGCTGGCCCTATGACATCTACAGCTTCGTCGATGTCGCGCCGCTTTTGGCAGATGCCGGCTATCGCGTCATCATTCCCTATCTTCGCGGCTATGGCACCACCACCCTCCTTTCGAAGGATACACCGCGCAACGGCCAGCAGGCAGCGCTCGCCGCCGATATGATCGACCTTCTCGATGCGCTGAAGATCGAAAAGGTCGTCGTTGCCGGTTACGACTGGGGTGGCCGCACCGCCGATATCATGGCGGCTCTCTGGCCGGGGCGCTGCAAAGCGCTGGTCTCGGTCAGCGGCTATCTCATCGGCAGCCAGGAAGTCAACCGCAAGCCGCTGCCGCCGAAGGCCGAGCTTGCCTGGTGGTATCAGTTCTATTTCGCCACCGAGCGCGGCCGTCTCGGCTACCAGGAAAATCGCCACGATTTTGCAAAGCTGATCTGGCACACCGCCTCGCCGCAATGGGCTTTTGACGACGCCACTTTCGATCGCTCGGCTGCAGCCTTCGATAATCCCGACCATGTTGATATCGTTATTCATAACTATCGCTGGCGGCTCGGTCTCGTCGAAGGCGAAGCGAAGTTCGATGCCTATGAAAAGAAGCTCGCCGCCGGACCGGTAATTTCGATCCCGACCATCACCATGGAAGGTGACGCCAACGGTGCGCCGCATCCGGAGCCCTCGGCCTATCGTGGCAAGTTCTCGGGCAAATACGAGCATCGCACCATCACCGGCGGCATCGGCCACAATTTGCCGCAGGAAGCGCCGCAAGCCTTCGCCCAGGCTGTGATAGATGTTGATCGTTTCTAGTTCAGCGGTAGTGTGCGAGTGGGTGCCGGCAAAGCCGGCGCCCGCTGCCGTTGGCGCGATGAGGAATGACTATTCGTAGGTTGGTGCTTACGATGATGAGTGGGAAATCGAAATGGATCATGTCGACCATATCCTGATCGTGGATGACGATCGGGAAATCCGCGAACTGGTGTCGAGCTATCTCAAGAAGAACGGCCTGCGGGCGACGACGGCTGCCGATGGCCGGCAGATGCGCAGTTTTCTTGAGGCCAATTCGGTCGATCTGATCGTACTCGACGTGATGATGCCGGGCGACGACGGCCTCGTGCTCTGTCGCGAGCTTCGTGCCGGAAAGCACAAGGCGACGCCCATTCTGATGTTGACGGCGCGCAGCGACGAAATGGACCGGATTCTCGGTCTCGAAATGGGCGCTGACGATTATCTGGCCAAGCCTTTTGCCGCCCGCGAATTGCTTGCCCGCATCAAGGCGGTTCTGAGGCGCACCCGTATGCTGCCGCCCAATTTGCAGATCAGCGAAGCCGGCCAGTTGCTGGTCTTTGGGGACTGGCGGCTGGATACCGTCGGCCGCCATCTGCTCGACAAGGACGGTACCGAGATTACGCTTAGCGGCGCCGAATACCGCCTGCTGCGCGTCTTCATCGACCACCCGCAGCGGGTGCTCAATCGAGACCAGCTTCTGAACCTCACCCAGGGTCGCGACGCCGATCTCTTCGATCGCTCCATCGACCTGCTCGTCAGCCGTCTTCGTCAGCGGCTGGGGGATGACGCACGGGAGCCGATGTACATCAAGACGGTGCGCAGCGAAGGCTATGTCTTCTCCGTGCCGGTGGAAATTGCGGAGCTTCGCCCATGACCGTGGTCGACCTTTCAGGTCGCCGGCCATGGTGGCCGAGCACCCTGCGTGCACGCATTTCGCTGATCCTCCTGGCGGGGCTTGCGATCGCTTACGGCCTGTCTTTCAGCGTGCTCTATATTGAACGCTACATGTCGGCAAAGGCCGTCATGCTCGGCACGCTGGAGAACGACGTTGCGACCTCGATCGCGGTGCTCGACCGCCTGCCGGCGGAGGAGAGGGCGAATTTCGTCGATTGGCTGAGCCGCGGCAATTACAATTTCGAGCTGGGCAACGGCCTGCCCGGCGTGCCCGATACCTCTGCCCATGGTGCGGAGATCGCCGCCAAGATAGAGGATGCGGTCGGCCATCGCTTTCCCATCCGCATGGAAGCGATACCGGGTCCGGTCTCGCGGCTGCAGGCGCATCTTAATCTGAGTGATGGCAGCCCGCTGACCATCGATGTTACGCCCAAGGGCGTCATGCCGATGGCGGCCTGGCTGCCTTACGTCTTCGTCGTTCAGATGCTGTTGATCGTCCTTTGTATCTGGTTTGCCGTGAGACAGGCCACGCGTCCGCTCGCCGAGCTTGCCGCCGCGGCCGATGCGCTGGATCCCAATACAAAGAGCCCTGCCTTGAGCGACCGGGGGCCGACCGAAGTGGCGCATGCCGCCAAGGCCTTCAATGCCATGCGGGATCGAATCGCGCATTATCTCGAAGAGCGCGTACAGATCCTAGCGGCGATCTCGCACGATCTGCAGACGCCGATCACCCGCATGCGCCTGCGCGCCGATATCGCCGATGATTCTCCCGAGAAAACCAAGCTGCTGCAGGATCTCGGCGAGATCGAGCGTCTGGTGCAGGATGGGATCGCCTATGCGCGCAGCGCCCATGGCAACGGCGAGAAGAGTGCGCGCATCGATCTTGCGTCCTTCATCGAAAGCATCAGCTATGACTATCAGGACACCGGCAAATCCGTCGAGATTCGCGGGCTTATTCATGGAACTGCGACGACGAAGCCGCATGCGCTTCGCCGCATCCTCACCAATTTCATCGACAATGCCCTGAAATTTGCCGGAGCGGCGGAAATCGCCGTGGAGCGGCGGGATACGGGCCAGATTGCGATCACCGTTCTGGATCGCGGTCCCGGCATTCCGCAGGACCAGATAGAGGCAGCCATGCAGCCCTTCTTCCGGCTGGAACAATCGCGTAACCGCAACACCGGCGGCACAGGGCTTGGTCTGGCGATTGCTCAGCAACTTGCCCAGACGCTCGGCGGCTCCGTCAGGCTCTATAGCCGCGAGGGTGGCGGCCTGGCGGCAGAAGTCGTTATTTCCTGATTGTTCCTTCGAAAGACTTTCCGGCAATTTGTAAGCAATTGTATCCGGCTCGTTGGAGCCTACGTTTTGTAACACTTTCGGCGAATCCGGAAACATGCCGGATACGTCGATCCATCAAAAACAACTCCGTCAACAGAGGTTGCCCCACAGCACAACAGAGCGGGCAACGCAACAACGGAGTGTTCCATGACCAAGATCGACAAGGTTCTCTACACCGGCAAGACCCACACCATCGGCGGCCGCGATGGTTTCGCGCGCAGCGATGACAACCAGCTTGATGTCAAGCTTTCGCCTCCGGGCAGCGCCCATGCCGGCACCAATCCCGAGCAGCTCTTCGCAGCCGGCTGGTCGGCCTGCTTCATCGGCGCAATGGGCCTTGCCGCGGGCAAGCGCAAGGTCAAGCTCCCAGCCGACCTTGCCGTCGATGCGGAAGTGGATCTGGGCACCACGGAAGGCGCCTACTTCCTCCAGGCCCGCCTGACCATCAGCATGCCCGGCATCGAGCCTGAACTTGCCCGCACGCTGGTCGAGGAGGCCCACCAGACCTGCCCCTATTCGAAGGCTACCCGCGGCAACATCAATGTCGAACTGAAGCTTGCCTGAGAATCAGCAGCGCATCGATATTGCGCGCCGTTCCTGAAGGTGCGGCGCGCCGAATCGTTAATTTTTTCGCGTTGGACATCGAGCAAGGCAGTCACTGCTTTGCACCTGGAGGATCATATGCGTCCCATCATTCTTCTCCTTGCAGGAGCTGCGATTTTCGCCGCTCCATGCGTCTACGACCCCAGCTCCAACGAGCCTTCGGCGCTTGCGAGCATCGCCGTTTTATGGGGCGGTTCGGGCTCCAATGGAGCCCAGTATTAACCATTTGTTAACCATATCAACGGTACACAAGATCAACGATTTATTCACATAGATGACCAAAGTGCTAACAGACGCTCGTTCGATCCGTATCAAGGGCCGCTCCTTTCTTGCGGTCATGCTTTCGCCGGATCTTCCGCTGGACCAGTGGTTGATCAGGCTTGACGACCTCGCAGCCCGTTCGGCCGGCTTCTTTTTGGGACGGCCGGTCGTCCTCGACATCACCGACCTGCCGATCGACAAGGCGCAGCTCAAGGAGCTGATTGCTGAGCTTTCGGCTCGCAATGTCAGCATTATGGGCATCGAGGGCGGTCGTCCGTCGATCGCCGGGCCTGGCATGCCGCCGATCCTGAAGGGCGGGCGTCCGGCTGCCGATTTCGAAGTCTCCGAGGCCGAGCCTGTCGTGGAGCGCCGCAACAGTGAACCCAAGGCGCCGCCTCCGGAAGTTCGTGCAGTTACGCAATCCCTGATCATCCGCGAGCCGGTGCGATCCGGCCAGTCGGTGATCTTTCCCGAAGGTGACGTCACCGTCATCGGTTCGGTGGCGTCGGGCGCGGAAGTCATCGCGGGTGGATCGGTCCATATCTACGGCGCCCTTCGCGGCCGCGCCATGGCGGGCTCGATCGGCAATGCCTCGGCGCGAATTTTTTGCCGCAAGCTCGAGGCCGAGCTGCTGGCAATCGATGGAATTTACAAGATGGCGGAAGACGTATCACCCGGCCTCAGGGGACAAGCCGTCCAGCTTTGGCTGGATGGTGAAACGATCATGGCCGAAAAACTAATCTGAGCCGAAGCCGGCCAAAACAGGAGAGCAAGATGGGCAAGGTAATCGTCGTCACATCAGGCAAGGGCGGAGTTGGAAAGACGACTTCGACGGCCGCATTGGGGGCGGCTCTGGCACAGAGAAACGAAAAGGTCGTCGTGGTCGATTTCGACGTCGGCCTGCGTAATCTCGATCTGGTCATGGGCGCGGAACGTCGCGTTGTTTATGACCTCGTCAATGTCATTCACGGCGATGCCAAGCTGCCGCAGGCGCTGATCCGCGACAAGCGGTTGGAGACGCTCTTCCTCCTGCCGGCTTCGCAGACCCGCGACAAGGACAATCTGACGCCCGAGGGTGTCGAGCGCGTCATAAACGAGCTCAAGAACTATTTCGATTGGGTCATCTGCGACAGCCCGGCCGGTATCGAGCGCGGCGCCACCCTAGCCATGCGCCATGCTGACGTCGCCGTAGTCGTCACCAACCCGGAAGTCTCCTCGGTGCGCGATTCCGACCGCATCATCGGCCTGCTGGACTCCAAGACGCTGAAGGCGGAGCGCGGCGAGCGCATGGAGAAGCACCTGCTGCTGACCCGCTTCGACGCCGGCCGCGCCGAACGCGGCGACATGCTGAAGGTCGACGACGTGCTGGAAATCCTCTCCATTCCGCTCCTCGGCATTATCCCGGAAAGCACCGATGTCCTGCGCGCCTCCAACCTCGGCTCGCCGGTCACGCTTGCCGATGCGCGCTGTGCGCCGTCGCTTGCCTATTTCGATGCCGCACGCCGTCTTGCCGGCGAGCAGGTGCCGATCACCATCCCCGGCGAAAAGCGGGGTATCTTCGGCAAGATCTTCGCAAGGAGGGCCGCATGAGCATTTTCGGACTGTTCCGCAAGCAGAGATCTGCACCCATGGCTCGCGAGCGCCTGCAGATCCTCCTTGCCCACGAGCGTGCCTCCGTGGGCTCGGATCTCGTATCCGTGCTGAGAGAGGAAATCCTCGCCGTCATCGCCAAGCATGTGCAGGTCGATCGCGACAAGGTGCAGGTGAAGATGGATCGCGACAAGGATGTCTCCATGCTGGAGATCGACGTCGAGATCCCGCGTGATGCGACCTTGAAGGCCGCCTGACGAAGGATCGCGCTCGTCAAATGTGCGAATTCTGTCACATGGCTCTCTCGTGTGGCAGAATTGCTAAAATTTTCGCAGCCGGCCCTTGCAAAGGATGCGATTCGCGATTATCTGCCGGTCATCACCTGTATCGATGGCCTGCCGTGCTGACATTTCTGTGTCGAGCCGGCGTTTGCTGTCCGGGTTAAAAAGCAAGGGCGCTCCCCAGAAATGGGTAGAGCGCCCTTTGCTTTTGTCGTGCTCGCGGCGCTTTTCTTGTTCCATGCGATATGCCAGTTTGCGGCGATGATACGGGGAGGCGGCTGGCTTGGGCGAATTGAATCATCAATGGAATATGGTCTTCAGATGGCTGCTCGCCGGCATCTTTGCAGCTATTTGCGCTATCTCCGCTGAGGCGGCGGATAAGACGATCTATCTGACATTCGATGACGGCCCCTTGCCTGGAACGAAGAACATTCTTTCCGTGCTAAGCCAGGAAAACGTCCCCGCCGCCATGTTCATGGTCGGCCAGCATGTCGAAACCATTCCCGCCGGGCGCGATCTCCTGGCGGAGGCCAAGGCCATGCCGTTGGTAACCGTCGGCAATCACAGCTACAGCCACGCCAATAATCGTTACCGACGATACTATTCCAACACCCAGGCCGTGGTTGCAGACATGCTGCACGCCAATGAAGTGCTCGGTCTGACGCCGATCGTCAATGCGCGGCTGCCGGGCAGGGACGTCTTTCGGCTTCCGACGGTATCGCGGGAAGATCTCTCCATCAATGTCGCTCAATGGGAACGCGAATGGCTGGATTACGAGCTCGTCGCCGAAGCGGGATTCTATCTCTATGGCTGGGATTTCGAGTGGGTGCATAGCGATGACGGCAAGCCGGTCCAATCGGTGGACCATCTCGTCAATGAGATCGATCATCTTTTCCAGTACGGTCGTTTCACGCAGCGGGGCAAGATGATCCTGCTGATGCATGACGAGATGTTTCAGGACCAGTTCAACGGCCGCGAAAATCTGCAGTCGCTGATCCGCAAGCTGCGGGATCGTGGCTACGCTTTCGGCGATATCAGGAATTATGCGCCCTCGAAGCCTTAAAAGCCATAAATCCGGCTAGCCTTGTCGTGCCGCGGCTCCGGCTGCGACCGTCAGGATGAAGTCGTCGAGTTCCTGTTCCAGGCTTTCGATCGGCAGACCGACAAACCGTCCTTCCAGGCTGATGCTGACGACGCCGTGTACAGCCCCGAACAGCGTTCTTGCCCGAATCGCGCGTGCCGTCTCCGACATATTCGGCTGCAATTCCGCGAGCGGCTCGGCAATGACGCCCATCAGGAACATATGCTCTTCCAGGTGCCACTCGGGGCTCGGGCGGTCATCCGGCGGGCGATGGTCGAACAGCGCCTTCCATAGATTGCGATGAGTGACCGCAAAGCGCAGATAACCGCGCGCCAGATTGCGCAGCCGGTCAGCTGGCGTGTGATCCTGAACCTCCGGCAGCGCGAGCGATGCCTCAAGCGCCTTCAGCGTCGCCGAATTGACGTGAATGACGAGATCGTCGAGATCGGCAAAGACCGTATAGAGACCGCCAAGAGCGCAGCCGACATCCTGGGTGACATCGCGCGCCCTCAGGTTTGAGAGCCCGTCTGCAGCGATGCGATTGCGCGCCGCCTCGATCAGCCGCTGCTTCAGATCCTCGCGCTTTTCCAGGGTTTTTCTCGCCATTAACTATTCCAATCTGATTTTTTGAACAGTGTTCAAAATTTTTCTTGAACGTTGTTCATGTTTCTGCCATACACATGTTCATGAACATCGTTCATAAACGGGAGGCAACAAATGTTCAATTCAATTCTGACGCTCATTCGCGGTGGGGCCTACGATGCGGAGCAAGCGTTCATCGATCGCAATGCGGTGCCCCTGCTGGCGCAGCAGATCCGCGAGGCGGCTGGCGCCATTCAGTCGGCGCGGCGGGCTGTGGCGATTGCCATCGCGCAGAATGAACAGGAAAAGAACCGGCATGGAGCGATTGTCGGCCGCATTGCGGATCTGGAAACACGCGCCGTTGCCGCCCTCCAGAAGGGCAACGACGACCTTGCCCGGGAAGCGGCCGAGGCAATTGCCCAGCTCAAAGCCGAGCGGGATGCTTCCGAGAAAGCCCAGGCGCAATTCACTCAGACGATCGGCAAACTCAAGGCAACCGTTCGCGCATCGGAAGCGCGGCTGCAGGAATTGCAGCGTGGCGAGCGCCTGGCGCGCGCCACGGAGCAGACACAGAAGCTCAATGCCGCCTGCGACGACAATTCCGGCCTGGCGACGCTCGACGATGCCGAGGAGACGCTCGCCCGTCTTCAAGCCTACCAGAGCCGCTGCGAGATTGCGGCTTCTGCCATGAAGGAAATGGATGCTGCGAGCCGGCAGGCACATATCATCGAAAAACTCGCCAATGCCGGCTGCGGCGCACCGCTCGGCCCTTCCGCCGACGACGTGATTGCCCGCCTGCGCGAACGCATGAATTCAGCAACCTGAAAACGAACCCCCATCAAACACATCAGATATTGAGAGGATACGATCATGAACGACAGCTTTCAGAAACATTCCCAGGCTTGGGTCAGTTTCTCCTACATCTCTTTTGCCGCCGCCGCTTTCATGCTCCTCGTCGGCCTTTACATGATGCCGATCGATCTCTGGGGCAAAGGCTATCTCGCCATGGGCATCCTGATGCTAGTGCAGACGGCGGTCAACGTCACCAAGACGGTTCGTGACAACAGCGAGGCTGACAAGCTGATCCGCAAGGTAGAAGATGCCCGTACGGAAAAGCTTCTGGTTAAGTTCAATCGTGACGGTCAGGACTAATCTTTATTAACGACGCTGTAGAGTTGTAGTCGCGCTCAACCTTTGCGTAACAACTCTATGGCGTCCTGTTGGCCGAATGAGGGATACGCCATGCAAACGCATCTGATGAGATCGAGGAAGTTCGCGCCGCTGTTCTGGACGCAATTTCTGACCGCCTTCAACGATAATTTCTTAAAGCAGACTCTGGTTTTCGTTATTCTCGCGCAGATGGCGACGGAGGGTGCGGCGCTGGTCACACTTGCCGGCGGCATCTTCATCGTGCCGTTCCTGCTCTTGTCGGCGATTGCCGGTGAGCTTGCCGACAAATACGACAAGGCCAGGATGGCGGAGCTTCTTAAGCGCTGCGAGCTCCTGGTGGCGGCGATCTCGGTGGTCGGTATCGCCTTCTCCTCGATCTGGATCCTGATGCTCGCCCTCTTCGGCTTCGGCGTCATTTCCTCGCTCTTCGGGCCGATCAAATACGGCATCCTGCCTGATCATCTGGCAAACCGGGACCTCCCCAAGGCCAACGCCTGGATCGAAGGCGGCACCTTCATCGCCATTCTCACCGGCACGATGGTCGCCGCCATTGCCTTCCGCGAGGGCGAAAATGTCTGGATCTTCGGGCCGATGATGATGGGGCTTTCCATCCTCTGCTGGTTTGCCGCCCGCATGATCCCCTCGACCGGTTCCAAGGCGCCTGATCTCGTCGTCGACACCAATGTCGTGCGCTCCAGCTATAGGCTGGTCAACGAGCTTCGCGCCGATAGCCGCATCTGGCGAGCGTCGCTGATGAACTGCTGGTTCTGGTTCGTCGGCGCCTTCATCATGTCGATGCTGCCGGTCATGGTCACTGACATTCTCGGCGGCTCGGAAATCGTCGTTCCCGCCTATCTGTCGATCTTCGCCATATCCGTCGCCATCGGCTCGGCCATTGCCGGCTGGATGGCTGCCGGCCGCATCGTGCTTTTGCCGGCGCCGATCGGCATGCTGATCGTCGCGCTCTTCGGTCTCGATCTCGGCTGGAACCTATGGGGCTTGCAATCGACCAGCCATGCCGAAACCATTCTCGCCTTCTTCGCCGGACCGAAAACGATCCGCGTCGCCATCGATCTGGCCGGCATGGCGATCGGCGGTGCTTTCTTGGCCGTTCCGACCTTCTCGGCCATGCAGAGCTGGGCGAATGAGGATCGCCGCGCCCGCGTCATCGGCGCATCGAACGTGCTGTCCGCTCTCTTCATTGCTGTGGGCTTGGCGCTTGTGGCCGTGCTTCAAGCGGTGGGTCTGTCGATCCCGGTCATCATTCTCAGCATCTCCGTACTCAACATCGCGATTGCCTGGTTGATGCTGAAAATGCTGCCGACCAACGCCTTCCGCGATCTGATCTCCATCGTCTTCCGCGCCTTCATGCGGCTTGAGGTCGAAGGTCTGGAAAACATTCGCAAGGCAGGCCCCGCGCCGATCATTGCGCTCAACCATGTGAGTCTGCTGGACGGCGCTCTGGCGCTCGCCATCACCGAGGAAGAGCCTGTCTTCGCCATCGACTATGCCTTCGCCAAGAAATGGTGGGTGCGGCCGCTCTTGAAGATGTGCAAGTTCCTGCCGCTCGACCCGACCAAGCCGATGGCGACGCGCTCGCTGATCAAGGTCATCCAGGACGGCAGCCCCGTCGGCATCTTCCCCGAGGGCCGTCTGACCGTCACCGGTACGCTGATGAAGGTCTATGACGGTGCCGCCATGGTCGCCGACAAGACCGGCGCCATGATCGTGCCCGTTCGCATCGATGGTCTGGAGAAGAGCTACGCCTCCTATCTGACGTCTAGCCATGTCCGTCGCCGTCTCTTCCCCAAGGTCAAGGTGACGATCCTCGAGCCGGTCAAGCTCGATGTTCCCGCCGAGCTCAAGGGCAGGAAGCGCCGTATCGCCGCTGGTGCCGCGCTCTACCAGATCATGTCGACGCTGATGTTCCGCACCGCCGACACCAACAATACAGTCCTCGGCCGCGTCATCGAAAGCGCCCATGAATATGGCGGCAAGAAGCTCGCCGTTGAGGACCCGATCGCCGGCAAGCTCTCCTATGCCAAGCTGCTGACCGGGGCTGCGGTGCTGGGCGCGAAGTTCAAGAAGATGTTCCCGAACGAGAAGACGCTCGGCGTGATGCTGCCGAATGCCAACGGCACCGCCGCGACCGTGCTGGGCGTGATGTCGGCGGGCAAGGTTCCGGCCATGCTGAACTTCACAGCTGGCGCTGCGAATATCCTCTCCGCCTGCCGGACGGCGGAGGTCAAGCATGTGCTCTGCTCGCGCGCCTTCATCACGCAGGCGAAACTCGGCCCGGTGGTCGAAGAGTTGGAAAAGCAGGTGACGTTCGTTTGGCTGGATGAGCTGCGCACGCAGATCACCTTCCTCGACAAGATCGTCGGCCTTCTTCGCAAATATCGGCCGCTGGTGAAACGCAGCGCCGACGATCCGGCCGTCATTCTCTTCACCTCCGGTTCGGAAGGGGCACCGAAGGGCGTGGTGCTGACGCACCGCAATGTCCTGTCGAATGCTGCCCAAGCCGCTTCGCGCATCGACTTCCACCCCGGCGACAAGGTGTTCAACGTCCTGCCGATGTTCCACTCCTTCGGCCTGACGGCAGGCACGATCCTGCCGCTGGTCTCCGGTGTGCCGGTGTTCTTCTATCCGTCGCCGCTGCACTATCGCATCGTGCCGGAACTGATCTACGTCTCCAATGCCACCATCGTCTTCGGCACGGATACGTTCCTGAACGGCTATGCTCGCACCGCCCATCCTTACGACCTGAGATCGATCCGCTACATCTTCTCGGGCGCGGAGCCGGTGAAGGCATCGACCCGCGAGGTCTATATGGAGAAATTCGGCCTGCGCATCCTGGAAGGCTACGGCGTCACCGAGGCTGCCCCGGTGATCTCGCTGAACACGCCGATGTACAACCGCACCGGAACGGTCGGAAAGATCATGCCGGGCATGGAATGGAAGCTCGAGCCGGTTCCCGGCATCGATGAGGGCGGCCGTCTTCTGATCCGCGGCGCCAACGTCATGGCCGGCTACCTGCGCGCCGACAATCCCGGCGTCCTTGAACCTCTGCCGGAAGGCTGGCACGATACGGGTGACATCGTAACGATCGACGAAGACGGTTTCATCAAGATCCGCGGCCGAGCCAAGCGCTTCGCCAAGATCGGCGGCGAGATGATCTCGCTTGCCGCGGTGGAAACGCTTGCCGCACAACTCTGGCCGGGTGCTCTCAGCGTCGTCTCGTCCGTACCCGATGCCAAGAAGGGCGAGCGTCTCGTGCTCCTGACCGATGCGCCGGGTGCGACTAGAAGCGATTTCCTGGCCTTCGCCAAATCGAAGGGTGCCACGGAAATGATGGTCCCCGCTGAAGTGACCGTCGGCAAGGTACCGGTCCTCGGCTCCGGCAAGGTCGATTTTGTCACGGCGCGTGCTATGGCTTTGGAAGCTCAAGCGCAGTCACAGGCGGCGTAAGCTGCCCTCCTGAATGGCAAAAGCGGCCGATAGCATCAGCTATCGGCCGCTTTTTGTTGTTTCAGCAAGATCATTGCATGTCGCGCCAATTCCGTTTCAGGCAATGCACGGCAGAACGATCCGAAATGCCGTGCCGTCCTTGCTCGTATCCAGCAGCTCGATGCTGCCGCCATGCGAGGCGAGCATTGCGCGGACGATCCCGAGGCCCATGCCCGTGCCGCCATTGTCGCGTCGCGTCGAGAAGAAGGGTTCAAAGATGCGATCCCGATTGCCATCGGCAATTCCGTGCCCATTGTCGCGCATCTGGATCGTCATCTTTCTCCCTTCGCTGCTTGCCTTGATCGCAACGGTCGTAGCGCCGTTCTGAAACGCATTCTCTGCCAGATTGGCAAAGATGATGCCGGCTGCCTCGCCGGGCAGCGACAGCATCTTGTCGGCGCTGCCTTCATCGCTGATGGCCAATGGGCGAAACTGCATCTTCAGCTGGGCAATGATATCGCCGAGACTGCTGGAGCCCTGTTCGGATGGCAGCTCGGCTTTGGCCAATTCGCGCAGGCGCGACAGCAGCCGGTCCAGCCGCTCGGTGTCGGCGATGATGTTTGCAAGGAAGCGGTTGCGCTGCCCCAGGCTCATCGGATTGCTCTCATCATCGTCGCGCAGCAGTTCCGCCGCACCCTTGATCGAGGTCAAGGGCGATTTCAGCTCGTGGGAAACGTGGGTGGCGAAGGAACGGACATAATCGGAATGGTCGACGAGCTTGCCGGCGAGATCGAGAAAGCTCTGCGAAAGGGTGGCGACCTCGCGTGTGCCGTAGATTTCAAGCGGCCGGATTGCGGATCGTCCGCCGCGGGCGATCTCTTCGGTTCGGGCAATCAGGGCATTGATCGGCGTAGTCAGCGTGCGCGTCAGCACATAGGCGACGATGAGGGTGAGGATCACAACGGCGGCGAGCGTCGCGATCTCCGCCGGCGCCATGGCGCCGGAGGCGGCGCGCACGACCCGAAACCAGATGATCGTGATTATCGGCAGCGTCATCACCGTCAGAAGCACGGCATACACGATGAGGGCAAGCGGCGGCCGCCATTTCGGCTTTACCTTTGGCGCGCGCATCAGACGCTTCCTTCCGCAGCCGATGTCAGCTTGAAGCCGATACCGTGCACCGTGGCGATGATGCCCTTGCCGCCGACGGCCGAAAGCTTGGCGCGGAGATTGCGGATATGGCTGTCTATGGTGCGGTCGGCGACCTGCATGTCAGCGCCATAGGCCGCTTCCATCAGTTGATCGCGGCTGAAGACGATCTCGGGGCGTGACAGCAGTATATCGAGGATCGAGAATTCGAGTGCCGTCAAGGTGAGCGGCACATCGGCGAAACTGGCGGTGCGGCCACCGCGATTGAGACGCAGAGATCCTACGGACACCGAGCCATTGGTCGCATCCGGCTCCGAGCCATGGCCGCT
Organism: Hyphomicrobiales bacterium; assembly: GCA_900472485.1. Classification (GTDB taxonomy): domain Bacteria; phylum Pseudomonadota; class Alphaproteobacteria; order Rhizobiales; family Rhizobiaceae; genus Rhizobium. The sequence continues at coordinate 68,551 of UCII01000026.1, forward strand.
TCGCTTCAAGATGGTCCGGACCCGCGCGACCAGTTCACGCGGGCTGAAGGGTTTGGTGACATAATCGTCGCCGCCGATTTCCAGGCCGAGGATCCTGTCGATTTCCTCGTCGCGTGCCGACAGGAAGAGGATCGGAAGGTTCGATGTCTTGCGAATACGGCGACAGACTTCCAGCCCATCCATGTCGGGCATGCCAACGTCGAGAACGATCAGATCGAGACCGCCTTTGTGAAAGGCCATCATGGCCTCTGTGCCGTTGCGCGCGGTCGTCGTCTTCATGCCGGCGCGGTCGAGCGCGAAGCAGATCACGTCGCGAATATTTGGTTCATCGTCGGCGACGAGGATGCGCTGGGCCATGCTGTAAGGGTCCTGGTTCACCCATTCGTTTTCTTCGTTTCCGCCTGATCTTGCAAGAGTTGTGTCTGTTTGAGGTAGTCGTCGAGGCGGGCGTCGCGATATGTCCAGCTTCGCCAGTCGCGCGGGCGTCCGATATGCTGCCATAATAATGTTTCGCGCACCCTGCGAGCATCCGCGTCGGCGGGCAACGATGCCAGATAGGTATCGAGCGCTGGAATGGCCGCCGGACCGAGCGTCGACAGATAATCAAGATCGAGCACGATGCCTTCGCCCGATATCTCGCGACTATGGGCAACGTTGAAGCGGGCGATGAAGGCGGGGATATCGGCGAGCGCTGCAGCATAGAGTGTGAGAACCAGCATCGCGGAGCTTAACGCGATCAGCCACTCGTTGGAGCGACGAAGCAGGATGCGCAGGAGGATGAGAAAGAGGCCGACTGCGACCAGCCCCATCCAGATGCCGGCCGCAACACGCAACTCCGTCAGCGAATAGACTTCGACATAGAGATCGAGCCGCAGAATGGAGGAAAGGCAGAGCAGGATGTTCTGCGCGATCCACAGATGCACCAGGCCGCGAAGCAGCGGACTTCTGTCGCCTGGGCCGCCGCGCCGCATGGCGGTAAGCACGAAGACGGCGGCAAGGATTGCTGTCAGTAGCAGTGAATAGGCACCGCGATGGGCGTATTCGGCATGGCTCATGCCATCGGGCAGGCTTGCTCCACCCCAGAGATAGGTAAGATCGAGCAGCGTCTGCACGGCAAACAGCGCGTTGAAGACCAGCAGCGAACGCAACAGGGCGCCATGGCTGAACAGCGCATCTTCAGCTCCGGTTGCGATGTCAGGGACATCGCGTCGACGGGGGCCCCGCCGCATGAGACGTGGACGAAGCAGCAGGGACAGAAAGGCTGCAATGGCAAGCCAGAAGCCGATGCGCCATATGCTGAACAGCTGCAGCAGGAAGGTAAGGTCGATGCTGCGCAGCGTCTTGTCGATCAGCGGATTGGCGGCTGCAAAAAGGGCAAGAAAGCCAGCGGCAAAAACCAGCGGCATGATCCAGTTGCGAAGATGATGCCGCACGCCATACGGTGACGGCTTTTGCAGACGCTGCAGCCAGCGATAGCTCGCGCGGCGAAAAGGCCGTGCCGGCACGTCCAGAAGGAAGCGCAGCAGCACGAGCGGCAGGCGGATCCGTTGCGAAGGGGTCAATCCGCCGATGCCGAGCGAGATCAAGCAAAGACTGAGAAGGCTGATTGCGATACCCATCCAGGAGGTGGCTTCGGCAAGGGGCGTGGACGCGACAAGGCTGAGGGCGACAAGCACTGCGATTTTTGGAATGGATTGCCTTTTTCGTGAGGAGATCAGTAGACCGGCGGCAACGGCATTGGTGAAGATAAAAAGATTGAGGCCGGGTTGCCTGTCGAAAAGCAGAAAGTCGGCCAAGGCGAGAAGGGCAATGAATGTGAGGAATTTACGATGGGATTTATTTGTGGAGTTTGAGGGAAGGGCTGCTGCATCGGATAGGCTCATCGGCATCGGCTCCGGGCGAGATGTTCGGCGAAGAGTATGATCTTGGCCCCTTGAGCGGGCGGATCGGCTTGAGGGTGGCGATCGTCCTCGAGCCACCAGCCTTCCTTGAGAAGGCTGCATGGCAAGCGGGCGGGCGGAGCGGTGACTGTCTCGGGCCTGTTGTTCATGGCGCGACGATGGCGCCTGTCTTTGCAGAATCTGTGCAGAAGCCGAGGAGCTATTCAGGAAAATGGCTTAGGTTGGAAAGTTAAAATCATCGCACTTGTCTGAGATCTGAACAACAATTGCCGTGCGCAACGCTAATCTTGGCAGGATAAATTTTAGCGTTGCGTGAAAGATGTCTCGAAATGGGGCAGTCACTTGTGGAACTTAAGCATATATTTCCCAGCTTCCAGTCGGCCTATGGATTGCCGGTCTGAAAATCGATTTGTTGACGCGGCTGTCGTACTCACCCCTGACGACAGCCGGGAACCTCGGAAGCAGCCGCCTGGCCGCAACCGAGGTTCTCGTCAGAAGATCGCGACGCCCACAGGTCTCCGCGCCGCGCGATGCAGACGAGGGTTCGTGCCTATGCGCCGGGAATAAGCTTTCCACGCTGGATATTCTCGCTTGATCCCGTGGCTGCATGTCATAATTGAGGGCTCGGCGTGGCATGTACTTTAGGAATGCCTGAAAAGGGCGCAAAGGACGGCAGATGAGAATTACCACAATTACGAATTGGGCCTACGGTATCACCGTGGTCCTGACCGTGCTGTCGGCTGTGGCATTCATTCTCTCGGCCCGAAGCGCTGTGCAGGAGCGGCAGGCCGTGGAGCAGCATCTGTTGCTGAACAGCATGGGCGAGGAGCTTGCGCTCGGCGCGGAGGAAACGACGGACGAAGCCCGTCTCTATGTCATACGCGGCGAGGAAAGGCATCTGGATGCCTTCACCATCGACGAAGGTGAAGAGCGCCGCCGCGATACGGCGATCAATGCCCTGCGCGGCCTCGGCATTCCGGATGCCGAGCGTCAGGTCATCGAGGAGGTGGCGGTCAATGCGGAGGCGCTCGATAAGGTGGAGGCGGCGGCGGTCGCCGGCTATAGCGGCGGCGATCAGACCGGTGCACGCGATACGCTGTTCGGCCCTGAACACGAGCGCTTCCAGACGGCACTGCTCAACAGCGTCAATCAGCTTCGCGCCCTGGCGACGGCGCGCACCGAGGCGGCCTTCCGTTCCGCGCAGGCACGCAGCGATCTCTGGGCCAACATTGCCAAAGTGATGCTCACCTTGACTGCGGTCATATTCCTCGGCGTGCTCTATTTCATACTGCGGCGCCGGGTGGCGCTGCCGCTGGTGCGCATGACCGGGATCGTCAACCGGCTGGCAAGACAGGATTATGCCGTCGAGGTGCCGACCGACCGCCGCCGTGACGAGATCGGCGAGATGAACGATGCCATACAGATCTTCCGCGAGAACGGTCTGGAGCGGAACCGTCTCGACGCCGAGCGCAAGCGCGATCTGGAGACGAAGGATCTCATCCTGCAGATGATGCATCGCTTGCAGGCCTGCTACGCCCAGAATGAGCTTGCCGAAGTCGTCGCGCTCTTCGTGCCGCAGATCTTTCCTGGCGTCGCGGGATGCCTCTACACGATGAACGAAAGCAGGACGACACTCAGCGAAGTCAGCCGGTGGCTGGAGCCCGAACATACCGAGCCTTCCTTTGCCGCTTCCTCCTGCTGGGGCTTGCGCCGTGGCCGCCCGCATGTCAGCCATGTGGCGGATACCGATATTCCTTGTCAGCATCTGGATCACTCCGGCGTGCCGGGTCTTTGCGTTCCCCTGACCGCGCTCGGCGAGGCGATCGGCCTGCTTTATTTCGAGGACCGCACGAAGGATGCGACGGCCGCCGATGCGCCGCGGCTCTATCTGGAGCTGATCGCTGAGAATATCGGCCTTGCCATCGCCAACCTGCAACTGCGCGACCGGCTGATCAATCTTGCCGTACGCGACGCGCTGACAGGCCTGCTCAACAGGCGCTCGCTGGACGAGGCGCTCAACAACCTTCACAGAGATCAATCCGCCCGCACGGTCATCTGCATGATGATCGACATCGATCACTTCAAGCGTTTCAACGACGAGTTCGGCCATGATGCCGGCGACGAGGTGTTGCGGCATGTCGGGCAGATCGTTGCCGATACGGTTGGCGACGCCGGTACGGTCTACCGCTTCGGCGGGGAGGAGTTGACGGTCATCGCCACCGACATGGCCGACGAACAAGGTTTTGCGCTCGCCGAAAAGCTGCGCACGAGCGTGTTCGGCACGCCCTTTTCTTATCGCGCGCGGATTGTCGGCCCGCTTTCTGTCTCCGTCGGCATCGCCTCTTCCCCAGTGTCGGGGCCGACCACGACGTTGATCAACCGTGCCGACGGCGCTTTGCTGAAAGCAAAGCTGAATGGCCGCAATAGGACGGTGGCGGCGTTTGCGCTCGCGCCGGAAGACGACGTGAAGATGGGATAGGTTGGCAGGGTGTCTATGGCGACGGTGAAAGCGATGATTCACAGGATTCTTCTGTTAGCGCTTGTCATTTTCTTCAATGCACAGGTCCATGCCGAACCATTGCGTCGGGATTATCCGGGATGGGTCGCAAGCTCGGCTAATTCGCAGCCCAGTGACACCATTTCCGACCTGGTTTTGCGTTGCAGAGGCGAGGGCTGTGCGAAAGACACGCTCGAATGTGTGGTATTTCACTTCGATGCTCCGGCTGGTCTTTCCGACATCAAATCGTTCGCCGATCCGGAAAAATTTCCTGTGGGCCAACTGAATTTCTGGATGGCGGCCAGCATCATGCAAGAGCGCAGAGATATTCTGCACGGCCGCACGGATTTGCAACCTTCGACGCCTCTCGCCCTTGGTCCGTCCAGAATTTCCAACATTGATATCGTCTCATCGACATCCGATGTCAGTGCCGGGCAAGCAGTCTTGAAGATGTATCTTGCACTCTGGTTGGATGCCCCACAGCTGCGCGGACTTCGTTGCTCTTACATTGAGGATAATGGCGAGCAGACCAGTGACCGTGTGACTGAGCTCCTGAGAATCCTGTTGAAGGCATAAGCGCCTGCATATCTTGGACTGATTTGAATTGGCGAATAGGGATGCCAAAATCTGGTGCGATCGCCTTGCTGAATACATGCTTGGATTGTAGCCTGAGCTGAAAGTCGCATAGCGGAGGAGAGCGATTTCATGGCCGTGACGCAGAGCAATTCACCCTTGTCGTCTGATCAGGAAATTTTGCAGGCCATGGGCTTTGATCCCGGGCTCGGCCGCAAGTTTGAAGCCGGTATCGAATCCGGCCTGCTGCGCGATCTGCATGTCGTGCTTGCCGCCCGTTCCGGGCGTGTATGCCTGGAATATTATGCCGTTGGTTCCGACGAAAATTGGGGGGATCCGCTTGGGGATGTCGCCTTCGATGCGGATACGCTGCACGATCTTCGCTCCGTCACCAAGAGCATTGCCGGCCTTCTTTATGGCATCGCGCTCGACAGGGGATTCGTGCCGCCGCCGGATGCATCCCTCTATGAGCAATTCCCGGAATACGGGGATCTCGCCCGAGATCCTGCACGCGCCAAGATCACAATTGCCCACGCACTGACGATGACGCTGGGGATGGAGTGGGACGAGGATCGTCCCTATACCGACCCGCTGAACAGCGAAATTGCGATGGAGAACGCGCCGGACCGATATCGTTTCGTCCTGGAGCGTCCGCTGATCGCCGAGCCGGGAACGCGCTGGATTTATTCCGGCGGCAGCGTCGCGCTTGTCGGCGCGATCATCGAGCGCGGCACGGGCAAGCGCCTGCCTGATTTCGCGCGAGAGGTTCTCTTCGAACCGCTGGGGATTAAAAAATTCCATTGGAACGCCGGGCGTGACGGCGTGGCGTCGCCGGCATCCGGGTTGCGCCTGACTGCCCCCGATTTGCTGAAGATCGGCATGCTTTTCCTCCAGAAGGGCGTATGGAGCGGCCAGAGGATTGTCTCGGAGGAGTGGATCACCCAATCCCTCGCGCCGGCGATTTCGACCGGGGACGGTTTGAGCTATGGCAGATTGTGGTTCTCAGGCGATGCACCGGTGCCGGCGTTTGACGGTTCGCGCCCGTGGTATGCCGGCTTTGGAAATGGCGGGCAAAGGCTTTGGCTGATGCCCGATGCGGGTATCGCCGCTGTCATCTATTCCGGCAAGTATAATTCTTGGGATGCCTGGATCACGCCCACCCGCGTCTGGCGCGAGATCATTCTTGCCAATCTGCTGAAAGCGTGACGATGGCGCCTTCAAAAATCGAGTTTCCCATACTTGTCACCGAGCGGCTGCGGCTGCGTGAAGCGAGTATGGATGATCGCGACGACTTCCATGCGCTGATTTCGATTCCGGAGGTCACACGGTTCTCGAATTGGGTTGACGCGCCAAAAATGGCGCAGATCGAGCGCTCTCTGCGATGGATGATCAAGATCTTCCCCAAGGGAACGGGCTGTTCATGGATCATCGAGGATCGGGTTTCCGGCCGTTTGCTCGGTGCCATCCGTTTCAACAGTTTCGACCGGCGCGCCAAATGTGCCGAGCTGGGATATGAATTGCATCCTTCGGCCTGGGGCAAAGGGTTGATGAGCGAAGCGGCACGCGCCGTCGTGCGATGCGGCTTCGACGTTTTTTCGCTCAATCGCATCGAAGCCTGGACGTTGCCGGGAAACGGGGCTTCCGACCGGGTTTTGGAAAAAGCGGGCTTTCAATATGAGGGCACGCTGCGCCAGAAGGCGCGATTCAAAGAGGCCTTCCACGATTTCCGCATGTTCGGTTGCCTAGCTGACGACCGGCAGAACTAGCCCTTAGTCCGTTCCCTGGCTGGTTTTGCCAGTCAATGTTGCGGATTGAAAATAATCCCGAGGCGAGCGGCCGAGCGAACGCCGGAACATAGCCGAGAAGGCGCTCGGGCTCTCATAGCCGCAGTCCAGCGCGACATCGAGAACGCTTCGGCCTTCCGCGAGCAAGGTGAGAGCCTTCAACATGCGTGCCTGTTGCCGCCATCGACCGAAGCTCAGTCCCGTTTCGCGCTGAAACAGCCGCATGAACGTCGCCCGGCTCATATGCAGCCCATCGGCCGCCTCTTCGATCGAGATTGTACCGGCAAGATCGTCGAGCAAGGTTTCGCAGAACGCCGCAAGCGCCGGATGTTTCGGTAGCGGTAGCTTCAGCGGCTGTGCCGGCAGGAAAGTGAGTTCAAGAAGCAGCAGGCGAATAACCGCATTCGCGACTTCTTTGTGATCGGGTTTATCGACGAGGCCGGCGAGCCGCAGGATGAGCTCGCGCAGAAGCGGGGTGACTTCCACCACCATGCACTCTTTCGGCAGGGTATCTCTGCCGTCGGCATCGATCAGCAACGAGCGAAATTGAACGCTTGTATGGCTTGTCGTCACATGCTCGAGATGCGGCGGCAGCCAGACCGCGCGGCTCGGCGGCACGACCCAGGTGCCGCTATCCGTGGTCAAAGAGATTACGCCGCTGACGGCGTAGAGCAGCTGCGCCTGCCTATGGCTGTGGCGAGAACTGGTGAAGCGATGATCGTCATGTGCGATGACGGCGACGCCTCGAGCGACATCGGCGCCGTGCTGCAGATAGGTTTGATCCTTTTGCGACGATGATTGATCCATGCGCGCGAGAATATCAAAAATACCGGCAGTAACCTAGAGCTCCTTTCCAGCAGGATATCTCCTTTCGTGTCTGCCTCATCCCATAATCTGCATCGATCGGATCGGCCGCATAGCGCTGCCGCCGCATCGCAGCGCGTGCGGATGGATGCCGGAGCCTCGTCCTGCATATCCGTTTCTCTTCAGCTTTCCGTTGCATTGCGACTTAGCCGCGGTCGTCGGGCCTGACGGCATCCCGGCGGCCGTATTCTGCTGTCCGCTTTCTCCCGAATTGACCGACACGCAACGGAATGGATCATGCTGAAGAATCCTGAAACCAAATATCGTCCCTTTATCTCGCCCATCGAATTGCCGGATCGGCAATGGCCGAACAGGCGCCTCGCCAAGGCACCACGCTGGCTCTCAACGGATCTGCGCGACGGAAACCAGGCGCTCGCCAATCCCATGGATGTCGAGCGCAAGCTGCGCTTCTACGACATGCTGCTCGCCTCGGGCTTCAAGGAGATCGAGGTTGCCTTTCCATCCGCTTCGCAGATCGAATTCGATTTCGTCCGTGCGCTGATCGAAGAGGATCGTATCCCAGAAGACGTGACGATCCAGGTGCTCATCCAGTCGCGCGCCGATCTCATCGCCCGTACCTTCGAATCCCTCATCGGCGCCCGCAAAGCCATCGTGCATCTCTATAATGCAACCGCTCCGCTCTTCCGCCGCGTCGTCTTCGGCATGGAACGACATGAGATCGTCGACCTCGCCATCAGCGGCGTCACCGCCATGCGGGAGGAAAGCCTGAAGCAGCCGGAGACCGACTGGACCTTCGAATATTCGCCGGAAACCTTCTGCTTCACCGAGCCTGATTTCGCGCTCGAAATCTGCGAGCGCGTGCTCGATGTCTGGCAGCCGACTGCGGAGCGTCCCGCTATCCTCAACCTGCCGGCAACGGTGGAAGTGGCGATGCCGAATGTCTATGCCGACCAGATCGAATGGTTTTGCCGCCATATTTCGCGGCGCGAGGCCGTCATCATCAGCGTACATCCGCATAATGATCGCGGCACGGCGGTAGCTTCGGCCGAACAGGCACTGCTGGCGGGCGCCGATCGGGTCGAGGGTTGCCTGTTCGGCAATGGCGAGCGTACCGGCAATGTCGATCTGGTGACATTGGCGCTGAACCTCTATACGCAGGGTATCGATCCCGGCCTGACCTTTCCGTCGATCCGCGATGTGGTCAGGACGGTGGAATATTGCAACGGTCTGCCCGTTCATCCGCGCCACCCTTACGCCGGCGAACTCGTGCACACGGCCTTCTCCGGGTCACATCAGGATGCGATCCGCAAGGGATTTGCCGCGCACGAGCGGCGCAACGACGGCGTCTGGGAAATGCCCTACCTGCCGGTCGATCCCGCCGATATCGGCGAGAGCTACGAGGCCGTCATCCGCGTCAACAGCCAGTCGGGGAAGGGCGGGGTTGCCTGGGTGATCGAGCAGGACAAAGGCCTGAAGTTGCCCCGCGCCATGCAAGTCGATTTCAGCAAGCGGGTGCAGTTCCTCGCCGATGAGACCAAGCGCGAACTGACAGCTGAGGATATCTGGAAGGCTTTCGTCCGCGCCTATCACGTTGACGATGTCGAGCGCTTTGCTCTTATAGATTACGAAGGCGGTTTTCGCCGGGGAGCGGGTGCAGAGCGCATCTTCACCGGCCGGATTCGCCATGGCAATCGCGACGTTGCCGTCAGCGGTCGCGGTAACGGGCTCGTTTCGGCGGTGCTTGCCGCGATTGCCGAAACCTTCGGAGTGGAACTGAGCGTCATGGACTATCAGGAGCACGCATTGCGTCGCGGCAGCGACGCAAAGGCGGCCGCTTATCTGCAATGCGTCCGGCCGGACGGATCGCAGGTCTTCGGCGTCGGTATCGATGAAGATGTTGCAACGGCGACCGTCAAGGCGGTCCTCAGCGCCGCAAATGCGGCCGGCTGACGATCATCCGTTCCGCTCGCGCTATCGGCCGCAAATCGGCCGATAGCTGCTGGCTTGCGGGCGAGGAAGCCGGATTGCGTCATTCGATTGGCTGCAGCCAGCCTCGATAATGAACGACGGGGCCGATGAACGGCAGGGCGATCGGAACATCGAAGTAGAAGCGATCGTCCTCCGCCCATTCATGAGCGATGCTTTGGGGTGCCAGAAGGAGCGGCAGCGGAATGCGCAGGAACGACCAGTGCCGCATCTCCATGCTGAGCCCGTTGCCACGAGTGGGAAGATCGAAGGAAAAGCGGAAGGGACCGAAGCGTTCGACGAGGCGGCCATTCTCTTCGCTCAAATGGCTCAGGAAGCGCCGGCCGGAAAAATCCCGCGTCCATTCTTCGATCCCGTTGTTTTCCTCGAAGGAGACATGTAGCGCGTGCTTTCCGGCTGCGGGAAAGCCGAATATTCTCGCAACCAGCCAAGAAAGAGGGGAGCGTCCGCGGGTGACGACTGCCTCGCCCCTGGCGCCGCCATCGCCGAAGACATGGTGCATGGCGCGTACCGGCTCGGATAGATGAGCAAATGTGGGACCCATGACACGCTGATAGAGCGGCGTGTAAGGGGCTTCCGTCGTTTCCTCGGTGATTGCCAGATCGCGAAACAAGCTCCGGAAATCCTCAAGCGACAGGAGCCCGCCGGCGTGACGGGCGCCGGGTGAAAGACGACCGTCGCGCAAGGCCCGCGCCAGCAATTGTGCCGGAAGCGTGGGAATTTCCACGCCGTCGCCATTTCCGGCAATCAGGGTCCAGCGGCGAGCCTTCATGGTGCCTTGTGCCACGCCCTTGATCTCGATCGTCACAGCCGATCGCGCTGTGCCAAGCCCCGCCGTCAAGCGTTGCAGCGGCAGCAGAAAGCGGCGGATCTTCCGAAGCGATGTCAACCAGCCCCAGGCAACCGGCCAAGACAGCAGCCAGAGGGCCAAAGTCTGAAAGGCGAATTCAGGCCCCGCCCGGAAGATGACGCTGGGCCGTCCGGCAAAGCTTTCGACCAGCAGGTCGTGATCCGGTACGTCGGCCAGCGCCACCAGCCGGTGCAGAGGGCGTTGGCCAGCGACGGCGTAGGTTTCGCGCTTCAGCATGTGCCAGCCCATCGCTTCTTGCCAGCGCCGGCCGCGCCAGAGCCGCACCGGCCTGCCGACATAACTCAGGATTGCCGATGCGACCGAGGCGCCGGCGGTCGCGCGGTTGGAGGCGCTGATCGACATTTCTATCGAACGAACTTCCTCCATGTCCTTGGCAAGGTCCGCCACCACGGCGCCGGAAAGCGCCGGCACGCTCGACGCCCCCGAGATAACCGTGACACCGGCCGCCTTGGCCCGTTCATCGAGGCAGCTGATCGCGCCGACCAAATCGCGCGCGTCGGCAAGATCGATGTAGTGGATACCAGCCTCTATGCAGGCTCGCGGAACTCTGTCATCGCTTTGCTGGAAGGGGCCTGCCGCATCGATGAGCACAAACGGCTCATACTTTTCGAGGATCGCTGCGATATTGCCATTTCGATCGGCTTGCAGGGCAATTGCATGGGGCAAGCGAGCGGCGAGCGCTTTCGCGGCTTCGAGATTGCGTCCGGCGACCAGAACCTCGAAGCCGTCGCCGGCAAGGCGCCGCGACAGCCGCGCGCCGAACCCGCCATAGCCGCCGAGAACGAGGATTCTTTTCAAAGGATGCGGCTCGCCTGCTCTGGCGTCGGCAGCCAGCATGTCTCCCGCTTGCCGAAGATGCGGTAGCGATTGCGGGCAAGCCATAGGTAGATCGGATCGCGCAGCATGCGAGGTACGATGCGCAGCACGGAAATCGCCTTCCAGGGCCAGCCGAGGCCGGCATAGATGGCCAGCACCGCGTCGCTGTCGCGCAATACCTTTGCGCCGTCGACGATGATGAGGCTGTCGGGATCGGCGGGATCCATGCCGCAGCGGCGATAGAGCGCGATGCCGGTTTCATTCTGCATGGAGGCAAGACGGAAACGACCAAGATGGTCATGACGAAGCACGAACTGGACGTTGGCGGTACACAGGACGCACATGGCGTCAAAGACGATGATCGGCCCTTGATGGTCGCTGATGGTGCTTTTGTTCATGCTGGCGGCGTCTTTTTCCGTAAACCAGTCTCGCCACAGCTTTGACCAGTTGCATTGCCGCCGTCAATTGCACGTTTCTGTGGGCTGCCATGTCAAACCGGCAAACGACTGTACGCTTTGCATCTTAGGGCTAGGCAACGGAAGGATGGAGGGAAGCGAGATCGATCTGTCGATTGGCATGCGGCCCGATCTGCAAGATCGGGCCGCGCACATCGCGGAAGAGTGGCTTAGCGATAACGCCAGCCACCATGCCACCACTCGCGATGCACCCAATAGCGATGCCCATCCCAATAGCCACGACCGGGGTAGAAGATGCCATAGGCCGGAACCGCCGGCACGACGACGACGGGTCGCCCGTCCGGGCGGCAGTAGCCATACGGGTTGCGATGCCAACCGATGCCGCATCCATCGCGGGCCTCGGCTGGCGAAATGGCCGCAAGGCAGGCGGTCGCGACAAAGGCCAGCAAAATGATCTTTTTCATGATGTCCTCATTCGTCCTTGAAGAGCTTCAAGCTGTTATCCCTTCAGCGCTTAAACGACGGCGAGAGACAAATCCGTCGCTGCACGGTGATGATTTTGCATTGGGTGAGAAAGGGTGGCATCGGCCGTGCCGAAGCAGACAAATGAGGCGGGAAAGCTATACTCGCCTGAAGGGATCAGGATCGAATTTCAAGGCTACGAGATGCCAGACGGGCCTGCGATGGGCACGATTTTGCTGCAGGCACCGTTTTCTTGCCGATCATCGGCACTCGCCGGATCAAGGCGCGCAGCACAGCGAGAATTGCCTTGTATTGCTCCCCAGGACACAAGCGGCCATTGGAATCATAGGCAAACAGGAGGCGGCGCTGGGCGAATGCGTGTGCCAGCCAGAAGGTAAAGGCGACGCCGACGCCCCAGCCCATTAGCGTATCGCTTGCCCAATGCGCGCCGACCCATTGGCGCGACAGGCAGATCAGGATGCCGATCGGCATGAAGACGGGGCGAAGGCGGGGAAAGACGAGCGCCAGCGACATCGCCATGGCGCCGGCCGTTGCCGAATGTCCGGAGGGAAAGGAGGCGAAGTCGGCATGGAAGGCAAAGGGTCGGAAAGAGAAGGCGCCGTTCGTATCCAGCAGTTCCGGCCTGGCGCGACCGATGATGTTCTTGGCGAGCGAATCGACAATGCCGCCGCCGGCGACCGCCAGGAAGATGAAGGCAGCGGCCGTGGCGATGAGATCAGCGCCCGTTCGCATGGATTTCCGCAGTTTGTGCGCGGGCGCGAGGATTGCAAAAATCAGCAGCGCACCGCTGAATGAGAGCACCAGAAGCCCGGTACCGAGGCTGCTGATCCACTTCGCCGTCCCACGCAACTGCGCGGGAAAAGACTTCATCCAGATGCCCAAGGGATAATCGGCCGCCCACATGACGAGCAATGACAGCGCGAGGAAAATGGCGATGACGACGATCGGGCGCTCGAGAAAAGCACGATTTGCAGGGGGCTTGATGGTCGGAGTGTTGAAGAAGCAGCGAAGGCCCCCAGCCATGCGTCTGCGACCGGTGTCGGCGGAACGCTCCAGCATTTCTTTTATGGCCTCTCGGCCTCGCTGCCATGCCTGCATAAAGCCGACTTTCCATTGCTGTCGAGACAGCCGCTCGTGGAGCTGGGCTCACCAATCGCCTTCCGCTCCGTTTCCCTTGGAAAAAAGCTGCTACAGCAACACGCTGACAGGCGCCTGAAAGGTCTCGATTGGCGGGTCAGATCTCGGTTGCGTGGGCGGCAAGCCAAAATGCACGGCATCGGCCAGACAGCTTCGATTGTTGGACCGTGCAGTCATGGGCTGAAGAAAGGTGTGGCGCTGAAAAAGACCGTGCCGTCAACAAGGTAGCCGCTGAATTCCGCGATCCCGGACGAAAGCCGCCGGGAGGATTGCTTCAATGGCCATTTTTAGCGACAATTGGACCAGCGTTCGGTGGGAGGAGCCAAATGCACGACTATTCCGCACATGCGGATCAGGTTTACGCGTCGGCGCAATCCGCGGCGGCGAGTTCGTCAGTTGTGGCTTCCTGGCGACGGTGCATGGTCATGCATCGTCTTGCGCCGGAGGAGAAGCGTCTGCCGATGCGCTTGACCAGCCAGGAATTTCAAACGGCGTTGGAGCGATCGGAACTGCTGGTTGCCGAAGCTGCCAATGAGTTGGATCGCCTGTTTCTCGCGGTCGGCAAAGCCGGTTGCTGCCTGCTTCTGACCGACCGCAACGGTATCGCGCTGGAACGCCGCGGCGCTGCCGGCGACGACAAGGAGTTCCACGATCTCGGCCTATGGACCGGATCCGTCTGGACGGAGGCGAGCATCGGCACCAACGGCATCGGCACAGCGCTTGCCGATGAGCGGGCCGTTGCGATCTTTCGCGACCAGCACTTCTTCTGCTCCAACATCAATCTCAGCTGCACCACGGCGCCGATCCGCGATCATCGCGGCCAGCTTGCTGGCGCGCTCGACATTTCCACCTGCCGCGACGACGTGAATGATGCGACATTGGCGATCCTGTCACAGACGGTGCGCGACGCGGCAGTGCGCATCGAGCTCAATCTTTTCCGCAGCGCCTTTGCCGGTGCCCGTTTCGTCATGGTGCCGACGGATACCGCGTCCACTTCGGCACTGCTGGCGGTCGACCGCAACGACCTCGTGCTCGGCGCGACCCGCGCGGCCCGCCTAGCGTTGAAGCTCGACGATCATCGCATTGCCGCGGGCATTCCGGCCTCCGATGTTCTTCGCGAGCAGCAAGGGGCCGCAGGCGAGGATCTGGTCGAAGCAGAACGCGCGGCCTTGCTCAGGGCTCTTTCGCGTGCCAACGGCAATGTGTCCCAGGCGGCCACGGCGCTCGGCATGAGCCGCTCGACGCTGCACCGGAAGATGAAGCGGCTTAATCTGCACTGAAGCGCCACAAAGCGCATTCGATCTGGCGGATGTCGCATAGTTGCGACACTGTGCGCTGCAGCACGCTAGGCGCCCCCTATCTCCTGTCGCGATATGCCCGCAGACTTCTCCCATCGGTTCGCTTATCGAACCTGCCGACCAAGGGAGGATGGCATGCTGCATCAAAAGATCGTGGAATCTCCGTTCAAGCTGAAATATGGCAACTATATCGGCGGCCAATGGCGCGAGCCGATCGCTGGCAAGTATTTCGACAACCTCACGCCGATCACCGGCGGCAAGATCTGCGAAATACCGCGCTCCGACGAAAAGGACATCAACGCCGCGCTCGATGCCGCCCATGCGGCAAAGGACAAGTGGGGGCGGACGTCTACCACCGAGCGCTCCAATATCCTGATGAAGATCGCCCAGCGCATGGAAGACAAGCTGGAAGTGCTGGCTCAGGCCGAAAGCTGGGACAATGGCAAGCCGATCCGCGAGACCATGGCGGCCGACATTCCGCTTGCCATCGACCATTTCCGCTACTTCGCCTCCTGCATCCGCGCCCAGGAAGGCTCGATCGGCGAGATCGACCACGATACCGTCGCCTACCATTTCCATGAGCCGCTTGGCGTCGTCGGCCAGATCATTCCCTGGAACTTCCCGATCCTGATGGCGGCCTGGAAGCTTGCGCCGGCGCTTGCCGCCGGCAATTGCGTCATCATCAAACCGGCCGAGCAGACACCAGCCTCGCTTCTGGTCTGGGCTGAGCTGGTTGGCGATCTCCTGCCGCCGGGCGTGCTCAACATCGTCAACGGCTTCGGCCTCGAGGCCGGCAAACCATTGGCGACCAGCCCGCGCATCGCCAAGATCGCTTTCACCGGCGAGACGACGACCGGCCGGCTGATCATGCAATATGCCAGCCAGAACCTCATCCCCGTCACGCTCGAGCTCGGCGGCAAGTCGCCGAACATCTTCTTTGCCGATGTCGCGGCCGAAGACGATGATTTCTTCGATAAGGCGCTCGAAGGCTTTGCAATGTTCGCGCTTAACCAAGGCGAAGTCTGCACATGCCCGAGCCGCGCGCTGATCCAGGAATCGGTCTACGACCGCTTCATGGAGCGTGCCATTAAGCGCGTGGAAGCCATCAAGCAGGGCAATCCACTTGATGCCGCAACCATGATCGGCGCGCAGGCATCGAGCGAGCAGATGGAGAAGATCCTCTCTTATCTCGATATCGGCAAACAGGAAGGCGCCGAAGTGCTGACGGGCGGCGCGCGCGCCGATCTCGGCGGCGAGCTGTCGGGCGGCTATTACATCAAGCCGACCATCTTCAAGGGTCACAACAAGATGCGTGTGTTCCAGGAGGAGATCTTCGGCCCGGTCGTATCGGTCACGACCTTCAAGGATGAGAAGGAAGCGCTCGAAATCGCCAATGACACGCTCTACGGCCTCGGCGCCGGCGTGTGGACCCGTGACGGCAACCGCGCCTATCGCTTCGGCCGGGAGATCCAGGCCGGCCGCGTCTGGACGAATTGCTATCACGCCTATCCGGCGCACGCAGCCTTCGGCGGCTACAAGCAATCGGGCATCGGGCGTGAGACGCACAAGATGATGCTCGATCACTACCAGCAGACCAAGAACATGCTGGTCAGCTATAGCCCGAAGGCGCTCGGCTTCTTCTAAAGTTCTCCCAACCAAGCGAACAAGGCTCCCGACTGCGGCCGGGAGCCTTCAAGCATTTTCGGGGAGTGATGGAGGATCATCATGGATCACAGTGGATCGGCGCCGCGGGTGCTCGCGACCGACAAGGCGCTCGAGCTTATCCGCGAGATACAGCAGGACCATCCGGATATCCTGTTTCATCAGTCGGGCGGGTGCTGCGACGGCTCTTCGCCGATGTGCTATCCGGCAAGCGAATTCATGATCGGCGACAATGACGTCAAGCTTGGAGAGATCGGCGGCGTACCGGTCTATATCAGCGGCAGCCAGTTCGAAGCGTGGAAACACACGCAGCTCATCATCGACGTCGTGCCGGGACGCGGCGGCATGTTCTCCCTCGACAATGGGCGGGAGAAGCGGTTTCTGACCCGCTCGCGCCTCTTCGGCGGCGGCGAGGCCTGCGCAATCCCGGACATCAGCCGTTCGCCGGCGCAATAGGCAGGGTCATAAACGGCGTGTAGTATTCGCCTAATACCCGCAAGCACAGGCGCTTTGCTAGACTGCCGTCCGTTGGTTTTGAGGGAGGAAGACGATGCCAGCAGCAAAGATTTTGATGATCACTGGTGATTTCACCGAAGACTATGAAACCATGGTGCCGTTCCAGACGCTGCTTGCCTGCGGCTACACGGTTCATGCCGTCTGCCCGGGCAAGAATGCCGGCGAGACGGTGGCAACGGCCATTCATGATTTCGAAGGCGATCAGACCTATTCCGAGAAGCGCGGTCATAATTTCGCATTGAATGCGACATTCGCCAGCATCCGCACTGAGGATTACGACGCACTTGTCATTCCGGGCGGTCGCGCGCCGGAATATCTGCGCCTGAATCCAGAGGTCATCAAGGCCGTTCAGCACTTCTTCGAGGCGGACAAGCCGGTTGCCGCCATCTGCCACGGCGCGCAATTGCTGAGTGCTGCCGGTGTCCTCAAGGGACGCACCTGCTCGGCCTATCCCGCCTGCCGTCCCGAGGTGGAGCTAGCCGGCGGCATCTATGCCGACATCGCTATCAATGACGCCGTTGCCGATGGCAATCTCGTGACCGCACCGGCATGGCCGGCGCATCCGTCATGGCTGCGTCAATTCATGGCCGTGCTGGATGCCAATGCCTTGTCGGCGGCAAACGCCGCTTGAAACTTAAGGGAGACGCGCATGTGCGAATTGTTCATCAAGGCCGATGCCAGGCTCTGGGAAAGTACCACGCGCTCCCTGCGCATCGACGGCATGGTGACCAGCGTCAGACTGGAAAACTTCTTCTGGTCGAAGCTGGAGGAAATTGCCCGGCGTGACGGCATGAACGTGGTGCAGCTGATTACCAAGCTGCACCATGAATCAATCGATGCCGGCCATGATCTCGGCAATTTCACCTCGTTCCTGCGGGTCTGCTGCGCACGCTATCTCGACCTGCAATTGGCCGGCGACATTTCGAACGATCTTTCCCAGCCGATCGCTAGCGTCGACGCGCCCGCCATTCTTGGCCGCGAACGTCTGAAGTATCATTGAGCGTACGACTACGCCGCGCCCGGGAGGCGGCGTTCGGGTGCTCTTGCGGCCGACAATCGTTCGGCAATCAGCCGTGCTGCCGCATCCGCAGCGGTTTCCATGTAGCTCGGATCGCGATGGAGCAGCACGACGGCAAAGGAGCCGTCGAGCAGCAGCATGATCTGGCGCGCGAGCGGCAGGGCATTGTTGCCCGCACCCGCCTCCGTGAAGACCGATCCCAGCCACTCCTCTACGCGCTTCTTGTGAGCGCGCGCCGCAACCAGGGCGGGATGGCCGGGGAGGTTGATGAGTTCCACCGAAGTCCGCAGAAAACCACAGCCCTTCCATTTGGCGCTGCGCGCCGATTGCGCCAGCTGGCGGAAAATGCCAGCAACCTTTTCTGAAATGTCGCCTTCGGTTTCCTCGAACCAGCGCTTGAAGATCGCTAGGTTCGGTTCATCGCGCGCTTGCAGATAGGCGGCGATCAGATCGTCCTTGCTGCGGAAATGATAATAAAGGGTGCGCTTGGTGACGCCCGCTTTCTCTGCGATGGCGTCGACGCTGATCGCACGAATGCCGTCGCTGTGGAAGAGTTTTGCGGCGGCCTGAAGAACGCGTTCGCGTGTCGGCAGGGAACTGTCTCTCATGGCTCAATGTATACCGGGTAGTGAATATACACAACGCGGCGATCGTCCCATCCTGGCGCCCATGAGCCAGCAACCTCGACCATCCTTGAATGAAAGCAGTCTTTCGATTTCCATCCCCTGTCGCGATGGCGTCGTTCTCGGCGGCCATCTTTGGCAGGGGGAGACGAAAAGGCCGGACGGTAGCGTCATCATCAATCCGGCCACCGGGGTTCTCGCGCGCTATTATCACCGCTATGCGCGATTCTTGGCGCGGCATGGGTTCGATGTCCTGACTTTCGATTATCGCGGTATCGGCCAATCGCGCCCGCAACGGCTCCGCGGATCCCGCTATCGCTGGCGGGATTGGGGCGAGCAGGATTTCGATGCCGCGCTTCGGCTGATGGCCGACCATCGTCGCAACGGTCCGCTTTTGGTGGTGGGTCACAGCGTCGGCGGGTTCCTGCCGGGATTGGCTGAGAATGCCCCGGAGGTCGACAGGATGCTGACGGTCGGAGCTCAATATGCCTGGTGGGGCGATTACATGCCGAGCAGGCGGGCCGCTCTGTTCCTCAAATGGCATGTCGCTATGCCTGTGATGACTGCGCTCTGCGGCTACTTCCCGGGCCGGCGGCTTGGCTGGCTGGAGGATCTGCCGAAAGGCGTGGCAAACGAGTGGAGCTTTCGTGGCCCCAGGTTCGAGCGTAGTCATCCCGCGGGCGAGAGGTGGGAGGTGCTGCGGCGAATGAGCGCCGTCAGAGCGTCGATCCTGGCCGTTGCCGTTTCGGACGACGAACTCGGCACCGTGCCGGCAATTCGCCGCACATTGAATTATTATACCGGCGCGCAACGCCAGTCGGTGCTGCTCCGTCCGGTTGATTTCAATAGGGACGCAATCGGCCATTTCGGCCTGTTTCACGATAGCCATGCTGCCGGTTTCTGGGTCGATACGCTGTCGTGGCTTCGGGAGGGCCGCAATCCTTGGCCGGCATCCGAGCTGAAATAGGAACGCCGAGTGTCCGTATCGGCTCCTAGCTCCGCGCTTGTTGCAGAGGCTGATTGTCTCGGGTAGATGCCACTCACAGATCGTGAATGAGATGAAGTCAGGCGTTTGCCGGCTTTGAATGCTCAAAGAAACCTTTAGGATGGAGTTTGGCATGACCAGCCAGAATGACGAATATATCTATGACGAAGTGACCGGCGAGTGGCGGCCCGCCGCAGAGATGGCAGCTGCCAAGGCCGCAGAGCTCAGCGTTTACGATGCAAGCGGCAACGTTCTCGCCGATGGCGACTCCGTTACCCTCATCAAGGATTTGAAAGTGAAGGGCGCCAATCAGACCTTGAAGCAGGGTACCGTTATCAAGTCGATTCGACTGACCGATAATCCTGAAGAAGTCGATTGCCGTTACGACGGGATCAAGGGACTGGTTCTCCGTACCGAATTCATACGCAAGCGCTAGACGAATTTCCCCCGATATCGCCAGACTCGATGAGCGCACGGTTCTTTTCATTGCCTCGGGCGTGAAGCACGGCAGAATGTGCACTTGCCGATACTGATCGAGGCGTTGCGCTATCGCGGTTGACTCTTCCTTTGAAGGTTGACCCGAGCAGCGCGGTCACAACGACGCCGTCCGGTCGGCATGCGGCAGAAGAGAGTTACTCCTCCATCGCCGGGCAGAGATAAAATTGATCGATGCCCAGGCGATTATCCGGATTTCCGAATTGTAAAATTGCAAATTGCTGCTTAATTCCTGTGTTGGCTGCTCTTACATAGCGTGTAAAGTTATGTAACGGCTGCAGGCCGGCTGGGGGACAATGCATGCATCTTGATGACTATGCCGCACTCGGCCGCTCGGAGTTGCGCGTCAGTCCATTTGCGCTCGGCACCATGACGTTCGATGAGGGTTTCACCCGGCATTCGCGTGAAAATCAGCCCGCGGCGATCTTGGCGCGCTATCTCGAACTCGGTGGCAATTATCTCGATACAGGCAACGGAGCCATGAAAGCGGGCGGGCAGACGGTTGTCGGCAGCTATGTCGCACAAAACTCGATCCAGCGCGATCGTCTTGTCATCGCCGCCAAATTCGATGTCGCGCGGCATGGCGAAAGGCTTGGCCGCAAAGGCGTGATCGACGGCTTCGAGGAGACCCTTCGTCGGCTGCGTACCGACTATCTCGACCTCTATTGGTTGAACAATTGGGACATACAGGCGCCTTTGGAAGAAATGCTGGAGGCGCTTCACGATCTCGTTCAGTCTGGAAAGCTGCGTTATTTCGGCATTTCGGATACGCCGGCCTGGAAGGTGGCGCATGCCCATCTCCTGTCGCAATCCAACGGCTGGGCTCCATTCATCGGTTTGCAGATCGAATATTCGCTTGCCGCACGGCTATTTGAAATCGAGCTCATCCCCTTGGCGCGCGGACTGGGGCTTGGCGTCGTCTCGCATTCGCCATTGAGTGGCGGTCTCATCAGCGGCCGATATACGCGGGCCAACAATGCGGGCGCGAGAACAGGACATGCAGCGCAATTGGTGCAAAGGCCGGACGAGCAGGATCTTGAAATCGTCGACGCCCTGTTCCGCGTTGCCGACGAACTCGGTACGACAGCCGCACGCGTCGCCCTTGCCTGGGCAATGGCGCGCCTTGGCGTATCTTCGACGATTATCGGCGTCCATACACTGGAACAGCTCAATGAGGATATGGGTGCGCTCGAAGTCCGGCTTTCGCCCGAACAGACGGCGACGCTGGATGCGCTTACGATCCCCAATCCCGTTATTGCCCTGCCGCTGCCATTGCAGAATGCAGCACCTCTGTGTTGTGTAGACTGAACCGCAAACCTCAGTTTGCGAGCGGTTGCGGCGCCGCCATCGTTGCCGACGATCGCAATGGCTTTCCTTATCGACTGGCTGGCCTATCTAATATTTCAGTCGTTTAAATGAGGCATCGCATCAGCGACGGATCACGGACACCGAATGTCCATTGGAATGTATTGTGCTCTCAGCCGCAGCCATCGACAGATGAATGCGCGAGATAGCCTCAAAAGGCTATTTTGCACTTGCACCAATAGTACATTCTGCTCTGCAAGCTATGCATTGCCGCCCTACTTCATTGTTCGTGGTCTCGGCGGGACGCCGATACCTCCTCTTCTGAAAAGCTCAAGGAGATCAGAAATGGACAAGAACCGTGTCAAAGGCGCAGTCAAGGAAGCAACAGGCTCCCTCAAGGAGGCTGCAGGAAAGCTGACAGGAAACAATCGGCTCAAGATGAAGGGTGCTGCCGAGAAGGTTGAAGGCAAGATCCTGACGAAAGTCGGCAAGGCCAAAGACGCCATCAGGAACGCGCTTCGCTGACGCCAAGCGCGCGCGAAACTTTGCCACCGCGATTTATCGAGGCTTCCAATGCTTTTCCTGGCCAGGTCCCCATCGCCGACGACACCGTCGGATCGCTACGCAATCTGTGCTGCGATCCGCTCTCTGATCGCTTATGCCGAGGGACTTGAGGATTGTCATATCGATGTTGCCGCCATTGAAGGCGCAATCGTTCTTTCCGGAGTGGCATCGAACGACGAGGCGCGGCAGCGGGCCATTGCAATAGCCGCCGAATATGCCAGGACCCGCATCGTCAGCTACATCACCCTCCGGGTTGATCGCGACCCTTCCAGCCATCCGCAGATGGAGCTGTCCAATTCCCCCGCGCCGTCCGGGCAGACCGCGGCGCCCAAAACGCCGAAGGAGACGTCATGAAAAAGGTCATCATAGCGGCCGCGGCAATTGCAGTCGCCCTTGGTTCTGCGGCTTCGGCCGCCAGCACCCATTCCAAAAGGCAGTCGACACAGGTGGTGTCCGAGCCGAAGCAAAGGCTCGGAACGCTGTCCTGCGAGGTCGCAGGCGGCGTCGGCATGATCATCGGGTCGAACAAGGCGATCAGCTGCACATTCAAACAGCGAACCGGCAGAGTCGAGCGCTATGCGGGCACGATCGGCAAGCTTGGGATCGATATCGGGGTCACCCGCAAGACCTATATGAGCTGGGTCGTCGTCAATACCGCGCCGACGCGTGTGGGCGACGGTGCTCTGGCCGGCACCTATGTCGGTGCTTCGGCAGGCGCTTCGGTGGGTCTCGGTCTCGGCGCGAATGCTCTCGTTGGCGGCAATTCCAAGAATTTCGCCCTGCAGCCGCTGAGTGCGGAGGCAGGAACCGGCCTGAACGTTGCGGCCGGCGTCTCGCGCCTTCAATTGCAGTCTGCGCGCTGAGGTCCGCAGCGCGTTTAGAAATTACGTCATGCCCGGACGCGACCCAAGTAGGGTCGTGTCCGGGCATGTTATTCAGTCACTTCAAGCGATGTCGAAGCGGTCGGCGTTCATGACCTTGGTCCAAGCCGCGACGAAGTCCTGCACGAACTTCTTCTCGGCATCGGACTGGCCGTAGACTTCGGCGATCGCGCGCAGCTGCGAGTTGGAGCCGAAAACGAGATCGACGCGCGTTGCGGTCCACTTCACGTCGCTGGTTTTCCGGTCACGGCCCTCGAAGACGTCCTTGGCATCCGAAACCGCCTTCCATTCCGTGCTCATGTCGAGCAGGTTCACGAAGAAGTCGTTGGTCAGTGTTTCCGGACGCTTGGTGAAGACGCCGTGCTGGCTCTGGCCGACATTGGCATTCAGAACACGCAGGCCGCCGATGAGGGCGGTCATTTCCGGCGCCGTCAGCGTCAGAAGCTGCGCCTTGTCGATCAGCAGCTCTTCGGAAGAGACGGTGTAGGCCCGCCGCTGATAGTTGCGGAAACCGTCGACGATCGGCTCGAGAACGGCAAAGGCATCGACATCGGTCTGTTCCTGCGACGCATCGGTGCGGCCCGGAGCGAAGGGTACGACCACATCATGGCCGGCCTTCTTCGCAGCCTGTTCGATGGCGACCGAGCCGCCAAGGACGATCAGATCGGCAATCGATACCGTCTTGCCGCCGGTCTGGGCGTCGTTGAACTTCTTCTGGATGCCTTCCAGCGTCGCCAGCACGGAAGCGAGCTGGGCCGGCTGGTTGGCCTCCCAATCCTTCTGCGGAGCAAGACGGATGCGAGCGCCGTTTGCACCGCCGCGCTTGTCTGAGCCGCGGAAGGTCGACGCCGAAGCCCAGGCGGTCGAAACCAGCTGCGGGATGGTGAGACCCGATGCAGCAATCTCGGCCTTGAGGCTAGCGACATCGCTGGGCTCGATCGATACGGGACCGGCAGCTGGGATCGGGTCTTGCCAAATGAGCTCTTCGCTCGGCACTTCCGGACCGAGATAGCGCACGTGCGGGCCCATATCGCGGTGGGTCAGCTTGAACCAGGCGCGGGCAAAGGCATCGGCGAATTCGTCCGGATTTTCGAAGAAGCGGCGGGAAATCTTCTCATAAGCCGGATCGAAGCGCAGGGCGAGGTCGGTGGTCAGCATGGCAGGAGCGTGACGCTTGGACTTGTCGTGCGCATCCGGGATCGAGCCAGCGCCGGCGCCATGCTTCGGCACCCATTGATGCGCGCCGGCCGGGCTCTTCGTCAGTTCCCATTCATAGCCGAAGAGATTCCAGAAGAAGTTGTTGCTCCACTTGGTCGGCGTCGAGGTCCAGGTGACTTCGAGACCGCTGCCGATCGTATCGCCGCCCTTGCCGGTGCCGAAGCTGTTCTTCCAGCCGAGGCCCTGTTCTTCGATGCCGGCGGCTTCCGGCTCAGGACCGACATGGGCCGCATCGCCGGCACCATGGGTCTTGCCGAAGGTGTGGCCGCCGGCAATGAGGGCGACGGTTTCCTCGTCGTTCATTGCCATACGGGCGAAGGTTTCGCGGATATCGCGAGCGGCTGCAAGCGGGTCCGGATTGCCGTTCGGTCCTTCAGGATTGACGTAGATGAGACCCATCTGCACGGCTGCGAGCGGGTTTTCCAGATCGCGATCGCCGCTGTAGCGCTTGTCGCCGAGCCAGGTGTCTTCCGCGCCCCAGTAAATGTCTTCTTCCGGCTCCCAGACATCTTCGCGACCACCGCCGAAGCCGAAGGTCTTGAAGCCCATGGATTCCAGCGCGACGTTCCCGGTCAGGACCAGCAGGTCGGCCCAGGAGATGCTGTTGCCGTATTTCTGCTTGATCGGCCAAAGGAGACGGCGAGCCTTGTCGAGGTTGACGTTATCCGGCCAGCTGTTGAGCGGAGCGAAACGCTGCGTGCCGGAGGAGGCGCCGCCGCGGCCGTCACCCGTGCGGTAGGTACCGGCGCTATGCCAGGCCATGCGGATGAACAGCGGACCGTAATGACCAAAGTCGGCTGGCCACCAATCCTGCGAATCGGTCATAAGGGCGGTGAGGTCCTTCTTAAGGGCCTCCAGGTCGAGCTTCTTGAATTCCTCGGCGTAGTTGAATGCCTTGCCCATCGGGCTGGAAAGCGCCGAATTCTGGTGAAGAATCCGAAGGTTCAGCTGATTCGGCCACCAGTCCCGGTTCGAACGTGCGGAAACGCTCGTGTTTCCATGCGGAAACGGACATTTGCCGGCAGTTTCGACTTTTGTATCCATGATACTCTCCCTTACGATGATTTGATTTGTGACGACCGGAGAAGGAGCTTTGCCAGCCCGCCGGGAAATGGCCCGGTTCCAAATTGGGTATGGCAGCGACATGTCAGACGCATGAATCTCTCGTTATTCTGGCCTCGCGTGAAACGGAGACGTGGAAGCAGGCAAAGCTTGGGTCCCCCTGCCTTCCGACCGGCCCGTGCATCGATGAACTGAACGCAGTCAATGCTCTCAATATGAGCTCCATATGACAGGCGGCCGCATCTCATCTCTGCCGCGGCACTATAGCTAAGGCTTTCCATTAATTTAAGTTGGATTTCCTGATTGACGCGATAAGATGAGCTTATGGCAAACTTCACGCTCAAACAGCTTCGCTATTTCGAAGCGCTGGCTCGGCTCGGCCACTTCGGACGCGCTGCCGATCTATGTGCGATCTCTCAGCCCGCCTTGTCGATGCAGATCAAGGAGCTGGAGGAGCAACTCGGCACCGACCTCTTCGAAAGAGGTGCGAGACAGGTCCGGCTGACCAATTTCGGGGAAGCCTTCGCGATCCGCGTCCGAGACATCCTGCGCTCCGTCGATGAGCTGGGAGATCTTGCCCGCGCGTCACGCAATCAGCCGGTGGGCCGATTGCGTATCGGCATCATACCCACGGTCGCGCCCTATCTGCTGCCGAGCATCATCGGCAATCTCTCCCGTATCTATGACGGGTTGGATATCCATGTGCGCGAGACACTGACCTCGAAACTGGTCGAGGAGCTGGAGGAGGGGAGGCTGGATACGGCGATCGTCGCCCTGCCGATCTCTGAAGCATCGCTAACGGAAGTGCCGCTGTTTGTGGAAAATTTCGTATTGGTGCGGCCAAGCGAGGACGAGGGCAAGCCGGTGCCCAACCGCGAGGCGCTTCGCGAAATGCGGCTGCTGCTGCTGGAGGAAGGGCATTGCTTTCGCGACCAGGCGCTTTCCTTCTGCAACATCCAGTCGGCCCTGCCGCGGGAGCTGATGGATGGCAGCTCGCTCTCGACGCTGGTGCAGATGGTCAGTGCCGGCATCGGCGTCACTTTGATACCGGAGATGGCCGTGGCGGTAGAAACCCGCTCGGCCTCGGTGTCGACGGTGCGCTTCCAAAGCCCACAGCCCTCGCGCACCATCGGCATGATCTGGCGCAGGACGAGCCCTCTCGCCAAGCAGCTCATGCAGATTTCCGAAGTGGTGCGCGAGGCGGCCGACGCTATGCGCCAACATCACGATTCGATGTGGCGCGCACAGGACCTAGGGCGCGATGGCCAACTGCAACCGTCGGCTGCTCGCCACCCCGGCTTTGGTGCCGTCGATCGGGCTTTGCGCCGATAGGCTCCGCATCGCGCATTAACGCTGTTGGAATCTTTTCCACAGAAGGCGATATTTCAAACGATTGAAAATATTTTAATCGTTTAAATAGTTTAATAGCTTGATTTACAACGAAACTCCTCCATGTCATGCCAATAACGCATGACAATGGAGGTCGTGATGCAAGAGTTTGAAAACGTAAGAAATGAAATTCCTACGTATGTGATTGATCGCCTCGAAAATGAATGGCGGGTAATGCAGACTCAGAACGTGCAGCTGGAAACCGGGCTGGGAACTGAAACGCCTGCAAATACAGCGCCCGCAACGGGCGATAGTTGCGGATCCCTCGATAAGTAGTATTTATATGGGCAGGAATCGCACCGTGCTCGCAGGGCTAGCGGCGCTATTGAAAGCATCGCATTCAGCCTTTTTCCATGAGATCCAGAAAATGGACCAGCCCCGGCTTATTGCCAGGGCTGTCGTTTATCGTGGCGTCGCCGGCCCCCTCGTGGGATCGAGATAGGAACCGGTTCAGGCGTCGAGATAACGCTCGGTCAGACGTGCCCACATTGCTGCGCCGACGGTAAGGCTTTCATCCGCGAAATCATATTTGGCGCTGTGAAGGATGGCCGAATTCAAGCCATTGCCGAGGCGCAGAAAGCTGCCAGGCTTATGCTCCAGGTAATGCGAGAAATCCTCGCTGCCGGGGATCAGGCCGCAGGTGGTGACCTTCTCAGCGCCGACAAGTTCCTCGGCGACCATCCGCGCGAATTCCGTTTCCTTCTCCGAGTTGACGACGACCGGATGGCCGTGGACATAGTCGATCTCGACGCCTGCGCCATAACCCTCTGCGATGGACGCTGTCAGCTTGCGGATGCGCGCCTCGAGCAGCTCGCGCACCTTCGGATCGAAGGAACGAACCGTGAGCAGCATCTTCGCACTTTCGGGAATGACGTTCGATACTTCGCCGGCATGGATGGCGCCGACGGTGATGACCGCTGTCTGGGTCGGGTCGACGCTTCGGGCAACGATCGTCTGAAGACTGACGACGAGGTTGCAGGCAACGACGACAGGATCGACGGTCAGATGCGGCCGCGAAGCATGGCCGCCTTTGCCTATGACGGTAATCTCAACTGTGTCGGCGGCCGCCATCAGCGGGCCGGAGCGCAGCAGCCAGGTGCCTTCTGCAGCACCGGGGTGATTGTGGAGCCCGTAAATGACATCGAAGGGAAAGCGTTCGAATAGGCCATCCTTGATCATTGCGGGAGCGCCGCTGACGGCCCCCGCTTCTTCGGCCGGTTGGAAGATCAGGTTCACGGTGCCGTTGAAGCGGCGGGTGCGGGCGAGATATTCGGCCGCCCCGAGCAATATGGTGGTGTGGCCGTCGTGACCGCAGGCATGCATCTTGCCCGGCGTCTTGCTGGCGTAAGTGGCGCCGGTCTGCTCGGTGATCGGTAGGGCGTCCATGTCGGCGCGGATCGCGATGCTCTTCTTGCCGGCTCCAACCGTCATGCGCGCGACGACGCCATGACCGCCGACATTGCGCGTCACGTCATAGCCCCAGGCTTCTAGCTTCTCGGCGACGAAACGTGCGGTTTCCGCTTCCTCGAAAGAGAGTTCGGGATTGGCGTGGAGATGCTGGCGGATGCCCGTCAGTTCGGCCTTCATCGGCTCGAAGTCCGAGAGGCGGGCGAAATCGTTGTCGAGGGTCATGGCTATTCCAATGGTTCGCTTGAGCCGCCATCCGCCATAAAGCGTCCTGGCTTCCGTGATAATGGAGCTGCCGCGCTAGATGAAGCGCGACAGGAAGCTTCTGGTGCGGGGATGCTGCGGATTGCCGATAACATCTTCCGGCTTACCCTGTTCGACGATCTTGCCGCCATCCATGAAGACGACACGGTCGGCAGCCTCGCGGGCAAAGCCGATCTCGTGGGTAACGACGATCATCGTCAGGCCCTGTTTGGCAAGGTCACGCATGGTGGCGAGCACTTCGCCGACCAGTTCCGGATCGAGCGCAGACGTCGGCTCGTCGAACAGCATCAGCTTCGGTTTGATCGCCAGCGCTCTCGCAATCGCCACGCGCTGCTGCTGCCCACCGGAGAGTTGCCGGGGGTAGTTGTGAGCCTTGGCCGACAAGCCAACGCGGTCGAGCAATGCCAGCGCATTCTCGGTTGCCTGCTTGCGGCTTTCGCCATGGATGCCGATCGGCGCCTCGATGACATTCTGCAGCGCTGTCATATGCGGATAGAGATTGAACTGCTGGAACACCATGCCGATCTTGCGCCGCTGCAGCGCGATCGCATGATTGGACAGTTTGACCAGCCGGCCCTTGTTCAACCGATAGCCGATCTGCTCGCCATCGACTTCGATCGAGCCGCGATTGATCGATTCCAGATGGTTGATGCAGCGCAGGAAAGTCGACTTGCCGGAGCCGGAGGGGCCGAGGATGACGACCACTTCGCCTGGCGCCACATCGAGATCGATGCCTTTCAGGACTTCAAGGTTTTCGAAGGACTTGTGGACGTTGCGCGCCCGAACCAGCGGCGACAAGTCGGCAACGGTGCTGATTGGGGTGTTCATCGGAGCGTTCATTGGCCCGCCTCCTGAACCGGCAGGAGTGCCGGCGCATTCTCCGTTACCGCCTTGGTCCCACCGGAACGGCGGTCGGCGCGGCTATAATGGCGCTCGATATAGCTCTGGCCGGTATTAAGCACCGAAGTGATCAGCAGATACCAGATGACAGCGACGAGCAGCATCGGGATGACTTCGAAGGTGCGGTTGTAGATCGACTGCACGGAATAGAGCAGGTCTGCCATGGCGATGACGCTGACGAGCGAGGTCGCCTTGATCATGCTGATGAGCTGGTTGCCGGTTGGTGGCACGATGGAGCGCATGGCCTGCGGGATGATGATGCGGCGCAGAGCCCGGCTTCTCGTCATACCGAAGGCTTCAGCGGTCTCGAACTGGCCCCTATCGACCGAAAGCAGGCCGCCACGGATGATTTCGGCCATATAGGCGGCTTCGTTCAGCGCCAGGCCGGCGATCGCCGCCGTCATCGGGCTGATGACGGAATTGGTATCCCAGCTGACGAAGGTCGGGCCGAAGGGAATGCCGATCGATAGCGTCGGGAAAAGCGTCGAAAGATTGTACCAGAAGATCAGCTGCACGAGCAGCGGCGTGCCGCGGAAGAACCAGATGAACAGCGAGGCGAGCGTGCTTGCCAGCGTGTCCTTCGACATGCGGGCAATCGCCAGCAACAGGCCGAAGACGATGCCGAGCACCATGGCGACGACGGTCAGCCCGAGCGAAACATACAGGCCGCTGATGACGACCGGATCGAAGAAATACTGTGCGACGACATGCCAGCCGAAGTTTTCATTGTGGGCGACCGACCAGGCCCAATAGGCCGCGATCGCAAGGGTAACGATCCAGGCCGCCACACGACCCTTCGGGAACGGTGTGTGGGCATTCGCCACATCCCGTTCCGACGCATCGCCTGAAGGCGATGCGATGTTTCCGGCGTTCCTACTCATTTCGGCAATGTCCCGCCAAGATTGATACCCGGTTCCTTGATCATGTTGTTCTCAAGGCCCCATTTCTTCATGATGGCGGCATAGGTACCATTGTCCATGAGAAGTTTGACGGCATCCTTCAGAATTGGGCCGAGCGGCGAGCCTTTCGGCACGACGGCGCCCTGATAGAGATCTTCGAAACCGTTCTTCTGGCCGACGCCCGTTAGTTCGAGCTGGCCGTTCGCCTGCGAGACGAAATAGGTGAGCGGCGCCTGTGAGGAGAAGAAGGCGTCGGAGCGCTTGGAGCGGACGGCGAGGATCGAGCTCGGCTGGTCTGTGAAGGACTGGACCTCGATTGCACCCTTGCCGTCTGTCTTGCACTTCTCGGCTTGCACCTGGATGACCTTCTCGGCCGAGCCGCCGGCCATGACGGCAATGCGCTGGCCGCAGGCACTGTCGAGCGAGGTGATGCCCTTCGGGTTGCCCTTCTGGACGGCGAAGACCACGAATTCCTGTACCCAGTCGACGAAATCATTGGCCTCCTCGCGGCTCTTGAAATCGCCGATCGGGCCGAAGGCGAACTGGTAGCGGCCGGAATTGATGCCGGCGAGGATGGCGGGCAGGCCACTGACGCTTTCATGCTCGATCTTGACGCCGAGCACTTCGCCGATCGCGTCGGTCAGATCGGCGCTGGCACCGGTCAGCTTGGTGCCGGTGACGATTTCATAGGGAGGGAAAGAGCCGTTGTTGACGGAGATCATCTTGCCCGATGTGCGGATGGCTTCCGGCAGCTTGGCCTGCAGATCCTTGTTGACCGAAAGTTTCGGCAGGCTCGCATCCTCGGCGAAGGCGGCGCCCGACATCATCAGGCTTGCCAGGGCGACGTAGGTCATTTTCTTCAGCGACATGTTCATTCCCCTTTTTGCTTTGTGTCTCTGATTTTTGAGGTGGTGGTCAGGCAGCGCTCGTCCGGCTGCCGTCGACATCGAACGGGAAGAGTTCCTCCGGCGTCATCAGCCGCGGCAGGATGCCCTGCACATGCAGCTCCCCGGCGAAATCGGCGATCATCTTGCGGTTGGCGGCAAGGCCGCTCGCATCCCACCCTTCCGGCAGCTCGGCTGCCGATTTCAACAGCTCATCGAGCATAAAGGGCGTGGTGTCGGCATATTTGCGCCGCTTGCTCAGCCAGACGCGCTGAGATTCATCGATGAGTGCACTCAGTTCGGCCATGACCCAGGGATGCTCGGCGACAAACTCCGCCTTGAAACCAATCAGGTGCATACCCGGTACATAGCCCACATCGGCAAAATAGCGATGCTCGGCGGCGCGGAAATCCGGCAGCAGCTGGCGGAAGCCGGAGTTGCCGGCGAAATAGCCGTCCGGCATGAAGGGCGTGAAGATCGCATCTAGCTTGCCTTCCTTCAGCAGCTCCACCATCGGCCTTTCGCCGGGTGCCGCCTCGATGCGGCCGGGACGGCCAAAGCCGTCGAGGCGGTCGGTGATCGGATGGGCTTCCGTGAGGCGGCCGGCATACCACATCGCATTTTCGACGCCGACGCCTTCTCGGCGAAGTGCTGCCCGCGTCCAGGTATTGCCGGAATCGCGCCAGCCGGTGACGCCGATGCGCTTGCCGGCCAATTGGGCGAAGCTCGTGATCGGGCTGTCCTTGGCGGTGATGACGCAGCGGTGGCGGAAGCCGCGCATGATGAAGTTCGGTATGCCGACCACGCTGTCATCGCCATCGATGCGCAGCTGCGTGTAGCGGCTGAAGGAGGTTTCGGCGGCATCATAGGTGTCGCTCTTGCCGACATGCGAGATCAGGGTGCCGACCCGGTCCACCCTGATGTCGAGTTTCGGGGAGGAGACATCGCCCAGGACCAGAGGGGTCATGTAGTCCCAGTCACGAAGAGCAAGGCGGAGAGTAAGGGGCATGAAATTCACTCGCGGGAAAACTTGTTTTCTCAACGAGTAAATGTTCAATATAAGCCGATCAAATGTTATTACGTTATTGAACATTAAAAATGGTGCGAAAATGAGCGAAGAACGGGATGCGAAATGGTTTGCCTCGAAATTGAGCGATCGGACCATCCGTGGCATCGCGCTTGAAACGAGCGCGCTCATTCGCGCCGGTGCCTTGCCTGTTGGCACCAAGCTGCCGCCGATCCGTGACCTTGCCTTTGCCCTTGGGGTGAGCCCGGCGACCCTGTCGGAAGCCTGGAGCGAACTCAGGCGTCAGAAGATCATAAGTGGGCGCGGCAGGAACGGCACATGGGTCAGCGGCGACCGCTTCGTCGCCAAGCCGGCGCGGCTGGCAAGCGTTGGCGACTATGGTTCCGACGCCCTCAATCTGACGGCGGCCGTTCCTGACGTCCGCCTGCTGCCAAAGCTGGAGGCGGCGATGGCCCATGGTGCCTCGGCCGAAAATCTCAACAGCTACGAGCGCAGCCGCATCCTGCCGGAGCTTGAGCGCGAGGTCAGGAAGACATGGCCTTACGAGCCGGAGGCGTTCCTGGCGACCAATGGCGGCTATAATGCCGTCTACACCCTGATCAACGCCCTCGTCATGCCGGGCGCTGCCGTTGCGATCGAGGACCCGACGGGCATGCGGCTTCTCGATATTCTCGAGGACCGGGGCGCCCGCATCATTCCGGTGAAATGCGATGAAGAGGGCCCGCTGCCGGCCTCGCTGGAGGACGCGCTGAAATATCGCCCGGTCGCCTTTATCTTTCAGCCGCGCATCCATTCCGTCACGGGCCAGAGCGTGAGCCCGGGACGTATGATAGGGATCGCAGAGATTCTTCGCGACAAGGATACTTTGATCGTGGAAGACGATGGTATCGGCGACATCTCGATCGCGCCGCGCCATTCCCTCGGGCATCTTTTTCCCGATCGGGTTATCCATATCCTGTCATTTTCGAAAACGCACGGGCCGGACCTACGCCTCGCGGTCTTGTCGAGCTCGCGGGCGATCATCGACCAGATCCAATCCTATCGCAGCTTCAGCTCCGGCTGGACCAGCCGTATTCTGCAGGCGGCGGCGGCCTGGCTGCTGCGCGATCCGGCAACAGCATCGTGCCTCGATCATGCCCGCAGGACCTATCGGGAACGCCGCGCAGGCCTCATCAATGCGCTTCGCGAGCGTGGCGTCGATGCGTGGCATGGAGAGGGACTATGTGCCTGGGTGCCGGTCTCGTCGGAGCCTTTCGCAATGGTGACGCTTGCCGCTCGGGGCATTGCAGTGCATCCCGGTGCCAAGTTCTCGATCCTGCCCAGCAGCCATTTGCGTGTCGCGACGGCCAAACTCTTGGAGCGGCGCGAATATGTTGCGGATGCCATCGCACTTGCGGCCGTTCACACGTGAACGGCAATGCTACTGGCTTGAAGTCGCTCCCAGGCTTTTGGGCGTGTCCCTCCAAGAGGAACCGTATTTGACAAGGATAGCCGCAAGCTTAGCCGAGATGAGCGCAATGATGGAAATCGCGACGAGATAGATTGCGATGTAGACGGGCTGCGGCAAGTGGGTATCGCGCATCAGATGCCCGTAAATCTCGGTGAAGCCGCGATGGCACATATAGATGGGATAGGAGAGATAGCCGAGAAAGATGCCGAGCCGCTGCAGCCTCTCCGGCAATTCGAGCATCGTGCCGGCAAGGACGATGAGCGGTGAGATCAGGATGCAGAAGACAAGCGCATATTTCAGCGAATAGGTTGGGAGAAACAGCAAGGCTAAGATCGCCGCGATGGGCAGCAGGGCGGCATAGCTGTTCATGGTCCAGCCAATCGCGGTGCTGCTTCGAAGCCGGTAGATGATCATTCCGAGCGTGAAGGAAAAGAAGACGCGGGCAAAGCCGCCATCCACCGAGTGCCATTCCCAGCCGAGATCGAGCGATTTGTGGAAAAAAACCGAGACGATCAGCAGCGCTAGAGATGCGGCGGCAATGAGGATCAGGCTCCGCGTTTTCAATCTGAACAGCACGAGCGCGAATATGAGATTGGCCAGCAGCTCCCAAAACAGCGACCAGGCGGGACCATTCAGTGGATAAAGCGCCAGGATATCGCCCGCCGACCGCGTCAGAAAACTCGGCGAAGGCAGCATGAATATGGTCGTAAGGATGCTCGCGGCAAGATCGGCCCGTCCGACACCGGATGCCTGCCAGTGCAGCAGCAATTGCACAAGGCCGTAGACGCTGCCGATGAGGAAGAGCGGATAGAGACGCGCGTAGCGAGCCTTCATGAAGGCCAGCACGGTCATGCCGCTTGCGAGTTTTTCACCATAGGCCCTGGCAATCACGAAGCCGCTGAGCACGAAGAAGAAATCGACCGCGATATAGGCCGAAGGCGCATAGGGCCTGTCGAGGTGATAGACGACGACCGCCAATGCCGCCAGGCCGCGCATCGCATCCAGGGCGGCATATCTGTGTTTCGTCGTATTGGCCGGCATTGGTCGAAACCTCGTTGGGCGGAAAGGATTGCGCTTACGCTATCCGGCGGCGCGCGCGCCGAAGAATTCGCTTCTCAAGTTTCGATCGAGCGGGCGCACCCGCGAAAGATTGCCCAGGAACTGGCGGGGGCTTGTGAGTACCGACCGGTTCAGAAAATGGGTCCTGATCAGGCCGGAGGATTTGCTGTGGGCGCCGGCATGGCCGACCCGATAGATCGCGCCACGGAAGGGCAGCGCTCCGAGCGGAGAGCCGGCATCGGCCAGCAGCTTGCCGATGCGCACGTGGCTGCCGAGCATGGATTTGATGTAATCGACCTCGGCATCCTCGAAGGTCGCCGGCAAGCGATAGAGATCGGAGCGAATGATCAGCGACGTACCGCAATAATTGGCGAAATCATTGTGATGCATAAGCAGCCTGCCGCCTTCGTTCCAGAGATAGCCCCGGTTGATTTTCCAGCCATTGGCATCGGTATTTCGAGCTGCGAAATCGACGATATTGGCGCTGACGAAATCATCGTCGTCGACAATCATGAAAAAACGCGTGTCGCGCGCCGAAAGCATGCCGCTCAAGACACGACGGCCCTTGTCCAGCCGGAACGCATCGTAGACCTTTTCGCGATCGGCACCGTTGATGTCGTGCAGCTGGTTCGGCGGGAAGGTCACGCGTTCTGCCGTAAAATTCGGCGGCAAATCCGGCAGATCGGCGCCTTCATTGGCGACGACTACGCCGCGCCAGTTCCTGTTGGACTGGCCGGCGATCGATGCGATCGTTTGCGACAGCCGCCGTTTCAATGCCGGCCAATCATTGGAATTGGCCTGATGCCGAACGGGAATGATGAACGTAACCAGTGTCATGAGGCGCCTTTCCGACTTGGTATTCCTATCGCGAGATGGGATGAGCGTTGCTTCCGGCCCTATTCGCGATGACTGCTACTGTGCCTTCGCGCGACGGCCTTGCAGCGTCGTTCGCACGAGGAAGAGGACCCTTTCCCGGCATAAGAGAAGGATGAGGCCCGAGTAGGCGAGGCCACCGACCAGGACTTCGCAGACGAGGCGTTCCGCAAGGGGCCGGTCGATCAAGGCCGATGAAATTGCGACGACGGCGACAAGCATGCCGAGATAAGCGGCAATGGGCCTCAGGAACTGACCGAAATATTCCGGAATGCTGAGGCCGATCAATCGCGACACCATCCACAGCGTCACTGGCCAGAGCATCACCACTCCGAGCATGAGTCCGAAGACGACGGTCGCCACCCCATATTGGTGAAGAACCAACACGGTGAGGATCGAGACGACGTTGCGCACCAGCTGATAATAGAACCACCAGTCGGATCTGCCCTGGCTGGTGATCAAGGATGCCTGGATGATGCCGATGCCGGCCATCAGCCCGATGACGCAGAAGAAGCGTACCGGCCAGATGGCCGCTGCCCAGTGCGGTCCGAAGATCAGCGGAATGGCATCGTCGGCGACCGCCGCGAGCCCCATGAAAGCCGGGAAAGATACCAGCGAGCAACCGAAGGTCGCCATAAGGAATGCTTCGCGCACTTTGTCCTTATCATGCTGCAGCGAGGAGAGCAGCACGTGGCTGACAGAATTCAGCCCGCCCGCCACGACATTGTTGAGCATCTCGTAGAGCCGCCGGGCGAAATTATAGATACCGAGAGCGGCCGGGCTTACCAGTGTGCCGATGATCAGCTGGTCGAGATTCATGGTCTGGAGGAAGCGGTTGCCCGAGGCGAAGATGCCGTAATGCAGCAGTTCGCGCAGGCTCGAGAGCTTTACTCTGAAGCCAGGCAGCCATTTTGCACCCCAGAAAGCGGCGATGCAGGCGGCCGCCGGTGCAGCGATCTGGGCGATTGCAAGCGCCCACAGACCGAAACCGGCGAAGATCAGCGAGAGACAGATGACCGCCGAAACAGAGGTGGCGATCGCGGTACGGGCCGCAGCAAGATGGAAGGACATCGTGCGGCCGATCAGTGCATTGGGGACGATGATCATCATGTCGAAGAAGATTTTCAGGCCGATG
Source organism: Hyphomicrobiales bacterium (assembly GCA_900472485.1). Classification (GTDB taxonomy): domain Bacteria; phylum Pseudomonadota; class Alphaproteobacteria; order Rhizobiales; family Rhizobiaceae; genus Rhizobium. The sequence continues at coordinate 104,754 of UCII01000026.1, forward strand.
ATCAGCAGCAGCTTGACGATATCGTCATGCCCGAGCCAATGAGCTAGAAATGGCGAAAGCAGAAACAGCGCGGCATAGAGGATGGCTGCGGAGACGAAGGATAGCCAGAAGACCGTATCGAGATGGCTGCGCCGAATGGATTTCTGCTGGATTAGTGCCTCGCCGAAGGCCGTCGGGCCGAAGCCGGAGGCGAAACTGACGATGGCGAAGGCGAGCGCTACCAGACCGAAATCCTGCGGCAGAAGGAAACGGGAGGTGACGACGAAGACAAGGCTGTTGAGTGCCGTCGGGATAAGCGTATCCAGCGCCGACCAGAAGGCGCCCCTCAATGCGGCCCGCGACCGGTTTTCGCTCAGATGTTCAAAGACGACTTCATCCGCTTCGGACGCCAGCAATCGCATACCTCGCCGTTTTAGATCTGCGGCGGATACCGGAGTCCCGGCGCCCGCCATTGCCGCTTCGCCATCGTTCGATGGAGCAGGACGGCGTGTTGGATGCTTGATCTAGGCCAGCCCCTCGATTTGTCTAGGGAGAATTGTTGCATTGCAACATTGCGTTGCTGAAAGTGATCTCACGATCAAGGCAAACGCGAAATTTGTCTCTCTAGAGCGGCGAAAAGCGCCGCGTCTACTGCGCGGCCGAGCGGACCCTTGGCTCGTCCCATTCGATTTCGGGAGCAGCATCGGTATCATCCAAAGGCTCGTTCATCTCATATAGATAGCCTTCGAGCATGTCGCAGGCGCGTTCGCTGGCGCCGATCTTGGCTTCCGTTTCGCTGATGGCGGTGGCGATCGCCTTGATGCGGGCGCGCAGCATGTGGCCGACCACGTCCTTGCCGGGGCGCTTGCCCAGCCGGTCGAGGTGAAGGCCGATGCGATTGGAGTGTCGCTCGAGCTCGCTCTTGCTGAAATTCGCCTTGCGAATTTCTTCCAGAAGGCTCGCCCGCATCTTGGCGACCGGATCGAAAGTACCCGGTTCCCGCTCGTCCAGCACTATCTCGGTAATCAGCTTTTCAATGGCAACCAGCGCCTGCAGGTCGACGGCATCGGTCAGTTCGACATCATAGCCGGTATCGTCGAACACCTTGCGGCGTACGGGATCGAGAAGAAGCTCGTAGGCCTTCTGCAGCTGCGCGAAAGCTTCGGTATCGCCGCCGGAATCCGGATGGGCTGCCTTCGCGCGCTTGCGATAAGCCGCCTTGATCTGCTCTTCGCCCGCATCGCGCGCAACGCCGAGAATATCGTATGGATCAGTCACTCCAACTCCTGCCGCCGCTCATTCCTGTTTTAAGGCCTGGCCGCTGATATCGCCGGCGCGGTTTAAACCTCCCGCCCGACCGTTTCAATCGGCTCCGGCGCTATTTGTACCATCACAAAGGCAGAGTTTGGACAAAAAGAGTCCTATGTCAAAGGCGAGCAACCTCTTCTGTGGAAATTCAGCGCCTCAGAGCGTTCGGTCGAGGAAGACGTTCGAGCGTGACTGCTTGAGCCGGTAGAGTTGGCAAAGATCAGCATCGCTGAACGCCAGGACTTGCTGGTGAGATAACGGCAATCGGCCCGCTTCGCTGTAGGAAGCGGGCCGATTGCAGAATGTCCCAGAATTTTTATGCGGCCGAGAACGGCACGGCGACGAAGGTCTTGTTGCCGTCGCGCTCGATCAGGAGCAGGACGGACTTGCGGCCATCCTTGCCGGCTTTGGCAACGGCCGTCTGCACCTCATGGACGTTGCGCACCGGCTGGTCGTTGACCGAAACGATAATGTCGCCGGTCTGGATGCCGGCAGCAGCGGCGGGCTTCTCCGGATTGACGCTGGCGACGACAGCGCCCTCGATGCCATGCGGCAGGTTCAGCTGCTCACGCACATCGGGTGTGAGGTTGGCAAGGCCGACGCCGATGCTTGGCTGGTTGGCGGGCAGCACCTTGCCGTCGCCGGCGTCGTTGGCGGCCTGCTTGCTGTCGTCATTGCCGCCGATGGTGACATTGACATCCATGCTCTTGCCGCCGCGCCACAGGGTGATGGAACGCTTGTCGCCGGGAGAGAGATCGGCGACGAGCCGCGACAGATCCTTCGGCGTCTTGACGGCTTCGTTCCCGACGGCCGTGACGATATCGCCGCTCTTGATGCCGGCGCGTGCGGCCGGCGTATCATCGTTGACGCTGGCAACGAGCGCACCCTGGGTCTGGGAGAGGCCCATGGCATTGGCGATATCCGAGGTTACCGGCTGGATGGCGACGCCGAGATAACCGTGGTCGATCGAGCCGTTCTTCTCGAGCTTCGCGACAATCGCCTTGGCCTCGTCCGAAGGAATGGCAAAGCCGACGCCGACGCTGCCGCCGTTCGGCGAGTAGATGGCGGTATTGATACCGACGACGTTGCCTTCGCGGTCGACCAGCGGTCCGCCGGAATTGCCGTGGTTGATGGGCGCATCGATCTGGATGAAGTCGTCATAGGGGCCGCTGTGCAGGTCGCGGCCGCGAGCCGATACGATGCCGGCTGTGACGGTCGTGCCGATGCCGAAGGGATTGCCTATGGCGAGAATCTGGTCGCCAAGCTTCAGCTTGTCGGAATCGCCCCAAGCGATGGTCGCCAGCGGCTTCGGTGCGTTGATCTTCAGGACGGCAAGGTCGGATTTGGCATCGGCGCCCAAAAGCTTGGCAGGCAGTTCCGTGCCGTCATCAAGCGTCACCTTGATGTCGACCGCATTCTGAATGACATGGTTGTTGGTGACGATTATGCCGTCCGGGCTGATGATGAAACCGGAACCGAGCGCCATGGCGCGCTGGCTCTGCTGCTGGTGCGGCATCTGTTTCGGGAAGGGGATGCCCTGGTTTTCGAAGAATTGCCGGAACTGCTCGTCCATTGGCGAATTGCTGCCGTCGGCGCTCGTATCGGTCGCCTTCATCGTTGTGGTGACGGTGACGACGGCCGGCTTGTCGGCATCGACGATCGGAGCGAAGGAGCCGCCGGGCGCGATGATGCCGGCCGGCTCTGCAGCCGAGGCGACGGTTGCGGATGTGCTGAAGGCAAAAGGCAGTGCTCCCGCGCCGACGATGATAGCGGCACCGACGATGGCGGCTGTGCGATGTTTGCGGAGAAGAGAAGGCATGGCAAAAAGTCCCTTGCGAGATCGGTGGCGGTTTGCGGCCCGTCCATATCGGGGATAGGCTGCGATTGGTCCGCGTCAATTTTGCGAGCGACTTTGTTCCCCGCTTTTACTACGGGAAGCAAAGTATAGATTTGAATTGGCGCTTGGTGTTAATATGATCCGCCAAGAAACTTTTACAAATTAAATATTGATCATGTTTTTATTGCGAAATGTTAAGATATTACCTGAATTTAATGTTGGACGGCCGGAAATTTTCCATATTTAAAGCTGCGCTACCGGCCAACGCTTGAGCGCCTCTGTTCCAAGCTCCGTCAATGCGTAGATGCCGCGATCGATGCGCTCGAACCAGCCATAGACATTGTCCCTTAGAATTTGCGGAGCCTTCGGTGCCGCTTCACGCATATCCTTCGGCCGCTGCACGCCGCTTTCGATGGCGGCGGCGCAGGCAAGGGCCTGCTGGCGATAGGCGGTCATGATCGGCTTGCGCGTGCTGCCACCAAGTGCCGGGTCACCCTTGCGCCGACGATGTTCGTCGACAAGGCGCGATCTGCGCCGTGCATTCTTGCGGGGCATCGGCGAGACGGGGCTGACGATGATGTCGACCAGGTCATTGTCGGATACCGCGAGCATGCCGAAGCCCAGCCTTCGGCAAAGGTCGCGGAACCGGCGATCGCCTTCCCGACCCTTGCCCTTTGCCGAGACGCGGGCGGCAATCCAAACTTCGTCGCTGGCAGCAGCGCGATCCACTGCCTGCAGGATGAGTTCGAGATTAAAGGTCATCTTCAGCTCGCAGATGACGACGACGGGTGGCTCACCATCAGTCAGGCCGACGAGGTCACAGCCGCCGATCTCGCCTTTCACCGTATAGCCAGCGGCTTCGAGAAATGACTTGATGGGGAGATAGAGCGCCGTTTCCAAATCCGCCTCCGGGCTTTGCACATCCGCGTGAGTTTAGCCGATTCGGTTAACCAGAAGGTCCACGGAGGCAAGAAGGCGCTCTCTGAGGTGTTGGCGACTATCCCAGGCTGGCAAAAGGAGCCGGCGCTGCGGCCCCTTTTGCCATTCGCGATTGGGGGCTCAGGCCTTGAAGTCCAGCTTGACGTCGCAGGCGCCGATCGAGGCCGGCAAGAGCGGCTTGCGGATGCGCTGGCCGAATTGCCGCTTGAAACCGAAGACATTGCCGATCAGGCTCTTGGTATAGAGCCCGGGGCCGCTCGAATAGATGCGCCAGCCGCCATCGACGGCGATATCGCCGGCCTTGACGCGTGCCCATTCCGCGGATGCCTGATAGCGGTCGTCGAAGGCCGCGTCGCTGCTGCTGAAATAGGTGTTGCGCTGGCGGAGCGACGCATGTTCCACCCGGCCGCTGACGGCGATCGGATTGGCGAGCGCGAGTGCCGCCCATACGGCTTCGGCATCGTCTTCGAGCGCTAGGGCTTCGCAGTAGCGCAGATGCGCATGCACATACATGAGCCCGATCTCTCTGCCGAAGAAGGACGAGGATTCGGCACGCCGGAACAGCTTTTCCGGGCCGCCGGAATAGGTTGCCGGCTTTTCCATCAGCCTCACACCGTCCGGGAAAAGCAGGTTCTCGCGAATGATCTTCATATGCGCGTGGCGCTGATCCGGCGTGAACAGGCCGCCGATCATCGGCTGTGTCATCGCGATCAGCGAATAATGCAGGCCGGTGCGGGTATCTTCGGGATGCAGCAGCAATTCGACGCCATCATGGCTCGGATCGAAGACGCCGTAGCCAGCGACGATGCCGTCGCGCATCAGGAGCCTGTTGAAATCGGCGCGCATGGCAACGGCGGTTGCCTGAAGCGACTGCGCTTCCTCATTGCGGCTGGCAAGCGTCAGGATGTTGGCGTAGCGCACCAGCTGCTCGTAAAGCAGCGATACCGTCCAGCTGCTGACCATCCAGTCGCGCAAATGCGGATCGGCTGGCTGCAGGCTGTCGTTCCAGTCGCCTTCACCGTAGCGAATCAGGCTCGTGCCCGGCACGAAGCGGCTGCGCACGGTGTCCAGCAGTTTCTCGATGTGATCGGAGATCGTCGCGCGTTCCGAGGTTAGCTGCATGGTGTCGTCGGCGCGCCACGGCACCGTTTCGGCGAGGAAGGCGATGTCGCCGGTCGCCTCGATGTAATCGCAGAGCGCCTTCAGCGGCCAGACAACGATATCGCCATGCGCCTCGCCGGCACGGATATTGGCATAAGGCTCGAGCATGAACCATTGCGGCCAGTCGCCGCGATCACGGTACTGCTCGGAAAAGAGTGTCAAAAGGATCTGCCGCACCTCTTCGTCATGTTCGTAGGCCAGCAGGAATTCGATCGGACCCTGGCAGACGTCACGCGTGCCCCAGGCAGCTCCCGTATATTGTTCGAGCCCATGCGGCACGCTCAAATGCACGATGGCGTCATGCGCGATCCAGGGGAGCATGATCGCTTGCGCCGCCACATCTCGGCCATCACCTTCGATGCATGCGCCCCGCGTCACATGGCTCCAGAAGCGGCGCGCCGGCGCCAGCATCTCTTCGCCGTCGACACCGGCGCTATAGCGCGCAGCGAGCGCCTCGGCCGCCTCCGCATCGGTCATCGATCCCGTGACGGCAAAGCGCAATTCCTTCGTCGGATGCGATTTCAAGGCGATAAACGGACCATTGCGGGCGGTGCCGTCGGTGTAGAGCAACTCGTCGCCGCCAACCGCTTCGAACGCATCCGGGGTCGAGGTGACGAGATGGTATCCAGCCTTCGGATACCGGTCCCACAGCCAGGACGGCTGCGGGCGGAAGGAAATGCGCTTGGCCGCCGCGTCGACCGCGATGTTCGCCACGGCCTCATAGTCGCGCTCGCCGAGGACGATATGGCCGAAGACGAGGAAGCGGCAGGCTTCGCCCTCCACCGAGACGCTCCATTGCATGGCTGGGTCGTCGCCGGAGGCGATTGCCGAGACGGTGATGGTACGGCCGGGGAGCTTGTAGATCCAACGCGTATCACTCAAGCCCATTTCGAAGGCGGCGGGTACGCCAAGCAGACGCCAGCCATCGCCGAGATCAACGAGGATGCGCAGTCCACTCGACCGGGTCAGATTGTAGGGATCGCGCGAGACCGAAAACAGCTTGTGGAAAGACGTGTTGCCGATGGTCAGCTGCGCGGCGAAGATGCCCTGCATCCAGCAGGTGGCAGCCAAAGTCTGGTCATCGAGCAGCATGTTTTGGCCACTGCGGACAATGGCGCCATGGCGGCGAGCCACCAGGCGTTCTTTTTCCTGGAGCACGATGTGCCTGTTGTGCGCTCCATCCGGCACGAAGAAGGAGAGCAGTTTTCCGTCGGCGTGCTCCTCCAACATCCGCTTCGGATAAAGCGCGTCGACAGCTGCCTGATCCAGGCTGTCGCTTTCAACAAGGGGGGCGTCCTGCACGAGACTGCGTGCCGATTGCGCGGCAGCAATCGTATCGATCGCCAATTCGCCCTGAAGTTTCGGCAAGCCATCGAGATTGGCAAGATCGGCATCGCTGGAAGCGGCCGGATGATCGGCGATGAAGAGGCCGAAGAAGGTCGTCGCGGCGGCGCCACCTGCTGCGAGCGAAAGCGGCTTCGATTGGATTGTCGGGCAGGCGACCTCATGCTGGCGGCGGGCGCTCGGCAGGCTGGCGCCGAAATCCGGCACCATGACGCCATCATTGTTCTTGGAGGGCACGAGGAGCTGGATTGCATCGGTCGCGTAAGCCGCGGCACCCTCAAGGCAGCCTTGCGCGAGCCACGGATTTCGCCCGCCACCCTGCTTCAGGTTCTGCCTGACCATTATGACGGGACCGAAGGCGGCATGGATGGCGATGTGATGGTCGATATATTGCGAAGCATAGGCCTCGCTATTCATCAGGAAGCCGCGATCGCCGAGGCCGACATCCTGAACGAGAATGAGATCGGCCGAAAGCGTCGCGTTGGCGCTGTTTTCCAGCGAAATTTGCCAGAACCATGCGGTCTGGCTCGGATGCAGCCGGAGGCTGACGGTGTGTCGTACGCCTTCCGTTTCGCCGCTCCAGGAAAAGCCGCCCTTGCCGTGACCGAACTCTACCGTAGCTTTCGGGCCGACGATTTCGGCCGTCGCCGGCTTGGGCCCGCCGATGCGCAGATAGAGCCGGCCAATACCGCCATAGACAGGCGATCCGAGCACCTGATTGATCATAACGCCGCCCTGCTGGTCGGCGAAATCGATGCTGAACAGCGTGCCGTTCGGCAAGACCGAGGCCGAAAGGCCGGCATTGTTGCCAAGGGTGATGAGGCCAAGTTCTTCGCGGCGGGGCGTTTGAAAGCTGCGATTGGTGTCCGAGGACATAAGCGTGATCTCGCTGATTCATGGATCGGATGAGGGGCACTAGATCACAAGGCGGCGCCCGATCATAGGAGGCAATTCGCCATTCACCAGCGCAATCTTTTGTGACGGCTTACGGAAAATACAGGCCTCGATCCGGCGCAATGCGCCGGATCTTTTCCGTGAGAGAGCACCCGGTTTCAATGATGCGGAAGCTCCGCAACCTGGTTGGCCGTGCGGATAACAGCCGAAAGATCAGCATCGTCGAAGGCTTCCTTGGAAATGCCTTTGACCTTGAACATCCTGCTTTCGCCCGGCGCGAGATTGACCAACATGTCGTCGACCTCGGCATTTGGATTGATGCGATCGACGAACAGGCAGACATCCCGCAGGAACGACTGAGCGGTGATGGTGACTGCGACACCGTCCACCATCTGGATGGTCTCGATGTCGAAGCGAGGCTGCGGATATTGCAGCTGCATGTCCTTTTCGAAGAACCACCAGGCTTCGGCATCGCCGAGGCGGGCGCGCAGATATTCGCGGTGCGGATCGCTTGGGGTCGCGACCTCGGCCGGGATCTCGATATCCGCATTTTCGAAGCGGTCGCACAGGATGCGCCATACGTGGTGACGGGCGAGCAGCTTGCCGGTGAAATCGAAACGCTCGACCGTGAAGGGCACGCGCCAGAATAGGGTCGCGTCATTGACGGCAACGGCGGCCAGCCCATCGCCGCGCGGCTGGATGGTGAGGAGATGCGGCGCGTAGCTATGCTTCAAGGCATACCAGAGCGGCTTCTTCCGGCCAGCGCCATCGACGGCCGCCCAGGAGGTCACCGGCCAGCAATCGTTGAGCTGCCAGACGATCGTACCCATGCAGGTCGGCCGATGCGAGCGCATGTGGTCGATGCCGAAGCTGATCGCGCGCGCCTGGTTCAGCTGGGTGACGAAGAGCCAGTCGTCGAAATTTTGCGGGTGGGGAAACCAGCTTTCCAACCCCTGCAATAGCTTGTCATTGCCGCCGGTTGCCTTCTGGTGATGCAGGACCGCGGGAGAGGCCGGGGCGCGATCCTTCTCGCGAACGGATTGGGCAAGGGTTGCGAAGGTCGGCGGAGCCTGCCAGCCGAATTCGGAACAGAAGCGCGGGATGTAGTTGCGGTAGGTCTCATAGCCCACCTCGTTCCAGACGTCCCATATGTGCCTGCAACCGTGCTCGTCCGCATTTGGCGCGATTTCCATGGAACCGGAATAGGGGCTGCCCGGCCAATAGGGTCGGTTCGGGTCGATTTCGGCCACAAGCTTCGGCAGCAGATCGAGATAGTAGCCGGCGCCCCAGGGGCGGTTGCCGAGCACATCCTGCCAGCCCCAGTCGAAATAGCCCCAGATATTCTCGTTATTGCCGTTCCAGATGACCAGCGAGGCATAGGGCATGAGCCTTGTGATCGCTTCGCGCGCTTCCGCCTCGACCTCGCTGTAGACGGGCTCTTCTTCGGGATAGGTGGCGCAGGCAAACAAGAAATCCTGCCAGACCATGATGCCGGCGGCATCGCATTCCTCGTAGAACGTATCGGTCTCATAGATGCCGCCACCCCAGACGCGCAGCATGTTCATATTGGCATCACGGGCCTGGGCGATCCTTTCCCGATATCGCTCGCGGGTTACGCGCGGCAGGAAGCAATCGTCGGGGATCCAGTTGGCGCCGCGGGCAAAGACCGGCACGTCGTTGACGACGAGCGTGAAGGCCGAGCCGATCTCGTCCGGTGTCGTATCCAGCCGTACCGAGCGGAAGCCGACGCGCCGCTTCCAGCCGTCGAGCGCCGTCCCATCCGAGCCGAGCAGCTGCAGGTCGAGATCGTAAAGCGGCTGGCCGCCCATGCCATGCGGCCACCAGACCTGCGGGTTGTCGATCCGGCACTCGATCAGCGTGTGGGTCTCGCCTTGCGCGACGCGCACTTCCGAGCGTTTGCCGCCGACGGAGAGCACGAGCGCCGCGCTATCCGTACCCTTGTCGGCCCATTCGATTTCGACCTGCAGGCGTGCGACGCCCTGGCTGCCTTGCAGGGTGATTTCCGGGCGGATGCTGCCGAGACGGGCCTTCGACCAGCTCTCGATGATGACCGGTTTCCAGATGCCCGAAGTGACGACGGTCGGGCCCCAGTCCCAACCAAAATTGCAGGCCATCTTGCGGATGAGATTGCTCGGGCCGGGATAATTCTGGGGGATATCGGCGGCGCTGCCCAGCTGCTTGCGGACTTCCTCGCCATGTTCATAGGCGGATTGGAAATCGACGATCAGCTCGTTGCGGCCGCTTTTCAGGTGATCGCCGATGCCGAAGCGGTAGCTGCGATGCATATTGCGGGTTTCGCCAAGCAAACTGCCGTTCAGTTCCAGGCGTGCCGCCGTGTCGAGGCCAAGGCAGGAAAGATCAATGCGCTCGGCGTCTTCGCCATCCCAATCGAAGGCCAGGCGGTAACGCCAGCCGGAACGCCCAATCCAGTCCTGCGAGATCTCGTTGACGTCGAGATAGGGATCGGTGATCAGCTGCGCCGCCATCAGGTCGAGATGCACATTGCCCGGCACGGTCGCGGGGATCGAATTGGGGAGGGCCGGTGCGCTGGAGGGCGCGCGAAGGCGTGAGATGGTCCAGCCGGTGTCGAGCGTCTGTCTTTTCATGTCATGTGTCCGTGATGAAATGGATGTCTCAAACAGCCTTTGGCGCAATGAACTGCAGGCCCGCCTGCAGGTGGCGGTTCATGTGATAGGCGTAAGCGATTCGATCCCGTTGTTCCAACGCTTCGATGATGGCGCGATGGTCATGATAGGCGCTGTCGACCGCCTCGCGTGAGCGCTTTCCCGCCTCCATCAGGCGCTGCAACAATGGCTGCAGAATGCCATAGACTTGTGACAAGGTCTGATTGCCGGCGAAGCCGACAAGGGCGGCATGAAACCTGAAATCAAGTTCCGCAGCCTCGGCCAATGTCGATGCGGCCTTCATCGCGTCGTTGATGGAGCGCAGCCTGTCGATGGCGGTTTCATCGGCAGTTTCGAACAGAAGATCGCTTAGGTTGACCTCGATGAGGCGACGAAATCCCTGGATATCGAGAAAGCTCTCTGCCGAGATGTCGATAGCAAAGGAGAAAAGCTCCATCAGCGCCTGCTGGCGGCGGTCCGTAATCACCGCGCCGACCTTCTGGCGGCTTTCGACGATGCCATAGGCCTTCAGGATGCGGATCGCTTCGCGCACCGTATTGCGGCTGGCATTGAACATGGACGCAAGTTCGGCTTCCGAGGGCAGTGCGTCTCCGAGACCGAGATTGCGTTCGCGCATCAGCCGCCGCAGCGCGTCGACCACCTGATCGACTGCGGAACCTCTATCCTCGATATCAGCGGTATCCACCACCGTCTCTCCTCCGTTGTTGAAAGCATATTGTTGGTCAATAACGGGTGTCAAGTGATAGAGAATGATGGACATTTCGCTTTTCAGCGGTATTTTGACCGACAAATGGAGGGGTGTCGCATGGAAAGCTGCTGGCGTTGGTTTGGTCCGAAAGATCTTGTTCCGCTTTTGCATGCCCGCCAGGCCGGCGCGACGGGCATCGTCACGGCATTGCATGAAGTTTCCCATTCACGCGTCTGGACTCCGGCCGAAATCGAGGCGCGAAAGGCGCTGGTGGAAGCGGCGGGCCTGCGCTGGAGCGTCTGTGAATCGATCCCGGTACCAAGCGCCATAAAGCTTGGCGGCGTAGGTGCAAAAGCTGCGATCAGCGTCTGGAAGGACAGCCTTGCCAATCTCGCCCGCTCCGGCATCAAAACCGTCTGCTATAATTTCATGCCCGTCGTCGACTGGACACGCACGGATCTGCGCTTCGAGATGCCGACCACGGCATTGGCCCTGCGTTTCGACATGGTGGAGTTCGTCGCCTATGACGTCTTCGTCCTTCGCAGGAAGGGTGCAGAAGAAAATTATGCACCGGGTCTGCTACGGCGCGCCGAGGAGCGGCTGAAGGAGCTCTCGCCAACGGCCGTGCAACGGCTGGAGAATAACATCATCGCCGGCCTTCCCGGCGGCGAGGACAGCTATGGCCGCGAAGCCATCCGCTCTGCCATCGCCCTTTTCGACGGAATGACAACAGAAGATCTCCAGGCCAATCTCGACGCTTTTCTGCAAGACGTCGTGCCGGTTGCCGCCGAATTCGGCGCCAGGCTTGCGATCCATCCCGACGATCCGCCCGTCTCGCTCTTTGGCCTTCCGCGCGTCGTTTCGACGGCGTCTGATCTGCGCCGCATCCTGGGCATTGTCGATGATCCGGCCAACGGTTTGACGCTCTGTGTCGGCTCTCTCGGCTCCCGTGCCGACAATGATGTGCTGGCGATCGCCCGCGAATTCGCCTCGCGCATCAATTTCGCGCATCTGCGCGACGTTGCGCTCGAAGCTGATGGATCCTTCGTGGAAGCCTCCCATTTGGAAGGGCGCAGCGATATGTATGCCATTCTGCGCACATTGCTCACCGAGGAGGCGCGGCGCCGCAAAGAAGGCCGGGAAGATCATGTGATCCCGATGCGGCCGGACCACGGACATCTGATCGGCGATGATATCGATAAGCCGACCAATCCCGGCTATTCCCTCATCGGCCGCCTGAAAGGTCTTGGCGAGCTGCACGGTGTCATCCATGCGATCGGCAAGGCGGGACTTTGAACCTTACGGCATTTGCGATCTCATATCGATGAAACGGGGCAAAGGAATAAAGCCTACCGTTGCATATTCGATAGGCTTTTGCCTAAAGTTTAATCTCGTTACTATTTTGATTTTATTTAGTTTTTTCGTCTATCAATGTCCAATTCGCTAATCTTCAAACTCGAATTGGCAAGGTCGACCTTCCTATGAATTCCGTTTGGCCCGACGCCCCGAACGACGATTTTCGGTCGCTTTTCAAGACGCATCCGTCACCGATGTGGGTCTATGATCCGCAGACGTTGAAGTTTCTGATCGTCAACGATGCGGCCCGCGATCTCTATGGCTATGGCGATTCGGACTTCGCGGTCATGACCGTGCTCGACATCAGGCCATCTGTGGAGCGCGAGCGGATGCTGGATGCCGTACACCACCGTACCGACATCGAGACGGCGCAGCGCTGGACGCATCTGAAGGCAGATGGCGAGACATTCGAGGTTCTGACCTATGGGCGGGAGATCCGCTTCGACGGCAAGATGGCGATCCTGGCGATCGTGCAGGACCGCACCGAGGTCAATGCGGCACGGCGGCAGGTCGATGCCACCCAGTCGCTGCTCGACAGCATCGTCGACAATCTCCCGGTCGGCGTCTTCGTCAAGGATATGGAGCGGGACGGCCGTTATATTCTGTTCAACGAGGCGTGCGGCGGTATCGTCGGGCGGGCAGCACAGGATATGATCGGCAAGTCGGACCGGGCGATATTTTCCGACGAGCAGACGGCGCTTTTCCGGGAGCAGGACAAGCTCGCCTTCGAAACCGCCGAAACCGTCTACTTCGAGGAAACCATTCACACGGTGGATGGCGTGTTGCGTATCCTGAAGACGGCGAAGCGGGCGCTTCCCGCCCCGTCAGGGCAAGCGCCGCGCTATGTTCTCGGCATTTCCCAGGATGTCACCGCGGAACGCAGCGTCGAGGCGCGGCTTGCGCATCTTGCGATGCATGATTCCCTTACCGGCCTTCCGAACAGAGCTTTCTTTTCCGAGAGCATCGTGCGGCAGGTGGCCACTGCGAGGCCGGAAAAGCCGATCGCGCTGCTCTACATCGATGTCGATCATTTCAAGCATATCAACGACAGCAAAGGCCATGCCGCGGGTGACATGCTCCTGCGCCAGGTTGCCGAACGCCTCCAGCAGCTTGCCGAGAGGAGCGATCTGGTCGCACGCCTTGGCGGCGACGAGTTCGCGCTGGTTTTAAGGATGACGGATGCGGGGCGAGCTCGGCGCTTCGCCGACCTGTTGTTGCAATCGCTTTCGGCACCCTTCGATCTCGACGGCGTGCGGGAACACGTGACCTGCAGCATCGGCATTGCCATGGCGCCGGAGCACGGCAACGATGCTGACGTGCTGATGCGAGACGCGGATTTGGCGCTCTATGCCGCCAAGGCGAGCGGCCGCTCGACCTATCGATTCTATCAGACGGAGATGCGGCATGAAGCTGAACGCCGCCACCAGCTTACGCTGGAGCTTCGTGAGGCGTTGCAGAACGACGAACTCGAGCTTCATTACCAGCCGATCATCCGACTGGACGAGGATGCTCTTTCCGGCTTCGAAGCTCTGATCCGCTGGCGCCATCCCAAGCGTGGGCTCATCGCGCCGGCGGAATTCATCCCCGTCGCCGAAGAAACGGGGATGATCGTGCCGATCGGCGATTGGGTGCTGCGGGAGGCCTGCCGGGCTGCCATGGAGTGGCCGGAACATCTGAAGGTGGCCATCAACCTGTCCGTCTATCAGTTCCGTCATGCGAGCCTGCTGGCCACCGTGGTCTCGGCGCTGAGCGAGACAGGTCTTTGCCCCGGACGCCTGGAGATCGAAGTCACGGAATCCATCCTGCTTTCCGAGGTCGAGCAAAGCCTGTCGCTGCTGCGTGCCCTCAAAGAGCTCGGTATTCGCATCGCGATCGACGATTTCGGCACGGGCTATTCCTCGCTCAGCTATCTGCGCTCCTTCTCTTTCGACAAGATCAAGCTCGACCGCAGTTTCGTTGCCGGCATGGATGCCGATCCCGGCAATCTCGCCATCGTGAGGGCCGTAGTTGGCATAGCCTCCGGCTTCAATGCGGTGACATTGGCCGAAGGCATCGAGACGGAGGCGCAATTGGCGAAATTGCGGGCTGAAGGTTATCATGAAGTGCAGGGTTTCCTGCTTGGGCGGCCAATGTCGCGCGGGGATGCCCTGGCGCGAATTCTCCATGAGGCCTATCCCACTCGGACCTTGCGTGCCCGAAAACCAGCGCATGTATGACCGCCGAAACGCTTAGGCGTCCGTCGCAAATAATAGCCAAAAAAATTGATACCTTGTTGTCGGGAAGGGTAGTTGACCAACGTCCTTGGGTCAGCCCCGACAAGGGCGAGACACCAAGAACCGTTCCAAGGAGACCAACATGACCGATGCAACAGAACAATCCCAGCAGCCGCGCGTGCCGGTTCGCGGCGGCGTCGTAGCCTATCTGACGGTGGATGGCGCTGTGAAGGCAGCCGAATTCTATAAGCGCGCCTTCGGTGCCGAACAGGCCTTCATGTATCCGGTCGACGAAAAGGGCCGGACCATGCACATCCATCTCTACATCAACGGCAGCTCGGTCATGCTCGGCGATGCTTTTCCGGAATATGGCCATGCGCTGGAAAAGCCGCAGTCTTTCACGATGCAGCTTGTCGTCGATGACCTCGATTTCTGGTGGAAGCGTGCCGTCGATGCCGGAGCCGAAGTCGTCGTCGAGCCGCAGGTGATGTTCTGGGGCGATCGCTGGGGTCAGCTCCGCGACCCCTTCGGCGTCGCCTGGGCGATGAATGCGCCGGTCAACGGCTGACACTATCTCTGTGACTGATAATAGGAGTGCCCTCGGTGCGGATAGCGCCGAGGGAACCTCTTTTGTCCTGCTGCGAAAACGTTATTCGGCGACCAAGGCCCGCGTCAGCGGATGTTCGGCCTCCATGAGGCCGTCCAGAACCGAATAATGATGCTTGTCCGGCTCGACCACGACCTCGGTCGCCGTGCCAAGGCCCGTCCAGATATTGGCAAGCAGCGCGTTCTGGCGGACGAATTCGGCGCGCTCGGCACCACCAACCCAACAGGTAAGACGAATGCCGTCGATCGGTTCTAGAAGCGCCGGGCTTTCGGTCTTTGCTTCGGCGTCATCGATGCGAAGCTGCGCGTTCATGCTGCGCTTCATGATCGGGCGCAGGTCGTGAAGACCGGAAATGGCAAGCACGTGCCGGATGCGCTTGAGGATGACTTCGTTGAGCGGCGACGTCGTCGTCATCATGCGAGCTACGAGCTGACCGCCGGCCGAATGGCCCGTCAGAACAACGGGGCCGCCGACGAGCTCGGCCGCTGCCGTGATTGCCGCCGCAATCTCCCTGCCGATCCCGCCGATGCGATTTTCCGGGCAGAGTGTGTAGGACGGGATCGCGACGGCATAGCCGGTCGCAATCGAGCCGGCTGCCAGATGCGACCAGTAGCTTTTGTCCAGTTGCAGCCAGTAGCCGCCATGGACGAAGACCACCAATCCCTGCGGCTGGCCTTCGGGCAGAAAGAGATCGAAGCGGTTGCGTTCTTCGGGACCATAGGCCAGATCGAGTTTTGCGCGTCCCGCTGCCGTCAGGCTGTCACGGAAAGCTTTCGCCGGCTCGACCCAGGCGGCCGGCCATTGATCACCGTCGACGATATAGGCGCCGTTGGTATAGGCGGCGTCCCAATCGGTGACCCTGAAATAGCTCATGTTCTGCTTCCTCTCTCCCGCTGCCGACGCCTGTGGATCAGGTCACGGCCGCCCGCACCGCAAAGCGCGCGTCCTTCCATGATCCGCTGCTCAGAATTTCCTCAAGCACTGTGACGGCGCGCCAGACGTCGTGATATGAGACATAGAGCGGCGTGAAGCCGAAGCGCAATGTCGACGGGGCGCGGAAGTCGCCGATAACGCCCCGCTCGATCAGCGCCTGCATGACTTCATAGGCGTTGCCATGGATGAAGGACACCTGACTGCCGCGCTTCTCGCTGTCGCGCGTCGTCTCGAGCTCGACACCATATTGGCCGCATTTGGCTTCGACCAAATGGATGAAGAGATCGGTCAACGCTATGCTTTTCCGGCGGAGCGCGTTCATGTCGACCTCGTCCCAGATGGAGAGCGCTCCTTTCAGCGCCCGCAAGGACAGGATCGGCTGCGTGCCGCAGAGGAAGCGCTTGATGCCGGCATCGCCGTCGAAGCTTTGTTCGAAGGCGAAGGGGCGCGCATGGCTCCACCAGCCGCTGAGCGGCTGGACGATCGATGCGTGATGGCGCTTAGCCGCATAGATGAAGGCCGGTGCTCCCGGCCCGCCATTCAGATATTTGTAAGTGCAGCCGACGGCGAAATCGGCACCGGCACCATCGAGATCGACGGGCAGAGCGCCGGCGCTGTGGCACAGATCCCAGATGACGAGTGCGCCCGCCGCCTGAATGCGCTTCGTCAGCGCCGCCATGTCGCGCAGCTCACCGCTCTTGTAGTTGACGTGATTGATGAGGACGACGGCGACATTCTCGTCGATCAGCTCTTCAATGGTGCCGGCATCACGGCCTTCAAGGCGGAGCGTGATATCGGGGCGCGTCGAAAGGACGCCTTCGGCCATATAGATATCGGTCGGGAAACTGTCGCCCTCTGCCACGATCACGTTGCGGCCCGGTCGCATTGCGAGCGCCGCATGAAGTGCCTTGAAGATGTTGATCGAGGTGGAGTCGGTAACGACGGTCTGGCCTTCGGCCGCGCCGATCAGCCGGCCGACGCGGTCGCCGAGTTCCAGTGGCAGATGAAACCATCCGGCGCTGTTCCAGCTGCGGATCAGGCCATTGCCCCATTCCTCCATGGCGGCCTGACGGACCTCGGCAAAGACCTCGTGCGAGGCCGCGCCGAGCGAATTGCCGTCGAGATAGATGACGCCGGCAGGCAGGGCAAAGCGGCTGCGGAAGACGCGCAGCGGGTCGGTCTCGTCCATGGCCTCGACAGCCGCGAGATCGGGAAGGCTATCCATGTATGTTGCCTCGTAAACTTATTCGCGAATGGTTTCTCTGCTCACGGCGCCGCCGCGGCTGCGGCGGATGCTCGGCATCGCCAGCATGATCAGCACGAAGAGGCCGGTGGCGAGTTTGAGGTTGGGCGGCGGCATGCCGGCGGCAAGGCAGAGCGACACCAGCTGGTAATAGATGATGGAGCCGACGAACGGTGCCAGCAGCTGGCGCAGCACGGTCTGCTTGCCGGTAAAGGCTTCGCCGATCATCAGCGCCGCCAGACCGTTGATCAGGATGCCGATACCCATATTGACATCGGCAAAGCCCTGCGACTGCACCATCAACGCACCGCTTGCGGCTGAAAAGGCACTGGCGATGCCGACGCCCCCGATGGTGGCCGCCCAGACATTGATGCCCTGCGCCTCGGCCATGTCGGGATTGGAGCCGACGGCACGCATGGCCGTGCCCTTTTCCGTCTTGAAGTAGAGATTGAGGGCGATCAGGACGATAACGGCCAGCAGACCGGCGATGACGATCTTGCTCGCGGGAAAGCCCGGCGTTGTGAAGGGTACCCAGTCGAACACGGTCGGCGAGCCGAAGACGGAGAGGTTGGATTTACCCATGATACCGAGATTGACGCTGTAGAGCATCGTCGACATCAGGATACCGGCAAGCAGCGTATGGATACGGAAGCGCAGGTGAATGAAGGCCGTGCAGCAGCCGGCGGCAAGGCCGACGACGAAGGCGACGGCGATCGCCAGCGGCGGTGCGACGCCGGCGGCAAGCAGGATGCCGCAGACGCAGCCGCCGAGCGGAAACGCGCCTTCGCTGGTCAGATCCGGAAAGCTCAGCATCCGGAAGGGGATCATGATGCCGAGGACGACGAAGCTCAGGATGAAGCTCTGGGCCAGCGTCACCGGGATGAGCGAGACGAAGCTCGAAACGGTTGTCTGAATGAAGTCCATCATGATCTCAGCTCACCAGCAGCATTCGGTCGGTCTTGACGGCGAAGTGGCCGATCAGCTCGGGTACGGTGATGCGCCGCTTGCCTTCGCCGGCAATTTCAAGGTGAACGCGGCCGGCATCGAGCATGATGATGCTGTCGCCGAAATCGACGGCGTGCTGCATGTTGTGCGTCACCATCAGGGTCGTCAGCTTCAGCGCCTCGACGGTGCGTACCGTTGCCTGCATGACGATATCGGCGGTGCGCGGATCGAGCGCGGCTGTGTGTTCATCGAGAAGCAGCACGTCTGGCGAGCCACCGACCGCCATGATGAGGGACAGCGATTGGCGCTGGCCGCCCGAAAGGAGCTCGACCTTGGTATCCAGCCGGCTTTCGAGACCGAGGCCGAGTACGGCGAGGCGCTCTTTATAGGCGGCAAGGCGAGCGGCGTTCAGACCGGGGCGAAATCCTCTGCTCTTGCCGCGCAGTTCCGCCAGAAGCATGTTCTCGCCGACCGTCATGCTGGCGGCGGTGCCCTTCATCGGGTCCTGGAACACGCGGGCAAGACGCGCGGCGCGCTTGTGGACCGGCATATTCGTCACGTCATCGCCGTTGATGAGAACCTGACCGGAATCGAGGCTGAGAGCACCGGAAATCGCATTCAGCATGCTGCTCTTGCCCGCGCCGTTCGAGCCGATCACGACGCCGAATTCACCTGTCTTGAGGGAGAGCGTCAGGCCATTGAGCGCGACCTTCTCGTCGGGCTGGCCTTTATAGAAAACCTTGCGCGCGGATTTGACATCAAGCATCCGTGCCTCCCTGTAGTATAGGGTTATGAAATGGCGGCGTCCCTGACGCCGCCATGGATTGAATTGGTCCCTAGAGGATGCCGCCTATTACTTCGTGAAGCAATTGCAATCGGCAAGCGAAGCTGGAACCTCGGCGCCGAAGGCTTTCAACACGGTCTTGTTGATCAGCGGCGCATGGTCCTTATAGGCAGGAACGGAGGGCTTGATCGTCTTCGGATCGGCACCCTTCAAGATCTGCGCGGCGATCTTGCCGGCGTTTTCGCCAACCTGCTCATAGTTGACGGCGAAGCTTGCCGGAACGACGCCGTTACGAACAGCAGCGTCGTCGGAGTTGACGATCGGGATCTGTGCCTGGCGGGCGGCGGCGGCAACGGCCGGGATTGCCGGCTGCAAGAGGTTGGAGGCCGGCGTGTAGATCACGTCTGTCTTGCCGGCGAGCGAAGCAATGCGCTGCTGGATGTCGTTGACATTGTCGACACCGACGGGAACCACTTCGAAGCCGGCTGCCGGAGCGGCCGCCTTGACCTTGTCGAGCAGCGCCACGTCGTTCGCCTCGCCCGGATTGTAGGGAATGCCGATACGCTTGGCATTCGGGAGCAGTTTCTTGGTGAAGGTCAGGATCGCGGAGATGTCCTGCAGATCGCTCGAGCCGGTAATGCCGGTGTCGCCCGCGTCCCACGAGGGGACGAGCTTGGCGGCGACCGGGTCGGTGACGGCAGTAAAGACGATCGGAATGCCGGAGCCGGCGAGCGCCTTCTTGGCGATCTGCGACACCGGCGTGGTGACCGTATATATCAGCTTCGGATGTTCGGACTGCAGCTTGGCGATCATCTGCGGAACAAGCGAGGCGTCGAAGCTCGTGTTGCTTTCGGAATAGACAACATCCTTGCCTTCGACGAAGCCGTTGTCGGCAAGAGCCTTCTTGAAGCCGGCGATCGAGGCATTGAGCTGCGGATGCTCGCCGAAGTTGGCGATGGCGATCTTGATGGGCTCCGCCGATGCGGTTGCAACGCTCGCTGCGAAAGCGCCGGCGACAGCGAGGCCGGCCAGCCATTTGGACGTGGATCTCAGCATATTTTCCTCCCGGATGTGACAAGGAGCCGTGTTCCTTCGGCTCTCTTGGGCAGGGATCATAGCGGGTGCTGCAGGCCTGTCAATTTGTGATATATGATATTCACGATAGACATATATAATATATAATTTCGGGATATGGCAGTTTTATATATAATTTGCGCCTAGGGAGGATCGGGACGAGGACCATGCAGGACAAGGATGCGCTCAGCAAAACCGAGGCGGCTTACTGGCTGTTGCGACGCGACATCCTCAATACCAAGCTAAGGCCTGGTGCGTCCCTGCGGTTGACCGCCCTTCGGGATATCTACGGCCTCGGCTGGACGCCGCTTCGCGAGGCCCTGTCGCGGCTGGAGGCCGAAAAGCTTGTTACTGCGATCAGCAATCGCGGCTTCGCTGTCGCTCCGGTATCGCGGGCCGAACTGGAGGACCTGACGCGGGCGCGCATGGTCGTGGAACTGCCGCTTCTCATGGAGTCGATCGAGAAGGGTGGCCCGGATTGGGAATCGGCTGTCGTCACCGCACATTATCGCCTCTCACGCTGCAAGATCGTGCCTGACTCCGCCTCGGAGGAGATGGCGGACGAATGGGATGAGAAGCACAGTGCCTTTCACGCTGCGCTTGTCAGCGCGGCAACGTCGAACTGGCTTCAGCGTTTCCAGTCCACCATCTCGGATCAACTTCGCCGCCACCATCGCTTTCTCGGTCTTGCGCCGACGCAGCGCGCGGCTGCCGGCCTTTCGATCGGCTATGAAAAAGCGGTTGCCGCTTTGCAGGACGCCATGGCGATCGAGCATCATACGGCATTGATGGACGCGGCCCTCGACCGGGATCTGGAACGTGCCAGAGTGCTAATGACCGAACACATCGGTTATACGCTGCAGGTTTATATTCGCTCGGAGAATCATGGGCGTTAGGTCGAAACCCGATCATCGGTCAGCTGGAACGTCTGGAGCCTGAGATATCTCCGCCTGCAGGTTTTCGTCGGGAAGCCGCTCGTCAGCGACGTCAAGAGATGTTGAAACAGTCTCGCCGGCGTGGTTCCGCCGCTATCGATATCGAACGCGGACTGAACCTATTGCAGGGTCTTCCCAGCCCTTTTGAATGATTGCAACTCCATCGGTTCGGTTCCCATCAGGGTGTTCATTCGGGGTCTGCCTGGGGTCCGCGATCGGTCATTGCCCAAAACGGCTGGGTAGAAAAGGGCATGCATTGTCGCTGATGCGACGTTCCAATGCGTCGAGTACCAGATCCGCGGTTTTGGGGGCTGCCGCGATGCCGACATGCCCGTGGCCGAATGCGGCGATCAGGCTGGGATGGCGCGACAGCGGGCCGATCACCGGGAGCCCGTCGGGCGTAGACGGCCGATGTCCCATCCAGAGACGAAGGTTGGGTGTCTTGTCGGCGGCCAGATAGGGGTAGCTCGCCAGGGCATGCCGTTGCAGCACCTGCGCGCGCTCCCAGTTCGGAGGCTTGTTCACGGTGGCAAGCTCGACCTGGCCCGAAAGGCGCAGACCCATATTGGTCGGCGTGTTGGCCATCCGGCCGGTACTCGGCATGACGGGAATTTCGAAGGGTGTTTGCCCCGATGTGACGGTCACATGATAGCCCCGTTCGCTCTGCATCGGAATGCGCACGCCGAGCGGGCGAAGCAGGCGGCCGGAATGTATGCCCGCGGCCACGACGATGCGGTCGGCAGATAGCGTCTCGCCACCCTCAAGTACCACCTGCGGCGTCATACCGTCCAGGATGGCTGTCACGGCTGACTGGTGGAATTGTACGCCCTTCCGTCGGGCGGCTTCCACGATGCCGGCCACATAGCCTCCGGTGTCGCGGCAATGGGCACCGTTCACTACATGGATGGCGAACCGATAGTGAGGACCGAGGGCCGGAAGCCTTTGCCGGATTTCGGTCTCGTCCCACTCCACATAGGCAACGCCGTTTTCTCGGCGCAGCTCCCAGCTCAGCGCTTCCGCCTCGAAGGAAGCCCGGTCGGGATAGGCGTAGAGCAGCCCTTTTTGAAGAACGAGCTGTTCCTGTCCGGTCTTTCGCGCGAGTTCCAGATGTCGCTCAGGGCCATCGTGCAGCAGGAAGCTCAGCAATTTCGCCGTCCGGCGCACGCGGGTCTTGCTGGCGCCGGCCCACAAAAACCGCAGCAGCCACGGTGTCAGCTGCGGCAGCGATCTCCAATCGATCGTCAGCGGCCCGTTTCGATCGAGAAGGAAACCGGGAACCTTCCGCCACAGACCGGGCATGCTCATCGGTATGATCGACGCCGGGCTGATCCAGCCGCCATTGCCGTAGCTTGCTCCCGCTTCGCTTCCCGGCGCGTTGCCGTCGCAAAGCGCGACATCCCAGCCCGCCTCCGCCAATCTCAACGCCGCGGTGGCACCGATAATGCCCGCGCCAACAACGATTACCTTGCCTGTCATTGCCGTTTTATCCTGCTCTCAGGAAAGTCCGCCATGGAAATGGCTGAGAAATTCCCGCGTTTTCGTTTCGCGGGGTTCGTTGATGACCTGGCGTGCATCACCGGACTCGATGACGAAGCCGTCCTGCATGAAGATGACCGTGTCGGCGACATCGCGGGCAAAGGCCATCTCATGAGTGACGAGGATCATCGTCATGCCTTGCTCGGCGAGTTGACGGATGACGGCCAGAACCTCACCGACCAATGCCGGATCCAGTGCCGAGGTGGCCTCGTCAAACAGCATGACTTCCGGTTTCATCGCGAGCGCACGCGCGATCGCCACGCGCTGCTTCTGCCCGCCCGAAAGCTGCTCCGGACGCGCGTCGGCTTTCGCGACCAGGCCGACCTTGGCGAGAAGCTCCATCGCGACGGTCCGGGCGGAATTCCTGTCCTGCTTCAACACGCTCACCGGCCCGACCATCACATTGTCGATGACGCTCATATGCGGGAACAGATTGAAGTTCTGAAACACCATCCCTGTATTGGCACGGAAGGCTGCGAGATCCCGATCGCGCATGGCGACCCGGCCTGCGGAAAAATCCATCCGCCTTCCGCCGATTGTAATGCAGCCCGCATCCGGCAATGACAGCAGATTGAGGCTGCGCAACAGGGTCGACTTTCCCGAACCGCTTGGCCCGATCAGCGCCACGACATGACCGCGCGGCACGGAAAGGTTGATGTCCTTCAAGACGTCGAGAGGGCCGAAGGATTTCTTCAGGCCTACGACCTCGATCATTGGCTCCTCGCCGCCCGTTGTCTCTACCTTGCCATTCATGCCTTGCGGCCCTCCAGCCAGTGCGCCAGGCGTGTCATGGGGAACAGGACCGCCAGATAGACGAATGCAATCAAAGTGTAGGTTTCAAGCGGCCGGTAGGTGGCCGAGGTCACGAGCTGACCTTGATAAAGCAGGTCGGGCACGGCAAGCACGGAGAGGAGCGAGGTGTTCTTGAGCTGCAGGACAGACTGGTTGACCAGCGGCGGCACCATGCGGCGCAGTGCCTGCGGCAGGATGATCTTGGCCATCAACTGGCCTCGACGCATGCCGATCGCGCGGCCGGCATCCCATTGCCCGGCCTCGATCGAGACGATGCCGCCTCGTATGATCTCCGCATAGAATGCAGCGCCGTACATGGTCAGCGTGATGAAGGCTGCCATCGCTGGGGAGATCTGAATGCCCACCAGCATGGGCAGGGCATAGTAACACCAGACCAGTTGCACGAGGACGGGCGTGCAGCGAAACAGCTCCACGATCGTCATGATCGGAACGGTGACGATTTTCAGACCCGAAAGCCGGGCAAGAGCGAAGACCGTGCCGACCAGGATTCCGGAGACGATGGTCAGAACGGTAAAACCGACCGTGTAGCCCAAGCCTTGAAGAAACAGGCCGCGGTACTGCCAAAGGCTGGAAAAGTCCCATTGATATTGCATCACAGCGCGCTTTGTTCGGCCCGGCGGAAAGTCCGGGGAGAGGTTGATGTAAAAAGCCACTCGCCAAGCGTCAGGATATCGAAGACGGGGAGATCGAGGGCAGCCGAAATCGCCTGGGCAAAGGGCGGCATGTTGGTGCATTCCAGCACGATGGCGCCGACGGACGGATGCTCGGCGACGAGCTTGCGTGCAGCATCGACCACTTCGGTCTCCAGCGCTGCGTAATCGTATGCGGCAGAGCCTTCGATGAGCGCGTGGAATGCCCCGTTGGCGGGCACGCCGCGCACGGGCACGGATGGATCTGCCCCGCAGGCTTCGAACACCTCGGGAATGAGGCTCGCCGCGTCATACGTTATCACGCCGGGGCGCAGGCCTGCGCCGAGCGCCATTTCGACCATGGGCAGCTGCATCAGGCTGGAGGCAGCGACCGGCACGCCCAGCGCCTCGGCCAGTTTTCGTTGGTGTCGCGCCATGAAGCCGCAAGACGTGATGATCGCGCTACAGCCCTCCGAGATCAGCTCTCGACCGGCGGCGACGAAATCGTCGACGAGGCCCTCGCCGTCTGCGCGGACGACGAGAGAAACGGAGGCGCCGCGCACCCGGCGGAACTTGACCGGAAAGCGCCATGACGCAGAATGGCCAACATCGCCGGGCGGACGTTCGAACGTCGTATCCAGCATGATGATGCCCAACGCACCCGAAGAGACGGACATGGTCGTGCCTATCAGAAGGTCAGGTTTGCAGGCAGAGCGGCCTTGTCGACACCCACGAGCGCCAAGCTTTCGACAATCCAGCTCGAGACTTTGCCTTGCCCACGGCGCTCCGCAAGCCAGGCATCGACATAGTCGCGGAATTCGCCATTCGGATCGCGACGCACGCCGATAGTGGTCGGCTGGCTTCCATGGGGATCCGGAATGATGAGTTTGACGTTTGGAGCGAGGTGTTTCGTCGTCACGACGGCAAGGAGGGCGACCTGGATGATAGCATCGGCGCGACCCGACTGAAGCGCCAGAATGGTCTCATCGGCAGATTTGAGCGCGACCAGCGTGCAGTTCGGCAGGTTCTTACGGGCGAAATTATCTTGCGTCGAGCCGAGGTCGACGGCCACCCGCATCTCCGGTCTGTTCATTTCTTCCCACTTCGTCACCTCCAGATCCTTTCGGGCAACGAGTGTAAAGGTATTGTCCATCAGCGCCTTGGTGAAGTCGACAACCTTGGCGCGCTCCGGATTGTTGCTGAGCCCGAACATGATGTCGATCTTGTTGCTCTGCAGATCGATCACGGAGTTGCCCCAGGTCGTCTCGACCAGTTCCAGCTTGACGCCGATATATTGCGCGAGGTCATGTCCCATCGCGACGCAGAAGCCTTCCCACTCCCCGGTTGCGAGATTCTTGTGATAATAAGGCTCGGTGCCTGCAAACACGCCGATCCGCAGCGTGCCCCGCGCCCGGATCGCTTCGAGCGTCGGACCTTCGGTCGCTGCAAGAAGTGCGGAGGATGGAAGTAGCGCAGCAGCGCCTGCGAGCAGCACTACCCTTCCGAAGTCACGTCTGTTCATGGTCATATCCCAGTTGATTGTTCGTTCCCTATTGCGCCTTGCGGGCGATCAATGCGTTTTCGCGATTGATTTTGTTGGAAAGCACGACGGAATAGGTCACGCTTTCGATTTCTTCGATCCGGGCAAGCTCTTCGATGAGCGCTTCCAGATCTTCCAAAAAATTGACGTTCACGCGGCACAGAATGTTGGCCGGGCCGCTGATCGCGTCGGCGGTCAGGATCTCGGGATAGCCGCGCAATACAGCAAACAGCCTCTGTGTCGCGCGGAGGGCGGTGGTGATGAAGATATAGGCTGAAACGCTTTGATCCATCTCGCGACGGCCGACGATTGCACGATAGCCAAGGATGACGCCACGGCGTTCCAGCCGCTCGATACGCTCCTGAACACTTGAGCGCGCGAGACCGACGCGTCGCGCCAATTCACTGGCCGTTACGCGTGCGTTTTCCTCCAGCATGCTGAGCAGATTGCGGTCAATACTGTCGCCGTAGTCCATGTCGTTCCCACTTTCTTTTGTGGAAAGACTGGGGCCAAATTTTCCCAAAGAAAAGCATTGAAAAATGGGTTCTTCATGACTTTTATTCATACTGATCAACAGGAGCTTCGTCATGCGCCGTTTTCTGCCGTCCTTGAGCGCCCTGCATGCCTTCGATGCATCCGTGCGTCACTTGAGCTTTACCAAGGCCGCCGAGGACATGGGGATCACGCAGAGCGGCATCAGCCGACAGATAAAAAACCTTGAGGATTTTCTTGGCCTTACCCTGTTCGAGCGAGCCGGCCCGAAGTTGATTCTGACGGAGGAGGGCGCGCGCTATTATGATGAGATTTCGCGCCTCCTCGACAAGTTGGAAGATGTCTCCATCGATGCCGTCCGCGGTCGGAAGGCGCAGAGCATGCTGAAGATCGGCTTTCCGCCGACATTGATGCGGCGCTGGGGTGCTGCGATGCTGACCGCCTTTGCAGCCGCTCATCCTCAAACATGGTTCGAGGTCTATCCCTGCCGCCACGATCTCGATTTCGCGGCATCCGAGCTGGATCTTGCGTTCGTGCGCGGTACGGGCAATTGGAGCGGGGCGCGCAGCCAATTGCTCTTCGACGAGGAATTGATCGTGGTTGGAGCGCCGAAATTGGTGCCATCGGGAGGGTTGCCGAATGACGAGGCGCTGCTGGAATACCCGCTTATCCAGAATTCCAGCCGCCCGAGCCTGTGGCTGCACTGGCTGCGGGGAGCAGGCGTGCACTACAAGAGCCGCATCTACGGTCCGCGCTTGCCGAACTTCGATATGATCCTCGAATGCGCCATCAGCGGCATGGGGCTGGCGGTTGTTCCCGAGCTCCATGTGCGCACCGAACTAGCCGCAGGAATTCTGAAGCCTGCTTTAAGCAGGCTTCAGACATCGGGGGAAGGTTTTTATCTCTGTTTCCCGCAGGCGCGGATGAACTCGGCCAATGTGCGGATCTTCCGCGATTGGTTCGCCACCGAATTCACGCGCCGGCGGCAATTCCTGCCTCTGGCGTATCCCTTGGATCAAAAATAGGCCTTCTCCACCGGCTTCAGCTCGAGCGGATTCTCTCCCCGCTTCAATAGCCATGAATAGACCGGCGGTACCCGGTCTGCGATGGATTCGACATGAACGTCGATGAAGCAGGGCCCGTCGTCGTGAGCAAAGGCAGCCGCCAACGCGGCATCGAGGTCCGAAGCCGTTTTGGCTGTCCATGCCTTGAGACCATAGGCCTCCGCGATTGCCTGACCGCGCGGCGCCAGAAAATCCACGCCGAAGCACTGATTATGGCCTTTGAGCCGATGGAGGCCCTTGATCCAGCCGAATGTCCCGTTGTTGAAGAGGATAAGGATCGCCGGTGCCTGCAGCCGCACCAGCGTTTCCAATTCGCCGACCGTCATGCCGAACGATCCGTCACCGAAAAGACCGATCGGCCTCTTGGATGGATCGGCCCGCCAGGCTCCGACTGTGGCGGGAAGCGCCGAACCGAGGCCACCAAAGGCACGTGGTATGGCAAAGCGTGTCTCACGGTCATTGATTTTGAGGAAGCGCGTCATGTATGGGGTCGGCGTTCCTGCATCGGAGTAGATGAGCGCGGGTTTGCCGGAAGATTGCAAAGCTTGATTGAAGGCACGCACCGCGCGCTCGGGCCGCAACGGAACCCGTTCGTCGGAAAGCGCCTCCTCCGCATGCTCCCAAAAGACTTGCCGACGTCGATTGAGCTCGCTGACCCAGGCTTCGTGCTGGGCGGGCTCGATACTTGCTTTCAGCTCCAGCAACTCCTTGAGAACAAGCAAGGCATCCCCCTGGATGGACAGCAGATTCTCGTAGTTGTTTGCCATGATTTCCGGCGAGATATCGATCTGTGCCAGCCGCCGATTGAGCGTGATCCGTGGAAAGGTCCAGCCGATGGTGACGACCGAGCCAATGCGCGAACCCACGAACAGCGTGAAATCGGAATATTCAAGCGCCCAGTTCGCATGCGGATGATATCCGTTGTCGCCGATCACGCCGATCGCGAGGCGATGGTCGTCATCGATTGCTCCCTGGCCGGTCATCGTCGTGCACATCGGCACGTTGAATTTCTCGGCAAGCCGGGTGATCTCGTCACCGGCACGGGCGCGGTTCACCCCACCCCCTGCCACGATCAGCGGCCGTTCGGCCCTGGAAAGGAGCTCCAGCAGCTCTTGGAGTTTCGAGCGCGGCGGCAGCGTGGGATAGGCAGGGAAGGTGCGGCATTCCTCCTCGACATGCAGGGATATCCGGGTCAAGTCTATCTCGGCCAGCAGCATATCCTCGGGAATCTGCAGATGCACGGCACCAGGCTTGCCGGAGCAGGCGACACGAAAGGCACGGCGGATGATCTCGGGCAGCTTTTCCGGCGTCTTTACCTGCACGGACAGCTTTGTGACCGGTTCGAACAGTTTCGCGCAATCCAATTCCGTCAGGACGCCGCGTCCCTCCCCGGGCAGTGGAATGTCGATGGTCAGCAGGATTACCGGCACCGACGATCCGTTCGATTCAGCGACCGGCGGCAAGGAATACATCGCGCCGGCGCCCGATGGGCATTCAAACACGCCTGGCTTGTTGGTGAACCGCCCATAAGCATCCGCCATGAAGCCGGCAGAGCGCTCATCACGGGCCATCACATGCCGTATCTCGCCCTCTCGGTGCTGGAGTGCTTCATAGAGCGGCACGTTGGTATCTCCGGGGACGCCAAAGATCGTATCAACCCCGTATCCGATGAGCATGTCTACCAGAATGTCCGCACCGCGCATTCGTCTCTCCTGTGTCTCGCTGCGACAATCAGGATAATGAAGCCGAGGTTTGCCGGGGACCGGCAAATCGGCGGTTTGAAGTGGTATTAGCCGGCAATCTGCCGACTCTGTCCTTGAGATTGCACGGAGCTGTCGTCCGCCGAGCGCATCGCAATCATATCCGCGCTGCGACTTGCCAAGCGAGGCGTTATTGATTGCTGTCGCGAGATGGCGAGGCGACCGATCCGCGCATGATCAGGCCTGCTTTGATGGCGGTTCGCTCGACGGGTAGATCCTTGCCGTTCAGCCGCGAGATCAGGCGCTCGGCCGCCTTCTTTCCCATCTCGTAAACGGGCTGGTCGATGACGGTAATCGGCGGTGTCGTGACGGTCGTCCAGTCCGCGTCCAGGAAAGAGATCATCGATATGTCGCGTGGTATGGACAATTCCAGTTTTTGCAAGGTCTTGAAGACCCTAAGCCCGACGAGGCTGTCCGACGCGATAATGGCGGTCGGAGGTGCCGCATCATGCAGCAGGCTCTTGATGACAGCATCCGTCATTGGCTGATCGGTCGCGCCGAGCCGCACGTAATATCGCGCGTTCTCGATGCCCGCATCGGCCTGCTCCTTCAACATGCCATCCACGCGTTCGCGCACGGCGGAATTGGAAATGCTGCTGATATCGCCAAGGGGTTCGCTCCTGGCATCCATCGCCGATATATAGGCAATCCGTCTATGCCCCATGTCGAGAAGATGGCGGGTTGCGATCATGGCGGCATCGAAGTCATCACCCGTCACGGCGTCGACGCCGAGCTCCGGAATGTTGCGGTCAAAGAGGACGAGAGGCACGCCGACGCGGCGTATGTCCTGAAGATGCTCCATTCGGTCGCAGCGTGCCGGCGTCACGATCAATCCATCGACGCGCTTGCCGATGAGGAGGTCGACCGCCGACTTTTCCGCATCGAGTTCTTCACCGGAATTGGCAATGATCACATTGAAGCCGGCCATGCGCGCAGCATCGCTGATTCCTCGGACGGCAAGGCTGAAGAAGGCATTTTCGATATCGCCGACCACGACTCCGATGATGCCGGATTTGCCTGTCGTCATGCTACGGGCAAGTTCGTTCGGCCGGTATTCGAGCGTCGCCGCAGCGGCAAGCACCTGCTCGCGAACCTTGTCGCTGACGACGCCATAGCCGCCGAGCACGCGGGCGGCAGTCGCCTTCGAGACATTCGCGGCCCTGGCAACGTCTGCAACAGTTACGGAGCGTTTCGAGGTGAGGGGCTCTTCCATGGGATGACGATTACAAGAGTTGTTGACGGACGGTCAATCTGAAGTTAACAAATAGTATTGAGACCGGTCTCTTTTTGCATGATACCGGTCTCTTGTCCAGAAAATCTCTTGCTGCCATAGGGAGTGGAGATGAGGACGCGCATGCATGAATGCCGATAAGAGCATCCTTCAGAGCGGAGAACGAACATGAAATTATCCAGCATTTTCTGGGCCATCGCCGCGCCTCTGCGCGCCGGCGTGCTCGCCTATATCGTCGCAGCAAGCGTCGGCCCGGCGGTTGCCGCCGACAATCCCTATAATCTGATCGATCCGAACGTCATCAGCGTCGGCACGATGGGAGATTCCAAGCCCTACACCTTCACGACGGCCGATGGGCAATTCACCGGCTTCGATATCGAACTCTTTCTGAACGTCGTTTCCCGCATGGGCTTTCCCAAGGACAAGGTGACGTTT
Source organism: Hyphomicrobiales bacterium (assembly GCA_900472485.1). Lineage (GTDB taxonomy): Bacteria > Pseudomonadota > Alphaproteobacteria > Rhizobiales > Rhizobiaceae > Rhizobium. The sequence continues at coordinate 135,160 of UCII01000026.1, forward strand.
ACCGGCCAGGAGTTCTCGGCCTTGCTGCCTTCCGTTGCCAACCAGCGTTTCGACGTCGCCGTTGCCGCAATCGGAACGACCGAGGCACGCAAGAAGACGGTCGATTTCTCCGACGGCTATCTCGCCGGCTATCTCTCGGTTCTGACATCGGATGCTTCGATGAAGGATGCAGCCGGTCTCAAGGGCAAGCGCCTCGGCGTTGTGCAGGGCACGCTGCAGGAGGTCTATGCCACGAAGAATTTCACCGGCACCGATCTCGTCAAATTTCCGGACAACAATTCCGCCGTGGCGGCGCTGAACAACGGCACCATTGACGCGCATTTCCTCGATTATGAAGCAGCCAAACAATATGGCGAGCGCTATCCGGCACTGAAGATCGCGGTGAATATCCCATCCTTCGACGCACCGGCGGGCTTCGTCGTCCACAAGGGCAACGACGCCTTCCGGCTGGCGCTCAACAAGGCGCTGCACGAAGCGATGCAGGATGGCACCTGGAAGACGCTCTATGAGAAGTGGTTCCCCGGCTCGCCGATGCCCGATCAATATCTTCCCAAGAAGTAAGGCCGCGCCGCTGCCCGGCTTGCCGGGCGGCGGCATCAACCTGCTTCACGAATTTCATGGGGAATTGAATGGATTGGCTTGAAAATCTCCGTCGCAGCTTCCTCGATTGGGATGCGATGGCAGAAGTCCTGCCGAGCATGATCACGGTCGGACTGAAGAACACACTCATCCTAGCGGCGGCCTCCACCGTGCTCGGCGTCATCATCGGCATGGTGCTGGCCGTCATGGGCATTTCGCAGTCCCGTTGGCTGCGCCTGCCGGCACGCATCTATACCGATATATTTCGTGGCCTGCCGGCAATCGTGACGATCCTCATCATTGGCCAGGGCTTTGCCCGCATCGGCCGCGAGATCTTCGGGCCGTCGCCTTTTCCGCTTGGCATCATCGCGCTGAGCCTGATTGCAGGCGCCTATATCGGTGAGATCTTTCGATCGGGCATTCAAAGCGTCGAGCGTGGTCAAATGGAAGCCTGCCGCGCGCTGAGCATGAGCTACGGGCAGGGCATGCGGCTGATCGTCATTCCGCAAGGGGTCCGGCGCGTCCTGCCCGCCCTCGTCAACCAGTTCATCGGCAACGTCAAGGATTCAAGCCTTGTCTACTTCCTGGGGCTGCTGGCCTCAGAGCGCGAAATCTTTCGCGTCGGCCAGGATCAGGCTGTGGTGACGGGCAATCTCTCGCCTCTGCTGCTGGCCGGGATCTTCTATCTGGTCATCACCGTGCCGCTGACGCATCTCGTCAACTATATCGACGCGCGTCTGCGCCTTGGACGACAGGGGCGCGGCTCCGGCGCCGCGAGTGGCCTTGTCGAGGTCGGCGAACTGGAGGCCGCTTCGGGTGCGCCTTCCGACGCCGCTGCTTCGCGTTTCAAGGGTGGGGCCGTTCAAATTCGCGATCTCAGCATGTCCTATGGCGATCTCGAAGTGCTGAAGGGCATCGATCTCGACATAGCGAGAGGCACGGTGACCTGCATCATCGGGCCGTCCGGTTCCGGCAAGTCGACGCTGCTCCGATGCCTCAATCGGCTCGTGGAGCCGAAGCGCGGCGCCATCGAGCTGGATGGCGAAAGCATCCTATCCATGAAGCCGGAAAGCCTGCGCCGCCGCGTCGGCATGGTATTCCAGCACTTCAATCTCTTTCCGGACCACACCGCGCTTGAAAACGTCATGCTGTCGCTGACGAAGATCAAGAGGATGCCGAAAGCTGAGGCGCGGCGGATTGCCGAGACCCGTCTTGCGGAAGTGGGACTTGCCGGGCGCAAGGACCACCGCCCAGCCGGTCTTTCCGGCGGCCAGCAGCAGCGTGTCGCCATTGCCCGCGCCCTTGCCATGGATCCGGAAGTCGTCCTCTTCGACGAGGTCACGAGCGCGCTCGATCCGGAGCTGGTCAAGGGCGTGCTCGACCTGATGGCCAATCTCGGGCGCCAGGGCATGACCATGGCGGTCGTTACTCACGAAATGGGATTTGCCCGCAAGGTCGCCGATCAGGTCGTCTTCATGGATGAAGGCCGCATCGTTGAAGCCGGTCCGCCGCAACAGATCTTCGACAATCCGCAAAGCGAACGGCTGAAACGCTTCCTCGCCGAGGTTCTCTGACAAACAGGGCCGGCGACAAATCAGGCGGCCCTTCGATCGTAACATTCCCTACTGACAAGGTTTTCCAACATGCATGCTCCCACTCGTTCTTTAAAAGTCGTGGTTGTCGGCGGCGGTATCTTCGGGGCTTCCACGGCCGTTCATCTCGCGCGGCTTGGCGTTCAGACAACGCTGATCAACGATGGCCCGCTGGCCAATGGCGCATCGGGCCGCTCGCTCGCCTGGCTCAATTCCGCAAGGCGTCGCTCCGATGCCTATCATCGGCTGCGTCTCGCCGGCATTGACCGCTATCGCACGCTTTCCGCCAAATATCCGGACGCAGCCTGGCTACGTTTCGAGGGCGGCCTGACCTGGGATGCCGACGAAGCCGATAACGACATCGTCGCCGTCTTCGATTACGAGCGTGATCTTGGCTATCATGCACAATTGCTGACGCCGGACCAGATTGCGAAAGTGACGCCGGGCGTCGACCCTCGTTCTGTGACGCGGCAGGGTGCTATCTTCAATCCGGGCGAGGGCTGGGTCGATCTGCCGTCCCTGATTGGCGTTCTTGCCGAAGAGTTTCGGGCGCTGGGCGGCGAAATCGTCACCGATGCCGGCCGAGCGACTGTCGATGTAGAGGATGGCCGCGCCCGCGGTGTCACGACTGCGAATGGCGCCCGTTGGGCGGCCGATGCCGTATTGTTGGCGGCCGGCGGCGAGGTGCCGGCGATCGTTGCGGAAGCCGGTCAGCATATTGGCGACGATACGCCAATCGCTCTTCTCGTTCGGACGAAGCCGATCAGGCATCCCCTGAAGGCTGTGCTGAATACGCCGAAAGTTGCCATCCGGCCCACTCCTGACGGCGCTTTTGCGCTCGATTCGGCCTGGTCCGAAGAAGAGGTTATCGTAAATGCCGATGGCAGCTATGAAATCAAGCCTTCGACACTCGAAGGGCTGCTGCGGGAAGCATCAAAGGTCTTGGAAGGGAACCCGAAGCTCGAAATCGGCGACTACGGCGTCGGCCCCAAGCCCATTCCTGGTGATGGCGAGCCGGTTTTCGGCGAATTGCAGGCGATCCCGGGCTATTTCGTCGCCTTCAGCCATAGCGGTGCCACCCTCGGCCTGATCGCCGGCGAACTGCTTGCCGACGAGATCGCCACTGGTAAGCGTCATCCGCTTCTGACCACTTTCCGGCCGGAACGCTTTGCCAGATAGTTTGATCGGAACGGCAGCGCACAGGTTCAAGAGTGTCCGTGAGCGCGGGCAAGCGATCTTCACGGTCAAACCTGTCGCAGCCAGCCGGCGTTCGGCCTTTTCCTGATACCAAGGATGCTGACGGCGATCAGGCATGCGGCGGCAAGGGAACGCCCGCCAGTTTGGTCTTGATCCAATCCGAAATACGATAATAGCGCAGTGTCAGCTTCGGACCGTAATTCATATAGAAGGGAGCCGCCGAAAGCGGCTCCAGCTTCAGCGACAGGTCTTTTTCCGGCACGCCTCTAGCCCATTCCGAGAGGATGCCGCCGAGCATGCTGCCTGTTGGTACGCCGCGGCCGGACAGGCCCGTCAGCGCCACGACGCCTGGCGCCAGATCGTAGAGGCGGGGGATGGTGCGGTACTGCATGTCCAGCTCGCCAAACCAGAAATATTCCCAGCGGATCTCCTGTTTGATCTGCGGATGCAGCCATTTCAACCGGTCGCTCATGACCTGCCGCGTATAGTCCATATCGCGGCCGCGTCGTCCCATCGGGAACATGGAGGCGACGATCCGGCCTTGGGCATTGTATTTGTAGACATAGATATCGCCACGCCCATCATGGATGGTGGTGTTACGCGGCAGCACCGACAGCCGCTCGTCGTCGGAAAGCGGCTGGGTAGCGGCGACGAAGACCCTCTGGATCTTGAAGGTCTGGTCCAGCTTCGGCCAGCCGCCGACCGTATAGGCGCCCGTCGCGAAGATCACCTTGTCGGCAATGACCTCCCCTTTCGGCGTGCTGATCGCCCAGCCGCCCGCCTCGCGCTCGCATCCGGTCACCGGCGAGCTGGTGTGAATGACGCCGCCCTCCTGGATAACAGCGCGCGCAAGGCCTCGGGAATAGCCGAGAGGATTGAGATGCCCAGCTTCCTCATGCAGCCAGCCGCCATGGAAGCGCGGACTGCCGGTGATCGCGGCAACCTCGTCCCTGCCGATGGCTCGCGTTTTCGCGCCAACAGCATTGTAGGTGCGAACCTTCTCCTCGATGGTCTTCATCAGGCCGGGGTAAAGCGCGCCCATGACATAGCCGTTCTGCTGCCATTCGCATTGGATCTGGTACTGCCGGATCATGCTGGAGACCTGGTCGTTGGCACGCGTCTGTCGAGCAATCAATCGTTCAGCCCAAGGCTCGCCCAGCATGGAGCGCAGTTCCGGCAGGCTGTAATGGGTGAAAGTCGGCGTGCAGTGCCCGGCGTTGCGGCCCGAGCCGCCGAAGCCGATTTCCTCCTTTTCGAGAAGCACGACGCTTGTGCCGCTCTTCGCGAGCTCAAGAGCGGTGGTCAGGCCCGTATAGCCGCCGCCGACAATGCAGACATCGACCTTGATCGTGCCCTGCAGCTCCGCTGTATCGGGTGCGGGGGCCGCCGTGGCGTACCACAGGGTTGTCTTGAACGGTGAGAATTTCGTCATCCGGCATCCTCAATGCAGATCGCTGCGGGCATCGAGTGCATCGCGCAGGCCGTCGCCAATGAAGTTGAAGCTGGTGACGGCGAGCGTGATGGCGACGCCCGGGACAATGGCCAGCCATGGCGCGCTGGCGAGATATTGCTGGGCGCCGTTCAGCATATTGCCCCAGCTCGGGAGCGGCGGTTGGATGCCGTAGCCGAGGAAGCTGACATAGGCTTCAAGCAGGATGGCGCGGGCGACCGTCAGCGTGGCGGCGACGATGATCGGGCCGATGGCGTTCGGCAGCAGTTCGCGGAACATGATCCATCTGTTGGAGAGGCCGAGCATGCGCGCGGCGAGCACGAAATCGCGTTCGCGCAGCGATCGCACCTCCGCCTCGACGATGCGCGCGGTCTCCATCCAGCTCGTCACCGCGATGATGACGGTGATCATGAACGGGCTCGGCTTGATGAAGGCGGCCAGCGCCAGCAGCAGGAAGATGCCGGGAAAGGACAGAAAAGCATCGACGAAGCGCATCAGCAATGTCCCGATGCGCCCGCCGTAATAGCCGGCGACCACGCCGATCACCGTGCCGATCAGTGTGCTGAGCACCATCGCGAAGAAACCGACGAGCAGTGAAATCCGGCCCGCCATGAACAGGCGCACGGCAACGTCGCGTCCGAGCGGGTCGGTGCCGAAAATATGGTAGCCGGCCGTAAAGGGCGGCGCGAAACGAGCGCGCAAGTCGATATAGAGCTCGTCATAGGGAAGCAGCGACGGCCCGAGCAGGCAGGCAAGGACAATGAGTGTGATCATGGCCACGCCGAGGAGCGCGAGCCTGTGGCGCATGAAACGGCGCAACGTGCGATTTTGCCACCAGCGCGAATGGGCGAATAATGATTGCGAAAGGGTTGCGGGCGAGGAGGAAGACATGGCGTTTCTCCTAACCAAGCCGGACGCGCGGATCGACGAAGGCGACGAGCAGATCCGCAAGCAGATTGCCGATCAGCACGAAGATTGCCGAGAACATCAGGAGGCCCATGACGACCGGGTAGTCGCTGTAGCCGAGGCTATCGAGGAAAAGCCGGCCCATTCCCGGCCAGGTGAAGACGGTCTCCGCCACCAGGGCACCGCCGAGAATGGTCGGCAATTGCAGGCCGGCAAGCGTGATCATCGGCAATAGCGCGTTGCCGACGACATGGCGCAGCAGGACGCGCCGGGGCGAGAGGCCCTTGGCCCTGGCGGTGCGCACGAAATCTTGGTTGATAACCTCGAGCGTGGCTGTGCGCATGTAACGGCTCCAGACCGCGATGTTGACAAGCGCAAGCACGAGGCTCGGCATGATCAGATGGATCGCATAGTCACCGAGTGAGCCGTTGCCGACCGTGTACATGTTGCCGGCCGGCAGCCATTTCAGCTTCAGCGAGAAAATATAGATGGCGACGAGACCGAACCAGAAGGTCGGTATCGACAGCGCCACCATGGCGCCGACGGTGGCGCTGTAATCGAAGATCGAATAGCGGCGGGTTGCCCCCTTGATGCCGATCCAGGTGCCGATCGCGATCGAGATCACCATCGATGTGCCCATCAGCAGCAGCGTGGCGAAGAGATGGCCGAAAATGATCGATAGTACCGGCTGGTTGTCGCGGTAGGAGCGGCCCCAGTCGCCCATCAGCAGATGTCTCAGCCAGTCGAGATATTGGATCGGCAGCGGCCGGTCGAGGCCCATCTGGGCCGCGATCCTGTCGAGCGCCTCCTTGGTCATGCCTGGCGTCAGCGTATATTGCGACAGCGGACCGCCGGGAGCGAGGGTAAGGACGGCAAAGCCGATCATCGATACGAGGAGCAGCAGCACCAGGCTCTGCCACAGGCGGCTCAGGAGATAGCGCAACATGGCATTCGTCTCCGATGGTTGCGGAATGGGAAGCGATCAGCCCTTCGACGCCTCGGCCGAAGGGCTGGACAAGCAGCCTATGCCTTGGCCCAATACCAGGTGCCCACATTCCAGCTGTCGATGCGCACGTTGATGTTGGGAGTGACGTTTTCGACCCCCACCTTATGGCCGCGCACGGTCGCATACTGGAATAGCGGCAGGAAGGGCAGGTCGTGGCGCATGATCTCCTGGATCTTCTGGTAGACCTTCTTGCGTTCCTCCGGCACGAAGATCTGGCCGCCTTCCGCCAGAAGCTTGTCGACCTCCGGATTGGCATATTGCCAGGAGTTCTGGCCGGCTCCGCCCTTGGCGGTGATCGCCGTGGAGCGGAAATAATCCGAGGTGTCGGGATCGGAGCCGGTCTGGAAGTTGATGCCGACGATGACGGAATCGAACTTCGACATCGTCCAATAGTCGCCCCACATGACCGCCGGCGGCAGGTTGGAGATGGTGAGCTCCACGCCGATATCCTTGAAGGTCTGCTGCATGAACTGCTGCACCTGTTCGCGGATATGATTGCCGGCGGTGGTGGAGTTGGTGAAGGAAAGCTTGACGCCGTCCTTCACGCGAATGCCGTCTGGACCCGGCTTCCAGCCGGCGTCATCGAGGATCTTTTTGGCCTTGTCGGTGCTGAATTCCTGTTTCGGCAGGTCCGGATTGTAATAGAAGGACTGCTGCGGAATGTAGCTCTCTGTCGGTGTCGGCAGGCCGTAGTAGAGTGCATCGATGATCGTCTGCTTGTCGATTGCGTAGTAGAGTGCCTCGCGCACCGCCGGGTCCTTGAATTGCGGCTTCTCCATGTTGAAGCCGACGGATTCGACCGTGGCGGCCGGAACGACGGCAACAGCCTTCCCATCCAGCCCCTTGGCCTCGTCATAGTGATCCGGGGTGATCCATTGCAGGCCGACGACGTCGATATCGCCGGTCTTGAACTGCGTATAAAGCACCGTCAGGTCGGGAACATATTTGTAGACCACGGTTTCGAGATAAGGGCCGTTGCCGAAATAGTCGGTATTGGCCGCGAGCGTGATGTGATCGCCGGGGACACGCTCGACCCATTTGAACGGGCCGGTGCCGATGGGCGCATTGTTGAAGGGGGCGGTGTTCTTGTCCTTCTCCGCACCAAGGATATGCTTGGGCACGATGAAGGTCATGGCGAGGATCGATGGATAGGGCGCAAACGGCTTTTCCATCCGCCAGGTGATTTCCGTCGGCGAGACGACGGTCAGGTCGCGCACCAACTCGTGGCCGGTCTTGCGCCAGCTGCGGAAGTTCGGATCGACCATAAGTTCGAGGGTGAACTTGACGTCCTCGGCGGTGAACGGCGTGCCGTCATGCCACTTCACGCCATCGCGCAGCTTGATCTTCCAATGAAGGCCGTCAGCCGAGATGCCGCCGTTTTCGACCGTCGGAACTTCTGTTGCAAGCGAAGGGGAAAACGTGCCCGCCGGTGTGACGATAAAGAGCGGATCGAAGACGCTGAAATGAATACCCTCATCGACTTCGATGTGGATCAGATGCGGATTGAAGACGGTCGGCTCCTGCGAAAAGCCGATGACAAGCTGGCCGGTCGGCTTGGCGGGCGGTGCCGCGAAAGCTTCGCCGCGACCGAGGATATTGGGCATGATCAGCCCGGAGGCGCCGAGCGCCATCATAGTCAATGCCTGGCGGCGGGTTGGTTTCAGGAGGATGGTGTCATTTGCATCGGTCATGATCGTTCCCCTTTTTGTTGGTAGGATTTCGGCTGTTTTTCTCTTTCGTCTCTTTCGTCTTTGTACTGTCTGCCTGGTTCGGAGAGGTCAGAAACCACTGATCAGTTCGATCTTCGAACCGTCGTGGAAGCGGGAAAAGCGGAAGTTCTTGCGGTCGACCACCGGCGGCTTGCCGGTGACGATGTCGGCCATCAGCCGGCCGGCGGCCGGCCCGATGCCGAAGCCATGGCCGGAAAAGCCGGTGGCGATATGAAAGCCCGGAATACTGTCGATCGCATCGATCACCGGCACGGCATCCGGCGTCACGTCGATATAACCCGCCCAGCGCTGAGCGATCTCGGCCTTCTCGAAAACCGGAAAAGCTTTCTTGAGGTTGGCGAGCGCCGCATTCGAAAGCTTGGTGGAGGGTTTGGGGTCGAGGACGCGACAATATTCGAAGGGGCTTGCCTCGTCCATCGCCCACCGATTGGGAATGCGCGCTTCGTCGAAGAACCGACCGGAAACGCGGAAGTTCAGCGAGCGCCATTCCTTTTTCAGCGCCGGCAGGAACTTGCCGGCGTAGCGGAAGGAACTCGGTACGATGTCCACGATGTTCTCATGGCCCGAAGCGATCGTGTAGCCGCCATCCTGACGCTTGCGCAGGGCAAAGCCGCTCGCCCAGATGGCTTGCTCGGGGCCGCCTTCCAGCGGCTTGGTGCGCAAGACGGAATTCATCACCTTCAACTGCGGCAGATCGAGCCCGAACATGCCGGCAAACAGGCTTGACCAGGCGCCGCCGGCAAGCACGACGGCCTTGCAGGCGATCGGGCCACGTTCGGTGATGACGCCGGAGATGCGGCCGCCGGCTGTCTCGATGCCGCGCACGGCGCATTCGGTCAGAATGGAGGCCCCATTGTCGCGAGCGGCCTCGGCAATAGCGGGGGCGGCTCGCTGCGGCTCGGCACGGCCGTCGGCGGCGGTAAAGAGCGCACCCTTGAGCTCCATCTGCGTGCTGGGAAAGAGGTTCTTGAATTCGGCGCCGCTGATCATGCGGCTTTCCAGCTGGTAGCCTTCCAGATTGCGGTTCCAGCGCTCATGATCGGCATACTGCTTGTCATCGGCGCAGGTGAAGATGATACCGGCGCGCTTGTAGCCCGTGTCGCGGCCGGTACGTTTGTCGAGCGTGCTCCAGATGCGCAGGGCCTCCGCCATGAGGGGCACTTCGCGCGGATCGCGCCTGGAAATGCGCACCCAACCCCAGTTGCGGCTCGATTGCTCCTGGCCGATGCCACCCTTCTCGCAAAGCGCGACCCGCAGACCCCGTTCGGCAAGTTCCAGCGTCGTCGAGGTGCCGATGATGCCACCGCCGATGACGACGACGTCGACTTCCTTGGGCAGTTCCGCATCCCCGTGAACGGGGACCACATAGGGGCCGGGCATGGTCAGAAGGACTCCTCTAACTGGCAATTGATGGTAAATTCGGCAACGCTTGCCTCGTTCGGCAGCTCGATCAGCATGGAAATGATGCGGGCGAGGTCGCGCGGATCGGTCATCTCGCTATCGGGCTTGCTCGTAAGCCCGCGCGCCATGTCGGTCGCGACGAAGCCGGGGCAGATGGCGGTAGCGCGGATGCCAAGCTCGAAGCCGGTGTGGCGTATGGCATGGGCCAGCGCGACGGCCGCGAATTTGGAGACGGCATAAAGGCCGGAGTTCGCGGATTTCACTCGCTTTCCCGAAAGCGAAGCGACGACGATGACCCGGCCGCGACCGCTTGAAGCAAGGGCGCTCCATGCGGATTTTGCAAGCCTTCGAGGTGCCTTGACGTTCACCTCGAGCAGACCGTCGAGGTCGGCATCATCGGCTTCGATCACGGTCTTCGCGATGCCAATGCCGGCATTGGCGACGACCGCATCGATACGCCCGAAGGTGCGAAGCGTCTCTTCCGCCCAGCGATCGGATGCGTCCGCATCGGTGGCATCATAGGCAAAGACGCCAACGCGAGTCGGGTCTGCCCAGGCGGGCATTTCAGGACGGCGCATGCCGAGCGAAAGCCGCCATCCCTTGGCGGCAAGTTCCTCGGCGAGTGCTGCGCCGATCCCCCGGCTGGCACCGGATATCATTGCGACACGCTCCTCACTCATGCCCATGTCTGCTCTCCCATGGTTTGCCGGCTCACGATTGCGACACGATGCGCCGGTAAGTCCGGCGCAGTATGTCGATCAGGAGCCTGTGTTCTTCGTCGGTGATGTCGGAAAAGAATTCGCGTGATTGCTTGGTGACGATGGCACGCACGCGTTTTGCCAGTTCGTGACCTTTTTCCGTGATGTAGAGTTCCTGGGCGCGGCTGTCGTCCGCCGACGTCTCGCGCGTAAGGAGATCATGTGCTTCCATCTGCTCTATCAGCCTGCCGATCGCCGAGCGGTCTTTCAGGATGAGTTGCGCAATGGTGGAAGGCCGGATTCCCGGATTGTCGTCGACCAAAAAGAGGGTAGTGATCTTTCCCGTTCCCCGGGCGACATCCAAGCCTTCCAGCTTCTCGTCCAGATCGCGCGAGACGGCAAGATTGATGCTGCGGATGTAAAAGCTCAGCGTATCCTCCAGGACGTCGATATCGATGTCCTTGACGGAAGTTGGCGGGGCCTTGGTCGGCGGCATGGCTCGGAACCTTTGAAAAGGCAACGAAACATCATTCCCGCCACCCTTAATGCGTGGCAGGTTCATGATCGTCTGCGGCGGATCGTCGCTGGAAATTTCATGCTCATGAAAGGACGGATAGTGGATAAATGCAACTATTTTTTCGCCCAAGCAGATAAAAAATAATCAGCGCCGACGACTGCCTGTTTCTCAGGCATCAATCGCCGCCGGCGCGTGCACGAATGGTGGTAATTAAGCAGAAGCGGGCCGCATTCGGCGCTGCCACGCCTCGTTCGATGGACGTTTCAGCCGACCGCTTCCCAGTCGCTGCCGGGGATGGCAGCCAGCAGGCTTTGGGTGTAGGCATGCGACGGCGCGCGGAAGATCTGCGAAGGCGAACCACATTCGACGATCTCGCCCTTGTACATGACGGCGACCTCGTCACAGATCTGACTGGCAACGCGTAGATCGTGGGTAATGAAGATCATCGCCACTTTGGTATCCTGCTGGATTTCCGCAAGAAGCTTGAGGATTTGCGCTTGGATCGAGACGTCGAGAGCGGAAACCGCCTCATCAGCCACCAGCAGCACGGGGTCGAACATCAAGGCACGGGCGATGCCGATGCGCTGGCGTTGGCCGCCGGAGAATTCATGGGGAAAGCGGTCGAAGGCGCCTTCGTCGAGGCCGACGCGCTTCAGAAGACGTAGCGCCTTCGCCTTGGCCTCATGCATCGGCAGGCCGTGCGCCATCGGTCCGACGGTGAGAATGCGGCCGATCGTATGGCGCGGGTTCAGCGAGGCGAATGGATCTTGAAAGATCATCTGGATATAGGGGCGCAATGGCCGGAAGTCATCGTCCGACAGCGGGGCGATATCGCGGCCATCAAAGAGAATCCGACCGCTGTCCGAGCTCGAAAGCTTCAATAGGACGCGGCCGAGCGAGGATTTTCCGGAGCCGGACTCACCGACCACACCCAATGTGCGTCCCTTGCGGATCGAGAAGCTGACGTCGTTGACCGCCTGCACCGTCCGCGATTTCGACAGGAAGCCGCTTCCCGCTCGATAGGTCTTGTTGAGCTTATCGACTTCCAGCACCACGGGCGCTTCGGCAATGGTTTCGCGACCGGCGGTCGTCATGCGGGGAACGGCCGCGATAAGACGCTGCGTATAGGGATGAACAGGCGCATTCAGCACCTGCGCCGCCGGTCCCTGTTCGACGAGGTGACCCTTCTCCATGACGATCACCCTGTCGGCAATCTCGGCGACCACCCCGAAATCATGGGTGATGAACATGACGCTCATCTTCTTGCGCGCCTGTATCTTGCGGATCAATTCGAGGATCTGGGCCTGCGTCGTCACGTCCAGTGCGGTGGTCGGTTCGTCGGCGATCAGCACATCCGGATCGAGCGCCAGCGCCATGGCGATCATCACGCGCTGCCGCTGCCCGCCGGATAGCCGGAAGGGATATTGATGCTGGAGAAGCTCCGGATCAGGCAGGCCGACTTCGCCGAGCAGTTCCTTCACCTTCTGCCGCCGGCTTTCCGGCGTGCCGATCTTGTGGGCTTCGAGAACCTCGATGATCTGGTCGCCGATCGTCATCAAGGGATTGAGTGCCGAGAGCGGGTCCTGGAAAATGATCGAAACGGCCCGTCCCCTCAGGCTTCGAAGGGTGGCAGCGTCGGCGCTTACGAGATCCGTTCCCTTGAAGCGGATCGTGCCTGCCGTTACCTTTATGATGGATGGCAGCAGGCCCATGATCGCGTTCGCGGTCACCGATTTCCCCGACCCGGATTCACCGATGATGCAAAGGATCTCGCCTTGCATCAGGTCGAAGGAGATATCTTGCACTGCATGCACGCGTTCCATATTCTTCGGAAGGCTGACCGTCAGACCGCGTACCGAGAGTACCGGATCATTCGGCGGGACTCTATTTTGAGTATCGGATGGGATCACGGAAAGCCTCCTTGTTCTGAACCAGCGAACGCGCCCTCTCAGTGAGAGCTCATGAATTGTCAGAAGCAAGAAGAATGCCGGTATTGCTGCCCGTAAGGCAAGCGAAGGAAATTCATCGGGGGATTTTGCCGTCCATCACCCATGCTTCAAGCGACCAATCGCCGTGGCCTGCGGGTATGGAAATTTCCGCCTATGCGCATTTGCTATCGTTCGAAAGGTTCGCCGAGCGAGGCGACGCCATTGAGCTTCAGGAGCCGGCGATCTACGGAGATGATGCCAAGGACGATGATGGTCACGAGATAAGGCAGGCATGCGAGCAATTGCGAGGAAACGGCAAGTCCGCTTGCCTGGGCGGCAAGTCCCATCAGCGATACCGCGCCAAACAGGCAGGCGCCTAAGAAAATCCTCGATGTCAGCCAGGTTCCGAAGACGACGAGGGCAATGGCAATCCAGCCCCGCCCGGCGATCATGCCGTCCGCCCAGAGCGGTGTATAGATCGTCGATGCATAGGCGCCGGCAAAGCCGGCCATCATGCCGCCAAACATAACTGCCGCGAAGCGGATCGAGACGATGGGATAGCCGATGGCATGCGCGGCTTTCGGATTTTCACCGACGGCGCGAAGGATAAGACCAACTTTGCCATAGGCAAACATCGCCCATATGCCGACCGTCACGACAAGCGAGATCCAGACGACGATATCCTGGCTGAAAAGACCCCCGACGACCGGAATTTGTGAAAGCCCGGGAATTGCGATCTTCGGCAAGGTGGTAACGGTCAGGCTCTCATAACTCTTGCCGAACAGTGCCGAGAGGCCCTGGCCGAGAATGCCGAGGGCAAGACCGGCTGCAACCTGGTTTGCGTTGAAGCCCAGTGTGATACCGGCAAAAATCATGGAGAGGAGCGCACTTCCGAGACCTGCCGCAAGGAAGGCAAGAAGATGACCACCGCCATGATAAACGACAATGAACGCTATGACGGCGCCAACGGCCATCAAGCCCTCTACGCCGAGGTTCAAGACGCCCGCGCGCTCAGCAACAAGCTCGCCCAGGGCTGCCAGCAGAAACGGCGTTGCGGCTGCCAGCATGCCGGCTAGAATGAACTCGACGGCGCTCATGATGCGCTCCGCGTGGGTGTGGTGCGCCAGACGATGCGATAGCGCACGAAGGCGACGGCGATGAGATAGATGAGGAGCAGGCTGCCCTGGAACACGCGGACGGCTGCAATCGGCAGGTTGGCGGAGACCATGGCGTTATCGCCACCGATATAGAGCGCTGCCATGACGATCGAGGAAATAACGATGCCGATCGGATTGAGACCGCCGAGGTAGGCAACGATGATTGCCGCGTAGCCATATCCGGTCGAGATCGAACGCTGCAGCTGGCCAAGCGGGCCGGCAACCTCGGCAGCGCCGGCCAGGCCGGCCGCCGCTCCGCCAATGATAAGCGACAGCCAGATTGCCCAGCTCTCCTTGAAGCCGGAATAGCTTGCCGCCCGCGGAGCCAGTCCGCCGACCTGCAATTTATACCCGGCGAAGCTCTTCTGCATGAAGATCCACGCGGCGATCGACAGGCCGACAGCAAGGATAAGCGAGACATTGACGCGGGTTCCCTCGAACAGGATCGGCACCATTGCATCGTACTGGAACATGACCGACTGCGGGAAATTGAAGCCGCCCGGATCTTTCCATGGGCCGAGAAGAAGATAGTTGAGCAATTGCGCGGCAACGAAGCTCAGCATCAATGAGACGAGGATTTCATTGGCGTTGAACCTGACGCGCCAGAAGGCAGTGAGAGACGCCCACAAAGCGCCGCCGAGAGTGCCGAGCAGCAGCATTGCGGGCCACATCCACTGGCCCGTCGCCTGTGGCAGCCAGATGGGTATGGCGGAGGCGAAGATTGCGCCAAGAATGAATTGGCCTTCGGCACCGATATTGAAGACCTTCGCACGAAAGCCGATTGCGAGACCCTGTGCGATCAGAAGTAGCGGACCGGTCTTCAGCAATACTTCCGAGAATGAGGCCCACGAGATGAATGGTTCGATCAGCATGGCATAGATCACGGCCACCGGATCACGGCCCATCGCGATATAGAGACCGAGATTGAGTGCGATGGTGACGATGAGGGCGATCGGCGGCGCGAGCAACTTTGCGGTAAACGAGGCTCGATCGCGGCGGATCAAGCTGGGGAGGATTGCAGAAAAGGAAAGGCTCATGCGGATGCCTTTTCGCCTTGGGGCTGTACGCCGATCATGTATCGACCGATCTCCTCAGCTTTTGTATCGCGGGTGACGAGTGGCGGGCTCAGCGTGCCGTGGTAAAGGACCTGGATGACGTCGCTGAGCTCGAATAATTCCTCGAGCTCTTCCGATATGACGAGAATTGCCATGCCCTGATTGCGCAGTTCGATCAGCCGCTTGCGAATGGCGGAAGCCGCGCCGACATCGACGCCCCAGGTTGGTTGAGCCAGAAACAGCAGTTTCGGGGCGAGCATGATTTCGCGGCCGACGATGAACTTCTGCAGGTTTCCCCCGGAAAGCGACCCGGCTTCAGCCTCCGGACCGCGCGTGCGCACGTCATAATCCCGGATGCACTCGTTTGCGAAGTCTGTTGCCTTCGCCTTGTCGATGAGACCGTGCTTGATGAGCTTCAAGGGATGGGCCGTCAGCAGGCTATTGAGCGTTAACGACATTTCGGGAACGGCGCCATGGCCGAGCCGATCCTCCGGGACAAAGGCGAAGCCGAGCTTCCGGCGGCTGGCGGCGTCGAGGCTGCCGACATCCTGTCCCATCATGAAGATCTGATCGCGCTTGTCCCGGGGCAGCGGCGTTTCCCCGGAAATCAGGGCAGCAAGCTCCTTTTGCCCATTCCCGGAAATGCCGGCAATGCCCAGAATCTCGCCGCTGCGCACCGTCAGGCTGATGGTGGAGAGCGGCATGCCAAAAGGATCGTCGGGTCGGTAATCGAGGCCAATGAGTTCCAGGCGCTTTTCGCCTTCAGCCATAGGCAATGCGGGGATTGCTTCCGGCATGTCGCGGCCGATCATCATGCGGGCGAGATCATGGGCGTCATGCTCGCGCGGATCCACATGCCCGGTCACATGGCCGGCACGCAGGATGGTGGCGCGGTCGCATAGGGACTGGATCTCCTCCAGCTTGTGCGAGATGAAGAGGATCGACACGCCGCCATCGCGCAGCCGGCGCAGTGTATCGAACAGCTTCTCGACGGCCTGCGGCGGCAGCACCGATGTCGGCTCGTCGAGGATCAGCAGCTTCGGATCGGTCATCAGGCACCGGATGATTTCCACTCGCTGCCGCTCGCCAACAGACAGTTCGTGCACATGGGCCAGCGGATCGACTTCAAGTCCGAATTCATCGCCAAGCGTGCGGATGCGCCGCGCAAGTTCGGCCTTGCGGCCCGAGACGATCAGGCGGATGTTTTCGACCACCGTCAGGCTCTCGAACAGCGAGAAGTGCTGAAAGACCATCCCGATGCCGGTACGCCTCGCCTCCGCGGGAGAGGCAAGGCTGAGAGGCTGCCCATGCCAGGCGATAGTCCCTTCGTCCGGTTGTTCGACGCCGTAGATCAGCTTCATCAGGGTCGATTTGCCGGCGCCGTTTTCTCCGAGGATGGCATGGATCGAGCCCTTGGCCACGTCCAGGTCGACATGCTTGTTGGCATGGACTTGGCCGTAGCTTTTGGAGATGCCGCGCAGCGACAGCAGCGGAATGGTCATGACGTGATTACTTCGGCAAAGGCGTCTTCACACCTTTGACATGCCAGTCCATCGCGACGATCTGGGCATCCGTCAATGTCGCGCCCGAAGCTGCTCCTTCACTGCCATCAGCCTTAGTGATCGGGCCGGTAAACGGCGAGAAGCTGCCGCTTGCGATCTTGCCTTCGGTCTCTTTGATCTTTGCCATGGTATCGGCCGGGATTGCCGGGCTCCAGTCGACGACTTCGACGACCTTCTCAGCGACGCCGAGAAAAGCGTTGGCGCCCTTGAAGGTGCCGGCCAGATGGGCATCTACCGATGCCTTGAAGAACGGCGACCAGTCCGTGGAGATACAGCCGAGATAGGTTTTCGGCGCATATTTCTTCATCGAGGAATTCAGGTTGAAGGCGTAGACACCGGCAGCCTCGCAGGCTGATATGACCGAGGGCGTATCCTGTGCGTTCGAGAAGATCACGTCGCAGCCTTGCGAGATCAAAGCCTTTGCCGCTTCCTGTTCCTTCGCCGGATCGAACCAGGAATTGACCCAGACAACCGATACTTCGATGTCGGGCTTCACGGCCTGTGCGCCAAGCGTAAAGGCGTTTACCGACGTGATCAGTTCGGGAATCGCGAAGGCGGACACGGAGCCGAGCTTACCCGTCTTGGAGACGGCGGCTGCCGCCATACCGAGTAGATAGGTTCCCTGAAAATATTTGGCGGCAAAGGGCGAGAAATTCGGTGCGACCTGGAAGCCGGAGGCATGCAGGACGCTGACCTTCGGATTGCGGCGAGCAACCTGAAGCGCGCCGTTCTGATAGCCGAACGAGCCGGCGATCAGGAAGTGGTTTCCGTCAGTGACCGTCTTGTTCATGATGCGGTCCGCGTCCGGACCTTCGGCAATGTTCTCGATCACGGTCACCTTGACCTTGTCACCATAGGCGGCCTTGATCGGATCGAGGCCCGCGGCCAGCGCGTGACCCCAGCCGACATCGCCGATCGGCGAGGGCACGACGAGCGTGATGCCGAGCGGTTCGTTTGCGGCAAAGGCAGAGCCACCGGTAAAGGCCGTTGCGAGGCCTGCAACAGCCGCGCTCTTCATCAATGTTCTGCGGGTCAGATTCTTCTGCATCCCAGTTCCCCTTTTGGTTTTTCAGAATTCCACTGTTGCAAGTGTGGCCTCGGCCGCGGCAAACAGCGCGGCCTCGTCCAGTCCTGTGAATTCGCCGCCCTGCCAGACGATGCGTCCGTTGATCATGGTCAGATCGGTGGGCATGCCGATCCCGACCTTGGCAATGAGGCTCAGCGGGTCATGTCGCGTGCCCACATAGTCCATGCGTCGGGTATCGATCGCGAAGAGGTCGGCTGCCATACCCGGGGCAAGGCGCCCGATATCGGTGCGCCCGAGCAGGCTTGCGCCTCCGCTTGTCGCATAGCGCAGAAAATCGAGCGGGGCCGGCACGGCATGCTGACGCGTCGAGGCCGTCAGGCACTGCAGCATATAGGCGGAATGGATGCAGTGCATGAGGTTAGAATTGTCGTTCGATGCCGCTCCATCGCACCCGAGGCCGATACGCAAGCCGAAGGCCTGCATCGCCGGAATATCCGTCACTTCGGCGCCGACGAGGTAGACCGGCTCCGGACAATGGGAGACGCCGGTGCCGCTTGCCGCCATCTTGCGCAACTCGTCATGCGTCAGTTCCCAGCAATGGGCGTAGAATGCATCAGGGCCGGCAAAGCCCAATTCGGCGCAGTAATCGACCGTGCGCATGCCGTGCCGCGCCTCGATAACAGGGCTTTCGCCTTCGCCGACATGGGTGTGCATCTGCACGCCGCGATCGCGCGCCAGCGCGACCGACTCGACGAAGGTTTCGCGATAGCAATTGACAGGCTGGCAAGGCGCGACCACCACCTGGCGCATGCTGAAGGGGCCGGCATCGTGATAACCGTCGATCAGCCGCGC
This sequence comes from Hyphomicrobiales bacterium, assembly GCA_900472485.1. GTDB lineage: Bacteria > Pseudomonadota > Alphaproteobacteria > Rhizobiales > Rhizobiaceae > Rhizobium. Next base: position 153,817 of record UCII01000026.1, read on the forward strand.
GCAGTCGGCGATGAATTCATCCGTGGTTTCTAGCATGGCGTCCGGGATCGTCGACCCCTCGGATTTCGGCAGGGTGTTGCCGCCGCGACCGGCGTGAAAGCGCATGCCAAGAAGGTCGGCCGCCTCGAACTGGCGATCGATCAGGCGCTTTCCCGCAAGGCGGGGAAAGCAATATTGATGGTCGAAGGCGGTCGTACAGCCATGTTTGATCATCTCCGCCATGGCGGTGACCGAAGAATGATAGAAGCAATCCTCCGTCAGCCGCGAGAAGATCGGATAGATGCGGTCGAGCCATTCGATGACAGAAAGCTTCGTCCAGTCGAGATCCGCCCGGTTGCGCACGAAGCACTGAAAGAAGTGGTGATGGGTGTTGACGAGCCCCGGATAGACGAACCAGCCGGATGCGTCCTGGACGATCGTGCCCTCGGGCAGGGCATTCAGCGACAGGTTCTCGCCGATCGCCTGGATCGCCGGACCTTTGGTGAGCAGGTCGACGTTTCGGCGTACGCTCGTTCCCTTGCCCTCATCGACGATCACAGCGGCGCAATTTTTCAGGAGATAGCCGGTCATTTCATCACGTCTCCGCTGCCGGGTGCGGATCGGGTTTCAGCTCGTGCAGGCGGTGAATGCCGGGCATTTCAATGAAACCGGGCAGGCTGCGGATGGCGCGCATCCAGAGCCGGATCAACGGGTAGGGGTCAAGCGAGATGCCGCCGTCGGGCGCAAGCGCGACATAGGGGAAACAGGCGATATCGGCTATGGTCGCCCGGCTTCCTGCGAGGAATTGCATGCCGCGCTCGCCCTGCTCGAAGAGGCCTGCTTCGAGCTCACGCAGGGCAGCAACCCCTTGCGCCTGCAATGTCTTGATATCTCCTGGTCGCAGCAGCATTTCGTGGAGCCGTGCGCCACCGAGATTGGCTGTCAGGCGATGCGAGAAGGAGAGCCATTGCTGCACACGCGCCGCCTCCTGCGGCGAACCTTGGCCCAGCCATTCCGGCGCAGCATTGGCCGCGAGATAGGCAAGCATGGCGGAGGATTCGGTGAGCACGAGATCGCCATCTTCGAGGATCGGGATGGAGCCTGCCGGATTGAGCGCCAGAAGCTCCGGCCCGCGATGCCCGGCACCGGGATGGAAGTCGACCGGCCGGATGTCGAGCTTGATGCCGAGGATCGCGGCCATCAGCCGTACCTTGTAGCAACTCGGCGATAGAACATAATCGTAGAGCTTCATTGTGCGACCAACTGTGCGCCGTAGGTATAGTTGTGGCGCTTCAGCCATCGCCGATAGGCGACCGAGGTGAGGTCGGCCCTTGTCGGAATTTCCATGCCGGGATCGAGCGGGAGAAGCGCGGGGATCTGGTTCTCGAGGATCGAACGATCCTGCAGGAAGATCGTCTGTTGAAAGTGGATGAGGTCCGTCATCGGCGTTTCATCATCGAAGAGCGCCATCCACGGCCATACGTCGCAAAGGTCTTCGGCAAGAGGCTGGACGAACAAGGTGATGACGTCCCATTCGCTGGGGCGCGGAGGGCATGTCTTGTAGAGGACGGAACAGGTCGGGGCCGGCACGCGGTACATGTATTCAGTCGTGATGCCGCCGGTTGCTGACTTGGCAGCCTGCGGCTGGTAGAATTTTACCTGCGTTGCCCAGACTTCATCGACGCTCTCGCGGATCTCGACCTTGTAGTTTTCGACCTCCGTATGTGGCTCTGCGCCGAGGATGTCGGTGTGGACAAAGGGAAAATGCGCGATGTCGAGAAAGTTCTCCACGGCACGCAGCGGCGAACAGCGCACGCGAACGACGCCGACATCGACGAAGCGGCGACCCGGCTGGTCGGCCTCCGGAATGGCAAAAAGCTCCTTCTCCGGCGTTCCGAGGGAGGACCAGACATGGCCGTACTGGACGCGAATGGGGAGGGTTCTTCCTTCGGCGGTCGTCACGCGGGCATTGCCATCCTGATCGCGGGCGACCTCGATCGCCTCGCCCATCAGCCAGGTCCTGTTTCCCTTCTCGCTGAGTTGGCTGAAGAGGCCGACCGGATACCATTCATCGATCATCGCGCCGCCATTCATCATGCACTCTCCCTTTGGCGCTCTTCCGCCGTGCGGCGGATGGATTCGACAATCCGGGATGCTGCAACGCGATCTGCCGGGCTGCGATCCCTATCGATCATGAGAAGAATGAGCGTATGCTTTTCCTGTGGCGCCAGCAGCAGCCCGATCCAGAGAGATTGAGGCAAGCGGATCAGTCCTCTCGCATCGATCTTCGCCCCTGCGGCCGCCTCGATTGCCGCGACATCCCCTTCCACGCTCAGAGAGCGTAACGGGACAAGCTCGTCGAGCTGCGGAGGCTGCGTTGTCGGTTGTCCGACGGCTGCCCATAAGATACCGCCCGCTTCTTCGATCTGCTGGACGGCGACGCGGATGGTTTCCGGGGGAAGCAGATCCGGATGGGCGGGAATGCGAATGCATCCGCCTGACAGCGAATAGCTCCAACCGTGATATATGCAGGACAGCGCTTCGCCGCGGACGAAGCCATGCGACAATCTCATTCCGCGATGCGGACAGCGATCGGAAGATGCAGTTGCGCGGCCCGACTGACTGCGCCATAGGGCAATCGGGCCAACCGATGTCCAGGCCGGTATGACGGTTCCTGGCGGCAGATCAGAGGAAAGGGCGACTGGCGCCCAGGATCCGATCCCATCAAATGGCATAGCCTTAACTCTCTTAATTTCACCAATGGCTTAGCGCCGCTGGTCATAGGCAGGCGCCGATGCCTGCATCCCCGTAGCGCTTAAAGGTTTTGCATAAATAATTCGCATTGGCAACAATGATTAAATAAAAGGCAATAGATCAGGAATTCCTAAGATGCGATGTTTCCGGCCCATTCATGACCCTGCGCTGAATCTCGTCTACCCAGACGTCGATCGGACCGAGTGAGCAGCCCATTTCCAGCATGTCGATCAGTTCCACAGGCCCGGTGACCTCAAGTTCGATCCGGTCCACATCGGAATGGAAAAACCTCTGCGAAAGCCCGAGCTTATTGGCGTGACGCTGGATCCAGGGGACGAATGAGGCTGCGTTAAGGTCGCCCAGTATCGTCATGCGCTCCCGAAATTCACCTTGCGGCACGTGCATTCGCCAATGATCCTTGCCTTGCATCAAGATGACAGAATAACCGCTTCGCGGGTTTGCGAAAGGGGTCATCTTACAAAGCTGTGCTCCGCTGTCCTTGTGGACAGCGGAGCTTGAGGCTGTGTCAATTCTTGACCGTATCTTCCAGGAAGAAGCGGCCGAGCGGGTTTTGATGGAAGTTATCGATGTTCTTGCGCGCAACGTTGATATAAGGGCTGTAGTAAAGGTCGATCCAGTTGACGTCGTCCTTTGCCATCTTCTGCAGGTCGATATACATCTGCTCGCGCTTCTTCGGGTCCAGCTCTAGCCGCGCTTTGGCGACGAGATCCTTTACCGCATCGTTCCTGTAGTTGGTCATATAGTTGTTGTTGGAATCGTGGCCGAGAACGAATGTCGTCTTCTGGTCCGGATCGAGGATATCATTGGTCCAGTAGTTGACGGAAATGTCGTAGTCACCAGCGATGGTCATATCCCATTCCTGGCTCGGATCGACCTTCTGCAGGTTGGCGGTAATGCCGGCCTTGGCAAGCTGCTGCTGCACCAGGACGGCGGTCTGCTCATCCACTTCATCGCCGGCGCGAATGAGGTATTTTAACGTCAGATTGGAGACGCCTGCTGCCGAAAGCATCTGCTTGGCCTTCTCCGGATCGTAGGGGCGTTGCGGATTATCCGCATAGTAATACAAGGCGCCTTTGGGAATGTAGGAATTGGCGACGGTGCCCTGATGGAAGGTAACGGCGTCGACGATCGCCTTCTTGTCGATCGCCATGTCCAGGGCCTGGCGGACTTCCTTCTTGCCGAGGTCGCCATGGGAATGATTGATCAGCAGGTGATCCTCACGCGTGGAGGGATCGATCAGCACATTGAGGTTTGGGTCCTTTTTCAGCTCTTCGACGCGCGAGAACGGCACGAAAATGGCGGTATCGAGCTGGCCGGCCTGCACGTTCAGCATCCGGGTATTGTCGTCCGGTACCGAGATCCATTCGACGCCGTCGAGCTTGACGCGGTCGGCCTGCCAGAAATTCGGGTTCTTCTTCAGGATGATGCGATCGCCGCGGCGCCACTCCTCGACGGAGAAGGCGCCGGAGGCGATCGGCTTTTCCGCATAGGCATCCGGCCCCATCGATTCCATCCCGGCCTTCGAGATGACCGATGCGTTCGGCAACGCCAGTGTCGAAAGGAAAGGCGCCGATGCATGTTTGAGCTTGATCGTCAGCGTGTGCGGATCAGTCGCGACGGCGGTATCTATCACCTTGTATGAGTCGCTCCAGAGCGATGCCTTGTCGTCGCGGATGCGCAGCAGGCTGAAGGCTGCATCGTCAGCCGTCAGCGGCGAACCATCGGAAAATTTCGCGTCGCGAATCTTGAAAACATAGGTCAAGCCGTCATCCGAGGTCGTCCAGCTTTCTGCGAGACCAGGCTCCAGCTTCGTGCCCGTCTTGTCGACGCGCACCAGCACGTCGTAAACGTTGGAGAACACCCAGTTGTCGATATTCTGCGCCGTCTTGATCGGATCGAACGTCGTCGAGTCCTCGCGGCGGCCGATGGTCAGTACGCCGGCCGCTTCTGCATAGCTCGCGCTCAGCGTCACGCCGGCGAGAATAGCGGCAAGCCCGATTGTCTTCCATTTGTTGGTCATGAAGTCGTTCCCTTCGTTGTTATCGCATGCGTTTGGCTGATTGGGTCTGCCCGGCCTGTGCCGCGTCGCGTTCGCCATGCAAGGGCCTGTCCGGATCGATATCGGGAATGGCTGCAATGAGCGCTGCGGTATAGGCATGTTTCGGGTGGGAAAAGATCTCCGGCGAGCGGCCTTCCTCGACGATCTCGCCGCGATACATCACGACGGTCCGCTCACAGAGATTGCGCACGATGGCGAGGTCGTGGGCAATGAAGATCAAGGTCAGGTTCATCCTGCGCGTCAGTTCACGGAAGAGATCGATAATCTGTGCCTGGATGGTGACATCGAGTGCTGCCACGCATTCGTCGGCGATGATAAGCTTCGGGTCGACCGCAAGTGCCCTTGCAATGCCGGCGCGCTGACATTGGCCGCCGCTCATGCTGCGCGGCTTGCGATCGGCGAATTCGCGTTCCAGCCCGACGAGATCGAGCAACTCACCGATGCGAGCGGGGATGTCAGCCTTTGCGATCTTGCCCTGGACTTTCAGCACCTCGGCAAGCGTCTGGCCGATCGTCAGACGCGGGTTGAGCGCGTTGAAGGGGTCCTGGAAGACCATGGCTGTTTCGCGCCGGAGCCTTGCGAGGCCAGCGCTCTTCTGCTGGGTCAGATCGACACCGTCGAAGGTGACATGGCCGGAGGAAATCGAGGTAAGACCGAGAATTGCACGGGCAAGCGTGCTCTTGCCGCTGCCGGATTCTCCGACAATGCCGATGGTTTCGCCCGGCATGACCTGCAGGCTGACGCCGGAAACGGCGCTGACCGTCTTTGCGCCGCTGCCCTTGAAGAAACCGCCGCCGACTCTGAAGTCGACACGCAGGTCATCGATTTCGAGAAGCGGCTTGGCTGACCTCTCCGGCCTTATGGGTTCCGGCTGCGTCGTCGCCGCTTCGTCGGGCAGGGAAGGGTGGCTGTTGATCAGATCGATCGTATAGGGATTTTCAGGCCGGCTGAGGATCGTCCTTTTGGGACCCTGTTCGAGCAGCCGGCCGCCGCGCATGACGGCGATCCTGTCGCAGGTCTGAGCGACGATGCCGAGATCATGGGTGATGAGGATGATCGAAAGCCCGCGCTTGTCGCGAATGTCGATCAACAGCCGGAGGATTTGCGCCTGGATGGTGACGTCGAGCGCCGTCGTCGGCTCATCGGCGATCAGGATCTTCGGATTGCAGGAGAGTGCGACGCCGATCATGGCACGTTGCCGCATCCCACCGGAAAACTCGTGCGGATAGCTGTCATACTGTCTTTTGGGATCAGGAAAGCCGACCTGCTCCAGGATCTCGGTTGCGGCTGCGCGCGCCTCGCGCGTTTTGAGCCCCTGATGGTAGCGGATGCCTTCGGCGATCTGGTCGCCGATGCGCATGACGGGATCGAGATGGCTCGTCGGATTCTGGAAGATCATGCCGATCTCGCCGCCACGCACCTCAAGCATCTCGGCATCGCTGATTTCCGTGAGCTCCCGCCCTTGGAGCCGGATGGAGCCACTTTCGATCTTCAGACGCGACGAGGGTAGCAGCCGCACCAGCGAGCGGCACAGGAGGCTCTTGCCCGAGCCGCTCTCGCCGACGAGGCCGAGAATCTCGCCCTTGCCGAGATCGAGCGAAACGCCATCGATCAGCGTGCGTTCACCGCCGTCGAGATGGGCCTTGATCACGAGGTCTCGAACGGAGAGTAGGGGCTCGCTCATTCATGCACCCCCAGCAGCTCGCCGAGCGCGTCGCCCAGCATGCTGAAGCCGAAGGCGAGGCAGACGATGGAAAGGCCGGGAAACAGCGTGATCCACCACGCCGTGGTGATGAAGCTCTGGCCCTCTGCCACCATGACACCCCATTCGGCAAGCGGCGGCTGAACACCGAGGCCGAGATAGCTGACGGCCGCACCGCTCAGGAGCACCAGCACTGCATCTGACATCGAAAAGACGATCGAACCGGCAATGGCGTTCGGCAGCAGATGGCGAAACATGATGCGGGGACGGCTGAAGCCGAGGCTGACGGCAGCAACAGCATAATCGCTGCCTTTCAGCACCAGCATCTGCGCGCGGATAAGGCGGGCATAGGATACCCAACCCACGAGCGCCATGGCGATATAGAAGCTGCTCAGTCCCGGTCCCAGGATAGCGATGATCGCCAGCATCAGCACAAGGAAGGGAAAGGCCAAGATGATGTCGACGATGCGCATGAAGAGCGCATCGACAATGCCGCCGAAAAAGCCGGCGATGGTGCCGACCGTCGTGCCGATCAGAAAGGGGAAAAGCACGCCGATGACGGCGATCTGCAGATCGATGCGCGCACCCCAGATGACGCGCGAAAGAATGTCGCGCCCGAAATTGTCCGTGCCGAACGGATGCAGGAACGACGGTGCCTGCAGACGCATGTCGGCATTCTGGAAGATTGGGTTAGAGGGCGCGACAAGTGGCGCAAAGATTGCCAGAAGAAGGAAGAACAGAAGGATGCCGCCGCCGAGCGTCAGCGTCAGGTGCTTTCCCAAAAATCTGTTCCATCCGAGGAATGTGGTCGCTGTCGTGTCGATGCTCATAGTTTCACCCGAGGATCGACGGTGACTGTCACGATATCGGCGAGGAAGTTGACCAGCACGGTGGCGCAGGCAAACACCATCGCAACGCCCTGGACGACCATGTAGTCGCGCGAGAAGATGGCGCGCACCAGCAATTGGCCCATGCCGGGCAGCGCGAACACGCTTTCGACGACGACCGTGCCGCCGATCAGCCAGCCGATGTTGACGGCGAGCAGATTGATTGAAGGCACCAGCGAGTTTGGCACCACATGCCGCCAGAAGACGATGCCCTCGGGCATGCCGCGGGCACGGGCTGCAGTCGCCACATCCGATTTAAGCGATTCGATCATGGCCGCCCGCAGGCTGCGGGTCAGCACGGTCGAAAGCGACAGCGCAACGGTGAGAGCCGGCAGGATGAGATGGGCGATCTTCTCGCCGATCGTCGAGCCGTAGCCCGAGACCGGCAGGACGCCGAGTTGGACGCTGAAGAGGATGATCAGCATCAACCCAAGCCAGAAGGGCGGAAAGCCGATGCCGAAGGTCGAGACGACGCGCACGATGTGATCGGGTGCGCGGCCGACATTGCGCGCGGCGATCGCCGACATCGGCACGGCAATCAGGATCGACAGGATGACGCTCGATACGACCAGTGCGATCGTCGGCTCGATCCGCGTCGAAATCAGCGGCAGCACGTCGATCTTGTAGAGGATCGATTTGCCCATCTCGCCATTGCCGAGGTTTTTGATGAAATAGAAATATTGCAGCCACATCGGCTGATCGAGGCCGTATTGCGCGCGGATGCTGGCAAGAGCGGCCGGCGTGGCGCGCGTACCGAGGATATTGCGCGCGGGATCGCCGGGAATGAGGCGGACCAGAACGAAGGTGATGACGCTGATGCCGAAGAGGACGGGCAGGAATTGCAGCGGCCGTGTCAGTACGAATCTATAGCGATGCATGGCGGCGATCGCCCCCTTGTCGTCGGTGGGATTGGATCACCTTAACTTGCATCAGCTTTCCCTATGCCGTGCAGGAAATCGAGGAGCGCTGGATAGTAATCCCGCGGGTTCTCGTAGAAAGGCATGTGACTGGCATTGGCGAAGACCTTGAGTTCGGCATCCTTCAAGGCAAGCTTCATCCTGAGTGCACAGGCGGGCGTCAACTCGTCATGTTCGCCCGCCGTGATCAGCACCGGCATGGTAAGCTGCGGAAGGTCCGGAATGCGGTTCCAGTCCTTGAGATTGCCGATGTAGAGAAATTCGTTCGGCCCCTGCATCGTCTCGTAGGGACCCATGTTCCAATCGTCGAGCGAGCGGCGGACGGGTGCCGGCCATTCCGCTAGGCGGCAGACATGGCGATAATTGAGGATGGTGACGGCGGCGAGATATTCGGGGTGATTATAGGTGCCCTGCGCCTCGTGCTTCTGCATCATCGCGACCGTTTCCGGGCCGAGTGCCGCGCGCAGCCGCTCCAGCTCGGAAATCAGGTGCGGCATGTCGGCGACCGTGTCTTCGAGGATCAACGTCTTGAGGTTCTCGGGATAGGTCAGGGCGTAGTCGATCGCCAGCCAGCCGCCCCAGGAATGACCGAGCATATGGACCTTGCCGAGGTCGAGCGCCTTGCGGACGGCCTCGGTCTCCTCGACATAACGGCCGATGGTCCACAAACCCTTGTCGGTCGGGCGGTCTGAGGCGCCGGTGCCGAGCTGGTCGAAGGCGACGACCCTGTATCCCTTGTCAATCAGGCAGGAATGCGCCTCGCGCAGATAGTCGCAGGGCAGGCCCGGGCCGCCATTCAGGCAGAAGACCGTCTCGGGCCCGCTGCCAAAGCTGTAGGCGACCACCTTGTAGCCATCGACCTCGACGACATGCCGCGCCTCCGGCTCAATTTCACGCCACATTGACAACTCCGGCGAAAGATTCTGCTTGCTCAATATTTGAGCATGGCTAAATTTTTACCTTAAACCGCGCTCGGCACCAGCTATAAGAAGTGATAGGTTGGGAGGTCGCAGGCTCAGACGGGAACCGCTGCATGTTCGATCAAATCGGAACCATCAGGCGCCAGTTCACGGCGCATCAGACGCTGGACGGCCGCATCGACCATATTTTCGAGGGCATGAAGGCAATCGGCTTCGAGGCTTTGATCTACGATTATTCGCCGGTTCCCTACGACCTCGACGGCAAGATCATGATCCCTTCGCTTCTGAAGCTCAGGAACATCTCCGACGACATGTATGAATACTGGTTCGATCGCGGCTATTTCCGCATCGATCCGGTGCAGCAGGTGGCGCTACGGACTTCGGCGCCGTTCTTCTGGAATTATGATCCCGACGCCGATACGTTGATCAAGCGCTTCATGAGCGAGGACACGGTTCCCGTTGCGCGATACCTGAGCGAGCGGGACATGTCGACGGGTGTCACCGTGCCGGTGCACATGCCTCGCGGCGATTACGCGACGGTCACGGGAATTCGCTTCGGTGCCAACAAGGAGTTCGAGCGCGACGCCCTGCGCTATATCGCCGATTTCAACCTGCTTGCGCATGTCTTCCACGAGACGGCCTATTCCCTTTTCGACACCGCAGCGCTGAGTGTCGGCAAGATCCGGCTGACGGAACGCGAGAGGGAGTGCCTGCTCTATTCCGCCGAGGGCTATTCCGCCAAGGAGATTGCGCGCATCATCGATCGCTCGGTGCCGACGGTCGTCATGCATTTGAACGCCGCGGCAAAGAAGCTCGGCGCCAAGAACCGCACGCAGGCGGTCGTCCGCGCCACGCATTATCGGCTGCTGGACGCACAGCCATCCTATAACTTGTGATAGCTGCCGCACCCGTTTCGGCCGCGTTATGGTCTGGTCCATCGAAGCCTGAAGATGGAGAGACACGTGGCCGCAATCCCGATGCAGGAAGCATTTCTGCCCTTTCGCGAATACCGGACATGGTACCGCATCACTGGATCGCTTGATTCCGGCAGGTTGCCGCTCGTCGTCGCCCATGGCGGGCCTGGCTGCACTCATGACTATGTCGACAGCTTCAAGGACATTGCCGAAATCGATGGCCGCGCCGTCATCCACTACGACCAGCTCGGCAACGGCAAGTCCACGCGACTGCCGGAGGAGGGTCCAGACTTCTGGACGCCGGCGCTTTTTCTGGATGAACTGGACACCCTGCTGAAGCATCTCGGCATTCAGGGTCGCTATGCCTTTCTCGGACAGTCCTGGGGCGGCATGCTGGGTGCCGAACATGCGGTGCGTCAGCCGAAGGGGCTGAAGGCGCTGGTGATCGCCAATTCGCCGGCCAACATGCATACCTGGGTCGCGGAAGCGAACCGCCTTCGCGAGGAGCTGCCGCAGGAGGTGCAGGATACGTTATTGAAGCACGAACGCGCCGGCACGATCACCGATCCTGAATATATCGTCGCCTCCCGCGTCTTTTATGATCGCCATGTCTGCCGCGTCGTGCCCTGGCCGGAGGAGGTTGCCCGCACTTTCACCACCATGGACGAGGACAATACCGTCTATCGCAACATGAATGGCCCGACCGAGTTTCACGTCATCGGCACGATGAAGGACTGGACGATCGAAGACAGGCTTCCGCTCATCGAGGCCCCGACCTTGTTGATCTCGGGCAAATATGACGAGGCGACGCCGCTGGTGGTCAAGCCCTATGTCGATCACGTCAGGGGTTGCGAGTGGGTGCTCTTTGAAAATTCTAGCCACATGCCGCATGTCGAAGAGAAGGGTCTTTGCCTGAAGACGGTCTCCGAGTTCCTGGCGCGGTATGACTAATCTTTCGGCTCTAACGGTGCAGCCAACGCCGATGCCAGGCTTGCTTTTTGCAGCGTGGACCAATCCGGTTCCATAACGGAATAGCTCGCTGTCCTAGAGCGTTTCATGTTT